>NZ_JAOWIC010000041.1:0-478938 GCF_030332305.1 Citrobacter sp. Ct235
GTACGGCCGCCTTCACGGATTGCGAAACGCAGACCGTCGTCCATCGCGATCGGGTGGATCAGGGTAACAACCATTTTGATGTTGTCGCCCGGCATTACCATCTCTACGCCTTCCGGCAGTTCGATGGTGCCAGTCACGTCAGTTGTACGGAAGTAGAACTGCGGACGGTAGCCTTTGAAGAACGGAGTATGACGGCCGCCTTCGTCTTTGGACAGAATGTACACTTCGGATTCGAACATTGTGTGCGGCTTGATGGTACCCGGCTTAGCCAGTACCTGACCACGTTCGATTTCTTCACGTTTGATACCACGCAGCAGAACACCTACGTTCTCACCCGCACGGCCTTCGTCCAGCAGTTTGCGGAACATTTCAACGCCAGTACAGGTAGACTTGGCAGTCTCTTTGATACCAACGATTTCAACTTCTTCGCCAACTTTGATGATACCGCGCTCTACACGACCGGTAACAACGGTACCACGACCGGAGATGGAGAATACGTCTTCGATCGGCAGCAGGAACGGCTTGTCAATCGCACGCTCTGGTTCCGGGATGTAAGAATCCAGGAAGCCAGCCAGTTCGATGATTTTCGCTTCCCACTCTGCTTCGCCTTCCAGCGCTTTCAGAGCAGAACCACGAACGATCGGCGTGTCGTCGCCCGGGAAATCGTACTGAGACAGCAGTTCACGAACTTCCATCTCTACCAGTTCCAGCAGTTCTTCGTCATCAACCATGTCGCATTTGTTCAGGAACACGATGATGTACGGAACGCCTACCTGACGACCCAGCAGGATGTGCTCACGAGTCTGCGGCATCGGGCCGTCAGTCGCAGCAACAACCAGGATCGCGCCGTCCATCTGCGCAGCACCGGTGATCATGTTTTTAACATAGTCGGCGTGGCCCGGGCAGTCTACGTGCGCGTAGTGGCGAGTCGGGGTGTCATATTCAACGTGAGAGGTGTTGATGGTGATACCACGAGCTTTTTCTTCCGGCGCGTTATCGATCTGATCGAATGCGCGAGCAGCACCGCCGTAGGTTTTAGCCAGTACGGTAGTGATGGCAGCGGTCAGGGTAGTTTTACCGTGGTCAACGTGGCCGATGGTGCCGACGTTAACGTGCGGTTTTGTACGTTCAAATTTTTCTTTAGACACGGCTATATTCCTTACTATAGCGCTCTCCCCTTGTGGAGAGAGCACGGGACTTAGGTTTTAATCCTGTGGATTATTTACCACGGGCTTCGATTACGGCCTGAGCAACGTTGTTCGGTGCATCATCATACTTCAGGAATTCCATAGTGTACGATGCGCGACCTTTGGTCAGAGAACGCAGCTGAGTTGCATATCCGAACATTTCAGACAGCGGAACTTCAGCGTGGATCTTAACGCCAGTGACTTCGGATTCCTGACCGCGCAGCATACCGCGACGACGGCTCAAGTCACCGATAACATCACCGGTGTTTTCTTCCGGCGTTTCTACCTCAACCTTCATGATTGGCTCAAGCAGAACTGGTTTAGCTTTCTTAAAGCCTTCTTTAAAGGCAATAGACGCAGCCAGTTTAAACGCCAGTTCAGAGGAGTCAACGTCATGGTAAGAACCGAAGTGCAGACGAACACCCATATCAACAACCGGGTAACCTGCCAGCGGGCCGGCTTTCAGCTGCTCCTGGATACCTTTATCAACGGCCGGGATGTATTCGCCAGGGATTACACCACCTTTAATGTCGTTGACGAACTCGTAGCCTTTCGGGTTAGAACCCGGCTCCAGTGGGTACATGTCGATAACAACATGACCATACTGACCGCGACCACCAGACTGCTTGGCGTGTTTACCTTCGATATCGGTAACTTTCGCACGAATCGCTTCGCGGTAAGCAACCTGAGGTTTACCGACGTTCGCTTCAACGTTGAATTCACGCTTCATACGGTCAACGATGATGTCGAGGTGCAGTTCACCCATACCGGCGATAATGGTCTGGTTAGATTCTTCGTCAGTCCATACGCGGAATGACGGGTCTTCTTTAGCCAGACGACCCAGAGCCAGACCCATTTTTTCCTGGTCAGCTTTGGTTTTCGGTTCTACGGCGATAGAAATTACCGGCTCAGGGAATTCCATACGCTCCAGAATGATCGGCGCATCCGGGTCACACAGGGTGTCACCAGTGGTTACGTCTTTCAGACCGATCGCAGCAGCGATGTCGCCCGCGCGAACTTCTTTGATCTCTTCACGTTTGTTAGCGTGCATCTGAACGATACGGCCGAAACGCTCACGTGCAGATTTCACGGAGTTCAGTACGGTATCACCAGAGTTAACCACACCGGAGTACACACGGAAGAAGGTCAGGTTACCCACGAACGGGTCGGTAGCGATTTTGAATGCCAGTGCAGAGAAAGGCTCTTCGTCGCTAGCGTGACGCTCAGCAGGCGTATCTTTACCGTCGTCCAGGATACCGTTGATCGCAGGTACGTCAACCGGGGATGGCAGGTAATCAATTACCGCATCCAGCATCGCCTGAACACCTTTGTTCTTAAATGCAGAACCACAGGTTACCAGGATGATTTCGTTGTTCAGAACGCGCTGACGCAGAGCTTTTTTGATCTCTTCTTCAGTCAGTTCTTCACCACCCAGGTATTTCTCCATCAGCTCTTCAGAAGCTTCCGCAGCGGACTCGATCAGGTTCTGGTGCCATTCTTCAGCCAGTTCCTGCATGTCAGCCGGGATATCTTCATAAGTGAAGGTAACGCCTGCATCTGCTTCGTTCCAGTTGATGGCTTTCATTTTCACCAGGTCAACAACACCGGTGAACGCTTCTTCAGCGCCAATTGCCAGCTGCAGCGGAACAGGGTTCGCGCCCAGACGGGTTTTGATCTGACCAACAACTTTCAGGAAGTTCGCACCCATACGGTCCATTTTGTTAACGAACGCAATGCGCGGAACTTTATATTTGTTTGCCTGACGCCATACGGTTTCAGACTGCGGCTGAACACCACCAACTGCGCAGTAAACCATTACCGCACCATCAAGAACACGCATGGAACGTTCTACTTCGATTGTGAAGTCAACGTGCCCCGGGGTGTCGATGATGTTTACACGATGCGGTTCATACTGCTTAGCCATACCAGACCAGAATGCAGTAGTCGCTGCGGAAGTGATAGTAATACCACGTTCCTGCTCCTGCTCCATCCAGTCCATGGTGGCCGCGCCGTCATGAACTTCACCGATTTTATGGTTTACACCGGTGTAGAACAGAATACGTTCGGTAGTAGTGGTTTTACCGGCGTCGATGTGCGCACTGATACCGATGTTACGGTAACGTGCGATGGGTGTTGTACGAGCCATTTGATTCCTCGTTTATCTTTTAGGCGTTCAATTTAAGTAGCCCAAAGCGGGCTGCTTACTGGAAGCGCCCGCTTGGTGACTAAAACTCCGAAGGGATTACCAACGGTAGTGTGCGAACGCCTTGTTGGCTTCTGCCATACGGTGAACGTCTTCACGTTTCTTAACTGCAGTACCTTTGTTGTCTGCAGCATCAGAAAGTTCGTTCGCCAGGCGCAGAGCCATGGATTTATCACCGCGTTTACGAGCAGCTTCAACGATCCAACGCATTGCCAGGGCATTACGACGAACCGGACGGACTTCAACTGGTACCTGATAAGTAGAACCACCAACGCGGCGAGACTTAACTTCGACAGTCGGGCGCACGTTTTCGAGAGCGACTTCGAAAGCTTCCAGTTCAGATTTACCAGAGCGCTGAGCCAGGGTCTCCAGCGCGCTGTATACGATTGTTTCGGCAGTAGATTTTTTACCATCTACCATCAGGATATTTACAAATTTAGCCAGCAGTTCTGATCCGAACTTCGGATCCGGCAGAATTTTACGCTGACCAATGACGCGACGACGTGGCATGGAAATACTCCGTTGTTAATTCAGGATTGTCCAAAACTCTACGAGTTTAGTTTGACATTTAAGTTAAAACGTTTGGCCTTACTTAACGGAGAACCATTAAGCCTTAGGACGCTTCACGCCATACTTGGAGCGAGCTTGCTTACGGTCTTTAACGCCAGAGCAGTCAAGCGCACCGCGTACGGTGTGGTAACGAACACCCGGGAGGTCTTTAACACGACCGCCACGGATCAGGATCACGGAGTGCTCCTGCAGGTTGTGACCTTCACCACCGATGTAGGAAGTCACTTCGAAACCGTTAGTCAGACGAACACGGCATACTTTACGCAGTGCGGAGTTCGGTTTTTTAGGAGTGGTAGTATATACACGAGTACATACACCACGTTTTTGCGGGCATGCTTCCAGCGCAGGCACGTTGCTTTTTGCAACTTTGCGAGCGCGTGGTTTGCGTACCAGCTGGTTAACTGTTGCCATTAAATAGCTCCTGGTTTTAGCTTTTGCTTCGTAAACACGTAATAAAACGACCTCATACAATATGAGGACGCCGAATTTTAGGGCGGTGTCGAAAAGGTGTCAAGAAATATACAGCGATCACACAATCACCAGGCCATCTGGCTGGCGTGCTTAACCGTAAGTCTGACGAAGTCAGTATAGTCAACCCTGACGACACTGTCTGAAATTTGACCACCCAAACCGCGAGCTTCAATGTCTTCTTTCAGTGCGTAAACAGTTATGGGGGTATTTTGCAGGCTTTCAAGGAAGCGGCTGCCTTCTACTGCGGCGACGACGCCATCCTGGAGCAATAAAAGTTCATCGCCTTCTGCGATCAGGCGCTGAATAGCAGAGAAATCAGAGTGCCACGCGGAGCGGTGTAAAGTATGCAGCATGAGAACCTCAAAACCTCAGGATGACATCATAGTTGCCCAGTTCGCGACGCAGCGCGTCTGGCTCCAGCGGTGTCGCATCAACGACAAAACTTACGCCTTCCCCGAGTCCCCTCTCGCGCAGCGAGGCGGCACATAACCAGCACTGTTCGATATCGTACAGTCCCAGAAGTTTGAAGGTCGCAATATAGTCGCGGGCCAGAATGACATCCGGTTTTTGTCCCTGCAGGATCTGAAAGACGCCATCACCAATAAAGAAGACGCCGATCTCTTCGGTTAATGCCGAGGTGGCCAACAGCGCGTCCAGCCCTTCGCGACCCGATGCACTCCCGTGCGGCATGGTGGAAAAGACAAAGGCAATACGTTTCATCAGAACTGTACCACGCGATCGCAGGTAAGTGAGGCTTGTGCCAGCGCGCCCAGTCCGCTGAGGATAAAACCCGGCTGCAGATTGGCAGACGCCAGCCCCAGCCTGCCCGCTTCAGTTTCATCGACCACACCGCGACGCAGTGCCGCCGCCACACAGATGTTCAGTTCAACGCCATGCTGTGTATTCATTTGTTGCCAGGCCCGGACCAGATCAAATTCATCACTGGCCGGAGAGGTCAGTTGGTTGGCGTTATACACGCCTTCCCGATAGAAAAAGACGCTGCTTAACGTATGGCCTTCTTCAATCAGCGCCTGAGCAAACTGCAGTGCGCTGCTCGCCTGCTGGGTACCATATGCCGGACCGGTAACCACAATGGCAAAACGCATTACTTATCTTGCCCCTGGAAGTCACCACTCTTGAACTGGCGAATATAGAGGTACACGGTGTGCTTGGAGATATTCAGACGATCGGCAACCTGGTTGATCGCGTCCTTAATATCGAAGATGCCTTTCTCATACAGATTCAGAACGATCTGGCGGTTCTTGGCATTATTGGAGACATTACGATCGGCGTTCACCTCTTCAATGGTGAACTCCAGCGTCTGCGTCACCAGATCTTCTACAGAAGAGGCGAAGTTAACAGACGATCCGACTTCCGGGGTCTCCGGCGGAATAAAGGTATTCATGATCTGCGAGAACGGGACATCAAGGTTCATGTTGATGCACAGCAGACCAATCACGCGATGCTCGCGATTGCGAATGGCAATCGTCACTGACTTCATCAGAACGCCGCTTTTCGCACGGGTAAAATAGCATTTGGAAACGCTGCTATCTGCACCGGTCATATCGTGCAGCATTCGTAACGCAAGGTCAGTAATCGGTGAACCGATTTTACGTCCCGTGTGTTCACCATTGGCAATGCGAATAGCGGAACATTTCAAATCCTGCAAAGAGTGCAATACGATTTCACAGTGAGAACCAATGAGCATCGCTAACCCGTCCACCACCGCTTCGTAGGATTTCAGAATATCAAAGTCGGTTTGATCGAAAGGACGTTGATCCAGTAAGTCGAGCTCACTGGTTTCGTTGGTTAAAAGCGACCTGGACATGAAAAAAAACACTCCTTTTCAGGAGCCTGTCGTTATGTTTTCAGGGCAGGCTCATTAATTTTGTGGATGGTTAAATTAATACAGAGGGGCTTCCACTTTCCACTATTAATTATACACGTCATCCTTCAGACTGCCTCAGCGTTGGTTTCGCTCGTTCGCCCCAGTCACGTACTGATGTACGCGCCAGGGGATTCACTCCCTGACCGCCTTGATGCAACTTGAATGATTTTGTGTATGTATCCGGCCTGCATAAAAAAACCGCCGCTCTGTTCGGCGGCGGTTCTCAATTTTTATTTTTTAGCGGCATCTGCTGCTTTTGCATCAGCTTCTGCTGCTGCTTCTGGCTTGTCATCCGCCTTCGGTGCCGGCTTGATATCCAGCAGTTCTACGTCGAATACCAGCGTGGAGTTAGCTGGGATCCCCGGAACGCCGGTTTTACCGTAAGCCAGCTCTGGTGGGATGACCATCTTGATCTTCCCGCCTTTCTTAATGTTCTTCAGACCTTCAGTCCAGCCAGGAATCACACCGTCCAGACGGAAAGAGAGCGGCTCGCCACGGGTATAGGAGTTATCGAACTCTTTACCGTCGATCAGCGTCCCTTTGTAGTTCACCACCACAGTGTCGCTGTCTTTCGGCGCTTCGCCCGTACCGGCTTTCTCCACTTTGTAGAGCAGGCCCGTTGAAGAGGTCTTCACATCTTTCTCTTTCGCAAACTTGGTGCGGAACTCTTTGCCTTTGGTTTCGTTGTCAGCCGCGTCTTTTTCCATCTTCGCCTGAGCGGAGGCTTTCACGCGTGCTTCAAATGCTTGCAGAGTCTGTTCGATTTCCTGGTCAGACAGTTTGCTCTTATCAGCAAACGCATCCTGAACGCCGGCGATCAGTTGGTCTTTGTCCAGTTTGATGCCCAGTTTTTCCTGCTCTTTCAGGGAGTTTTCCATATAGCGGCCCAGCGATGCGCCCAGTGCATAAGCCGATTTCTGGTCGTCATTTTTGAACGCGGCTTTGCTGTCAGCAGCGGCGGCCGGTTTTGCGGCTTCGGCTGCGAAGGTGATCGGGGCGTGCAGAGCAACGGCCATCGTGGTCGCCAGCAGAGTGACTTTAAACAGTGATTTCATCCATATCTCCAGGGCCGGGGCATCTCACCCCATGGTTAACTTTTATGTGAGAAGCGTACTATAAAGCGTTGTTGAACAAATCAACATACAGACATACCTGATAATCGCTTCTTTTGAGACTCTTTTTGTTTAAATTAGTTTCGATGAGAAGGAATCAGGGCTGTGTATTCGGATAAAGTTAAGTAGAATCCGCCGCGACCAGAGACAATCGATGAGGTGAATCATGCAGGATACAACGATGGAAACCCGACTGGCCGAGCTGGAAAGTCGGCTGGCTTTTCAGGAAATCACCATTGAAGAGCTCAACGTAACGGTAACCGCTCACGAGATGGAAATGGCCAAATTGCGCGATCATCTGCGACTGCTGACGGAGAAACTCAAGGCGAGCCAGCCTTCCAATATCGCCTCTCAGGCCGAAGAGACGCCGCCGCCTCATTATTGAGACATAAAAAAAGCGGGTTTATCCCGCTTTTTTGTGGCTCATTGCCGGATGGCGGCGCAAGCGCCTTATCCGGCCTACTCATACCAATGAACCCGTAGGCCTGATAAGCGTAGCGCCATCAGGCATTATGACCTTTTAGTGGCAACCGCAGCCGCCGTTGCCTTTACCGCCACCACCGCAGCAGCCTTCGCCGCCGTGCTCGTGACCGTGGTCATGGCCGTGACCGCCGCAGCAGCCGTCGTGATCGTGCTCATGGTCGTGACCGTGCGCACCGTGAACGTGGCCATGAGCCAGCTCTTCTTCGGTCGCTTCGCGGATCGCCACAACTTCAACGTTGAACTTCAGATTCTGACCTGCAAGCATGTGGTTGCCATCAACCACAACGTGGTCGTCTTCCACTTCGGTAATTTCTACCGGTACCGGACCCTGGTCAGTTTCAGCCAGGAAACGCATGCCAACCTGCAGTTCATCAACGCCCATGAAGACGTCTTTAGGAACGCGCTGCACCAGGTTTTCGTCGTACTGACCGTAAGCGTCGTTCGCGCCTACAGCAACATCAAATTTGTCGCCAACATCGTGACCTTCCAGCGCTGTTTCCAGGCCAGAGATCAGGGAACCGTGACCATGCAGGTAGTCCAGCGGCGCACTCACCGGAGACTCATCAACCAACACACCGTCTTCTGTACGTACCTGATAGGCCAGGCTGACCACCAGGTCTTTTGCTACTTTCATGATATCTCCTGAGCGTGGGAAAATTGCTGGCGCAGATTGTAGCGGAAATCTGCACCTGTGTACCCCTTAGCTTAAAAAATCTCGGGCCATATCGCTAGTCTGGATGAAAGATCCCGATCACTTGCTCTTCTTTGCGCACGTGATCGCGGACTTCTTTATCCGCTTCCCGCATCTGATGCCCGCACTTAACACATTCAACAATATCGATATTATTCTCGCGCCACATCGCCAGAGAATCCTGCGCCTGGCAGGAAGGGCATTTCGCCCCTGCAATAAAACGTTTACGGATTGCCATACTTATCCTCTATTCGAATTCATCCCAGCCATCCAGTTGGCGTCGCTCTTGTTGCATCTCGCGCTGGAAAATCTCCTCCAGCTCGCGTCTGGCTTCTCTGGCGCGAGAGATTTGTAGCGTATCGGTATGCATCGGGATGAGCTCCCTCAGCATCCGCATATCCAGCCGGCGGAAATGCAGTTGCGCCCGCTGCGCCTGATGGGGATGCATTCCCAACGACACCAGCGTTTTGCGCCCCAGCTCCAGTGCACTGGAGAAGGTCTCACGGGAAAACTGCACGACCCCCGCCTGTAATAACTCATGTGCTTCGACACGTCCGCGCGCTCGCGCAAGAATATGCAAATGCGGAAAATGCTGTTGGCAGATCTCCACCAGCTTCATCGTATCTTCCGGCTCATTACAGGTAATGACGATGGATTCCGCCGCCTCGGCACCGGCAGAACGCAGCAGGTCCACCTGCGTCGCATCACCGTAATAAACCTTATAGCCGTATTTGCGCATCAGATTCACCGCACTGATGTCCCGCTCCAGCACGGTAATGCGCATCTTATTTGCCATCAGCAAACGACCGATGACCTGACCAAAACGACCAAAGCCCACCACGATGACCTGCGGCTTGTCATCCTCGACCCACGGCATTTCATCTTCTTCATCCGGACCGTTAAGCTGGCGGGAAAGCCATTTGTCGATAAGCTTCATCAGCATCGGCGTGGTCATCATCGACAGCGTGACGGTCACCAGCAGAAGCGCCATCTGGTCGCCCTGAAACAGCCGCTGCGATGACGCGCTCGAGAACAGCACAAAGGCAAACTCTCCCCCCTGACTCAATACGCCAGCAAACTGCATTCTTTCAGAACTGCGCAGACCGTACAGTCGCGCCAGCAGATAAAGGACCAGCGTTTTGACCGCCACCAGCACCACCACGCTTGCCACGACCCACAACAGATGGGTGTACAGCACGCCCAGATTGAGCGACATCCCGACCGAAATGAAGAAGAGGCCCAGCAGCAGTCCCTTGAACGGATCGATCGCGGTTTCCAGCTCATGCCGGTATTCGCTTTCCGCTAGCAGCACCCCCGCGATAAACGTGCCGAGCGCCATCGACAGCCCCAGCGCATCCATAAACAGTGCCGATCCCAGCACCAGCAGCAGCGTGGCGGCGGTAAACACTTCGCGCACACCGGACGCCGCAATAAACCGGAATACCGGGCGCAGCAAATAGCGTCCGCCAATCAGCATGCCGGCAAACGCCAGCACCTTCATGCCGATCTTCATCCAGTCAAAGTGTTCATCCGCCGACCCGGCTAACAGCGGCACCAGCGCTAATGCCGGGATCACAGCCAGATCCTGGAACAGTAAAACCGAAAAGCCCAACTGCCCGGATTCGCTGCGGTTCATCCCTTTTTCGCGCATCAGTTGCAGCGCCATCGCAGTTGACGACATCGCGAGGCCAATCCCGCCGACGACCGCCGCCTGCCATGAGAAATCAGTCAACATCAGCAATCCGGCCAACAGCGCCGCGCTGAGCAAAACCTGCGCCGCTCCGACGCCAAAGATAGAACGTCGAAGCTGCCAGAGTTTCGACGGATTCAGCTCCAGTCCGATGATAAACATCAGAAACACAACGCCCAGCTCGGAGAAGTGGAGGATTTCATCCACGTCGCTGATGAACCCCAGTCCCCACGGACCAATGGCAATCCCCGCCAGCAAATAGCCCAACACGGCGCCAATACCCAGCCGCGATGCCAGAGGCACCGCAGCCACCGCCGCGAAGAGAAACAGCACTCCCGCGGTCAATAAATCGGAACCTTCCATCAGCGGCCTCCCACAGGAACGGGATGAGCAAGCCAGTCGCCATACGCTTTTGCATGGCTTTCCAGCTCCTGCGCGCTTTGTCGTCTGGCCCAGTAGATAATAATGGGACTCAGCCAGTGCATTCGGCACATTCCTGCCGTCAGTTCGAATGGCCGCAATACATCGCTCATTGGATAGCGATTCAGCGCGTCATAGCGATAGGCGCTCTCCGGTTCACCGGTGGTGATGACGCTGCGCCAGTACTTTCCCGCAAGCTGATTTCCCCCGGGGCCGCTGGCAAAGCCACGGCTCAACACGCGATCCAGCCACTCTTTGAGCAGTGCCGGACAGCTATAGGTGTACAGCGGATGCTGAAACACGATCACGTCATGCTCACGCAGTAACGCCTGCTCATGCGGGATATCGATAAAAAAATCAGGATAGTGCGCGTAGAGATCGTGCACCGTAACGTTGCTGAGCTGCGTGGCCGGCTTAAGCAGTACCCGATTTGCCACCGAGTCCTGAGATTCCGGATGGGCATACAGCAGCAAGACCTTTGCTGGCTGAGACATCATCCCCCTCCCGGTTTTGTTTCTGTTTTTGTGTATAGTCGTCGTTTTGGGCTACCATTGCGGCCCGGTGCGGAAAATGGCCCACACCTTACATTATCATAATGATAAATTAACATAGTCTGAACATACGGCACCTTATGATTGTTTTCTCCTCGTTACAAATTCGTCGCGGCGTGCGCGTCTTACTGGACAATGCCACTGCCACCATCAATCCGGGCCAGAAAGTCGGTCTGGTGGGTAAGAACGGCTGCGGGAAATCTACCCTGCTGGCATTGCTGAAAAATGAAATCATCGCAGATGCCGGCGGTTTTACCTTCCCCGGAAGCTGGCAACTGGCATGGGTAAATCAGGAAACACCGGCACTGCCCCAGCCCGCGCTGGAATATGTCATTGACGGCGACCGCGAATACCGTCAACTGGAAGCGCAGTTGCACGACGCCAACGAACGTAACGATGGACACGCCATTGCCACCGTCCACGGCAAGCTGGATGCCATCGACGCCTGGACCGTGCGTTCCCGCGCGGCCAGCCTGTTGCATGGTCTCGGCTTCTCTAATGAACAACTGGAACGTCCGGTGAGCGACTTTTCCGGCGGCTGGCGTATGCGTCTCAACCTGGCCCAGGCGTTAATTTGTCGCTCCGATCTCCTCCTGCTCGATGAACCGACCAACCACCTCGATCTGGATGCAGTTATCTGGCTGGAAAAATGGCTGAAGAGCTATCAGGGCACTCTGATTCTGATCTCCCACGACCGCGACTTCCTCGATCCGGTGGTGGATAAAATCATTCATATCGAACAACAAACCCTGTTCGAGTACACCGGCAACTACAGCGCGTTTGAAATTCAACGTGCAACGCGTCTGGCCCAGCAGCAGGCGATGTACGAAAGCCAACAGGAGCGCGTGGCGCATCTGCAAAGCTACATTGATCGCTTCCGCGCCAAAGCCACGAAAGCGAAGCAGGCGCAGAGCCGTATCAAGATGCTGGAACGCATGGAGCTGATTGCCCCGGCGCATGTCGACAACCCGTTCCATTTCAGCTTCCGCGCGCCGGAGAGCCTGCCGAACCCGCTGCTGAAAATGGAGAAAGTGAGCGCCGGTTATGGTGAACGCATTATCCTGGACTCGATCAAACTGAACCTGGTGCCGGGTTCGCGCATTGGCCTGCTGGGACGTAACGGCGCGGGTAAATCCACGCTCATCAAACTGCTGGCAGGTGAACTGACTCCCGTCAGCGGTGAAATCGGGCTGGCGAAGGGCATCAAGCTCGGTTACTTCGCTCAACACCAGCTCGAGTATTTGCGCGCGGATGAGTCGCCGTTGCAGCATCTGGTGCGACTGGTGCCACAAGAGCTGGAACAGAAGCTACGCGATTATCTGGGCGGTTTCGGCTTCCAGGGAGATAAAGTCAGCGAAGAGACACGCCGTTTCTCCGGTGGCGAAAAGGCACGACTGGTGCTGGCGCTGATCGTCTGGCAGCGGCCGAACCTGCTACTGCTCGATGAACCGACCAACCACCTTGATCTCGACATGCGTCAGGCGTTAACCGAAGCGTTGATTGAATTTGAAGGCGCACTGGTGGTGGTCTCGCACGACCGCCATTTGCTGCGCTCCACGACCGACGATCTGTATCTGGTGCATGACCGCAAGGTCGAGCCGTTCGATGGCGATCTGGAAGATTATCAGCAGTGGCTGAGCGACGTGCAGAAGCAGGAAAACCAGGCTGACGACGCCCCAAAAGAGAACGTCAACAGCGCGCAGGCGCGTAAAGATCAGAAGCGTCGTGAAGCCGAACTGCGCACGCAAACCCAGCCGCTGCGTAAGGAGATAGCCCGTCTGGAAAAAGAGATGGAGAAACTGAACGCGCAGTTGGCGCAGGCGGAAGAGAAGCTGGGCGACAGCGAACTTTACGACCAGGGCCGCAAAGCCGAGCTGACGGAATGTCTGCAACAGCAGGCCAGCGCCAAAGCCGGACTGGAAGAGTGCGAAATGGCCTGGCTGGACGCCCAGGAGCAACTCGAGCAGATGCTGAGCGAGTAACGGCGATGACACACGTAATCCTTCACGATCCTGAAATGCCGAACGGCAGCAGTGACGAATTTCGCCCGATGCGCGGTATCAGTAACTGTCATTTGCAGACCATGCTGCCGCGTTTGATCCGGCGAAAAGTGAATTTCGACGCCCACTGGCAGCGTCTGGAATTACCCGACGGCGACTTTGTTGATCTGGCATGGAGTGAAGATCCGCATCAGGCGAAGCACAAGCCGCGCCTGGTGGTGTTTCATGGTCTGGAAGGCAGTCTGAACAGTCCGTACGCGCATGGCCTGATTGAAGCGGCAAAGAATCGTGGCTGGCTTGGCGTGGTGATGCATTTTCGCGGCTGCAGCGGCGAGCCCAATCGTCTGAATCGCATTTATCACTCGGGCGAAACCGAAGACGGGACCTGGTTCTTAGGCTGGTTGCAGCGGGAATTTGGCAATGCGCCAACGGCCGCCGTGGGCTATTCGCTTGGCGGAAACGTGCTGGCGTGTCTGCTGGCAAAAGAGGGAAAAAACATCCCGCTCGACGCGGCGGTCATTGTCTCAGCGCCCTTTGTGCTGGAAGCCTGCAGCTACCATATGGATAAAGGCTTTTCCCGTGTTTATCAGCGCTATCTGCTCAACCTGCTGAAGGCTAACGCGTCACGCAAGCTGGCGGCCTATCCCGGTTCGCTACCGGTAAGCCTGGCGCAGTTGAAATCCTTGCGCCGTATCCGTGAGTTTGACGATCTCATCACCGCCAAAATTCACGGTTTCGCCGATGCTATCGACTACTATCGTCAGTGTAGCGCAATGCCCTTGCTCAGTGACATCGCCATTCCGACGCTGATCATCCACGCGAAAGACGACCCGTTTATGGACAGTCATGTGATCCCCAAAGCGGAAGATTTACCGCCGCAGGTGGAATATCAGTTAACGGAACACGGCGGTCACGTCGGGTTTATCGGCGGGACATTGCGTCGGCCAGAAATGTGGCTCGAGTCGCGCATTCCTGACTGGCTGACACCGTACCTGGAGGCATAATTATGCAGATCCCCTGGCAAGACCTTTCCCCCGAGACGCTGGACAATCTGATCGAAAGCTTTGTGTTGCGCGAAGGCACCGATTATGGTGAACATGAACGTACCCTTGAGCAAAAAGTCGCCGACGTTAAACGCCAGTTGCAGTGTGGAGAAGCGATACTGGTGTGGTCCGAGTTGCACGAAACCGTCAACATCATGCCGCACAAACCATTTCGCGAATAACCTGCACGCTATCGGCCGACTATAATAAAAAATCAATTTATTGATGGAGTTAACATGTCTGCCAAACATCCGGTGATAGCGGTAACAGGATCCAGCGGCGCGGGGACCACCACCACCAGCCTCGCGTTTCGTAAAATTTTTGCGCAGCTCAACCTGCGTGCCGCCGAGGTGGAAGGCGACAGTTTTCATCGCTATACCCGCCCGGAAATGGATATGGCGATCCGCAAAGCGCGCGACGCCGGACGCCACATCAGCTATTTTGGCCCCGACGCCAATGACTTCGGTCTGCTGGAACAGACGTTTGTTGAGTACGGTCAGACGGGCAAAGGCCAGTCGCGCAAATATCTGCATACCTACGATGAAGCGGTCCCGTGGAACCAGGTACCAGGGACCTTCACCCCGTGGCAACCCCTGCCGGAACCTACAGACGTGCTGTTCTATGAAGGCCTGCACGGCGGTGTCGTCACACCGCAGCATGAGGTCGCAAGCCATGTTGACCTGCTGGTCGGCGTTGTCCCCATCGTTAACCTGGAGTGGATCCAGAAACTGATCCGTGATACCAGCGAGCGGGGCCATTCTCGTGAAGCGGTGATGGATTCCGTGGTGCGTTCTATGGACGACTACATCAACTACATTACGCCGCAGTTCTCCCGCACCCACATTAACTTTCAGCGCGTCCCCACCGTGGACACGTCAAACCCGTTTGCAGCCAAAGGTATTCCATCGCTAGATGAGAGCTTTGTGGTGATTCATTTCCGCAATCTGGAAGGGATCGATTTCCCCTGGCTGCTGGCAATGCTGCAAGGTTCATTTATTTCTCACATCAATACATTGGTAGTGCCTGGCGGCAAAATGGGGCTGGCCATGGAGCTGATTATGTTGCCGTTGGTACAGCGACTGATGGAAGGGAAAAAAATCGAGTAAGGTAAGATTTTGCCGGATGGCGGCGTTGCGTTATCCGGCCTACTCCTGTCGTAGGCCTGATAAGTGCAGTGCCATCAGGCAAGGATCATCAGGCAGCAATCACTTCATACGAATGGGTAATATTGACCGCTTTTTCCAGCATTAACGCCACGGAGCAATACTTCTCTGCCGACAGATCGACCGCACGCGAAACGGCGGCATCCTTCAGGTCGTGACCCGTGACAATAAAATGCAGATTGATGTGGGTGAACAGGCGGGGTGCCTCTTCGCGACGTTCTGAAGTCAGTTTCACTTCGCAGTTCGTCACATCCTGACGACCTTTTTGCAGGATAGAAACCACGTCAATCGCGCTGCACCCCCCTGCCGCCATCAACACCATTTCCATCGGGCTCGGCGCTTTATCACCGGAGTTACCGTCCATCAAAATCTGGTGACCGGAAGCCGACTCACCCAGGAAGGTTAACCCTTCAACCCATTTAACACGCGCTTGCATATTTTTTAACTCCAGTGCGTCAATTTTCCTGACAGATTACGCGTACATAACAATTCTCGCAACGGAAGGCGACCTCCGTCATGCTGAAGCGAGACACCAGGAGACACACGGCTAAAGCTATGCTAAAACAGTCAGGATGCTACAGTAATACATTGATGTACTACATGTATGCAGAGGACTTCACATTAAAGGCTGCAGTTCGTTTTTGACGGCCTCTTCCCAGGACGAGGGAAGCACATTTTTGCAACCCCAGAGACAGCGGATTTTTTTGGCTCTGGAGACAGCTTATAACAGAGGATAATCGCGCATGGTGCTTGGCAAACCGCAAACAGACCCGACACTTGAATGGTTCTTGTCTCATTGCCACATTCATAAGTACCCGTCCAAGAGCACGCTGATTCACCAGGGTGAAAAAGCAGAAACGTTGTACTACATCGTTAAAGGCTCAGTGGCAGTGTTGATTAAAGATGAGGAAGGGAAAGAAATGATCCTTTCTTATCTGAATCAGGGTGATTTCATTGGCGAACTGGGCCTGTTTGAAGAAGGCCAGGAACGTAGCGCATGGGTTCGAGCGAAAACAGCGTGTGAAGTGGCTGAAATTTCCTACAAGAAATTCCGCCAGTTGATCCAGGTGAACCCAGATATTCTGATGCGCCTGTCTTCCCAAATGGCTCGCCGCCTGCAAGTCACTTCGGAGAAAGTCGGTAACCTGGCCTTCCTCGATGTGACCGGTCGTATCGCCCAGACGCTGCTGAATCTGGCGAAACAGCCTGATGCGATGACTCACCCGGACGGTATGCAGATCAAAATCACTCGCCAGGAGATTGGCCAGATCGTTGGCTGCTCTCGCGAAACCGTTGGTCGTATTCT
This sequence comes from Citrobacter sp. Ct235, assembly GCF_030332305.1. Classification (NCBI taxonomy): domain Bacteria; kingdom Pseudomonadati; phylum Pseudomonadota; class Gammaproteobacteria; order Enterobacterales; family Enterobacteriaceae; genus Citrobacter; species Citrobacter sp. Ct235. The sequence continues at coordinate 16,779 of NZ_JAOWIC010000041.1, forward strand.
GAAGATGCTGGAAGATCAGAACCTGATCTCCGCTCACGGTAAAACGATCGTCGTTTACGGCACTCGTTAATCTCATCGGAAATGACGCGCTACCAGGTAGCGCGTCATTTTTGTTTTGCCAATGTGGCGCAGACTGATTTATCACCCAGAAATCAACTATGCACTACGTCAAACGCTGGTGCTCTGTTTGCCCGTGGCCGTCGGCCTGCTCATTGGGCAGTTACATCTTGGCCTGCTCTTCTCTCTCGTTCCCGCCTGCTGCAACATTGCCGGGCTTGATACTCCGCACAAACGCTTTTTCAAACGCCTGATTATCGGGGCGTCGCTGTTTGCCGGCTGTAGCCTGATCATGCAACTGCTGCTGGCGCAGGCGATACCGTTACCCCTGATCCTGACCGGACTGACGCTCACGCTCGGCGTCACTGCGGAATTGAGCTCCCTTCACGCCCGCCTGCTTCCAGCCTCGTTGATTGCAGCGATTTTCACACTGAGCCTCGCAGGGAACATGCCGGTCTGGGAGCCTCTGCTGATCTACGCACTGGGCACGCTATGGTACGGATTGTTTAACTGGTTCTGGTTTTGGCTCTGGCGCGAACAGCCGCTTCGCGAGTCGCTGAGCCTGTTATACCGTGAACTGGCGGATTACTGCGAAGCCAAATACAGTATGCTGACCCAGCATACTGATCCGGAAAAAGCCCTGCCGCCACTGCTGATGCGCCAGCAGAAAGCGGTCGACCTCATCACCCAGTGCTATCAGCAGATGCACATGCTGTCGGCGCACCGCAACAATGACTACAAGCGGATGCTGCGCGCCTTTCAGGAAGCACTGGATCTGCAGGAGCATATCTCCGTCAGTCTGCATCAGCCGGAAGAAGTGCAAAAGCTGGTCGAACGCAGCCATGCGGAACAGGTGATTCGCTGGAATGCGCAAACGGTCGCCGCTCGCCTGCGCGTACTGGCGGATGACATTCTCTATCACCGACTGCCGACGCGGTTCACCATGCAAAAGCAGATTGGCGCGCTGGAAAAAATTGCTAATCAGCATCCGGATAACCCCGTCGGGCAGTTCTGTTACTGGCATTTCAGCCGTATCGCCCGCGTGCTTCGCACTCAGCGCCCACTCTACGCCCGCGATCTGATGGCCGATAAACAGCGTCGGTTACCGCTGCTGCCGGCGCTGAAAAACTACCTCTCGTTGAAATCTCCGGCGCTGCGTAACGCCGGGCGTATCAGCGTAATGCTCAGCATTGCCAGTCTGATGGGGTCCGCGTTACATCTGCCGAAACCTTACTGGATCCTGATGACCGTTCTGTTTGTGACGCAAAATGGTTACGGTGCCACCCGCGTGCGTATTCTGCACCGTTCGGCGGGAACGCTGGTGGGGCTGATTATCGCAGGCGTGACGCTGCACTTTCATATTCCTGAGGGGTATACGCTGGCACTGATGCTGGCAATCACCCTGGTCAGCTATCTGACCATCCGGAAAAACTACGGTTGGGCGACGGTAGGATTTACCATCACCGCGGTGTATACCTTGCAACTCCTGACGCTGGACGGCGAGCAGTTCATTATCCCGCGATTTGTCGATACGGTCATAGGCTGCCTGATTGCATTTGGGGGTACCGTCTGGCTGTGGCCGCAATGGCAGAGCGGTCTGTTGCGTAAAAACGCCCATGACGCGCTGGAGGCCGATCAGGAGGCCATTCGCCTGATTCTAAGCAACGATCCGCAACCGACGCCGCTCGCCTGGCAACGTATGCGGGTCAACCAGGCACACAACACGTTGTTCAACTCGCTCAATCAGGCGATGCAGGAACCCGGCTTCAACACCCATTATCTGGAAGATATGAAGCTGTGGGTAACGCACAGCCAGTTTATCGTCGAACACATCAATGCGATGACCACGCTGGCGCGCGAGCATACGATGCTCACGCCGGATCTGGCGCAACGATACCTGCAATCGTGTGAAATTGCGCTGCAACGCTGTCAGCAGCGACTGGAGTATGACGGGCCTGGCAGCTCAGGGGATGTGAATATTCTGGAAGCGCCAGAGATGCTTTCCCACGGACCGTTAAGTACCCTGGAACAGCATCTGCAGCGTGTTATCGGCCACCTGAACACTATGCATACCATCTCGTCAGTGGCATGGCGTCAGCGGCCGCACCACGGAATCTGGCTCAGCCGCCGCTTGCGGGATATGCGGGGTTAACACTGATTGCCGGATGGCGGCGTAACGCCTTATCCGGCCTACATGGAGCGCGTTATCGACAACAAGCCTGATAAGCGCAGCGCCATCAGGCAGAGAGTTAACTGATTACCGGATGGCGGCGTAACGCCTTATCCGGCCTACATGGAGCGTGTTATCGACAACAAGCCTGACAAGCGCAGTGCCATCAGGCAAACTGTTAACCGACAATTTTTGCGACAGCGTCGGCAAAACGCAGCATCCCTTCGTCGATATCCGCCTCTTCCACCACCAGCGATGGCGCAAAGCGCATCACGTCCGGCCCCGCATTCAACACCATTACGCCGGCATCCGCCGCCGCATAGAGGAAATCGCGCGCGCGTCCTTTGTACTGCGGTTGCAACTCGGCACCAATCAACAGGCCCATGCCGCGAATGTCGCTAAACACGTGGTACTGCTCATCAATCTGTTGCAGATGTTGAACAAATTTCTGCCGTTTCGCCACCACGCCGCCCAGCACATCCGGGGTGTTGATGATGTCGAACGCCGCCTCTGCTACCGCGCAGGCTAGCGGGTTGCCGCCGTAGGTTGATCCATGAGAGCCGACGTGAAACGCTGAGGCGATCTCCTGAGTCGTCAATACCGCACTCACCGGGAAGCCGCCGCCCAGGGCTTTCGCACTGGTAAGAATATCCGGCGTCACGCCGTAGTGCATATAGGCAAAGAGGTCGCCGGTGCGCCCCATTCCGCATTGCACTTCATCAAACACCAGCAGCGCCTGATGCTGACTGCAGAGGTCACGCAGACCTTGCAGGAACGCCGGCGTTGCGGCCAGAACGCCGCCCTCACCCTGTACAGGTTCAACCACGACAGCGCAGGTATGGTCATCCATCACCGCCTTCACGGCGTGGAGATCGTTAAACGGAACGTGGACGATATCCGCCGGTTTTGGACCGAAGCCATCAGAATACTTCGGCTGTCCACCCACGGTAACGGTAAACAACGAGCGGCCGTGGAACGCATTATGAAAGGCAATGATTTTGGTTTTGAACGGGCTATGGCGCACACAGGCGTAATGACGCGCCAGCTTGAACGCCGTTTCGTTGGCTTCTGTCCCGGAGTTCATGAACAGCACGCGCTCGGCAAAGGTGGCGTCGATGATTTTTCGCCCCAGACGCAGTGCGGGTTCGTTGGTGAAAACGTTACTGGTATGCCAGAGCGTTTCGCCCTGGGTTTTCAGGGCCTCCACCAGCGCCGGATGGCAGTGCCCCAGCGCAGTCACCGCAATCCCGCCCGCGAAATCAACGTAGTCCTTGCCCTGCTGATCCCAGACCCGGCTGCCTTTCCCTTTTACCGGAATAAATTCTGCCGGTGCATAAATTGGCAGAATGACTTCATCAAAAGTTGCCCGGGTTACTGCCGTTTGTTCAGTTGCCATCTCATGACCATCCAGTTACGCAAAAATGAATGTGAAAATATAATCACAAAATATGCATAAAAAATCATCAGATAGCAACCACAAATCACCGACTGAGGAAATTGGCCAGCAGCTGATGACCCTGTTCGCTGAGAATACTTTCCGGATGAAACTGCACGCCCTCCAGATCCCACGTCGTATGGCGGATCCCCATAATCTCCTGCGTTTCGCTCCAGGCGGTCACCTCAAAGCAGTCGGGAAGCGTGGCGGGATCGATGAGAAGCGAATGGTAACGGGTGACGGTAAGGGGGTTAGTTAGCCCCTGAAACACGCCCTGTCCCGTATGGCGGATGGGCGACGTTTTTCCGTGCATCACTTTTGCGGCGCGCACGATTGTCGCGCCAAATGCCTGCGCCATCGCCTGATGCCCCAGACAAACACCCAGTATCGGCAAACGACCGGCATAGTGGCGAATCACGTCCAGCGAAATTCCGGCATCATCCGGGGTACAGGGGCCGGGCGAGATGACGATTTTTTGCGGATTCAGCGCATCGATCTGCGACAGCGTCAACTCGTCATTACGCTTAACCCGCACGTCAGCGCCCAGCTCGCAAAAATACTGGTAGAGGTTCCAGGTGAAAGAATCGTAGTTATCGATAAGCAGGATCATGGCGGCTCCGGTCCAGGAAAACCGCGCTATTCTACTCAGTTTCCTCGGCTTCGCTTACCCCTTTACGAAATATCGCCTGTAAAGCACTAAGGTCGCCCATCGCCCCTTCCTGATTCGCCCGATTCCACTCCGCCACCGAAACATCCCCCCAGTGAAGAAGATAACCGGCATGAATAGCCAGTTGTTCGAAGAAAATCCGCTGCGCCATGCCGCTGCCGAGACGAAACGGATGCAGCACGTTGATCTCACAGTAATAATGCGCAAGACGATTGACGAATTTCTCTTCCGGCAGTCCCATCAGGTAGCCCTCTTCTTCCAGATCCTGCATCAGGGCATTGCCCTCTTTTTCGATGTAGGCGAAGTGGCAGAAACGGGTATCTCCCTGATAGATATCCACTTCACGCAGGTGGCCTGCCCAGTCGAAAACGTCCTGGTAAAGCTGACGATGAATCGCACACAGGTGAGGTAACCCGCGCTTCGCCGGTCCCAGTTCGATGGTCGCCGCACGCAGCGCGGTGAGTTCGTAAGCGGCCTGTTCCAGACGTTCGACCTGGTGGATCCCCAGACGGTTACGCATCACGTTCAGTCCGGGGTAGAGATACGGATCGCGGTCGTCGCCGATTTTAGCGCTCATAGTGCCTCCGGAGTTCTTCCAGACGCGTCAGCGCCTCTGCGGCATTAAGCGTGATTAGCGGATGTTCGACGCCCTCAAGACGGCGACTGGCCTGAAAATTCACGTTTCGCTGCTGTTCCCAGAGCCGGGATTTTTGCCTGTCGGTGAGTTTTTTCACTTTACGCCTCCCTGATTGATCCGTGTTTGCCACAAGTATAAGCAGCAAAACGCGGTTACGCAGGGAGGATGAAACGACGCGGGCCAGCAATGCCCGCGCGGGAAAGGATTACGGCAGAACTTTTGCGGACAGGATAACAACCGGTTTTGACGGCACATTCTGGTAAGGGCCGACATCATGGGTCGGAACCTGGGAGATCTTATCAGCCACGTCCATCCCTTTCACAACTTTACCAAATACGGCATAACCGAAGTCACGCTGGCCGTGATCGAGGAAGGCGTTATCCGCTACGTTGATAAAGAACTGGCTGGTCGCGCTGTCTTTATCGGCAGTACGCGCCATCGCGATGGTGCCGCGCGTGTTGCGCAGGCCGTTGTCGGCTTCGTTTTTAATCGGAGGATTGGGTTTCTTCTGCTGCATCTGTTCAGTGAAGCCACCGCCCTGGACCATGAAGCCCGGAATCACGCGGTGAAACGTGGTGTTGTTATAGAAACCGTTGTTCACATAATCGACAAAGTTTTGCACTGAAACAGGCGCTTTTTGGCTATTCAGTTCCAGTTCAATATTACCTGCAGAGGTTGTCAGCAAAACGTGCGGATCCCCTTTTGCTGCCAACGCCGCGGGAGAGAGAGCAGAAAGGGCGAAAACAGCTGCAACAGCCGCCAGGGTCGATTTGAGCATGAGATTTCCTTTAGGAGAGCGGTAACAAAAGCCAGTGGTTCGATTCTAAAGAGCCTTCAGGGACAAGGCCATCCCTTTACCTAATTTTACGTACCAGAAACATCTGTAACTTTGATGGGCCGGCCAAGAATTGTGATGTTTATCACACTAAAAATTGCAACACAGCCAGAAGTTGCCAATAAACATTTAAATACATCACTAAAACGCCTAAAATCTGCCCGCCCACAGCGCTGTCAACGCGCTTTACTTCCATTTACAGGCCAGTCATGACTAACAGCAATCGTATCAAGCTCACATGGATTAGCTTTCTCTCCTACGCCCTCACCGGTGCGTTGGTGATTGTCACCGGGATGGTGATGGGAAACATCGCAGAGTATTTCCATCTGCCGGTTTCCAGTATGAGTAACACTTTCACCTTCCTGAACGCCGGTATTTTGATCTCCATTTTCCTCAATGCCTGGCTGATGGAAATCATCCCGTTGAAAACGCAGCTGCGTTTCGGCTTCATCCTGATGGTGCTGGCCGTAGCAGGACTGATGTTCAGCCATAGCCTGGCCCTGTTCTCCGCTGCGATGTTTGTACTGGGGCTGGTCAGCGGGATCACGATGTCGATTGGTACGTTCCTGATTACACAGATGTATGAAGGCCGTCAGCGCGGCTCTCGTCTGCTGTTTACCGACTCCTTTTTCAGCATGGCTGGGATGATCTTCCCAATGGTTGCCGCGTTCCTGCTGGCGCGCAGCATCGAATGGTATTGGGTGTACGCCTGTATCGGACTGGTCTATGTCGTTATTTTCCTTCTGACCTTTGGCTGCGAATTCCCGCCGCTGGGCAAACACGCGCCACAGAGCGACACGCCGGCAGTGAAAGAAAAATGGGGCATCGGCGTCTTGTTCCTGTCCATTGCGGCGCTGTGTTACATCCTGGGCCAGTTGGGCTTCATCTCCTGGGTACCTGAGTACGCAAAAGGGCTGGGAATGAGTCTGAACGACGCCGGCACACTGGTCAGCAATTTCTGGATGTCGTACATGTTCGGGATGTGGGCCTTCAGCTTCATTCTGCGTTTTTTCGATTTGCAGCGCATTCTGACGGTGCTGGCCGCCCTGGCTACCGTGCTGATGTACCTGTTCATCACCGGTACGCCTGAGCATATGCCGTGGTGTATTCTGGCACTGGGCTTCTTCTCGAGCGCCATCTATACCACCATCATCACCCTGGGTTCGCAGCAGACCAAAGTGGCTTCGCCAAAACTGGTTAACTTCGTACTGACCTGCGGCACCATCGGCACCATGCTGACGTTTGTCGTCACCGGTCCTATCGTGGCGCACAGCGGCCCTCAGGCTGCCCTGCTTACCGCGAATGGCCTGTACGCCATTGTCTTCGTTATGTGCTTCATCCTCGGCTTTGTCACTCGTCATCGCCAGCATGGGACACCAGCAGCACAGTAATGTGATTAGCCGGATAACAACGCGTTGCGTCTTATCCGGCCTACGCAGGGCGATCGTTTTTGCCGGCCGGATTAGGCGCAGCCGCCATCCGGCATTTTATCGTTTGTCTCCCCTTCCCCGAACGGCGTAGGCCACCCAATCTCTAGTGGTAGTCCTCCGACGCTAAAAGCCCCTCAATTTGTATGTTATTCATACAATCGCGAAAAGTCTGATATTTCCACAACTTAAGAAAATGCTGACAAATCAGCAATATACCCCTTAAGGAGTATATAAAGGTGAATTTGATTTGCATCAATAAGTGGGGTTGCTGAATCGTTAAGGTAAGCAGTAATAGAAAAGAAATCGAGGCAAAAATGAGCAAAGTCAGACTCGCTATTATCGGTAATGGTATGGTCGGCCATCGCTTTATTGAGGACCTTCTTGATAAATCCGATGCCAGCCTGTTCGATATTACTGTTTTCTGCGAAGAACCCCGCAAGGCATACGACCGTGTGCACCTTTCATCCTACTTCTCACATCACACCGCCGAAGAACTGTCTCTGGTCCGCGAAGGATTTTACGAGAAGCACGGCGTTAACGTGCTGGTCGGCGAACGCGCCATTACCATCAATCGCCAGGAAAAGGTTATTCACTCCAGCGCAGGTCGTACGGTTTACTACGACAAGCTCGTCATGGCGACCGGTTCCTATCCGTGGATCCCGCCGATTAAAGGTTCCGAAACCCAGGACTGCTTTGTTTATCGCACCATTGAAGACCTCAACGCGATTGAATCCTGTGCCCGTCGAAGCCGTCGCGGTGCAGTCGTCGGCGGTGGTCTGTTAGGTCTGGAAGCGGCAGGCGCGCTGAAAAACCTCGGTGTGGAAACGCACGTGATTGAATTCGCCCCGATGTTGATGGCTGAACAGCTTGACCATATGGGCGGCGAACAGCTGCGTCGCAAGATTGAAAGCATGGGCGTGCGTGTGCACACCAGCAAAAACACCCAGGAGATCGTTCAGGAAGGCACCGAAGCGCGTAAAACCATGCGTTTTGCCGACGGTAGCGAGCTGGAAGTGGATTTCATCGTCTTCTCCACCGGCATTCGCCCACGCGACAAGCTGGCGACGCAGTGTGGTCTTGAGGTCGCACCACGCGGCGGGATCGTGATCAACGATGCCTGCCAGACGTCCGACCCGGATATCTACGCTATCGGTGAATGTGCCAGCTGGAATAACCGGGTGTACGGTCTGGTCGCACCGGGCTACAAAATGGCGCAGGTCGCCGTTGACCATATCCTCGAAAACGAAAACGCCTTCGAAGGCGCGGATCTGAGCGCTAAGCTGAAACTGCTGGGCGTTGATGTCGGCGGTATTGGCGACGCGCATGGCCGCACGCCGGGTGCCCGTAGCTACGTTTACCTCGACGAAAGCAAAGAGGTCTACAAACGCCTTATCGTAAGCTCTGATAACAAAACGCTGCTTGGCGCTGTACTGGTAGGGGATACCAGCGATTACGGCAACCTACTGCAACTGGTGCTGAACGCCATCGAACTGCCGGAAAACCCGGACTCGCTGATCCTGCCCGCCCATGCCGGCAGCGGTAAACCGTCCATCGGCGTGGATAAACTACCGGACAGCGCGCAGATTTGCTCCTGTTTCGACGTCACCAAGGGCATGCTGGTCGCCGCCATCAACAAAGGTTGCCACACCGTTGCCGCGCTGAAGGCCGAAACCAAAGCCGGTACCGGCTGCGGCGGCTGTATCCCGCTGGTCACCCAGGTGCTGAACGCCGAACTGGCGAAACAGGGTATTGAAGTGAATAACAACCTGTGTGAGCACTTTGCGTACTCACGTCAGGAACTGTTCCATCTGATTCGCGTGGAAGGCATCAAAACCTTCGAGGAACTGCTGGCGAAACACGGTAAAGGTTACGGCTGCGAAGTGTGTAAACCGACCGTGGGTTCTCTGCTGGCCTCCTGCTGGAATGAGTACATCCTGAAACCGCAGCACACGCCGCTACAGGATACCAACGACAACTTCCTGGCAAATATCCAGAAAGACGGGACCTACTCCGTCATCCCACGCTCTGCCGGTGGTGAAATCACCCCGGAAGGCCTGGTCGCCGTGGGTCGTATCGCCCGTGAATTTAACCTGTACACCAAAATCACCGGTTCTCAACGTATCGGCCTGTTCGGCGCGCAGAAAGACGATCTGCCGGAAATCTGGCGTCAACTGATTGAAGCGGGTTTTGAAACCGGTCATGCCTATGCCAAAGCGCTGCGAATGGCAAAAACCTGCGTGGGCAGCACCTGGTGCCGTTACGGCGTAGGCGACAGCGTGGGCTTCGGCGTTGAGCTGGAAAACCGCTACAAAGGTATTCGTACCCCACACAAAATGAAGTTCGGCGTCTCCGGCTGTACCCGTGAATGTGCGGAAGCGCAGGGGAAAGACGTGGGGATTATCGCGACCGAAAAAGGCTGGAACCTGTACGTCTGCGGTAACGGCGGGATGAAACCTCGTCATGCCGATCTGTTGGCGGCGGATATCGACAGTGAAACCCTGCTCAACTATCTCGACCGTTTCATGATGTTCTACATCCGTACGGCGGACAAACTGACCCGTACCGCGCCGTGGTTAGACAATCTGGAAGGTGGTATCGAGTATCTGAGATCCGTCATCATCGACGACAAGCTGGGTCTGAACGCCCATCTGGAAGAAGAGATGGCCCGTCTGCGCGAAGCCGTGGTCTGTGAGTGGACGGAAACCGTCAACACGCCGTCTGCCCAGACGCGTTTCAGACACTTCATCAACAGTGATAAACGCGATCCGAACGTCCAGGTGGTACCTGAACGTGAACAGCATCGTCCGGCCACACCGTACGAACGCATTCCGGTTACTCTGGTGGAGGAAAACGCATGAGCCAGTGGACAAACATATGCCACATTGATGACATCCTGCCAGCAACCGGCGTCTGCGCGTTGTTAGGTGAGGAACAGGTCGCCATCTTTCGTCCATATCACAGCGACCAGGTGTTTGCGATCAGCAACATCGACCCGTTCTTTGAGTCCAGCGTACTGTCCCGTGGGCTGATTGCGGAACATCAGGGTGAATTGTGGGTCGCCAGCCCGTTGAAAAAACAGCGCTTCCGCCTGAGCGACGGCCTGTGCATGGAGGATGAAAGTCATTCCGTGGCGTGCTACGAGGCGCGGGTGAAAGACGGCATTGTGCAGTTGCGCAGCGAATGAATTATAGGGAGGCGCAACGCCTCCCTTTTTTGACGTAATGGGTAGACCTTTTTTTCACAGGACTGATAAGCGTAGCGCCATCCGGCAAATTGCAAAAGCGCATTGCCGGATGGCGGCATAAATGCCTTATCCGGCCTACGGTTACGTTTTTATTTTTTCATTTCAAGGATAATCATGTTCACAGATACGATTAACAAATGTGCGGCTAACGCTGCGCGCATCGCACGCCTGTCGGCAAATAATCCGCTCGGCTTTTGGGTCAGCTCAGCGATGGCTGGAGCTTACGTTGGCCTGGGTATCATCCTGATTTTCACCCTTGGAAATTTACTCGACCCGTCCGTGCGTCCGCTGGTGATGGGCGCAACTTTTGGGATCGCCTTAACGCTGGTGATTATTGCCGGTTCCGAACTGTTTACCGGTCACACGATGTTCCTGACGCTTGGCGTCAAAGCGGGCACCATCAGCCAGGGGCAAATGTGGGCAATTTTGCCGCAGACCTGGTTGGGTAACCTGGTCGGCTCCGTGTTCGTCGCGCTGCTGTACAGTTGGGGCGGCGGCAGCCTGCTGCCGGTCGATACCAGCATCGTACATTCGGTCGCGCTGGCGAAAACCACGGCACCGGCAACCGTACTTTTCTTCAAAGGCGCGCTGTGTAACTGGCTGGTTTGTCTGGCAATCTGGATGGCAATCCGTACTGAAGGCGCCGCGAAATTTATCGCTATCTGGTGGTGTCTGCTGGCGTTTATCGCGTCCGGCTATGAACACTCGGTTGCCAACATGACGCTGTTTGCCCTCTCCTGGTTCGGTCACCACAGCGAAGCCTATACCCTGGCAGGGATTGGTCATAATCTGTTGTGGGTAACACTCGGCAATACTTTGTCCGGTGTCGTGTTCATGGGATTAGGTTATTGGTATGCTACGCCGAAATCGGAGCGACCTGCTCCGGCAAAAATCAACCAAACTGAGGCTGCTGCCAATAATTAAGGGGTAATGTCGTGGATCATTTGCCTATATTTTGTCAACTACGTGACCGTGACTGTCTTATTGTCGGCGGTGGTGATGTCGCAGAACGCAAAGCACGGTTACTGCTGGAAGCGGGCGCTCGTTTAACGGTTAATGCGCTGACATTTATTCCGCAGTTCACCGTATGGGCAAATGAAAACATGTTAACGCTGGTGGAAGGGCCGTTTGATGAAACCCTTCTCGACCCGTGCTGGCTGGCGATTGCCGCGACCGATGATGACGCAGTGAATCAGCGCGTCAGCGATGCCGCACAATCCCGTCGCATCTTCTGTAACGTCGTGGATGCACCAAAGGCTGCCAGTTTCATCATGCCATCGATTATCGACCGCTCGCCGCTGATGGTAGCGGTCTCCTCCGGCGGCACCTCACCGGTGTTGGCCCGTCTGCTGCGTGAAAAGCTGGAATCCGTATTACCTCAACATTTGGGCCAGGTCGCGCAGTTCGCCGGGCAACTTCGTTCCCGGGTGAAAAAACAGTTTGCCACGATGGGCGAACGTCGCCGCTTCTGGGAAAAGCTGTTTGTTAACGACAGACTGGCGCAGTCGCTGGCGAATGCCGACCACAAAGCGGTGGAAGAAACCACTGAGCAGATGCTCCGCGAGCCGTTGGATCATCGCGGTGAAGTCGTGCTGGTGGGCGCAGGTCCTGGTGATGCCGGTCTTCTGACGCTGAAAGGACTGCAGCAGATCCAGCAGGCCGATGTGGTGGTCTATGACCGCCTGGTTTCTGACGATATCATGAACCTTGTGCGTCGCGACGCCGACCGCGTATTTGTGGGTAAACGCGCGGGCTATCACTGTGTTCCGCAGGAAGAAATTAACCAAATTCTGCTGCGGGAAGCACAACAGGGCAAACGCGTCGTTCGTCTGAAAGGCGGTGATCCCTTTATCTTTGGTCGTGGTGGTGAAGAGCTGGAAACGCTGTGTCACGCTGGTATTCCATTCTCCGTGGTACCGGGGATTACGGCAGCTTCCGGCTGTTCCGCCTACTCCGGTATTCCGCTGACCCACCGGGACTACGCCCAGAGCGTTCGTCTGGTTACCGGACACCTGAAAACCGGCGGCGAACTGGACTGGGAAAACCTGGCGGCAGAGAAACAGACGCTGGTGTTCTACATGGGGCTGAATCAGGCCGCCACTATCCAGCAAAAACTGATCGAATTTGGTATGCAGGCCGATATGCCGGTTGCACTGGTTGAGAACGGCACCTCGGTGAAACAACGGGTCGTGAACGGCGAACTGTCGCAACTGGGTGAACTGGCAACGAAGGTGGCAAGTCCGGCGCTGATCATTGTTGGCCGGGTGGTCGGGCTGCGAGATAAGCTGAATTGGTTCTGACGTTAAGCGTTAAAAAAGGATCGCTCTGGCGGTCCTTTTTTTATCTATAAATACAATTAGTTAATCTAAAACCCTTCACTCACGCCACATACGATGGCTATTTTGTGATCTTTCTCTACAATACAATTCATCATATGTTGTTATATTGGTTATGAGTCATCATATAGCGAAACTTCATTTGCTGTAGATGCTCGCAGGCGACCCTTTTTGACCCTACAACATTCTAATAAAGGTATTGATATGGAAAGCCAGGAACTTCAACGCAAGCTAGGCTTCTGGGCCGTGCTCGCTATTGCCGTTGGGACAACCGTCGGCTCCGGTATTTTCGTTTCAGTAGGTGAAGTAGCAAAAGCGGCAGGCACGCCATGGTTGACCGTGCTCGCCTTTGTTATCGGCGGTTTGATTGTTATCCCACAAATGTGCGTCTATGCGGAGTTATCGACCGCGTACCCGGAAAACGGCGCAGATTATGTTTATCTTAAAAACGCGGGAAGCCGCCCTCTGGCATTCCTTTCCGGCTGGGCAAGCTTCTGGGCAAATGATGCCCCTTCACTCTCGATCATGGCGCTTGCGGTCGTTAGCAACCTCGGGTTCCTGATGCCGATTGATCCACTGATGGGCAAGTTTATCGCGTCGGCGCTGATCGTCATGTTCATGCTGCTGCACCTACGCTCCGTTGAAGGCGGTGCCGCATTCCAGACGTTGATTACCATCGCCAAGATCATTCCGTTCACCATCGTTATTGGTCTGGGGATCTTCTGGTTTAAAGCCGACAATTTCTCAGCCCCCACCACAACGGTGGTCAGCGCTACGGGCGGGTTTATGGCGCTTCTTGCCGGCATTTCCGCTACCAGTTGGTCATACACTGGCATGGCCTCTATTTGCTATATGACCGGCGAGATTAAAAACCCAGGCAAAACGATGCCGCGCGCACTGATTGGCTCATGCTTACTTGTTCTGGTGCTCTACAGCCTGTTGGCGCTGGTGATTTCTGGCCTGATGCCGTTCGATAAACTCGCCGCCTCAGGAACCCCCATCTCTGATGCGCTGACGTGGATCCCGGCGCTGGGCAGTACCGCCGGTATTTTCGTGGCGATCACCGCGATGATCGTGATCCTCGGTTCGCTCTCAAGCTGTGTGATGTATCAACCGCGCCTTGAGTATGCGATGGCAAAAGATAAGCTTTTTTTCAAATGTTTCGGTCATGTTCATCCGAAGTACAACACCCCGGATGTCTCTATCGTGCTGCAAGCTGCGCTGGGGATCTTCTTCATCTTTGTCTCCGATTTGACCAGCCTGCTGGGCTACTTCACCCTGGTGATGTGCTTCAAAAACACGCTCACTTTTAGCTCGATCATCTGGTGCCGTAAACGGGAAGACTACAAGCCCCTGTGGCGTACTCCGGCATTCGGTCTGATGACCTTTCTTGCCATCGCGTCGAGCCTGATCCTGGTTGCATCCACCTTTGTCTGGGCCCCGATTCCAGGGCTTATCTGCGCCGTTATTGTTATTGCTACTGGCCTGCCCGCTTATGCCTTCTGGGAAAGGCGCAACCGCCAGTTGGCGACCTTGTCGTAATATTATCTGGAGATTATTGAAATGTTGGATATTGATAAAAGCACTGTGGACTTCCTGGTCACCGAAAATATGGTTCAGGAGGTGGAAAAGGTCCTGTCTCAGGATGTCCCGCGTGTTCATGCCATTGTGGGCGAAATGGTGAGTCGCCATATTGATCGCATTTACTTTGTGGCCTGCGGCTCACCGCTGAATGCCGCACAAACCGCGAAACACCTGGCGGATCGTTTTTCCGATCTTCAGGTGTACGCCCTCTCCGGCTGGGAATTTTGTGATAACACACCTTACCGTCTCGACGATCGTTGCGCCGTTATCGGCGTCTCCGACTACGGTAAAACCGACGAAGTCATTAAAGCGCTGGAGCTGGGCCGCGCCTGCGGTGCGCTCACTGTAGCGTTCACGAAACGCCCGGACAGCCCAATCACGGCGGCCGCCGAGTTTGTCGTCGATTATCAGGCCGACTGCATCTGGGAAATACATCTCCTGCTGTGCTACAGCGTGGTGCTGGAGATGATTACCCGTCTTTCTCCTGTACCAGAGATCGGCAAAATTAAAAACGATCTGCGCAAATTACCTGAAGCACTAGGCTATCTGGTGCGTAACTGGGAAGAAAAAGGGCGCCAGTTGGGTGAACAAGCCAGCCAGTGGCCAATGATTTACACCGTTTCAGCGGGTCCTCTGCGCCCGCTGGGCTACAAAGAAGGCATCGTCACGCTGATGGAGTTTACCTGGACGCATGGTTCAGTTATCGAAAGCGGCGAATTTCGTCACGGCCCGCTGGAGATTGTCGAACCCGGTATCCCCTTCCTGTTCCTGCTGGGTAGCGACGAAAGCCGTCACACTACCGAGCGGGCAATCAGCTTTGTGAAGCAGCGTACCGATAACGTCATCGTGATTGATTACGCCGATATCGCTCAAGGCTTACACCCGTGGCTCGCACCGTTCCTGATGTTCGTACCAATGGAATGGCTCTGCTACTACCTCTCTATTTACAAAGATCACAACCCGGATGAACGCCGTTACTACGGCGGCATCGTGGAATATTAATCCCTCAACCTGGCCCGGCCAAAAGCCGGGTTTCCCAAGGAGCAATATGATGAAAACAGGTATGTTTACCTGCGGCCACCAGCGGTTGCCAGTTGAGCACGCATTTCGGGACGCACGCGAACTTGGTTACGACGGCATTGAACTGTGGGGGGGACGTCCGCATGCTTTTGCACCCGATCTAAAAGCAGGCGGCATCCGCCAAATCAAAGCGCTCGCCGAATCCTATCAAATGCCCATCATCGGCTATACGCCGGAAACCAACGGCTACCCGTATAACATGATGATAGGCGACGAGCGTATGCGTCGGGAAAGCCTGGATATGATAAAACTGGCGATGGACATGGCAAAAGAGATGAACGCGGGCTATACGCTTATCTCTGCGGCTCACGCGGGCTACCTCGCCACGCCGAACGACATCTGGGCGCGTCTTGCCGAAAATCTGAGTGAGCTTTGTGAGTACGCCGAAAACATCGGGATGGATTTAATTCTGGAGCCTCTCACCCCGTATGAATCGAACGTGGTTTGTAACGCCAACGATGTTCTACGAACGCTGGCGCTGGTTCCTTCACCGCGACTGTTCAGTATGATCGACATCTGCGCGCCTTATGTTCAGGCCGAACCGGTGATGAGCTATTTCGACAAACTGGGCAAGAAATTGCGTCATCTGCACATTGTCGACAGTGACGGGGCGAGCGATACCCACTACATTCCCGGCGATGGCAAGATGCCGCTGCGTGAGCTGATGCGCGATATCATCGACAGGGGTTATAACGGCTATTGCACCGTCGAGTTGGTGACCATGTACATGAACGAGCCACGGCTTTATGCACGTCAGGCGCTGGAGCGCTTTCGCGCGCTGTTACCGGAGGACGTATAATGAAAAAACTGGCGACCATTGGCGATAACTGTGTCGATATTTACCCACAGCTGAATAAGGCTTTCTCTGGCGGCAACGCGGTCAATGTCGCCGTTTACTCCACACGCTACGGTATGCAGCCCGGATGCATCACCTGGGTTGGCGAAGATGACTACGGTAATACGCTCAGGTGCGATCTGGCCCGCAAGGGAATCGATATCAGCCATGTACACACAAAGCCAGGCCTGACTGCGCAAACGCAGGTAACACTGAACGGGAACGATCGGGTGTTTGGCGACTACACCGAAGGGGTAATGGCCGACTTTGCGCTCAGTGAAGAGGATTATCGCTGGCTTGGCGATTACGACATTATCCACTCGGCTATCTGGGGGCATGCTGAAGACGCCTTTCCTCGCCTGTATGCAAACGGGAAGACAATGGCATTCGACTTTTCCGACAAGTGGGATAGTCCGCTATGGCAAACACTACCGCCATATCTCGACTTTGCTTTTGCTTCCGCCCAGGTTGAGGACGACGCACTTTGCCTGCGTATGAAAACGATTGTGGAGCAAGGCGCTGGTGCGGTGATCGTTACGCTTGGGGAAAACGGCAGTATCGCCTGGGATGGCAGGCAGTTCTGGCGTCAAACCCCGGAGCAGGTTACCGTCGTCGATACGATGGGCGCTGGCGACTCTTTTATCGCCGGTTTTCTCTGCGCCCGGGCGTCAGGCCAGTCATTACCTGACGCGATGAAGCAAGGTACAGCCAACGCGGCTCAAACAATCCAGTATCACGGTGCCTGGTAACCACGGTGTTGGCGTGAGTCACTTCACGCCAACACCCTGTTACTTACAAAGAAACGACTCTATAATCCGCCTATTACTCTCTTTTTCAGGGTCGATTATGTCAGCCACGGATCGCTACTCACATCAACTTCTCTACGCAACAGTACGCCAGCAACTGCTGGACAATATTGCGCAGGGAATCTATCAGCCGGGTCAACAGATACCCACGGAAAGCGAGCTCTGTACGCAATACAACGTCAGTCGCATCACTATCCGTAAGGCCATCAGCGATCTGGTCGCCGACGGCGTATTGATCCGCTGGCAGGGGAAAGGCACGTTTGTGCAGAGCCAGAAAGTCGAAAACGCCCTGCTCACCGTCAGTGGTTTTACTGATTTTGGCGTTTCACAAGGCAAACCGACCAAAGAGAAAGTTATCGAACAGGAGCGGATTAACGCCTCACCATTTTGTGAGAAGCTCAATATTCCAGGTAATAGCGATGTCTTCCATCTGAGCCGCGTTATGTATCTCGATAAAGAACCGCTCTTTATCGATAGCTCCTGGATCCCGCTCTCTCGTTACCCTGATTTTGATACGCTTTATACGGAAGGGGCTTCTACTTATCAATTATTTCAGGAGCGTTTCGATACGCGAGTGCTGAATGATAAAAAAACAATCGATATCTTTGCCGCCACCCGAGCCCAGGCGAAATGGCTCAGGTGTGAACTGGGCGAACCGTTGTTTCGTATCAGTAAGATAGCCTTTGATCAAAATGACAAACCTGTTCATGCCTCTGAGCTTTTCTGCCGTGCCAATCGCGTGACGCTGACGATTGATAATCAGCGTCATTAATACGCAATAAAAAAGAGGACCGTAGCCCTCTTTTTGTTTCTACCATTTCTTACGGCTTAGCGACAAAACCAATCGCTTCGTAGACCGCTTTCAGCGTAGCTGATGCGCGCGCGCTGGCTTTTTCCGCACCGTCTTTCATCACCTGCTGCAGGAAGGCTTCGTCGTTGCGGAAACGATGATAACGCTCCTGCAGCTCGGTCAGCATGCCGGAAACCGCATCGGCGACTTCACCTTTCAGATGACCGTACATTTTGCCTTCGAAGCTCTGTTCCAGCTCAGGAATGCTCTTGCCGGTCACGGCAGAGAGAATATCCAGCAGGTTAGACACGCCGGGTTTCTCTTTAACGTCATAACGCACAACCGGCGGCTCTTCCGAGTCAGTCATGGCTCGCTTAAGTTTTTTAACCACCGATTTCGGATCTTCCAGCAGGCCAATCACGTTGTTGCGGTTATCGTCCGACTTGGACATCTTTTTCGTCGGCTCCAGCAGAGACATCACGCGGGCACCTGACTTAGGAATAAACGGTTCAGGAACTTTGAAGATCTCACCATACAGCGCGTTGAAACGCTGGGCGATATCGCGGCTCAGTTCCAGATGCTGTTTCTGGTCTTCACCCACCGGCACCAGGTTGGTCTGATACAGCAGGATATCTGCCGCCATCAGTACCGGATAGTCAAACAGACCGGCGTTGATGTTCTCAGCGTAACGCGCTGACTTATCTTTGAACTGGGTCATACGGCTCAGTTCGCCAAAGTAGGTGTAGCAGTTCAGCGCCCAGCTCAGTTGCGCATGTTCAGGCACGTGGGACTGAACGAAAATGGTGCTTTTTTCAGGATCGATACCGCACGCAAGATAGAGCGCCAGCGTATCCAGCGTCGCTTTACGCAGTTGCTGGGCATCCTGACGAACGGTGATGGCATGCTGGTCAACGATGCAATAGATGCAATGGTAGTCATCCTGCATGTTCACCCACTGACGCAGTGCACCCATGTAGTTGCCAATGGTCAATTCACCTGAGGGCTGTGCGCCACTAAAAACGATGGGCTTAGTCATTTTTCGATTCCTGATTTTCGCTATGCGGAAGCCCGAGAGCGGGCAGTAATTCACTAATGCGGTCGTACATGATGTCTGGCTGGCTCAGCGCGATCGGTTCGCCGTAGTTGTAGCCGTAGGTGAGGCCTACGGACGGGCAGCCAGCGGCTTTTGCCGCCTGAATATCATTACGCGAATCCCCAACGAAGAGCAATTGCTCTGGCGCAATGCCGAGCTTACTTGCCACCAA
Organism: Citrobacter sp. Ct235; assembly: GCF_030332305.1. Taxonomy (NCBI): domain Bacteria; kingdom Pseudomonadati; phylum Pseudomonadota; class Gammaproteobacteria; order Enterobacterales; family Enterobacteriaceae; genus Citrobacter; species Citrobacter sp. Ct235. Next base: position 35,950 of record NZ_JAOWIC010000041.1, read on the forward strand.
CAGCAGTGGATCCGGATGAGGTTTTTTGTTCTGGACGTCGTCACCGCCGATGACCACGCTGAAATATTTGCCAATATCCAGCGCATCGAGCAATGGCGCAACAAACGGTGTCGGCTTGTTAGTCACCAGACCGAGCGGCAGCCCTTTGGCGTGCAGCGCGCCCAGCGTATCGGCGACATCAGGGAACAGGAACGTCCCCTCTTCAGCAACATCCCCGTAGTAGCGGTCAAACAGCTTACGCAGAATACGGACCTGCTCCTCGGCGGGAATATCATCATCGACCGGCGGTTTGCCCATCGTCTTACGCAATGTCGCGCGTTCCTGACGAGACCAGGTTAACGCACGCTCCATCAATACATCAGCACCGTTACCAATCCAGGTAATGACGCGCTCTTCACCGGCAACCGGCAGCTCAAGCGCATACAGCGCCATGTCCACTGCGGCGCTCAATCCCGGCGCGCTATCCACCAACGTACCGTCGAGGTCGAAGGCGACGCCCCGAATATCCTGCAATTTATCCATGACTTACCTTTGCCAGTTCGCTGCGCATGTCATCAATGACTTTTTTGTAGTCTGGCTGATCGAAGACAGCGGAACCGGCGACAAACATGTCAGCCCCGGCTGCGGCGATTTCACCGATGTTGCTCGCTTTCACGCCGCCATCCACTTCGAGGCGAATGTCGTAACCCGACGCGTCAATGCGACGACGGACTTCGCGCAGTTTGTCCAGCGTTTGCGCAATGAAAGACTGACCGCCAAAGCCCGGGTTGACGGACATCAGCAGGATCACATCCAGCTTGTCCATCACGTAGTCCAGATAGCTCAACGGCGTCGCCGGATTAAAAACCAGCCCGGCTTTACAGCCGTGCTCTTTAATCAGTTGCAGCGAGCGGTCAACGTGTTCGGAGGCTTCCGGGTGAAAGGTGATGATGCTGGCGCCTGCGGCGGCGAAATCCGGGATGATTCGGTCGACCGGTTTCACCATCAGATGCACATCGATGGGCGCCGTAATACCGTATTTACGCAGGGATTTCAGGACCATCGGCCCCATGGTCAGATTCGGTACATAGTGGTTGTCCATGACGTCAAAATGCACGACGTCGCCACCGGCAGCCAGTGCTTTCGCGGTGTCCTCACCCAGGCGAGCAAAATCAGCCGACAGGATTGAGGGGGCAATCAAATACTGTTTCATCCGCTTCTCCTTGAGAATTATTTATTCGCGGGTGAAACGACTCCTGGTTTGTACAGAGCCAGCAGTTCGTCCACCTTTTTACGTGTGCCGCCGTTGCTGCTTATACTGCGCCGCACTTTGACCTGAAAATGTTCCGCCGCTTTGTACCATTCGCGCGTATCCGGGGTGTCATGGTTCGAAATTAACACTGGGATCCGCTTACTGACCAGCTTTTCGGCCATCTTCGCCAGATGGGCCTGCTCTTTCGGGCTGAAGCTGTTGGTATGATACGCGGTGAAATTCGCCGTCGCTGACAGCGGGGCGTAGGGCGGATCGCAATAGACAACCGAGTTTGAATCCGCACGATCCATACACTCATCATATGAGAGGCAATGGAACTCCGCATTCTGCGCTTTTTCCGCAAAGTGATACAACTCAGCTTCCGGGAAGTAAGGCTTTTTGTAACGTCCAAACGGCACGTTAAATTCGCCACGCAGATTATACCGGCACAGACCGTTGTATCCATATCGGTTCAAATACAGGAACAAGACCGCACGACGGAAAAGATCCTGACTGGCGTTGAACTCTTCACGGAACTGGTAGTAAACCTCAGCCTGATTGGTCTCTGGGCTAAACAGCTCACGGGAAGCCTGCACGTACTCGTCGGTACGGGTCTTCACGATCTTATAGAGACTGATGAGATCGCTGTTGATGTCGGCAAGAATATAACGAGAAAAGTCGGTGTTAAGAAACACCGACCCTGCACCCACAAAGGGTTCGACCAGGCATTCACCCTGAGGTAAATGCCGTTTGATGTCATCAAGCAGGGGGTATTTCCCCCCTGCCCACTTCAGAAAAGCGCGATTTTTTTTCATGCTGACTAACTAATTACACCTTCTCCGGCTGTGGAGAAAGCTCCGACAGCATCCTGCGCTTTAACATTATTTCAGATCGGCCTGTACCTGATGCAACGGTTTGGCCCACGGATTTTTTGCCTGCACATCGGCTGGCAGCGTGGAAACCGCGCGTTTGGCATCTTCTTTCGAGGCGTACACGCCAGACACCAGAACATACCACGGTTGACCGTTACGCGTCGTCTGATACACCACATAGTTTTTCAGATTCTCTTTCTTCGCCCAACCGTTCAGGTTGTCGTAGTTAGAAGAGCTACTGAGCTGCAGGGTGTAATGGCTGGACGGTGCTGACTTCAGCGATCCGACGTTACCGGCGCTTTTGCCTCCCGCCGCGCTACTTGTTGCTACTGGCGCGGTCTGTACAGGCGCTGCCGTCTGTGCCGGTGCGGCGTTGGCCGTCGCTTTCGGTGCTGCGGTGGCAGCAGGCGCTACGGGTTCCGCTCGTTTAGGCTGGGTCGTCGGCTTCGGTTCCGCTGGCGTCGCTTTCGCGGTTGTCTGCGGTTTCTTCGGCTCAATCACAACCTGCTTACGTTCCTGACGCGTGGTGGCCGGGCGCTCGCTGCCAGGAGCCGCAGCCGTCTGGCTCGACGCATTACCATTACGCACTGGCGCAACGGTCGCCGGTTCAGTAGGCAGTGTGGAGTTCACCACCACATTATTCACCTGTTCCTGACCCTGCGGTTGCGTCAGCGCATTATTCAGATCGCCTTGCACTTCTACACGCTGCTGGCCTTCTGCGGTCGCAGGCGCTTGTCCCTGTGTCGGCGTGGAGGATATTGGCGGCAGAGAAACATCCTGCGGCGTGTTGCCCGCAGTCTGTTCAGCGGAGGTACTTCCCGGAGCCGGTTGGGCACCGTTTGCCTGGTCAGCGGCATTGCCGGAGAGATCGATACTCTTCTCGCCAGACGCCGTTTGTGCGTTTGAAGACGGGGTGGAAGGCGCTTTCAGCGCGGAGCCAATACCGATGATCAACAGCAGCAGAACCAGCACGCCCACGCCCATCATCATGTACTGACGGGAAGCAGGTTTACCGGCGGCTTTTTTACGCTTACGTGGACGACGCTCTACGCGCTCTTCATCCACGAACGCTTCATCATCGGAATCGTAATCTTCTTCCCTCTCTTGCTCATCAAGGCGTTCTTTACGCCCGCGTGCAGGACGGCGATCGTCAGCATCCAGATCAACATCATCAAAGTTGATCTGCGGTTCACCGCGTTCTGAAGATTGACGAGAACGACCAGTACGACGATCGCTGGGATCGGGTTTCAGCTCGTCTTCTGGTTTGAATTCATCCATTTAACACCCCACTCAAAGGCTAATGCTTACGACGTTGCAACTAACCTGAATCTAAATGGCCGATACGTGAGCCGTATCAGTCCGACCTTTCTTGTTGTTACGCCTGCTGGCAATCAGCAATAGCGTTAAGAACGACTTCGTGCGACACACCGCCGCGTACTTCACTTTTCCCTATTGCCAGCGGAAGGACTAAGCGCATTTCTCCCGCTAACACTTTTTTATCACGCAACATATGCGGCAGATAAGCCTGCGCGGACATCTCGCGTGGTCCGTGAACCGGCAAACCGGCACGTTTGAGTAACGTGATGATGCGCTGCGTATCTTCTGGCGCAAACTGCCCCAGACGTTCCGACGTGCGCGCAGCCATTACCATACCTGCTGCGACCGCCTCACCATGTAACCAATTGCCATAACCCATTTCAGCTTCAATGGCATGACCGTATGTATGCCCAAGATTCAGTAAAGCACGTAAGCCGGTTTCGCGCTCGTCTGCGGCGACAACTTCGGCTTTCAGCTCACAACAACGACGAATACACCAGGCCATTGCCGGTCCGTCCAGACGCAATAGCGCATCCAGATTCTCTTCCAGCCAGCTAAAGAATTCGCCATCAAGAATAATGCCGTACTTGATCACTTCCGCCAGACCGGACGCCAGTTCGCGAGCAGGCAGCGTTTTCAGACAGTCGAGATCCACCACCACGGAGGCCGGCTGATAAAACGCGCCAATCATGTTTTTGCCGAGGGGATGGTTTACAGCGGTTTTACCGCCAACGGAGGAGTCGACCTGCGACAGAAGCGTCGTCGGGACCTGGATGAAGCGAACACCGCGCTGATAGCTGGCTGCGGCAAAACCGGTCAGGTCGCCAATGACACCGCCGCCAAGTGCGACCAGCGTCGTATCACGACCGTGTGGTTTTTGCAGTAAGGCGGTGAATACCGTATCCAGCACCGTCAGGCTCTTGTACTGCTCGCCGTCAGGCAGGATGACGCTATCAACGTTCACCCCCGCTTGTTCAAGTACGCTGCGAATCTTATCAAGATAAAGGGGAGCCAGGGTTTCGTTGGTGACCAACATAACCTGATCGCCCGATTTCAGCGGTAAGAATGAAGCTGGTTCGTTAAACAAACCAGCCGCGATGGTGATAGGGTAACTACGTTCCCCGAGAGTGACGGTAATCCTCTCCATGACGCGACATCCACCTTAATGACTTATACCCGCTTACCGAGTGTGTATTAAGCCAGAATCAGTTGCTTTCCAGCATATGAATAATCTGGTTTGCAACGACTTTGGCGCTCTGATCATCGGTACGAATGGTTACGTCGGCAATCTCTTCATACAGCGGATTGCGTTCGTCGGCCAACGCTTCCAGAACTTCACGAGGCGGCGCTTCAACCTGCAACAGCGGACGTTTTTTATCGCGCTGTGTACGCGCAAGTTGTTTTTCGATGGTCGTTTCGAGATAAACCACGACGCCACGTGCGGAAAGACGATTACGGGTTTCACGCGATTTTACAGAGCCACCGCCGGTAGCCAGCACAATACCCTGTTTTTCCGTCAATTCGTTGATGACTTTCTCTTCACGATCGCGGAAGCCGTCTTCACCTTCTACGTCGAAGACCCAGCCCACATCAGCTCCGGTTCGTTTCTCAATCTCTTGATCAGAATCGTAAAATTCCATATTGAGTTGTTGAGCTAACTGGCGCCCAATAGTGCTTTTTCCGGCACCCATAGGCCCAACCAGAAAGATATTGCGTTTCTCTGCCATTTTTTCGGTACTACTAAGACTATTCGTTAATGATAAACCCGCGTCGCAGACACTGAGCGCAGCAGGACATGAACTGAAACCTCATAAGATATTGCGAGAGTCAGACTGAAAATTATCTCAATACTCAAGCAGGTTTGGCAACTGAATAAATCATCAAACCAGATTGTAGGCAATCCGAGTCGGCATTGCCGGACGGCGATGAGAAGTACCGACTCTCAAATCGGTACTCCTTGTATGCTAAATAGCTGCGTACGTCAAATCCCTGAAACGAGTTAAGTGCAAAAACAACGGTGTTTCATGCATAAATCATTCTGTCGAGACCAATCTGGGCGTAATAAATACCACCAGCTCGCGACGTTCATTTTCTTTCCCGTCATGACGAAAGAGTTGTCCAAACCAGGGAATGTCACCCAGCAACGGAATACTGTCTTTACCGGTTTTATTCTTGTTTGAAAAAATGCCGCCCAGCGCCAGCGTCTCTCCGCTTTTCACCTCGACCTGCGTTTCAATTTCCTGCTTATCGATAGCCAGCACTTCACCGTCAGCCTGTTGCAGCACCTGCCCCGGCATATTCTGGCTGATGCGCAACTTCAGGCGGATCCGCCCCTTCGGTAAGACCGTAGGGGTGACTTCCATCCCGAGAACGGCCTCTTTAAATTCAACCGACGTTGCGCCGCTTTCGCCGCTGGAAACCTGATAGGGGATCTCACTCCCCTGTTTGATGCTGGCAGGCTGTAGATGGGAAGCCAGCAGACGCGGACTGGCGATAATATCGAGCTGCTGCTGTTGCTCCAGCGCGGACAGTTCCAGATCCAGCAGCCGACCATTAATACGACCAATATTAAATCCGATGCGAGTGGTAGCATTTGCGACAGAGAGATCGCTGGCTATCGTCGTCACTTGTCCCACGGCTCCAGTCTTCGTGGCTTCTGCCAGCGTCCATTTCACCCCCAGTTCACGCAGGCTTTTTTCATTAATGGTCACGATATGCGCCGCCAGCTCGACCTGTTCTATTGGCAGATCCATTTGCGCCACCCACTGTTCCACCAGTGCCAGCGTCGGCGGGTTGTCCCTGACCAGCAGTCGGTTGGTGCGCGTATCTACCGTGAGACTGCCTTTGGCACTCAGCAGTTTTCCTCCCGCTTTCGCCAGTTCAGTGGCATCGGCGTAATGCAGTGCAATGTGCCGATTCTCCAGCGGTAAACTCGCCTGGCGTCTCGCCATCTCCGCCTCCTGCCGCACCGCTTCTTCGCTCTGCCAGCTTTCAGAATGCACATGCAAAATCGGTCCTTCCTGACGTAACACCAGTCCGGCGCTCTTCACCACCGTCTGGAGCGCCAGTTTCCACGGGACGTCCGTCAGATGCAGCGACACCACGCCGCTGACATCCGGCGATACCACAAGATTTTTCCGTTCCTGTTCAGCCAGCGCCTGAAGTACCTGCGTGACGGGAACGTCATCCACCACCAGCGTCACGTTCTGAGTTTTTCCGGTCAGAACCGGCTGCAGGACGACGACCAACACCACCAGTATCCATTGCTTCATTAACCTCTCCTTGTCTTTGCCACTGCCACTGTGGCGGGTCACACTCTTTACCAGTACTCACGGTTAGCGTCAGAGCGGTGAGTTGCACGATTGTCCAGCCGTTATCCAGAACTTCATGGGGTTCGACACGCCGCCAGCGGTGCAGGCCGTCCTGCAGCAGGCCAATGTTGCGCTCACCCCGGCTCACCATCCCCTGATACCGCCATTGGGCCAGCTCTGCCCCATGACAACGATCGTCTGGTTGGCGGAACGGATCGCGCATGCCGGTCAGCATTAGCAATGAAAGGGCCACCAGCAGCCCGTCCCTACCCTTCATGAAAAGACTCCAGAGTGAGCGTCAGCACCCGTTCGTCGTTTTCTGCCTTCAGCGAGAATCCACTCACGGACATCCCTCGCGTCGCCAGATAACCAAATAATGACACCACCGCCTCCCACGGAGCCTTCACCGCAAGTTCCCCCCCTTGCGCCGACGGCTGCCAGTGCAGCAACTGCACATTCGGCACCTGAAGCGAGAGGGGTGAAAATGGCGACGTTTGCGATGTCGATGAAACCTGCGACTCTGTCAGTACGCCGGAGAGGTGGTACAACGTTGGCTTTATCTGGTGGTTCGCCGCCCGTTGCAGGTTAAGCGCATCATCGTCCCCCCTTCCCGGAAAGTGCAGAAAAAACATAGCGAGCGCACTTAGCACAGCCACCCAACTTGCCCAGCAGACAACGCGGATGCGAGGAGAAAAGGCACACCAGACGTCAAAGAGGACGATCATGCGCTTCTCTCCATTTCAGCCGGTACTGAAACTGCCAGTATCCCTGCGCATCACGCTGGGTGGCGCCGGTGTGGTTTATCTCAAACAACGGCGAGTCGCGCAGAGCGGTTTCCAGCGCGCTGAGCGCAGAAAAGGTCAGTGCTTTTCCGCTGAGCGTCAGCGTGCTTTGCTGGTAGTCCATGTTGGTCAGCCAGGCCTGCGCGGGTATGCTCAACGCAAGGTTTTCCAGCGCCGACTGCCAGCGACGGGTCTGCTCCCGCAATCTGTCTCGTTGAATGACCTGCTGTGCCTGACGTTGACGCGCCTCCAGTCGGGGTTTCACTGTCGCCAGAGCTGCTGCAAGCTGCTGCTCTGCCCGCAGTAAGACCACATTCACTCGCCCACTCATGCTGCGAACGGCGTATCCGCTCAGCATTAACGCCAGCACAATCGCTGCTGATGCACTGAACAGCCCACCCCACAAACGCAGACAGGCACTACGCCGCTGTTGTCGCCAGGGCAAAAAATTGACAGGGGATTGCATCAGCGCATTCCCCCTAACGCCAGCCCCAGCGCGACGGCGAAAGCATGACCTTCCACGGGCACGGGAGGTTGACGGATTGAAACCGCCTGCCAGGGGTCAAATCCCTCTTTTGCGCAGAGCGCCACCTCTTCGGGCTGGAGGGAAAGCGCAGCGGCCAGGTCGCAAATATGGGTTATTTCTGTCAGCGATTTTCGTCCCCAGGCGTCGCGCGTCGCCCACAACCACTGCGTGTCATCACGCCATGCCAGGCAGGACTGTTCCGGGGAAAGAAAAGGCAGCAGACGCTGCAATGCGCAAGCATCCGGCGTGATCGCGGTGACATTCACGCCGAGCGTTTTCGCCAGCGTCAACAAGCCTGAAATCTCTTTGTCCTGAGCGGCGGTGACCGTATAGGCCGGGACGAGCGCATCTTCACTATAATCAAATCGCAGTGCAGCCGATTCCATATCCAGTTCACGCGCCATCGACCCTGTCAGCCAGGCGGTTTGTTCGCGCTCGCGAAGTGACATTGACGGACGGGGAAAACGCTTTTGCCGCGTCCGATCTGCGGGAAAAGAGAGGTGAATATGATGGCGCTGCGGCAGTTCGCGACTCCACGGTTGTAACACCGCCACAAGCTGTTCGGCGTCGTGAAAATGTCCGTCGTTGATCGTCTGTTGCGCCAGCGGCAGACGCCACCAGCGCTGTAGATACCAGCCCGACGCGCCGCGAACGACGGCAACCGCCAGGGCTTCATGTGGCTGAATGTGCAGGCCGACTTGCCAGAATCTGAAAGCCATTGCTGATGATCTCCTTATCACCCGTCGCTCTCGCGGGTATATCAATGCGTCTGGCTTGCCTTTATACTACCGCGCGGTTGTTTATAAACTGCCCAAATGAAACTAAATGGGAAATCTCCGGTGAAGTTCGTAAAGTATTTATTGATCCTTGCAGTATGTTGCATCCTGCTGGGAGCAGGCTCGATTTATGGCCTCTATCGCTATATTGAGCCACAGTTACCTGACGTCGCGACGCTTAAAGATGTGCGTTTGCAGATCCCGATGCAGGTTTACAGCGCAGATGGCGAGCTCATCGCGCAATATGGTGAGAAACGTCGCATTCCGGTGACGCTCAGTCAGATCCCGCCGGAAATGGTCAAAGCCTTTATCGCCACAGAAGACAGTCGCTTCTATGAGCACCACGGCGTTGACCCGGTGGGGATTTTCCGTGCGGCCAGCGTCGCGCTGTTCTCCGGCCACGCCTCTCAGGGGGCGAGTACCATCACCCAGCAGCTTGCAAGAAACTTCTTCCTTAGCCCCGAACGCACGCTGATGCGTAAGATTAAGGAAGTGTTCCTGGCGATCCGCATTGAGCAACTGCTGAGCAAAGATGAGATCCTCGAACTCTATCTGAACAAGATCTATCTCGGTTACCGCGCCTATGGCGTCGGTGCGGCGGCGCAGGTCTATTTCGGTAAATCCGTCGACCAGCTTGATCTGGGTGAAATCGCCGTGATTGCCGGTCTGCCGAAAGCGCCTTCCACCTTTAACCCGCTCTATTCGATGGACCGCGCGACCGCGCGCCGCAACGTGGTGCTATCGCGTATGCTGAGCGAAGGGTACATCACCCAGGCGCAGTACGATCAGGCACGTAATGAGCCGATCGACGCCAACTATCATGCGCCAGAAATCGCCTTCTCCGCTCCGTATCTGTCAGAAATGGTGCGCCAGGAGATGTACAGCCGTTACGGCGAAAACGCCTATGAAGACGGTTATCGCATTTACACCACCATTACCCGCAAGGTACAGCAGGCCGCGCAACAGGCGGTACGCAATAACGTACTGGACTACGACATGCGCCACGGCTATCGCGGCCCGGCCAACGTACTGTGGAAAGTAGGTGAAACCGCGTGGGACAGTAAGAAAATCACCGACACGCTGAAAGCGCTGCCAACCTACGGGCCGCTGCTGCCTGCGGTGATCACCAGTGCAAACCCGCAGGAAGCGACGGCGACTCTGGCAGATGGCACCTCGGTCTCTCTGCGGATGGATGGCATTCGTTGGGCGCGTCCTTATCGCTCGGATACCCAGCAGGGGCCGACGCCACGTAAAGTAACCGACGCGGTGCAGACTGGTCAGCAGATCTGGGTGCGGAAGATGGGCGAAGCCTGGTGGCTGGCGCAGGTTCCGGATGTGAACTCCGCGCTGGTCTCTATCAATCCGAAAAACGGGGCCGTGCTGGCGCTGGTCGGTGGCTTTGACTTTAACCAGAGCAAGTTCAACCGAGCCACCCAGGCACTGCGTCAGGTCGGCTCTAACATTAAGCCGTTCCTCTACACCGCCGCGATGGATAAAGGTCTGACGCTGGCGAGTATGTTGAACGACGTGCCTATCTCCCGCTGGGATGCCGGTGCCGGTTCCGACTGGCGTCCGAAGAACTCACCACCGCAGTACGCAGGCCCGATTCGTTTACGTCAGGGGCTGGGTGAATCGAAAAACGTGGTGATGGTACGCGCCATGCGAGCAATGGGCGTGGACTATGCGGCGGAATATCTGCAACGATTCGGCTTCCCGGCACAAAACATTGTACATACCGAATCCCTGGCGCTGGGCTCTGCATCCTTTACCCCGCTGCAGGTGGCGCGCGGTTATGCGGTGATGTCGAACGGCGGCTTCCTGGTCGACCCGTATTTCATCAGCAAGATTGAAACGGACCAGAACGGTGTGATTTTCGAAGCGAAGCCGAAAATTGCTTGTCCGGAATGCGATATTCCGGTGATTTACGGTGATACGCAAAAATCCAACGTGCTGGAAAACAGCAATGTGGAAGATGTCGCTATCTCTGGTGAACAGCAAAACGCCGCCGTGCCAATGCCCAAGCTGGAGCAGGCAAATCAGGCGTTAGTGGCGCAGACCGGGGCGCAAGAGTATGCGCCGCATGTGATCAACACGCCGCTGGCCTTCCTGATTAAGAGTGCGTTGAACACCAACATCTTCGGCGAACCTGGCTGGATGGGCACGGGTTGGCGTGCGGGCCGCGATCTGAATCGACACGATATCGGCGGTAAAACCGGGACGACCAACAGCTCGAAAGACGCCTGGTTCTCCGGCTACGGTCCGGGGGTGGTCACCTCCGTGTGGATTGGATTTGACGATCACCGCCGTGATCTGGGACGCACCACCGCCTCTGGCGCGATCAAAGATCAGATCTCCGGTTACGAAGGTGGCGCGAAGAGTGCACAACCCGCATGGGATGCCTACATGAAAGCGGTGCTGGAAGGGGTTCCTGAAGAGCCGCTGACGCCACCACCAGGTATCGTCACGGTCAATATCGATCGCAGTACCGGGCAACTGGCGAACGGCGGTAACAGCCGTGCAGAATATTTCATCGAAGGCACGCAGCCGACACAGCAGGCGGTGCATGAGGTGGGGACGACCATCACTGACGGTGGTGAGACACACGAGTTGTTCTAAATAAAAAAGGCGCTAAGGCGCCTTTTTTACTGCTGGTATTATCGCCGGATGACGGCTACGCCTTATCCTGCCTACACCGCTATTTGCCCTACAACCGCCCCTGCCCTTTCAACCATTCGCGCACGAGGAATAATGCGCTCACGTTTCGCGCTTCGGTGAAATCGGGGTCTTCCAACAGATCCATCATATGCGCCAGCGGCCAGCGCACCTGTGGCAGCGGCTCTGGCTCATCGCCTTCCAGCGACTCGGGATAAAGGTCTTCCGCCACCACGATGTTCATCTTGCTGGAGAAGTAAGATGGCGCCATGCTGAGTTTTTTCAAAAAGGTCAGATCGTTTGCCCCAAAACCGACCTCTTCTTTCAGTTCCCGGTTCGCCGCTTCAAACACGCTTTCACCGGGGTCAATCAACCCTTTGGAAAAGCCCAGCTCATAGGACTCCGTCCCCACTGCGTATTCACGAATCAGGATCATATGATCGTCTACAATCGGGACAATCATTACTGCTTCACGGGTAGAAGGACGCATTCGTTCATAAACGCGACGCACACCGTTGCTGAATTCGAGGTCCACGCTTTCAACGCTAAATAGCCGCGACTGCGCAACCGTTTCGACGTTCAGAATGGTGGGTTTTTGTAATGATTTGCTCATCGTGAGAATCTATGCCGTGAAATCTGTTGTTATTGTGCGGTACGCAACACGGTTTCGGCAATGTGAATTGCCAGTTATTTACATTTATGTAACCTAATAAAAATATAATTCCTGTTTCAAATTAAAAGTCAATAGGTTGAAATAGGTCCAGGAATTTGCTGATATTCCGTTTTTGCAGATTTTGCTATCATCAGCACTCACTGGGATGCGCTGAAAAATGCTCAAGTTCAACTCCATGCTTGCCGATAGCCAACCACGGAATCACGTTTATTGTGACAGGGTGCGACTGACCACGCCTGACAGATTAAGTAAGATGGGGAAAGCATGAGCACCATTCTGATTTTTTTAGCGGCGTTGCTGGCCTGCGCATTGCTGGCCTGGTGGCGACTTAACGTCCGGGCCAGGCGGCGAAAACTGCCGTGGACGAACGCCTTCTCAGAGGCGGCGACGCGCAAGCTCGCGCCTGAAGAACGCAGTGCCGTTGAAAATTATCTTGATAGCCTGAGCCAAATCCAGCGGGTACCCGGTCCAACGGGTGCCAGCGCAGCGCCTGTTTCCCTGACGCTGAATGCTGAAAGCAATAGCGTCATCATTCTGACCCACTCGATCACCCGCTACGGCATCACTACGGACGATCCCAATAAATGGCGCTACTACCTCGATTCCGTTGAGGTTCACCTGCCGCCTTTCTGGGAACAGTACATTAACGATGAAAACAACGTTGAACTGATCCACACCGACTCGCTACCGCTGGTTATCTCGCTGAATGGTCACTCCCTGCAAGAGTATATGCAGGAAGCGCGCGGTTATGCGCTGCAGCCCACCACGTCCACACAGGCGTCGATTCGCGGTGAAGAGAGCGAGCAGATTGAACTGCTGAATATTCGTCAGGAGACGCATGAAGAGTACGCACTCAGCCGCCCGGCCGGTTTTCGCGAAGCGCTGCTGATAGTCGCCGCCTTCCTGTTGTTCTTTTTCTGTCTGGTCACGCCGGACGTCTTTGTGCCGTGGATGGTGGGCGGAGCCGTACTGTTGCTGGCGGCAGGATTGTGGGGCCTATTCGCTCCGCCGTCGAAAACGGCGCTGCGCGAAATTCACTGTCTGCGTGGAACGCCGCGCCGCTGGGGACTGTTTGGCGAAAATGACCAGGAGCAGATAAACAATATCTCGCTGGGGATTATCGACCTGGTTTATCCCACTCACTGGCAGCCTTACATTGCGCAGGATCTCGGTCAGCAAACGGATATTGATATTTATCTCGATCGCCACGTCGTGCGGCAGGGGCGGTTTTTATCCCTGCATGACGAGGTGAGAAACTTCCCGCTGCAACACTGGGTGCGCAGCACGATTATCGCCGGTGGTTCACTGCTGGTGCTTGTCATGCTGCTGTTCTGGATCCCGCTCGATATGCCGATTAAGTTCACGCTGTCATGGATGAAGGGTGCGCAGACTATTGAAGCGACCAGCGTAAAACAGCTCGAACAATCAGGTGTGCGCGTCGGCGACACCCTGAACCTTCGCGGTACTGGCATGTGTAATATTCATGCGCAGGGCACCTGGAGCGCACAAACCAACTCACCGTTTATGCCGTTTGACTGCTCGCAAATCATCTGGAATGACGCCCCCGCGCTGCCGTTGCCGGAATCCGATCTGGTGAACAAAGCCACCGCGCTCTCGCAGGCCGTTAACCGTCAGTTGCATCCAAAGCCGGAAGATGACTCCCGCGTCAGTGCGGCCTTGCGTTCAGCCATTCAGAAGTCAGGCATGGTGTTGTTAGATGACTTTGGCGATATCGTCCTGAAAACCGCTGATTTGTGCGCAGCAGAAGATGAATGCGTGCGCCTCAAAAATGCGCTGGTCAACCTGGGAAACAGCAAAGACTGGAGCGCGCTGGTGAAACGAGCCAACGCAGGCAAACTGGACGGCGTTAACGTTCTGTTGCGTCCTGTCAGCGCAGAATCGCTCGACAACCTGGTCACCACCTCGACCGCGCCCTTTATTACCCGCGAAACGGCCCGCGCCGCCCAGTCGTTGAACAGCCCCGCCCCCGGCGGATTCCTGATCGTCAGCGATGAAGGCAGCGATCTGGTCGATCAACCCTGGCCGACCGTATCGCTGTATGACTACCCGGCGCAGGAGCAGTGGAGTGCCTTCCAGCGACTGGCGCAAATGCTGATGAACACGCCGTTTAGCGCCGAAGGGATTGTCACCAATATTTATACTGACGCCAATGGCACGCAGCATATCGGCCTACATCGCATTCCCGATCGTTCCGGTTTATGGCGCTACCTCGGCACCACGCTGCTGATGCTGACGATGCTGGCCTGCGCACTCTATAATGGCGTACAGGCATTCCGCCGCTATCAGCGCCATCGCACCCGCCTGATGGAGATTCAGCAGTACTATGAAAGCTGCCTGAATCCGAAGCTCATCAGCTCTCCGGAAAGCCTCATCTGATAACATGTCTGCGGCACCGGGTGTGCTACCCTGTGCCGCATCGCGTTTTATTCTGGAGAGTTCCCATGCATATTGATATTGCCTGGCAGAACGTGGATACCGTTCTGTTAGACATGGACGGCACGCTGCTCGACCTGGCGTTTGATAACTACTTCTGGCAAAAACTGGTGCCTGAAACCTATGGGGCACAGAACGGGATCTCGCCACAGGAAGCGCAGGAACGCATCCGTCAGGAATATCATGCCGTGCAGCATACGCTAAACTGGTACTGTCTTGATTACTGGAGCGACCGTCTGGGCCTGGATATCTGCGCGATGACCACCGCAATGGGGCCACGTGCCGTGTTGCGTGATGATACAGTCCCCTTTTTAGATGCGCTGAAAGCCTGCGGTAAACGGCGGATTTTGTTGACTAACGCGCATCCGCATAATCTGGCCGTGAAGCTGGAGCATACCGGTCTGGCTTCACACCTTGATTTATTACTTTCTACCCACACATTTGGATATCCCAAAGAGGATCAGCGGTTATGGCGCGCCGTGGCGGAAGAGACGGGAATGCGTGCAGAAAAAACGCTGTTTATTGACGATAGCGAACCCATTCTCGACGCTGCCGCGAAGTTTGGTATTCGTTATTGCCTCGGCGTGACTAACCCCGACTCTGGCGTTGCGGAAAAACAGTATGCGCGCCATCCGTCACTGAATGACTACCGTCGACTGATCCCCTCACTGATGTGAAGGAGACGCCATGAAAGAAAAGCCCTCTGTTGAGGTCAGACTGGATAAATGGCTGTGGGCTGCGCGGTTTTATAAAACCCGCGCGCTGGCCCGCGAAATGGTGGACGGCGGGAAAGTTCACTACAACGGACAGCGCAGTAAGCCGAGCAAGATCGTCGAACTGAACGCCACGCTAACGCTGCGTCAGGGCAATGACGAGCGAACGGTGGTGATCAAAGCGATCGCCGAGCAGCGTCGCCCGGCCAGCGAAGCCGTCACTCTGTATGAAGAGACGGCGGAAAGCGTAGCAAAACGCGAAAAAATGGCGCTGGCACGTAAGCTTAACGCCCTGACCATGCCGCACCCGGACAGGCGACCGGACAAAAAAGAACGCCGCGACCTGTTACGATTTAAACACGGCGACAGTGAGTAACTGTCACCCGCAAGAGAGATGATTATGCCGCAACATGACCAATTACACCGCTATCTGTTTGAAAACTTTGCCGTGCGTGGCGAACTGGTAACCGTATCGGAAACCCTGCAACAGATCCTCGAAAACCATACGTATCCGCAGCCAGTGAAAACTGTGCTGGCTGAGTTGCTGGTCGCCACCAGCCTGCTCACGGCAACGCTGAAGTTCGCCGGTGACATTACCGTTCAGCTCCAGGGCGATGGCCCGTTGAGCCTTGCGGTGATCAACGGCAACAACAATCAGCAGATGCGCGGCGTAGCGCGCGTCCAGGGCGATATCCCGGAAGATGCAGACCTGAAAACCCTGGTCGGTAATGGTTATCTGGTGATTACCATTACGCCGGAAGAGGGCGAACGTTATCAGGGCGTTGTCGGGCTGGAAGGCGATACGCTGGCGGCATGTCTGGAAGATTACTTCATGCGCTCTGAGCAGTTGCCGACCCGTCTGTTTATTCGCACTGGCGAAGTCGACGGGAAAGCCGCTGCGGGCGGGATGCTGCTGCAGGTAATGCCGGCGCAGGATGCGCAGGCGGATGACTTTACTCATCTGGCTACGCTGACCGAAACCATCAAGTCTGAAGAGTTGCTGACCCTGCCGGCCAACGAGGTGCTGTGGCGTCTTTATCACGAAGAAGAGGTCACCCTTTACGATCCGCAGAACGTTGAGTTCAAATGCACCTGCTCACGCGAGCGCTGTGCCGGCGCGCTAAAAACGCTGCCGGACGAAGAGGTAGACAGCATTCTGGCGGAAGAAGGCGAAATCGATATGCATTGCGACTACTGCGGGAGCCACTACCTGTTCAACGCCATGGATATTGCCGAGATCCGCAATAACGCCTCCCCTGCCGATCCGCAGGTTCACTGATCGATATCCTGAACCGGTCGGACGACGCGATGCGTCTCCGACCGTCCGCACTATATTCCGCACTTTTTGCTAAAATTTTCTTTCGTGGTGAATCGATATTCTACATGTAAGCGTTTTGTTAATTTTCCACATGAATGCGATTACACTCACAACATCTCCGTGAAAAATACTATTTTTTAACCTTTTAAGAACATTTTACACAACTAAAAAGTCATTCCTGCCATAATAAGCCCCGCTTCGTGACTGGAGTCACAGCGTTTTCAGTCAATCGTGATTTTGTCCAGATAAGTAAATCTATGAGCCTTGTCGCGGTTAACACCCCAACAAAAACCTTATTATTTCAGGTAATACATATTGGCTAAGGAGCAGTGATATGCGCGTGAAACGATTAACCCCGCAAGATCTCAAGGCTTATGGTATCAGCGACGTTCAGGATATCGTTTACAACCCAAGCTATGAAACCCTTTACCAGGAAGAGCTAGACCCAAGCCTGGAAGGTTACGAGCGCGGTGTGTTGACGAACCTGGGCGCCGTTGCAGTTGATACCGGTATTTTCACCGGACGTTCGCCGAAGGATAAGTACATTGTTCGTGATGACACCACGCGTGACACGCTGTGGTGGTCCGACAAAGGAAAAGGCAAGAACGACAACAAACCGCTGTCCCAGGAAACCTGGCAGCACCTGAAAGGGTTAGTGACCAAACAACTTTCCGGTAAGCGTCTGTTTATCGTTGATGCTTTCTGTGGCGCAAACGCCGACACCCGCCTTTCTGTCCGCTTCATTACTGAAGTGGCGTGGCAGGCTCATTTCGTGAAGAACATGTTTATTCGCCCGAGCGATGACGAACAGGAAGGTTTTGAACCTGACTTTATCGTGATGAACGGCGCGAAATGCACAAACCCACAGTGGAAAGAGCAGGGTCTGAACTCTGAGAACTTTGTCGCCTTCAACCTGACCGAACGTATCCAGTTGATTGGTGGTACCTGGTACGGCGGCGAAATGAAGAAAGGCATGTTCTCGGTGATGAACTATCTGCTGCCGTTGAAGGGCATTGCATCGATGCACTGTTCCGCCAACGTGGGCGAGAAAGGCGATGTTGCCGTATTCTTCGGTCTTTCCGGCACCGGAAAAACCACCCTCTCCACCGACCCGAAACGTCGTCTGATCGGCGATGACGAGCACGGTTGGGACGACGACGGCGTGTTCAACTTTGAAGGCGGCTGCTACGCTAAAACGATCAAGTTGTCGAAAGAAGCGGAACCGGAAATCTACAACGCTATCCGCCGTGATGCGCTGTTAGAAAACGTCACCGTTCGCGACGATGGGACTATCGATTTTGACGACGGTTCGAAAACCGAGAACACCCGCGTTTCCTATCCGATCTACCACATCGAAAACATCGTTAAGCCGATTTCCAAAGCCGGTCATGCCACGAAGGTGATCTTCCTGACCGCTGATGCCTTTGGCGTGCTGCCGCCGGTTTCTCGCCTGACGGCCAACCAGACGCAGTACCACTTCCTGTCTGGCTTCACGGCCAAACTGGCCGGTACTGAGCGCGGTGTCACCGAGCCGACGCCAACCTTCTCCGCCTGCTTTGGCGCGGCATTCCTGTCGCTGCACCCAACGCAGTATGCTGAAGTCCTGGTGAAACGCATGCAGGCCGCAGGCGCACAGGCTTATCTGGTCAACACCGGCTGGAACGGTACGGGCAAACGTATCTCCATCAAAGATACCCGCGCCATTATCGATGCCATCCTGAACGGTTCTCTGGACGATGCGGAAACCTTCAACCTGCCGATGTTTGATCTGGCGATCCCGACCGAGTTGCCGGGTGTGGATACCCATATCCTCGACCCGCGTAACACCTACGGCTCTCCTGAACAGTGGCAGGAAAAAGCCACCGCCCTGGCGAAACTGTTCATCGAGAACTTCGAGAAATACACGGATACGCCAGCAGGTGAAGCGCTGGTAAGCGCCGGACCGAAGCTGTAAGTCGAATGAGCCGGATGGCGGCATAAGGCCTGGCACAACACAAACGTAGGCCTGATAAGCGCAGCGCCATCAGGCGATGATGAAAAACAAAGGGAGGCATTTCGCCTCCCTTTTTTACGCCTCTTTTGTCGTCCCCTGGACGCGGATCACCGGAACGGGTAGCCAGGCGCGAATGGAGAGCCCGCCCCGCTCACTGGTACCAATTTCCAGCATGCCGTTATGGTTATCAATGATACGCTGCACAATCGCCAGCCCTAAACCGGTACCGCTGGTGCTGCGCGCGCTGTCGCCGCGCACAAACGGCTGGAACAGGTGTTTACGCTGTTCAGGCTTAATGCCGGGGCCGTCATCTTCCACCTGGAACCAGGCCCGATGAGGTTCTGTCCCGCTGCTGACTTTGATCCACCCGTTGCCATAACGCGCCGCGTTAACCACCATGTTGGCTACCGCACGCTTGATGGACAGCGGGTGCATTTTCACCTGAATGCTGCCCGGCTGTAGCGCCGTATCAATTTCACGTTCATAGCCGCTTTCTGCCGCCACCACTTCACCCAGCACAGCGTTGAGATCGGCCATCTCCATCGGCATCTCCTGTCCGGTACGCAGATAGTCGATGAACTGCTCAATGATCGCGTTGCACTCTTCAATATCTTTGTTGATGGACTCCGCCAGATAACCATCCTGTTCGCCCATCATCTCCGTCGCCAGACGAATACGCGTCAGCGGCGTGCGGAGATCGTGACTGACCCCCGCCATCAGCAGCGTTCGGTCATCCGCTAGCTGCTTCACTCCGGCCGCCATATGGTTGAAGGCACGGGTCACCGAGCGTACCTCGGACGCGCCATATTCACGCAACGGTGGCGGAATAATGCCTTTCCCTACCTGTAGGGCAGCATGTTCAAGATCCACAAGGGGTCGGTTTTGTATACGAATAAACAGCCACGCCCCCCCTATCGCCAGAAGCATGATAGCCAGCGTATAGCGGAACAGCGGGGAGAAGTCGCCCTGATGAATTTCCGTTAACGGAACGCGTACCCAGATATTGGGTGACAGCCAGGTTTTCAGCCAGACAACCGGCGAGCTTTTGTTGACCTCTACGCGCACTTCCGTCGGGCCGCCCAACTGCTGCGCCATCTGATGGCTTAAGAATTCATAGTGTTGCGCCCAACGCAGTCCTGCCTCTTCAGCGGCTTCGTTGGAATAGAGAGAAATCCCCAGTTCACGGTAAATTTCCCGACGAAAAGCGGGAGGCACCACCAGTTGCGTGCCGTCCTCCAGTTGCAGTTTATCGGTCATCAGCATACGCACTTCGTAGGCCAGGACCTTATTAAACTGCTGGAGACTCGGCAGAATCGCAAAGTTCAGCACCACCAGATAGGTCGTCACCAGGCTGACAAACAGCAAAGTGACGATGAGCAACAGCGTGCGGGCAAATGAACTTCGTGGCGAGAAGCGCATTCGCCTCATGCTTTAGAACCGTCCGGTACGAAGACGTAGCCCAGACCCCATACGGTCTGAATGTAACGCGGATGCGCGGGATCTTCTTCGACCATACGGCGCAGACGGGAAATCTGTACGTCGATGGAACGTTCCATCGCGGAATATTCGCGGCCACGCGCCAGGTTCATCAGCTTGTCACGGGACAGCGGCTCACGTGGGTGGCTTACCAGCGCTTTCAGCACGGCAAACTCACCGCTGGTGAGCGGCATCGGCTCGTCTTCGCGGAACATTTCGCGAGTACCCAGGTTCAGTTTGAACTTACCAAAAGCAATGACGGCCTCTTCCTGAGAAGGTGCGCCCGGCAGTTCGTTCGCCTGACGACGCAGCACCGCGCGAATACGCGCCAGCAGTTCGCGTGGGTTAAACGGTTTCGGGATATAGTCATCAGCGCCGATTTCCAGGCCGACAATGCGGTCAACTTCTTCCCCTTTCGCCGTGACCATGATGATCGGCATCGGGTTACTCTGGCTGCGCAGACGGCGGCAAATAGACAGCCCATCTTCACCCGGCAGCATCAGATCCAGTACCATAAGGTGGAAAGATTCACGGGTTAGCAGACGATCCATTTGCTCGGCGTTAGCGACGCTTCGAACCTGGAAGCCCTGCTCGGTCAGATAACGCTCCAGCAGCGCGCGCAGGCGCATGTCGTCATCGACCACCAGAATTTTATAGTTCTCTTGCATTGTTTGTACTCCCAAAGGTTCGCAACAATTGAAGGTATGTATTCTTAAAAAAGCTTACGTTCGCCACCAGCAAATTCTGGTATGAATTCCAGGCTAAATTGTTACAAAGCATATTTAACAGCAGCTTAAGTATACAATGAAACGCGCAGCACATTATTTATTCTGTTAGCAGGGTGACGTAATACGAATTGTGCGCATCGTCACAGACTTAAAGGTAATCAATAAGATGAAAACGCCTCTGATCACCCGGGAAGGGTACGAAAAACTCAAAAGCGAGCTCAATTACCTCTGGCGTGAAGAACGCCCGGAAGTCACTAAGAAGGTGACCTGGGCGGCAAGTCTGGGTGACCGCAGCGAGAATGCTGACTACCAGTATAATAAAAAGCGGCTACGTGAGATCGACAGGCGCGTCCGCTATCTGACCAAATGCATGGAGAATTTGAAGATTGTCGATTACTCCCCGCAGCAGGAAGGCAAAGTGTTTTTCGGCGCATGGGTCGAGATCGAAAATGACGATGGCGACATCCGCCGATTCCGGATTGTCGGCTACGATGAAATTTTCGGTCGCAAAGATTACATCTCCATCGATTCGCCTATGGCGCGCGCGCTACTGAAAAAAGAGGTCGGCGATCTCGCGGTGGTCAACACGCCTGGTGGGGAAGCGAGCTGGTATGTGAATGCGATCGAATACGTAAAATGAGCAGGAACAATCCGAAGCCCCGCTCTATGGCTGGCGTTTTTGCCCGTCAATCCGTATAACTGTTCCCTGATTTTTTACTCAGTAGATGAAGCCAATCCATGATGAATGATTCTTTCTGCCGCATTATTGCGGGTGAAATTCAGGCCCGGGCCGACCAGGTCTCCGCAGCCGTTCGCCTGCTTGACGAAGGGAACACCGTGCCGTTTATCGCACGTTACCGTAAGGAAATCACCGGCGGCCTGGACGATACGCAACTGCGTAATCTGGAGACCCGACTGGGCTATTTGCGTGAACTGGAAGAACGCCGTCAGGCCATTCTCAAGTCCATTTCCGAGCAAGGCAAACTGACCGATGAGCTGGCCAACGCCATCAACGGCACGTTAAGTAAGACCGAACTCGAAGACCTTTATCTCCCGTATAAACCCAAACGCCGCACCCGTGGGCAGATAGCGATTGAAGCCGGTCTGGAACCGCTGGCCGACCTGCTGTGGAACGCCCCCTCACACGATCCGGAAACCGAAGCGGCGAAGTATATCGATGCCGGAAAAGGTGTCGCTGACAGCAAAGCCGCGCTCGATGGCGCGCGCTATATCCTGATGGAGCGCTTTGCCGAAGACGCCGCGTTGCTGGCGAAGGTACGTGACTATCTGTGGAAAAATGCCCATCTGGTTGCCAGCGTGATCGGCGGCAAAGAAGAAGAAGGCGCGAAATTCCGCGACTACTTCGATCATCACGAGCCGATCGCATCCGTGCCTTCTCACCGCGCGCTGGCGATGTTCCGCGGTCGTAATGAAGGCGTGTTGCAGCTTTCGCTGAATGCCGATCCGCAGTTTGATGAGCCGCCGAAAGAGAGCCACTGCGAACAGATCATTATGGATCACCTCGGCCTGCGTCTGAACAACGCGCCGGCAGACAGCTGGCGTAAAGGCGTGGTGAGCTGGACGTGGCGCATCAAGGTGTTAATGCACCTCGAAACTGAGCTGATGGGAACCGTCCGCGAACGTGCGGAAGACGAAGCGATCAACGTATTCGCCCGTAATCTGCACGACCTGCTGATGGCGGCACCGGCGGGTCTGCGCGCCACCATGGGCCTCGATCCGGGTCTGCGAACCGGTGTGAAGGTCGCGGTGGTGGATGGCACCGGTAAGCTGGTCGCCACCGATACCATCTATCCCCACACCGGTCAGGCGGCGAAAGCGGCCGTGGTGGTAGCGGCGTTATGCGAAAAATACAACGTGGAACTGGTGGCGATTGGTAACGGCACCGCCTCGCGCGAAACCGAACGCTTCTTCCTCGACGTACAGAAACAGTTCCCGAAAGTGACGGCGCAGAAAGTGATCGTCAGCGAAGCCGGGGCGTCAGTCTATTCCGCGTCTGAACTGGCAGCCCTGGAGTTCCCGGACCTCGACGTCTCGCTGCGCGGCGCGGTTTCCATTGCGCGTCGCCTGCAGGATCCACTCGCCGAGCTGGTGAAAATCGATCCGAAATCGATCGGGGTTGGTCAGTATCAGCATGATGTCAGCCAGACGCAGCTAGCCCGTAAGCTGGATGCGGTGGTGGAAGACTGTGTAAACGCCGTCGGCGTCGACCTGAACACGGCATCGGTTCCGCTGTTAACCCGCGTAGCCGGTCTGACCCGCATGATGGCACAGAATATTGTGGCCTGGCGCGATGAGAACGGTCAGTTCCAGAATCGTAGGCAACTGCTGAAAGTCAGCCGTCTGGGGCCGAAAGCCTTCGAACAGTGTGCGGGCTTCTTGCGCATTAACCACGGTGATAATCCGCTGGATGCTTCCACGGTTCACCCGGAAGCGTATCCGGTCGTGGAGCGTATTCTGGCGGCAACTCAACAGGCCCTGAAAGACCTGATGGGCAACAGCAGCGAACTGCGCAATCTGAAAGCCGTCGATTTTACTGACGACAAGTTTGGCGTCCCGACCGTCAGCGACATCATCAAAGAGCTGGAGAAACCGGGACGCGATCCGCGTCCGGAATTCAAAACCGCGCAGTTTGCCGATGGAGTGGAAACCATGAACGATCTGCAGCCGGGGATGATTCTCGAAGGCGCAGTCACCAACGTCACCAACTTTGGCGCGTTTGTGGATATCGGCGTTCACCAGGATGGTCTGGTCCACATCTCATCGCTGTCGAACAAGTTCGTCGACGATCCGCACACCGTAGTGAAAGCAGGCGATATTGTGAAGGTGAAAGTGCTGGAAGTTGACCTGCAGCGCAAGCGTATTGCCCTGACGATGCGCCTGGACGAACAGCCGGGTGAAACCAATGCCCGTCGCAGCGGCAGCGGAAACGACCGTCCGGCAGCGAAAGCGGCAAAACCGCGTGGTCGTGAAGCGCAACCCGCAGGCAACAGCGCGATGATGGATGCGCTGGCGGCAGCAATGGGTAAGAAACGTTAAGTCTGAATTGTGCGCCGGATGGCGGTGGCAACACCGTATCCGGCATATTTACACGGTTCCCTCTCACCACCTCACTCTATTTTTCACCTCATTAACAGATGAAACCTTAATTAAACATTAACAACGTTAATTTATTAAGAATTCAAATCATTTCACCTGGCGGTTATTATTTTTGAGCCATATCAAAAATGGCGCAGATTATTATTCAAACCAACATTCCGTCACATTTAATCGGTTGAAGATAAAAACCATTCTCATTATCATTGTATTGTAGAATATTTAGTCTTTCCTTCGTTGGCTAATCATCTGGTCTCATGCCGCACCACTTTGCCCCATGAGGTAAACATCCAGTTAGCAAGAAACAAGTAGGTTCTTATGCAATTTACTCCAGATACTGCGTGGAAAATTACCGGCTTTGCCCGTGAAATAAGTCCTGCATACCGTCAGAAACTGCTTTCCCTCGGCATGCTTCCGGGTTCCTCATTTAACGTGGTCCGCGTCGCCCCCTTAGGCGATCCCGTTCATATTGAAACGCGTCGCGTCAGCCTGGTATTGCGTAAAAAAGACCTGGCATTATTAGAAGTGGAAGCGGTTTCCTGTTAATACAGTGAGTCTATAACGATGAAAAAATTAACCATTGGTTTAATTGGTAATCCAAATTCCGGTAAGACGACTCTGTTTAACCAACTGACCGGCGCCCGACAACGCGTAGGCAACTGGGCCGGGGTCACCGTGGAACGTAAAGAGGGACAATTCTCAACCACGGATCATCAGGTCACGCTGGTCGATCTGCCCGGCACGTATTCGCTCACCACCATCTCTTCGCAAACCTCTCTGGATGAACAGATTGCCTGCCACTACATTCTGAGCGGCGATGCTGACCTGTTAATTAACGTGGTGGATGCCTCAAACCTTGAGCGTAACCTTTATCTGACGCTGCAACTGCTTGAGTTGGGCATTCCCTGCATTGTCGCACTCAACATGCTCGACATCGCGGAAAAACAACAAATCCGGATTGATATCGACGCCCTTTCAGCCCGTCTTGGCTGCCCGGTGGTCCCGCTGGTTTCCACTCGCGGACGCGGTATCGAAGCGCTGAAGCTGGCGATTGACCGCCACAGTGAAAATGAAAACGTCGAACTGGTACATTACGCCCGACCGCTGTTGCGTGAGGCCGATAAACTGGCGAACGCAATGGCAAAAGAGATGCCAGCACAACAGCGTCGCTGGCTCGGTCTGCAAATGCTGGAAGGGGATATCTACAGCCGGGCATACGCCGGTGACGCTGCGGCGCAACTGGAGATTTCTCTGGCGCATCTGAGCGATGAGATGGACGACCCGGCGCTGCACATCGCCGATGCGCGTTACCAATGCATTGCGGCGATCTGCGACGTGGTGAGCAACACCCTGACGGCAGAGCCCAGCCGCTTTACGACGGCAGTGGACAAAATCATCCTCAACCGTTTTCTGGGTCTGCCGATCTTCCTGTTTGTGATGTACCTGATGTTCCTGCTCGCCATTAACATTGGCGGCGCGTTAGCCCCGATTTTTGATGCCGGCTCTGTGGCGATCTTTATTCACGGCATTCAGTGGATCGGCTATACCCTTCACTTCCCGGACTGGCTGACCATCTTCCTCGCACAAGGGCTTGGCGGCGGGATTAATACCGTTCTGCCGCTGGTCCCGCAGATCGGCATGATGTACCTGTTCCTCTCGTTCCTCGAAGACTCCGGCTACATGGCGCGGGCGGCGTTTGTGATGGACCGTCTGATGCAGGCGTTGGGGCTGCCGGGTAAATCGTTCGTCCCGCTGATTGTCGGCTTTGGCTGCAACGTACCGTCGGTGATGGGAGCCCGCACCCTGGATGCGCCACGCGAGCGTCTGATGACAATCATGATGGCACCGTTTATGTCCTGTGGTGCGCGACTGGCGATTTTCGCCGTGTTTGCTGCGGCTTTCTTCGGGCAAAATGGCGCGCTGGCGGTATTCTCGCTATACGTGCTGGGCATTGTGATGGCGGTACTCACCGGTCTGATGCTCAAACACACCATCATGCGTGGCGAAGCCTCTCCGTTTGTCATGGAGCTTCCGGTTTATCACGTCCCGCATATCAAGAGTCTGATTATCCAGACCTGGCAGCGCCTGAAAGGATTTGTGCTGCGCGCGGGTAAAGTGATCGTCATCGTCAGCATCTTCCTGAGCGCGTTTAACAGCTTCTCGCTGAGCGGCAAGATTGTCGATAACATCAACGATTCAGCGCTGGCCTCCGTTAGCCGCGTCATCACGCCCATCTTCAAGCCGATTGGCGTTCACGAAGACAACTGGCAGGCAACGGTCGGGCTGTTCACGGGCGCAATGGCAAAAGAAGTGGTGGTCGGTACGCTCAATACGCTCTATACCGCAGAAAATATTCAGGATGAGGCGTTTAATCCGGCTGAATTTAATCTGGGTAATGAACTGCTGAGCGCGCTGGATGAAACCTGGCAGAGTCTGAAAGATACCTTTAGCCTGAGCGTGCTGGCGAACCCTATCGAAGCCAGCAAAGGCGACGGCGAAATGGCGACCGGCGCAATGGGCGTAATGGATGCGAAATTTGGCAGCGCGGCAGCGGCCTATAGCTACCTGATTTTCGTCCTGCTGTACGTTCCGTGTATCTCGGTAATGGGGGCAATAGCCCGTGAATCCAGCCGTGGCTGGATGGGTTTCTCCATTCTGTGGGGCCTGAACATCGCCTACTCGCTGTCAACCGTGTTCTATCAGGTTGCCAGCTACAGCGAGCACCCGCGCTACAGTCTGGTCTGCATCCTGGCCGTGATCCTGTTTAACGTTGTGGTCCTGGGTCTGCTTCGTCGGGCGCGGAGCCGGGTGAATGTCAATCTGTTGGCAACGCGGAAAAATGCCAGCGACTGCTGCGCCAGCGCGACCACCGGCGATTGCCACTAGGGTGTCGCAATGGCTTCGCTAATTCAGGTTCGCGATTTACTGGCCTTACGGGGACGCATGGAGGCAGCGCAAATCAGCCATACATTGCATACGCCGCAGCCGATGATCGACGCCATGCTCAAGCAACTGGAGACGATGGGTAAAGCGATGCGGATTCAGGAAGAGCCTGACGGCTGTCTCTCCGGAAGCTGCAAAAGTTGCCCGGAAGGCAAAGCCTGCCTGCGCGAATGGTGGGCGCTGCGTTAAGTTTATGCCGGATGGCGCGGTGAACGTCGCCATCCGGCATTTTGCGTGCCGGGTTCCACAACACTAAATCACGTTCAGCAAGACAACGATTTCCTCCTGCCTTCTTCGCATCGTTAACAACTGGGAGATGCTTTCTCCCTTCCTGCCAGATAGAGTCACGCCATCTTTTATTCCGGTGAGGGATCGCCATGAATACGGCCTCCAGCGCGACACCGCACGATGCGATATTCAAAACATTTTTGAGCCACCCGGCGACCGCGCAGGATTTTCTTCAACTCCACCTTCCTGCCTCCTTGCGTGCGCTTTGCGACCTGCAGACGCTGAAACTGGAACCGGCGAGTTTTATTGAGGAAGAGTTGCGCGCGTACTATTGCGATGTGCTGTGGTCACTAAAAACCCGCGAAGGAGAGGGGTATATCTACGTCGTCATTGAACATCAGAGCACCACCGATCCGCATATGGCATTCCGTCTCATGCGCTACGCCATTGCGGCGATGCAACGACATCTGGATGCCGGCCACCAGACGCTCCCCCTGGTGATACCTATGCTGTTTTATCACGGTACGGTCAGCCCCTACCCCTTTTCACTCTGCTGGCTGGACGAATTTGATGACCCGGAAGCCGCACGACGACTGTATGGCGCAGCGTTACCACTGGTGGATATTACCGTCGTTCCTGATGACGAGATTATGCAACATCGTCGTGTGGCACTACTGGAACTGGTGCAAAAGCATATCCGTAAGCGGGATTTAATGGGATTAGTGGAAAAACTGGCGACGCTGCTTATTACGGGGCACGCTAATGACAACCAACTGAAAGCCCTGTTTAATTATCTGCTGCAGGCGGGTGACACCGATCGCTTTCGCGATTTTATACATGGCATGGCCGAACGATTACCCGAACACAAGGAGAGCTTGATGACTATCGCCGAGAGATTACGCCAGGAAGGACATTGTAATGGTCTTCAGGAGGGTCATATCAATGGATTACAAGAAGGCCTGGAAAAGGGCTTGCAGCAGGGTAAACGCGAGGAAGCACTGCGCATCGCTACCACCATGCTGACTGATGGCATCGACCGCCAGACCATTCTCAGAATCACCGGGCTTACCGCCGATGACTTGATCACGCAGAACCATTAATCGCACGCCCGGCAAGGGGTTCACTTTCCGGGCGTTTTTCATTGCGTTATAACTTTTGTTTCAGCGCCACCAGCGCCTGACAAAACGCATCAGGATGCGAAATAAACGGGGCATGCGCCGCCTTTGCAAAAATCAGCGACTCGCTCTCTGGCCACAGCGCATCAAGCAGTGGTACGACCTTGCGGGGAACAAGTCCGTCCAGATAGCCGTACAAACGCAGGAACGGCACTGTCAGCGATGTCATCGACTCGCGCAGATCAACCGTCTTGAGGATCTCCAGCCCCCCGTTCAGTACAGCCACTGGCGGCATTGGCAGCGCCAGTACGGTTTTTTTCAGCGCGCGGGCATCCTGACGCGCTGTTTCCGTCCCCATCGTTTGTAATGCCAGAAAACGCTCCACCGTCCGCTGAAAGTCTTCGCTGAGCTGTTGCTGGAATCCCGCCAGGACATCGGGTTTGATCCCCGGCCACGCGTCACGTGCGCTGAAACAGGGTGAGGACGCTACGGTCACCAGTGCCTGAACGCGCTCGGGATGGGTTAATGCCACCTGGCTTGCCACCAATCCACCAAGACTCCAGCCAAGCCAGATAGCTTTCTCTGGTGCCTGATCCAACACACGCTCTGCCATCTCTCCAAGCGTCATGGCCCCAAACCCCTGGCTGCGGCCAAAACCTGGTAAATCGACCAGATGAAGCGTGAAATGCGAGCTCAGTTCCTCGCTAATGCAATGCCACACTTCGGCGTTAAGTCCCCATCCGTGCAGCAGCACAAGATGACAATTTCCCTCACCACGGGTCTGCCACCAGATGTCATTCATCAGTTACTGTTCTCTTTTCGCCAACAAGGATGAACCTATGCTAACAGTACCGGGATTATGCTGGCTATGCCGAATGCCGCTGGCGCTCAGTCGTTGGGGGATCTGTTCCGTCTGTGAACGCGCGGTGCGTCGGCATGAACCGCTCTGCCCACGATGCGGACTCCCCTCCGTGCATCCCACGCTTCCCTGTGGACGCTGTCTGCAAAAACCACCGCCCTGGCAGCGACTGATTACCGTCAGCGACTACACCCCGCCGCTCAGTACACTTATCCATCAGCTTAAGTTCTCCCGACGCAACGACATTGCCCCCTCGTTGTCACGCGTTCTGTTGCTGGAGGTGTTACAGGCGCGCCGTATGACCAGGCTGCCCCTGCCGGACAGGCTGATCAGCGTCCCCCTCTGGCAACGCCGCCACTGGCGCAGAGGATTTAATCAAAGCGATCTGTTGTGTCAGTCGCTGTCTCGTTGGTTAGGCTGTCCCTGGGACAGTCGGAGCGTCACGCGCATTCGCCCCACCGCCACTCAGCACCATCTCAGCGCCAGATTGCGCAAGCGTAACCTGAAAAATGCCTTTCGCCTTGA
This sequence comes from Citrobacter sp. Ct235, assembly GCF_030332305.1. Taxonomy (NCBI): domain Bacteria; kingdom Pseudomonadati; phylum Pseudomonadota; class Gammaproteobacteria; order Enterobacterales; family Enterobacteriaceae; genus Citrobacter; species Citrobacter sp. Ct235. The sequence goes on from NZ_JAOWIC010000041.1 coordinate 65,556, forward strand.
ATTGCCGGTGAAGGGACTCCATATGGTCGTTGTGGATGATGTCATCACGACCGGGAGTACCGTCGCGGAGATCGCGCAGCTGCTTTTACGCAACGGCGCGGCGACAGTCCAGGTATGGTGCCTGTGTCGAACCTTGTAGAGCCTCGATGATGGGCGTATTATAACCAACTAAAATAGTCAACTATTAGGCCATTACTATGATCCGTATTTCCGATGCTGCACAAGCGCACTTTGCCAAACTGCTGGCAAATCAGGAAGAAGGGACACAAATCCGTGTATTTGTGATTAATCCCGGTACGCCTAACGCTGAATGTGGTGTTTCTTATTGTCCGCCGGACGCCGTGGAAGCAACCGACACCGCCCTGAAATTTGACCTGCTGACCGCTTATGTTGATGAACTGAGTGCGCCCTATCTGGAAGACGCTGAGATCGATTTTGTGACCGATCAGTTGGGCTCTCAACTGACGCTGAAAGCGCCGAACGCGAAAATGCGTAAAGTGGCTGACGATGCGCCGCTGATGGAACGCGTGGAATATATGCTGCAATCGCAGATTAACCCGCAGCTTGCCGGTCACGGCGGTCGTGTTTCTCTGATGGAGATAACCGACGAAGGCTATGCGATTCTGCAGTTTGGCGGCGGCTGTAACGGCTGTTCCATGGTCGACGTGACCCTGAAAGAAGGGATCGAGAAGCAGTTGCTGAACGAGTTCCCGGAGCTGAAAGGCGTTCGCGACCTGACCGAACACCAGCGCGGCGAACACTCTTACTACTAAGTTCTCTGCTCGTGTATTGCCCGATAAGCGCAGGCGCCATCGGGCAATATGCAATCTCGCGCGCCCTCTCAACATATTCTGCAACATCCTCTCCGATAATTTGACCTGCCTCGCATAATTTAAATTTTGCCTGTCGGGGTGATTCTCAATCACCATATGTTACCCGTATCATTCATATGGGCACCAAACACACACTTAACATCCGACTAAACTAGACAGTTTTAAGGGTAATCCGTCGAGGTGCTGTTACGTCGCTGTTCCCGGTTGGGACAAACGTAGTTTGTCGTCAAAACATTGACGTTACCCATAACAAATTGAAAGGCCAGGTAAATCATGCCATTAGTCATCGTTGCTATCGGTGTAATCTTGTTATTACTCCTGATGATCCGCTTCAAAATGAACGGTTTCATCGCTCTCGTCCTGGTGGCGCTTGCTGTTGGATTGATGCAAGGAATGCCGCTGGATAAAGTCATTGGCTCCATCAAAGCTGGCGTTGGCGGCACCCTGGGGAGTCTTGCCCTGATTATGGGTTTTGGCGCCATGCTGGGCAAAATGCTGGCAGACTGCGGGGGTGCGCAACGTATCGCCACCACGCTGATTGCAAAATTTGGTAAGAAACACATTCAGTGGGCCGTAGTATTAACGGGGTTCACCGTCGGTTTTGCACTGTTCTATGAAGTGGGCTTCGTGTTGATGCTGCCGCTGGTCTTTACCATTGCGGCTGCCGCCAACATTCCGCTGCTGTATGTCGGTGTACCGATGGCTGCAGCGCTCTCCGTGACGCACGGTTTTCTGCCGCCGCACCCGGGTCCAACCGCTATCGCCACCATTTTCCATGCGGATATGGGTAAAACCCTGCTGTTCGGTACGATTCTGGCGATCCCGACCGTAATTCTGGCGGGTCCGGTCTTTGCCCGCTGCCTGAAAGGCATTGATAAACCTATTCCGGAAGGTCTGTACAGCGCGAAAACCTTCACTGAAGAAGAGATGCCGAGCTTTGGCGTCAGCGTCTGGACTTCACTGGTTCCCGTGGTGCTGATGGCGATGCGCGCCATTGCAGAGATGATCCTGCCGAAAGGCCACGCCTTCCTGCCCGTTGCCGAGTTCTTCGGTGACCCGGTGATGGCAACCCTGATTGCGGTGCTGATCGCGATGTTCACCTTCGGTCTGAACCGCGGTCGTTCGATGGATCAGATTAACGATACGCTGATCTCTTCCATCAAAATTATCGCGATGATGCTGTTGATCATCGGCGGTGGCGGCGCGTTCAAGCAGGTACTGGTCGACAGCGGCGTGGATAAATACATTGCGTCCATGATGAACGAAACCAATATCTCCCCGCTGCTGATGGCGTGGTCTATCGCTGCTGTTTTGCGTATCGCGCTGGGTTCGGCTACCGTTGCCGCCATTACCGCGGGTGGGATTGTCGCACCGCTGATCGCCACTACCGGCGTCAGCCCTGAGCTGATGGTTATCGCCGTTGGTTCCGGTAGCGTCATCTTCTCTCACGTGAACGATCCAGGCTTCTGGCTGTTCAAAGAGTACTTTAACCTGACGATCGGCGAGACCATCAAGTCCTGGTCGATGCTGGAAACCATTATCTCTGTCTGCGGCCTGATTGGGTGTCTGCTACTGGGAACGGTGGTTTAACCGAAACGCCTTGTAGGCCGGATAAGGCAAAGCCGCCATCCGGCAATATTCACCAGAATGGCCTGATGACGCTGCACTTATCAGGCCTACATGTTGTCACCATAAAAAAGCCGGGGAAATCCCCGGCTTTTTCATTTCTTCTTCGCAGCCGCTTTTCGCCGCTTATCCAGATCCTTAATCAGCTTGTTCACCCGTTCATCGGCAAACATCGCTTCAAGCGTGGCGGAAAGCTTACGACGCCAGTTTTTGTACTGCGAACTGGTCCCCGGAATATTGACCGGCTCCGCCATATCCAGCCAGTCTTCCGGCTGCAACCCTAATAACGCGCTATTACTGTCGGCAATATAACGCTGCATACCCCGATTGAGCGTCGGCGTCATCGCCATCAGCGAGGCCTTATGTCCGACCCGTTTTGGCAAACAGCCGTACTTATGCAGCGCATCTAATAGCCCCTGCTTCGCCCGCTCACGGTCCTGATACAGTCCGCGCAGCACCACGTCATCAGGGTAGAGCCCCAGCGCTTTACCGAGCGTCAGGTCGCCGCTGTCCCAATAGCCTTTGAGCGTAGGAAGATCATGCGTCGTCGCGACAGCCATTGATTGTTCCGGATACGCTTTCGGCGCACGGTAGTTCTTCTCATGGTCGTTCTCGAAATAGAGCACTTTGTAAGAGTACACGCCGCAGGTTCGCAGCTTGCCAACAATCTCCACCGGAACGGTACCCAGATCTTCACCAATCACCATGCAGTGATGACGCTGACTTTCCAGCGCCAGAATCGACAGCAGGTCGTCAACCGGATAGTGAACATAGGCACCGTGGTCGGCGGTTTCACCGTAGGGGATCCACCACAGGCGCAGCATCGACATGACGTGGTCGATACGCAGCGCGCCGCAGTTTTGCATATTCGCCCGCAGGAGTTCGATAAACGGCTCATAGGCGCGCGCCGTGATGATATGCGGATCCATCGGCGGCAGCCCCCAGTTCTGACCAAGCGGGCCGAGGATATCCGGCGGCGCGCCAACGGAGGCTTTCAGGCAATACAGCTCACGATCGCACCAGGTTTCCGAGCCACCTTCCGCCACGCCCACCGCCAGATCGCGATATAGGCCAATCGGCATCTTAAAGCCCTGACTGGTCTCCCAGCAGGCGGCAAACTGAGTGTAAGCCAACCACTGCAGCCAGAGCCAGAAATCCACCTCATCACGATGCGCGTGACAGAATTTTTTCACCTCCGGCGAATCAATCGACTGATAAACCTTCGGCCAGACCGGCCAGCCCCAGCGCAGTTCGTCCTCTTTCACCTGATGAGCATGCAGCGCATCAAACGCCGCCTGCCAGTACAGGCTATCGCCTTCCTGAGCCACGAACGCCCGGAACGCCGCCATCTGCTCATCGTCGCGCGCGGCAAATCCTTTCCACGCCATGCGCAGCGCCGTCATTTTCAGCGCGGTGACGGTGGAATAATCAACCCATTCAGCGTCCCGCGCCTGTTGCAACGCTTGCTGCGTGGCGGGTTTCTGCCACCAGGCCTGCGCCTCTTTGCTCAGGCGAAAATCGTCTACAGCATTCACGTCGATGTAAATGACGTTCAGCCAGCGGCGCGAGGACGGGCTGTACGGACTGGCGCTCTCCGGGTTTGCCGGATAGAGCGCGTGGATCGGGTTGAGGCCGATAAACGCCCCCCCACGCTTCGCCACATCCGCCAGCATCGACTTCAGATCGCCAAAGTCGCCAATCCCCCAGTTACGCTCTGAACGCAGCGTATATAGCTGAACACAGGCCCCCCAGAGTTTCTGGCCATTCAGCAGCGCCTGCGGCTCATAGCAGCGTTTTGGCGCCACAATGACGCGGCAATGGTGGCGCTGCTCATCCTGCGTCAGGGTCAGCGTGTGATAGCCCAGCGGCAGCTTTGTCGGCAGAGTAAAGGATTTACCGCCAGTGGCATGCCCCTTAAACTGATCCCCCTCTTCGGTGGTCAACAGCCAGTTGAATTCACCGTGTCCTTCCACCGCCAGCGGCATCTTTTTGCCTGCGGTGTAGACCATCACATTCGGCACCGGCGTCACCGCCACTTTTGTGGCGGCGGTACGGTGCATAGCATCCAACAAACGTCGCTTGGTTTCGGCACCAATTGACTGCGGTTTGCCGTGGGCATTGATATAATTGGGACTGATCCCGGCCGCCAGCGCGGCATTGTCCAGACGTTTGTTATCCATCGCGCTTCCTTAGCGTTTCGCCTGCCAGATTCGGGTCTGATAATCGCGAATGGAGCGATCCGAGCTGAACATACCGCAGCGCGCGGAGTTCAGGATCGCCGCACGCGTCCAGGCCTCCTGGTCACGATACAACACATCCACCTGTTTCTGCGCCTCGACATAGGCCGCAAAGTCCGCCATCACCAGATACGGATCGCCACCCTGTTTGCCTATACTGTGCAGCATCTGGTCAAAGGCGTGCTTATCACCGCCGCTGAATTTCCCGCTTTCCAGTTCTTTCAGCACGGCATCGAGCACTTTATCCTTCTTGCGCCATTTCAGCGGATCGTAAACTTTGGCTTTCAGCGCCTTCACCTCTTCCACGGTATGACCAAAGATAAAGATATTCTCGTCACCCACTTTCTCGGCGATTTCCACGTTCGCGCCGTCCAGCGTACCGACCGTTAGCGCGCCGTTGAGCGCCAGCTTCATGTTTCCGGTACCGGAAGCCTCTTTCCCCGCCGTGGAGATCTGCTCGGAGATATCCGCCGCCGGAATCAGCATTTCTGCCGCCGACACGCAGTAATCCGGCAGGAACACCACTTTCAGCTTGTCGCCGACTTTCGGGTCGTTGTTGATGGTTTCTGCCACCTTGTTAATGGCAAAAATGATGTTTTTCGCCAGGTAGTAACCCGGAGCCGCCTTCGCGCCAAACAGGAAGACGCGCGGCACGCGGTCTGCCTGCGGGTTTTCGCGGATCTCTTTATACAGCGCCAGGATATGCAGCAGGTTCAGGTGCTGACGCTTGTACTCGTGCAGACGTTTAATCTGAATGTCGAAAATCGCCTGCGGGTTAATCTCAATCCCGGTGCGGACCTTCACAAACTCAGCCAGACGCACCTTATTCGCCTGCTTGATATCACGCCAGGTCTTGCGGAACTTGGCATCGTCGGCGTATTTCTCCAGGTTGATCAACTGGTCGAGATCGTTCGCCCACTCTTTCTTCAGCGTTTTATCAAACAATGCGGCCAGTTCCGGGTTGCACTGCTTGATCCAGCGACGCGGCGTGATGCCGTTGGTCACGTTATGGAACTTGTTCGGCCACAGCTTGTGATATTCCGGGAACAGATCCTTCACCACCAGATCGGAGTGCAGCGCAGCAACGCCATTGACCGCAAAGCCGCTGACCACGCACATGTTCGCCATGCGCACCTGTTTGTCGTGGACCACCGCCAGCTTCGCCCAAACCTGTTCGTCGCCAGGCCAGGTTTTATCGACCCGCTTCTTAAAGCGATCGTTAATCTCTTTGATGATCTGCATGTGGCGCGGCAGCAGCGCTTTCACCAGTTTCTCATCCCAGCACTCCAGCGCTTCTGGCATCAGGGTGTGGTTGGTATAGGCGAAGGTTTTGCTGGTGATTGCCCAGGCGTCATCCCAGCTCATCTGGTGTTCGTCAAGCAGCACACGCAGCAGTTCCGGAATTGCAATCGTCGGGTGAGTATCGTTCAGTTGAATGACTTCGTAATCCGCCAGTTCATGCAGCTTGCGGCCCGCCAGATGATGGCGACGCAGAATATCGGCCACCGAACAGGCGCACTGGAAGTATTGCTGCATCAGACGCAGCTTCTTACCTGCCGTGTGGTTGTCGTTCGGGTAAAGCACTTTGGTCAGTTTATCGGCATCGATCCCCTGCTGTTCCGCACGCAGGAAATCGCCGTCATTAAATTTAGTCAGGTTAAACGGATGCGCATGAGTGGCCTGCCACAGACGCAGCGGTTGCGCCACGCCGTTACGGTAGCCCAATACCGGCAGATCCCACGCCTGCCCGGTAATCACAAAGCCGGGTTCCCAGCGACCGTCTTTTGTCACCTTGCCGCCAATGCCGACCTGCACATCAAGCTGCTCGTTATGACGGAACCACGGATAGCTGCCGCGATGCCAGTCATCCGGCGCTTCCATTTGCTGACCATCGGCAAACGACTGACGGAACAGGCCGTACTGATAGTTCAGACCGTAACCGGTGGCAGATTGACCCACCGTCGCCATCGAGTCCAGGAAGCAGGCGGCGAGACGACCCAATCCCCCGTTGCCCAACGCCGGGTCAGTCTCCTCTTCCAGCAGATCGGTCAGGTTGATGTCGTGCGCTTTCAGCGCGTCGCTCACCGCCTGATACCAACCCAAATTAAGCAGGTTATTCCCCGTCAGACGGCCAATCAGGAACTCCATAGAGATGTAGTTCACATGGCGCTGGTTTTTCGCCGGTTTCGCCACAGGTTGCGCACTGAGGAGTTCCGCCAGTGCACCACTGACGGCGTGCCACCATTGACGGGTCGTCATCTCGTGAGCTGACAGTAAACCGAAATGCTGCCACTGACGCGTCAGGGCAGCCTGAAATTGCTCTTGATTGAAGGTAGGCTGTGACATAGGAATTCCGGGTCCTTTGGTAAAAAACAACGTTATCGCTAGTTTGCCAGGCTCAATGTTGACCTTCCTCATCCCACTCTTGATTAGGCAGGGAGGAGTAGTGGGGATGAGCGAAAAAGTGTGATCGCCGCCACTTAAAGGTAGCGTACGGAATGAGGATTGGTGACGATTTCGCCGCACTAAAGATAAGGTCAACGCCGGGCGACGGCAAATTTCAGAAAGCACTCATCAGGTATATGTTAATGGAGAAATAGTTTCTAACCTGAAATATCAAAAGGCTGTCGGAATAATCGTACTGATATTAAATTCCTGTCGCGTTATAGGGCCACTTTCGCTAAAAAAGGCAAAGAGCGTAGGGATAAAATGACCCTATTTCACACCGTAGAATCTCCCCTCCAACCCAGACTGTTTGCGCCTTGCGCGCGATTGAAAGCGGTTTCTGTCATAGTTATAAAGATTTGTGACAGAGTGCAAATTCAGAAACACAAAAAGACCTCTTAACTTGCAATAAGGTGTTTTCTGGCCGACCTTATATCTATTAATTACGAAGCGCAAAAAAAATCGCAGTCCCCCATTTTCCACAGTGAAGTGCTAACTATGTTGATTCCGTCTAAACTCAGTCGTCCGGTTCGACTCGACCATACGGTGGTTCGTGAGCGCCTGTTGGCTAAACTTTCCGGCGCGAACAATTTCAGGCTGGCTCTGGTAACAAGTCCTGCAGGTTATGGGAAGACCACGCTCATTTCACAATGGGCTGCCGGGAAAAGTGAGCTCGGCTGGTACTCGCTGGATGAGGGAGACAACCAGCAGGAGCGTTTTGCCAGCTATCTGATTGCCGCGGTACAGCAGGCCACCAACGGTCATTGCACCACCAGCGAAGTGATGGTGCAAAAACGTCAGTATGTCAGTCTGACCTCGCTTTTCGCGCAGCTCTTTATTGAGCTGGCGGAGTGGCATCGCCCGCTGTATCTGGTCATCGACGATTACCACCTGATCACTAACCCGGTGATTCATGAATCCATGCGCTTCTTCCTGCGCCACCAGCCTGAAAATCTCACGCTGGTGGTGCTGTCGCGTAACTTGCCGCAGTTGGGGATTGCCAACCTGCGCGTGCGCGATCAGCTTCTGGAGATAGGCAGTCAGCAACTGGCCTTTAATCACCAGGAAGCAAAACAGTTTTTTGACCGCCGTTTATCCTCCCCCATCGAAGCCGCCGAAAGCAGTCGGATGTGTGACGATGTGGCGGGCTGGGCGACGGCATTACAGCTCATCGCCCTCTCTGCGCGGCAGAACAACCACTCTGCGCACCAGTCGGCACGCCGTCTGGCAGGCATTAACGCCAGCCATCTCTCGGATTATCTGGTCGATGAAGTGCTGGACAGCGTCGATGTCAGCACCCGTCTCTTTCTGTTGAAAAGCGCGGTGTTACGCTCAATGAACGACGCGCTGATCGTTCGTGTGACCGGTGAAGAGAACGGTCAGATGCGACTGGAAGAGATTGAGCGCCAGGGGCTTTTCCTGCAACGGATGGATGACACCGGCGAATGGTTTAGCTACCACCCGCTGTTTGGCAGCTTCTTGCGTCAGCGCTGCCAGTGGGAACTGGCGACAGAGTTACCAGATATCCATCGCGCCGCCGCGGAGAGCTGGATGGCGCAGGGCTTCCCCAGTGAAGCCATCCACCACGCGCTGGCGGCGGGCGATGCGCATATGCTGCGTGATATCTTGCTTAACCACGCGTGGGGATTGTTTAACCACAGCGAACTGGCACTGCTGGAAGAGTCGTTAAAAGCGCTGCCGTGGGAAAGCCTGCTGGAAAATCCGCGTCTGGTGTTGCTTCAGGCCTGGCTGATGCAGAGCCAGCATCGCTACAGCGAAGTGAACACCCTGCTGGCCCGTGCTGAACAAGAGATTCAGGGGGTGATGGACAGCACGCTGCACGCCGAATTTAACGCGCTCCGCGCTCAGGTGGCGATCAACGACGGTAATCCTGATGAGGCCGAGCATCTGGCAAAACAAGCGCTGGATGAGCTGCCCATCGCCTTGTACTACAGCCGTATTGTGGCGACCTCGGTACACGGCGAAGTGCTGCACTGTAAGGGCGATCTCTCTCGTTCTTTAACGCTGATGCAGCAGACCGAACAGATGGCGCGTCATCATGATGTCTGGCACTACGCGCTCTGGAGTTTGATCCAGCAAAGTGAAATTCTCTTTGCCCAGGGATTTTTGCAGGCCGCCTGGGAAACTCAGGAGAAAGCGTTCCAGTTGATTAAAGATCAGCATCTGGAACAGTTGCCCATGCACGAGTTCCTGGTGCGCATTCGTGCCCAACTGCTGTGGGCGTGGGCGCGACTGGACGAATCGGAAGCCTCTGCGCGCAGTGGCATCGAAGTGCTCTCCGCCTTTCAGCCGCAGCAGCAGCTACAGTGCCTGGCGCTGCTGGTGCAGTGCTCGCTGGCCCGTGGCGATCTGGACAATGCCCGCAGCCATCTTAACCGTCTTGAGAATCTGCTTGGCAACGGTCACTACCATAGCGACTGGATCTCAAACGCCGACAAGGTTCGGGTGATCTACTGGCAAATGACCGGCGATAAAAAGTCGGCCGCCAACTGGCTGCGCCAGACACCGAAACCGGAGTTTGCCAACAACCACTTCCTGCAAGGCCAGTGGCGCAACATCGCCAGAGCGCAAATTTTGCTGGGCGAATTTGAACCCGCCGAGATAGTCCTGGAAGAGCTGAATGAAAACGCGCGCAGCCTGCGTCTGATGAGCGACCTGAACCGTAACCTGCTGCTGCTTAACCAGTTGTACTGGCAGGCCGGACGCAAAAATGACGCTCAGCGCGTACTGCTTGATGCCCTGCAATTAGCCAATCGCACCGGATTCATCAGCCATTTCGTGATTGAAGGTGAGTCGATGGCGCAACAGTTACGCCAGCTTATTCAACTGAATACATTGCCGGAACTGGACCAGCACCGCGCGCAGCGCATTCTGCGTGAAATCAACCAGCATCACCGCCACAAGTACGCCCACTTTGACGAAGGCTTTGTGGAGCGCCTGCTGAATCATCCGGAAGTGCCGGAGCTTATCCGCACCAGTCCGCTGACGCAGCGTGAATGGCAGGTCCTGGGGCTGATTTATTCTGGCTACAGCAACGAGCAAATCGCTGGCGAACTGGCGGTGGCGGCAACCACTATCAAGACGCATATCCGTAATCTGTATCAGAAACTCGGCGTGGCGCACCGTCAGGATGCGGTACAACACGCACAGCGACTGCTGAAAATGATGGGTTATGGGGTGTAGCGTCACCGGTTTTTCGCTGGCGTTAACCTCACATATGTTCTGACGCGAACTGATGCGCCTGGCAGGTAATGAATTCCGCAAACGCCGTGACGCCAGGTGCAGGATGCCGTCCCTTCGGGGTCACCAGATAAATTGCCCGTTCCAGCGCCAGATCTTCAAACGGCAAAATCACGATATCTTTATGGTTGAACTGGAACAGGGTTAAGCCGGTCGTAATACTGATCCCGTAATTGGCAGCAATCAGGCCCATCATCGTAGTGAGCTGTCGAACTTCCAGTTGATAATCAAAACTCATGGCCAGATTTTCACAGAGCTTATCGGTGTACTGCCGAATACTGGTCCCAACGCTGAAAGCAATAAAGGGATAATCGCAGACCTGACTGAGCGATACCGAAGATTGTTGTGCCAGAGGATGTTCGCGATGACAGAGCAGATAAAATTTATCCGAGAACAATAGCGTCGAATCGAACGTGGTCAGCGAGGGTTGCCCGGCGGTTAATGCCATGTCCGCCTGACCATCCAGCAATGCCTTCAGACAGCGATCCCACTGGGTGTCGATCAGTTTCACATTACTTTGTGGCACCTTCTTACTGTATTTCACCAGGATTTCAGGTAGCCACTCCACCGCCAGCGAAGGCAACACCGCGAGGGTGATATCGTTGCTGTTTCCCGCCACCCGGTCTTTGATTTCACCCACGGCATCGTCGTGGCTCTGAACAATATTGCGCGCCAGATCGAGAAAATGAATGCCATCCGCATTCAACAATACTCGCCGCGTATCTCTGTCGAATAGCCGGTAGCCAATTTCCTCTTCCAGTGATGCAATCAGGGTACTAAACGCGGGCTGAGAAAGGTTAAACCGCCGGGCCGCCTGAGTAAAACTATCAGCCTCACTTAATATTAAAAAAGCCCTGAGTTGCTTAATCGAAAGATTCATTTCACACTCCTGCCATCGGAATCATTAATTATTTTATCGGTTTTTAAAATGAATAAAAGGCAGTTAATTTCTTTTTATGACCCACCCCACATTAACCACATTTTAATTTCGATAAACGAGTTCACCCCCACTAAAGTCGTTTAAGCATAACAAACTCAACACCCTAAATAACCCTCTGTTTATAAGGTTATTTTTATATCCAAACAAAATTGCTATAGCGTTATTTTTATTTCAAATAATAGCATTAAGCCTTGCGTCAAATGACTCCATCGGATTTACAAATTAGTACCACCTGGCACACTGTGATAAAAATTAATGCACTGATAAAACATATAACCCTCTGCACATAGTTAACATTGTATTTACTTTCATACATTCCGAAGCAGATAAATTTATAAAAATATTAAGGAGAAACACATGCTGGCGCTAATAGGTGTGCTTACCATAGCCACCTTATTATTTTTTATCATGTCTAAAAGGATGTCACCTCTGGTTGCCCTGATCGTCATTCCGGTGATTGGCGCGCTGGCTGCAGGCTGCGGAACGGATACGGCAAAATATGTGGTCGAAGGCATCACAAAACTGGCCCCGATGGCGGCGATGTTTGTCTTTGCGATCGCTTTTTTTGGCGTCGTGACGGATGCCGGGATGTTTGACCCTATCGTGCGCGGCATTTTGCGCTTTGTAGGGACCAACCCGGTTAAAATCATCATCGGAACGGGTCTTCTGGCGCTTATCGCCCACCTTGACGGCAATGGCGCGGTAACCTTTTTAATTACGGTCCCCACCATGCTGCCGCTGTTCAATCGCCTCGGCATGGACAAACGGATCCTGCTTGGAATTGTTGCGCTCAGCGCCGGGGTCAACTTTTTACCCTGGACCGGCCCAATGATTCGCGCCTCTGCCGCGTTGAACGTCACCACCCATGACCTCTTTATCCCGCTCATTCCGGCGCAGCTCGCGGGCCTGGGTTTTATGGTCGTGATGGGCTGGTATTGGGGTAAGCGCGAAGAGAAACGTCTTGGCGCAGCCCACTTTGCCGCTGCCGCAGGCGATTTCTCGCATCATAAGGAACTGACCGAGCAGGAAAAAGTTCTGCGTCGCCCGCATCTTTTCTGGGTCAACATCGCGCTGGTTATCGCCGTGATCGGCACGATGGTCTTCACCCGAATCTCCCCCACCGTCGCCTTCATGATCGCCCTGACGCTGGCGCTGATGATCAACTATCCGAATGTTGAAATGCAGAAAGAACGGATCAACGCCCACGCCAAAGCCGCGCTGATGATGGCCAGCATCCTGTTCGCAGCAGGGGCATTTACCGGGATCATGGGCGGCGCGGGCATGCTTAAAGCGATGTCTCACGCGGCGGTGGAGTTTATGCCTGCGGCGCTGGCGTCCCATATTCCGTTCATCGTCGGCCTTATCTCGATGCCGCTGTCGCTGATTTTCGATCCCGACTCTTACTACTTCGGCATTATGCCTGTCGTCGCGCATACCGTGGACATCATGGGTATCCCCGCCATTCAGGTCGCTCAGGCATCGGTGCTGGGTCAGATGACCACCGGCTTCCCGGTCAGCCCGCTGACCCCCGCGACCTTCCTGTTGGTCAGCCTTGCCGGTGTCGACCTCGCGGATCACCAAAAATTCTCCATCCCGGTCCTGTGGGCAGCCAGCGTCATTATGACCTTTGCCGCTGCCCTCACCGGTGTCTTCCCGATTTAACAGCACATTTCTTGTGACGAATTAAGGAAATAGAATGAAAACAATTCGAATTGGTTCCGGAGCAGGCTACGCAGGCGATCGCATTGAACCTGCGGTTGAACTGGCCGAAAAAGGGGAACTGGATTATCTGGTGTTTGAATGTCTGGCAGAGCGTACCATCGCCATTGGACAAAAACAGAAGCAACAGGATCCGAATAAAGGCTATAACGAACTGCTCGACGCGCGGATGCGCGCGGTGTTACCGACCTGTCACGCTAAAAGCGTGCGGATCATCTCTAACATGGGTTCCGCCAACCCGGTCGCCGCCGGAAAAGCAGTGCTGAAGATAGCCCAGGAGTTGGGTCTGCATGGCCTTAAAGTCGCGGTGGTCACTGGCGATGAGGTGTTGTCACTTATTCAGTCGATGGACCTGACGCTGGATGAAGCCGGCGTCCCCGTCTCTCGCTTTGAAAAAAACTTACTTTCCGCAAACGCGTATTTAGGTGCGGCGGGGTTACTGGAAGCGCTTGATTCCGATGCGGATGTAGTGATTGCCGGACGCGTCGCGGACCCTTCTCTTTTTCTTGCGCCGATGATGCATGAGTTCAACTGGGCCGCTGATGACTGGCAGCATCTGGGTATGGGAACCTGTATCGGTCATCTTCTGGAATGCGCCGGACAAATCACCGGCGGATATTATGCCGATCCGGGAGTGAAGGATGTCCCTCGTCTGGCATATCTCGGTTTCCCGCTGGCTGAAGTCAGTGAAGATGGCAACGCCACCATTACCAAAGTGGCCGGTTCCGGCGGACTGGTCACCGAAGACACCTGCAAAGAGCAACTGCTGTACGAAATCCACCGGCCGGATCGTTATCTCACCCCTGACGTGGTCGCTGACTTTAGCCATGTGCGTTTCAGCCAGTGCGGTCCGGATGCCGTGCGGGTTACCGGCGCGACGGGCGCGCCACGCACCGAAACGCTGAAGGTTTCCGTCGGTTATCAGGATGGCTTTATCGGTGAAGGTGAAATTTCCTACGCCGGTCCGGGCGCGGTAAATCGCGGCCGTCTCGCTCTCGATATCGTGCGTGAGCGCTTTGCCATTTGCCACGTCAATGCCGAAGAAACGCGTTATGACCTCATTGGCGTCAATGCGCTGCATGGTGAAACGCGCGGTCAGTACAGCGATCCTTATGAAGTGCGCGCCCGCGTTGCTGCCCGCTGCACCACCCGCGCGCAGGCGGTTACCGTCGGTAACGAAGTGGAAACGCTCTATACCAATGGTCCTGCGGGCGGCGGCGGCGTCATGAAATCCGTAAAAGAAATCCTGGCGATGGATTCCACTCTTATTCCGCGTCAATGCGTTCAACACCACGTTACCGTACTGGAGAATAAATAATGAAATTACGTGAAATCGCTCATTCCCGTACCGGAGATAAAGGAAATATTTCCAATATTTCATTAATTGCCTGGCGCCCGGAAGATTATGCCACGCTGGCAGAACAGGTCACCGCCGAAAAAGTCAAAGCCTGGTTTGGCGATATCGTACAGGGCGAAGTGATTCGTTATGAATTACCGGAACTCGGCGCGCTAAATTTCGTGATGCATAAAGCGCTGGGAGGTGGCGTCACTCGTTCACTGGCGCTGGATATGCACGGCAAAGGGCTAAGCTCTGCGTTACTGGATATGCCCATTTAATTTTTTCGGACACCAACATCCTCACTCTTCGGCGGGATTTCATTATCCCGCCAGAGGATCCCTGTCCTCAAAACAGCAAGTACACCATTATGCAAAACAAAAGAATAACGGCGGATAAATTCCGCGAATTATTACACGACGGCATGAGCATTATGTTTGGCGGCTTCATGGGCGTCGGGACGCCGGAATATCTGGTGGCAGAAATTATGCGTTCCGGGGTGAAAGAATTAACGCTTATCGGCAATGACACCGCATTTGTCGATAAAGGTATTGGTCCTCTGATTTCTAACGGCCAGGTCAAAAAAGTGATCGCCTCACATATTGGTACCAACCCGGAAACCGGTAAAAAAATGATTTCCGGTGAACTCGATGTTCAGTTAGTGCCACAAGGAACGCTCGCCGAACAGATCCGCGCGGGCGGCGCCGGACTGGGGGGATTCCTCACGCAAACCGGACTGGGCACCGTGGTGGAAGAAAATAAACAAACGCTGCTGGTCAATGGTGAGAAATGGCTGCTGGAGCAACCTCTGCGCGCCGATCTCGCCATTCTTCTTGCCAGTCATGCCGATGAAGCCGGCAATCTCACCTATGACCTGACTGCCCGCAACTTCAACCCGGTGATGGCCCTGGCCGCCGATGTGGTCGTGGCCGAAACCCGCGACATCGGCGCGTTGGGAAGTATTCCTCCTGTGCACGTCATCACCCCCGGTGCGCTGGTGGATCATCTGTTCATGGAGGCCCAGTGATGAACGCAAAAGAACGTATTGCCCGCCGCGTGGCGCAAGAGTTACACGACGGCGACGTCGTTAATCTGGGCATTGGCCTGCCGACGCAGGTCGCGAACTACCTGGCCGAGGATATTCAGGTCACGTTGCAGTCGGAAAATGGTTTTCTTGGCCTCGGCCCTCTGGACGAAGTGAATGCCTGTCTCGTCAATGCAGGCGGTCAGCCGTGCGGCATGATCCCAGGTGCGGCAATGTTCGACAGTTGCTTCTCTTTCGCTCTTATTCGCGGGGGACATGTTGATGTCTGCGTGCTCGGCGGTTTGCAGGTCGATGAACGCGGAAATCTCGCCAACTGGATGGTGCCCGGAAAAATGGTGCCAGGCATGGGTGGGGCAATGGACCTCGTGGCAGGTGCAAAAAAAGTCATCATTGCGATGGAGCACTGCGCTAAAAATGGCGAGCCAAAGCTGCTACACCGTTGCAGTTACCCCTTAACGGCGGTTGGCAAAGTCAGCAAAGTCATCACCGAACTCGCCGTATTCAGCTTTGTGAACGGCGAAATGATCCTCGACGAAATCAGCGACACCCTCACGCTTGATGAACTTCGTGCGTGTACGGAAGCACACTTCCGTGTTTGTGCACACCTGAAAACACTGCAGCCCGTGGAGGCTCTGGCATGAACGACTCCATTGTTATTGTGAGTGCGAAACGCACCCCTATTGGTAAATTTGCCGGCAGCCTGGCAGACGTCCCGGCGGTGATGCTGGGCGCGACCAGCGTGCGGGCGAACCTGCTGGACCTTCCGTCAGATATCAACATTGACGAGGTGATCCTCGGCAACGTGTTACAGGCCGGATTAGGGCAAAACCCGGCCCACCAGGTGACGCATCATGCGGGTTTAGCGGAGAGCGTGCCGTCATTCACGGTCAATAAAGTCTGCGGCTCTGGCCTGAAAACCGTCGTGCTGGGCGCGCAGTCCATTTTGAGTGGCGATAATCAGACCTGTATTGTCGGCGGGATGGAAAACATGAGCGCCGCCCCCTACCTGTTGGCCCGCGCGCGCCAGGGGTATCGTATGGGCAACGGTGAACTGACAGACGTAATGATCCACGACGGGCTCTGGTGCGCCTTCAATGATTACCACATGGGGATCACGGCGGAAAATATTGCCAAACGCTATCGCTTAAGCCGCGAAGAGCAGGACCAGGTAGCGCTGGCATCGCAGCAAAAAGCGATAGCCGCGATCAACGCCGGCTATTTCAGGCAGGAGATCGTGCCGGTAACCCTGAAGCGTAAAAAAGAGGTCTGTCTGTTTGATACCGATGAGTTTCCACGCCCGGAAACCGATGCCGGTTCGCTGGCGAAACTACGTCCGGCCTTTGAAAGTACGGGAACCGTCACCGCAGGCAATGCCTCCGGTATCAATGACGCGGCGGCGACACTGGTCCTGATGTCCGAACGCGCTGCGCGTGCGCGTGGGATTACACCGTTAGCGCGCCTGAAGAGTTGGGCTTCGGCCGGGGTTGACGCCAGTATGATGGGACTCGGCCCAATACCAGCGACAAAACGGGCGCTGGAAAAAGCCAAAATGACGGTCAGCGATCTGGATTTAATCGAAGCCAACGAAGCCTTTGCCGCACAGTATCTGGCGGTTGCCCGCGAACTCGACTTCCCGGAAGAGAAAGTGAACGTCAACGGCGGCGCGATCGCGCTGGGACATCCTATTGGCGCAAGCGGCGCACGGATTCTGGTGACGCTGGTTCACGCGCTGCAGCAGCGCAATAAATCCACCGGGCTGGCAACGCTGTGCATCGGCGGGGGTCAGGGGATTGCCGTGATTGTTGAGCGCCTGTAAGCGCGTCATCCGCACGTCCCCGGCACGCCGGGGACGGTTTCAGCCAGCACGTCTAGCACAGTTCAAGTTGAATATGGTTCTCGGTAATCACCTGGAGCACACCCGCCGGCGGCAGAATGTCGGTATACACTGCATCCACCAGGTTGATGCTGCCCATGTTCACCATCGCATTACGGCCAAACTTCGAATGATCCACCACCAGCATGACGTGGCGGGAATTCTCGATAATCGCACGCTTGGTGCGCACCTCATGATAGTCGAACTCCAGCAGCGAGCCGTCGCTGTCGATGCCGCTTATCCCCAGAATGCCAAAATCCAGGCGGAACTGGGAAATAAAGTCGAGCGTCGCTTCGCCAATAATGCCGCCGTCACGGCTGCGAAGCTCGCCGCCCGCGAGAATAATGCGAAAGTCCTCTTTTACCATCAGCGTGTTCGCGACGTTGAGGTTGTTGGTCACGATACGCAAATTACTGTGGTTGAGCAGCGCGTGCGCCACGGCCTCCGGCGTTGTCCCGATATCAATAAACAGCGTTGAACCGTTGGGGATCTGCGTAGCGACTTTGCGCGCAATGCGCTCTTTTTCCGCCGTCTGCGTAGCTTTACGATCGTGCCACGGCGTGTTGACTGAACTGGACGGCAGCGCCGCGCCGCCGTGGTGGCGCAGAATCATGTTTTGATCGGCCAGGTCGTTGAGATCCCGGCGAATGGTTTGTGGGCTGACGGAGAAATGCTCCACCAACTCTTCCGTACTGACGTATCCCTGTTTTTTTACCAGCTCAATGATTGCATCATGTCGTTGTGTTTGTTTCATTGTTATTCCCTGGAACTATGTTCGTTTTCGCGCATTTAAAGTATCCGCGAACGCCATTGCCAACCCAACTGCCAGCCCGGCGATATGTGCGCCATTGGCCATCGACATCCCAAACAAATCAAACCATCCGGCGACGATCCAAATCAGCGCGAAAATAATCAACCCGCGTTGCAGATAGATCCCGCTTTGCGGATCGCGCTCACCGCGCAGCCAGACGTAGCCCATCAGCGCGTAGACGACACCGGAAAGCCCGCCGAACCACGGGCCGCTAAACTTGTGCTGTACATATCCGCTCAGCAAGGCGCTGATGACCGTAATCACAATCAGTTTGCCGCTGCCTAAACGTTTTTCAACCGCACCGCCAAGATACCACCACCACAGCAGGTTGAAGAGAATGTGCATCAGTGAAAAGTGCATGAAGGCGTGCGTGAAGTAGCGCCAGACATCAAACTGTAATGACGGGTCGAACGGCCAGGCCAGCCACATCATCACGGTTTGATCGCCAACGATGTTCATGACGATAAACACCAGAATGCAGGCTGCCATTATCAGCCAGGTGACCGGACCCGCCCGCTCACGCAGTGTGGCTAAAAACGGGAAACGGCGGTAATGAAGTCCACTGCCGGTATGACCGGACTGCCAGCTGGCCGCGAGATAACGCGGATCGCCGGGATTCTCCAGAAAACGCGCCAGCTCCGCATGCACACGTTCGGCCTGCGTTTCATCCGCCAGCCAGACATCGCTTTGATGATGTTGTTGAATGGTCAGGATAACGCCCTGCGTCGCCATGTAATCAACAAAGGCCTGCGCCACGCGGGGGTTAGCAAAAGAGGTAATCATCAACATTGTTGCTGTCGCTTAATCCGTACAAAAGAGGACAGTATAAAGGCTTACGAGCCGTATGCCACCTCTGCGGGAAAATGACGATGCCAGGCGTCAAATCCACCATCTATGCTGTAGACCGCGTCATAGCCCTGCTGGAGCAAATATTGCGCCGCGCCTTTGCTGCTGTTGCCGTGGTAGCACATAACCATGACCACCGTATCGAAATCATGATCGCGCATAAATGAACCCAGCGTGTCGTTCGTCAGATGAAATGCCTG
This sequence comes from Citrobacter sp. Ct235, assembly GCF_030332305.1. Classification (NCBI taxonomy): domain Bacteria; kingdom Pseudomonadati; phylum Pseudomonadota; class Gammaproteobacteria; order Enterobacterales; family Enterobacteriaceae; genus Citrobacter; species Citrobacter sp. Ct235. Next base: position 84,728 of record NZ_JAOWIC010000041.1, read on the forward strand.
GGGAGTATGGCCCATTGCAAAACTTTGCGGATCGCGGATATCCACCAGTACCGCCGCGCCCCGATGCAGCTTCTGGTGCGCTTCTTCAACATTAATACATTCAAACTGTTCCATACATTCTCTTCTTTATAGTGCAGGTAATAGTGCAGGTAATAGTGCAGGTGAGACGTTTTCGGCATGTTGCCCCCTAGTTTACGTCCCCACGGGAGTGAAACGCCATAATGTTATATGTATCACTGTAAATTGTTTATTCGATGTTACCAATGGCGCGTTTCTTTGCTATTATGCTCGATAACGAACATTTATGAGCTATAACGAAAGTGCACGAGGGCAGCATGGAAACCAAAGATCTGATTGTGATAGGGGGAGGCATCAACGGTGCCGGTATCGCGGCAGATGCCGCTGGACGCGGTTTATCCGTGCTGATGCTGGAAGCGCAGGATCTTGCGTGCGCAACCTCCTCTGCCAGTTCTAAACTCATCCACGGTGGCCTGCGCTACCTGGAACACTACGAATTTCGGCTGGTGAGCGAAGCGCTGGCTGAGCGCGAAGTGCTGCTGAAAATGGCGCCGCACATCGCCTTCCCGATGCGCTTTCGTCTGCCGCATCGTCCGCACCTGCGTCCGGCATGGATGATTCGCATTGGTCTGTTTATGTACGATCATCTGGGCAAACGCACCAGCTTGCCGGGTTCTTCCGGTTTGCGTTTTGGCGCAGAGTCCGTACTGAAACCCGAAATCGTGCGCGGTTTCGAATATTCTGACTGCTGGGTAGACGATGCGCGTCTGGTGCTGGCCAATGCTCAGATGGTGGTGCGTAAAGGTGGGGAAGTGTTAACCCGCACTCGGGCAACCTCTGCGCGTCGCGAAAACGGTCTGTGGGTAGTCGAAGCCGAAGATATCGATACCGGTAAGAAATTCACCTGGCAGGCACGGGGACTGGTCAATGCCACCGGTCCGTGGGTGAAAGAATTTTTCGACGAAGGCATGCATCTGCCTTCACCGTATGGTATTCGCCTGATCAAAGGCAGCCACATTGTGGTGCCGCGCGTCCACACCCAGAAACAGGCTTATATCCTGCAAAACGAAGATAAGCGCATTGTGTTTGTCATTCCGTGGATGGATGAATTCTCGATCATCGGCACCACTGACGTTGAATATAACGGCGACCCGAAAGCGGTGAAAATTGACGAAAGTGAAATCAATTACCTGCTCAAAGTGTACAACGCACACTTTAAGAAACCGCTCGGTCGCGACGATATCGTCTGGACCTATTCCGGCGTGCGTCCGCTGTGCGACGACGAGTCGGATTCGCCGCAGGCCATCACCCGTGACTACACGCTGGATATTCATGATGAAAACGGCAAAGCGCCGCTGCTTTCCGTCTTCGGCGGTAAGCTGACCACCTACCGTAAGCTCGCCGAGCACGCGATGGAGAAACTGTCGTCGTACTATCAGGGCATTGGCCCGGCATGGACCAAAGACTGCGTGCTGCCAGGCGGTGAAATCGGTGGCGATCGCGAAGACTACGCGGCAAAACTGCGCCGTCGCTATCCGTTCCTGACGGAATCACTGGCGCGCCACTACTCGCGTACCTACGGCAGCAACACGGAGTGGATCCTCGGTGAAGCGACAACGGTCGCAGACCTGGGCGAAGACTTCGGTCATGAATTCTACGAAGCAGAACTGAAATATCTGGTGGACCACGAATGGGTTCGCCGCGCGGATGATGCGCTGTGGCGCCGTACGAAAGAAGGCATGTGGCTCAACGCCGAACAGCAGTCCCGCATGACCCAGTGGCTGGCGGAGTACGTCGAGAAACATCAGCTTTCACTGGCGTCTTAAATGACATTACGCCCGATAGACACGCGCTACCGGGCGTTTTATTACTTTCAGAGTGACTTCATTTTCCGCTTCCGCGCTTGTCCAAGCGCATCTGCCGTTCGTAATGCAGCAAGTACCGCTTCAGGCGTAATTTCGCAGGGTTCATTATGCATCGTTTCTCCCACCTGACAGGCTGCCTGTGCCACTGCCAGTAGCTCTTTATCGTTGACGTCAGCCAGACCAATATCTGCCAGCGTTGTCGGTAGCCCCACGTCCTCACAGAACTGATAGACCTCTTCGACAAGTTCAGGAGCCCTGTCGGTTAACACCAGCATTGCCAGCGTACCAAAGGCCACTTTTTCACCGTGCCAGTACTGATGTGTTGCGGGAAGTACGGTTAAACCATTATGAATAGCATGCGCTGCCGCCAGTCCTCCACTTTCAAAACCGAGCCCGGATAACAGCGTATTGGCTTCAATCACATGTTCCAGCGCTGGCGTAACCTGGTGCTGCTCACAGGCCAGCTTTGCCGAACGACCATAGCGCATCAGCGTGTTGTAACAGAAGCGGGCCAGCTCAAAAGCCGTCATAGGGCCTGGACGGGATGTCATATTCCCGGCCCCTTTTATTCGACAGTCCTCGGCTTCAAACCAGGTCGCCAACGCATCCCCCATTCCGGAGATTAAGAAACGCACCGGCGCGGCGGCGATAATGGCGCTGTCCACCAACACCAACGTGGGATTACGGGGGATCATCAGATAGCGTTTGAATTGACCTTCCTGTGTATAGATGACGACTAATGAGCTGCAGGGGGCATCCGTTGAGGCAAGCGTGGGAACGACGGCAATAGGAAGACGCAAACTTGCCCCTGTCGCTTTGGCGGTGTCTAATGTTTTACCCCCGCCCATACCCACAATAACATCCGCCCCGACTTGCTGCGCACGCGCAGAAATTCTGGCGATCTCTTCATCGCTGCATTCGCTATTGAAAACCTCAATTTCAAAATCAACCACGCCGTGAAGTGCCGACGCGAGCGTATCCTGATATCTCTCGTAAACCACAGGGTCTTGTAAAATAAGCGCTTTATGCCCTAAAGAGGCAAGCTCCTGAGGCAGATGCGTTGTCAATGCGCCCTTTCCCTGAACATAGCGAGACGGAAATATTGCCGTTGTGACCATTCAAATTCTCCTTACCATTAAAGTTCAATATACGGAACGTTGATTCTTTATATGGAATTTATTGCAAGTTCTCTGACGCACACAACCGACAAATCAGTAGAAAGCTTCATCCTGTGAAGAGTGACACAGTTTTGATGCTTCCCCGGAAAACTGGCCTGTTTTTAGCAAGGGAACGCGTTTCTGCGGTTTTTGCAACAGGATATGAAGCAAATCACAAAACATAACCTTGTTGACAATATGGAATTGACGCTCAAAATTTATCCCCTCATAGTATTTGTATACAGAACAATAGTTCTATATACAGAACAAATTACCTCTACTATTAAGGGATGCGCTAATGAGCATTGAACTCGATAAACCGACTACGCGAGGACGCTGGCTACACATCATTCCAGCCACCATCCTCGTTTATATCGTGGCTTACATGGACAGGACGAACATCGCGATTGGGATTGCGGGGGGAATGGAAGAAGACCTGGGAATGACCGCTTCGTTTGCCGGTCTGGTCGCTGGCATTTTCTTTATTGGTTATATCTTTTTGCAAATCCCCGGCGGTCAAATCGCGGAACGATTAAGCGCCAAGAAATTGATCGCCTGGACTATCGTCGCATGGGGCGGCTTCGCGCTGCTGACCGGCTTCGTCCAGACCCCTACCCAGTTGCTGATTATCCGCTTTATCCTTGGCGTCGCTGAGGGTGCGGTCTATCCCGCCATCCTGGCGTTGATTGGTCACTGGTTCCCCAATGAAGAACGCGCAAGGGCGATTGCCTATTTCCAGATGAACCTTGCCGTGGCGTCGATCATCACCGGACCGCTTTCCGGTTGGCTTATCGAAACCTATGGCTGGCGAGAAATGTTCGTCATCGAGGGGTTACTCTCACTCGGTCTGCTGTTCGTCTGGCTGCCGTTGGTCTCTGACCATCCTCATCAGGCCAAATGGCTGGATCCTAAAGAGCGCGCCTGGATCGAACAGAAATTGCAGGCCGATCGCGCGCTGACGATCGGGGGCGAGGCAAGCAGTATCCGCAATGTCCTGAGCAGCATTAACTTATGGAAGCTGATCGGCATCTATTTCTTCGTGCAGGTTGGTTTCTACGGCTTCGCCCTCTGGATGCCAAACCTGATTAAACACCTGACCGGCAGCGGAATGACTATCGTCGGCTTACTGACTGCGGCACCGTACATTTTGTGCATCGTCGGCCAGTACTACATTGCCAAATGGTGTGACAAAACCATGAATCGCCGCCTCTACACGGCAATCCCATTGCTGGGCTTTGCCGCCTGCCTCGCGCTCTCCCTGCTATTGAAAGATAACGTCTGGCTGGCGTACGGCATGATGGTCATCTGCGGCTTCTTCCTGCAGGCCTATGCGGGACCGTTCTGGACATTGCCGCCATTACTCTTCGCCCCCAACGTGCTGGGCGGCGTACGCGGCACCATCAACGCATTAGGCAACATCGGCGGCTTTATTGGCCCTTATCTGGTGGGCTTGTTAACCGTCACGTTCTCCCAAACGGCGGGGATGACGGTGCTGGTAGCCGCACTCCTCATCGCTGTCGCGCTGCTGTTCAGCCTACCGTCGGTTACCGCCCGTCCAGCAGGCAGTAGCAATCCTCATCATGCATCGGCGCCTGAGACGTCGCTCAAACAAGAAGGAATCGCCAAATGAGTCAGAAATGCCAACACGCCCGTGACCTGTGGTCACAACTGGACGCCCTGCGTCTGGGGATGAATTACACCAAAGAAGATGTCAATAAACTGCAGGTTCTGGTGGATGACTGCTATGGCGAAAGTCATCCCGGTAGCTTTCATCTTAATCATCTGGGCGATGAAGCCGTTTTAGGCATTCACGAAAGCGGCGGTCGTGCCGTTCGTCATCACGTGACCGATATTTGTGATGGCTGGGGCCAGGGTCATGATGGGATGAACTATATTTTAGCCTCCCGCGAGGCTATCGCGAACATGGTCGAAATCCATGCCTCCGTCGTGCCTTACGATGCCGGTATCCTGATTTCTAGCTGTGATAAATCGATCCCGGCGCATTTGATCGCCGCGGCGCGCCTGAATCTACCGATGCTACATATTCCCGGCGGCTCAATGCGTCCGGCGCCGAATATGAGTACGTCCGATCTCGGAGGGATTACCGCCAAACTCAAGAAAGGCGAGATAGGCATTCAGCAGGTAGAGGCCATGCAGCAGTGCGGTTGCCCAACGGCAGGTGCCTGCCAGTTTATGGGCACCGCCAGCACGATGCAGTGCATGTCTGAAGCGCTGGGCCTTGCCCTACCGGGAAGCGCGTTACTGCCCTCCACGCTGGCGGAGATTCGTCGCATCGCACGGAGCGCCGGTCATCAGGCGTTATACCTGGCAGAGAAAAATATCACGACGCATAAGATTCTCACCCCTGCCGCCTTTGAAAACGCCATTAAGGTCCATGCCGCCATCGGCGGGAGTACCAACGCCATGATCCATCTCCCGGCAATCGCCCATGAACTGGGTTGGGAGCTGAAACCTGAACTGTTTGACCAGATAAACAATGAGATCCCTTACCTCACCAATATTCAACCCAGCGGCCAGTACGTCACAGAAATGATGTGGTTCGCGGGCGGCGTACCGATGGTGCAATGGTATCTACGCGACTATCTGGATCTGGATGTCCTGACGGTGACAGGCCGGACGCTGGGTGAAAACCTGGAGATGCTCCATCAGTCCGGTTTCTTTACCCGCAACCACGGCTATCTGAGTAATTATCGGGTCAGCCCGGAAGAGGTGATCCGTAAACCGGAAAACGCGACCAAGAAAGGGTCGATTGCCGTGCTAAAAGGCAATATCGCGCCGGAAGGCGCGGTTATCAAATACGCCGCCTGTGCGCCAGATATGCACCACCATATCGGCCCCGCACGCGTCTTCAATTCGGAAGAGGATGCCCAGCAAGCCATTATTCATAACCACATCGAACCGGGTGATGTCATTTTTATTCGTTATGAAGGGGCTAAAGGTTCGGGAGCACCGGAAATGCTCATGACCACAGACGCGATTGTTTATGACAAACGTCTTGATGGCAAAGTCGCCCTGATTACCGATGGTCGTTTCTCCGGCGCAACCAGCGGTCCTTGCGTCGGCCATGTTTCTCCGGAAGCGGCCGATGGCGGTCCCATTGCACTTGTCGAAGACGGTGACCTCATCGAAATGGACGTCAAAGGACGCAAGCTCAACATTGTTGGCATTCACGGAGAGTACAAAACGGAAGAAGAAATTCAGCACTGTCTTGAACGCCGTCAGGAAAACTGGACGAAACCGGATTATTCAAACCGACGCGGCGTCTTTAAGCAATTTACGACCAACGCAACCTCATTAATGGCGGGAGCCTGGATTAAATAACGTCCCTGGTGGGCGGCATGATTGCCAGCCCACCTGCTTTTAAGGATAAACTCATTATGCAAACAGAAAAATTCAACGGTGTCTTTCCGCCAGTTCCCACCATTGTTAATGCGCAGGGAGAGCTAGATAAAAAAGGGATGGCAACCTTACTCGACCACCTTATTGCGAACCAGGTAAACGGTGTATTATTGCTTGGCAGCGGCGGTGAGTTCTGCCACATGACAAAAGAGCAGCGTCTGGAAGCCGCCGAGTTTTGTGTTAAACATATCAATCATCGAATTCCCGTGCTGTTAGGGATCAGCAGTACCTGCACGCAAGACGTTATTGATTACGGTCTGCATGCCGACCGTCTGGAAGTGGATGCCGTCCTGGTCCTCAATCCTTATTATGCCAGGCTGACCGATGATTATATTTATCATCATTTCAAAACCGTTGCAGAAAGCATCAAAACGCCGGTTATTCTCTATAACTTTCCGGCGCTCACCGGCCAGGATCTCAGTATTGATTTAATTACCCGACTAGCGCATGACATTCCCAATATCATTGGCATAAAAGATACGGTGGATAACATTAGTCATATTCGCGAAATCATCAATACCGTACGACCGGTTCGCCCTGAGTTTGTTATTTTCTCTGGTTACGATGAATATATGATGGACACGTTGATTATGGGGGGAAATGGCGGGATCCCGGCGACGGCTAACTTTGCTCCACAATTAACCTGTGGAATTTATCGCGCCTGGTGCGAAAAAGAGTATGAGACCCTGTTCCACCTGCAACGCAGACTCTCCGCGTTATCAACCATTTACAGTCTGGATACCCCTTTCTTCGGAATTATCAAAAAAGCCATTCAGCTCAGCGGCATTGATATCCCGGTAGAGGTCATGCCGCCAGTGCAGCCGGCAAATGAGGCCCACATCGCCAGCCTGAAAAAGGTTTTACAGCGCGCCGGATTGTAACCCTGATCAGCGGGCTTAACGCCCGCCTTTTCTTTCCCCATCCCGGCGAAAAGACTAGCGCAGCATCGACGACAGGCGACGACTGGCATCCATCATTTGTGTGGCAAGCGCTTCTCGTTTTTCATCCGGGATCTGGAACGCCACACCGGATACGCTCAATGCCGCCACTACCTTTCCTTCGGCATTAAATATGGGCACAGCGATGCAACGCACGCCCAAAGAATCTTCTTCGTTATCATAGCCCCAGCCACGCTGACGGATCCCGGCTAATTCCTGCTTCAGGATATTCACATCGGTAATCGTCGTTTCGGTATAGCGCGTCAGAACCTGATCGGGCGGCAGCAGTTCATCCAGGTCTTCCGAATTAAGCCAGGCAATCAGCACTTTCCCCAGACCGGAACTATGCAGCGAAAGGCGCTTACCTTCCCAACTGCGTATCACAATCGCCTGTGGGCTTTCGAGCTTGAGAAGATAAATGGGGGAGTCGCCCTCAAGCACGCCAAGATGACAGGTTAAGCCTGTCGCATCGCGAATTTCTTCCAGCACCGGCAACGCTATTTTTTTAATATCGTACTGTTGTGCGGCTTTATTCCCTAATTCGTAGAGACGTAACCCCAAATAGTATTTGTCTTTTTCCTGACGCAATAAGCCATGCGCAACCATGCCCGTCAGTAAAGAGGAGGTGCTACTTTTTGCGATCCCTGAATTCTGATGAATCTGCGTGAACGTTGCGCCATCACATTCCATCAGATAAGCGAAGACGCGCATAATTTTGTCGAGGGCGGGAATCGATGTTGTGATTTTTTTCATAAATTTATCAATTAATTATAATTAATTCCTCGGACACTATACACCAGCAGACGGTTATTATTCCATATCAATGCGCCATCACCGCGCACAAAAAAGGAGCCCGGGGGCTCCTTTTGTTAACGTGACAACTTACAACCGCACCGGATCAATATGCCAGATGGTGTCAGCATACTCCTTGATGGTCCTGTCAGAGGAGAAATAGCCCATGTTGGCGATATTGAGCATCGCTTTGGCGGTCCACTCTTCCGGGCGACCATACAACTCGTCCACCTTGTCCTGACAATCAACATAGCTGCGGTAGTCCGCCAGCACCTGATAGTGGTCACCAAAGTTGATCAGCGAGTCCACCAAATCACGATAGCGTCCAGGCTCTTGTGGACTGAACATGCCGCTGCCGATTTGCGTCAGCACCTGATGCAGTTCCTCATCTTTTTCGTAATACTCACGCGGCTTATAGCCCTGCCTGCGCAGTTCTTCGACCTCTTCCGCCGTGTTACCAAAGATAAAGATGTTCTCTTCGCCAACGTGTTCCAGCATCTCCACGTTCGCCCCGTCCAGCGTACCGATAGTCAATGCGCCGTTCAGCGCAAACTTCATGTTGCTGGTGCCGGAGGCTTCCGTCCCCGCCAGTGAAATCTGCTCGGACAAATCCGCCGCCGGAATGATCAACTGCGCCAGGCTCACGCTGTAGTTGGGGATAAACACGATCTTCAGCTTATCGCCAATCTGCGGATCGTTATTGATGACCTTCGCAACGTCATTAATCAGGTGAATGATGTGCTTCGCCATGTAATAGGCCGATGCGGCCTTACCGGCAAAAATATTCACCCGCGGCACCCACTGCGCATCAGGGTTGGCCTTAATGCGGTTGTAGCGCGTAATCACATGCAGCACATTCATTAACTGACGCTTGTACTCATGAATGCGCTTGATCTGGACATCAAACAGCGATTTCGGATTCACCACCACGTTGAGTTGCTGCGCAATATAGTTTGCCAGCCGCTTTTTGTTTTCCAGCTTCGCCTGACGTACCGCATGATTGACCAGCGGGAAATCGCAGTGCTGTTCGAGTTCATGCAGTTGGCTCAGATCGGTACGCCATGTACGGCCAATGTTCTCGTCCAGAACCCCGGAAAGCGGCGGGTTCGCCAGCGCCAGCCAGCGGCGCGGCGTCACACCATTCGTCACGTTGCAGAAACGGGTCGGGAAGATGGTCGCAAAATCCGCGAACAGCGACTGAACCATCAGGTTAGAGTGCAATTCGGAAACACCGTTCACCTTATGACTCACCACGACCGCCAGCCACGCCATACGCACGCGACGACCGTTGGACTCGTCAATAATCGACGCCCGTCCCAGCAGACCAGTATCGTTCGGATACTGCTCCTGCAACGTTTTCAGGAAGTAGTCGTTAATTTCAAAGATGATCTGCAGGTGGCGCGGCAGGATTTTACCCAGCATATCCACCGGCCAGGTTTCCAGCGCTTCGCTCATCAGCGTGTGGTTGGTGTAGGAAAAGACCTGACAGCACACTTCAAACGCGTCGTCCCAGGAGAACTGATGCTCATCGATCAACAGTCGCATCAGTTCCGGAATTGACAGCACCGGGTGTGTATCATTCAGGTGAATGGCAATCTTATCCGCGAGGTTGTCGTAGGTTTTGTGCAGCTGATAGTGACGGCTCAGGATATCCTGTATCGTAGAGGAGACCAGGAAATACTCCTGACGCAGACGCAGTTCGCGCCCGGAGTAGGTGGAGTCATCCGGATACAGTACGCGCGACACGTTCTCAGAGTGGTTTTTATCTTCCACTGCGGCGAAGTAATCCCCCTGGTTGAATTTACCGAGGTTGATTTCGCTACTGGCCTGCGCATTCCACAGACGCAACGTGTTGGTAGCGTCTGTATCATAACCGGGGATAATCTGATCGTACGCAACCGCGAGGATCTCTTCGGTTTCAAGCCAGCGCGTTTTCTTGCCTTCCTGCTGAATACGCCCGCCAAAGCGGACTTTGTACCGCGTGTTATGGCGTTTAAATTCCCACGGGTTGCCGTATTCCAGCCAGTAATCGGGAGACTCTTTCTGTCGTCCATCGACAATGTTCTGCTTAAACATCCCGTAGTCGTAGCGGATGCCGTAGCCGCGCCCCGGCAGCCCTAAGGTTGCCAGCGAATCGAGGAAACAGGCCGCCAGTCGCCCGAGGCCACCGTTACCGAGACCCGGATCGTTTTCTTCATCGATGAGCTCTTCAAGATCTAACCCCATCGCTTCCAGTGCGCCCTGGACATCGTCATAAATCCCTAAGGATAACAGCGCATTGGAAAGGGTACGCCCAATCAGGAACTCCATCGACAGGTAATAAACCTGGCGCGTTTCCTGTGACAGTTGGGCACGGTTAGAACGCAGCCAGCGCTCCACAAGACGATCGCGCACCGCAAACAGCGTCGCGTTCAGCCATTCATGTTTATTGGCAATAACCGGGTCTTTACCAATCGTGAACATCAGCTTGTAAGCAATAGAGTGCTTAAGCGCTTCTACGCTCAGAGTCGGCGATGCATAGGTAAATGGAGCATTCATAATGATGATTCCTGAATATCTATTTCAAGCGATAGTAAAGCTCGCGGTATGACTTCGCCGCGACTTGCCAGCTAAAATCCATCGCCATCGCTTGCCGTTGCACAAACCGCCAGAGCGAAGGTCGAGACCACAGCACGAATGCGCGCCGGATGGCCCGCAGCAGAGACCAGGCGTTGCTGTCCTCAAACACAAACCCGCTGGCGATGCCATCGGCAAGGTTTTCCAGCGAACTGTCGGACACCGTGTCAGCCAGTCCACCGGTACGCCGTACCAGCGGCAGCGTGCCGTACTTCAGTCCGTAGAGTTGCGTTAAGCCGCACGGCTCAAAGCGACTCGGCACCAGAATAACGTCCGCGCCGCCCATAATGCGGTGCGAAAACGCTTCGTGATAGCCAATCTGTACGCCAACCTGACCAGGATACTCCGCAGCGGCAGCAAGGAAACCTTCCTGCAGCACCGGATCGCCCGCCCCCAGCAGCGCCAGTTGTCCGCCCTGCTCCAGAAGTCCCGGCAGCGCCTCCAGCACCAGATCCAGCCCCTTCTGGCTGGTCAGTCGGCTGACGACGGCAAACAACGGAACCTTGTCATTCACCTTCAGTCCCATCGCTATCTGCAACTGGCGTTTGTTTTCCGCCTTCTCTTCCAGTGAATCACGCGTATAGCGCGACGCCAGCAAGAGATCCGTCTCCGGACTCCAGATTTTCTCGTCAACCCCGTTCAGAACGCCGGAAAGACGCCCTTCACGATGGCGCTGCTGCAGCAGTCCTTCCATACCGTAGGCAAACTGCGGCTCGGTAATCTCCCGCGCGTAGGTCGGGCTAACCGCCGTAATATGGTCGGCGTAGTACAGGCCGGCCTTCAGGAATGAAATCTGACCGTTAAACTCCAGGCCATGCATGTTAAAGAACGACCATGGCAGTTGGATGTCATTCATATGCTGTGCATAAAACATGCCCTGATACGCCAGGTTGTGCACGGTAAATACCGATTTCGCCGGACGTCCACGCGCGGCCAGATACGCAGGCGCCAGGCCGGCATGCCAGTCGTGCGCGTGCACCACATCCGGGCGCCAGAATGGATCAAGCCCACAGGCCATTTCACATCCAACCCATCCCAACAGTGCAAAACGCAGCACGTTATCGGTGTAGGCAAACAGGTTCGTATCGTGATACGGACTCCCCGGACGATCGTAGAGATGCGGGGCATCAATCAGGTAAATGCCCACGCCGTTGTAATGACCAAACAGCAGGCTAATCCTGCCCGCGAAGGTGTCGCGGCGACTGACCACTTGCGCATCCGTGATGCCCCGACGAATGTCGGGGAACGCGGGCAGCAGAACGCGGGCATCCACACCATCCGCGATTTGCGCTGCCGGCAACGCGCCAATCACATCTGCCAGACCCCCTGTCTTCAACAGGGGAAACATTTCCGAACATACATGTAAAACCTGCATTCTCACTCCTGTTTGACCTGCAGTTTGCGCAGCATTTCGCGCGTCACCAGCACAATGCCTTCCTCGGAACGATAGAAGCGACGGGCATCTTCTTCCGCATTTTCACCAATCACCATGCCTTCAGGGATAACGCAGGCGCGATCGATAATACAGCGACGCAGGCGACATGAGCGGCCGACCCAGACTTCAGGTAACAACACTGCCGAATCAATATTACAGAATGAATTCACCCGCACGCGCGGGAACAGAACGGACTGCACGACCACTGAACCGGAAATAATACAGCCGCCAGAAACCAGCGAGTTCAGCGTCATGCCGTGGCTGCCCGAGCGGTCCTGCACAAATTTTGCCGGCGGAAGCGATTCCATGTGGGTGCGAATCGGCCAGTTCTGATCGTACATATCCAGTTCTGGGGTCACGGATGCCAGATCGAGGTTCGCTTTCCAGTACGCTTCCAGCGTTCCGACATCACGCCAGTACGGCTCGGACTCAGGATCCGACTGGACGCAGGACAACGGGAAGGGATGTGCATAAGCCATGCCAGCTTTGGTGACGGTCGGAATGATATCTTTGCCGAAGTCATGGCTGGAGCCGTCGTCGCCGTCGTCCTTTTCCAGCAACTCATAGAGGTAATCGGCATCAAAAATGTAGATCCCCATACTGGCGAGGGATTTCGTGGCATCGCCTGGCATTGCGGGCGGGTTGGCCGGTTTCTCCACGAATTCAATGATCTTCTCGTTTTCATCGACCGCCATTACGCCGAACGCGCTGGCCTCTTCGATCGGCACCGGCATACAGGCCACGGTGCAGCGCGCGCCTTTCTCTACGTGGTCGATCAGCATGCGCGAATAGTCTTGCTTATAGATATGGTCACCCGCCAGGATCACCACATATTCCGCCTTATAACGACGGATGATATCGAGGTTTTGCGTCACCGCATCTGCCGTGCCGCGATACCAGTTTTCGCCCTGCATTCTCTGCTGGGCAGGCAGCAAATCGACGAATTCATTCATCTCCTCGCTGAAGAATGACCAACCACGCTGAATATGCTGTACCAGAGTATGAGACTGATATTGTGTGATGACGCCAATACGGCGGATCCCGGAGTTAATACAGTTGGATAACGCAAAATCGATAATACGAAACTTACCACCAAAGTGAACGGCCGGCTTTGCGCGCTTGTTGGTTAAATCTTTCAGACGGGTGCCACGTCCTCCAGCCAGAATCAGGGCAACAGATTTCAACGGCAACTGGCGCGCCAACATTAAACGGTCATTCTTCTCTAAACTCACCATGACTAACTCCTTTTTGATCATCTCTGGAACACACACAGTCCGTGCGCAGGTCCCGGCCAGACAGCCGTAATTACCGGATTATCCACTCCGGCAAAGGGGGGAACAGCACGCCATTCCCCTTCAGGTAAAACAATTTCAGCGGTATCAAGCGCGGCATTGATAGCAATAAGAAAACGGTCCGACAGCAGGATTTGCATCTGCATTGGCCCGTTTTGCCACTCATCCGCACTCAATGGTTGCGCGTGGCGGTTAAGCCAGCGCACGTTGCCATCTCCCTCTTCCCACCAATGGTCTCCCACCAGCGCCGGGATTTGCTGGCGCAGTTTTATCAATGCGGCGGTAAAATCGATTAATCCCCCGCTCGCCTGCGACCAGTCCAGCCAGGTCAACGCATTGTCCTGACAGTAGGCGTTGTTGTTGCCATGCTGACTGTGTCCATGTTCATCACCGGCCAGCAACATTGGCGTTCCCTGAGAAAGTAAAAGCGTCGTCAGCAACGCATGAATGCTGTCGCGTCGACGTTCGACGACCTCCAGAGTGCCGCCTAATCCTTCTTTACCATGATTATTGCTATGGTTATTGTCGGTTCCGTCCCGATTTTCCTCTCCGTTTGCCTCATTGTGTTTCTGATTGAAGCAAACGCAGTCTCTGAGCGTAAAACCGTCATGCGCGGTGACCAGATTGATGGAAGCAGAAGGTTTGCGCCCATCCCGCTTAAACACGTCGCTGGAGGCCGCAAAGCGCCCGGCAAACTCACCAAGCGACAGATTGCGCTGTAGCCAGAAACGGCGTGACGCATCGCGAAAATGATCGTTCCACTCAGCGAACGGCGCGGGGAAATTCCCCACCTGATACCCGCCAGCCCCGATATCCCACGGTTCAGCGATAAGCTTAACGGCGGACAGTACCGGGCACTGTTTGATGGCGGTAAACAACGGCGCATCCTGGCGAAACGCCGGCGTGCGCCCCATCACCGATGCCAGGTCAAATCGAAAACCATCAACGTGGCAGGTTTCGACCCAGTAACGCAGACATTCAAGGGCATACTCCACCACGCCAGGATGGCTGAGATTGAGCGTGTTACCGCAACCGGTCCAGTTGTGATAATCGCCATCCTCTCTGATCCAATAATAGCTACGGTTGTCGATTCCGCGCAGGGAGATGAGCGGTCCGTCCAGATCCAGCTCAGCACTGTGATTGAGCACAATGTCGAGGATGACCTCAATACCCGCGTTGTGCAGCGCCTTAACGGCATCGCGGAATTCGTCCAGCGCCGTCTCTGGCGAGCAGGCATAGCTCGGATGCAGTGCAAACAGCGCAACGGGGTTGTAGCCCCAGTAGTTCGACAGCCCCAACCGTTGTAAACGCGGTTCACTGGCGAAATGCGCCACGGGCAGCAGTTCCAGCGCGGTAATACCCAAATGCTTCAGGTAGTTGATCATCACCGGATGACCGAGCGCTTTATACGTACCGCGAATCTCCGGCGGGATCTGCGGATGCAGACAGGTTAATCCTTTGACGTGCGCTTCATAGACCACGGTGTTGCCCCACGGCGTGCGCGGTGGGGCATCGTCTTCCCAGTCATAGCGATCGGCTGTCACCACGCACTTCGGCGCAATGGTGGCGTTATCGCGATGATCCGGCTGGTCATAACCCGCATGCATCAGCGGGTCATCTTTCAGGTCGCCCTCTACGCGACGCGCGCAGGGATCAATCAGCAGCTTCGCCGGATTAAACCAGTGCCCCTGCGCGGGCTGCCACGGGCCATGCACGCGGTAGCCATAGCGCAGACCGGGACGGGCGCCAGCCAGATAACCGTGCCAGACATCCCCGGTGCGCGCTGGCAGGTCGTAGCGCTGCTCATTGCCTGACGCGTCAAACACACACAGTTCAACGCGCTCAGCATGCGCGGAAAAGAGCGTGAAATTCACGCCATGTCCGTCATACGTTGCGCCATGCGGTGTGGCGTTGCCGGCAACCAGTTGCGTCATTCCGCCTCCCGCACCAGCCAGATTGTCGACAGCGGCGGCAGGGTCAGACTCAGCGATTGCGGGCGTCCGTGGCTGGAAATCTCATCGGTATGTACCGCTCCGCCGTTCCCGGCATTGCTGCCGTGATAGTGCATTGAATCGGTATTGAGAATTTCGCGCCATTTACCCGGCTGATTGACGCCAAAGCGATAACCGTGACGCGGCACCGGCGTGAAGTTACTGACGACGATAATTTCATTCCCGACCTTGTCGCGGCGGACAAACGCCAGTACCGAACGTTCGTTGTCATCTACCACCAGCCATTCAAAGCCGTAGGAATCAAAGTCGAGTTCATGCAACGCTTTGTGGTAACGGTAGGTCTGGTTGAGGTCGCGTACCAACCGCTGTACACCGTGGTGCCAGTTGTCGCCGCCCTCAAGCAGGTGCCAGTCGAGGCTGGCATCATGGTTCCACTCGCGTCCCTGAGCAAATTCGTTGCCCATAAACAGCAATTTCTTGCCCGGGAAGGCCCACATCCAACCGTAATAGGCGCGCAGGTTGGCAAATTTTTGCCACGCGTCGCCCGGCATACGGTCAAGGATCGATTTCTTACCGTGTACCACTTCGTCATGCGACAGCGGCAGAACAAAGTTTTCGGTGTAGTTGTAGAGCATGCCGAAAGTCAGCTTATCCTGATGATACTGACGATGAATCGGATCCAGCTTCATGTAATCGAGGGTGTCGTGCATCCAGCCGAGGTTCCACTTGTACCAGAAGCCCAGGCCGCCCATATCCTGAGGACGAGAGACGCCGGCGAAATCCGTCGACTCTTCCGCCATGCTCACCGCTCCCGGTACCTGCTCACCGAGAATGCGGTTGGTGTTGCGCAGAAATTCAATCGCTTCCAGGTTTTCGCGGCCGCCAAATTCGTTGGGGATCCACTCGCCCTCTTTGCGACTGTAATCGCGATAGATCATCGACGCCACGGCATCCACGCGCAGGGCGTCAATACCAAAGCGTTCAATCCAGTACAGGGCGTTACCCACCAGATAGTTACTGACCTCACGACGACCATAGTTGTAGATAAGCGTATTCCAGTCCTGGTGATACCCTTCGCGCGGGTCGCTATGTTCGTACAGTTTGGTGCCATCAAATTCGGCCAGCGCAAAATCATCTGACGGGAAGTGGCCCGGCACCCAGTCCAGGATCACGTTCAGACCCGCCTGATGCGCGGCGTTCACGAAATAACGGAAATCATCGCGCGTGCCGAAACGACGCGTTGGCGCATAAAGACCGGTAGGCTGGTAGCCCCAACTGCCGTCAAACGGATGCTCGTTCACCGGCATCAGCTCGATATGGGTGAACCCCATCCATTTCACGTACGGGATGAGCTGATCGGCGAGTTCGCGGTAGCTCAGCCAGAAATTATTGTCGGTATGTCGACGCCACGAGCCCAGATGCACTTCATAGATGGAGATTGGCGCGTCGAACTGGTTGGCTTTTTTACGCGCCTCGGTTTGTTCCACTTTTTCGGGCAGACCGCAAATGAGCGAGGCCGTTTCCGGACGCATCTGCGCTTCAAAGGCGTAAGGGTCGGCCTTAACCCGCAGGTTGCCGTTGGCGTCAATCATCTCATATTTGTAGAGCTGACCATGCTGCGCGCCGGGGATGAACAGTTCCCAGATGCCGCTTTCTTTGCGCAGACGCATCGGGTGACGGCGACCATCCCAGAAGTTAAATTGCCCAACCACGGAAACGCGACGCGCGTTCGGCGCCCAGACGGAGAAACGGGTGCCCGTGACGCCATCCATCGTGTCCGCGTGCGCCCCCAGGGTTTCATACGGACGCAAATGGGTGCCTTCAGACAGCAGCCAGGCATCCATATCCTGAATCAGGGGGCCAAAACGGTAGGGATCATCAATCAGATTTTGCTGGCCATGCCAGACAACAGCGAGTTGGTAGCGAAAAGGATTTTTACGGCGAGGTAATACACCGCTGAAAAAACCGCGTGAGTCGAGGCAGTCCAGTTTGCCGACTTTGCGTCCGGTTTTAGGTTCAATCACCCACACTTCAGTGGCGTCAGGTAAAAGTGCGCGGACTTCAAGTCCGGCAGAGGTCTGGTGCATACCGAGTACGGAAAAAGGATCCGCAAAATGGCCTGCAATTAGCGCATTAATCACGTCTCTATCGATTCGATCGGACATGGTTTTCATCCTGTTTTTGGTGTCACTCCTCCAACTGATTTTCGACATCAGCCAGTGACACTTTTTTTGACCTGAACGGCGCAGCACAATTGTGCATCCTCTCTGCCCCGTCCTACCTTCAGGTAAAGCCCTGATACTGCGATCAGGACACCCTTAAAGAATAGCCAACACTTTAATTAACTCCTGCATAAAGATAATACATCTGCGTTTACTCCTTTTTTACGCATAAAAAGGGGTGACTCAGCACCCCTTGAATATAAACAAACGCGGTTACGCCAGATGCCGTAACATGCGGCGCAACGGCTCTGCTGCCCCCCATAGCAGTTGGTCGCCCACCGTAAAGGCTGACAGGAACTCCGGTCCCATGTTCAGCTTACGCAGACGGCCAACCGGCGTGGTCAACGTACCGGTAACGGCCGCTGGGGTTAACTCACGCATAGTGATATCCCGATCGTTTGGCACCACTTTCGCCCACGGATTGTGAGCCGCCAGCAGTTCTTCCACGGTCGGAATGGAAACATCTTTTTTCAGCTTAATGGTGAACGCCTGACTGTGGCAGCGCAGCGCGCCGACGCGCACGCACAGGCCATCTACCGGGATGACTGACGCGGTGTCGAGGATCTTGTTGGTTTCCGCCTGACCTTTCCACTCTTCGCGGCTCTGGCCGTTATCAAGCTGTTTGTCGATCCACGGAATCAGACTGCCCGCCAGCGGGACGCCAAAGTTATCCACCGGCAGTTCACCGCTACGGGTCAGTTGGGTGACTTTGCGTTCGATATCGAGGATGGCGGAAGAAGGGGTTGCCAGTTCGTCAGCCACGTAGCTATGCAACTGGCCCATCTGGTTGAGCAGTTCGCGCATATGGCGCGCGCCGCCGCCGGAGGCCGCCTGGTAGGTCGCAACCGACACCCAGTCCACCAGGTCGTGAGCAAACAGGCCGCCCAGCGACATCAGCATCAGGCTGACGGTACAGTTACCGCCAACAAAGGTTTTAATCCCTTTGTTCAGGCCGTTGGTGATGACATCCTGGTTTACCGGGTCGAGAATGATGATCGCGTCATCTTTCATGCGCAATGAAGAGGCGGCGTCAATCCAGTAACCCTGCCATCCGCTTTCACGAAGCTTTGGATAGATTTCGTTGGTATAATCGCCGCCCTGACAGGTCACGATGATATCGAGCGCTTTCAGCGCGTCCAGATCGAAAGCGTCCTGAAGTGTGCCGGTCGAGGTGCCGCCGAACGTCGGCGCTGCCTGCCCAAGCTGGGAAGTTGAAAAGAAAACAGGGCGAATGGCGTCGAAGTCGCGCTCTTCAACCATGCGTTGCATGAGAACAGAGCCGACCATACCGCGCCAGCCGATAAAACCAACATTTTTCATAGCGTTTTTTTCCTGCAAAGATGTGTGCTGTGTATGCTGACCAGTGTCCTACTGGCTCATCCTTCACCATACAAAAAGCAGCCAAAGTCGCAAGTGAATTTAATCAATGATAGCGATGCCATCAGTAATGCGACTTATCCCGCTGCTTAAGCGAGCAGAAAGTCCAGGGCAATTATCAGGGAATTTGAGTTATGAATGAAATCATTTCTGCAGCCGTTTTATTGATCCTGATTATGGATCCGCTCGGTAACTTGCCCATTTTCATGTCCGTACTGAAACATACCGAGCCGAAACGGCGTCGGGCGATAATGGTGCGCGAGCTTTTCATTGCGCTGTTGCTGATGCTGATCTTTCTTTTTGCGGGCGAGAAAATTCTCGCATTTCTTAATTTGCGAGCCGAAACGGTTTCAATATCCGGGGGCATTATCCTGTTTCTGATCGCCATCAAGATGATTTTCCCCAGCGCCACCGGAAACAGTGCCGGACTTCCGGCAGGTGAAGAGCCCTTTATTGTCCCGCTGGCGATCCCGTTAGTGGCCGGTCCAACCATTTTGGCCACGCTGATGCTGTTATCACATCAGTATCCGAATCAGATGGGACATCTGGTGATTGCCCTGCTGTTGGCCTGGGGCGGGACCTTTGCGATCCTGCTGCAGTCGTCGCTGTTTCTGCGTCTGCTGGGTGAGAAAGGGGTGAACGCGCTGGAGCGCCTGATGGGATTGATTCTGGTGATGATGGCGACCCAGATGTTCCTGGACGGTATTCGGATGTGGATGAAGGGATAAAAGCGTAAAAAAGCCCGGTCGCTTTTATGCTTACCGGGCCTGGTATTTGCGGTTTTTGTAGGTCGGGTAAGCGCAAGCGCCACCCGACAAACATCAGCTCAACAGTTGAAACGCAATCATCCCAATAATGGCGCCGACGGTCCCGAGGATGGTTTCCATCATCGTCCAGGTCTTCAGCGTTTGTGCTTCTGTCGCACCGGTGAATTTCCCGAACAGCCAGAAACCGGCGTCGTTCACATGACTGACCACGATCGAACCGCCCGCGATGCAGATAGACAGCGCCGCCATCTGCGCACCAGAGAAGTTCAGTTGTTCAATCACCGGCATCACCAGACCCACCGCCGTTAAGCAGGCCACGGTCGCGGAGCCCTGAATGATACGCACCGCCGCCGCCAGCACGAAGCAGGTAATGGCAATCGGTAAACCCATCCCGGTCAGCGCTTCGCCCAATGCCGGGCCCACGCCGGAATCCACCAGCACCTGCTTGAAGACGCCGCCTGCACCAATCACCAGCAGGATGATCCCCGCCGGTTGCAGCGCGTGACCGCAGATCTCCATCACCTTATCTTTCGGCATCCCCTGACGCATCGCCAGGCCGTAAATCGCCACCAGACAAGCCACCAGAATTGCGGTGAACGGGTGACCGACAAATTCGAACCACTGGTAAGCCGTAGAACCGACCGGCACAAAGCGTGCGGCGATGGTTTTCAGCCCCACCAGCACCAGCGGCAGCAGGATCAGCGACAGGCTAAAGCCGAAGGACGGCATTTTGCCCTCGCCCAGGTGCGGTTCGGTAATATCGTCAGGAATATTCAGCTCAACGTAGCGGCTGATAAAGTTGCCCCACAGCGGCCCGGCGATGATCATCCCAGGAATCGCGGCGCACAGGCCAATCAGAATCATCCAACCGAAGTCGGCGTGCATCTGAGAGGCGAGCAGCATCGGCGCCGGCCCTGGCAGCAGAAATGCGGCGGCAGCCGCCACGCCCGCAAACAGCGGAATCACCAGCTTCACCAGGTTCGTACCGGTGTGACGCGCCATCGAAAACGCGACGCTAATCAACAGTACAATCGCCACTTCAAAGAACAGCGGCAGCGCGCAAATCAGCCCCGCCAGCCCAATCGCATAGTGTGCGCGACTGTGGCCGAAGGATTTCAACATCTTGACCGCAATCTGATCGACCGCGCCCGTTTCATGCAAAATCTTGCCGAACATTGCTCCCAGAGCGACCACAATCGCCAGGAAACCCAGCGTACCTCCCATCCCTTTTTCCATTGTCGCCGCGATTTTATCGAGCGGCATACCGGAAAAGAGACCTGCACCAATAGACACCACCATCAAAGCAACGAAGGCGTGCATACGCGCCTTCATCACTAAAAACAACAGCAGCAGAACAGAGCCTACTGCCGTTAAAACAAGCGTTAATGTACTCAAAACTTACTGCCTTTTATTAATGACCTCAATGGTGCTGGCAACAACACCTTCCAGTGGCTGATCGATATCCACCACCAGTACATCGTTTTCGTCAGCACCCGGCTCTTGCAGCGTTTCAAACTGCGTCACCAGCATCTGGGTTTTGAAGAAATGGCCTTTACGCGCCTTCAGACGGCTTTCGATCACGTCGAAATCGCCTTTCAGGTAGATGAAAGAGAGGTTCGGGTTACCGTCACGCAGCAGGTCACGGTAGTGTTTTTTCAGCGCGGAACAGACGATCAGCGAAACCTTGTTGGTACGCTGCATCGCAAACGCCGCATCATTCAGCGCCTGCAGCCACGGCTTACGGTCGTCATCATTGAGTGGTTCACCAGACGCCATTTTCTCAATGTTGCGACGCGGATGGAGAAAATCGCCATCAAGAAACGCGGCATGCAGTTGATGCGCTACTTCGCTGGCGACAGCGGATTTGCCACTGCCCGATACGCCCATCAGAACGTAAATGTGGTGATCATGGTTAGTCGTGCTCAAAGTGGTGCCCCCACAGTACAAGAATCAGGAATTGTTACGGGTAACTGTTATCGGTAACATTGTCCAGCCTGACTAAAACAGAAGCAATATCCAAACGTGCGAGAAGTGAATAAGTGTGAGCTACTTCAAACTTGTTGGCTTAAATAGATCCACCCGGTGACAAGGTGAAACCTAAATCTAACATTTTTGGCGTGACGCTCTCCCCGCGGATGCGCGCCAGCAGACGTTCTGCGCCAATGCTGCCCATTCGCTCGCGCGGCGTCAGCACGCTGGCCAGACGCGGCTCCATCACCTGGCCGATATCATGGCCGTGGAAACCCGCAATTGCCATGTCGTCCGGGATCTTCAGCCCTAAACGCTGACATTCAAAAGCTGCGCCCACCGCCAGGTCATCGTTGGTACAGAAGATACCGTCCAGTTGTGGATACTCACGACGCGCCTGACGGATAAGCTCAATACCCGAGGAGTAAGAAGAAGACTGCTCCACCATCACACTGTAGGGTACCAGACCCGCATCCAGCATCGCCTGCTCATAACCCTTCTGTTTGATGATAGTACGTTCGTCGAGACGTGCTCCCAGATAAGCGATGTGGCGATGCCCGCGTGTAATAATCGCGGCGGTCATCTGACGCGCGGCTTCAAAGTTGTCAAAACCGACAGCGATATCGAGGCAAGGTGACTGACTGTCCATCAGTTCAACCACCGGAATTCCGGCCACTTCGATCATTTTCAACGTGCGCGGCGTATGGGTACGTTCAGTCAGGATCAGACCATCAATGTTCCACGAGAGCATCGATTCCAGACGCTCCTGTTCCATCTCCGGCTTATAACCGTAGTGCGCTAGCATGGTTTGATAGCCATGCGCGTCCGTCACGGCCTCAATGCCGCGTAAAACTTCGGCAAAAACCTGGTTGGTTAACGAGGGCAGTAAAACGCCAATGGCCCGGCTGGTGGCGTTGGAGAGGATATCAGGTGCGCGATTGGGAATATAACCCAGTTCATCAAGTGCAGCAGCGATCTTGCCCCGCAGGGCGACGGAAACTTGCTCCGGATTACGCAAAAAGCGGCTGACCGTCATTTTGGTCACGCCAACGCGGTCGGCTACATCCTGAAGTACGGGTCTTTTCTTCTTCATCGTCCTGAGAAATCATAAGTGAGAGATTTGCTCAGTTTATCACGGACAAAGCACAACCTTCCCCGTTTAAAGGGAAGGTTGCGTAATTATTTATACAGGAGGCAGATCAAACAGCAGGATTTCGCTATCGCTGTCAGCATGAATTGACAGAGCCTGCTCATCCCAAATCGCCAGACCGTCGCTGGTAGTGGCTTTAGTGCCGTTAATGCTCACCTCACCTTTTACCACCTGGATCCAGACGCGACGTTCAGCGGCAATCTGATGTACTGACTGCTCGCCTTTCACCAGCGCCCAGCGGTACAGCTCCATATCCTGGTACACTTTCAACGAGCCGTCGCGAGCGTCCGGCGACAGCACCAGCTGTTTGCCCTGCGCGGCGTCGAAGCGGCGCTGCTCATAACGCGGCGTGATGCCGGTTTTTTCCGGAATGATCCAGATCTGATACAGACGCAGACGATCCGTTTTGCTCGGGTTGTACTCAGAGTGACGGATCCCGGTCCCCGCGCTCATAATCTGGAATTCACCCGCCGGAACCTGCTCTTTATTGCCCATGCTGTCCTGGTGTTCTACTGCGCCTTCCAGCACGTAGGTCAGGATTTCCATGTCTTTATGTGGGTGAGTACCGAACCCCTGACCAGCGTCGATCACGTCGTCGTTAATCACGCGCAGTGCCGAGAAGCCCATAAAGTTTGGATCGTAGTAATCCGCAAAAGAGAAGGTATGCCAGGAATCCAGCCAGCCATGATTCGCGTGGCCACGGTCGTTTGCTTTGCGTAAGTAGATCATTGTGTTCACCCCCAGATGTTTTCGATGGAGTAAGTGTGGACCGAATCCACCATCAATCATAGAGGGTGAAAATTGACTCCTCTGTTCAAAAATTATGAACAACTCAGGAGGAGCCAATCCGGCTTATCGGGCGAGGCTGATGGTGGCAGGAGAGGCCTGTTCAAATGCCCGTTCGAGAATTTCAAGATTGGTAAGAACTTCAGATTCCTTGACGTAATTTGGCACGCCGGTGGTGAGAGTGGCATACAGCGCGTCGTAGACACGACCATAGTCGCCCGTTTCCGGTTTGATCTCTTCTTTCACCGTCACGCCTTCATCGTTGACGTACTCCAGCACGCCAACGGAATCATCCGCCGCAAAGCCCGGTTCACCCGGCATGATGTTGGCCTTCAGGCTGGTTTCCTGCTGATCAATACCGTATTTGATAAACGAACCTTTGGTGCCGTGAACGATAAACTTCGGATAGTCGATTTTCACCAGATGGCTGGTTTTGACAATCGCCTTTACATCGCCGTAAAACAGCTGCGCTTCAAAGGTGTCATCCGGATTGGCCTTATTGCGCAGGCTGCGGATGTCGTAGGCCACATGGTCCGGGCGACCAAACAACGAGATTATCTGATCCAGGGTGTGTACGCCCAGGCCATAGAACGCGCCATCCTGCGGCAAACCGGGGTGGGTTTCCACAACCGGACGGTAGTAATCGAAGTGGCTTTCCACTTCCACAATCTCACCAAGCTTACCGCTTTCAATCGCTTTTTTGGCGGTCAGGAAACAGGAATCAAAGCGACGGTTCTGATACGGCGTCACCGTCAGCCCTTTGTTTTGCGCCAGTTCAAACAGCACCTTCGCTTCAACCATCGTCGGGGTGAATGGCTTCTCAACCAGTACGTTCTTTCCGGCTTCCAGCGCCCGTTTCGTGTAGTCAAAATGGCTGTCCGCGTGGGTACAGATGACGACCAGTTTCACCTCAGGGTCGTTGAACACTTCATCAAGATCGCTGGTGAAATGGATGTGTGAGTAGATGGGTGCCTGCTCTTCCGGCTTCGCGTGACGGCGAAAAATATGGGCCACATGCCAGGTGTCTTTACGGTTGAGAACGTACGGAAGATGGTAGCGAGTCGCGCTCTTGCCGAACCCGATAAATGCGCAATGTAAGGTCATGATGCTGTCCTTTCAGAAGGTGATGACCTACACCATAGCGCAAAGCGGAGGGAGACTAAATGCGGGAAGTCCTTGAGGGCGCGCTGGCGCACCTGGAAACGGATTGCTCGCGCCTCGGGCGTGAGTGGCGCAGGCAGATAATTCACGGCCTGCGCACAGCAACCGGAGCGTACTTAATGTACGTGAGGAGCTCGAGCACTTCCCGGGGACAAAATGACAAGTAAGCCAGGCTGAAAAAAATCCCAAAAAAAAAGCCAGCACCCGGCTGGCTAAAATAATACTGGAAGCAATGTGAGCAATGTCGTGCTTTCAGGTTTCTCCGCAAGGGTCTTCCTGAACGCAGAGCAATAATAATCATTCTCATTCGCAGTTGTCCAGTAATTTTTACAAAAAAATGCGGTTGACGACATTTTTAATCTCAGCGACTGTAAAGGCACAATTAACGATGAAGGAGAGCGGGAATGAGTGAGATCGTGATACGCCACGCTGAGACCAAAGATTACGACGCGATTCGTCAGATCCATGCCCAGCCGGAGGTGTATTACAACACGCTACAGGTTCCTCATCCTTCCAGCGAGATGTGGCAGACACGACTCGCCGAACAGCCCGGCATCAAACAACTTGTCGCCTGTATTGATGACCGCGTCGTCGGACACCTGTGCATTGCCGTCGCTCAGCGTCCGCGCCGGAGTCATGTCGCCGATTTTGGTATTTGTGTCGATACACAATGGCAAAACCACGGGGTCGCCAGCGCATTAATGCGTACCATGATCGATATGTGCGACAACTGGCTGCGCGTCGAACGCATTGAATTAACGGTGTTTGTCGATAATGCGCCCGCCGTGGCGGTGTATAAAAAATACGGTTTCGAAATTGAAGGCACCGGCAAAAAGTACGGCCTGCGTAACGGCGAGTATGTCGATGCATATTTTATGGCGCGGATGAAGTGACAAATTGCCCGGTGGCGCTACGCTTACCGGGCAACAAAATCAATACCCTGCGGTTAAATCGTCCACGGTGCGTGGGTCAGATGCACCGTACAGCGTGCCGTCCGGCCCGACCATGATGCTCTGCGTGCTGCCCATCGCCTCTTTCAGCGCGACCTTCTGCCCTTTTTGCTCAAGCAGTTTGAGGGTGTCCGGGCTAAAGCCTTTCTCCACACGCAGCTCATCCGGCAACCATTGATGATGGAAACGCGGCGCATTGGTGGCTTCCGCCACGTTCATCCCGAAATCGATGCTATTGACCACCATTTGCAGCACGGTCGTGATAATACGACTCCCGCCAGGGCTGCCGGTGACCAGCCAGGTTTTACCGTCTTTCACCACGATGGTGGGCGACATCGACGACAGCGGACGTTTCTTCGGTCCAACGGCATTGGCATCGCCCCCCACCAGACCATAGACGTTAGGTACGCCCGGTTTGGCCGAAAAGTCATCCATCTCGTTATTCATCAGAATGCCGGTGTTACCCGCCACAATGCCGGTCCCGAAGGTGGTGTTGAGGGTATACGTCACCGCCACGGCGTTACCGTCTTTATCCACCACCGAGAAGTGAGTCGTCTGGTTACTCTCATAAGGCGCAAGCTTACCAGGGCGAATTTCACTGGAAGGTTTCGCCTTGTTGATATCAATCCGTTCAGCAATCGATTTGGCGTAATCTTTGTTGGTCAGCGCTTGCCACGGCACGTTCACAAAATCCGGGTCGCCCAGGTATTCCGAACGATCGGCGTAGGCCTGTTTCTCCGCTTCCGCCATCACCTGCATGGCGTCCGCACTGCCAAAGCCGTATTTCTTCATGTCGAAATTTTCAAGGATATTCAGGATCTGCACGATGTGGATCCCGCCAGAGGACGGGGGCGGCATTGAGAAGACCTGATACCCGCGATAGTCGCCGCCGATCGGCGTGCGCTCTACCGCCTGGTAGCCCGCCAAATCTTCTTTAGTCATCAACCCGCCGTTTTTCTGCATCTCCTGCGCAATCTGGTCGGCAATCGCCCCTTTATAGAAAGCCTCCGGCCCCTTTTCCGCAATCAGCTCCAGACTTTTTGCCAGGTTTTTCTGCACCAGCTTGTCGCCCTTTTTCAGCGGTTCGCCATCCTTCCAGAAGATAGCTTTGCTGTTCTCGTGATTCGGCAACACTTCACTACCGTAGGTTTTCAGATCGTCCGCCAGCGCATCGTTAACCACAAAACCCTCTTCAGCCAGCTTGATCGCCGGACGCACCACTTTGTTGAGCGGCAGGGTGCCATATTTTTCCAGCGCCAGTGAGAACCCAGCCACTGTGCCCGGCGTGCCGGAAGCCAGATGGGAGGTCAGCGATTTTTTACTGTCCGGATTGCCCTGATCGTCAAGGAACATATCGCGTGTAGCGTTAGCCGGTGCCATTTCGCGAAAATCGATCGCCGTGGTCTTACCGTCTATGGTCCGCAGCAGCATAAAACCACCGCCGCCCAGATTCCCGGCCTGCGGATGCGTCACCGCCAGCGCATATCCCACGGCAACCGCGGCATCCACAGCGTTACCGCCCTGTTTGAGAATATCCACCCCCACCTTTGTTGCCATCGCATCCACCGAGGCCACCATCCCCTGTTTCGCGCGAACGGGATGGAACACATCCTCTTCCACGCCATACGACACCGGAGGCGGAGGCGGAGGAGGGGGAGCAGCGAGCACGCTGAAACAGCTTCCTGAGAGCAGAGCAGCAAGGGCTACCCGGCGTAAAAACGTCGGTTTCGTCATCGTTATTCTCCAAAGATGCGGGGTCAGCCCCCCACTAAGCCTGGTGCATAACTCTGAAATGATCATCGTTTCGCCAGGAAAGGGGTAAACTTAAGAGAGACCTCAGAGGAGGAAAGATGATGAAACGATGCTTAATTTTGGCAGCGCTACTGCCATTTGCCTGTCTCGCGCAGCCGATTAACACCCTGAACAATCCGAACCAGCCGGGTTATCAGATCCCCAGCCAGCAGCGGATGCAAACGCAGATGCAAACACAGCAGATCCAACAGAAAGGGATGTTAAATCAGCAGTTAAAATCGCAGACGCAACTCCAGCAGCAAAACCTGCAAACGCAAATGAACAACAATCAGCAGCGGATCCAGCAGGGTCAGGTACGCGAACAGCCGTTACCGAATACCAACGGCGGAATGTTGAGTGGCGGTACACGACAGGGGAGCGGCCAGCAGCACATGCTACCGCCGCGTCAGAATGGCGATATGCTTAACCCGCAGCAGTAAAGTCCGGGCCAATCACGTCAATCGCATCGGTACAGATGCAGTCCACGCCCCAGCGCAGCAGTTCCGCCGCGCGCTGGGGTTTGTTGACGGTATACACCAGAATATGTAACCCCGCCGTTTTAAGCTGCTTAACCCGCGTTTCATCCAGCAGGGTGTGATTCAGGTGAATCGACACGCAGGCCAGGCGAGCGGTCAGTTCGCGCCAGTCATCACGCCACTCGTCAAGCAACAAACCTCGAGGTAACTCCACCGCGGCGGCCTGCGCGGCCTCCAGCGCATCGATGTCAAATGACGACAGCAGCGGTGCGGTCATCCCCTGCCACAGCGTACGCGCGGCGAGGGCAATCGCTTTCCCCGTCTGTGGCCCGGTTCCGGTGGTCGGTTTAATTTCGATATTGGCCATCAGGCCATGCAGGCGACAGCGCTCTGCCACCTGCGAGAGTAGTGGGAGCGGTTCGCCTCTAAATTCGCCACTGTACCAGCCGCCGGCATCCACCCGCAGCAAATCCTGCCAGCTGAGCTCCCCCGCCACGCCCCAGCCGTTGCTGGTGCGTTCAAGGTTGTCATCGTGCAGCAGGAATATTTCCCCATCCTTAGACAGCTTCGCGTCGAACTCGATCATGGTGTGCCCGTAGCGCGTGCCAACGTCGATCGCCGCCAGCGTGTTTTCCGGTGCCAGTTTACCGCCGCCGCGATGGGCGACGATGCGGGGATACGGCCAGTTACTCATACACGTTGTCCTGTTTCACCGTCAAAAAGGTGCAAATGATTTTCCGGCAGATGCAGCCACAGCGTGCTGCCTGCCTTTGGGCGCTCCTGATGGGCCAGACGCACCACCAGCTTTTGATCGCCCCAGCGACCGTGCGCCAGGTTGTCCGCGCCCAGCATCTCCAGCGTGTCCATCACCAGCGGCACGCCGCCTTCCGCCTGGGAGCTTAGCGCAATATGTTCCGGGCGGATACCCAGCGTCATTTTACGCCCGGCATAGCCGCGATAAAACCAGTTCACCGGTAGCGCCATGCCGCTCTCCAGTTCGAAATGCGTACCCGCATGGCTGATACGCCCTTCCAGCAGGTTCATCGCCGGACTGCCAATAAAGCTCGCGACAAAGCGGCTGGCCGGTTTTTCGTAGACCTCCACCGGCGTGCCAATCTGCTCGGCAATGCCTTTGTTCATCACCATTACACGCTGGGCGAGCGTCATCGCTTCGACCTGATCGTGGGTCACGTACAGCGAGGTGGTTTTCAGGCGACGGTGCAGATGCTGGAGTTCCAGACGCATCTGCACGCGCAGTTTGGCATCCAGGTTCGACAGCGGCTCATCAAACAGGAACACGGCGGGATCGCGCACAATGGCGCGCCCCATCGCCACACGCTGACGCTGGCCACCGGAGAGTTCGCGCGGACGACGTTTGAGCAGGCCGTCCAGTTCGAGAATACGCGCCGCCTCTTTCACTCGCTGCTCAATATGCCCCTTGCCCATCCCCCGGATTTTCAGCCCCCACGCCATGTTCTCCTCCACGCTCATGTGCGGATAGAGCGCGTAGTTCTGGAAAACCATCGCGATCCCGCGATCTTTTGGCTCCATTTCGGTCACGCGCTGACGGTCGATCCAGATATCACCGCTGGTGACACGCTCCAGTCCGGCCACCATCCGCAGAAGCGTTGATTTCCCGCAGCCGGATGGGCCGACCATCACAATAAATTCACCGTCCGCCACGTCCAGCGTCAGCGGTTGAATCACCTGGGTTTTACCATCCCAGCTTTTGGTTACTGCCTGTAATTTTAAACCTGCCATCGCGGTATCCTACTTCTCACTGTCCACTAAACCACGCACAAACGCCCGCTGCATGGCTAAAACGATAATGACCGGCGGGATGAGGGTCAGCAGCATTGCCGCCATCACCTGATTCCACAAGGTGGTGCCTTCGCCGGTGGCAATCATGCCTTTGATCCCCGCCACGGCAGTCCCCAGATTGACGTCAGTAATAATCAGCAACGGCCACAGATACTGGTTCCAGCCGTAGATAAAGGTGATGACGAACAACGCCGCCAGATTGGTTTTCGACAGCGGCAGCACGATGTCGCGGAAAAAACGCATCGGCGAGGCACCGTCAATACGCGCCGCTTCAATCAGTTCATCCGGCAGGGTCATAAAGAACTGGCGGAACAAAAAGGTGGCGGTTGCCGAGGCCATCAGCGGCAGCGTCAGCCCGGCGTAACTGTCGAGCATTTTCAGGTTGGCGATCACTTCCACCGTCGGGAAGATGCGCACTTCAACCGGCAGCATCAGGGTGATAAAAATCATCCAGAAGAACAGGTTACGCAGCGGAAAACGAAACCAGACGATGGCAAAGGCGGAAAGCATCGAGACCGCGATTTTCCCCACCGTAATGCCAAACGCCATGATGAAGCTGTTGAGCATCATCAGCCAGAACGGCGCGCTGTTCACACCGACGCCGTTGACCCAGATGTTTTTCATGTTTTCCAGCAGATGCGTACCGGGGATAAGCGTCATCGGCGTTTCAAACACCGCGTTGTTGTCCAGCGTCGCCGCGACAAACGCGACGTACAGCGGGAACAAAATCACCGCAATCCCCAGTATCAGCATGGTGTGGCTGAATATCGTCAGCCCGCGACGGTTTTCAATCATTGGTAACGCACCTTACTTTCTACGTAGCGGAACTGCACCACCGTCAGAATGATGACGAGGAACATCAGCACCACCGACTGCGCGGCGGACGCAGAGAGATCCAGCCCGGCAAACCCTTCGCGGTAGATCTTATAAATCAGCGTGGTGGTGGCCTGCACCGGACCGCCTGCGGTCGCGGCATCAATAACCGGGAACGTATCGAAGAAGGCGTAGACCAGATTGACCACCAACAGGAAGAAACTCACCGGCGCGATCAGCGGTAACGCCAGTTTGAAAAAGCGACGGATCGGCCCGGCGCCATCGATCGCGGCGGCTTCAACCAGCGAGCGCGGGATCGATTGCAGCGCGGCGAAGAAGAAAAGGAAGTTGTAACTAATCTGCTTCCAGACAGACGCAAAAACCACCAGAAACATCGCCTGTCCGCTGTTCTGCGCGTGGTTCCAGTCATAGCCAAACTGCTCAAGGAAATGGGTAATAAGCCCGCGGCCAGGATTAAACAGGAAGATCCACAATACGGCGGCCACCGCAGGCGCCACGGCATAGGGCAGCAGCATCAGCGTCTGATACAGACGACTGCCGCGCACCACGTAATCCACCAGCGCGGCGAAAAATAACGATACCAGCAGGCCGCTGAAGGTCACCAGCGCGCTGAATTTGATTGTCGTCCAGAAGGAGTCGAGGTAGTAGCTGTCATGAAACAGCGTGACGAAATTATCCAGCCCGACAAACTGGCTGGAAAGCCCAAACGGATCGACGCTTTGTAGTGAGTACCACAGCGCTTCACCCGCAGGCCAGATAAAGAAAATGACGGTGATCGCCAGTTGTGGTGCGACCAGCAAATAGGGCAGCCAACGCGAGCGGAACACCGGACGGGATGAGGACATAAGGGGTTGATTCCTGAACGGCGCCGGGTGGCGGCTACGCCTTACCCGGCCTACAAAGACGACATAGTGCATTTCGTAGGTCGGATAAGCGCATCGCCATCCGGCAAAAACATTAAGACTTCGTAGACTGCTCAAAGCGGCGCAGCAGTTGATTACCACGCTCGACGGCGGCATCCAGCGCCTGCTGCGGAGTTTTCTTGCCGGTCCACACGCCTTCCAGCTCTTCATCAACGATGGTGCGGATCTGCGGCATGTTACCCAGACGCAGCCCTTTGGTGAACGGTAATGGCGGCTTGTTCAGCATCTGACGCGTCGCAATATCCGCACCGGGGTTCTTGTCATAGAAGCCCTGCTCGCGGGTCAGATCGTAAGCGGCTTTGGTGATCGGCAGATAGCCGGTCTTCTGATGCCATTCGGCCGCATTTTCCGGTTTTGCCAGGAAGTCGAGGAACTCGGCAACGCCTTTGTAGGTATCGTTGTCTTTGCCCTGCATCACCCACAGGCTCGCGCCGCCGATGATGGCGTTCTGCGGCGCGCCTTTGGCGTCCGCATCGTAAGGCATCATGCCTACGCCATAGTTGAATTTGGCGTAGTGGCGGATATCAGCAAGCGATCCGGAAGAGGCAGTTGTGATAGCGCAATCGCCGTTATAGAACTTCTCGGTGGACTCGTCTTTACGTCCGAAGTAGCTGAAATCGCCCTTCTTGTTCAGTGCTTCCAGCAGCGCGATGTGTTTCACCTGCTCCGGCTTATTGAACTCCAGCACCGCATCAGTGCCGTCGAAACCGTTATTTTTAGTCGCCACCGGCAGACCGTGCCAGGCGCTGAAGTTTTCAATCTGGATCCAGCCCTGCCAGCCGCTGGCGTAGCCACACTTCATCCCTGCGGCTTTCAGCTTCGCGGTGTAGTCAGCCAGATCCTGCCAGGTTTTCGGCGGTTGCTCCGGATCTAAACCGGCTTTCTTGAAAGCGTCTTTGTTGTAGTACAGCACCGGGGTGGAACTGTTAAACGGCTGAGACAACAGATGCCCGGTTTTCGAATCGGTGTAGTAGCCAGAAACGGTCGGTACAAACTGCGATTCGTCGAAGTTAATCCCTGCGTCCTTGAACACTTCATAGACCGGCTTGATGGCTTTCGAGGCCATCATCGTCGCGGTGCCGACTTCATAAACCTGTAGCAGCGCTGGCGCATTTCCGGTACGGAACGCGGCGATGCCGGCGCTCAGGCTCTGTTCGTAGTTACCTTTGTACACCGGCACAATCTTGTAATCCGGGTGGGTGTCGTTGAAACGTTGCGCCAGGGAGTCAACTTCTTTACCCAACTCCCCTTCCATGGAATGCCAGAATGGAATGGTGGTAACGGCCATTGCGTTCGTCGCAAAAGCCAGACCAACCGCCAGACCCAAAGCTGTGTGTCGTAACGATGTCATTGTCATCATCTCTCTTATTGTGCCGGATGCGCGAAATCACGCGTTTTATGCTCGCGAGGTAACATGACATGCGCGAATGACAGAAAGATAACCGTTAGATGACGAAGCGGTGACAGTCAGGCTTCAGGTGAATGACGTTTCAGTGGCAAGAAAACAGAAAAAAGCCGGGTGGCGGCTTCGCCTTACCCGGCCTGGTCGATCCTGTGGGTCCGGTAAGCGTATGCACCACCGGGCAATATAAACGGCTTGATCTTGTAGGACTGATAAGACGCAATGCGTCGTCATCAGGCATCACAGACCGTTTAACCGCCTAAATAGGCGCTGCGAACCGCTTCGTTGGCCAGAAGCGCGTCGCCGGTATCCTCGAGAACGACATGACCGTTCTCCAGCACGTAGCCGCGATCGGCCAGCTTCAGCGCCTGGTTAGCGTTCTGCTCAACGAGGAAGATGGTCATTCCCTGCTCGCGCAGTTGTTCGATGGTGTCGAAGATCTGCTGGATGATAATCGGCGCCAGTCCCAGAGAAGGCTCGTCAAGCAGCAGCAGACGCGGCTCGCTCATCAGTGCACGACCAATCGCCAGCATCTGCTGTTCACCGCCGGACATCGTACCCGCACGCTGAATACGACGTTCATGCAAACGCGGGAACAGTTCGTATACCCACTTGATGCGCTCCTGGAACTGGTCGCGCTCGGCAAAGAAGCCGCCCATCGCCAGATTCTCTTCCACCGTCATGCGGGAAAACACGCGACGCCCTTCCGGAACAATCGCTACCGCTTCACGCATGATTTTTGCCGTTTGCCAGTCGGTGATGTCTTTATCATCAAACACAATCCGACCGCTGGTCGCGCGCGGATCGCCGCACAGCGTACCAAGCAACGTCGTTTTCCCGGCGCCGTTGGCACCAATCAGGGTCACAATCTCCCCCTGATTGATGTGCAGGCTCACCTCGTGCAGCGCCTGAATTTTGCCGTAGTGGGCACTGACTTTGTCAAAGGACAACATGACTTTTTCCATCTTATGCCTCACCAAGGTATGCACGGATCACGTCCGGGTTATTACGAATCTGTTCCGGCGTCCCGTTCGCCAGCGGCGTGCCCTGGTTCACCACGTAAATACGGTCGGAAATCCCCATCACCAGTTTCATATCGTGCTCAATGAGCAGGATGGTGGTGTTGTGATGGTTGCGCAGCTCGGCAATCAGCTCGTCCAGCTCTTTGGTCTCTTTCGGATTAAGACCCGCAGCCGGTTCATCCAGCATCAGAATCTCTGGCTGTGTCACCATACAGCGGGCGATCTCCAGACGACGCTGGTCGCCATAGGCCAGGTTGCTGGCCTGACGGTTCGCGTGTTCCAGCAGACCAATACGCTCAAGCCAGGTGGCCGCGCGATCCAGCGCTTCGCTCTGCGCCCGACGAAACGCCGGGGTTTTCAGCAGGCCGGAAAACACGCCGCTTTTCAGTTGCTGATGCTGTGCCACCAGCAGGTTTTCAATCACCGTCATTTCACGAAACAGACGTACGTGCTGGAAGGTTCGCACTACGCCCATACGGGCAATTTGTTGACCCGGCAGCCCTTCAAGGTGCTGATCGCGAAGCTTAATGGTGCCGCCCGTCGGCTTATAAAAACCGGTCAGGCAGTTAAACACCGTGGTCTTACCGGCGCCGTTCGGCCCGATCAGCGACACAATTTCCTGTGGATGCAGTTCCAGTTCAACGTTGTTCACCGCCAGCAGACCGCCGAAGCGCATCATCAGGCCGTTAACCGATAATAATGGCTGACTCATGCCTGCTCTCCTTTCGCTTCCCCGTTTTTCAGTTTCAACTGTGGACGGGTCATCGGCAGCAAGCCCTGCGGACGCCAGATCATCATCAGTACCATCAAACCACCCAGCATCAACATGCTGTATTCATTGAAGTCACGCATCAGCTCGCGGGAAACCACCAGCAGGATAGCCGCAAGGATCACCGCAAACTGTGAACCCATTCCGCCGAGTACCACGATCGCCAGCACAAACGCCGACTCGGCAAAGGTGAACGACTCGGGGCTGACAAAACCCTGACGCGCTGCGAACAGCGTGCCAGCGAAACCGGCAAACGCGGCGCTGATGGTAAAAGCGGTCAGTTTGATGCGCGTTGGGCTTAAGCCTAACGAGCGGCAGGCGATCTCATCTTCACGCAGCGCTTCCCACGCCCGTCCCAGCGGCATGCGCAGCAGACGGTTAATCACAAACAGGCTCAGCACCACCAGCAACAGTGCGACCAGATAGAGGAAAATCACGCGATCGGACGGATCGTATTTCACGTTAAAGAAGTTGCTGAAGGTATCCCAGCCGCCTTCACGCGCGCTCCGGCTGAACTCGAGGCCGAACAGCGTCGGTTTCGGGATCTGGCTGATGCCGTTCGGACCACCGGTGATCTCAGTATTGTTGAGCAGCAAGATACGGACTATCTCACCGAAGCCCAGGGTCACAATGGCCAGATAATCGCCGCGCAGGCGCAGCACCGGGAAGCCCAGCAGAAAACCCGCCGCCGCCGAAACCAGCCCTGCCAGCGGCAGGCAGGTCCAGAAGCCGAGACCGTAATAGTGATTCAACAGCGCGAAGGTGTACGCGCCAATCGCGTAGAAGCCGCCGTAGCCCAGTACCAGCAGGCCGGAGAGCCCCACGACGACGTTCAGCCCCAGACCGAGGATGATGTAAATCATGGTCAGCGTGGCGATATCCACCGTGCCGCGTGAAACCATAAACGGCCACGCCACGGCAATCACCAGCAGCGCAATCAGGAACAACTTCTGCTTTACGGTTGAGCCATCAATGGCTGGCAGAATAAACTTCGGCCCGGAGACGCTCTTCAGGCTCTTCTGGAAGATCGGACGCAGCATCTGGAAGAAAAAGACCACGGCAGTACCGATAAACACCCACTGCCAGCGGATGTCGGTAGCGGTATCCACCACCAGTTTGGTGCCATCCAGTTGCAACTGAACGCCCATAAAGACGCCCGCCAGAACGAAGAACATCGCGGCAGAGAGCAGCGCCATCGCAAAATGCATCGGTTTCATACTTTCTCTACCTCCGGACGACCCAGAATCCCGGTCGGCATCACCAGCAGTACCAGAATCAACAGAGCGAACGACACCACGTCTTTGTATTCCGTACTCAGATAAGCAGAAGAAAGTGCTTCCGCGACGCCCAGAATCAGGCCGCCGATCATCGCGCCAGGGATGCTGCCGATCCCGCCGAGAACCGCAGCGGTGAAGGCTTTCATCCCGGCCATAAAGCCAATATAAGGGTTGATCACCCCGTAGAATTGTCCGAGCAGTACGCCAGCCACCGCCGCCATCGCCGCGCCAATCACAAAGGTCAGCGCAATCACGCGGTCAGTGTTAATCCCGAGCAGGCTGGCCATTTTCAGGTCTTCTGCGCAGGCGCGACAGGCGCGTCCCATGCGGGAGTAACGGATAAAAATGGTCAGCGCCAGCATCGCCAGGAAGGTCACAATCCAGATAACCAGCTGCATGGTCGTGATCGAAGCAGAGAAGTTTTCGCTGGCACCCACCACCCATTGCCCGTTGAACAGGCTGGGTAGCGCCACGTCTCGCGAACCTTCCGTCAGGCTGACGTAGTTTTGCAGGAAGATGGACATCCCAATGGCGGAGATAAGCGCAATCAGACGCTTGGAACTGCGGACGGGCCGATAAGCCACCCGCTCGATGCTCCAGCCGTAGGCGCTGGCAATGATAATCGCCCCAATGAATCCGGCTGCCACCAGTAACCAACTGGTATCAATCCCCATCATCATCAGTGCCGCGATAATCATAAAAGAGACATAGCTACTGATCATGTACACCTCGCCATGGGCGAAGTTGATCATGCCGATAATGCCGTACACCATGGTGTAACCGATAGCGATCAGCGCGTAGGTGCTTCCCAGCGTGACGCCGTTAAACATCTGCTGCAAGAAATAAAGGAACTGCTCGGACATAAAATAACCTTTTCAACCCGACAAACCGGGATACTGAACCCACTCTAAATAATTCGAGTTGCAGGAAGGCGGCAAGTTTGCCCATCCCCGGGATGCGTACACAAGTACGTGACCGGGGTGGGTGAACGAAGCCAACGCATCTGCGGCTCGAAGTATGACGAGTGGTTGCCTTATTTGGCGGCGGTGGACGAGCCGTCCGCATGCCACTGGAAGACACCAAATTCAAATCCCTTCAGATCGCCTTTTTCATCCCATTTCAGCGGCCCAATCACGGTATCAGCACCGTTTGCTTTCAAATCTTTCACCAGATCCAACGGCGCTTTGCTGCCGGAACGATCCAATGCCGTTGCCAGTGACTGCACAGCGGCGTAGGTGATCCATACATACGGACCGGTAGGATCTTTTTTATCGGCTTTCAGCGCATCAACAATCGCTTTGTTGGCCGGATCCTGGTCATAGCGTTTTGGCATGGTAACCAGCATGCCCTCAGCCGCTTCACCGGCGATGTTCGACAGCGACGCATTGCCCACGCCTTCCGGCCCCATGAACGTGGTTTTCAGCCCGACGGATCGCGCCTGGCGCAGCATCTGCCCCATTTCCGGGTAGTAGCCGCCGTAATACACAAAGTCGATGTTCTCTTTTTTCAGGCGCGCAAGCAGCGCGGAGAAATCTTTCTCGCCTGCGGTAATACCATCAAAGAAGACGATATTGGCGTTTGCCGCTTTCAGCGAGTCCTGAACGGAACGCGCCAGCCCTTCACCGTACTGCTGTTTGTCGTGCAGAATGGCGATACGCTGCGGTTTTACCTGCTCAAGAATATACTTTGCCGCGGTCGGTCCCTGAGAAGAGTCCAGCCCGGCGGTACGCATGATGTGCGCGTAGCCACGCTGCGTCAGTTCCGGGTTAGTCGCACCAGGCGAGATCATCAGAATGCCTTCGTCTTCATAGATATCCGACGCCGGCTGAGTGGAAGAAGAGCAGAGGTGACCAATCACATACTGAATGCCGTCATTGACGATTTTGTTCGCCACTGCCACGGCCTGTTTAGGATCGCAGGCATCGTCATATTCCACGCCCACCAGTTTGTCGCCTTTGATGCCGCCTTTCGCATTGATGTCTTTAATGGCCTGACGTGCGCCGTTAAATTCCATGTCGCCCCACTGGGCTACCGGACCTGACATCGCGCCCACAACGGCAACTTTAATCTCCTCTGCCATCGCCGCCTGCGACATCGCCAGTGCAATCACCCCTGCGACGATCGTTTTCGCATTCCGTTTCATTTACTGAATCCCCATTCGTGATGTACTTATTTTGTATTTATATGGTTAAAAAGCAGACTGTGCTTTATTTGTACTACACTATTTTTACTAGTCTGATTAATGGTTTAGCGCAGTATTTTCCGCAAATACAGATTAAAATCTCTATTTTTCAGTCTATTAAGAACAGATAATATTCTGCTTTTCACCATAGATAAACAAAAAAAAGCACGCTTGCCAGCATAAAATAACGGGACAATGAGCCGAATAAAACACTGCCTTCCAGGGTATTATTCTGCCTGTTTTTCATTCTCTGATGTTTCAAACTGAGGTTCTGACCGTCACAAAATTAATCCCCTGCCAAATGATTTAAAAAAGAGAAAGCGTCCTGATGAATTATTTCGGTACACTGGCATTATCTTTTGTGATTTGGACATGCTGTCGATGAAGCTGACCATCATTCGTTTAGAACACTTTAGCGATCAGGACCTGATCGACCTGGGCAAAATCTGGCCGGAGTATTCCGCCGCCTCTTTAAGCGTAGATGAAACACACCGGATCTACGCAGCGCGATTTAATGAGCGATTGTTAGGTGCCGTAAGGGTCACCCTGAGCGGCACTCAGGGCGCGCTGGATTCGCTGCGCATCCGTGACGTCACGCGGCGTCGGGGAGTGGGGAGATATCTGGTGGAAGAGGTGATCCAGGATAATCCGGACGTCTCATCCTGGTGGATGGCGGATGTCGGCGTGGAAGACCGGGGGATCATGGCAGCGTTTATGCAAGTACTGGGCTTTACCGCGCAGCAGAACGGCTGGGAAAAGCGTTAAAAAAGCCGGGAGGCACTAATGCTTACCCGGCCTACATTCGCTAGCGTATTTTCCCAGGACGGTAGGCCGGATAAGCGCCAGCGCCATCCGGCATTCAATTACTTCGCGTCGGTCGCCGTGCCGTTGGCGTGCCAGTCGAAGACGCCGAATTCAAAGCCTTTCAGATCGCCCTTCTCATCCCACGACAGCGGTCCCATCACGGTTTCCACTGAGTTCGCTTTCAGCCAGGTGGCGATTTCAGCCGGATCGGCTGACTGGTTCAGGCCCGCCTGCAAAGATTGCAGCGCAGCGTAGGTGGTCCACACGAACGCACCGCTCGGATCCTGTTTCTTCGCCTTGATCGCATCAACGATAGGTTTGTTCGCGGGAACCTGATCGTAGTTCTTCGGTTTGGTCACCAGCAGACCTTCAGCCGATTCACCGGCGATATTAGACAGGGAAACGTTAGCAACCCCTTCCGGACCCATGAACTGCGTTTTCAGGCCAGCAGCACGAGCCTGACGCAGGATCTGGCCCATTTCCGGGTGATAACCGCCGTAGTAGACAAAGTCGATATTCTCTTTCTTCAGACGCGCCACCAGCGTAGAAAAGTCTTTCTCACCGGCCGTGATACCGTCAAAGAACACCACGTTGGCATTACCCTTCTTCAGGTTCTCCTGCACGGCACGCGCCAGACCTTCACCGTACTGTTGTTTGTCGTGAACGATCGCGATGCGCTGCGGCTTCACTTTCTCCAGAATGTATTTCGCGGCGGTCGGGCCCTGGTCTGAGTCCAGGCCCGTGGTGCGCAGTACCAGTTTATAGCCACGCGCGGTCAGTTCCGGTGCCGTTGCCGCCGGGGTGATCATCAGAATACCTTCGTCTTCATAGATATCAGACGCAGGCTGAGTGGAAGAGGAGCACAGGTGGCCGATAACGTATTTGATGCCGTCATTGATCACTTTGTTTGCTACTGCGACCGCTTGTTTCGGGTCACAGGCATCATCATATTTTACGATCTGCAGTTTTTCGCCTTTGATGCCACCTTTGGCATTAATGTCTGCAACCGCTTGTTCCGCACCAGTAAACTCCTGATCGCCGTACTGGGCTACCGGACCGGACATCGCACCCACAACAGCGACTTTAATATCGGCCTGAGCCATTGTGCTGAATGCCAACGCGATACATCCTGCCAGTAACGCTTTACCCTTCATATTCATCCTGACCTTCCCCATTCTTATGGTTATTACGACTATTGTGATGTTGTTGTGTAGCGCTTTATTTCATTTATAGGTGTACCGTTCGCGCATTTTCAGCACACTCTGCTAAAACATACCCCATTTTTATAATTTTGGAATAGCTAATTTCATATTCAAATAATAAGTGAACGACATAACGTCGTGCCGCCCGGTGAGGGACGGCACAGGTTTATCGTGTCAGCGAGTGGGTGATAATGCCGAGCGCCTGACGAAATTGCGCCTCAGGGATGGTAAGCGGATAGAGAAAACGAATAACGTTGCCATACACGCCACAACTCAGCAACAGAAGTCCTTCCTGCAAGGCGCGGTCCTGCACCTGGCGGGTGAATTCCGGGGAGGGCTTCCCGGTGTGCGGGTCGTTAAATTCCACCGCCACCATCGACCCCTGAGCACGAATGTCGGCAATAAACGGACAGTCCACTTTCGCCTGATTCAACGCGTCGACCAGCGTCGCGCCCAATGTGGCAGCGCGGGCGCAGAGCTGTTCTTCATCAATTACATCCAGCACCGCGTGTGCTGCCGCAACGGCCAGTGGATTCCCGGCATACGTCCCTCCCAGACCGCCAGGCGCAGGCGCATCCATCACCCCGGCACGGCCAGCCACCGCAGAGAGCGGCATCCCGCCCGCCAGGCTTTTCGCCATTGTCATCAGATCGGGCTGTACGCCATGATGCTCCATCGCAAACAGCTTGCCGGTACGAGCAAAGCCGGTCTGCACCTCATCGGCGATCAACAAGATACCGTGGGTATCGCACAACGCCCGCAGCGCCTGCATGAAATCCGTTGGCGCAACATTAAAGCCCCCTTCGCCCTGAACCGGTTCAAGGATGATGGCGGCGACCTGATCCGGCGCGATATCCGCTTTGAAAATGCGCTCCAGACTTTGCAGCGCATCGGCAGTACTCACGCCGTGCAACGCATTAGGGTACTGGGCGTGATAAACCGAACCCGGAAACGGCCCAAAACCGATTTTGTAGGGCGCAACCTTACCGGTCAGCGCCATCGTCATGAAGGTCCGCCCATGAAATGCGCCGCTGAAGGTAATTAGCCCTGGGCGTTTGGTATACGCGCGGGCAATCTTCACCGCGTTTTCCACCGCCTCTGCACCGGTAGAGAAGAACGCCGTTTTCACCGGCCCCTGAATGGGAACGCGTGTGTTGATACGTTCAGCAAGCCGGACATAGCTTTCGTAAGGAACAATCTGGTAAGCGGTATGAGTAAAGGACTGGAGCTGTTTTTCAATCGCGGCGATGACTTTGGGGTGCCGGTGCCCGGTATTCAGCACCGCAATGCCGGCGGCAAAGTCGATCACCTCACGGCCTTCCACATCCCACAACGTTGCGTTTTCCGCTCTCTCGGCGTAAAAGCCGCACATCACGCCGATCCCGCGCGGCGTCGCCTGCAAACGCCGTTCATTCAGTTCGTTATTTTTCATTTTCATCCCCTAAGATGCGCACAACCCATCGGTAAGTGTTTGCCAGGGGGGAGAAATTCGCCAGAGCAGGCGCTAAAAAAACAAAAACCCCGGACAGTTATCCAGGGTTTTAGCGGGGACTTCGCGGGCGTTACGCTTCGATAGCGGCGCGAAGTTTTTTCATGGCGTTCTTTTCAAGCTGACGCACACGTTCTGCGGAAACGCCGTAGCGATCGGCCAGTTCCTGCAGCGTGGACTTGTTATCTTCGTCCAGCCAGCGGGCGCGGATAATATCCTGGCTACGCTCGTCGAGACCTTCCATCGCGTGGGTCAATTTGTTGGCGGCCTGATCTTCCCAGTTATCCTCTTCAATACCATCGGCAAAGTTAGAGGTTTTATCCTGCAGATACAGCACCGGCGCCATCGGCTGGCTGTCGGATTCGTCGTCCGTGGACATATCAAACGTCATGTCCTGTGCCGCCATACGAGATTCCATCTCGCGGACGTCTTTGCTGGAAACCCCCAGCTCACGCGCAACCATTTCCACTTCATCCTGATTAAACCAGCCCAGACGCTGCTTGGTTTTGCGCAGGTTAAAGAACAGCTTACGCTGTGCTTTGGTGGTCGCTACTTTCACGATACGCCAGTTACGCAGGACGTATTCGTGGATCTCAGCTTTGATCCAGTGCACGGCGAAGGAAACCAGGCGCACACCCACTTCCGGGTTGAAACGGCGCACGGCTTTCATCAGGCCGATATTACCTTCCTGAATCAGATCCGCCTGCGGCAGGCCATAGCCCGCATAGTTACGAGCAACATGAACAACAAAGCGCAGGTGAGACAGGATCAGCGTCTTAGCTGCTTCCAGATCGCCCTGGTAATGCAGCTTTTCAGCCAGTGCCCGTTCCTCGTCAGCCGACAACATCGGCCACGCGTTCGCAGCCCGGATGTAAGACTCCAGGTTACCAACAGGGGCTAAAGCTAAATTTTGCATTTCTTTGGTCATTCAAATCCTCTCAAGTTTTATCGTCTGACACCACAGCGATAGACAGCAACAACCGTGCCAGCGTTAATGAGCAACGAGATTAGCATTCACTCTTTTATCAGACCGTGATTTTATCCACAAGTTCAATGCAACATTGTGTATAAATTACGCACAAATTGTGACATGAAGATGAAAAGCGGGGAAGAGGCGACAGCAACTCTTTCCCTGCGAACGGAAACCCATTGCAGGGAAAGATTATACCACGCTTTTATTAATCGGGAGTAAAGTGACGTAAATGTTGAACCGTCGCAAGCCACGCCGCCACCCAGCCAATCATCGAGCAAACCAGCAGCAGTAACAGGCACTCATCGAACGATAAGCCATTGAGATCAAACTTCGTTCCGAAAACCTGCGCCACTTCCGTGACTGCCGACGACAGTCGCAACACCAAAATTTCTGACAAAATCAGTGAAAGAAATGCGCCGGAAAAACCGAGCAATGCGCCGCCGTAGAGGAACGGACGCAGGATAAATCCATCCGTTGCGCCAATCAGTTTTTGCACGTTAATGGTATCGCGGCGGGCAAAAATGCTTAGCCGCACGCTGTTACCAATGACGAGGAAGACAGCGGCAACCATCAGCACGCCAATCATCGCCG
Source organism: Citrobacter sp. Ct235 (assembly GCF_030332305.1). Classification (NCBI taxonomy): domain Bacteria; kingdom Pseudomonadati; phylum Pseudomonadota; class Gammaproteobacteria; order Enterobacterales; family Enterobacteriaceae; genus Citrobacter; species Citrobacter sp. Ct235. Next base: position 128,150 of record NZ_JAOWIC010000041.1, read on the forward strand.
ACACGCGCCCGACCAGTCCGGTCAGCGCCGCCAGACGGGCAAACCAGCTGTCGTCCATCCGCACTTCATCAATCCCGTTGATGCGGGAGACCCGGTCACGCAATGTGTTCAGCGAATCGGTGCTCTGAAAGTCGAGCTTCGGGATCACCACCGCCACCGCAGGTAATGGGTTCTCTTCCAGCATATCCAGCGCGCCGCCGAAACCGGACCAGTTGCGGAATTCGCCGAGGGCATCTTCACGGGAAAGATAATTCACCTTTTCCACGCCCTGCTCGGCCTGCAGTTGGGCGACAACGCCTGCCGCCGCATCATCATCCAGCGTTTTTTGCAGATAAACGGTTATCTGCGGAGACGGATAATACTGCGTCGCCGCCTGGTTAACGTTTTTGTAGACCATGTAGCAGACGCTCGGCAGGGTCAGGGAGATAGCAATCACCATCACCGTCAGAAACGTCGCCAGCGGTTTGCTTTTCAGATCCTGTAACGCGCCCTGGAACGCATAGCGCACCTGCTCGTTAAAAACGTTGGTTTTACGCGAGTTCGGCTTTGGCGACGGTTTCGCCCGCTTCGGCGCGTTACGCCCACCGTCGCCGGAAGAGCCGCCGGAACGACGGAAACGGTCCAGCCGTCCACCGAACTGTTTGATTTGGTTGATAGCGTCGCGCTTATTCACGAGCTTCGCCTCCATGCAAATGACCATCGCTCAGGGTGAGCATGCGGTACGAACGACGGGAAATGAGCCCAATGTCGTGCGTCGCCATCAGTACCGTCACCCCAACGCGGTTAAACTCTTCGAACAGACGCAGGATCCCTTCCGACAGCGCGTCGTCCAGGTTACCCGTCGGTTCATCCGCCAGCAGTACTGCTGGCTTGTTCACCACCGCACGGGCGATACCGACACGCTGCTGTTCACCGCCGGAGAGTTGAATCGGGAAGTTCTTCGCTTTGTCCAGCAGTCCGACCTTGTCCAGCGCCGCCGACACGCGACGACGAATATCATCCCCGCTGGCTCCGGCGATAATCAGCGGTATCGCCACGTTGTCGAAAACCGTTCTGTCCATCAACAGGTGGTGATCCTGGAAAATCATGCCGATCTGACGACGCAAAAACGGCACTTCACGGTTTTTCAGTCGCGTGATGTCATGCCCACTGAAGAGAATTTTCCCGGCGCTCGGCCGCTCAATCCCACAGATAAGCTTCAGTAGGGTACTTTTCCCCGCGCCGGAATGGCCGGTCAGAAACGCCATCTCGCCTGGCTGCATATGGAATGTCACTCCCTGCAGCGCTTGTCTCCCACCGAGATAGGCCTTGCTGACATGTTCAAAGCGAATCATTGTTAATCCTCTCGGGCAAAAAGTGCCTCTATAAAATCGTCCGCCTTAAACGGACGTAAATCCTCGATACGTTCGCCCACACCAATATAGCGGATAGGGATGCCAAACTGATCGGCCACCGAGAAGATAACCCCACCTTTCGCCGTACCGTCCAGCTTGGTCAGGGTAATACCGGTCAGACCCACCGCTTCATGAAACAGTTTGGCCTGGCTTATCGCATTCTGCCCGGTGCTGGCGTCAAGCGTCAGCATAACTTCATGCGGTGCGTCTTCGTCCAGTTTCTTCATCACGCGAACGATTTTTTTCAGTTCTTCCATCAGATGCGATTTGTTTTGCAGGCGACCTGCGGTATCGGCAATCAGCACATCAATGTGGCGCGCCTTCGCTGCCTGAATAGCGTCGAAGATAACGGAGGCGGAGTCCGCGCCAGTGTGCTGGGCGATCACCGGAATATTGTTACGCTGGCCCCAGACCTGCAATTGCTCAACCGCCGCAGCGCGGAACGTATCGCCCGCTGCCAGCATCACCGATTTACCCTGTTGCTCAAACTGACGCGCCAGCTTACCAATCGTGGTGGTTTTCCCCACGCCGTTCACGCCGACCATCAGAATAACAAACGGCGTTTTGCCCTCAACGTTCAGCGGCTCATCGACTTTCGCCAGAATGTCGCCCATCTCGTCTTTCAGCAGACCGTACAGCGCCTCGGCATCTTTAAGCTGTTTGCGGCTGGCGCCTTCTGTCAGATTGGTGATGATTTTACGCGTGGTTTCCACGCCCACATCGGCAATCAGCAGTTGCTCTTCCAGTTCTTCAAACAGATCATCGTCGATTTTTTTACCACGGAACAGGCTGATAAATCCGGAACCGAGATTTTCTTTGGTTTTCAGTAAGCTGCGTTTCAGGCGCGCGAAAAAACCTTCTTTGGTCGGTTTTTCCTGCTCCTGAGCGATCTCGTCGACCGGCGCGTCGTCTTCCGCCACCGGCACGACTATCAACGCGTCTTCCGCGGCTTGCGCCGCCAGCGCCTGTGCTTCCAGCTCTTCGTCGGTCAGTTCCGGCTCGTTTTGCGCCTCTTCTTCCACCGCGTCAACAATCTCAACGGTTTCCGCTTCCGCCTGCCACTCTTGCGCTGAGGTTTCCTTTTCGGCGTTCACCTCTTCCGGCAGCGGCAGCTCTTCGTGTTCGACGGCAATCTGCGGCTCAACGCGCGCTTCAGCGACGGCGGGCTCGGGTTCAGCAGACTGGAACGTTTCGATTTCCTGAACTTGTTCAGTCACCTCAACCACTTCTTCAGCAAAGGCTTCTGTTTCTTCTTTGCTGTGAACCGGCGCTTGCGCTTCTACATCAGCCGCCGTTTCAACGGGTGCGTCGGACGGTAATTGCGCGTCAACACCCTGCTGCTCTTCGGTTTTTTGTTCTTGTTCCTGCTCTTTTTCACCAAAGCCCAGCCAGGAAAAGAAGCCACGTTTTTTCTGTTTTGCCATTTGCGATTACACCCCTCGCGGCCCTATGCATTTCATCTTTCAGGCTGCCTCTTTGTTGGCTGCGCTCAAAAACCCCAGTCACATCGTCTTCTATGCTCCAGGGGATTTTATCGCTTGCCGCCTCGATGCATCCTGAATGATTTTATGCATATATACATGGAAGCTAAAAAAATGATGAAATAGTCTATCACTTTACTTAATCCACATCACCGCCTGGAATCATCTGCAAGCGGCGGTTTGAGCAACAGAAATGAAAAAACCGAATCACTCTGGCAGCGGCCAAATCCGCATTATTGGCGGGCAATGGCGCGGCCGCAAACTCCCGGTCCCCGACAGCCCCGGTCTACGTCCGACAACCGACCGCGTGCGTGAGACGCTGTTTAACTGGCTGGCACCGGTAATGGTAGAGGCCCATTGTCTGGACTGTTTCGCCGGAAGCGGCGCGCTGGGGCTGGAAGCGTTGTCACGCTATGCCGCCAGTGCGACGCTGCTGGAGATGGATCGCGCGGTCTCTCAGCAATTACAAAAGAACCTGGCTACGCTGAAAGCAGGGAATGCAAAAGTCGTGAATACCAATACCCTGACATTCCTGGCGCAGTCGGGCACCCCGCACAACGTGGTGTTTGTCGACCCGCCGTTTCGTAAAGGGTTACTGGAAGAGACCTTAAGCCTGCTGGAAAATCACGGCTGGCTGGCAGATGTTGCCTGGATTTACGTGGAAAGCGAAGTGGAAAACGGTCTGCCGCCTGTGCCGACGAACTGGTCGCTGTACCGGGAAAAAATCGCCGGGCAGGTAGCGTACCGTTTGTATCAACGCGAAGCACAAGGAGAAAGCGATGCTGATTAATCTTGGTCGACTACTGATGCTCGGCGTGTGGGCATTCTTATTGTTAAACCTGGTGCAACCCTTCCCGCGCCCGCTCAACATCTTCGTTAACGTCGCCCTCGTGTTCATGGTGCTGATGCACGGCATGCAACTGGCGCTGCTGAAGTCCACCCTGCCCAAAGATGGGCCACAAATGACCACCGGCGAGAAGGTGCGTATTTTCCTGTTTGGCGTGTTTGAACTGCTGGTCTGGCAGAAAAAGTTTAACGTCAAAAAGTAATGCTACGGCTGAGCGACAAAATCGACGAAGCGCGATCCCTTGTAGCTCAGCGTCCCTTTCTCCCCCACCGTCAGCGCATGGTACTGCGTCGCGTCAAGGCGGAATGTCTTTTCCAGTCCCCCGTTCTGCGGCTTAAAGCTGACCTCATAGCGCATGCTGGTTCCCGCTGGCGTGACCTGCTGCTGTCGGGAACGTCGGTCGTTGATGGGCTTTTCACGCTTATTGCTGACCACCATCTGCGCCTGCCGAAGCGGTGCCGCATCGTTATCGGCTTTTTCCCGCCGCTGCTGCATAAAGCGAAATGAGGCGGCAACAATAATTAACGCAATGATAATAATGAAGAAAAGTGGCGGCTTACTCATATTGATAACCCATCAGAAAATGCGGAAATAAGCATACCTTGCCCGTTATGGTGTTGTCATCAGGTGGTCGCGGCCTCTACACTGAACACCAGGGTTGTGAGCATACCGCTTACGAAAAAATAACGAATTCAAGGAACTAAGATGCTTTGGTCGTTTATCGCTGTCTGCCTTTCCGCATGGTTATTTGTGGATGCCTCCTACCGTGGACCCACCTGGCAACGCTGGGTCTTTAAACCCGTCACCTTATTACTCCTGCTGTTACTGGCCTGGCAAGCGCCGATGTTCAACGCCGTGAGCTATCTGGTACTGGCCGGTCTTTGCGCTTCACTGGTTGGCGATGCGCTGACATTATTGCCGCGTCAGCGGCTGCTCTACGCGATTGGCGCGTTTTTCCTTTCGCACCTGCTGTATACCATCTATTTTGCCAGCCAGATGACGCTCTCTTTCTTCTGGCCGCTGCCGCTGGTGCTGATGGTGCTGGGCGCACTGCTGATTGCGGTGATCTGGACACGTCTTGAAGAGTTGCGCTGGCCGGTATGTACCTTTATCGCCATGACGCTGGTCATGGTCTGGCTGGCCGGCGAACTGTGGTTCTTCCGTCCCACCGCGCCTGCGCTGTCGGCGTTTTTGGGCGCGTCGCTGCTGTTTATTGGCAACATCGTCTGGCTGGGCAGTCACTACCGCTGTCGTTTCCGCGCAGACAACGCCATCGCCGCCGCCTGCTACTTTGCAGGGCACTTCCTGATCGTCCGTTCGCTTTATCTCTAATAATGCTTGACTCTGGAGTCGACTCCAGAGTGTATCCTCCGGTTAATGAGAAAATTATCATCAACCGGAGGATGCCATGTCGATACCTGCTCACGATGGCAAAAAAGCCCCACCATTTTCATCTTTCAAGCCTGCGCCAACGCCGCAGAAGACCGATGACTGCTGCTGCGAAGGCGCGTGCTCGCCCCCTGAATCGGTTGTTGAAACGGTAAAAGGCACTCGCTACAGCTGGAAAGTGTCCGGGATGGACTGCGCCGCCTGCGCCCGCAAAGTGGAAAACGCCGTGCGCCAGGTCAGCGGCGTCAACCAGGTCCAGGTGCTGTTTGCTACCGAGAAACTGGTCGTCGACAGCAACGGCGATCTCCGTCAGCAAATCGAGAACGCGGTGCAGAAAGCGGGTTACACCCTGCGCGATGAACAGGCGAAGGAAGACGTCCCCGAATCCCGCTTTAAAGAGAACCTGCCGCTGCTGACGCTTACCGTCATGATGGCGCTCAGTTGGGGACTGGAGCAGTTTAACCACCCGTTCGGTCAACTGGCGTTTATCGCCACGACGCTGGTCGGCCTGTTCCCGATTGCCCGCCAGGCGCTGCGCCTGATTAAAACCGGCAGTTGGTTTGCCATTGAAACGCTGATGAGCGTCGCGGCTATCGGGGCGCTGTTCATCGGTGCCACGGCAGAAGCGGCAATGGTATTGCTGTTGTTCCTGATTGGCGAACGACTCGAAGGCTGGGCTGCCAGTCGCGCCCGCAAAGGGGTCAGCGCGCTGATGGCGCTGAAGCCAGAAACCGCGATGCGTTTGCGCGACGGCGTGCGAGAAGAGGTGGCAATCAACACCCTGCAACCGGGCGACATCATTGAAGTCGCCGCCGGGGGACGTTTGCCTGCCGACGGTAAACTGATCTCCGGTTTTGCCAGTTTTGATGAGAGTGCGCTGACGGGCGAATCGATCCCGGTAGAACGCGCCACCGGCGAAAAAGTACCGGCAGGAGCCACCAGCGTGGACCGTCTCGTCACGCTGGAAGTCGTCTGCGAACCGGGTGCCAGCGCGATTGACCGGATCCTGAAGTTAATCGAAGAGGCCGAGGAACGCCGCGCGCCAATCGAGCGTTTTATCGACCGCTTCAGCCGGATTTATACGCCAGCGATTATGGCCATTGCCCTGCTGGTGACGCTCGTCCCGCCGCTGTTGTTCGCCGGCGCCTGGCAGGAGTGGATTTATAAAGGGTTAACGCTGCTGCTGATCGGCTGTCCGTGTGCGCTGGTGATCTCCACACCAGCGGCTATCACTTCCGGCCTGGCGGCGGCGGCCCGTCGCGGGGCATTGATTAAAGGCGGCGCGGCGCTGGAACAATTAGGCCGTATCACGCAGGTCGCCTTTGATAAAACCGGGACGCTGACCGTGGGGAAACCGCGCGTGACGGCGATTCACCCGGCGACTGGTGTCAGCGAGTCTGAACTGCTGACGCTGGCGGCGGCCGTCGAACAGGGCGCAACGCACCCGCTGGCACAGGCCATTGTTCGCGAAGCGCAAACCACAGGGCTAACAATCCCGCCCGCCGAAGGGCAACGGGCGCTGGTGGGATCAGGGATTGAAGCGCAGGTGAATGGCGAAAGCGTTCTGATTTGCGCCGCCGGGAAACGTCCTGCCGACGCCTTTGACGGAGAGATTAACCAACTCGAAAGCGCCGGACAGACCGTCGTTCTGGTTCTGCGCAACGAACGTGTAATCGGGGTAATCGCCTTGCAGGATACGCTGCGCGACGATGCCCGCACCGCCATCAGCGAACTTAACGCGCTGGGCGTGAAGGGTGTGATCCTGACCGGCGATAACCCGCGCGCGGCGGCAGCCATTGCCGGCGAACTGGGTCTGGCATTTAACGCAGGATTGCTGCCGGAAGATAAAGTGAAGGCGGTCACCGCGCTGAATCAGCAGTCACCGCTGGCGATGGTGGGTGATGGCATTAACGATGCGCCGGCAATGAAGGCCGCCGCCATTGGTATCGCGATGGGGAGCGGCACCGACGTGGCGCTGGAAACCGCGGACGCAGCACTGACGCATAACCGCCTCACGGGGCTGGTGCAGATGATCCAACTGGCACGCGCGACCCACGCCAATATTCGTCAGAACATCACCATTGCGCTGGGGCTGAAAGGGATATTTCTTGTCACCACGCTGCTCGGAATAACCGGACTGTGGCTGGCGGTGCTGGCGGATACCGGGGCAACGGTGCTGGTCACTGCCAACGCCCTTAGATTGTTACGTAAAGGATAACGTGTTTTTGCCGGATGGCGGCGTTGCCTTATCCGGCCTACGAGCCGTGTGCGGTGTATTATCTTTGTAGGCCGGATAAGCGTTAGCGCCATCCGGCCTAAGAGCCGTGCGCGGTGCATTATCCTTTGTAGGCCGGATAAGCGTTAGCGCCATCCGGCTTACGAACCGTGCGCGGTGCATTATCCTTTGTAAGCCGGATAAGCGTTAGCGCCATCCGGCTTACGAGCCGTGTGCGGTGCATTATCCTTTGTAGGCCGGATAAGCGTTAGCGCCATCCGGCGTCGCTTACTGGCCTTTACGCACCAGATAGCGATACGGCAGAGAGTCGGTCTCTTTTGCCACCAGCTCGTGCTCCATAAAGGTACAAAAACCGGGAATATCACGGGTGGTCGCCGGATCGTCCGCCACAATCAGCAGCGTTTCGCCGGTCTGCATGTTGCGTACGGTTTTACGCACCATCATCACCGGCTCCGGACAGCGGAGCCCCTGGGCATCAAGGGTATGGTCGGCAGAAGAAAACAGATCGCTCATCATGGTCTCATTCACTAAAAAAACGGCTGTAGTTTACGCTCAGTTCCGAAGTAAGCCAATCAGGTTAACGATTGCGTGAAAAATAGCCATTGCATTACCGCCGCAAAGCAGTATCATGCGGCGGCTTAAAAAAACGAAGACGCGTTATTGGCGCAGCCAGTTTATTTGAAGGCCAGCGCACAGCGCCCGACGCGTACACGGAGTACGTGCGGCGCGCGAGCACTGCCCGAAAGCAAAATGGCAGTAAAATAGCGTGTAGCACGAATTGGGTTCCCTCACCCCAATAACCATCAAAAAGGTACAATATGAACGCATTTACACAATCACAACGCATGAAAGCGTTGTTCTGGCTATCGCTATTCCATTTGCTGGTGATCACCTCCAGCAACTATCTGGTCCAGCTTCCGGTCTCCATTTTTGGTTTCCACACCACCTGGGGCGCGTTTAGCTTTCCCTTTATTTTCCTCGCAACCGACCTGACCGTGCGGATTTTTGGCGCGCCGCTGGCCCGTCGAATTATCTTTGCGGTGATGATGCCGGCGCTGCTGATCTCCTATGTGATTTCGTCGCTGTTCTATATGGGTTCATGGCAGGGATTTGGGGCGCTGATGCACTTCAATCTGTTTGTCGCCCGTATCGCGGTCGCCAGTTTTATGGCCTACGCGCTGGGACAGATTCTCGATGTGCACGTCTTTAACCGCCTGCGTCAAAACCGCCGCTGGTGGCTGGCACCGACGGCCTCGACGCTGTTTGGCAACGTCAGCGACACCCTCGCCTTCTTCTTTATTGCGTTCTGGCGCAGCCCGGATGCCTTTATGGCCGAGCACTGGATGGAAATCGCCATCGTCGATTACTGTTTTAAAGTGCTGATCAGCATCCTTTTCTTCCTGCCGATGTATGGCGTATTGCTGAATATGTTGCTGAAAAAACTGGCAGATAAATCTGAAATCCCGGCGATGCAGGCAAGTTGAGCTAAAGGTTCCTTTTCCGGGTTGTGATAAGATGAACGGATGAGCCGTTATGGCCGTTTATCGAAAGGAAGAAGTCAATGCGTAATCTGGTTAAATATGTCGGTATTGGCCTGCTGGTTATGGGGCTGGCGGCCTGTGATAATAGTGATACGAAAGCGCCGGCAGAGGGCACGGCGGCAGAAAGCAACGCAACCGGTCAACCGGTTTCTCTGCTGGATGGCAAACTGAGTTTCTCCCTGCCGGCGGATATGACTGACCAGAGCGGCAAGCTGGGTACGCAGGCCAATAATATGCACGTTTACTCTGACGCGACCGGCCAGAAAGCGGTCATTGTCATCGTTGGTGATAACACTAACGAAGAGCTGTCTGTGCTGGCAAAACGTCTGGAAGATCAGCAGCGCAGCCGCGACCCACAACTGCAGGTGGTGACCAACAAATCCATCGAGCTGAAAGGCCACACGCTGCAACAGTTAGACAGCATTATCTCGGCGAAAGGCCAGACCGCTTACTCATCCGTCGTGCTGGGTAAAGTGGATAACCAACTGCTGACCCTGCAAATTACGCTGCCGGCTGACGACCAGCAGAAAGCGCAAACGGCTGCGGAAAACATCATCAATACGCTGGTTATTCAGTAACCGTCAGGATGATGAAACGGCCTCTGGCGATTCCTGCGGAGGCCGTTTTTTTAACCGCCAGGTTAACAGTAGCGCAATCGCCACCAGACCCGCCGCCGCCAGGTAAATCACCGGCACGCCAGCCCAGCTCATCACCAGCCCGGCCAATGGCCCCGTCACCCCCAGCGACAGATCCATAAACACCGTATAGGTTGCCAGCGCCGAGCCCTGATTCTGCTGCGGCACGGCTTTTACCGCCACCACGCCAAGCGCCGGGAAGACCAGCGAGAAACCCATTCCTGCCAGCAGCACGCCGATTTTTGCCATCCACGGCATCATCGCCACGCCCACCAACAGCAGTCCGACAATCTCAACGCCAAAGCAGATCATCGCCACGTTCAGACCGCCCAGGCGGTTGATACCGTTAGGAAACAGCAGACGCGTACCGATAAAAGCACAGCTAAACAGGGTGAGCGCAAACGCCGCGCCGTCCCAGCCTTTGGCGTCATAGAACAGGGTGATAAAGGTGGCGATCACCCCAAAACCCGCCGAGGCCAGCGCCAGCGCCATCCCGTATAGCCAGACGCGTCCGAGCACCGCACGAAAGGGAAGTGGCTTTCCTTTGCTCGCTTTCACCGCCGGGCGCGGAATCGCCAACAGAACCGCCAGCAGCGCGATCCCCATGATAATCAGCGCTAATCCCTGTAGTCCGCTCCAGTTATAAAACAGCACGCCGAGCGGTGCGCCGACCGCCATCGCCCCGTAGGTCACAATACCGTTCCAGGAGATCACCCGTCCGATATGTAGCGACCCCACCACGCCTATTCCCCACAGCGTCGAGCCGGTTCCGGCGAAGCTCTGTCCAATCCCCAGAATGACGCGGCCCAGACACAGCAGCAGTAAACTGGCGACTGGCCAACTGCTGACGCTTCCCGCCAGAAAATAGCCCGCGCCGCTGAGAAAACAGCCGCACAGACCAAAAACCACAATCTTTTTCGGACCGAGTAAATCCGCGTAGCGTCCGGCATGAGGGCGACTGAGCAAGGTCGCGAAGTATTGCAGGCTGATGACCAGTCCCGCCCAGAAGGCGCTAAAGCCCATCACATCATGGACATAGCCAGGCAGCACCGCGAGCGGCAGGCCGATGGTCAGGTAGCTGGCGCAGTTAAACATCACAACAGAAACAATGCGCAGATTGAGGCGCAATCCATTAAGCGCCGGTTCAGCGACGGGTTCGGGCATGGGGACCACCACGTTTTTACAACAATGTTTCATTTCTATCATGCCACGCCGGGAAAATCAGCAGCCAGATTAGGAATATCGGCAGCAGGCCAGCCGCTACACTTAATGAAAATCAATAACAGGAAGCCACCATGACAACCCCTCAGCCCGATAAAACGGGTTTACATATTCTGCTCAAACTGGCCGCGCTGGTCGTCATTCTCGCCGGGATCCACGCCGCCGCAGATATCATTGTGCAGCTCTTGCTGGCACTCTTTTTTGCCATTGTCCTCAATCCGCTGGTCACCTGGTTTATTCGCCGGGGCGTGAAACGCCCGGTGGCAATTACGATTGTGGTGGTTGTGATGCTGTTTGTGCTCACCGCGCTGATCGGCGTGCTGGCCGCCTCGGTTAACGAATTTATTGCCATGCTGCCGAAGTACAACAAAGAACTGACGCGCAAGGTCTTGTATGTACAGGAGATGATTCCATTTTTAAATCTACACATGTCCCCGGAACGGATGTTACAGCGAATCGACTCCGACAAAATTGTCACCTTCACCACCACGCTGATGACCGGGTTGTCGGGCGCGATGGCCAGCGTCATTTTGTTGGTAATGACCGTCGTATTTATGCTGTTTGAAGTCCGCCATGTGCCTTACAAAATGCGTTTTGCGCTGCATAACCCGCAAATCCACATTGCCGGACTGCACCGGGCGCTGAAGGGGGTTTCGCACTATCTGGCGTTAAAAACGCTGCTCAGCCTGTGGACCGGCGTCATTGTCTGGCTGGGACTGGAATTGATGCACATTCAGTTTGCCCTGATGTGGGGGGTGCTGGCGTTCCTGCTGAACTATGTACCAAACATTGGCTCGGTGATTTCCGCCGTTCCACCGATGGTTCAGGCGCTGCTTTTCAACGGCATTTATGAGTGCGTGCTGGTGGGGGCGCTGTTCCTGGTGGTCCATATGGTATTAGGCAACATGGTTGAACCACGCATGATGGGGCATCGCTTGGGCATGTCGACGCTGGTGGTGTTCCTTTCCTTACTGGTCTGGGGCTGGCTGCTCGGCCCGGTGGGAATGTTGCTCTCCGTCCCTCTGACCAGCGTGTGTAAAATCTGGATGGAAACCACGACAGGCGGCAGCAAACTGGCCATATTACTGGGCCCGGGGAGACCGAAAAATAGATTACCGGGATAAATCTGCCCTACCAACCAGGGTAGTTTCATTCACTTACAGATGAAAGTACTATAAGGCGCGCTTTTGTTATCTGAGTATTTCAATAAGCGCGCGGTTTCCTTTGCAAAATGAGATCCAGGTCTCCCACAGTGCATTTAATTCAAATTAAATGATATCGACAATGGAATTTAAGTGAGAATTAACTGACTAACGCCATGATAACCCGGAAGATAAATTACCTTCTGCGTTCACTCATTAATTACAAGAATTTCACGGCCGTCCGTCAAAGTTAACATTAATAATAGTCGGTATTATTGTAACTAAAACTAAATTCAGAAATGCATTCAACGTTAATATAAATAGTGATTTTGATAGGGAGTTTTCATGAAACAATACATTAAGTGGTTTGCGGCGATTGCGGTTGTTGGTGCGCTGGCGGGTTGTGCGCGTACTGCCCCCATCGATCAGGTTCACTCTTCGGTTACCGCAGGCCACACCCAGGATCAGGTAAAAAATGCGATTCTGAAAGCCGGCATTCAGCGTAAATGGATCATGACTGAAGCGGGTCCGGGAGTGATCAAAGCGCGTCAGCAGTCTCGCGACCACGTTGCGGAAGTGCGCATTACCTACACCGCCTCCAGCTACGATATCAAGTACGACAGCAGCCTCAATCTGCAGGCTTCTGGCGGTAAAATTCATAAAAACTACAACCGCTGGGTACGTAACCTGGATAAAGACATTCAGTTGAACCTGTCTGCGGGTGCAAATCTGTAATGACGCCTGAAGTCGGGCCGCGCGCGGCCCGATAACCTTTTTCGTTTTCTTAACAGGTTGTACTCGCCATGTACGAACAGGACTCCCTCAGCGCACTGGATGCGATCACTGAAGCGCAGCGTATCGCCTTCGCCCCCATGCTGTTTCAAACCGCGCTTTGCCTGCGAAATGCAGATGTGCTGGCTTATCTTGACCGCCAGGGTAAACAGGGTGCAACGCTTGAAGAGATCGCCGAAAACAGTAACGTCAACGAATATGCGGTCAGCGTTCTGCTGGATATGGGATTAAGCGGACGCATCATCACCCATCAAGCGGGACGCTATTATCTGGCGAAAATCGGACATTTCCTTTTGCATGACACCATGACTCGCGTGAATATGGATTTCACCCACGACGTCTGTTATCAGGGATTATTCTTTTTAGAAAATGCGCTGAAAGAAGGAAAACCGTCCGGGTTAAAAGTATTTGGCGACTGGCCAACCATTTACCCGGCATTGTCACAATTACCACCGTCCGCGCGTGAAAGCTGGTTCGCCTTCGATCATTACTATTCTGACGGTGCGTTTGATGCAGCATTACCGCATGTATTCGCCAGTTGTCCTGCAACCCTGTACGATGTAGGCGGAAATACGGGTAAATGGGCAATACGCTGTAGCCAGTTCGACGAAAATATCGCGGTGACGCTATTAGATTTGCCACAACAAATTGCACTTGCCCGCGAAAATATCGAAAATGCAGGATTATCTGATCGCATCGATTTTCATGCGGTGGATATGCTTGGCGATGCGCCTTTACCCACAGAGGCCGATATCTGGTGGATGAGTCAATTTCTTGACTGTTTTTCACCGGAGCAAATTGTCGCCATGCTCAGCAAGGTTGCCCGTGTGATGAAGCCCGGTGCAAGGCTGTGCATTATGGAGCTGTTCTGGGATGCGCAGCGCTTTGAAGCCGCCTCATTCAGTCTGAATGCGTCTTCGCTTTACTTTACCTGCATGGCGAACGGCAACAGCCGTTTCTACAGCGCAGAGAAATTTTATGGCTATCTGGACAAGGCAGGGTTCCAGGTGGAAGCACGCCACGATAATTTAGGCGTTGGACATACTTTACTGATATGTCAGAAGAAAAAATAACAAAGTAGCATCAGAACGCTACTGGAATCACCGGTATACCGCGGACGCGCGTTGATGAAATTCTCACTAAACATTACCGACTGGCGGGCGATGGCGCCAGGTCTGGGCGAATCAATACAGTGGTTGCAATGGTCACGGCATCCGCACGCCATCGATCCGGCGGCGGCACAGGGAAAGCTGCGTGAACTGCCAATGATGACCGCCCGTCGTCTTAGCTCCGGCAGTAAACTGGCCGTCGAGTGCGGGCTGGCGATGCTGCGCCGCCACGATATCGATGCGGTGCTGTACACCAGTCGGCACGGTGAACTTGAACGTAACTACCGCATTCTGCATGCGCTGGCGACCGAACAGGCGCTCTCACCGACCGATTTCGCGTTGTCAGTACACAATTCAGCGGTGGGCAACCTGACTATCGCGGCCAAACACCCCATCGTCTCGTCATCGCTTTCCGCCGGGCGCGATACCTTCCAGCAGGGGTTATGTGAAGTCATCTGCCTGCTACAGGCGGGTTATCAGCGCGTGTTGATGGTCGACTTCGACGGTTTTCTTCCCGAGTTCTACCACCCGCGACTCCCGGAAAATATGCCAACCTGGCCGTACGCCACCGCACTGGTCTGCGAAGCAGGTAACGACTGGGTGTGTGAGAGCGAACCGGTTCAGGCAGGCGCTGAAACCGCGCTCCCGCAAAGCCTGCTGTTTTTACAGCACTATTTACTGAATGCCGAGGCGTTTACCCTCCCCGGCGAGCGCGTGCAGTGGCACTGGAGTCGGACATGAAAGGGGTCATCTCCTCGTTGAACCGACTCTGGCGGATCGCCATGACCGGCTTCTGCTTCGCCCTCTTCGGACTCGGCGGACTGCTGCTTTCGGTCGTCTGGTTTAACGTTTTGTTAGTTTTCGTATGGGACAACGCCCGCCGCCGCCGCATTGCCCGGCGCAGTATCGCCGCCAGTTTCCGTCTCTTTTTAACGGTGACCCGCGTGCTGGGCGTGCTGGATTATCAGATGAAAGGGGTGGATATTTTGCGTCAGGAACGCGGATGTCTGGTGGTCGCGAATCACCCCACCCTGATCGATTATGTCCTGCTGGCGTCGGTGATGCCCGAAACAGATTGTCTGGTGAAAAGCGCGCTGCTGAAGAACCCATTTCTCAGCGGCGTGGTGCGCGCCGCGGATTATCTGGTGAACAGCCAGGCGGACGCCCTGTTACCGGCCAGTCAGCAACGACTGGCGCAGGGCGATACGATTTTGATTTTCCCCGAAGGCACCCGCACCCGTCCGGGCGAAGCCATGACGCTGCAACGCGGCGCGGCGAATATCGCCGTGCGCTGCGGCAGCGATATTCGCGTAGTGACCATCCATTGCAGCCAGCGCATGCTGGATAAAGAAAGCAAATGGTATCAGGTGCCGCCAACTAAACCGCTGTTTACCGTCGAGGTACGCGAGCGGGTGAAGCTCGACCACTTTTACGACGCAAATTTACAAGAACCGGCGCTGGCGGCAAGACAGCTAAACCGGCATCTTTTGCTTCAATTACAACCAGGTACGTTACCTCTCTCAGGAATTAATGATGCAAGCGCTTTATCTTGAAATTAAAAATCTCATCATAACCACATTGAATCTGGACGAACTGTCGACAGACGACATTGAAACCGAGGCGGCGCTGTTTGGCGACGGCCTGGGACTGGACTCAATTGATGCCCTGGAACTGGGACTGGCGGTAAAAAATCAGTACGGCGTGGTGCTTTCTGCGGAAAGCGAAGAGATGCGTCAGCACTTCTTCTCCGTCGCCACGCTGGCATCGTTCATTAATGCGCAACGTGCCTGAGGAGAGTCCGCTATGACCGATCAACACGCCATCTATGACGAAGTCTCTGCGCTGCTGGTTAAGCTGTTTGAGATAGATCCACAGGACATTAAACCTGAGGCGCGTCTGTACGAAGATCTGGAGCTGGACAGCATCGATGCGGTCGACATGATCGTCCATCTGCAAAAGAAGACCGGTAAGAAGATCAAACCGGAAGAGTTCAAAGCCGTACGCACCGTGCAGGATGTCGTTGACGCGGTAGAACGCCTGCTTAAAGAAGCCTGATTCGCCGTGTCGGGCGTTCGCACATTGCCTGTGCTGACAGGCGTGCTGTTACTCGCCTGGCCTTTCCTGATTTGGTTTGGCCTGGCGCATCACAGCCTGCAGTGGTTACTGCCGCTGATGGCGCTGCTGCTGTTCTTACGCTTTCGCCAGACCCGGCGACAGGCGGGACCGCTGCGCGTGGTCACCCAGGTGGTGGCGGCGGTGGGTATCACGCTGTGCATCGCCAGTTACCTGCTTAAAACCCATCAGCTTCTGCTGTTTTATCCGGTTGTGGTGAACGCCGTCATGCTCGCTGTTTTTGGTGGTTCGCTCTGGTCTTCCATGCCCATAGTGGAACGACTGGCACGATTGCGCGATCCCCAACTCCCGGATGCGGCGGTGCGTTACACCCGCCGGGTGACGCAGATCTGGTGCGCCTTTTTTATCTTCAATGGCGGCGTGGCGCTGTTTACCGCTCTCCATGGCGATATGGCGATGTGGACCGCGTGGAATGGCATGATTGCCTACCTGCTGATGGGCCTGCTCATGGGCAGCGAATGGCTGATACGCCGTCGGATGATTAATCGAGATTTGCAATGAAGCAGACCCTGACGCTTGCCGAATGGCTCACCTCCCCTCGTCCGGCGAACACGCCCATCGCCTGGCTGGACGAACGCCACTGGACGCTCGGTCACTTGCGCCACGATGTCGCACGGTTGATGGCGCACCTGCAACAGCAGGAAGGCAGTCGCTGGGCACTCTGTTTTGAAAACAGCTATCTGTTTATCGTTGCGCTGCTGGCCACCCTGCATGCGGGGAAAACGCCCGTGATTCCAGGGCATAACCGCGTCTCTTTGCTGGACGAGCAGCGGGCGTTGTTTGACGGTGTGCTGAGCGATAAAACGCTCGGCTGGCAGGGGCCGCTGTGGGTTGTCAGCTCAGCCATGACGCTCAGCGACGAGGCGTTCATCTTCCCGCCCCTGCGCCACGATGCGTTTATCGAGCTGTTTACCTCGGGCTCGACCGGGCAGCCGAAACGTATCGTTAAACCCGTTGACCGTCTGGACCATGAAGCCGAACTGTTGGCAGCGCGCTTTGCCGACCGCCTGGCAGGCTGCCGGATAGTGGCCTCGGTTGTGCCACAGCATCTGTACGGTCTGACGTTCCGCATTTTCCTGCCGATGGCGCTGGGCCTGCCGCTGCATGCGGCCATGCTTTACTATGCGGAACAACTGGCCGCGCTGGGCCACGAACATCGCTATGTGTTTATCAGCAGTCCGGCGTTTTTAAAACGCCTCGACCACCAGCTTCCTGCGCCGTCGGTGGACATGATCCTCTCGGCAGGCGGCATGTTGCCGTGGCAGGACGTGACGCAGACCGCCGCCTGGCTGAACGTCTGGCCGGATGAGATCTACGGCAGCACCGAGACCGGCATTCTGGCCTGGCGCTATCGTCAACAAGAGAATGTCACCTGGCTGCCCTTCCCCGGCGTGTCATTTACCGCAGAAGATGAAGCATTTCGCGTCTTCTCTCCGCTGATCGCCGACGCTAACGGTCTGCTGCTTGACGATATCCTGCAGTTTGAGCCAAACGGCCAGTTTCGCCTGATGGGACGCCGTGGGCGAGTGGTCAAAATTGAAGAGAAACGCATTTCGCTCAGCGAAGTTGAGCAACGCCTGCTGGAGCTGGAGGGCATCCGCGACGTCGCCGCCCTGCCGATCGCGCGTGGCGGCCGCCAGGGGGTGGGCGTACTGCTGGTCCTGAATGACGAGGCGCGCCAGCGCTGGCAGAACAGCGGCGGAAAAACCCAGGAGCTGACGTGGCGACGGGCGCTGCTGCCGTGGCTGGAGCCGGTCGCCGTACCGCGTTACTGGCGGGTCATCGACGAAATCCCGGTCAACAGTATGAATAAGCGTGTCTATGCGCAATTACAGGAGTTGTTTCATGATACCCCATGAAATTGAGCGCCATCAGGCACAGCCCCAACAGATTGAGGTCGTCCTGCATCTTGATCCTTCCCTTTTCTGGTTCAGCGGCCATTTTGCCGTGCAGCCGCTGCTGCCGGGCGTCGCGCAGATGGACTGGGTGATGCACTATGCCACCACCCTGCTCGCCCCCGGCTGGCGTTTTCACAGCATTCAGAACGCGAAGTTCCAGGCACCGCTGCTGCCGGAAAACACCGTCACGTTAACCCTGAGCTGGCAGGAAGCACGTCAGCTCCTGACGTTCAGCTATCAGCGCCACGATGGCGACGCGCGCCATACCGCCAGCAGCGGGAAGATCCGGCTATGTCGTTGACCTTGTCCCCCTGCGTGCTGATCCCCTGCTATAACCACGGCGCCATGATGTCGCGCGTGCTGGCACGCCTGCAGCCGTTTAATCTGCCGTGTATTGTGGTGGACGACGGCAGCGACGCGGCCACGCAGCAGGAACTGGACAGGCTCGCCGCAGGCACCGCAAACCTGACCTTAATTCGTCTGGCGGAAAACGCCGGCAAGGGCGCGGCGGTGATCCGCGGATTAGAGGCGGCCGCAGAGGCCGGATTTACCCATGCCGTCCAGGTCGACGCCGACGGTCAACATGCGATTGAAGACATTCCAAAGCTGCTGGAACTGGCACAGGCGCACCCCGCCGCGCTGATCTCCGGACAGCCGATTTACGATGATTCCATTCCCCGTTCGCGCCTGTACGGACGCTGGATAACCCACGTCTGGGTGTGGATTGAAACCCTTTCGCTGCAACTGAAAGACAGCATGTGCGGCTTTCGCGTCTACCCGGTCAGCCCCACGCGCCAACTGGCGCAACGGGTCACGCTCGGCAAGCGGATGGATTTCGACACCGAAGTGATGGTGCGTCTCTGGTGGCAGGGCACCCCCAGCTATTTTGTCCCGACCCGCGTGACGTATCCGCCGGACGGGCTGTCGCATTTCGATGCCTTCAAAGATAACTGTCGTATTTCACTGATGCACACGCGCCTGTTCTTCGGCATGTTGCCCCGCATCCCGTCGCTGCTGTTGCGTCGAGCGTCACCGCACTGGGCGCGGCAGCAGGAAGTGAAAGGGCTATGGGGAATGCGCCTGATGCTGTGGGTATGGCGTCTGCTGGGGCGTAGGGCGTTCACGCTGCTGCTCTGGCCTGTTGTCGGCGTGTACTGGCTGACCGCAGCCCCCGCGCGCCGCGCGTCACAGAACTGGATCGCCCGCGTGCGTGCGCAGTTGACCGCGCACCAGAGACCCGTGCCGGCTAACCTCTCCAGCTATCAACACTTCCTGCGCTTCGGCAACGCGATGCTCGATAAAATCGCCAGTTGGCGCGGTGAGCTGCATTTTGGCCGCGACGTGGTATTTGCGCCTGGGGCAGAAGAGGCGCTGAACGTCAGCGATCCCCGCGGTAAACTGCTGCTGGCCTCGCACCTGGGCGATGTTGAAGCCTGCCGCGCGCTGGCGCAGTTGCAGGGCAGCAAAACCATCAACGCGCTGGTATTCAGCGATAACGCCCGGCGCTTTAAGCAGATTATGGAAGAGACGGCGCCGCAGGCTGGACTCAACCTGATGCCGGTGACCGACATCGGCCCGGACACCGCCATTGCGCTCAAAGAGAAGCTGGAGCGCGGAGAATGGATTGCCATCGTCGGCGACCGCATCGCGGTGAATCCGCAGCGCGGCGGCGAATGGCGCGTCTGCTGGAGCCGTTTTATGGGGCAAGCCGCCCCGTTCCCACAGGGGCCGTTTATCCTCGCCTCGATTTTGCGCTGCCCGGTGGATCTCCTCTTTGCTCTACGCCAGCAGGAGAAGCTGTGCATTCACTGCGAGCCATTCGCCGACCCGCTGGTATTGCCGCGCGCCGACCGCCAACAGGCGCTACAGCAGACCATCGACCGCTATGCCGAACGCCTTGAGCACTACGCGCTACAGTCGCCGCTCGACTGGTTTAACTTTTTCGATTTCTGGCAGTTGCCGGAACCCAAAAACAAGGAGTAAAGGGTGCTGAACGATCCCCGCTTTACGGCTGAAGTCGAGCTGACCATTCCGTTTCACGACGTCGATATGATGGGCGTGGCGTGGCACGGCAACTATTTCCGTTACTTCGAGATCGCCCGCGAAGCGCTGCTTAACCAGTTCGACTACGGCTATCGCCAGATGAAAGCCTCCGGCTACCTGTGGCCGGTGGTGGATACCCGCGTCAAATACCGCAATCCGTTGACCTTTGAGCAGCGCATTCGCGTACGCGCACGCCTGGAAGAGTTCGAAAACCGCCTGCGCATTGGCTATGAAATTTTCGACGCCGAAAGCGGGAAACGCGCGACCACGGGGTACACCATTCAGGTCGCAGTGGAAGAGAAAAGCCGCGAGATGTGCTTCGTCTGCCCGGACATACTGTTTGAACGCATGGGGGTGATGCCATGAGGTTTCTGCCGCTGCTGGCGCTGCTCATTAGCCCGTTCGTCAGCGCCCTGACGCTTGACGAGTTGCAACAGCGCTTTACCGAACAGCCGGTGATCCGCGCACATTTCGATCAAACCCGGACGATTAAGGATCTGCCGCAGCCGTTGCGATCCGCGGGAACGATGTTGATCGCCCGCGACCAGGGACTGTTGTGGGATCAGACCCGGCCGTTCCCGATGCAACTGCTGCTGGACGATACGCGAATGGTACAGGCCATCAACGGTCAGCCGCCACAAACCATCACCGCCGACAACAACCCGCAGATGTTCCAGTTTAACCACCTGCTGCGTGGGCTGTTTCAGGCCGACCGCAAGGTGCTGGAGCAAAACTTCCGCGTGGAGTTTGCCGATCGCGGAGAAGGCCGCTGGACCCTGCGCCTGACGCCGATCACCACGCCGCTGGATAAGATCTTCGCCACTATCGATTTGGCAGGGAAAACGTATCTGGAACGCATTGAGCTGAACGACAAACAGGGCGACCGCACCGATATCGCACTTTCTCAACACCAACTGACGCCTGCGCAACTGACCGATGACGAACGCCAACGCTTTGCCGCACAGTAAACGCCCCGCGCTGTTATGGGGAATCGCCTGCATTATGATGCTGGGCGTGTTGCTGATGTTGCTGCCTCAGGCGCGGCTCAATAGCAGCGTACTGGCGATGCTGCCAAAACAGGCGCTGGGGGCGATTCCCCCGAGCCTGAATGACGGCTTTATGCAGCGTCTTGACCGTCAACTGGTCTGGCTGGTCAGTCCCGGCAAAAAGGCCGATCCGACGATCGCCCGCGACTGGCTGGCGATGCTGCAACAGTCACAGGCATTGGCAGAGGTGAAAGGCCCGATGGATGCCGACAGCCAACAGGCGTGGGGCGCGTTCTTCTGGCAGCATCGCAACGGCCTGATCGACCCGCAGACCCGTGCCCGTTTGCAAAACGGCGGCGAGGCGCAGGCGCAATGGATTCTTTCTCAGCTCTATTCCGCGTTTTCCGGCGTCAGCGGTAAAGAACTGCAAAACGACCCGCTGATGCTCATGCGCGGCTCACAGCTGGCGATGGCCGAAAACGGTCAGCGTCTGCGGCTGATGGACGGCTGGTTAGTCGCCCAGGACAGCCAGGGAAACTACTGGTATCTGCTGCATGGCGAACTGGCCGGTTCATCGTTCGATATGCAACAGACGCATCATCTGGTGACCACGCTCGGCACGCTTGAAGGGGAGCTGAAGGCGCGCTATCCGCAGGCGCAGTTGCTGTCGCGAGGAACAGTATTCTACAGCGATTACGCCAGCCAGCAGGCAAAGCAGGATGTTTCCACGCTCGGTGTGGCGACGGTGCTGGGCGTGCTGCTACTGATTGTCGCGGTGTTCCGTTCGCTGCGTCCGCTGCTGCTGTGTCTGCTGTCGATTGCCGTGGGCGCGCTGGCGGGAACCGTCGTCACGCTGCTTACCTTCGGTGAACTGCATCTGATGACGCTGGTGATGAGCATGAGCATCATTGGCATCTCCGCCGACTACACGCTGTACTACCTGACCGAACGGATGGTACACGGCGCTGAAACCTCGCCCTGGGAAAGCCTGGCGAAAGTGCGTAACGCGCTGTTGCTGGCGCTGCTGACCACCGTCGCGGCGTACCTGATTATGATGCTCGCCCCCTTCCCCGGCATTCGCCAGATGGCGGTGTTTGCGGCCGTGGGGCTGAGCGCCTCCTGCCTGACAGTCATTTTCTGGCACCCGTGGCTGTGCCGTGGACTACCGGTGCGCCCGGTTCCGGCGATGGTGTTGATGCTGCGCTGGCTTGCCGCCTGGCGACGTAATAAAAAACTCTCCGTGGGTCTGCCAGTGGCACTCGCGCTTTTCGCGCTGGCCGGGCTGGCGACCCTGCGGGTGGACGACGATATCTCGCAGTTGCAGGCGCTGCCGCAGCACATTCTGGCACAGGAAAAAACCATTACCGCGCTGACCGGACAGAGCGTCGATCAGAAGTGGTTTGTGGTGTACGGCGACTCCGCGCAGCAGACACTGGAACGGCTGGAGGCCTTTGTCCCGGCGTTGGTACAGGCGAAAAAAGAGGGGCTGCTCAGCGGCTATCGCACGATCCCGCTGAATTCACTGCCCCGTCAGCAGCAGGATCTCATTTTGCTGAGAAACGCCGCGCCCGCCGTCACTCACGCCCTGAACAACGCCGGACTGACGACGGTCAACCCCGATCTCACCCCTATGCCCGTCACCGTCGATGCCTGGCTTGCCAGCCCGGCCAGCGAAGGCTGGCGACTGCTGTGGCTGAGCCTGGCCGACGGCGAAAGCGGTGTACTGGTGCCGGTAGACGGCGTCAAACAAAGCGCCGCGCTCAACGCGCTCAGCGAGAAATACCCAGGCGTCGCATGGGTGGATCGCAAAAGTACCTTTGACGCACTGTTTGCGCTGTACCGTAACGTGCTGACCGGCCTGCTGTTTGTCGCGCTGGCGGTGATTGCCTGCGGCGCGATCGCCCGGTTGGGCTGGCGCAGAGGCGTCGTTAGCCTCGTGCCGTCGGTACTGTCTTTGGGCTGTGGCCTGGCGGTACTGTCATTGAGCGGTCATGCGGTCAATCTGTTCTCGCTACTGGCGCTGGTACTGGTGCTGGGAATCGGTATTAACTACACGCTGTTTTTCAGTAATCCGCGCGGAACGCCGTTGACCTCCCTGTTAGCCATCTCGCTGGCAATGATGACCACGCTGCTGACGCTCGGCATGCTGGTCTTTAGCGCCACCCAGGCGATCAGCAGTTTTGGCATTGTGCTGGTTAGCGGCATTTTCACCGCGTTCCTGCTTTCCCCTCTGGCGATGCCGACGAAAAAAGAGAAAAAACGAAAATGATGAAACGTATTTTTGCCGGATGCCGGCTGCGCCTTATCCGGCCTACCTGGTCAACAAGTTGGCGTAGGCCCGATAAGCGTAGCGCCATCGGGCAATTAGCACTGTGCCTCTTCGCGCTGCTCCTCACCGGCTGCAGCCATTCGCAGAAGGCGCAAGAAGGCCGACCGCAGGCATGGCTGGAGCCGGGCACGCGGGTGACGCTGCCTGCGCCGGGCATTTCTCCGTCAGTGAACGCTCAGCAATTGCTCACCGGCAGCTTTAACGGCAAAACGCAGTCGCTGCTGGTGATGCTGAATGCTGATGACAAAAAGATCGCGCTGGCGGGGCTGTCGTCGGTCGGCATTCGTCTGTTCCTCGTGACCTACGATGACAAAGGGCTGCACACCGAGCAGTCCATCGTGGTTCCACAACTGCCGCCCGCCAGTCAGGTGCTGGCAGACGTCATGCTCAGCCACTGGCCAATTAGCGCCTGGCAGCCGCAGTTGCCGAAAGGCTGGACGCTGACGGACAGCGGCGACACGCGTGAACTGCGCAATGCCCGTGGCAAGCTGGTGACAGAAATCACCTACCTGAACCGCAAAGGCAAGCGCGAGCCTATCAGCATCGAACAGCATGTCTTTAAATACCACATCACCATTCAATACCTGGGTGACTGATATGATTTACATTTCTGCGGTGGGCATGATTAACGCGCTGGGCAACGATACCGATGAGATTGCCGCCAACCTGTCGCGCGGCGTGGCGCCCGGTATGCGCCCGCGCGCCGGCTGGTTACAGGGGCATCCTCACGCGGTGCTCGCTGGCGTGGACGGCGAACTGCCCGCCATTCCCGACGACTTTAGCGCCCACCGTTCGCGCAACAATCAACTGCTGCTGGCCGCGCTCGGGCAGATCCAACCGCAGGTTGATGAGGCCATTGCGCGCTATGGTCACAGTCGCGTTGCGGTGGTGCTCGGTACCAGCACTTCCGGTCTGGACGAAGGCGACAGGCACGTTAATCTGACGCTGAACGGTGAAGAGAGCCGTCACTGGCAGTATCCGCAACAGGAGCTGGGCGACCCGTCGCGCTTTCTCAGCCACTGGCTAAGGCTGGACAGTCCGGCATTCACCCTTTCCACCGCCTGCTCCTCCAGCGCCCGCGCGATTATCAGCGGACGCCGCTTGATTGAGTCGGGTCTGGCAGACGTCGCCATCGTCGGCGGCGCAGATACCCTGAGTCGGATGCCGATCAACGGCTTCCATAGTCTGGAATCGCTCTCGCCCACGCGCTGTCTGCCATTTGGTCGCGACCGCAGCGGTATTACCATTGGCGAAGGCGCGGCGCTGATGCTGCTGACCCGCGAGCCGCAGCCCATCGCGCTGCTCGGCGTGGGAGAATCCAGCGACGCGCACCATATTTCTGCACCGCATCCGGAAGGCGAAGGCGCCATTCGCGCCATCCAGCAGGCGCTGGACGATGCGGGTATCACGCCTGAACAGGTGGGATACATCAATCTGCATGGCACCGCCACGCCGCTTAACGACCAGATTGAATCAAAGGTGGTCAACGCGCTGTTTGGAGAGCGTGTCCCGTGCAGCTCAACCAAACACCTGACCGGCCACACGCTGGGCGCGGCGGGGGTAACCGAAGCGGCGCTCAGCATGTTGATTCTGCAGCGTGACTTACCGCTGCCTGCGCAGGATTTCAGCCTGTCGCCGCGCGATCCGACGCTGCCGCCCTGCGGCATCATCGAGCAACCGCAACCGCTTGAACGCCCGTTTATCTTGTCAAATTCGTTCGCCTTTGGCGGCAATAACGCCAGTATTCTGCTCGGGAGAATGTCATGAGCCACTATTTATCGCCCGGCGAATACCTGCCGCACGACGCCCCCATGCTGCTGCTGGACAACGTTGTCAGCGTGCGCGAAGACACCGCCGTCTGTCGCGTCACTGTGACGAGCAGCGGTATTCTGGCGCCATTTCTTGACCCGCAGGGGAATTTGCCCGGCTGGTTCGCACTGGAGCTGATGGCGCAGACCGTCGGCGTCTGGTCCGGCTGGCACCGCCACCAGCAGGGTCAGGGGGCGATTTCGCTCGGGATGGTGCTCGGCGCGCGCGAATTGATTTGCGCGGCAGGCGTTCTGCCCGCAGGACGAACATTAACGATTACCGTCAAGTTGCTGATGCAGGACGAACGTTTCGGCAGCTTTGAATGCGCAATTACCGCCGACCTGGAGACGCTGGCGACAGGCCGCGTCAATACCTTCCAGCCGTCGGCAGAAGAACTTCACTCTCTATTTCAACAAGGAGCGTCCGCATGAGTCGTTCAGTTTTGGTTACCGGCGCCAGCAAGGGGATCGGTCGCGCTATCGCCCGCCAGTTGGCTGCGGACGGCTTTGTGGTCGGCGTCCACTATCACCGTGATGCACAGGGCGCGCAGGATACGCTGGATGCCATTCTCGCCGTCGGTGGCGCAGGGCGTCTGCTCAGTTTTGACGTGGCGAACCGCGAGCAGTGTCGCGAGGTGCTGGAGCAGGATATCGAGGAACATGGCGCGTGGTACGGCGTGATCAGCAATGCAGGCGTGACCCGCGATGCCGCCTTCCCGGCGCTGAGCGACAGCGACTGGGACACGGTTATCCATACCAACCTCGACAGTTTTTATAACGTCATTCAGCCGTGCATCATGCCGATGATCGGTGCGCGTCAGGGCGGTCGAATCATCACCCTGTCGTCGGTGTCCGGCGTGATGGGCAATCGTGGGCAGGTGAACTACAGTGCCGCCAAAGCCGGGATTATCGGTGCCACTAAAGCGCTGGCGATGGAACTCGCGAAACGCAAAATTACCGTCAACTGCATCGCGCCGGGGCTTATCGACACTGGCATGATCGAAATGGAAGAGACCGCGCTGAAAGAGGCGATGGCGATGATCCCGATGAAACGCATGGGTCAGGCGGACGAAGTCGCCGGGCTTGCCAGCTATTTGATGTCGGACGTGGCGGGCTACGTCACCCGTCAGGTGATTTCCATCAATGGAGGGATGTTATGACGCGTCGCGTGGTGATTACGGGTATGGGTGGCGTCACCGCCTTTGGGGAAAACTGGCAGGACGTTTCCGCCAGACTGCGGGCCTATGAAAACGCCGTGCGCAAAATGCCGGAATGGCAGGTTTATGACGGGCTGCATACCCTACTGGGTGCGCCGATCGATGACTTTACGCTGCCGGAGCATTACACCCGTAAGCGTATTCGCGCGATGGGTCGCGTGTCGTTGATGTCTACCCGCGCCACCGAACTGGCGCTCGAACAGGCAGGGCTGCTCGGCGATGAGGTACTCACCAACGGGGAGACCGGTATCGCGTATGGTTCATCCACCGGCAGCACCGGCCCGGTGAGCGAATTTGCCACCATGCTGACCGAAAAGCACACCAATAACATCACCGGCACCACCTATGTGCAGATGATGCCGCACACCACCGCCGTCAACACCGGACTGTTTTTCGGCCTGCGCGGGCGCGTGATCCCAACGTCCAGCGCCTGTACGTCCGGCAGCCAGGCCATTGGCTATGCATGGGAAGCGATTCGCCACGGTTATCAAACCGTGATGGTGGCAGGCGGCGCGGAAGAACTGTGTCCGTCAGAAGCCGCGGTCTTTGATACCCTATTCGCCACCAGCCAGCGTAACGAACAACCCAAAACTACACCGTCGCCGTTCGATGAACAGCGCGATGGGCTAGTGATTGGCGAAGGCGCCGGGACGCTGATCCTTGAAGAACTTGAGCACGCCAAAGCGCGCGGCGCGACGATTTACGGCGAAATCATCGGCTTTGCCACCAACTGCGACGCCGCGCATATCACCCAGCCACAGCGGGAAACCATGCAGATTTGCATGGAGCAGTCGCTGAAAATGGCGGGGTTAAGCGCGCTGGATATGGGTTATATTTCCGCGCACGGTACGGCAACCGATCGTGGCGATATTGCGGAAAGTCAGGCAACCGCCGCAATTTATGGCGATAATGTGCCAATCTCCTCGCTGAAAAGTTATTTTGGGCATACCCTTGGTGCCTGTGGCGCGCTGGAAGCCTGGATGAGCTTACAAATGATGCGTGAAGGCTGGTTTGCGCCTACGCTAAACTTAAAACAGCCCGACGCCAACTGCGGCGCGCTGGATTACATTATGGGTGAAGCCCGTAAGATTGATTGTGAATTCCTACAGAGCAACAATTTTGCGTTTGGCGGCATCAATACGTCCATCATCATCAAACGTTGGTCCTGACATGTATCGGATCGTACTGGGAAAAGTTTCGACACTCAGCGCAGGCCCCTTACCGTCTGCGCTATCCAATCTGGCGCCGAAGGGTCCTCGACGCGCGCGCTGGCTGGCGGGTCGCGTTCTGCTTTCCCATGCCCTCTCGCCGCTGCCGGAGATTGTTTACGGCGAACAGGGGAAACCCGCTTTTTCACCGGAGACGTCGCTATGGTTCAATCTGAGCCACAGCGGTGATGACATCGCCCTGCTGCTGAGCGACGAGGGCGAAGTAGGTTGCGATCTCGAAGTGATCCGCCCGCGCGCCAACTGGCGCTCGCTGGCAAATGCGGTCTTCAGCCTCAGGGAACATGCCGAAGTGGAAGCGGAACATCCGGATCGGCAACTCGCCGCGTTCTGGCGTATCTGGACGCAAAAAGAGGCGATCGTGAAACAGCGCGGCGGCAGCGCGTGGCAAATCGTCAGCGTCGACAGCACCTTCGACTCCGGGCTTTCGCTGAGCCATTGCCAGTTCGACAACCTGAGCCTCGCCGTCTGCACCCCCACGCCCTTTACGTTGACCGCAGACGCGGTGCAGTGGCTGGAAACGGTCTGACATCGCAAACATACGATTTTCGTATAATTCACGCGTTTGACCGCCCTTCTCTTGATCCAGAACACGTCAAAAGTATGATGATTCTTTAGAATCGTCATACTCATTAAGTCGTACCTCTACATCATTCGGGATCACCATTTTGTCCAGACTACGCCGCACACTTTTTGCGCTGCTGGCCTGTGCGTCATTCCTCACGCACGCCGCTGCCACTGATGAAATCACTACCGCCTGGCCGGTCAACGTTGGGCCGCTTAACCCCCATCTGTATACCCCTAACCAGATGTTCGCCCAGAGCATGGTCTATGAACCACTGGTGAAGTATCAGGCGGACGGGTCGGTCATTCCGTGGCTGGCGAAAAGCTGGACCCACTCAGCAGATGGCAAGACCTGGACCTTCACCCTGCGTGATGATGTGACTTTCTCGAACGGCGAAGCGTTCGACGCGCATGCCGCGGCGGAAAACTTTCGCGTGGTGCTCGACAACCGTCAGCGCCACGCCTGGCTGGAACTGGTTAATCAGATTGTCGACGTCAGCGCGCTCGACAAAAACCAGCTACAAATCACCCTGAAAAGTGCCTATTACCCCTTTTTGCAGGAACTGGCGCTGCCGCGTCCTTTCCGCTTTATTGCGCCGTCACAATTTAAAGACAACGAAACGATGCGCGGCATTAAAGCCCCCATTGGCACCGGTCCGTGGGTGCTGCAAGAGTCAAAGCTCAATCAGTACGATGTTCTGGTCCGCAACGATCGCTACTGGGGGGAAAAGCCGCAGATTCAAAAGATTACCGTCAAAGTGATTCCGGACCCCACCACCCGCGCCGTGGCGTTTGAAACTGGCGATATCGATCTGCTGTACGGCAACGAAGGACTGTTGCCGCTCGATACCTTCGCCCGTTTTAGTCAAAACCCGAACTACCGCACCCAGCTTTCTCAGCCGATTGAAACGGTGATGCTGGCGCTCAACTCAGCCAAAGCGCCGACCAATGAGCTGGCGGTGCGCGAAGCGCTGAACTATGCAGTGAACAAGAAATCGTTGATCGACAACGCGCTGTACGGCACGCAGCAGGTCGCCGATACGCTGTTCGCCCCGACGGTCCCTTATGCCAACGTTGGCCTGAAACCACGTCAGTACGACCCGCAACAGGCGAAAGATCGGCTGGAAAAAGCCGGCTGGCGGCTACCCGCAGGCAAAGCGATTCGTGAGAAAAACGGCCAGCCGCTGCGCATTGAGCTGTCATTTATTGGTACCGATGCGCTAAGTAAGTCGATGGCGGAAATTATCCAGGCCGATATGCGTCAGGTTGGCGTCGATGTCGCGCTTATCGGCGAAGAAGAGAGCAGCATTTACGCCCGCCAGCGCGATGGTCGCTTCGGCATGATCTTCAATCGCACCTGGGGCGCGCCGTATGACCCGCACGCCTTTATGAGTTCGATGCGCGTGCCGTCCCATGCGGATTACCAGGCACAGCAGGGTTTAACCGACAAACCGCTGATTGATAAAGAGATTAGCGAAGTGCTGGAAACGACCGACGAAACGCAGCGTCAGGCGCTGTATAAAGATATTCTGACCCGCCTGCACAACGACGCGGTCTATCTGCCCATCAGCTATGTCTCGATGATGGTGGTCGCCAGACCTGAACTGGGCACGATTCCGTACGCGCCTATCGCCTCTGAAATTCCGTTTGAACAGATTAAACCGGTGAAACCCTGATGTTGCGTTATGTCCTGCGGCGCATCCTGCTGCTGATTCCGATGATTTTCGCCGCCTCGGTGATCATCTTCCTGATGTTGCGCCTGGGCACCGGCGACCCGGCGCTTGACTATCTGCGCCTGTCGAATCTGCCGCCCACGCCGGAAATGGTGGCCTCAACCCGTGTGATGCTGGGGCTCGATCAGCCGCTGGTCGTGCAGTACGGCACCTGGCTATGGAAAGCGCTGCATCTGGACTTTGGTATTTCGTTCGCCACCCAGCGCCCGGTGCTGGATGACATGCTGAACTTCCTGCCCGCGACGCTGGAACTGGCCGGCGCGGCGCTGGTGCTGATCCTGCTGACCTCTGTACCGCTCGGCATCTGGGCGGCGCGTCACCGCGACCGTCTGCCGGATTTCGTCGTGCGACTGATAGCCTTTCTCGGCGTGTCGATGCCTAACTTCTGGCTCGCCTTCCTGCTGGTGATGTTCTTTTCGGTCTGGCTGCAGTGGCTGCCCGCGATGGGCTACGGCGACTGGCAGCACCTCATTTTACCGGCGGTGTCGATAGCCTTCATGTCTCTGGCGATTAATGCGCGACTGTTGCGCGCCAGCATGCTGGAAGTCTCCGGGCAGCGCCACGTCACCTGGGCGCGCCTGCGCGGGCTGAACGATAAACAAACCGAACGCCGCCACATTCTGCGTAACGCCTCGCTGCCGGTGGTGACCGCAGTCGGGATGCACATCGGCGAACTGATTGGCGGGACGATGATTATCGAGAACATCTTTGCCTGGCCGGGCGTTGGTCGCTATGCCGTCTCGGCCATATTTAACCGCGACTACCCGGTAATTCAGTGCTTTACACTGATGATGGTGGTGGTTTTCGTGGTCTGTAACCTGATTGTTGATCTGCTGAACGCCGCGCTGGACCCGCGTATTCGTCGTCATGAAGGAGCGCACTCGTGAACTTTTTCTTCTCTTCACGCTGGTCGGTTCGTCTGGCCATGGTCGTCATCGCCCTGCTGGCGGTGATTGCGCTAACCAGCCAGTGGTGGCTGCCGTATGATCCGCAGGCGATCGATTTACCGTCGCGTCTGCTGGCACCGGACAGCCAGCACTGGCTGGGAACCGATCATCTGGGACGCGATATTTTCTCTCGCCTGCTGGCCGCCACCCGCGTGTCGCTGGGTTCAGTGATGGCCTGTCTGCTGCTGGTGCTGGCGCTGGGGCTTATCGTTGGCGGTAGCGCCGGACTGTTGGGCGGACGCGTCGATCAGGCCACTATGCGCGTCGCCGATATGTTTATGACCTTCCCGACCTCCATCCTGTCGTTCTTTATGGTCGGCGTGTTAGGTACGGGACTCACCAACGTGATTATCGCCATCGCTCTGTCGCACTGGGCGTGGTATGCGCGGATGGTGCGCAGCCTGGTCATCTCCCTGCGCCAGCGCGAGTTTGTTCTCGCCTCGCGGCTTTCCGGCGCGGGTCATATCCGGGTGTTTATCGATCATCTGGCCGGGGCGGTGATCCCCTCGTTGCTGGTGCTGGCAACCCTGGATATTGGTCACATGATGCTGCACGTTGCCGGGATGTCTTTCCTTGGCCTTGGCGTGACGGCGCCCACGGCGGAATGGGGGGTGATGATTAACGACGCCCGCCAGTATATCTGGACCCAGCCGCTGCAAATGTTCTGGCCGGGGCTGGCGCTGTTTATCACCGTGATGGCCTTCAACATGGTGGGTGATGCCCTGCGCGATCACCTGGATCCTCACCTTGTCACGGAGCACGCCCACTGATGCCACAGCAAATTGAACTGCAAAACATCGCCTTACAGGCCGATCGCCCGCTGGTGCACGGCGTGTCGTTATCGCTCAAACGCGGACGCGTGCTGGCGCTGGTGGGTGGCAGCGGTAGCGGAAAATCGCTGACCTGCGCGGCGGCGCTCGGGATTTTACCCGCGGGCGTTCGCCAGACAAGCGGAACGCTTCTTGCTGACGGTAAGCCGGTGCCCCCTTGCTCCCTGCGCGGGTTCACCATCGCCACCATTATGCAAAACCCGCGCAGCGCGTTTAATCCGCTGCATACGATGGCGACCCACGCGCGGGAAACCTGCCAGGCGTTGGGTAAACCGGCAGACGACACCACGCTTATCCGCGCACTGGAAGCCGTTGGTCTGGAGCACGCCGAGCGCGTACTGAAGCTCTATCCGTTCGAGATGAGCGGCGGCATGCTACAACGCATGATGATCGCGATGGCGGTGCTGTCCGATGCGCCGTTTATCGTCGCCGATGAGCCAACCACCGATCTGGATGTGGTGGCGCAGGCGCGCATCCTCGATCTGCTGGAGAACATTATGCAGAACCGGGCACCGGGTATGCTGCTAGTGACGCATGACATGGGCGTGATCGCACGACTGGCCGACGACGTGGCGGTGATGGATAACGGAAACATCGTCGAACAGGGCGAGGTGGAAGCCCTGTTCAGGGCCCCCAAACACGCCATCACCCGCGGTCTGGTGTCGGCGCATCTCGCCCTGTACGGTATGGAGTTAGCCTCATGACTTTACTCAGCGTCACTGATCTCTCTCATCACTACGCCCACGCCAGCCTGGGGGGAAAACATCAGCATCAGCAGGTACTCAAAGAGATCTCCCTGAACCTGAAAAGCGGCGAAACCGTTGCCCTGTTGGGGCGCAGCGGCTGCGGGAAAAGTACGCTGGCACGTCTGCTGGTCGGGCTGGAATCGCCCAGCCAGGGGAGCGTGAACTGGCGCGGTGAACCGCTGGCAAAACTGAACCGGTCCAGACAAAAAGCGTTTCGCCGCGATATCCAGATGGTCTTTCAGGATTCCATCAGCGCGGTGAATCCGCGTAAAACCGTCTGCGAGATCCTGCGTGAGCCGATGCGTCATTTACTCTCGCTGTCCAAAGCCGGGCAGCTGGCGCGGGTTCGTGAGATGCTCCACGCGGTGGATCTGGATGAAAACCTGCTGGATAAACGTCCGCCACAGCTCAGCGGCGGTCAGCTCCAGCGCGTCTGTCTGGCTCGCGCGCTGGTGGTGGAGCCGAAACTGTTGATTCTCGATGAAGCGGTATCGAATCTCGATCTGGTATTGCAGGCGGGGGTCATCCGTCTGCTCAAGAAACTGCAGCAGCAGTTTGGCACCGCCTGTCTGTTTATCACCCACGATCTGCGGCTGGTGGAGCGTTTTTGTCATCGCGTGATGGTGATGGAGGACGGGCAGATCGTTGAAACCAGGATCGTAGGAGAGGCATTAACCTTTTCCTCCGAGGCCGGTCGTGTGCTACAAAAGGCGGTACTCCCCGCATTCCCCGTGCGCCGTCGCGCCATTTCGTAAGGTTGATATCTGATGCAACGAGTCACCATCACGCTTGATGACGATTTACTGGAAACGCTGGACAGCCTGAGCCAGCGTCGTGGTTACAACAACCGCTCCGAAGCAATTCGTGACATTCTGCGCAGCGCGCTGGCGCAGGAAACCACCCAGGAGCACGGCACCCAGGGTTTTGCGGTGCTCTCCTATGTGTATGAACATGAGAAGCGTGACTTAGCCAGCCGCATCGTGTCTACCCAGCACCATCACCATGATTTGTCGGTTGCCACACTGCATGTCCATATCAATCATGACGACTGTCTGGAGATTGCCGTCCTGAAAGGCGATATGGGCGATGTTCAGCATTTTGCCGATGATGTCATTGCCCAGCGCGGCGTGCGCCACGGCCATTTGCAGTGCCTGCCGAAGGAAGAGTAACCGTCAACGATGCTGCCGGGGGCGCTTCGCTTGCCCGGCCTGCATTTTGTGCTCCCGTAGGCCGGATAAGGCGCAGCCGTCATCCGGCAAACTAGGCCTGATGGCGCTACGCTTATCAGGCCTACCGTTCGCTGCGAGCCTCAACATTACTTCGCTTGCCCGGCCTGCATTTACGCTCCCGTAGGCCGGATAAGGCATCGCCGTCATCCGGCAAACTATGCCTGATGGCGCTACGCTTATCAGGCCTACCGTTCGCTGCGAGCCTCAACATTACTTCGCTTGCCCGGCCTGCATTTGCACTCCCGTAGGCCGGATAAGGCGCAGCCGCCATCCGGCAAACTATGCCTGATGGCGCTACGCTTATCAGGCCTACTGTTCGCTGCGAGCCTCAACATTACGCCATCGTGCCAATCGTCTTTCGAAAACGCAGTAGCGCTATCAGGAAGAATGCGCCGCCGATGGCGAGTAACGTCAGAAACTGCGGCCAGACGATGCTGAACCCGGCACCGCGATAGAGTATCGCCTGGGCGAGGCTGACAAAGTGCGTGGTTGGCATGGTCAGCATGATGTCCTGCACCGCCTGCGGCATACTTTCGCGCGGCGTGGAGCCGCCGGAAAGCATTTGCAGCGGCAGCAGCACCAGAATCATCAGCAGCCCCAGTTGTGGCATGGAGCGCGCCAGCGTACCCATAAAAATGCCGATCGAGGTGGTGGCGAACAGGCTCAGTGCCACACCCAGCATGAACAGCGGAATAGACCCTTCAATCGGCACGCCGAGCACGCCTTTCACCATCAGCATTAGCGACAACCCCGAGACCACCAGCACCACCAGCCCCATCGACCAGACCTTCGCCATCATGATCTCAAACGGCGTTACCGGCATCACCAGCAGGTGTTCCACCGTGCCGTGCTCACGCTCGCGGATCAGCGCCGATCCGGTCAGCACAATCGCCAGCATGGTGATGTTATTGATGATCGCCATCACCCCGCCAAACCATGCCGGATCGAGGTTCGGGTTAAAGCGCATTCGGGTCTCCAGCGAAACCAGCGGCTCGCTGTTATCCCGATAGCGGGCGACAAAACTGTTCACTTCGCCGTTGATGATATTCTGGATGTAACTGTTGCCGGTGAACGCCTGACTCATGCGCGTGGCGTCAACGTTCACCTGAATATCCGGCTGCCTTCCGGCCAGCACGTCCCGCTGAAAGTTGGGCGGAATGTTGACTGCAAAGGTATAGCGGCCTGCATCCAGCCCGGCGTCCATTTCGTCAGCGGTGATCATCTCCGGCGGTAAAAACCACGGGCGGTAGAAGCTGTTGACGATACGATTCGAGAGCTGCGACTGGTCCATATCGGCAATGGCAATTGGCGCGAGATGCAGCGACCCCGGCAGTACAGTGGCGGAGGAATACACTGAGACGGTAAAAGCAAACACGATCAGCGTCAGCATCGCCTTATCGCCCAGCAGGCTACGTAACTCCTTGATGCCTAAATTATAAATATTGCGTAATCGGCGCATCACCCCTCCTGTTTTTTCAGCAACAGCACGCTCAACCCCATCACCACCGGAATGGCGACCAGCAGCGGCACAAACAGCGGCCAGAGATCGGTGAGATCCAATGCTTTCGAGAACGTCCCCCGGGCGATCGTCAGGAAATGGCTGGTGGGGTAGATCTCGCCGATCCACCGCCCCGGCCCTTCCAGCGAGGCCACCGGATCGATCATCCCGGAGAACTGCGTCGCCGGAATCAGGGTGATGATGGAGGTGCCAAAAATTGCCGCAATCTGACTCTTCATAAACGTGGAGATCAGCAGCCCTATCCCGGTGGCGATGATGACATACAGCAGCGCCGCCAGACTGAGCGTGAGGAAACTGCCTTTGTGCGGCACGCCAAAAACAAACACCGACAGGGCGCAGAGCAACAGGAAATTGAGCATCCCCAGCGCGATATACGGCAACTGTTTACCGAGCAGGAACTCGCTGCGGGTGGTAGGCGTCACGTACAGGTTAATGATCGACCCCAGCTCTTTTTCCCGTACCACGCTTAACGCACTCAGCATCGACGGAATCATCATCAGCAGCAGCGGGATCACCGCCGGAACAATCGCCGGCAGGCTCTTCACATCCGGGTTATAGCGATAGCGGGTTTCAATCGTCATGAGTCCGCTCTGCCCCACCGGCGTCGGCTGGCGGCTCGCCACCTCCTGTAGCCAACTCTGATGCATCGCCTGCACGTAGCCTTTCACCGTCTCAGCGCGGCTGGGCATGGCGCCATCCACCCAGACGCCAATCGCCACCGACGTCCCGCGCGCAATATCGCGGCCAAAGTTAGGCGGGATTTCGATGGCTACCGCCACCTCGCCGGAACGCATCCGCCGGTCGAGATCGTCATAGCTGGTCAGCGGCGGCTGTTCAATGAAGTAACGTGAGCCCGCCAGATTTAATGACCATGCCTGGCTGCTGACGGTTTGATCGCGATCGAGTACGGCAAAGCGCAGATTTTCGACGTCCATGCTGATGCCGTAGCCCATAATCAGCATCAGAATCACCGTTCCCAGCAGTGCCAGCGTTGAACGCACCGGGTCACGACGCAGTTCCAGCGCTTCGCGACGGCTGTAGCTGAACAGTCGCCGCAGGCTGAATCCCTGACGTGGCGGCGTCACCTCTTTATGTTTTGTTTCCACCGGCACCAGGGCTTCTGGCGCTGAACCCGCCGCCTCCTGTAGCCAGGAGATAAACGCCGCTTCCAGACTGGCGGCTCCGCGCCGTTCCACCAGTTCCTGCGGCGTACCGCTGGCAAGCACTTTTCCGGCGTGCATCAGCGACATACGGTCGCAGCGCTCGGCTTCGTTCATAAAGTGAGTGGAGATGAAAATGGTGACTTTGTCCCGGCGCGACAAATCGACCATCAGTTGCCAGAACATATCCCTGGCCACCGGGTCGACGCCGGAAGTCGGTTCGTCGAGGATCAGCATTTCCGGGCGATGGATCACCGCCACCGCCAGCGACAGTCGCTGGCGAATACCGAGCGGGAGCGACTCGGGTAACGTATCCTCAACCTCCTCCAGCATAAAACGTTCGCTCATCTCCTGAACGCGCTGAGGAATCTCCGCTTCCGGGATGTGAAACAGTCGCGCGTGGAGTTCCAGGTTCTGTCGAACCGTCAGTTCGCTGTACAGCGAAAACGCCTGCGACATGTAGCCCACCCGGCGACGGGTATCGATATCTTTCGGGTCGACCGGTTGACCAAACAGCCAGGCCTCGCCTTCACTGGCAGGTAACAGTCCGGTCAGCATCTTCATGGTGGTCGATTTACCGCAGCCGTTGGAACCGAGGAAGCCAAAGATCTCCCCACGCGGTATGCGAAAGTTGACGTGATCGACAGCGACGAAATTACCGAAGCGCATGGTCAGGTCTTTCGCCTCAATGGCGATCTCTTCCTGTTCCGCGTGATACGGCGGAATCACCACCGGCTGATACGCCTGGCGCTGCGCCTCTGGTAACAGGCCGATAAACGCCTGCTCCAGCGTCTCGCTGGCGGTTTTATCGCGCAGTTCCTGCGCGCTACCGGTCGCCAGTACCTCACCCGCGTTCATCGCCACCAGCCAGTCGAAGCGCTCGGCCTCTTCCATATACGCCGTCGCCACCAGCACGCTCATGTTGGTTTGCCGCTGGCGGATGCTGTCGATCAGATCCCAGAACTGGGCACGGGACAGGGGATCGACGCCGGTGGTCGGTTCATCCAGAATCAATAACTCCGGGTCATGGATCAGCGCACAGCACAGCCCCAGCTTTTGTTTCATACCGCCCGAGAGTTTCCCCGCCGGACGATCGCGAAACGGAGCCAGGCCCGTGCTGTTCAGTAGTTCCGTAATCCGCGCTTCGCGCTCGGCTTTGTCATGCCCAAACAGGCGAGCGAAGAAATCGACGTTTTCGTATACCGACAGCGTGTGGTAAAGGTTTTTCCCCAGTCCCTGCGGCATCCAGGCAATGCGCGGACAGACGTCACGGCGGTGCTTCGGATCGCGCATATCGCCGCCCAGAACCATGACGTTGCCTTGCTCAATCACCCTTGCGCCGGAGATAAGCGACAGCAGGCTTGATTTTCCCACGCCGTCGGGACCGATTAAGCCCACCATGCAGCGCGCAGGGATATCCAGCGTGATGTTATTCAGCGCCACCGTGGTCCCGTAATGCTGACTCACGCCGTCAAGGTGCACCACGGGAGGAACGGGAACCCGCGCCAGAGGGGTCATTGCGGCAACCTCACCGCCAGCGAATCAGGCCAGGGAGTCTGTTCGTTCAGCCGCACCCACGCCATACCTGGCAATCCGGTTTTGACATATTCCAGATGCTGCTGGAGTAATTCCGGCGGGATGCGCGCCTTGACGCGAAACATCAGCTTCAGACGCTCATCGCTGGTTTCGACGGTTTTCGG
This sequence comes from Citrobacter sp. Ct235, assembly GCF_030332305.1. NCBI lineage: Bacteria > Pseudomonadati > Pseudomonadota > Gammaproteobacteria > Enterobacterales > Enterobacteriaceae > Citrobacter > Citrobacter sp. Ct235. The sequence continues at coordinate 166,005 of NZ_JAOWIC010000041.1, forward strand.
CGTGAACTGCGCGACGCTGGCGACGAAACTGATGGTGGCAGGAATGCGCAGATCCGGCGCGGCATCAAGCACCAGACGCGCTTCGCCGCCAATCTTCAACAGACCCGCCTGTTCGGTAGGCAAAAAGAACGTCATGTAAACATCGCTGAGATCGACCATATTCAGCACCCGACCGCCCGCTGCCAGCACTTCACCGGGTTCCGCCACGCGGTACTGAACCCGGCCATCACGCGGAGCTTTAAGCTCGCTGTCTTCGATGTCCGCGACAATTCGTCGTTCGGTCGCCTGCGCCGCGTCGACACGGGTTTGTGCCTGAATAATGCTGGTGCGCGCGGCTTCAATTGCCGCTTTCGTCGCACTGACCTGCGCCTTTGCCGATTCCAGTGCCGCGCGTGCGCTTTCGGCGGCGGCGCGATCGTCATCCAGTTGTTGCGCCGATACCGCGCCACGCTGGGAGAGCGAGCGGGAACGGACGTGACGTTTGGAGACGGAATCCAGTTCGGCTTCGCGCTGTTTCACCACCGACTGGGCGGCGCGAGTTTCGCTCTGGCGCTGTTCAAGCAGCGCCCGCGCAGCCGCCACGGCGCTTTCGGCCTCTTTGATTTGCGCAATGGCTTCCAGCCGTTGCTCCTGCAACACGCGGGTATCCATCTTCGCCAACACCTCGCCCTGGCGAACAAACTGCCCTTCGTTCACCAGAATGGCATCAATACGCCCGGCGATTTTGGTCGCGATATCGACTTCCGTCGCCTCGATCCTACCGTTGCTGGCAGCAAAACCTTCCGGTACGCCTGCGGGCCGTAGTACCCACCACACACCGGTAGCAACCACCACCAATACGCCCAAAACCCACCACGTCAGATGACGCTTAATGTTGTCCATAATCGACCCGCCATAATCCCTGTTATCAAACAATGCGTGTCACAAAACCCCACTGAACGGGCGTTCAGCGGTATCTTCCCTCCGGGATAAGAAGGAAAAAGTGAGGGTGACCAGGCGGCGTACAGGCGTCATAACGACGCTCGCCGTGAAGGAAAGTGAATGACAGAGAGGTGCGAAAATCGGGTAGTAATGTTGTCATCATCAGCGTTCCTGGCCGTAAATGAAACACGCATACTCATAGCTAGTATCAATGAAATACTAGCATCATTATGGATGATGTCTATTCGCTTATGGTTTGTAATGATATACGAGGTGAATAATTCACGCCCCAGCCAAATCCTGCGCACAGGCCCAGGCGCTGGACCACGCCCACTGGAAGTTGTACCCCCCCAGCCAACCGGTGACGTCCATCACTTCGCCGATAAAGTAGAGACCCGGTACCTTGCGCGCTTCCATGGTCCGTGACGACAGTTCGTGGGTGTCTACCCCACCGAGCGTCACTTCCGCCGTGCGATACCCTTCGGTGCCGTTCGGCTGTACCCGCCAGTCGGTCAATGTGTCAATCAGCGTCTGCTGGTCACGAACGTTGAGCTGTTTAAGCGAGACATCAGGGATCTGACCGAGCTGTTGCAGACACTCCACCAGACGCTTCGGCAGCAGCATCGCCAGCGTATTCTTCAGGCTTTGATTCGGATGAGCGCTACGCTGTTCGTCAAGAACATCATTCAGGCTGACATCCGGCAGTAAATTGATGCTGACAAATTCGCCAGGCTGCCAGAAGCTGGAAATCTGTAAAACCGCCGGGCCTGAAAGGCCACGATGGGTAAACAGCAGATTTTCGCGAAAGACGGTGCCGTCCTGCGCGGTGATAACCGACGGGACGGAAACGCCAGAGAGCACCTGAAGCTGCTCCAGCAGCGGCTTGTGCAGGGTAAACGGCACCAGCCCGGCGCGGGTGGGCAAAACCTTCAGGCCAAACTGCTCGGCAATTTTATAGCCAAACGGCGTCGCGCCCAGACCCGGCATCGACAGCCCGCCGGAAGCAATCACCAGCTTTTTCGCGCCGACGGTGGCCCCGTTCAGCTCCAGCGTAAAACCGTCATCATCCTGCGCAACGCTCAGAACTTCACAACGTAAGCGCAGGGTCACATTGCCTTTTTCGCATTCCGCCACCAGCATATCGACGATTTGCTGGGCGGAATCATCGCAAAAAAGCTGCCCGAGCGTTTTTTCATGCCAGGCGATACCGTGCTTACCGACGAGATCGATAAAATCCCACTGGGTATATCGCGCCAGCGCAGACTTGCAAAAATGCGGGTTCTGACTCAAATAGGCCGCCGGCTCAACATAAAGGTTCGTAAAGTTGCAGCGACCCCCACCGGACATGAGGATCTTGCGGCCAGGCTTCTTACCATTATCAATGAGCAGCACCCGACTGCCAGCCTGTCCTGCCTGTGCTGCACAGAACATACCTGCCGCGCCAGCGCCTATAATAATGGCATCAAACCTTTCCACTTTACGTTCCTCTCTGAATTCAGGGCGTGAATTGTAAAGTTATCTCAGTGGTCGCACCAGCGAGAAAATCCTCAGGAAGAAGTATTTGCATGAAATATATAAGATAATTCTTTATAGGCACTATTGTATTCAGACGTTAAATCAAAAAAAGTCTATATTTCACTTTGCCCGCGCCGCTAAAGTCACTGATAATGCGCCGCGTTCATGTCCTCAAGATGGCGTAACGTCCTATGCTACATTTGTTTGCTGGCCTGGATTTACATACCGGGCTTTTATTATTGCTTGCTCTGGCTTTTGTGCTGTTCTACGAAGCAATTAACGGCTTCCATGATACAGCCAACGCAGTTGCAACCGTGATCTACACCCGTGCGATGCGCTCGCAGCTTGCGGTGGTCATGGCTGCCGTGTTCAACTTCTTTGGTGTGCTGCTGGGCGGTCTCAGCGTAGCCTATGCCATCGTGCATATGTTACCGACCGATCTCCTGCTCAACATGGGATCTTCGCATGGACTTGCGATGGTGTTCTCCATGCTGCTCGCCGCCATCATCTGGAACCTGGGTACCTGGTACTTTGGTTTACCCGCATCCAGCTCTCACACGCTGATTGGCGCGATTATCGGCATCGGTTTAACCAATGCGCTGATGACCGGCACCTCAGTGGTGGACGCGCTCAACATCCCGAAAGTCATGGGCATTTTTGCCTCGCTGATCGTCTCGCCCATCGTTGGTCTGGTGGTCGCAGGCGGCCTGATTTTCATTCTGCGTCGCTACTGGAGCGGAACCAAAAAACGCGCCCGTATTCACCTCACCCCAGCGGAACGTGAAAAGAAAGACGGTAAGAAAAAGCCGCCGTTCTGGACACGTATTGCCCTGATTCTCTCGGCTATCGGCGTCGCCTTCTCGCATGGTGCGAACGACGGTCAGAAAGGCATTGGTCTGGTTATGCTGGTTCTGATTGGTGTGGCACCGGCAGGCTTCGTGGTGAACATGAACGCTTCGGGTTACGAAATCACCCGTACCCGTGATGCCATCAATAACGTCGAAATCTACTTCCAGCAGCATCCCGATCTGCTGAAGAAAGTGACGGGCGTCGATCAGCTGATTCCGTCTCCGGAACCGGCCGCAACGCAGCCGACGGAATTCCACTGCCATCCGGCAAACACCATTAACGCGCTGGATCGCGCGAAGGCGATGTTGTCGAACAACGTGGAAAGCTATGACAAGCTGAGCGTTGAGCAGCGCGGCCAACTGCGTCGCATCATGCTGTGCATCTCCGATACGACCGATAAAGTAACGAAGCTGCCGGGCGTGAGCGCTGACGACCAGCGCCTGCTGAAGAAACTGAAAACCGATATGCTGAGCACCATTGAGTATGCGCCTATCTGGATAATTATGGCGGTCGCACTGGCGCTGGGTATTGGTACCATGATCGGCTGGCGCCGTGTGGCAACCACCATCGGTGAGAAGATTGGTAAGAAAGGCATGACCTATGCTCAGGGAATGTCTGCACAGATGACAGCAGCCGTCTCTATTGGTCTCGCCAGCTACACCGGGATGCCGGTATCCACCACCCACGTTCTCTCCTCCTCCGTGGCGGGGACGATGGTTGTCGACGGTGGGGGTCTGCAACGTAAAACGGTGACCAGCATTCTGATGGCGTGGGTATTCACATTACCCGCCGCGATCCTGCTGTCCGGTACGCTGTACTGGATCTCGCTGAAGCTTATCTAAGCGAAAAGAGAAAAGAAGTTACCGAAGCAAGCGGGTCAGGAAACTGGCCCGCTTTTTTATGCTCAGTGCCAAATCATCAAAGCAATAAGACTGATCACCACGAGCCCGCACAGCGCGCTGGTCAAAATGAACTGACGACGTACCCGCTCACAACGGCGGATGAATTCATCATCATGGTGATCGCGGTAGCGCTGGGCGTAGATATACCACACCAGGCGTACCTGCTTATTGGGTTGGCCGTGCGAGGTGAAAAAGCCGCCCCCATCTACATATTGATAGAGCAAAGGATCGCAACCACGAAGTACCACGAGCAGCGCGCGTAAAGACGAGAAATAGCGCGCCATATTCACAATGCAAACAACACATAACGCCCAGAATAATGCAACGGTGCTTATCATACGACCTCCCCGGCGACCCGCCCACGGAGCTCCGCTCCGGGACTACCGCTCCCCGAAACCTGCCAGACAGTCAATGAAAAAGTACGACTAAAAACCGCTCATTTTGAGCTTATCATTTGAGCGGCTCTCTAAATAGTGTAGGAGATCAGTTAATTTTTTTGCCAGAAGGTTAATCACTATCAATGCAATTATCTAAATTTTTTGTTTAACTATCTGGTAAGCAAGGCGGATTGACGGATTATCCAGGTCGCTATAATGTAAGGATAGTCTCTACAATCCATCGCGGCTGAGCTAGCCCCGCGTAGACATACCGCACAGTTCGCAGGACGCGAGTGATGAAAAGGTAGAAAAATCGCTAGCTGGCTGGTCATCGACAACTTTATGGAAGGAGTAATACTATGGCTTACAAACACATTCTCATCGCGGTTGATCTTTCACCGGAAAGCAAAGTTCTGGTCGAAAAAGCGGTCTCTATGGCACGTCCGTACAACGCAAAGGTTTCCCTGATCCACGTTGATGTAAACTACTCTGACCTTTATACCGGCCTGATTGACGTCAATCTGGGCGATATGCAAAAACGCATTTCTGAAGAAACCCACCACGCGCTGACCGAACTGTCCACTAACGCAGGCTATCCGATCACCGAAACCCTGAGCGGCAGCGGCGATCTGGGTCAGGTGCTGGTAGACGCTATCAAGAAATACGACATGGACCTGGTTGTTTGTGGTCACCACCAGGACTTCTGGAGCAAACTGATGTCCTCCGCACGTCAGTTGATCAACACCGTTCACGTCGACATGCTGATTGTTCCACTGCGCGACGAAGAAGAGTAAAACACGTCCAGCCGGATTCCCCGGCCATGTCAGAGCGCCCGCCTTTGCGGGCGTTTTTGTTTCTGTCATTCCCGAAAACGATCAGTACAACCTCCCACCTTATTAATCACAATTAGTGTGATCAACTGATTAGAACGAAATCAATCTGTATAATACTCTACACCACCGGCTAATTGCCGCAGTCTATAACAGAGTCAGACTTTTTCGGCGCGTTTTGTATTACGCGTTCATACTTTTCGGGATGGCATTGAAAGGCGAAGCAATATGAATACATCTGCACCTACGGGTTTGCTGCAGCAACCCCGCCCGTTCTTCATGATCTTTTTTGTCGAGTTATGGGAACGATTTGGCTATTACGGCGTTCAGGGTATCCTGGCGGTTTTCTTTGTTAAGCAACTCGGATTCTCGCAGGAACAGGCGTTTATCACCTTCGGCGCCTTCGCCGCACTGGTGTACGGTCTGATCTCAATTGGGGGTTACGTTGGCGACCACCTGCTCGGCACCAAACGTACGCTGGTGCTGGGCGCGGTTGTACTGGCACTCGGCTACTTTATGACGGGAATGTCGTTGCTCAAACCGGATCTCATTTTTATCGCGCTTGGGACGATTGCCGTCGGCAACGGCCTGTTTAAGGCGAACCCGGCAAGCCTGCTCTCCAAATGCTATCCGCCAAAAGATCCGCGTCTGGATGGCGCCTTCACCCTGTTCTACATGTCGATTAACATCGGTTCGCTGCTGTCGCTGTCGCTGGCGCCGGTGATCGCGGATAAGTTTGGCTACGCCGTCACCTACAACCTGTGCGGGGCGGGACTGATTGTCGCGCTGCTGGTCTATTTCGCTTGCCGCGGTATGGTGAAAGATATCGGTTCCGAGCCAGACCATCTGCCGATGAGCTTCCGCAATCTGTTGTACGTCCTGATTGGCACCGTGGCGATGGTCTTCCTCTGCGCCTGGCTGATGCACAACGTGAAAATCGCCAACCTGGTGCTGATTGTGTTGTCGCTTGTGGTGACGATTATCTTCTTCCGCCAGGCCTTCAAACTGGATAAAACCGGTCGCAACAAGATGTTTGTGGCGTTTATCCTGATGCTTGAAGCGGTACTGTTTTACATTCTGTATGCGCAGATGCCCACTTCGCTGAACTTCTTTGCCATCAACAACGTTCACCATGAGATCCTCGGTTTCACCCTTAACCCGGTGAGTTTCCAGGCGCTCAACCCGTTCTGGGTGGTGGTTGCCAGTCCGGTGCTGGCGGCTATCTACACGCGTCTGGGCAGCAAAGGTAAAGACCTGACGATGCCGATGAAGTTTACCCTCGGGATGTTCCTGTGCTCGCTGGGCTTTCTGACCGCCGCCGCCGCAGGGATGTGGTTTGCCGATGCGCAGGGACTGACGTCGCCGTGGTTTATCGTGCTGGTCTATCTGTTCCAGAGTCTGGGCGAGCTGCTGATTAGCGCGCTGGGACTGGCAATGGTGGCGGCGCTGGTGCCGCAGCATCTGATGGGCTTTATCCTCGGGATGTGGTTCCTGACGCAGGCCGCCGCGTTTCTGCTGGGGGGCTATGTCGCCACCTTTACCGCCGTACCGGAGAACATCACCGACCCGTTGCAGACACTGCCTGTCTATACCGGCGTGTTCAGTAAAATCGGATTAGTGACGCTGGCGGTCACGGTTGTGATGGCGCTGATGGTGCCGTGGCTGAACCGGATGATTAATATGCCGGATAGCCATCAATCATCATAACCCTTCGCAGGCCCGATGGCGTTACGCTATCGGGCAGTCAAACCGGTGCCGGATGGTAGCGTAAACGCCCTATCCGGCCTGATTTCGTTCATCCTTTGCGTACGTTGATCCATTCCTGTACTTCGACCACAAAGGTCTCGGGTGCTTTGCGATACATTTTGCGCGCCAGGTCCAGAATCGTATGCTGTCCTAATGCCTCTTCCATACGCTGCTGCGCCATATCCATCACCGAGCGTACGCCACAGATCCCTTCACAGGCCCACGCGGGCGGTTGTTCCTCAAAGACCGCGAGTCGCTGGCGAATCTCACGACATTCAAAGATGCGCTTGTCACCGTCGATAGCGTTAACCACATCCAGCACCGTAATGTGCTCGGCAGGTCTGGCAAGCTGAAAACCGCCGCCTTTCCCCTCGATGCTACGCACCAGTCCCGCCTTCGACAAACGGGTAAATATTTTGGCCAGATAGTCGTAGGGCACGCTTTGCAGATCGGCAATTTCGCGCACGCTCATATCGCGGGCGTCCCCTTTGCTATCCACCATACACATCAGGCTATGAATGCCGTACTCAACCCCGGAACTGCAGAATGCCATGCTCTTATCTCAGCCAAAATAATTCTGAGTTATTGTAGCTTTTTCATCATCATCATTCCAGATGAGAAGAAGAAACCCATTGAGATAAAATATTTAATTCATTAATTTTCAATATGATAAATGCATTTTACGTCACTACCTCCCCGTAAAGAATGAAATCACATTGCATCTTTTAACTACGACAAATAAAATCCGAGTAAATTAACCATCATGACTACCGGATAAAACCATCATGCGTAAACAGATTCTGATCGTCGGTGCAGGTTTCTCAGGGATGTGGGCAGCACTTAGCGCGGCCCGGCTGCTTGAGAAAGAGGCCAACCCAAACATTGATATCACCGTCATTGCTCCGCAGCCCGAGCTGCGCGTTCGTCCGCGTTTTTATGAAAATGCGGTTGAAACACTCGTTGCCCCGCTCCAGCCGCTGTTCGATGTCACCGGCGTTAACTTTCTGCGTGGGACGGTCAGCCAGATCCTTCCCGCATCAAAAGAAGTGAGCTGGACGGATGCCAGCGGTGAAACGCGTTTGCAGCGCTATGACCGCTTAGTCCTCGCCAGTGGCAGTCACGTAAACCGCTCGCAGGTGGCCGGTGCGCAAGCCCACGCCTTCGATTTGGATCAGCTGGAAAGTGCCGCTGTACTTGAAAAGCATTTGCAGAGTCTGGCAAGCCAACCCGAGAGTGAAGCGCGTAATACCGTGGTCGTCTGCGGGGGCGGTTTTACCGGCATTGAAATGGCGCTGGAGCTGCCGGGCCGTCTGCGCGACATTTTTGGTGCTGAAGCTAAGACCAGAGTAGTCGTAGTAGAACGCGGGCCCCAGCCAGGTTCACGCTACAGCAACGCATTGCGTAACGTCATTGTCGAAGCCTCGGCTGAACTGGGTGTGGAATGGCAGGTAAACGCCGACGTGGAAAGCGTGAATGCCTCAGGCGTTACGCTGAAGGACGGACGAACTATCGCTTCACAGACCGTCATCTGGACCGTGGGTGTCCAGGCTAACGATCTGACGACACAAATTGATGCCCCGCGCGACCGTCAGGGTCGTCTGCACGTCAACGCTAACCTGCAAGTGGTGGGTTATGACGATATTTATGCCACCGGCGATGTGGCTTACGCCGCCACTGACGATAAGGGCAATCACGCATTAATGACCTGCCAGCATGCGATCCTGTTGGGTAAATTTGCCGGGAACAATGCCGCAGCCAGCCTGCTGGACGTCGCCCCCCTGCCGTATCGTCAGGAAAACTACGTCACCTGTCTGGATTTGGGGGCCTGGGGAGCGGTCTATACCGAAGGATGGGATCAGCAGGTAAAACTGACGCGTGCCGAGGCCAAGAAACTGAAGCTGTCGATTACTCGTGAGCTTATCTACCCGCCGAAGGCCGATAAAGCCGTCGCGTTTGAGATTGCCGATCCTCTGGCACCGTTTGTGTAATCCGTATTGCCGGATGGCGGCTCACGCCTTATCCGGCCTACAAAAGACAAACGACAAACTACGCTAAGTCGTAGGCCTGATAAGCGCAGCGCCATCAGGCAATCTGTTAATCCGCCAAAGGCGTGCCGGCATAAATATCAAACCGGTGCCCTTTGGTCACCACCGCATTCGGCGTGGCGACATCCGCCAGCGGCGGCGCATAGTCCGGACGTTTCACCACCACGCGTTTAGTCGCGAGTTGACACGCAGGTTCGAGCAGGCCGTCAGCGTCCAGATCCGGTCCCACCAGCGACTGAAATACCCGCATCTCTTTCTTCACCAGCGCGCTTTTCTGCTTATGGGGAAACATAGGATCGAGATAAACCACCTGCGGACGCGGTGTGATATCGGTCAGCGCCGTCAGGCTGGAAGCATGAATCAACTGCAAACGCGCCTGCAACCACGGGCCAATTTCCGCATCGGCATAGCCGCGCGCCAGTCCGTCGTCGAGCAACGCCGCCACTACTGGGTTACGTTCCAGCATCCGCACATGACAGCCGACGCAGGCAAGGACAAAGGCATCACGTCCCAGCCCTGCCGTGGCATCCACCACATCCGGCAAATAATCGCCTTTGATGCCGACCGCTTTGGCGACCGCCTCGCCGCGACCGCCGCCAAATTTGCGCCGGTGCGCCATCGCCCCGCCGACAAAATCGACGAAAATGCCGCCGAGCTTCGGTTCATCACGTTTACGCAACTCCAGATGTTCCGCAGTCAGCACCAGCGCCATCAGATTGTCTTCATCGTGCTCCAGCCCCCAGCGGGCAGCCAGAACAGATAAGGCGCCGTCTCCGGCGCCCGTTTCATCAATTAAGCAGATTTTCACTTCCGCTTTACCCTAAATAATTCGAGTTGCATCGAGGCAACAAGGGAATAAATCCCTGGGAGCGTACAAACAGTACACGACCAGGGTGAATGAGTGCAGTTGCCGAAGAGGCGGCTTGAAGTATGACGGGTGAACTAACCTTTGATCCCGTAATGCTCCAGCATTGCGTCGAGCTGCGGTTCGCGGCCACGGAAGCGTTTGAACAGCTCCATGGGTTCTTCGGAGCCGCCGCGCGTCAGGATATTGTCGAGGAACGACTGACCGGTATCGCGGTTGAAAATCCCCTCGTCTTCGAAGCGGGAGAAGGCATCCGCAGCCAGCACGTCAGCCCACAGATAGCTGTAATATCCCGCCGCGTAGCCGCCGGCGAAAATATGGCTGAAGGCATGCGGGAAGCGGCCCCATGATGGTCCCGGCACCACGGCGACCTGTTTTTTAATCTCCGCCAGCGTTTCAAGGATTTTTGCCCCTTGCTGCGGGTCAAATTCCGCATGCAGACGGAAGTCAAACAGACCGAACTCCAGCTGACGCAGGATGAACAGCGCCGCCTGGTAGTTCTTCGCCGCCAGCATTTTATCCAGCAGTTCTTTCGGCAGCGGTTCGCCTGTCTCGTAATGACCGGAGATAAACGCCAGCGCGTCCGGCTCCCAGCACCAGTTTTCCATAAACTGGCTCGGCAGTTCGACCGCATCCCACGGCACGCCGTTGATCCCGGAAACCCCTGCGGTTTCGATACGGGTCAACATGTGGTGCAGGCCGTGACCAAACTCGTGGAACAGGGTGATCACTTCGTCATGGGTAAACAGCGCCGGTTTGCCGTTGACCGGGCGGTTAAAGTTACAGGTCAGGTAGGCGACCGGTTTTTGCAGAGAACCGTCCGCTTTGCGCATCTGACCGACGCAGTCGTCCATCCACGCCCCGCCGCGTTTGTTTTCACGGGCGTACAGGTCAAGATAGAAACTGCCGCGCAGTTCGTTGTTTTCGTCATACAGTTCGAAGAACCGCACGTCCGGATGCCAGACATCCACATCGTGACGCTCTTTCGCGGTGATGCCATATATGCGCTTCACCACTTCAAACAGGCCGTTCACCGCTTTGTTTTCCGGGAAGTACGGACGCAACTGTTCGTCGCTGATGCTGTAAAGGTGCTGTTTCTGTTTTTCGCTGTAGTACGCGATATCCCACGGGTTCAGCTCATCAACGCCAAACTCTGCTTTTGCGAAAGCACGCAGTTGCGCCAGCTCTTTCTCGCCCTGCGGACGCGCGCGTTTTGCCAGATCGGTTAAGAACCCCAGCACCTGCTGCGGGTTTTCCGCCATTTTAGTGGCGAGCGATTTAAAGGCGTAGCTTTCAAAGCCCAGCAGTTGCGCCAGTTCATGACGCAGGGTGAGGATCTCTTCCATCACCGGGCTGTTATCCCATTTACCGGCGTTCGGCCCCTGATCGGAGGCGCGGGTCACATAGGCGCGGTACATCTCCTCACGCAATGCCGGATTGTCGCAGTAGGTCATCACCGGCAGATAGCTCGGGATATCCAGCGTCAGCAGATACCCTTCCTGCTCTTTCGCTTCAGCCTGCGCTTTCGCCGCCGCCAGCGCGCTTTCCGGCATCCCGGCTAGCTCTGCTTCGTCAGTAATCAGCTTCGTCCAGCCCATGGTGGCGTCGAGCACGTTGTTGCTGTACAGGTTGCCAAGCTCAGACAAGCGGGTGGCGATCTCTCCGTAACGCTGCTGTTTTTCTTTCGGCAGGCCAATCCCGGAGAGTTCAAAATCACGCAGCGCATTATCAACGGCTTTTTTCTGCGCGGTATTGAGTGTGGCGTAATGGTCGCCATCACGCAGGTCGCGGTACGCCTTATACAGACCTTCATGCTGACCAACCCAGGTGCTGTATTCCGACAACAGCGGCAGGGTTTGCTCATAGGCTTCGCGCAGTTCCGGGCTGTTTTTCACTGAATTCAGATGGCTGACCGGAGAAAAAATACGCCCCAGGACGTCATCGACTTCCGCAAGCGGCTGGCAAAGATTTTCCCAGGAATACGGTGCGCCCTGCGCGACCACACGTTCCACATTCTCACGGCAGTCGTTCAGCGCTTTGGTGACGGCGGGAACAACATGCTCAGGCTTGATCGCGGAAAACGGCGGCAGTTCGAAGGGAGTCAGTAATGGATTCGTCATATGCACAGTCCTGGTTAAAAAGGGGGAAACAAACGCGTATGCGCGTTGTTGTCGGGTGGCGGCTACGCCTTACCCGACCTACAAAGGCAGGGACCCGTAAGTCGGATAAGACGCGTTAGCGTCGCCATCCGCCATGTAATGTATGTAGCATGGGGTTAAGTGTAGTGAATTTCAATGCCAGGCGTTGCGCTTTCGCGGCAGCGGTGACTTTTCTGTATACTGTGGCGATATGCTTTTTTTCGCCCGAAAGCGTGACGCTGCTCGGGCCTACGTTTATAACCTGGAACACGTTTACCCATGCTCAGTTATCGCCACAGCTTCCACGCTGGCAACCACGCCGACGTCCTTAAACACACGGTTCAGAGCCTGATCATCGAGTCGCTTAAAGAGAAAGATAAACCGTTTCTCTATCTGGACACCCATGCAGGCGCGGGCCGTTATCAGCTAAGCAGCGAGCAGGCTGAACGTACCGGTGAATACCTGGAAGGCATCGCTCGCGTCTGGCAGCAGGACGATCTGCCTGCCGAGCTGGAGCCATACATTGGCGTGGTCAAACACTTTAACCGCAGCGGACAGCTGCGTTACTACCCGGGTTCTCCGCTTATTGCCCGTCAGCTGCTACGCGCGCAGGACAGTCTGCACCTGACTGAGTTACACCCGAGCGACTTCCCGCTGCTGCGAGGAGAATTCCAGAAAGATGAGCGTGCCCGCGTGGCCCGTGCCGATGGTTATCAGCAGTTGAAGGCGAAGCTACCGCCGGTTTCCCGTCGCGGCTTGATCCTCATCGACCCACCTTACGAAATTAAATCGGACTATCAGGCCGTCGTCGCCGGGATCAACGAAGGCTATAAACGTTTTGCCACCGGGACATATGTCCTGTGGTATCCGGTCGTATTGCGTCAGCAAATCAAGCGCATGGTGCATGACCTGGAAGCGACCGGTATCCGTAAAATCCTGCAAATTGAGCTGGCGGTGCGCCCGGACAGCGACCAGCGCGGCATGACCGCCTCCGGCATGATTGTGATCAACCCGCCATGGAAACTGGAAGCGCAAATGAACACCGTGCTGCCCTGGCTACACAGCAAGCTGGTGCCAGCAGGTACCGGGCATACCTCGGTAAATTGGATCGTGCCTGAGTAATCGCAGTCATCGGTGAAACCTGGTGATTTCAGGTATACAATCGCGGCAATCAGAATGGAAGGATAAGACTCATGAGCAAGCATTATGACTACATCGCCATCGGCGGTGGTAGCGGCGGTATCGCCTCGATTAACCGTGCAGCCATGTACGGCCAGAAGTGTGCGCTGATTGAAGCCAAAGAACTGGGCGGCACCTGCGTCAACGTTGGTTGCGTCCCCAAAAAAGTGATGTGGCATGCTGCACAAATCCGTGAAGCGATCCACCTGTACGGCCCGGACTACGGGTTTGACACCACGATCAATAAATTCAACTGGGATACGCTGATTGCCAGCCGTACCGCCTATATCGACCGCATTCACACCTCGTATGACAACGTGCTGGGTAAGAATAACGTTGATGTGATCAAAGGCTTTGCCCGCTTCGTCGATGCCAAAACGATCGAAGTCAACGGTGAGACCATTACCGCTGACCATATCCTGATTGCCACCGGCGGTCGTCCGAGCCACCCGAATATTCCGGGCGTGGAATACGGTATCGACTCCGACGGTTTCTTTGAACTGCCAGCCCTGCCTGAGCGCGTTGCCGTTGTCGGTGCCGGTTATATCGCCGTGGAACTGGCGGGCGTGATTAACGGTCTGGGGGCCAAAACCCATCTGTTCGTGCGTAAACACGCGCCGCTGCGCAGCTTTGATCCGATGATCACCGAAACCCTGGTCGAAGTGATGAATGCCGAAGGGCCGGCGCTCCATACCCACGCGATCCCGAAAGCGGTGGTAAAAAATGCCGACGGTAGCCTGACGCTCGAACTGGAAGACGGTCGCAGCGAAACGGTCGATTGCCTGATTTGGGCGATTGGTCGCGAACCGGCCACCGATAACTTCAACCTGGCCGCGACTGGGGTAAAAACCAACGAAAAAGGGTATATCGTTGTCGATAAATACCAGAACACCAGCGTGGATGGAATTTATGCCGTCGGTGATAACACCGGTGCCGTCGAGCTGACTCCGGTTGCCGTTGCGGCAGGCCGTCGTCTTTCCGAGCGTCTGTTTAACAACAAGCCGGACGAACATCTGGACTACAGCAACATCCCGACCGTGGTCTTCAGCCACCCGCCGATTGGCACCGTGGGTCTGACTGAACTGCAGGCGCGCGAGCAGTATGGCGACGACCAGGTGAAAGTGTATAAATCCTCATTTACCGCAATGTATACCGCGGTGACCTCGCACCGTCAGCCGTGCCGTATGAAGTTAGTCTGCGTTGGCCCGGAAGAGAAAATCGTCGGTATCCACGGCATCGGCTTTGGCATGGACGAAATGTTGCAGGGCTTTGCGGTGGCGCTGAAAATGGGCGCCACCAAGAAAGACTTTGACAACACCGTCGCCATTCACCCGACGGCAGCGGAAGAGTTCGTGACCATGCGTTAATCGTTAAAATAACAAGACTTATCCATCCGGATAAGTCTTGTTCAATAAGGCATGTATCGCGTCTTATCTGGATAAGATAATTTCCGATTGAAAAATTTCACCAAAATTCAGTCGAGATGCAAATTCTGTCGACATAATACGATTTCTTCGTGCAGTCGCAAGTCGATAAGCAAAAGACTCGACAATAGGCCCATCATTATATTGACGTATTAAAAGATCTTCTATTGCTTCATTATTTATCTCTTGTCTGATAATGACTTTAGAGATTATTTTATCGTCTACGACCACAGGCCTGGGTAGTTCAATAACGCGCTCTCGACCGTTAAAATATTTTTCTATTTTTCGTGTATCCAGAAACTGGCGAAGCTCAAAATAAGATCGCTGTTCCCGTTCTCTAACCCATTCCACACGATGCCTTTCAGCCGTTCGACTTTTATAGCGTGTAATATCTGGCGTACGTCCCAAAGGGGCCGCAATACGTTCAGCTGTGATTTCCAGCCCGGACAAACGCAGATATTTGGATAACACGCCACGAGTAATGGCATCCTCGGCATAGATCAAATTCTGTTCATCGACCTCAAAGGGTTCGTCGGGTTCCGGATCCACGATTTTCAGAAGGCTTGAGCTACGGTTCTCAATACCGATACTCAAGCCACAGGCTAGTCTTTGTCCGGTATGCCCTGTCGGGAAAATAATCGATTTCTTTTGTACTATCCCACCCGTACCTTTCTTCCCTTTTATCCCCAGTTGCTTATCGCTGTATTCGGGTCCTGATTGAGTACCTTTACATTCGATAACATGCCAGTCGCCATAATAATCTTTGGCTACAAAATCAGGGGTCTTATTAGGTCCGCGCTTACCTGTTTTTACGGATTTTGCATTAACGGATGCGGCTATTTTTTGTATAAAATAATTACCATCCACAATCTGATTGAGTGAAAGAGAAGACATTAACCAAAGCATAGGAACGCCCATACCAAAGTCATCACTCAGTATTGTTTTTTGGTGGGCATCAAGAGCGTAGAAACTATCCGTCAGACGCATATCTTTATCGTTGGTAACAGCTGAAAGATATCTTATCCACGCCCAAAATTCACTTAAAGAGACACCTGTCGATGAAGTCGGCGTCGTTAAATAACCTATCATTAAAAGCATGGAAGGAATATTGATATTATCAATAATAGAACCGTTATGAAAACTTTTTGGAAAGTGTGGTAGTTTATTTTTTTTAGGCCATGTATTCTGATCGATAAGGATTTCCAGTTCTCTATTCATTCCATTTTCCCATTATTCAAACGTCCCATGAATATCATCGATAATAGCAGACACTGTTTAGACAGATTATCCATAGAAAATGCAAAATAATGATAATCGTGTTAGTTAACTAAAAGTATCGATAGATAATACTCCCCATTGCTGTGCTATATCTCATACCAGACTGAGGGCTGAACGAATGTTCCTAATTTTGTTTTTCTTTCCAACTTTTCCGTCATCCATTAATCATTTATAAATCAGTCGGATATACAAAAGTGTTCATTTATGGATGCTATATAAACGTGATCTACCGCACGCTTTGCCCCCCGCACATCGAAGCGAATGTCTACGCTTAAAAGACAGCCGGGCAACACCCGTATCTTTTACGACGCAATCCGGAGGCCTTTCTCATTATGATCAACCAGAAACTGCAACACGCCCCGTCAGAGGAATTTACGATCGACGTCGATCTTTTCTACGAAACGGATCCGTGCGAGTTAAAGCTGGATGAGATGATCGAGGCAGAGCCGGAACCTGAGATGATCGAGGGGCTTCCCGCCTCTGACGCGCTGACGCCAGCCGACCGTTATCTGGAACTCTTCGAGCACGTTCAGTGCTCAAAGATTTTTGCCGACAGCAAAACCTTTCCTGACTGTGCGCCAAAAATGGATCCGCTCGATATCCTGATTCGCTACCGTAAAGTCCGCCGTCATCGGGACTTCGACCTGCGACGCTTTGTTGAAAATCATTTCTGGTTACCGGAAGAGTACGGTACCGAATATGTCTCCAATCCCGAAAATTCCCTGAAAGAGCATATCGACCAGCTGTGGCCGGTGCTAACCCGTGAACCGCAGGATCACATTCCGTGGTCATCGCTGCTGGCACTGCCGCAGTCCTATATCGTACCGGGTGGTCGATTCAGCGAAACCTACTACTGGGACTCCTATTTCACCATGCTGGGCCTCGCGGAAAGCGGTCGAGAAGACCTGCTGAAGTGTATGGCGGATAACTTCGCATGGATGATTGAAAACTACGGTCACATTCCGAACGGCAACCGCACCTATTATCTCAGCCGCTCGCAGCCGCCGGTGTTTGCGCTGATGGTCGAGCTGTTCGAGGAGGACGGCGTACGCGGCGCGCGGCGCTACCTCGACCATCTGAAGATGGAGTATGCCTTCTGGATGGACGGCGCAGAGTCGCTGGTGCTCAATCAGGCCTATCGTCATGTCGTCAGGATGCCGGACGGTTCCCTGCTCAACCGCTATTGGGATGACCGCGACACGCCGCGCGATGAGTCATGGCTGGAGGATGTGGAAACCGCCAAACACTCAGGACGTCCACCGAACGAGGTGTATCGCGATCTGCGTGCGGGCGCGGCATCCGGCTGGGATTATTCCTCCCGCTGGCTGCGCGACGCCGGACGACTGGCAAGCATTCGCACTACACAGTTTATCCCTATCGATCTCAACGCGTTCCTGTTCAAACTGGAGAGCGCTATTGCCAATATCTCGGCGCTGAAAGGGGAGCGCGACGTTGAAGCGCAGTTCCGCCAGAAGGCGAGCAACCGGCGGGCTGCCATCAATCGCTATTTGTGGGATGAGGAAAATGGCTGCTACCGCGACTATGACTGGCGGCGTGAGCAAATGGCGCTGTTTTCTGCCGCCAGCATCGTTCCGCTCTACGTCGGGATGGCGACCCATGAACAGGCCGATCGGCTGGGAGATACCGTGCGTACCCGTCTGTTGACCCCCGGCGGTATTATGGCCTCCGAATACGAAACGGGCGAACAGTGGGATAAACCCAACGGCTGGGCACCGCTACAGTGGATGGCGATTCAGGGCTTTAAGATGTACGGCGATGATGCGTTGGGAGATGAAATCGCCCATAGCTGGCTCCAGACGGTGAATCACTTTTATCAGCAGCACCATAAGCTCATTGAGAAATACCACATCGCCAGCGGCACCCCGCGCGAAGGCGGCGGCGGGGAATATCCATTGCAGGATGGCTTTGGCTGGACCAACGGCGTCGCGCGCCGCTTAATCGGGTTGTATGGGGAGCCGTAATGGCTAACGGATCACCTCATAAACGGCGCTCTGGATTTTCAGCCACTTCTTGTTATCCGCGCTGGGATCGGCGCGATAACGTCGCTCTGCCTGCTCGGTATCATGCTGCTGTCGCGATACCACCGCAGGCACCGTGCAAAAGCGCCGCAAATAGGCTTTGTGTTGACTCGTCAACGGCGCACCGCCAGACATCGCGTGACCAACCGTGTTGATAAACCGGCGACAGGGTTTGTTTTCATCCATCTGTGAGGGATAACGCAACAGCAACTCAAGGACATCCGTATTGTTGCGGGCAAACGCCGCTTCGGTCCACGAGACCTGCCAGTTCATGCCGCCCTGCAAAAAGAGCGCGGTGACCCGGCTGTCATTCCTGTCTATCGCCGCACGCATGTTAAACACATCCCAGGTGATGCCCATCTGCGTCACCATTTCGCGTGCGGAAGGCAATTCGCGCTTAGGTTCCGCCTGAGTGATCTTGATGTTCGGCGAGGGCGCGGGCGGCTGCGAACTCACTAACCACGCACCGCCGCCCAGGATGGCGATCACCATGAGCCCCACCGCGCCCCAGAGCACGCCCGTGATCAGCTGCTCACGTTCTTCTGCCGTACGCAGCGAGCGCTTACGCGGCGGTTCAACAGATTCGCCAATTTCCTCTGTGTCACCCCCGGCCTGACGGTCCTTTTTCCGCGCGTCCTCCCAAAACTGTGCCAGTTGCCCCTCTTCCACAATCATCAACGTTGCCGGGTTAATGCGGGCGCGTCCCTGTTCATAGGCACGCTGGACGGGACGGACAATATGCTGAAACTGACAGGAGAGTAGCGTCAACTGTGCTGATGACAGCGGCTCTCCGGCCAGCACCGTGTTACGAGCCTGCCGACAGTCATCGAGAAACACCCGCAGCGTCAGACGCGGTTCGACAAACAGGGTCAGCACTGAGGCATCGTTAAAGATTCCGGAATAGTGGCGGGTAAAAATCTTCTTATCGACAATCATCAGCGCCAGCTCACCAAAACGCATGCCATTCAGCGGATCCTGGCGTTCGCCCAGCTTAATCCAGCGCCTGAGCTTATCCGCGCCAAAGTTGTCTTTAAGGTAATTATTGAGCTGCGTTTTATCCGGCCACATCTGCGAGATCAGCGCGGTCAGGGTCAGTTCAATCGCGCGTAACTGCCGCTCTGCGCGCACTTGCTGACTGTGGTCCGCCTCTTCAATCTCTGTTTTAAAATTAAGTAACGACTGATGATGGCGCAGTTGTTCCAGCGACCTGACCACGCGCAGGGCGGCAATCAGTTGGTTTTCACTGACCTCCTGCCCGCTGTCATATTGCGGTACGCACTGTTGAAGATGGCGCAGTTGCAGCGTGAACTGGCTCAACTGAGCGTCGTTAAGGTGCAAACGCCTGGCGACCTGGCTCCAGCCGCCCAGATTCAGCCGGGCCTGATCCAGATGTTCCAGAAACCAGCGCGGATCTTTACCGTCGGAGGCATGCACCCCCAGCAGCAGCAGGATCTCCACCGAGGCCTGGCGGATAATCCCCAGGCAGTGCTCAAAGGTCGTGCGTGTCGTCAAAACGCTAATTGTCATTCTCTTCCTTCGCCAAAAGTGCCCCCATGCGGAGGTCATTAATTTTGTTTTAGTTCTTTGTTTTAATTATTAGTTTTTATAGATATAACAAGTTCAATAATTATTACAGTGACCGCTACGTGAACATTGAGAAATATCTCAGGAGAGAGCCCGTGCCCATACTGAAAACAGCCCGTCTGACCTGCCGCCCTATCGTCCCTGCCGACTGGCCTTTTTTTCTCGCACTCCAGCAAGATAGGAATGTGATGCGCCATGTGGCAGACGCGCGAAGCGAGGGCGAGATTCGGGAAGCGTTCGATTCTCGCTTACCGGCATGGCATCCGGGTGACCCGCACTGGCTGTGTCTGATCCTGTGCGATAACGAAACCCACAATCCCCTCGGTGTGACGGGCTACATTCATCGCGCAGAAGCGTGTGCCGAGGTTGGCTTTTTGTTGGCGCCTGACGCGCAGGGAAAGGGATACGGGACAGAATCGTTACGGGCCGTCTGTGATTACGCATTTACCCGCGGTGGCCTGCGCCGTCTGACCGCCTGCGTCACTGAAGGTAATCAGGCTTCCAGGCATGTGCTGGAAAAAGTGGGATTTGTACTGGAAGGCACGCTCAGGGAGAGCTACTGGCTGCAACAGCGCTGGCAGAATGACTGGCTGCTGGGGTTATTAAAACAGGAATATATTACGACCGCAGGATCTCCGGTCGTAATATAACTACAGATTATTACGACTGAACCAACAGCATGGCCGCCTGGGTGCGATTTTTAACATCCAGTCGGCGATAGAGTGATTCAAGATGCGCCTTCACCGTTCCGGTACTAATATTTAGCGCACGGCCAATTTCCTTATTTGACTCACCTGACGCCAGCATCGCGAGAATCTCTCGTTGACGAGCGCTTAGCGCATTAATATCGCGGCATTCTGTGGGCGGCATCGTTAACCATTCGCCGGGTAAAAACATCATCCCCATCGCGACGCTATTGATCGCCAGCGCAAATTTTTCCGGCTCAGAATCGCGTGGAATAATGGCCAAAACGTTATATTGCGCCAGTTCCTGCAACCCTTTTTTACCACAGTCTGTCGCGATAATTAAGATTTTGACGAGTGGAAACTGTTGCACCGTTTTTTGCAGAAGCCAACGGCAGAATTCGCCGTCAAGATCGCCGTCCAGCATAAGCAGGGCTTCCGGGTTCTCTTCCAGTTTGTACCAGAGTTCATCGGCCTGACTGACACCCTGAATACTCACTCCTGGAATTCGCTGTTGTAAACTGATTTTCATTCCATGAATAAATATTGACTGCCTGTCAAACATGATGATTTGCATTACTCTCTCCACCGTTTCCGATAATAATATTAAGAAGGGGAAGGGTATTACCCGACGGGTAAAATAAACATTCGCCATTTGGCGGAGGGTCATTCTACAGATATCGGGACGGGAGAAAAGTAAAAAAATAAATTTTTACAGCTGAAACATGAGAATTACATTCAGGTATAGAAAGCAGGCAATAAAATAAGACATTCCTTATGCCTCACCGCTGCTTAAATTAATTGAATATTAAATCACGGAAAGAATAACGAACGCGCATGAGAAAAGAAATTGTCTCCTGCGCGGAATTATGTAACAGAATTAAAATTCGCATTTCATGTTCATTCAGCGAGCACAACGGCTCGCTGAATTCGGCTTACAGGAACATCCCTCCCGAAACTTCGATACGCTGCGCCGTCATCCAGGCCAGCTCGTCGCTGAGTAACGCGGCGATCGCATCGCCAATATCATCGGGAAGACCGGCGCGGCCCAGGGCCGTTTGCGACGCCACGTACGCATTCAGCTCTTTATTATCCCGCAGGCGTCCACCGCCAAAGTCGGTTTCAATCGCGCCGGGCGCGATGGCGTTGACCGAGATCCCACGCGCACCAAGTTCTTTCGCCTGGTAACGTGTCAGCACTTCCATCGCCCCCTTCATGGATGCGTAGGCGGCGTACCCCGGCAACGCAAAACGCGCCAGCCCGGTTGAAACATTAAGAATACGCCCGCCTTCGTTGATCAGCGGCAGCAGGTGCTGCGTCAGGAAAAACGGGCCTTTAAAATGGATGCGCATCAGTTCGTCAAACATCTCTTCTGACGTGTCGGCAAAGGGCGCATATAAGCCGATTCCGGCATTGTTCACTAAATAATCAAACGTCTGTCGATTCCAGCGGGTTTGCAACTGCGTTTTCACCTCGGCGGCGAAAGCGACAAAGCCAGCCGTATCACCGACATTCAGTTGAATTGCCGCCGCTTTCCTGCCCTTTTGCTCAATTTCAGCGACGACATCCAGCGCTGCCTGCTGTTGACTGTGATAGGTAAAGAGAATATCCGTTCCTTTGTCCGCCAGCTTAAGCGCGGCGTTTTTACCCAGTCCGCGGCTCCCGCCGGTCACCAATGCGATACGTTGCGTCATAAGAAACCTCATTTCATCTGTTGTGTTGATTGAGATAAAGCTTATTAGGTGATAGAAAAACAATAAATGTCGCTAATTGCGCATAACTGTTTCATCCGGAACAACAATAGGGTCATAGAATGGATAAAATTCATGCAATGCAGTTATTCATTCGTGTTGCGGAGCTGGAGAGTTTTTCTCGGGCTGCCGACACCCTGGGACTCCCTAAAGGTAGCGTATCGCGCCAGATTCAGGCGCTGGAGAACCATCTGGGGACTCAGCTTTTGCACCGCACCACGCGGCGGGTACAACTGACGCAAGACGGCATGGTCTACTACGAGCGGGCGAAAGACTTGTTGAGCAATCTGGATGAACTGGATGGTCTGTTTCAGCACGATCCCACCAGTATCAGCGGCAAATTACGGGTCGATATGCCGGTTGGCGTCGCACGAAATCTGGTGATCCCTCGACTGCCCGCCTTTTTACAGCAGTATCCGGGAATCGAGCTGGAGCTCAGCAGCAGCGATCGGCTGGTGGATTTGATCCGCGAAGGTTTTGACTGCGTGGTGCGGGTCGGCACGCTAAAGGATTCCGGTCTGATCGCACGCCCGCTGGGCAAGCTTACCGTGATCAACTGCGCCAGCCCGCAGTACCTGGCGCGTTTTGGCTATCCGGAAAGCCTGGAGGATCTCGCTTCCCACGCGGTGGTGCACTACTCGCTAAACCTGGGGACACGACCGCCGGGTTTTGAAATCGCTACCAGCAGCGGGACGCAGTGGATAAAAACCGGCGGTACCCTGACGGTAAACAGCACCGAAACCTATCACGCCGCCTGTCTGGCAGGGCTGGGAATTATTCAGGTTCCTCGTGTCGGGGTTCGTGAGGCGTTACGCAGCGGTACGCTCGTTGAGGTGCTCCCACAATACCGCGCCTCGCCGATGCCGGTATCGCTGCTCTACCCACACCGGCGTAATCTTTCACGCCGCGTGCACCTGTTTATGGAGTGGCTGACCGGCGTGATGAAGGACTACGTGGACTGAGACGCTATACTGTCCAGAGAATTAACAAAAGAAGGACGCCTGACCTGATGATGCAGGATAACGACGTAAAACGCCCCACTGAGGAACTTGAACACGACCCGGTACGCAAAGTCGACACAGCCGGGGCCGCAAAGCACGAGATGAAAAACGCCGCCAGCGAGAAGCTGAAAACGGTGACCACCACCGTCGAAAAAATTCAGCGCATCCCGGTGATTGCGCACCTGCTCCGCGCGGCAGAACGCTTTAACGATCGGTTAGGGAATCAGTTCGGCGCGGCCATCACCTACTTCTCGTTTTTGTCGATGATCCCCATCCTGATGGTGTCGTTTGCCGCCGCGGGTTTTATTCTCGCCTCACATCCCACGCTGTTGCAGGACATCTTCAATAAAATCCTGATGAACGTCAGCGACCCGACGCTTGCCGCTACGCTGAAAAGCACCATCAATACGGCTGTCCAGCAGCGTACCACCGTCGGCCTGGTCGGATTAGGGATTGCCCTCTACTCCGGGATTAACTGGATGGGTAACCTGCGCGAGGCGATACGCGCCCAGTCGCGGGACGTCTGGGAACGCACGCCACAGGATCAGGAGAAAATCTGGATCAAATACCTGCGTGATTTTATCTCGCTGATTGGCCTGTTGATTGCGCTGATTGTGACGCTGTCGATCACCTCGGTCGCCGGTTCAGCGCAGCAGATGATTATCTCTGCCCTCTACCTCGACAGCATAGAGTGGCTGAAGCCCACCTGGCGGCTGATTGGCCTGGCGATCTCTATTTTCGCTAACTATCTGCTGTTCTTCTGGATTTTCTGGCGATTACCGCGTCATCGCCCACGTAAAAAAGCGTTGATTCGCGGCACGCTGATTGCGGCGATTGGCTTTGAAGTCATTAAAATCATCATGACCTGGACCCTGCCGGCGCTGGTGAAATCGCCCTCCGGCGCGGCGTTTGGTTCTGTACTGGGGCTGATGGCGTTCTTCTACTTTTTCGCGCGCCTGACGCTGTTCTGCGCGGCGTGGATTGCGACCGCCGAGTACAAGGACGATCCCCGGATGCCGGGCAAAACGCACCGTTGATTCTCACCCTCTGCCGGATGGCGCTGCGCTTATCCGGCCGACAAAACATCGCAAATCGTAGGCCGGATCAGGCGCTTGCGCCGTCATCCGGCAATATGGTCAGGCACTTACTTCCGCATCGCCTCACTCATTCAGCATTTAAATCCAGCTCTTAACTTTTATTTAACCAAAAACCAGTTTTATCCACTAATTTTAAAATTGTGTGAAGCATTTCATGGACGAGAAATCGCAGGCATAAACATTATCCGCTTTTTGCCTGATTTTTAACCATGTTGAGCGGTTGTTACAGATTGAAATGTCGCTTTTGCTGTGCGTAATATGGCCGTTCGTTCGCCAAAAATAAGAAAATACTATGCAAGCAACCGCCACCACACTCGATAACGAGCAGGAACATACCCCGGTCAATTCGCGCAATAAAGTTGTCGTCGCCTCGCTCATTGGCACTGCCATTGAGTTCTTCGACTTCTACATCTATGCGACCGCCGCCGTGATTGTCTTCCCGCACATCTTCTTCCCGCAGGGCGACCCGACGGCGGCAACGCTACAGTCGCTCGCCACGTTCGCTATCGCCTTTGTCGCGCGCCCGATTGGTTCCGCGCTCTTCGGCCACTTTGGCGACCGGGTAGGGCGTAAAGTGACGCTGGTGGCGTCTTTGCTGACAATGGGGATCTCGACGGTGATCATCGGCCTGCTGCCTGGCTACGCCACCATTGGCATCTTCGCCCCGCTGCTGCTGGCGCTGGCACGTTTTGGTCAGGGGCTGGGACTGGGCGGAGAATGGGGCGGTGCGGCGCTGCTGGCGACGGAAAACGCCCCGCCGCGTAAGCGTGCGCTGTACGGTTCGTTCCCGCAGCTGGGCGCCCCCATTGGCTTCTTCTTTGCCAACGGCACCTTCCTGCTGCTCTCCTGGCTGCTGACCGATGAGCAGTTCATGAACTGGGGCTGGCGCGTGCCGTTTATCTTCTCGGCGGTGCTGGTGATTATCGGTCTGTATGTCCGCGTGTCGCTGCATGAGACACCGGTCTTCGCCAAAGTGGCTGCCGCGAAAAAGCAGGTGAAAATCCCGCTCGGAACCCTGCTGACCAAACACGTTCGCGTGACGATCCTTGGCACGTTCATCATGCTGGCGACCTATACGCTGTTTTATATCATGACCGTGTATTCGATGACGTTCAGTACCGCCGCTGCGCCGGTCGGTCTGGGCCTGCCGCGTAATGAAGTGTTGTGGATGCTGATGATGGCGGTCATTGGCTTTGGCGTGATGGTGCCGGTCGCTGGCCTGCTCGCTGACGCCTTTGGTCGTCGCAAGAGCATGGTCATCATCACCACGATGATTATCCTGTTCGCGCTGTTCGCCTTTAAACCGCTGCTGGGATCCGGCAATCCGGCGCTGGTCTTCGCCTTCCTGCTGCTGGGGCTGAGTCTGATGGGGTTGACGTTTGGGCCGATGGGCGCACTGCTGCCTGAACTGTTCCCGACCGAAGTGCGCTACACCGGCGCATCGTTCTCCTATAACGTCTCTTCGATTCTGGGCGCGTCCGTTGCGCCGTATATCGCCGCATGGCTACAGTCCAACTATGGGCTGGCGGCCGTGGGGACCTATCTCGCGTCTATGGCGGCGTTAACGCTGATCGCGCTGCTGTTAACCCATGAGACGCGTCACCAGTCGCTGTAATCTTTACATGCCGGGTGGCGGCTACGCCTTACCCGGCCTACAAACACGACCACTTCCGTAGGCCGGGTAAGCGCAAGCGCCACCCGGCACAACGCAGACCACACCATCATTTCTTCATCTGCGATAAAATCATCCGGCACTGATTGGCATCCCCTTCCGAGGGTGAAATCAGCGCCAGCAGCGCGGCGGCGGGCGTCACTAACGTCGCCAGCGCCGCAGCCACCGCGCCACGAGCAATCAGCGGCCCGGCTTTTACCCCCGCCTGCGGATCCTTAAACGTTCCGCGTACATACAGCGGTGAACGCAAGGTAATGATGCGAATACCTTTGCTTTCCGGGTCGATGGTCAAATCCAGCTGTTCTGAGGCAAAGCTCGCCGTCCCGGTGACGTTGATCAACGCATTTTCGGTGTCGAATGCGAAAATTTGCGGACGCGCCACGCCGTTCACAATATCGAGATTCGCCGCCGCACAGTTGACCCGCACTTCGTCATCGCCAAAGATCTGCCCGACAATGTAGTTCCCGACGTTCAGGCCAACGATCTCCATCAGGTTGCGGCTGATCAACCCGTCGTTCATCAGCAGTTTCAGGTTGCCATTGCTGTTGCCCAGCAGCGCCGCCACGGAGTTCCCGCTGCCGCGAAGTTCGGCGTCACCGTTCATTTCACCCAGCGTTTTCTGCATCAGTTCGACGTTCGGCATCAGTTCTTTCAGTTTTAAGCGCCGCGCCTGAATATCTGCACGCCCCTGCATCGGCTTTTTGTCGCCTTCCAGATGAATCGTTGAACTGATGCTGCCACCCGCCAGACCAAACTTCAGCGGTTGCAGGCGCAGGTCGGCATTCTGCAGAATGATGTGGGTTGAGAGATCGCGGATCGGCAGACTGCTGCCATGTTCAATACGCTGCCCTTTGAAGCGCACGTCGGCGTCCATCACGTTCCATTTGTCCGTTTCGAAGCGGTCATAGGGCAGCACTTTGTCCGCTGGCTGTATGCTCTTTTCCCCCTTTTTCTGTTCTGAGCGCTGCGCTTTCTCCGCGCCTTTACCGGAATCAACGCCGATCAGCGGCCCCAGATCCGCCAGCCTGAGCTGGCGTGATTCCACGTCACCTTCCAGTTTCGGACGCGGTTTCCCCGTCGTATAGGTCAGCGAGCCATGAATATCGCTGTCGCCGATTCGCCCATTGAACTCCCGGTAGTCAAACACCGACGAGGCGTTGGTATCGATTTTCGCCACCAGCCGACCGTCCGTTTCGAACGGCGGCGTATCCGGCAGCAGCACCCCCGTCAGATCGTACAGCTCGCCCAGTGAATCCCCGGAGAATTTCAGTTGCAGATCGACGCCGCCCATCTTCATTGGGTCCTTAACCACGCCCACCAGCGCCACTCGGGTATTGCCGGAGCGTAAATCAGCCTGCACTGGAAACGCGGCGCCTTCACTACGCAGCGCCAGCATACCGCCCATCTTTCCCGTTCCAGTAAGCGGTTCGCCGTTGTATCGCCCCTGTGCCTTCAGGCCAAACACGTAATCTTCAACCTTCACATTATCGCCTTTTGCTTTGCTTCCCGTGACTTCACTGAACGGCAACGGCTTGCCCAGCGGATCGACCAGGATCTCGATATCCGCTTTGCTGACCTTATCGTCAATGGCGATCCGCCCCTGATCGAAGAGAATCGTGTCCAGCCGGAAAGACCAGGCAGAAGGTTTGGCATTGGCGTCTTTGTTTTCTGCGCCTGCCAGGTCAAATGTCCAGTTATTGTTCTTCTCAGACAGGCGAATCAGCCGCGCATCGGGTTTCACCAGTTTGATCCACGGCAGCCAGACGGTTTTGCTTAACAGCGCCAGCGGCGCGAGCGTCGCTTCGACGCGGGGAAGGTGCACCATCGTCACCTCGGGAATATCGGGGGGATTGCCGAGGATAATATCTTCAGCATGCACGTGCGGCCACGGCACCCAACTGCGCCAGCCGGTCTCCTGCTTTTGGCGCTCCCAGACGACACCCAAATCACCACGAATGGCGAACGGTCGGTTAAGTTCGGTAGAGACTTTCTGGTTGATGGTCGGTTTGAGACGGTTCCAGTCAAATGTCGCTATCAGTACGATAACGACAACGATCAACAACAAGAAAGTCCCTGTTATTACTGTCGTTATTTTTCCGGCTTTGGTCATAGTTAGCGTCCTCACGTCTTCCCTTGCCTGTCCTAAAGATAGTCCAGCCAGACGGAGTTAGCGGAAACCGCCGGTTTTTACAGTGACAGAATGACCTCATCGAGATGGGAAAATGGGACCGGGCGCGACAGAAAATAGCCTTGTGCGGCAAAGGCAGGCGAACGTTGTACATCGCGCCACTCTTCCAGCGTTTCCACTCCTTCAACGATCACGCCGCGGCAATAGCGGTTCATCAGTTGCAGCAGCATGGTAAAGAGATTGCGCCCCTCAGGCGTCTGGCGAAGCATCACGAACAGTTCGCGCGCGATTTTGATGTAGTCATAGCGGACCTCGTTCAGGGCAGAGAAGTTAGCCATCCCGGTCCCGAAATCATCCAGCCACAGCGGGCCAAACTCGCACATGCTGGCGAAGGAGGATTCTTTTGGCAGATGAATATGTTCTACCAGTTCAAAACGCAGCCACGGCATTCGTTCAATCATCTGCACAATGTTGGGCTGCTGGCGCATGGTGAGCAGCGTTGGACCATCGACATTCACGGAGGCCAGTAATTCATGACGCTGGAAAAAGTCAGCCTTTTGCTCCAGCAACTGAAGTTGTTCTTTGACGATATCAACGCGATGGCGCACCGCCACCCCGGCAAAATAGCGATCGGGAGCGATACGTTGGGTCGGATTGTCCGGATGCGTCACCACCGTCAGCAGTTCAACCGCTAACAGGCGTCCGTTGGTCTGGTAAATCGGCTGGTGAGTGTAAGCACGCTCGCACTGCAGCCAAAAGCGCCGATCCTGCAAGCTTTCAACGCTCGCCTCGGAATTGCTTAGCTGCTGGATAACCTGGTTTATCATCTCAGATGTCCCGTGATTAAGTGTGTTACTGCCCCGACTCGTCAAAGGTTATCGGCCTTCAGGCGGAGAACTTTATGTTCGGTCACGCGCAAAATTGAAAACGCGTTTGTAAAAATCAACGCAGAATACGGACTGGCTCAAAAAAAATTTTGGAACGTTGTTTTAATATGATTGACCACCCAACACCCACAGCGCACACTAACGCTAACTTTTTCTAAGCAGGTTCACGACTATGTCCAAAAAGATTGCCGTGATTGGCGAATGCATGATTGAGCTGTCACAGAAAGGCGCAGATGTTCAGCGCGGATTCGGTGGCGATACATTGAATACCTCCGTTTACATTGCCCGTCAGGTTGATGCTGCGGCACTCTCCGTACACTACGTCACGGCACTGGGCACGGACAGTTTCAGCCAGCAGATGCTGGAGTCATGGCACGGTGAAAACGTGGATACCTCACTGACGCAGCGCATGGAAAACCGTCTGCCGGGCCTCTACTACATCGAGACCGACAGCACCGGCGAGCGGACGTTCTATTACTGGCGTAACGAAGCGGCGGCGAAATTCTGGCTGGAGAGCGAGCAGTCAGCGGCCATTTGCGAAGCGCTGGCGACCTTTGACTATCTCTACCTGAGCGGTATCAGTCTCGCGATCCTGAGCCCATCGAGCCGTGACAAACTGCTGTCGCTGCTGCGCGAATGCCGCGCCAACGGCGGGAAAGTCATTTTCGACAACAACTACCGTCCGCGCCTGTGGGCCAGCAAAGAAGAGACTCAGCAGGTTTATCAGAAGATGCTGGAATGCACCGATATCGCCTTCCTGACGCTGGACGACGAAGATGCGCTCTGGGGCGTGAAGCCGGTTGAAGAGGTGATCGCACGTACGCATGCCGCGGGAGTGCAGGAAGTGGTCGTGAAACGGGGTGCAGATTCTTGCCTGGTGTCTGTCGACGGTCAAGAACCGATCGACGTTCCTGCGGTGAAACTGCCAAAAGAGAAAGTGATCGATACCACTGCCGCTGGCGACTCGTTCAGCGCCGGGTATCTGGCCGTTCGTTTAACCGGTGGCGATGCCGCCGAAGCCGCCAAACGGGGTCACCTGACAGCCAGCACCGTCATTCAGCATCGCGGGGCGATTATCCCACGCGACGCCATGCCACAGTAAAATCGACCAGCGCCTGATGGCGGCGTAAACGCCTTATCAGGCCTACAGAAATCGTCTCCGTAGGCCTGATAAACGAGCAACATTCAGCAATTCTGTGATTTCACTACTGCGCCGCCGGAATATCTGTCACTTCAGGATGCACTTCATCCGTCTCAACTGGCGTCGCCGCTGCCGCAACCGGGGTCATAATCTGTTCCCACGTCGCCTGTAACGCCTTCATGTTGAATTCCGGCTCACCTTTCGGCTGCAGCAGAATCAGCGCCATATCCTGTGATAACTGCTGACGCAGATCCTGATTCAACATTTCAACGGTCAGGCTGTTCAGGAAATCCTGACGCAAACGCTGATACTGCTCGGGCGCGATATCCACGACCTGATTTTGCAGCGAACGCAGACGTTGACCGATCAGAATATCGGTATCGGTACGGGCGTAGGTC
This sequence comes from Citrobacter sp. Ct235, assembly GCF_030332305.1. Lineage (NCBI taxonomy): Bacteria > Pseudomonadati > Pseudomonadota > Gammaproteobacteria > Enterobacterales > Enterobacteriaceae > Citrobacter > Citrobacter sp. Ct235. The sequence goes on from NZ_JAOWIC010000041.1 coordinate 196,455, forward strand.
GCGAACAGCTTCTGCAATTCCAGATTCTTTTGCGCTACCAGCGCGTTGAATTCTTCTTCCGGCAGGCCGTTATCACGCACTTTCGCCAGTTCACGCGCCACCGTGCTCAGATTGGCGGTAACCTTGTCGTTTGGCGATTCAATGTTGACAGCACACTGGGCGCGCTGGAACAACACGCGACAGTCAAAGCCGAGGCCGATGTCTTTCGCGTTGTTTTTGCTCAACGCCTGCTGAATGTGCCAGAACAGCGCTTCACGCGCTAAATCCGCGCGCCAGTAGCGCAGCAGCGCAGCGGACTCACGAATCGGCTGCCATGGCGTATCCCACATCACGGAGAGACGATCCTGGCGCACTGCGTCGGTCATGATGCTTACCGCTTCCGCACGCAGCGGTGAAAGCGTCGGCACTGGCGCAGGCGTTTCGCGTTTACCTTTCAGTTCACCAAACGTTTTGTTGATTTGCTCGGCCACCGAACGCGCATCGACGTTACCGACGATAATCAGCGTCATCGCATCCGGGGTGTACCATTTCTGGTAGAAATCATGAACTTTCGCCGCATCCACCGGCATTTTCACCGGCTCGGCAGGATCGTGGCCCAGCAGCGCTGACCCTTTCAGACGATAGCGCCACCAGCCCTCTTTGGTATCGACGGGCAGCGTGGTGACCATGTCTTCCGTGCTCAGCGCGTGATTCACGACCTCAGGGGTGATAGTCAGTTTGCCCATTGTATTCGCCAGATAGTTCAGCGACTCTTTCAGCAGATCGTTACGGTTATTGGGCAGGCTAAGATTGTACTGCGTGGAATCGTAAGAGACCGTCACGGGCGGCATCGGACGCTTAGGGTCAAATCCCTGCTGCCACAGTGAACGCACCTGTGCGGCATCAAGGCCGCCACTCTGGGTTAACGCAATACGGGGAATAAGATGACTGAAACCGCTCTGTTGAGTACTTTCGGTGAGCGAACCGGTATTTACCAGCAGACGGACCTCGATACGGTCGCTGGGGCGCTGCGGGGTGGCTAACACTTGCCACTGTAAACCATTTGCCAGCGTCCCCTGTTGCCATGCCGGGTCTGGCTGGAGCGCATCTGCCTGCACATAGCCAGCAGTGGCCATCATCAGCAAACCGCCCGCTATAAGTCGAATTTTTGTGCCCTGCATGTGAACCCCTGATCAACAATCCTGGTAATAAAAAGACAACCCCTGTTGGGTTTGCCTGAATATGACGTTAAAAACACTTCGTGTTAGACCGCAAGAACATGAAAATGTCACGGAAGAAGTGAAATAAACCCGATACCTCCATGTTGAAGGATTCGGGCCCAGGGGTCAATTATGCGCAGGAGGCCGCAGCCCCACAAGGGACTGCGGTCATAAGTGTCGAGATTAAGAGGATATTTCGTGCGTTTTGCCTTCAGGTGCACGATTATTCAGCACATCGTCAAGCTTCTTGTGGTCCAGTTCCTTCACCCACTTCGCCACAACCACCGTTGCCACACCGTTACCGACCAGGTTGGTCAGCGCACGAGCTTCAGACATAAAGCGGTCGATACCCAGGATAAGCGCCAGACCGGCAATCGGCAGATGACCAACCGCAGAGATGGTCGCCGCCAGCACGATAAAGCCACTTCCGGTGACGCCCGCCGCCCCTTTAGAGGAGAGCAGCAGAACCACCAGCAACGTAATCTGATGGAAGATATCCATATGACTGTTGGTGGCCTGGGCGATAAACACCGCCGCCATCGTCAGATATATCGATGTCCCATCAAGGTTAAACGAATACCCGGTGGGAATAACCAGCCCCACGACCGACTTGCGACAGCCGAGTTTCTCCATCTTGTCGAGCATACGCGGCAGCGCGGACTCGGAAGAGGACGTACCCAGCACAATAAGCAGTTCTTCACGGATATAACGGATAAATTTAAAGATGCTGAAGCCTGTGGCGCGGGCAATTGAACCCAGAACCACCACCACAAACACGATACAGGTGATGTAAAAGCAGATAATCAACTGCCCCAACTGCACCAGCGTACCGACACCATATTTCCCAATCGTAAAGGCCATCGCCCCGAACGCCCCGATTGGCGCCAGGCGCATGATCATATTGATGATGCCGAAAATGACCTGCGAGAAGCTTTCAATCACGTTGAAAATCAACTGACCTTTGCTGCCCAGACGATGCAGGGCAAAACCAAACAATACCGCAAACAGCAGAACCTGCAGGATGTTGCCGCTGGCAAAGGCGCCAATGACGCTGCCCGGTATCACATCCATCAGGAAGGCAACAATGCCCTGGTCTTTCGCCTGAGCGGCATAGACCGCGACCGCTTGCGCATCAAGGCTTGCCGGGTCGACGTTCATTCCGGCACCGGGTTGTACGACGTTGACGATGATAAGACCAATTATCAACGCAATCGTACTGACAATCTCAAAGTAAAGGAGCGCAACCGCACCTGTACGGCCCACTGCCTTCATGCTTTCCATACCTGCAATGCCGGTCACGACAGTACAGAAGATGACAGGGGCGATGATCATCTTAATCAGCTTAACGAACGCGTCGCCAAGCGGTTTCATTTGTGCGCCAATTTCAGGGTAGTAATGGCCAAGGAGAATACCAATGGCTATTGCTGTCAGGACCTGAAAGTAGAGGCTTTTAAACAGAGAGATTTTCATAAGGTGTCCTTGAAGTAAAAACCACAGGTCTTGTAAGGTTTTGGTTAACCTGCGGCCTTAAAATAACACCCAGACAACATGGCAGAAATGCACAAGGATCATAATTGAAACAAAAATGTTAAAAACCTTGAGCTGGCTCGCACAAGCCGGACCTTTTTAAAGTATTGTAATCACGTCAATTGTGCTTCAGGTAACGTTCTTCGAAGGTTTCTGCGGGTACAGCACGGGCATAAAGGAAGCCCTGAGCGATTTCAACGCCCGCCTGCGCCAGCCATTCACGCTGGGCTTCGGTCTCGACGCCTTCCGCCACCATCTGCAGATTCAGGCTACGCGCCAACAGGATAATGGCCGAGATCATGCTGTTATCTTCTGGCAGACCATCGACAAACATTTTGTCGATTTTCAGCACATCGATTGGCAGGGATTTCATATGCTGGAGCTGGCGCAGCCCCGCGTAGCCCATGCCGAAATCGTCCAGCGCGATACGCACGCCTGCGTTACGCAACGGACGCAGTATCGCCACGGCGGCATTCGGGTCGTCGATCCGCCGACTCTCTGTCACTTCCAGAATGAGCATGCCCGGCTGGATACGGTAACGGTTTAACAGTTCCAGCATATCTGGCACCATATTCGGGTGCATCAACTGGAGCGCCGACAGATTGACCGATAGCGGTAGCGTGATCCCCCGCTCCTGCCAGGCCGCGAGCTGGCGGCAGGACTCCTCCAGCACCCAGTGGCCCACGGTGACCATCAGGCCGCAGGATTCAATACGTTCAATCATCCCTTCCGGCAATTCCCAGCTTCCGTCCGGCTGTTGCATGCGCAGCAACGCTTCGGCACTCACCACCTTGCCGCTGCTCATCTCCACCTGAGGCTGTAACCACAGGGCAAATCGGTGGTTGTCCAGAGCGGTAAGAATATCACTCTCTTCGGTTAGCCGTTTCTGGGCCGCTTCCATCTGCTCAGGGTCGAAGAACTGAATCTGGTTTTTGCCCTTGTGTCGGGCGGTAAACGCCGCCGAGACCGCGCGTCCGTAGAGCTGTTCGGCGCTGAGATCGCCATAATACATCGCCACGCCAATGCAGCAGCTCGGACGCAGTTGGATCCCCTGCACTGGCAGTCGTTCATTAATGATAGTGAGTACTTGCTGACCTAGAGTAATCGCGTGCCACGGCTCTTTGACGCCGTGGGCGATAATGGCAAAATCGTAACCGCTAATCTGTGCGAGCACCATTCTCGGCGACAGCACCGATTTTAGCTTCTCCACCAGCGTCAGTAGCAGGATTTCCCGCTGCGCCTCTTTCAGCACGCCCGCCGTGTCGCGCAGCGTTTCACAGGTGACAATCATCAGCGCCGTGGTTTGCTGACGCGCCACTACCTGTTCAAGCAGCCCCATCAGGAACGCTTTGTTCGGCAGTTCGGAGACCGGAAAACGCATCGCGTTGTCCGTCTGCTCTTCGCTGTGGCGCTGGACCAGCTGCTGATTGAGGTTGTAACTGCGCACCAACAGGCCAATCTCATCGTCATGATGCAGACGCGGCAACGCCAGCTGATGTCCAATCAAATCCTGCTGCGGAATGTTATTCAGCTCGCGGGCAATTTTGCGCAGCGGGTGCAAAATCAGGCGATTCACACACCAGCTAATGGCCACCGTCAGCATCAGCGACAAAAGTAAGTAAATGGTCACTAACGTAGACAGCGTACTCATCACAAACTTATACATGCGGAAGGAGTCGGCCTGGAGCACCAGATACGCCAGCGGCTGTGGATTCGCAGGACGCTCAAGCGAATAGACGGGAAGCGAGATCTGCACCGGCAGTTCGAAGAGCCGGGTCACCATCACCGGCACGGGCCGTTCAGGGATAAAGCTCATGCGCAGCGCCTGAAACTGATTCGGCAGCACCACATCGGCCCGTTGCACCACCCCGGCCGGTTTGATACTGGCGAGAATCGCTTCGGCTCCGGGAATATCGGCTTTTAAAATTGAGGAAGAGAGAGGTTCACGTACAGAACGGGCAATACTTTCCAGTTGCGTCGCCGTGTTATAGCGGTTCTGCTGTACCAGATGAAACAGCAAAACGGTGCAAAACAAAAATACAAACACCATGACAACGGCAGCCACCATTGCCATCTGCTTAATTGTTAACGAGCGACTGACGCGCAATATTGTCTCCCCCCGGATATCCCAGATTGCCGCCCGAGTATACCCGATCGCAGCGACATTGAGAGAGGCTGTGTCGGAAAAGGACTTTTCTGATTATTGACTGCCGGATAGCACAGCGCTTATCCGGCCTGCGATCATAACCCTTACCAGTCCGCGTAAGGCACCAGCGGCTGCGGCGGTAAATCCATATCACCCTGCCATCCTGCGGCGGAATAGCGAACGTACAGCAGAAAATGGCTTGGCGCGTAGTCTTTAGCCTGTTGAATATCCACGGCAGTCCCGATAAACCAGTTAGAGGTCACCCGACGCTCGATCAGCGCCCGCGCGGTATAACCAAAGCCCTGGCTGCTACCGCCACCGTTGGTTTGTTCGCTGGCTTCCTGACGGTAATCCGATGGAATCAAATTCAGCAACGGATAACGTGGCATCGTTTTGGTGCGCGAATGCGACCAGGACACCGAACCGCCCAATTCCCAGGACCAGTTTTCCGTCCGCTGACGCCACATCACCGGCACGGCGAAGGACAGGTATTCCTGCGGACTGTAGTAACCGCCGTGGCCCAGTGAATAACCGCTCAGATCTTTGTCGTAGTGCCAGATCATATTGTTCAGGCCCACGGTCACGCGACGGTTGTTCTCGTTGATGATTTTGTAGTAGTAACCGGTCATCCAGCGGACGCGCCAGTTATCCTCAACGTTCTTCCCGGTCAACTGATCGGCACCAAGAGAGGCCCAGACGCCGTTGGCTTCACCTTTGTCGTAGCTGAGACTAATCCCGCCGCCGTCAGCGCGAACGCCGCCCCATTTTTTGCCCGTATTAATGTCGTTGCTGTCGCCGTTGTGGCTCTGCGCATCCTTTTGTCCGCCAAAGGCCAGCAGAGAACTGGAAATGGGGCGACGATGCGCGTTCAGGGTATAACCCAACGGCCCGATGTCATTGCTGTAACTGACGCCGCCGACAACATCGACGACATTGAAGCCCATCGGCGTGGTGCCGATATCCCAGCTCCAGGTGTCATTCTTCCAGCCGACGGCGACGCTCGCCCCCGTATCCGACTGGCTGCGGCTGCCGCTACAGTCTTCCAGCGTACAGGTGCCCCAGTTATTGTCGTAGCGGCCATTCGCATCGGTTGAGAAGCTGCCTGCATTCATATTGACCAGATCGGTACGGAAGAACATGCGACCGTCCGAATATGGCGCATCCACATGCAGCATGGTGGTATGCGCTTTCAGATCGGAATAGCCGCCGGTGCCGCTCGATCCCCAGTAGTCATGCTCCAGCGTGACGTTCAGATCCTGCTGGCGATATAAATCCGCCGCGTCGCTGCGCACGCCGCGCTTCAGCCAGTCATCTTTCTCATCGTTACGGGTCAGACGAGTAAAGGTGTCGTTATCCTGCGGACGCGTTGGCGTGATGCCGGACGCCACCATCGCGTCTTTATAGGTATCAAGCGCCTGCTGCGGCTCGCCGCTCTGCGCCTGGAAATTCGCGGCGTCACGCAGCACCATCGCGCTTTCCATTGACGGCGGCTGCGCTTTGGCCTGCGGAATCAGAGTGTTGAAGGTCTGCGTTGCGGCAGCGGTATCGCCAAGCTGCATCTGCGCCAGCGCAATCCGCCGCTGCATGTTGATCGACGGGGTCTGCGTTGCGGGCAGTTTTGCCAGTTGCGCTCGCGCGGCGGGCTTGTCGCCCTGGGCGATGTACACTTCTGTCAGACCCAGCATCGCATCGACGTTGTCCGGTTCGCGCGCCAGCACGGCGTCGTAAGCACCTCGCGCCGCATTGTATTCCCCGCGCTGCTGCGCCCAGTCGGCCAGCGTTAAGTCGAGACGGGTCGACGCGGGCTGTTGACGTAACAGCGCTTCGGCCTCGGCTTCCCGGCCGCTGTCGCGCAGGCGGTTAGCCGTTTCCAGCACTTGGTTGCTCTGCAACCGTTCTGCCAGTTCCTGAATGTTGCTGTTCCACTGACTGCGCGGCAGGCTGTTGATATGCGCCAGCGCCGCCCGATCCTGATTATTGCCGGACAGGTACAGTCCGTACGCGTAAACCTGTTCCGGGTCGTTGGGTTTCTGGCGCGCCAGCGCACTCATCTGTGCGTCAGCCTGGCTGCGCTGCCCGGCCTGCCACAGATCGCGTGACAGACGATAGGTTATCCAGACGCTGCCCGGATCCAGCGCCAGTCGACGGCGTTGCAGTTCCGCCGCCTGCGCCCAGTTGCCCTGGTTCTCCAGCGTTTCAGCCTGCTGCGCCAGGCGATCGTTTTCCAGACCGCGTTCAATGTCATCAATGCTGCGACGCTGACTGGCAGAGAGCGTGGCGATAAACGCGGAGGCTTTCTCCGGCGACTGCGCGCGATAAAGGTTTGCCAGACCGCGTACGGCATTGGTGTTGCCGCTGTCCATGCGCAGCGTCTGCTGATAGTAGCGTTCGGCAGCCGGATAATCTTTCCGCGCCATTGCCGCATCGCCCAGTCCCAGAACCGCATAGCTGTCGGTATTGTCGATGTTTCTGGCCTGCTGATAGAGGCGTTCAGCCTGGTCAACATTGTCGGCTTTCAGCGCGGCGTCGCCCTGCTGAATCGCCAGCCAGTAGCTGTTCACTTTCAACAGGCTTTCCCACTTGCTGCGGCTCCCGCTTTGCGGATCCATCGCCAGTGCTTTCTTAAACTGCGCAACGGCGCTGGCGCGATCGCCACGCTGAGAATAGGCCTGCCCCAGCGCGCCCACGACCTCGCTGTCGCTTTGGTTCGCTTTCACCGCCTGTTGCAGTTCAGAGACCGCCCGTCCGCCCTGTCCGGCTTCAACTGCCGCCAGACCCTGCGCACGCGCGCGGAATGTAGGATCGGAGAGCTGTTTTTGCTGTTCGCTAAGCTTACTGCGCGCAGCGGCCACGCTGTCCCCTTCACTGAATACCATGAGGTATTTTTGCAGCGCCTTCACGCTGGCGTCGCTGACCGGCATATCCTTGATCTGGGTGTACCAGATATTGGCTGCGGCATTCCGCCCGGAGTTGGATTTCGCCATCTGCTCCAGAATCACAAAGCCTTCCGCTGGACGATCGTTATCAAACAGCAACTGCGCCAGCGTATTTTGCAGCGTGTTATTGCCTGGACTGCGGGCGTTAATTGCCTTCAACTGATTGATCGCCTGATTGCGGCGGGCAGGAATTTTTGCCACCGCGCTCCAGTATTCCACTTCCAGGTCGCCTTCCGGCGGGCTGCCTTTGAACAGCTTATCGTAGGCGGCAACCGCTTCCTCAGCATGCCCGGTCGTCGCCTGTAGACGCGCCTGCTGCAAAGACTGGCGCCCTTCTGGCGTCGCTAACAGCATGGTCGTACGGGAAGATTGATAGGCGTTAGAACTCGGCGCTAACTGAGAAAGTCTTTCAAGCTGCTTCTGCGCGCCGTCGTTATCGCCCTGACGCAGCATGTAGCGAAAACGGGCAGCGACCACGTCCGGATTATTCGGGTCAATCAGTTCGAGGCGATAGAGCGACTGACGCACCAGATCTTCACGGTGCGTGGCTTCGCCTAACCGCACCTGCTCCAGCAACTGCTGTTGCGCCGACGGCGCCGCGTCGGCAAAGGGCATCAGGGCAATGCCGAGTGAGACCCCGAGTAAACTTAATTTGAACTTGCGCATTCCTGGCCCCAGTCAGGTAGTAGCTCACCTTTAGCGGTGAAGCGATAACGATGCTGATCCCACCCTTGTCCGAAGAGGGTTAGCACGTAGCTATAGTAGGCATCGCTGCCAGGGAAATGGTCCGTCACGCGCTGTCGCTGCACCGCTTGTGCGTCGCGGTTTTGCAGGAAAGGCAGTAAGGCCGCAGAAAAGCCCACCGGGCCATTGCCCTGCGCTTTGCCGCTGGCGACGTCCACTTTCTCCGGAGGGAGACCGTTTTTAGTTGTCAGGGTTGCCATCGGTTTGAATTTTGCCAGCAGCCGCGCTTTCTGCGGGTCGCCGTCATGCATCATGCCCGCCCACAGGTAGACGCGAATCGCGTCGTAACTGCTGACCAGCGTTTTCTCTGGCTTCAGTTGCCAGCCTTTGTTTTTCTCGTAACGGACCCAATCCGGCGAGAAGCCTTTCGGCGCGGTTTCTAACAGCAGTCGCTGGTTGGTTTCGCGCAGGGTGGACCACGGCGCGCCGAAGCGGGCGAAATACTGCGCCAGCTGCGGCGGCAGATAGCTCGGGTTGAAGCGCCAGGTGTTGGCTTCGGCAAAACCAATCTTGCCGGGTAACAGCATGGAGCCCAGCCCCGGCACCGTTACCACTTCTTCGCTGGCAATCCGCTTCAGCAGGGCTTTGCCGATATCGGTGTAGCGCGGCTCTTTCCACAAGCGTCCCGCCTCCAGCAGCGACCACGCGATCCAGATATCGCCATCAGAAGCGGAGTTGCTATCCAGCACCGCCCAGGTGGAAGGATCTTTTTGTCCCCACAGCCAGGCGGGCAGATGCTCCTGTAACGACCCTTGCGCGAGGTTATTCTGCGTCCAGTCAAGTAACGCATCAAAGGCCCGGCGATCGTTGGCGGCGAGGGCAAAGAACATCGCATAACTTTGCCCTTCCGAGGTGGTAATTTTGCGTGCATCACTGGGATCAATCACCCGCCCTTCCTGACTGATGTAATCCTTTTTAAATTGCTCCCATGCAGGCCAGGTACAGGCCGCCTGTACACTCAGCGCGGCCAGCATTAACACCATGACTATCCCACTACGCAACGCGTTCATTATTTATCACTCATGATCCGGATCGAGACGGCGGCGACTGATGATGCGCAGCAGACGCCACAGCACCCAGGCCAGTAACACCACGCTGATGGCCGCCAGTACCGCTAACAGCACCGGATGGTTGGCCAGCGCGTACCACAGACGTTCAAACCACGGCAGGTGACCCACGTAGTAGATATCGCCGACGCGTAAACTGCTCACGCCAGATTCGCGGATCACAGAGACGGAACCAAACATTGCCGCCCGTTTACCGCTGTCATTGATGGCCTGATTCAGCAATTCATAGCCGCGCGGGCTGTCTGCCAGCAGCGCCACTACGCTACGCTGATCGCTGAACGGTGACTGGAAGCCGACGACCGCAGCCATCGGTCCACTTGACGTCACCGTCGCCTGCGCATCCGCTTTGCGATCGGCTTCATCCGGCATGATGCTCGGGAACGTCGTCTGGCGCATCGGGGTTTTCACCCAGCTCTCCGCCGCCTGAACTAACAGGTCAATACGCTTGTCGTCTTTCAGTTTGTCCGGGATCGACCCGATAATCAGGATGTCTGCCTCTTTGCCCTGAATCTTGCTGCTGTCATCGGTGATGGTCAGGTTAATCGCCGGGAAGCCGGTTTGCGCGCCGATGGTCCCGGTCGCGTCGAGCAGGGTTTCCATCTGCGCTTCGTTCGGGTTTTTCGGCATCACGGTGATGGTTTCGGACAAGTCCGCCATACGGCTGAACGGGAAGCCTGCGTTCGCAAACGCACGCAGATCCGGCATCGCAATGAAGTGGTAGTACTTCGAGAAGTCGATGGTGGAGTCGTCGCCAATCACCACGTGGTTCGGCACCGGCTGGAAGGTAATACAGTTTTCAATCGAGCCGCCCGGCATCGGGTTCATGTACTCGAAGTCAAACCGCAACTGGTTCATCGCGCCCAGCTTCAGCGCCGGGATGGCGACATCCGTTTTCCCGTCCAGCAGCCCTTGCAGCACCGGCAGACGCAGCAGCAGACGGTTGCTCTTCTCATTGCTGGTCAGACTAAAGGCTTGCAGGAACTGGTTGTTCAGGCTGATGTCCATGCGCGAGCTGTCTTTGGTCGGCGGCGTGGTGTAACGGTAATTGAGGTTCATATCAATACCGGTACTGCGCAGCAAATAGAGATCCGGCGGCAGGTTCAGAGAGACGTTGATGGCGGCAGGTTCCATCCCGGTGGACTGCAACTGCTCTTCATAGGTTTTCAGTTCGCCGAAGGTCACCGGGCGATCGGTACGGACCCAGTTTGGCGCATCGTATGGTTTACGCGCCAACAGCGGCTTCACGTCGTTCACCTCCACGCTGCTACCACGGAAGAGGATATTGCCCTGGGCAATGCCTTTCGCCGCCTGCAGCAGATCGTTATCGTCACGACCAAATACCACCAGCAGTTTCACATACGGGTTATCCGGATGGCCGATCATTTCGATAACCGGCGCTTTCACCGGCGGATGTTCACGCAGGAAATCAGGTCGTTTGTCGTTAGTGGCAAAGACGATGGCATTACGATCCGGCAGCGCGTTGTACAACACCGGGAAGTGCTGACCCCGCCAGCCCGCCCGGGAGCCAAACCAGGAAGACACGATCGACGCCGCCTGTTGCAAGGTACTATCTGGTGCTCCGGCAAAGACCATCGGCAGCGTCACCGCACGGCTGTCACGCGGATCGAAGAACGGTACCGGGAAGTGCGAGAGATCGTTTTGCACTTCCAGCGTCTGGTAAGTGAGGTCCAGCATGCTGCTGCGACCGACGTCCAGCCACAGCGTACTGCTGGCTGGGTTTTCACAAACCTGCTGGTAGTGACCGACAAACTCCAACCGCACGCGGTTAAAATCGGTGATAAACAGCGGGTTGATCGGCATTTGGGCCAGCGTCTTTTTACCCAACTGTTCCTGGGTGACCGGCAGCACGCCCATCAGCTCATCATTCAGGTAGACCTTGAGCTGCGACTGTACCGGTAGCAGTGAAGGTGACGGCGTGTACTCCAGGTTCAGTACGGCTCTGGAGACGACCTCATCGCTACGCATGCCAAACTCAATACTGCCGTTTGGGTTCACGCCACGCAGCACCATGCTGCCCGGCGGCGGCGCTATCTGCGCAAACGTTAGTTTCACGTCCCGGGAAGGGCCATTCTGCGCCACAATCGGCGCATCGGCTCCCGGTACACCCGGCATCACCTGCCCCACCGGCTGATTTGCATCTGCCTGTGCAGGTTCGGCCGCAGCCGGGGCCACGGTTGGCTCAGCATTTATCAGTGGTTGCGTTGCAGGCGTCGCATTCGTCATGAAAGAAGGGATTGCGCTCATCCCCATTGCCACTGCACAAATCCAGGAAAGTTTTCTTTTCATCGCGTTATCATCATTGTTGAGCCATAACCTGATCCGGCTGTTGCACCGCCACCTCGTCCTGCTCAGGACGGCGTGGAATGAACGACACAACCCAGGAAACCAGAGAAGTCAGAGACCGGAAAATTATTTTGACAGAAGACGGGGAGAACTCCGCAAGATGGCGATAGCCACGGAAACCCAGCTTCAGAATATCCAACAGGCTTTCCAGCGGTTTATCTTCCGGATAGCTGTCCTGCCAGAGCGCCCATGTATCGGCACGAGCAAACGTACACTGCACAAAATCGATATGCTGTTTGGTGGTCAGCGGCATCAGCTGTAGCCCCACCTGTTCACCCCAAACGCGCGCGACCTGCGTCGGGAAGACATACTCCTGCTGGCCGCGTTTGAGCAGTAAATTCACCTTCTGCCCTTCCAGCACCTGGGCCTGACCGTTGATCTTGATCCCCAGACCGCCGTCGGAGAAATCATGCACGGTGCACGAGAACAGGTGTCCGTCTTCACGGGCAATCGCCGCTGGCATGGAAATTTCGACACGGTGTGAACGGCGAACCTGTTTACTTTCTACCGACACCGCAACCGCGCCGCCGAGGATAATCAAGTTGTAGAACACCCACACCAGGCTGACGATAACGGTCAGCATTTCATTTTCCGGCCCGTAGAAGTAACGCCAGACGCCCACCGCCACGCCGAACAGGTTAATCAGCACGAGGTAGATGTACGGACGGGAAATCACCCAGTCGACATACTCTTCTTCCACCAGTCCGCCCTTCGCGGTGACGTTAAACTTCCCTTTGTGCGGGTTGATCAGCGCCACCAGCGTCGGCGGCGCGATATACCAGGCCAACACCGTTTCGTAAATCTCACTCCAGAAAGAGTGGCGGTACTTACCCTGAATTTTCGAGTTGGTCAGGCTGGCATGGACCATGTGCGGCAGTACGAACAGCGCAATCATCAGCGCTGGCGCATAGATGATATAGGCATGCAGCAGCAGGAACGCCAGCGGGGCGGTCAGGAAGATCAGCCGTGGAACGCCTGACAGGAAGTGGAACATGGCGTTGACGTAACATAATCGCTGGGCGAACTTCAGCCCCTTGCCGGTCAACGGGTTATCGAGACGGAAAATTTGTACCATCCCGCGCGCCCAGCGAATACGCTGACCGATGTGGGCAGATAAACTTTCGGTTGCCAGCCCCGCCGCCTGCGGAATACGCATGTACGCGGAGGTATAACCGCGACGGTGCAGACGCAGCGACGTATGCGCATCCTCAGTCACGGTTTCAACGGCAATGCCGCCAATTTCATCCAGCGGTTTACGGCGAATTACCGCACAGGAGCCGCAGAAGAAGGTGGCATCCCACATGTCATTACCGTCCTGCACCAGACCGTAAAACAGCGTGCCTTCGTTTGGCGTTTTGCGAAAACGTCCGAGGTTACGTTCAAACGGATCCGGCGAGAAGAAGTGGTGCGGCGTCTGCATCATCGCCAGATTCTTGTCTTTCAGGAACCAGCCCATCGTCATTTGCAGGAATGAACGCGTCGGCACGTGGTCGCAGTCAAAGATCGAGACAAACTCGCCTTTGGCATATTTCAACGCGTTGTTAATGTTCCCGGCTTTGGCGTGTTCATGGGTGGTACGGGCAATATATTTTACCCCTACGGTCTGGGCGAACTGGCGGAACTCTTCACGTCCGCCATCGTCGAGGATCCAGATATTGAGCTTATCTTTCGGCCAGTCGATACCCAGCGACGCGTAAATGGTGTTTTTCACCACGTGAAGGTCTTCGTTGTAGGTCGGCACAAAGATATCGACCGTCGGCCACAGCGACATGTCTTTTGGCAGCGGCACCGGCTGGCGGTTCAGCGGCCAGACGACCTGGAAGTAGCCCAATACCAGCACAATCCACGCATAGGTTTCGGCAAACAACAGGATCAGCCCGCAGACCAGACTCACCGGGTCATCCCAGTTCAGCGTAGAGGTATAGCGCCACCAGATATAACGGCACGATACCGTCAGCGACAGCACAATCAGCATCAGCGCGGAGAAGCGCCCCGGCATGCGGCGCACGATCAGCGCAACGCCCCACAACAGCATCAGGAAGATAAATTGCGCCAGCGGGTTAAACGGTTGAGTCACACAAATCAGCGCCAGAATCAGCGAGAAGGTGACGATAATCCCGATGATAAAGCGACGCGCGCCAGGGCTCAGATGGCCGAGTTCTTTTTGTTTATCCAGATGCGTGGTGTTCTGCGTCACGCGTCCCGGTAGCGCGTCCATCCACTGGTGGTAACGCCCGACGAAACCTTGCAGGCGGGAAAAGGTCTGCCAGCGGGGTGGTGTCGTCTCCTGACGTGGCGAGGCCGCCATCAGCCAGAAGGTCTGAATGGCGTAACGAGCAGGATCTAAAGGGCGCGGGCGCGCGGCGTTAATATGGGGATAGAGCGCCTTACGTTCGGCACGGATCCGCTGCCAGCGTGGATGCTCCAGCGGGATAAAGACCCACGCGAGAATCACCCACAGACAGCCCAGCGCCGCGCTAAAAGGCGACGCGCCATGACGACGATAACCCTGATAGCGCTCGCTTAAACGGGCGCTGACCGGCGGGATAAGCAACCACCGGGACAGGACACTCATGATGCGCTCCCGACAGGGGTTTTATGGCCTGAGTAATGTAATAAACACCAGTTTGCCAGCGTCAACACTTCTTCTGCAGCCAGCGAGTCGCTGCGGTATTCACCCAGCGGCTGTTTTGTCGCCATGCACTCCGCCACGGCTTCATCGCGGTGAATCACCATTGGCAGTAGACGACGCTGACTCTGTAGCCAGACCTGGTAGAGATCGTCCTGCAACTGACTGCCAACGCGTAAGTCATTGATCAGAATATGCGCGCCCGCCGGCAGCGACTGCTGATGCAAACGAACATGGCAGTTGGTGTCAGCTTTGACAATCGTCAGCGTGTGGTCGCACTCATTGACCAGTTGCCGGGTCAACGGCGCGCACCCCGGAGGCAGATCCAGTAAAATCCACGAGTATCGTCCACTCTCTTTCAGAGCACGAATACCGGCCGCGATACCGCCCAGCTGTTCCAGCCAGCGGTCGGGATATTCACGTTCCTGAGCCGTCAGTTGACCAAACGGCAGCAAATCAAGTTGCGAGGTGTAGCGCATCCCACCGTCCTGCCAGTCACGACCATCGAGCATTGCTCTGGCCCAGCCGTCGCGATGACTGAAATCAACGTTGAATGACAGGCGCAACAAATTATCGGGGCTGGTATCAATAACCAGTACGTTTTCCCCTAATAATTGCAATGACCAGGCCAGCGCAGCAGCGATCGACGTCGTGCCTACCCCGCCTCGTATGCCCTGGAGTCCCAGAATGGCCATTCACGGCTCCCTTATTGTTGTTGCGCAAATTCAGCCAACAGCGGCCAACGTTTAATCGCGGCGGCAAGCTGTTCACGCTGGGAAATATCGGTGTAATCAAATTCTGGCAATGAAAAAGCCTGGCTTAATGCCAGGAAATCGTTTTGAAAGGTATAGCCCAATGTTGAATCAGTTTGCGTGCCGGGTTCGTTGTCAGACATTTTGTTTTATCCCTTTGAATAGACTCGCCATGCTTCAAACATTTTTTCTGTTTGCATTCCGCTTTGTCCCCATCGAAATTCGATAAGGCTAAAAGTTGCTCATTTTCTGAGTTGTTTTTTCGTGAAAATACGCGTCATGGAATCGGAAAGGCCGATGTTACAAGGCTTCTTGCTCGCCAAATTGATTCACATGCTAAATCTGATACGTTTTAATTTCAATGTTAGGTTTATTTCTGGGCTTTCGCTAGTAAACTGATAAACAGATAAAATAGCGACCCGAGGAACGCTGTGGACCCTGTATTTTCAATTGGCATCTCATCATTATGGGATGAACTACGCCATATGCCAGCCGGTGGAGTCTGGTGGATTAACACTGATCGCGTTGAAGATGCTATCAGTCTGGCGAATCAAACGATTGCTTTTCAGACCGGGACTGCAAAAGTCGCGGCCATTTCTATGGGCAGCGATCCTGGAAAAATATTCAAATTAGATGAATCTCACGGCCCGGAAAAAATTCAGTTATTTTCTATGCCAAATTCTGAGAAGGGTCTATACTTTATGACCCGAGATTTACTCTGTTCTCTGGATCCGACGCATTACTTATTCATTCTTATTTGCGCAAATAACGGCTGGCAAAATATTCCAGTTGAACGTTTGCGTCTGTGGCTGGACAAAATGAATAAATGGACGCGTCTCCATCACTGTTCTGTAGTGGTGCTTAACCCCGGGAATAATAACGATAAACAATTCTCTCTTTTAATGGGGGAATACCGATCGCTTTACGGTCTCGCCAGCATGCGTTATCAGGGCGATCAGCATTTGTTTGATATTGCCTTCTGGTGCAACGAAAAAGGCGTCAGCGCTCGTCAGCAACTCACCATCCGCCATCATGACGGTCAGTGGGAACTGGCACAGAAAGAAGAGGCTGAAATCCAACCCCGTAGCGATGAAAAACAGATCCTGAGTAATGTCGCCGTGCTGGAGGGGGCACCGCCGCTCTCCGAACACTGGAAATTATTCGATAATAATGAAGCTTTATTCAATGAGGCGCGTACGGCCCAGGCGGCAACGCTGATCTTCTCGCTTCAGCAAAACAGCCAGATTGAACCCATGGCGCGTAGCATTCATACCCTGCGTCGCCAGCGGGGAAGCGCGCTGAAAATCCTCGTGCGGGAAAACATCGCCAGCCTTCGCGCCACCGATGAACGCCTGCTGTTAGGCTGCGGTGCCAATATGGTGATTCCGTGGAATGCCCCGCTCTCACGTTGTCTGACGCTGATTGAAAGCGTTCAGGGCCAGCAATTTAGCCGCTACGTGCCGGAAGACATCACGACGCTACTGTCGATGACCCAGCCGATGAAACTGCGCGGTTTTCAGAAGTGGGATGTGTTCTGTGAAGCGGTGAACAACATGATGAGCAACACCCTGCTGCCTGCCGACGGGAAAGGGGTGATGGTAGCGTTGCGGCCCGTTCCGGGTATCCGCGTTGAGCAAGCCTTAACGATGTGCCGCCCGCACCGTACCGGCGATATTGTCACCATTGGCGGCAACCGCCTGGTGCTGTTCTTGTCGTTTTGTCGCGTGAACGATCTCGATACCGCGCTCAATCATATCTTTCCGCTCCCGACCGGCGATCTCTTTTCTAACCGCATGGTCTGGTTTGAAGATAATCTCATCAGCGCTGAACTGGTGCAGATGCGTTTACTGGCGCCAGAGCAGTGGGGACAACCGCTGCCGCTGACCCAGAACGTGAAGCCGGTCCTCAATGCCGAGCATGACGGCAAGACGTGGCGCCGCATTCCACACCCGCTACGCTTACTGGACGATGAAACGGAGCGCTCATCATGATGACCATCAGCGATATCCTGCAGATCATTGTTGTTTGTGCGCTGATTTTCTTCCCGCTGGGGTATCTGGCACGCCATTCACTTCGGCGGATCAGTAATACGACCCGGCTGTTATTTGCGAAACCTCGTTATGTTAAACCGGCCGGAACATTGCGCCGCACGGTGATTTCCAGGGCAACGAAAAAATGACTCAACAAACGCAAAACGCATCACTGCCTTCACCACTCTGGCAATACTGGCGCGGCCTTTCTGGCTGGAACTTCTATTTCCTGGTGAAATTCGGCCTGCTCTGGGCGGGCTATCTTAATTTTCACCCGCTGCTGAACCTGGTCTTTATGGCCTTCCTGCTGATACCTATTCCGCGTTACAGCCTGCATCGCATTCGTCACTGGATAGCCATTCCGATCGGCTTTGGTCTGTTCTGGCACGACACCTGGCTGCCTGGTCCGGAAAGTATTATGAGCCAGGGCTCGCAGGTGGCCGGTTTTAGCGCGGACTATTTACTGGATCTTGCCACCCGCTTTATCAACTGGCAGATGATAGGCGCCGTGTTTGTCCTGCTGGTCGCGTGGCTGTTTTTGTCACAATGGATTCGGGTTACCGTTTTTGTGGTGGCGATTCTGGTCTGGCTGAACGTCCTGACGCTGGCAGGCCCCAGTTTCTCTCTGTGGCCGGCAGGTCAACCGACGACCACGGTGACCACCACGGGCGGTACGGCGGCAGAAACGGTCGCGACCGCCGGAGGAACGCCGGTCGTCGGTGATATCCCGGCACAGACCGCGCCGCCGACCTCAGCGAATCTCAACGCATGGTTGAACACATTCTACAATGCGGAAGCCAAGCGCAAAACGCCTTTCCCGTCAGCGCTTCCTGCGGATGCGCAGCCGTTTGAACTGCTGGTCATCAACATCTGCTCGCTCTCCTGGTCCGATATTGAAGCCGCAGGGTTGATGTCGCACCCGCTGTGGTCGCATTTTGATATTCAGTTTAAGCACTTCAATTCTGCCACCTCGTATAGCGGCCCGGCGGCGATTCGTCTGTTACGCGCCAGTTGTGGACAGCCCTCGCACACCAATCTGTATCAGCCAGCAGGCAACGAATGTTATCTGTTTGATAACCTGTCAAAACTGGGTTTCACGCAGCATCTGATGATGGGGCATAACGGCGAGTTCGGCGGCTTCCTGAAAGAGGTCCGTGAAAACGGCGGGATGCAGGCTGAGCTGATGGATCAGAAGGGCTTACCCGCGCCGCTGTTGGGCTTTGATGGTTCTCCGGTTTATGACGACACCGCCGTGCTGCAACGCTGGATGGAGACCACGGAGAAAGATAAGGATTCTCGCAGCGCCACCTTCTACAACACCCTGCCGCTCCACGACGGTAACCACTATCCGGGCGTAAGCAAAACGGCGGATTACAAAGCCCGCGCACAGAAATTCTTTGATGAACTGGACGCGTTCTTCACTGAGCTGGAGAAATCAGGGCGTAAGGTGATGGTTGTGGTCGTCCCAGAACACGGCGGAGCCTTAAAAGGCGACAGGATGCAGGTCTCTGGTCTGCGTGATATCCCAAGCCCGTCGATTACGAACGTCCCGGCAGGAGTGAAATTCTTCGGCATGAAAGCGCCACATCAGGGTGCGCCGATTGTCATTAACCAGCCAAGCAGCTACCTGGCGATTTCTGACCTGGTGGTGCGCGTGCTTGACGGTAAGATCTTCACCGAAGACAGCGTGGACTGGACGAAACTCACCAGCAACCTGCCGCAGACGGCGGCGGTCTCGGAAAACGCCAACGCGATCGTTATCCAGTATCAGGACAAACCGTACGTCCGTCTGAACGGTGGCGATTGGGTGCCGTATCCGCAGTAACGAACGGGAAGGCATCACATACGCCTGGCTCAGTAGGCGTAATTGATGCAGGCAGTTTGGTCACGGCCAGCGCGCAAGAACCGGAGCGTACACGTAGTACGTGAGGATTCTGAGCACTGCCCGGGGCCAAAATGACAAATAAAATAGCCTAATGAGTCAGGTGCTTAGCGTCATATCGCCGCTATTTGCAATGGCAACCGTTCGCGGCTATCCTTAACTTGTCTAGAGATAGGGATGCCCCCGTTGTGTTGCCTGGTTTACCGAGCAATGTGCGGGGGTTTTCTACATCTAGCGTCATTGCCGCCAGGGATCAAGCCCCCGCAACGTTGCGCCTCACCGGGTCACCCGGCTTGGAGCAGATTCTACGATAACCCGCCTTGCCCGACATCCGACACGCTTTCGCTTTGCGTGACGCCTCGCAATCAGTCAACTGGCAGAGACCCACACTCTTCTGTAGAATTGCGTCCCCTCGCGGTCATCAAGCCGTGACGGCTATTTTTGGCAGGGGACTCCATGCAGCACGACACATCACCACTTTGCGATCACCGCGCATCCGGCAAACCGGCATCGCAGACTTTACCGTTTACCCGCTACGATTTTGGCTGGGTGCTGCTGTGCATTGGCATGGCGATTGGCGCAGGAACGGTATTAATGCCGGTGCAGATTGGGCTGAAAGGCATCTGGGTTTTTATTACCGCCTCTCTGATTGCCTATCCTGCCACCTGGATCGTACAGGATATCTATCTGAAAACGCTCTCCGAGAGCGAAACCTGTCATGACTATACCGATGTCATCAGCCATTACCTGGGGAAAAACTGGGGTGTCTTCCTTGGCGTGATTTACTTCCTGATGATCATCCACGGCATATTTATCTACTCGCTTTCCGTGGTGTTCGACAGCGCATCGTATATCCGCACCTTTGGCCTGACTGACGCCGACCTTTCACAGTCGTTGGTCTATAAAGTGGCGATTTTTGCGGCTCTGGTGGCGATCGCCTCCGGCGGTGAGAAGTTGCTTTTCAAAATCTCCGGCCCGATGGTGGTGGTGAAAGTCGGTATCATCGTGGTGTTTGGGCTGGCGATGATACCCCACTGGAACCTGAGCAATATCACCGCTTTCCCGCAGGCGACGGTGTTCTTTCGCGACGTGTTGCTCACGATCCCCTTCTGCTTCTTTTCGGCGGTCTTCATTCAGGTTCTCAACCCGATGAATATTGCCTATCGCAAGCGTGAAGCGGACAGAGTACTGGCAACCCGCATGGCGATTCGCACTCACCGTATCAGCTACATCACGCTCATTGCGGTGATCCTGTTTTTCTCCTTCTCGTTCACCTTCTCTATCACTCACGAGGAGGCGGTCTCCGCCTTTGAGCAAAACATTTCCGCACTGGCGTTAGCCGCGCAGGTCATACCTGGCCCGATTATTCACATCACCTCGACGGTGCTGAATATCTTTGCCGTCCTGACCGCGTTCTTTGGGATCTACCTGGGATTCCACGAGGCAATGAAGGGCATTATTTTGAATGTGCTGGGTCGCGTCGTTAACGTCGGGAAAATTCCTTCGCGCGTGATTACGCTGGGGATCTGCGTGTTTATCGTCACTACGCTGGTTGTCTGGGTTTCGTTTCGCGTCTCAGTGCTGGTGTTCTTCCAGTTGGGCAGCCCGCTGTACGGCATCGTCTCCTGCCTCATCCCGTTCTTCCTGATTTATAAGGTCGCTCCACTGGAAAAGCTGCGCGGTCTGAAAACCTGGCTGATTTTGCTCTACGGGATCCTGTTGTGCCTGTCGCCACTGCTGAAACTGATTGAATAGAATTAAAAAAGCCCGAGGGCGTAACCGCATCCTCGGGCCTGGAGAAGTGACGAATTTACGCTACGGGTTTCTGCGCATTTTCATCCTGATCAACCGCGAAACAGGCGACCAGTTGACCGCTGTAGTCTTTTAACTGCGGCTGCAACTGGGTGCAGGGTCCGAAGCGGCGACGGCAGCGGGCGTTGAAGGCACAGCCCGGCGGCGGATTCAGCGGGCTGGGTAGCTCACCGGTCAGCTTGATGCGCTCGCGGCGCTCGTCTGGATTCAAACGCGGCGTGGCGGAGAGCAGCGCCTGGGTGTACGGATGGCGCGGGTTGTTGAAGATCTGGTCCTTCGTCCCTTTCTCCACGCAACGACCTAAGTACATCACCATCACCTCATCAGCAATGTGCTCAACAACCGACAGGTCGTGAGAGATGAAGACGTAGGACAGCCCCAGTTCCTGCTGCAAATCCATCATCAGGTTCAGCACCTGCGCACGGACAGAAACATCGAGCGCGGAGACCGGTTCATCGGCAATCACCACATCCGGATCCAGCATCAGCCCACGGGCGATGGCAATACGCTGGCGCTGACCGCCGGAGAACATATGCGGATAGCGGTCGTAGTGCTCGGTTTTCAGCCCCACTTTCGCCATCATCGCCAGCGCTTTTTCACGACGCTGCTCTTTGCTGAGTGAGGTGTTGATCAGTAGGGGTTCTTCCAGAATCTGTCCCACTTTCTTACGCGGGTTCAGCGAACCGTACGGGTTCTGGAACACAATCTGGATTTTCTGCCGACGCAGTTTCTGCGCATGCGGATCGTGCTTAAGCAGATCCTGCCCCTGGTAATACAGTTCACCGCCCGTCGGCGTTTCAATCATCGTCAGCAGACGGCCAAGCGTGGATTTCCCACAGCCGGACTCGCCCACCACCGCCAGCGTTTTGCCGCGTTCAAGGGTAAAGGATACGCCGTCGAGCGCTTTCACCAGGCGTTCCGGGGAGAAAATCCCCTTCTTCACCGGGTAGTATTTTTTCAGGTCGATTGCCTGCAACAACAGCTGTTGCGAGGTGGCCTCATGCGTACTCATAGTGTGGGCCTCCCGGCATCATCGAGTGGGTAATGACATTTCGACTGGCGACCGCCATCCAACTGGGCCAGTTCAGGTTCTTCACTGCGGCATTTGTCCGTCGCATAGGGGCAACGTGGGTTCAGCAGACAGCCCATCGGGCGGTCATATTTCCCCGGCACCACGCCTGGCAGCGAGGCAAGTCGCGCTTTATCCTGAGCGAACTCCGGCAGTGCACGCAACAGTGCCTGGGTATAAGGGTGACGCGGTGCGCGGAAAATATCGTGCGCCGCCCCCGTTTCCACCACCTGACCGGCGTACATCACAATGATTTTATGCGCGGCTTCCGCCACCAGCGCCAGGTCATGGGTAATGAGCACCAGCGCCATGTTCTCTTTCTGCTGCAGTTCCAGCAGCAGTTCGATGATTTGCGCCTGGATGGTCACGTCCAGCGCCGTCGTCGGCTCATCGGCAATCAACAGTTTCGGCCGACAGGCAATCGCCATCGCGATCATCACGCGCTGGCTCATCCCACCGGAAAGCTGATGCGGATACACGTCCAGGCGCGAGGCCGGATCGGGGATCCCCACCTGGTTCAGCAAGTCAATTGCCCGCTGACGACGGGTTTTCTTGTTGCCGCCCTGATGCACCTTGATCGCTTCCATAATCTGGAAACCGACGGTGTAGCACGGGTTCAGGCTGGTCATCGGGTCCTGGAAAATCATCGCCACTTCGGCACCCACCAGGTTACGTCGCTCTTTCTCAGAGATACGCTTGAGGTCCTGACCGTTGAACAGCAGGTTCTCCGCCATCACGCGGCCCGGATAATCAATCAGCCCCATAATCGCCAGTGAACTGACCGATTTCCCTGAGCCTGACTCACCGACAATACCGACCACTTCACCCTGATTCACACTGTAGCTGATGCGGTCTACGGCGCGGAATTCGGAGCCAACATCACCGAAATGCACCGATAATTTATCTACATTTAATAACGCCATCTCGAACCTCTTACTGCTTCAGTTTGGGATCGAGCGCGTCACGCAGACCGTCACCCATCAGGTTAAATGCCAGCACCGTCAGCAGGATCGCCAGACCCGGGAAGGTCACGACCCACCAGGCGCTTTGCGCAAACTGCAACACATCCGCGAGCATAGTGCCCCACTCCGGTGTTGGCGGTTGCGCACCCATGCCCAGGAAGCCAAGCGCGGCCATATCGAGAATGGCGTTAGAGAAGCCGAGCGACGCCTGAACGATCAACGGCGCAAGGCAGTTCGGGAAGATGTTGATAAACATCTGGCGCATCGCACCGGCACCCGCCACGCGGGAAGCGGTCACGTAGTCGCGGTTGACCTCCACCAGCACGGCGGCGCGCGTCAGTCGCACATAGTGCGGCAACGCGACGAACGTCAGCGCCAGCGCGGCGTTACCAATTGAAGGACCGAATACCGCCACCAGCACCAGCGCGAGCAGCAGGCTCGGCAGCGCCAGCATGATGTCGACGATACGCATAATGATGTTATCAACGATGCCGCCAAAGTACCCGGCAACCAGACCCAACACCACGCCCATCACCAGCGACAGCACGACCACCAGGCAGCCCACCAGCAGCGACAGGCGCGCGCCGTACATCAGGCGCGACAGGACGTCGCGACCCACGTCGTCGGTTCCCAACAGATGCGCCAGGCTGCCGCCTTCCTGCCAGGCAGGCGGTGCCAGCAGGACATCACGGAACTGGTCAGCCGGGTTATACGGTGCCAGGAAGTTGGCGAATACCGCAATCAGGATCATGATCGCGACGTACACCAGTCCCACTACCGCGCCCTTGTTGCGTTTAAAATAGTGCCAGAACTCCTGCATCGGCGTCATCGGCACCGGTGCAGCAACAACTTTATTTTCAGTAACCTGTGACATGATGGCCCCTTACTTCTTATGACGAATACGCGGGTTCACCACGCCGTACAACAGGTCGACCAGCAGGTTGACGAGAATAATCATCGTCGCCACCAGTAACACCCCACCCTGTACAACCGGATAATCGCGACGTTGCAGCGCATCAATCAGCCAGCGCCCAAGGCCAGGCCAGGAGAAAATGGTTTCGGTCAGAATGGCACCCGCCAGCAGCGTTCCCACCTGCAGACCAATCACGGTCACCACCGGCAGCATTGCGTTACGCAGCGCGTGAATGATGATGACGCGCATACGCGTCAACCCTTTGGCGCGCGCGGTACGGATGTAATCTTCGCCCAGCACTTCCAGCATCGACGAACGGGTCATACGCACGATCACCGCCAGAGGGATGGTGCCGAGCACCATTGCCGGCAGGATCATATGCGCCACGGCATCAACGAAGTTGCCCTCTTCACCCCAGATCGCCGTATCTATCAGCATAAAGCCGGTCAGCGGGTTAGAATCATCAAGGAACACCATATCGCTGACGCGTCCAGAGACGGGGGTCAGGTTGAGCTGTACAGAGACCAGCATGATAAGCATCATGCCCCACCAGAAGATAGGCATGGAGTAACCGGTCAGCGCCAGGCCAACAGCGGTATGATCGAAAATGGAACCGCGCTTAACGGCAGCCAGGACGCCCACGGGAATCCCCACGGCGGTGGCAAAAATCATGGCGCAGACACCCAGTTCCAGCGTCGCTTTAAAACGAGGCACGAACTCGTCCCACACCGGTAAACGGCTTTTCAGTGAAATACCTAAATCACCATGCATAACCCCCCAGATGTAATGGAGGTACTGCTGCCACATCGGCTTATCGAGACCGAGTTCAGCCAACAGTTGAGCATGACGCTCAGGGGAGATACCACGCTCACCTGCCATGATCATCACCGGATCGCCGGGGATCATATGGACAAAAGCAAAGGTGAGAAGGGTGATACCGATAAACGTGGGGATGACGAGTCCCAAACGTCGGAGAATGAACTGCAACATAACCCGGATTCTCTCTCATGACACACGGCCTGGAACCGTGAGTCTGTATTGCTCACAAATCTTATCCCCTCCTCAGTGAGAAGGGGATAAAGCATTACTGCCGGGAGCGCACCGCGAACCGACTTAACGGTGCGTAGCGCTCGCCGGCGTTGCTTTTATTATTCGACTGAGACGTTTTCGAAGTGGTGTTTGCCTAATGGATCAACCACATAGCCTTTGACTTCTTTACGCACTGGCTCGTACACGGTGGAGTGAGCCACGATCAGCGCCGGAGCCTGGTCATGCATCACCACCTGAGCCTGTTTGTAGAGCTCAATACGTTTGTTGTGGTCGTCGGTCGCACGCGCCGGTTGAATCAAGTCTTCAAACGGCTTGTAGCACCAGCGAGAGTAGTTGGAACCGTCTTTCGCCGCAGCGCAGCTGAACAGGGTCGCGAAGAAGTTATCCGGATCCCCATTGTCGCCGGTCCAGCCCATCATGACCGCCTGATGCTCACCCGCTTTGGCGCGTTTCAGATACTCGCCCCACTCGTAGGTCACAATCTTGGCCTGAACGCCAATCTTCGCCCAGTCGGCCTGAACCATCTCGGCCATACGGCGAGCGTTCGGGTTGTACGGACGCTGTACTGGCATTGCCCACAGCTCAACGGTAAAGCCTTTATCCTGACCGGCTTCTTTCAGCAGAGCTTTCGCTTTCTCAGGATCGTAGGAGTAGTCTTTAATGTCGTCGTTATAGCCCCACATGGTTGGCGGGATCAGGTTCTTCGCGGCCACGCCAGCACCCTGATAAACGGCTTTGATGATCGCGTCTTTGTTCACCGCGTAGGTCAACGCCTGACGCACTTTTACGTCATCGAACGGTTTTTTCTCGGTATTGAAAGAGAGGTAACCAACGTTCAGACCCGCTTGTTCCATCAGGTTGATGTTTTTGTCCTGCTTCATGCGGGCGATGTCAGCCGGGTTCGGGTACGGCATCACCTGGCACTCGTTCTTCTGCAGTTTGGCGTAACGCACGGAAGCGTCAGGCGTGATGGAGAAGACCAGACGGTCGATCTGCGGCTTGGTGCCCCAGTAACCTTCGAACGCTTTGTAGAGAATACGGGAGTCTTTCTGGTACTGCTGCAACTGGAACGGACCGGTACCGATTGGGTTCAGGTCTACTTTTTCCGGCGAGCCGGCTTTCATCATGTTATCGGCATATTCTTTAGAAAGAATAGAGGCGAAGTCCATCGCCAGATCGGCGAGGAACGGGGCTTCCGGACGCGTCAGCACGAACTGAACGGTTTTGTCGTCCACTTTCTTCACTTCACTGATCAGGTCCTGCAGGCCCATGCCTTCAAAGTATTCATAGCTGCCACCGGATACTTTGTGGTACGGGTTTTGCGCGTTTTTCTGACGATCAAAAGAGAACACCACGTCATCGGCGTTGAAATCACGCGTCGGTTTGAACTCTTTATTGTCCTGCCACTTCACGCCCTGGCGCAGGTGGAAGGTATAGGTTTTACCGTCTTCACTGATTTCCCACTTCTCAGCGAGGCCCGGAATCACTTCCGTCGTCCCGGTTTTGAATTCGACCAGACGGTTATAGATAGGTACTGAGCTGGCGTCATAGGTTGTGCCAGAGGTAAACAGCTGCGGGTTGAACCCTTCAGGAGAACCTTCTGAACAATAAACCAGAGTTTTAGCCTGTACACTTGCTGCGACAGTCATAGCTACAAGGCTCAGACCAAGCTTCAGCATCCCTGACTTCTTCAAGGAAATACTCATTCTTCTGCTCCAAATGTGATGTTGTTGTTTTACCCTTTGCAATGGGTTTGCACCGCCTGGCCTTTTTTGTTTTTTAACCGGCTGGGTCGGCGTTAAGAGGTGGGGATTCCGTTCACATAAACGACTGAGTAGCAGCGCGGATTCTCCATGAAATGCCCCTCATGCCCTACAATCTGTCAACAGAATGTGAAAACGTCAATACAGGTAACCATGATTTACAACAACGGTGAGAATTAGCAAACAAAGATTAAAAAAACTTCAGGTGGGTATTTTCAGCAGAGAAATTTATGCTACGCCCTGAATGCCAGAATAAATACCTTAATATTTCTCAACATTTGGTGATTAACAATTGTGCAGAATAAAAAAAATTTCTGACAAAATGGTGCATATCTGAGCGATAAATCCCACGAACGTTAAAACGCACAGCGGAAAATGCTAGCGCCAGCCATAAGTAACGCAAAAAAAGATCCATGCATAGATAAAAAAAGACAATGGAATATGTCACAAAATCGTTAATGAATAGTGAGAAGTGGTGCTCATTTTTTGTAGCAGAAATGAAGGTCGCCCGTAGTCTGGGTAAGGTGCCGGCCTCACCATCCGACACTACCAGAAATGATGCAACGAATTGCCTGATGGCGCTTCGCTTATCAGGCCTACAAATGCAAAAAACCCTGCTCGCTGAGCAGGGTTTTGAATTTGGTCGGTGATAGAGGATGACTCGCCACGTCGTGGCTCGCCCTGCGGGCCGTTGCTGGCGCAACGTTCTCTCGCTCCGCTCGAGTCGAACCTCTGCCCCCGGAGGTTCTCATCCTCTCGGGCTCTGAATGCAAAAAACCCTGCTCGCTGAGCAGGGTTTTGAATTTGGTCGGTGATAGAGGATGACTCGCCACGTCGTGGCTCGCCCTGCGGGCCGTTGCTGACGCAACGTTCTCTCGCTCCGCTCGAGTCGAACCTCTGCCCCCGGAGATTCTCATCCTCTCGGGCTCTGAATGCAAAAAACCCTGCTCGCTGAGCAGGGTTTTGAATTTGGTCGGTGATAGAGGATTCGAACCTCCGACCCCTTCGTCCCGAACGAAGTGCGCTACCAGGCTGCGCCAATCACCGAATGCGGGGCGCATCTTACTGCGCAGGTGCGCCCTCGTCAATCCCTTCGTCGCAAAATGCCATTTGATCGGCGAGAAAGTCGTCAGCCCTTTTACTGAGCGACGCTTTTCTGCCCGTCAGGGATATGACACCAGTTGTTGTTCTCATTAATACCGCCATTCGGCGAGGTATAGCCGAGACAGCCCATGATGGTGTCGTACAGCTCCACATGACGGCGCGGCACCTTCATTTCCGCTTCCTTCTTCAGATGCTCGAACGCCTGTGCGTTGGACGGGTTCTCCAGATATTTATCAGACATCCAGACCATCATCGGCACGCGGAACTGCTCCGGTGGTGCCATCTTGCGCGGCGTACCGTGCAGGTGCTCCCGCTCGTTGATCGACTCACCGTGATCGGCAGCGTAGAACACAATCGCTTTCTTATCGCGTACCTGATCAATCACCGTATCGATAAAATGATCGACGTAGGCAATCGAGTTATCGTACGAATTAATCATCAGCTCTTTCGGACACTTACGATCGATAGCGTAGCATTCCGGCTTCCATTGGGCGAACTCGCGGGGATAACGCTGGGTGTAGTTATAGTGAGAGCCCTTGGTATGCAGCACAATCAGATGCTTACCCTGCGGGTGTTCCTGCAGCGAACGATCAATCTCATTGACCAGCAGCATATCATCCACGGCTTTCCCCCGGTTACGCGGCTCAGCGGCAATCTGTTCGCGATAGGCAATGTTGTCAGCCATCGTGTTGCTGTAGAACCACATCTCACTCTGCATCGCGTAGAGATCGGAGCTGAAGCCTAACTGCTTGAGCACCGCAAAGACGTTCTGTTCTTTCAGCGTACGCTGGGGGTTGTCCTCGGCCCCACCCTGACGAACGAACATGCAGCGCAGCGACAGTTTCGTCGCGGTATCACAGGAATAGCCCCGATACATCACCAGGTTCTTCTCTTTAGCGAGCTTCGGCGTGGTGTCGCGTTCATAACCCAACATCCCCATATGATCCCAGCGCGTGGTTTCACCAATAATGAAAATCACGTAGGTGTCATCCAGGTTCTGCGTCGGAGCATAAGTGAATTTCTTCGCCGGGTTGATGAGCGATTTGTTATCAGACGATTCATCCACCTGCGCCCAGGCATACAGCCCCAGAGCAGACAGCCAGTTTGACGGCAGATAGGAGTTCGCCAGAACGCCGCCGTAGCTCGGCATATCCACGCCAGCAATACGATCGGCGCGCTTCTGATGCATCTCCAGAAGACGAATCGGCACCCAGACCAGCAGCCCCGCCATCAGCACGATCAGCGCGCTGCGCCAGCGCACTTTTGGCGTACAGAGTTGACGCCAGAGGGTATCCGTCGAGCGGTTAAACCAGATAAGTATCAGCGGGATAATACTCACCGCCACCAGCCAGAGGACGAACGTCCAGCCGACCACTTCTTTAGAGAGGTCGATATCCGTGGTCATGACTGAGGCCACGATACCGTAACCGATCATCACGTTCATAAAGGTCATGTAATAACTTGCGCCGGCTGAAATCAGCACCAGCAGCGAAGCCAGAACACGCCATACTGCCCTGCCAGACAGTGACAGGAGTCTTAAAAAGAAGAATGTTGCCAGCACTGTGCCAGCCAGTTCGACAACCGCGGAGATTCCATTCCAGAAGGTAAAGTCTTGCGCGTAACCGTCAAACCGACGGAGGTAAACCGCGCCATTCATAAACAGACCGATATAGATCGCGAGCAAAAAACTCAGCTTTTGCTGCGACATCGACGTAATGTATCTCATGCAAGCAAGCCCTGGAAATCGAGGGGATTAACACCGCCTGCGCAACGGCGACATCCGCCGGGCAGGTGAAATTGCGAAGGTAGTCAAATATCAAAATCGACACACGCGGCTAAGTAGACCACATGCAGCAAAGAAAGTGGCAACAGAGAATGTGATCGAAAGAGATATTTACAAAAAATCAAGTTTGAAAGCGAACCATTCACGGCAAACATAACAAAAAAGGCCAGCACGTCGGCTGGCCTGGAAAAACTCTTTTCGGCTATCAGGCGTGCGCTATTTCCAGCACCTCGCGCGTTGGCTGACGAATGGTGGTGGAGAGCGCCAGCGAGAGAATCAGCAGAGCGAAAATGACGCAGAAGGTCACGTAGAATCCACCGAACAGTGACGCGATAATCGAACCGCAGATGCTGCCAATCCCGAAGCCGAGGTAAATCACCCCGTAGTTTTTCGCCAGGTTGTTCAGACCGAAAAATTCGCTGACCAGTGACGGGAAGACGGTGATAGTCCCACCAAAGTTAAAGGCGATACAGGCAATGGCGGTAAAAAAGGTCAGCGCATTCAGCGGCGCAAACAGCAGAGCGGCCATTCCCACCAGAGAGACCACCTGACCAATGGTGATCACACGGATACGGGCAATTTTGTCGGACAGGATACCCAGCACCAGACGACCAGACAGGTTAGCAATAGAAATCACTGTCACCGCATTGGCCGCCGAAGCCACGTCCATATGCGCCAGCCCCTGAGCGATATCTTTCGCCACGCCAATCACATATAGCCCGCTCATGCACGCCGTCAGGAACATCACCGCCAGCATCCAGTACTGCGGTTTACGCATGGACTGCGCCAGGGTGTAGTCATTTTCCACCACGCCATTTTGTGTTTTGACTTCCTGATTGGGTGCATCTTTCATCAGCGTCGAGCCGAAGACGATCATCACCAGCACAATCGCCCCCCAAATCACAAAGGTATTTTCCAGACCGACGGTCGCCAGAAGTTGGCTGTCGATGAATTTGAAACCCAGGCTTCCGAGACCATAAGAACCAATGGCAAAGGCGGAGATCAGTCCTTTACGCTCCGGAAACCACTTCACGCAGTTAGACAGCGTTAACAGATAGCCCGCGCCATCCGCCAGACCCACCAGCACGCCCGCGCTCAGCCACAGCATCGTCAGGTTACTGGAGTGTGCAGTCAGGAAGAAGCCCAGCCCGAGCAGTATACCGGACGCCATGGTGACGCGTTTCACGCCAAATCGTTCCTGCAACTTCCCGGCGACAGAAGAGGATATTGCCAGGCCTAAGCTCAACAGGCCGAAAGAAAAGGCCACCTGGCTAACGGGCTCACCCAACTTTTCGGAAAGCACGCCATTAAACAGGCTCCAGGTATACACAGAACCTAAGGCAAATTGCGTAATGATGGTACCGATAAGGGTCAACCAACGGGTGCGCTGATACGATGCGGTTTTCATGGCAGTCTTCCTGCATAAGCAAAAGGGAAAATTCTCTGCCGTCAACCATAACGAAATGCATTTTATGCAGGGAGAAAACGGCATGAAGTGCCATCAGAACGGAATGAAATGCCTGGAATGCGGAATGAATGACGAGACAAATATTTATTGAATGAATTTTTTCCCCGTCAGTTAGTGCGTACTATCGACACAGACACTGTTATCACTGGGTTTAAATTGTAAATGACAGGTTAAAATCTGGCACTCACCCCCATCGTGTAGAGGTAGTCGGTACTGTTGGTGGTGTTTTCCGCCTGCGAGAGTGCGGCATAGGCCGCCATATGCTGATTAAGTAGCATATCGGCACCAACGGTCACGTCCAGCCAGTTACTGTCCTGAGTGGTCGCCGTCATTCGACTGAGTCCCGACTGCGCCTTCCAGACATTGTCGCCAAACTGCTGGTTGTAGCTGATTTGCGCCCACGGCCGCAGATCGCCAAATTGCGAATTAACCCGCCAGCCCAGCGTACTGACGCTGGCATGCCATAGCGGATCGAATGATTGGCTGGTCACACTGTCGCCAAATTCGTTATAAATAGAGGAAGTGGTGCCATCGTAATGCAACGCCGCGACTGGCCCGGTGGTTACGTCGCCAGAGACAGGAAAATTCCAGCCCATGCTCATGCCGCTGGTTGCCTCCACCGGCGAAGCCTGCTCAAGATTAACGGCCAGCCCCGGCACACTTTGTGTCGTCCGGATACGTTCAGCCAGAATGTCGTCATAGCGCGGTTGGTGATCGCTGTCCCATGTATAGCGTTCAGTCGTATATCCAGGCGTGTTATCAACGATATATTCTTGCTGCCAGGCGCGGGCTGTGTTGATGTAAAGCGAACAGACCACGACGCTCGCCAGGAGAATAATTTCCCGGCGACCACTGCATTTTTTTATCATCATCAATGCGACTCCAGAAGAGAGCCGAAATCGGCGATATTATTGTCAT
Organism: Citrobacter sp. Ct235; assembly: GCF_030332305.1. NCBI lineage: Bacteria > Pseudomonadati > Pseudomonadota > Gammaproteobacteria > Enterobacterales > Enterobacteriaceae > Citrobacter > Citrobacter sp. Ct235. Next base: position 228,573 of record NZ_JAOWIC010000041.1, read on the forward strand.
TGTAATTTAAGGATGACAGGCGAAAGCCCTGTATTAAATATTGTCTTTTTCGCTGGCGCGTCAAGGCGTCCGGAACGATATTTTTATGGCAAGTCAAAGAGCGAGGGAAAGTATGGAACGTTGCGGTTGGGTCAGTCAGGACCCGCTTTACATTGCCTACCATGATAACGAGTGGGGTGTACCCGAGCACGACGGTAAAAAACTGTTCGAAATGATCTGCCTGGAAGGTCAGCAGGCCGGTCTTTCGTGGATTACCGTCCTCAAGAAACGCGAAAATTATCGCACTAATTTCCACCAGTTCGATCCCGAACGCGTGGCAGCCATGCAGGAAGACGATGTGGAAAGATTGCTGCTTGATGCCGGGATTATCCGCCATCGGGGGAAAATTCAGGCCATCATCGGTAATGCCCGGGCGTACCTGGCGATGGCGCAAAACGGCGAACCGTTTGCCGATTTCGTCTGGTCATTCGTGGAAAATCAGCCGCAAATCACCCGCGCCGCGACGTTGGGTGAGATCCCAACCTCCACTCCCGCCTCGGACGCCTTGTCAAAAGCGTTAAAAAAACGGGGATTTAAATTCGTCGGTACGACCATTTGCTACTCCTTCATGCAGGCCTGCGGACTGGTCAACGACCACATCACTGGCTGTTTCTGTCATCCAGGAGATAAAAATGATTCGCGAGTTTCATAGTGATGACATGACGCCGCTGCTGGCGCTATGGCTGGAAAGCACCATCTATGCGCATCCTTTTATCCCTGAACGTTACTGGCACGAGAGTGAAGAGGTTGTGCGTGATGTCTACCTGCCCGCCGCCAGAACCTGGGTCTGGGAGGAAGAAGGGGCGTTGAAAGGGTTTGTCAGCGTGATGGAACAACGCTTTTTAGGGGCGCTGTTTGTCGCCCCGGATAGGTTACGCAGTGGGATTGGTAAAGCGCTGGTGCAGCATGTTCAGCAGCGTTATAGCGTGCTGAGCCTCGAGGTATATCAGAAAAACCAGAACGCGGTAAATTTCTACCATGCGCTGGGTTTTCGTATTGAAGACAGCGCATGGCAGGAGGATACCCAGCATCCCACCTGGATTATGGGCTGGCGGGCGGATCAAACGCAGTAAGCGCGAGCGAGGGTCCGCTGTATTTCTCCATCCACGCCAGCGCGGTATTGCCTGCACAGCCGTTCCCCAGACGCGAACTGGGCAGGTCTTTGGTCAGCACATTCACCGCGCCATTTTTACAGATGCCTCCGGCCGCAGGGTCGAGATCCGGCCATGCCCCTTCATGAATGCAGATCACGCCGGGTTTGATACCGTCGGTGACCACTGCACCCGCAAGGATCTGACCACGGTGATTCCAGATACGCACCGTATCGCCCTCGCGAATGCCGCGCGCCTGCGCATCCTGCGGGTGAATCGTCACTGGCTCGCGGTTCGCGACGGCGTACCGTTCGCGCAGGTGACTGTAGTTAAGCTGGCTGTGCAGCCGATGCGCCGGGTGCGCCGACACGATCTGTAACTGCTCAGGTTCGGCATTGCCGTGCCACTCATCCGGCTCCAGCCACATCGGATGTCCGGGACAGTCCGCATAGCCATAACCGGCAATCCGCTGCGAGTATATCTCGATCTTGCCGCTGTCAGTTTTCAGCGGATGCGTGTCCGGGTCACGACGAAAATCAGCAAAACGGATGAACTGTGCGTTGGCCGGATTATCCGGCATTTCAATCAGTTGGTTAGCGGCCCAGAATTCGGCAAACGGCGGCAGCGTCACCTGCTGGCTGGCACCACGCTGTCCGGCAATGGTGTAGAACGTTTCCAGCCATTCCAGCTCGCTCTTCCCTTCGGTAAAGCGTTGATAACCGCCCGCTTCCCAGCGCTCGCTCAGTTCGGCAAAGACGTCAAAATCATTACGCGCTTCTCCCTGCGGCGGTACAACCTGCTTCATCGGCACCAGATGCTGGTTGCTGTAATCCCCGGTCATGGTGAGATCATTACGTTCAAAGGAGGTTGTCGCCGGCAGCACGATATCGGCATGCTTTGCGGCAGCGGTCCAGAAGCATTCCGAGATGACCACCAGCTCCGGTTTTTGCCAGGCGCGGATCAGTCGGTTCGTGTCCTGATGATGGGTAAAATTCGCCCCGCCCGCCCACCAGATGAAGCGGATATCCGGGAAGTGACGGTTCATACCGTTGTGCTGATACGGCGCACCGGGGTTTTCCAGCGCTTCAACAATGCGCGCCACCGGGATTTTCTCCACCGCATCGGTACCCCCTTGCAGACTGCCCTGCATTGACGCCAGCACAGCAGAACGGCGAGTCGGGTTACCGCCGTTGGCAAAGTGATAAGAAAAGCCAAAACCGCCGCCGGGCGTACCTATATGTCCCAGCATGGCGGCCAGGGTGACAATCATCCAGTGCTTTTGTTCGCCAAACTGCTGACGCTGCATGCCCCAACCAGCCATCAGCATAGTGGTATTTTTATGGAACAATTCCGCCAGTTCACGGATTTTGGCTGCCGGAACGCCGCAAATCGCGGCCGCCCACTCGGCCGTTTTAGCGATCCCGTCGCTTACGCCCAGCAGATAGTCTGAGAAGACCGTATAACCCGTGGTGCAGCGGGCAAGAAACGCCTCGTCATGCCAGCCATTTTCCACCAGCGTATGCGCGATGCCGAGCATCAGCGCCACGTCGGTACCCATGTGCGGCGCAATCCATTCCATCTTGTCGCCGAAGAAATCGACACTTTCCGATCGCATGGGATCAATACAGATCAGTCGTTTTCCGCTTTCGCGCAGCGCGTCAAAGTAAGGTATCCCCTGTTCATCCGACGCGTTCCAGGCAATCTTAAGTGTATTCAGGGGGTTGGCACTCCACAATACCACCACATCGCTGTGTTCCAGAATCACCGGCCAGCTGGTCTGCTGCTGGTACACCTCGCTGCCGCCTACCACGTAAGGCATGATGGCCTGTGCCGCGCCAGTAGAATAGTCGCCCAGATGCCCGGTGTAGCCGCCCGCCAGCGCCATATAGCGTTGTAACAGCGTCGCCGATTTGTGCAGGACGCCGTTGGAACGCCAGCCGTAAGAACCGGCAAAAATAGACGAGGGGCCCCAGGTGTCGCGGATCCGCATATGCTGCGCATGAATCAGCGCCAGCGCATCGTCCCAACTCACGCGCACAAACTCATCCTGTCCGCGCACGCCCTGCGGCTGTGCAGGCGATGCAAGAAACCCTTTACGCACCATCGGATAACGCACCCGGGTTTTACTGTGCACCTGATCGCGGACCGCGCTTTGCAGTGAATTCGGATGCGAGGTGGACAGCGCGCCCCGGGAGGAGAGCACCCTTTCTCCGTCCGTTTCGACAAGAATGGGTCCCCAGTGGGCGGCGGTTAACACCGGATTGTGCGTCGTCAAGTCAGGCACTCCTGCAGATGGGCTGATGTATTACGGCGTTCAATGTTACTTACAAATTTCAGAGAGATCCCTGGAATTTTCTTCATCTTCACACGTCATAATCAACCGCCACGGTCGCTGTGGTAAAAATAAGAATGTCATTAAGGAATTAAGATGAAGAAACGTGTTTTAGTCATTGCCGCTATTGTGAGTGGCGCCCTGGCGGTTTCTGGCTGCACAACCAACCCTTACACCGGTGAACGCGAAGCGGGTAAATCCGGTATTGGCGCGGGCATTGGTTCGTTGGTCGGCGCGGGTATCGGCGCCCTCTCCTCCTCGAAGAAAGATCGCGGTAAAGGCGCACTGATTGGCGCAGCGGCGGGTGCAGCGCTCGGTGGCGGCGTCGGTTATTACATGGACGTACAGGAAGCAAAACTGCGCGATAAAATGCAGGGAACCGGCGTGAGCGTGACGCGAAGTGGCGATAACATCATCCTGAACATGCCAAATAACGTCACCTTCGACAGCAGCAGCGCGACCCTGAAACCGGCGGGCGCGAACACGCTGACCGGCGTGGCGATGGTGCTGAAAGAGTACGAAAAAACGGCCGTCAATGTGATCGGCTATACCGATAGCACCGGCGGCCAGGACCTGAATATGCGTCTGTCGCAACAGCGTGCGGACAGCGTGGCCAGCTCGCTCATCGCTCAGGGTGTTGCCGCCAACCGCATCCGCACCCGCGGCCTGGGCCCGGCAAATCCGATCGCCAGCAACAGCACGGCGGAAGGGAAAGCCCAGAACCGTCGTGTCGAAATTACCTTAAGTCCTGTGCAATAAGTTTCCTGCCGGGTAGCGACGTTGCCTTACCCGGCCGACAAAACCCAACAGTGTGCCCGGTAAGCGTAGCGCCACCGGGCATTTTCGCGCTAAGGTATGCTCACCCAAGGCAAGGAAATCAGCGATGAGCAAATCAACACGCCCTACCATCAGCGATGTCGCGAAAGCGGCAAAAACCGGTAAAACCAGTATTTCACGTTATCTCAACGGCGAAAAACACCTGCTCTCTGATGCTCTGTTGGCGCGTATTGAAAAAGCCATTGCCGATCTCGACTATCGCCCCAGCCTGATGGCTCGCGGCCTGAAACGAGGTCGTACCCGCCTGATTGGCCTGATCATTGCCGATATCACCAACCCCTATTCCGTCCACGTCTTAAGCGGTATCGAAGCCGCCTGTCGCGAGAAAGGCTTTACGCCGCTGGTCTGTAACACCAATAACGAGGTGAACCAGGAACTGCACTATCTCGATCTGCTGCGCAGTTATCAGGTAGAAGGCATCGTGGTCAACGCCGTGGGGATGCGCGAAGAGGGGCTGAATCGCCTGCAACAGTCTGCGTTGCCGATGGTACTTATCGATCGCAAAATCCCTGACTTCGCCTGCGACGTCGTCGGACTGGACAACACCCAGGCCGCCACCACGGCCACCGAGCACCTGATTGAACAAGGCTTTGAGGCCCTGCTGTTTCTCAGCGAACCGCTGGGCATGGTCAATACCCGCCGTGAACGACTGAGCGCTTTTCGGGCAACGCTGGCGCGCTATCCGGGCGTTGTCGCCGAAAACGCCGAAGTCCCACTCAGCGAGAATACGCAGCTCGATAACACCTTACGTCAGTTCCACCAGCAGCATCGCGGGATGCGTAAGGCGGTGATCTCCGCTAACGGCGCGCTCACCCTTCAGGTCGCCCGCTCGCTGAAACGCATTGGCCTCAACTGGGGCAGCGATATTGGCCTGCTGGGGTTTGATGAGCTGGAATGGGCCGAACTGGCAGGCGTCGGGATTACGACCATGAAACAGCCCACATGGCAGATTGGTTATGCCGCCGTCGAACAGGTGGTACGCCGGATCGAAGGCGGTAGCGATGCCATCCATGAACAGGTTTTTTCCGGCGAACTGATCGTTCGCGGTTCCACCGCCCGCTAATATTCCTTCGTGATGGTGATCATAATTTCGACACAGGATGCTTTTCTTTGGAACCGGTTCCATCTAGCGTAATCACAATAGCGTTAGTTCTGGAGTTCCCATGCAGAGAAAAATTATGGTGGTCACCGCCGCCTATGGCTACGACACCGTCCGCGCTGCCGGCGGACAAACCGCGATGCTGCCGGTCATTGCCGGTGCAGGCGCAGACGGCGTCGAGATTCGCCGCGAACTGTTTACTGACGCTGAACTCAGCGCCCTGACCACACTGGCTGCAGCCATCGAACGCGTCGATCTGCTGGCCTGCTATTCCGCACCACAACCGCTGTTCATGGAAGATGGCCGCCTTAATTCGCAACTGCCGTCTCTGCTTCAGGAAGCGCAAACGCTGCGCGCGCTGTGGCTGAAGGTTTCTCTGGGCCATTTCGTCCACGCAGATCAGTTTGACACCCTGCGCGACTGGCTGGAAAGCAGCGGTATGGCTCTGGTGGTCGAAAATGACCAGACCGCCTGCGGACGACTGGCTCCGATGCAACGTTTTAACGCCGCCTGTCAGCAACATGCGCTGCCGGTACAACTGACGTTTGATATGGGCAACTGGCTGTGGGTGGGCGATTCGCCGGAAGAGGCCGCTCGTCAACTGGCCGCGTCAGTCGGTTATGTTCACGTCAAAGCCGCCACCGCGCACCATGACAGCTATCGCGCGATTCCCCCGGACGACGCCGAGCCTCGCTGGCTCGGGCTGCTCAACCAATTGCCCACCGACGTTCCACGCGGCATTGAATTTCCACTGGAAGGGGCCGACCTGACTGCGGTCACTCGCCGCTACGTCGATTTGTTACGTAAGGAGTAAGGCATGAAGCATTCACTGGATGTCATCACCATCGGCGAAGCGATGGCGATGTTTGTTGCGACACAGACCGGCGATCTGGCCGAGGTCGAGCCGTTTATCAAGCGCGTCGCCGGTGCCGAACTGAACGTTGCCACAGGCCTGGCGCGACTGGGTATGAAGGTGGGCTGGGTGAGCCGCGTAGGTAATGACAGCTTTGGTCGTTTTGTTCTCAACTCGCTGAAAAAAGAGGGTATTGATGCGCAAGGCGTGACGCTGGATGAGCGCTACGCGACAGGCTTTCAGCTGAAATCTAAAGTTGAAAATGGAACCGATCCCATTGTGGAGTATTTCCGCAAAGGCTCCGCAGCCAGCCACCTTTCCGTGGCGGATTACAACGACGCGTACTTCTCCGCGGCCCGCCATCTGCATCTGAGCGGTGTCGCAGCAGCACTTTCCGCCAGCGCTTATGAACTGCTGGCACACACGGCGCGCACCATGAAAGCGCAGGGTAAGACGCTCTCTTTTGACCCCAACCTGCGTCCGGTGCTGTGGAAAAGTGAAGCGGAGATGATTGAGAAACTGAACCGTCTCGCCTTCCAGGCCGACTGGGTGTTACCCGGTCTTAAAGAAGGGATGATTTTAACCGGACAACAGACGCCGGAAGGGATTGCGGATTTCTATCTCCGCCACGGCGTGAAAGCCGTGGTGCTGAAAACGGGCGCAGACGGTGCCTGGTATAAAACCGCCGACGGCGAAAAAGGCAGTGTCGCTCCGGTAAAAGTAAACAACGTGGTCGATACGGTCGGTGCCGGCGATGGCTTTGCGGTCGGCGTCATCAGCGCCCTGCTGGAAGGCCGGACGCTGCATCAGGCCGTCACACGCGGCAACAAAATTGGCGCGCTGGCCATTCAGGTACAGGGCGACAGCGAAGGCTTACCCACACGTGAAACGTTAGGCGAATAACGCGTTACGTAATGATAACGGCCCCCTGTACCCTACAGACAGCGGCGGCAGAAACAACAGAGGTTGATTATGGCAAACTCAACAAATGCAGCAAAACGCTGGTGGTACATCATGCCTATCGTGTTTATCACGTATAGCCTGGCGTATCTTGACCGTGCAAACTTCAGCTTCGCCTCCGCTGCGGGCATTAACGAAGATCTCGGCATCACCAAAGGGATCTCATCCCTGCTCGGTGCCCTGTTCTTTCTTGGCTATTTCTTCTTTCAGATCCCCGGCGCGGTGTATGCCGAACGCCGGAGCGTGCGCAAACTGATCTTTGTCTGCCTGATTTTATGGGGGGGTTGCGCATCGCTAACCGGGATGGTCAGCAATATCCCGGCACTCGCCGCTATTCGCTTTATTCTCGGGGTGGTAGAAGCCGCCGTTATGCCAGCGATGCTGATTTACATCAGTAACTGGTTTACAAAATCGGAGCGTTCGCGGGCGAATACCTTCCTGATCCTCGGTAACCCGGTAACGGTCCTGTGGATGTCGGTGGTGTCCGGTTACCTGATCCAGGCGCTCGGCTGGCGCGAAATGTTCATCATCGAAGGGGTTCCCGCCATCCTGTGGGCCTTTTGCTGGTGGGTGCTGGTGAAAGATAAACCGGCGCAGGTCGGCTGGCTGACCGAGTCAGAAAAAACGGCGCTGCAAACGCAACTCGAACAAGAGCAGCAGGGCATTAAGGCGGTACGCAACTACAGCGAAGCATTCCGCTCCCGCAACGTTATCCTGCTTTGCATGCAGTACTTCACCTGGAGTATTGGCGTCTACGGCTTCGTGCTGTGGTTGCCGTCAATCATCCGCGAAGGCGGCGCGAATCTGGGGATGGTCGAAGTGGGCTGGCTCTCTTCCGTACCGTATCTGGCGGCCACCGTGGCGATGATTGTTGCCTCCTGGGCCTCGGATAAACTACAGAATCGTAAGCTGTTCGTCTGGCCCCTGCTGCTGATTGCTGCGTTCGCCTTTATCGGTTCCTGGGCCGTTGGCACGAATAACTTCTGGGCTTCTTATACCCTGCTGGTGATTGCCGGCGCGGCGATGTACGCCCCATATGGCCCGTTTTTCGCCATTATTCCGGAGATGTTGCCACGCAACGTTGCCGGCGGCGCGATGGCGCTAATCAACAGTATGGGCGCGCTCGGATCGTTCCTCGGCTCCTGGTTTGTTGGTTACCTCAACGGCGCGACCGGCAGTCCATCCGCCTCGTACATTTTTATGGGGGTGGCGCTTTTCGCCTCAGTATGGCTAACTTTAGTCGTCAAACCCGCGAATAATCAGCAAGTACCGGTTGGCGCACGCCACGCGTAAACTTTACCTCATGGAGAGTCGTATGAAGCCGTCCATTATTCTCTACAAAGCGTTACCCGACGATTTACTGCATCGCCTGGAAGAACATTTCACCGTCACGCAGGTGCCGAACCTGAGTCCGCAGACGGTTGAACAACACGCGCAAGCCTTTGCCAGTGCCGAAGGTCTGCTGGGCTCCAGCCAAACCGTCGATACCGCGCTGCTGGAGAAAATGCCTAAGCTCCGCGCGACCTCAACGATCTCCGTGGGGTATGACAACTTCGATGTGGATGCGCTGAACGCACGCAAGGTGCTGCTGATGCACACGCCCACCGTGCTGACGGAGACCGTCGCCGATACAATCATGGCGCTGGTGCTGTCGACCGCTCGCCGTGTCGTGGAAGTGGCCGAGCGTGTGAAGGTCGGCGAATGGACCTCCAGCATTGGTCCCGACTGGTTTGGTATCGATGTGCACCACAAAACGCTGGGTATTGTCGGTATGGGACGCATTGGCCTTGCGCTGGCGCAGCGCGCCCACTTCGGCTTCAACATGCCGATTCTCTACAACGCCCGCCGTCACCATCAGGAAGCGGAAGAACGCTTCAACGCCCGCTACTGCGACCTCGATACGCTGCTGCAGGAATCGGACTTTGTCTGCCTGATCCTGCCGCTGACCGACGAGACCCATCATCTGTTTGGGGCAGAACAGTTCGCCAAAATGAAGTCCTCTGCCATCTTCATCAACGCCGGGCGCAGTCCGGTCGTCGATGAAAATGCGCTGATTGCCGCGCTGCAAAAGGGCGAGATCCATGCTGCTGGACTGGATGTGTTTGAACAGGAGCCACTGCCGGTTGACTCGCCGCTGCTGTCGCTGAACAACGTCGTGGCGGTGCCGCACATTGGTTCGGCTACGCATGAAACGCGCTATAACATGGCGGCCTGCGCGGTAGATAACCTGATTGATGCACTGCAAGGGAAGGTCGAGAAGAACTGCGTGAACCCGCAGGTAGCAGGATAACAAAACGGCCGGGAGGCGCTATCGCCTGCCCGGCAACTTCATCACTGGATGGCGTTTACCGCCGCAGTCCAGGCCTGATTAAATGCCTGATGCTGCGAGGCCAACGGCCCAATCAATGTGTTGTACTGACTTGCCTGTTGCGACGTCGGGAACTGAATACCATTCGCCACAAAGCTAACCTGCGTATCCTGCTGCGCGATAAAGTCACCCACCTGGACCAACTGCTGAGTGAAGATCTGCGCGGCCGGGATCAGCGGCTGTAACGCGTCTGCTGGCGTCGTCACCACTTTCTTATACACCTGGTCAAACACCGGCTTCAGGTCATCGGTCTGTTTCAGTGCGCCATGCGCCGCATCCGCCTGTAGTTTCGCATTTTGCAGTTGCTGGCCCAGTACGCCGAGAGAACCGTTCAGGTCACGTAGCGGCCCACGTTGTGTCACATAATCCTGTGGCACACGGATGGCGTTAACGCTATCAACGACCGGACGCAACGCGGAATCCATCGCCTGATTCACCTGCTGCGAGTAGCCATACAGAATGGCGTAATCAGAAACAAACGGGCCGAACTGTTTTTTCTGATCGGCAGTCAGGGTGGGTAGACGCTCGCCGCTACGCATCACCGTATTCTGTAGAAAATCGACAAATGCCTTACGCTGATCGCCTTCTTTATCAAAACACCCACTCAGGCTAACTACCATTAATAACGCCGCAAGAGGCGCAAACCAGCGAGAGCAGGACTTACCTGTCGCCATTTTAATACTCCTTTCACCCAAAAATGCGCACAACGCAACACGCGTGCCTTACGGCTTACAAGGATAGTCCAGGTCAGGCTCGCAGGATACCCCTTACGCGTAATCTTGTGGCGGAAATTCGCATGGCGGAACGCCGATCGTTGATTTGTTGCTTTATTGTTAATTGCATCACATTTACCGTCTCTGCCGTGGGGGTATTGCCATGAAGTAGTCCTATGATTTTAATAGAGTTTCATCGTTAGCAAAGCCAGAGCAGGGGCAATTCGTACGATTATCGCACGTTTACCACGGCAGGATGATTGCCGAACAAGGACTTCGATGTTTTGATTAGTTGAACGATTACCGAATAAACGTTCGATAATCGCACAATTAATCCAAACGCTAGCGGTGGAGAAAATAAAAACGCCCTCTGTCCCCCGCGTGGCTTTCGCAGGAATGACCGCATGACAAACAGAACAACTGATATTCAAGCGTTTATTAACGAGCATCCCTTTTCAAAATACCAGTGGATGATCCTCGTGCTGTGTTTTGTGACCGTCGCGATGGACGGGTTCGATACCGCGATTATTGGGTTCATCGCCTCCGATCTCGTTCAGGAGTGGGGGGTTGAAAAATCCGCACTCGGCCCGGTCATGAGCGCGGCGCTGGTCGGTCTCGCCGTGGGGGCGCTCACTGCGGGTCCACTGGCCGATCGTATCGGTCGCAAAAAAGTCCTGATCATGTCGATTCTGGTGTTTGGCGGCTTCAGCCTGCTCACCGCCTTTGCCGGCACGCTGAACCAACTGACGGCACTGCGCTTTTTAACCGGTCTGGGCCTGGGGGCGGCGATGCCCAATGCCGCAACCCTGATGAGTGAATATGCGCCTGAACGCCGCCGTGCGCTGCTGGTGAATCTGATGTTCGTCGGATTCCCGATTGGGTCGTCGATGGGCGGGTTTATCTCCGCCTGGCTGATTCCGCATTACGGCTGGCAAAGCGTGCTGATCCTCGGCGGCGTAATGCCGTTGGCGCTGGCGGTGGTGCTGATCTTCCTGCTGCCAGAATCCGCCCGTTATCTGGTCGTAAAGAACAAATCACAACAGCAGATAGGCACTATTCTGCGCCGTATCGCCCCGCTGCCGGAAGCAACGCACTTTGTCCTGCGTGAAACCGGCCAGATTAAAGAGAAATCGGCACTGGGCGTCATCTTCTCGCCGCGTTACGCGCTGGGCACGGTGATGCTGTGTCTGACCTACTTTATGGGATTGCTGATCTTCTATCTGCTGACCAGTTGGCTGCCGCTGCTGATCCGTGAAACGGGGGCCACGCTGAGTCAGGCGTCCATCATAACCGCCCTGTTCCCGCTGGGCGGCGGGATTGGCGTCCTGGTGCTGGGTGCGCTGATGGACAAATTCAACCCGAACAAAGTGGTCGCGGTCGGTTGGTTGCTGACCGGGGTGTTCGTCTGCCTGGTAGGGTTCTCCACCAGCAGCCTGGTGCTCATGGGAGTGATGGTCTTTATCGCCGGGACGATCATGAATGGCGCACAATCGTCCATGCCCGCGCTGGCGGCAGGTTTTTACCCCACGCAGGGCCGTGCGACCGGCGTGGCATGGATGTTAGGTCTGGGCCGTTTTGGTGGCATTCTCGGTGCGTTTAGCGGTGCCTTCCTGATGCAGGCACAGCTCGCGTTTGAAACCATCTTCACATTCCTTGCGATTCCGGCACTGGTTTCCGCATTTGCCTTGATGGTGAAATACTGGGCAGGTAAACGCCAGCTCTCTACTTCCTCAACACTGGCAGAATCGCCGACTCACGCCGCGTAAAAAGCCTGATGTCCCCTTCCTGGCAGGTAACAACCTGCCAGGAAATAGTCAGATTTTCGTAATCTTTACAATTCTCTCTGTCACGCGTGATATAGCGCCCGTTATCAGATCTTTAGCAGGCTACTCATCCGCCTTCCCCTCGTCGCTGAAACGAGTCTTTCTCTCCCCTGAAAATGTGACGCCCTCCATACTTTCTCTTTTGCGACTATTCTTAACTGGCTTCGATGAAATTCACGATCCCGCAGTGTGATTTAGAGGAGTTCTCAATGGAATCTAAAGATCCTATGTTTGAGCTGCTGAGCAGCCTGGAACAAATTGTTTTTAAAGAAGAATCATCAAGAATCACCCTGACAAATAAGCCAAGCCCCTTTAGCGAAGTTGAACAGCTACGACGAGGGAGTGGACTTAAAACAGATGATTTCGCCAGAGCGTTAGGCGTAACGGTTGCACTGGTACAGGAGTGGGAATCAAAACGCGTTAAACCCTCCAGTACGGAATTGAAGCTGATGCGCCTGATACAGGCTAACCCGGCATTGAGTAAGCAGTTGATGGAGTAGTCGACAATGATTAATGAACGGTCCTGATACAGGGCCGTTTTCTGACCACTTAACCCACCAGGAGCAAAATAACAGTTGCATCAACTGGCGTTACATGAGTTAATGCGTCCCACGGTTTGACGTACAGACCATTAAAGCAGTTTAGTAAGGTAGTCCCCTTCAAGAGTTATCGTTGATACCCCTCGTAGTGCGCATTTCCTTAACGCTTAAAAAATCTGTAGAGCACGCCATATCGCCGAAAGGCACACTTATTTTTTAAAAGGTAATACACTATGTCCGGTAAAATGACTGGTATCGTAAAATGGTTCAACGCTGACAAAGGTTTCGGCTTCATCACTCCTGACGATGGCTCTAAAGACGTGTTCGTACACTTCTCTGCTATCCAGAACGAAGGCTACAAATCTCTGGATGAAGGTCAGAAAGTTTCCTTCACCATCGAAAGCGGCGCTAAAGGCCCGGCAGCTGGTAACGTAACCAGCCTGTAAGCTTACATAAGCTCAGAATTCAAGATCCCTGCCAGACGGCGGGGATTTTTTTTATCTCTCTTTCACCTTTTGCCATCCCCATTCCCCTTCTTTGCATTACTTTACCTGTCCAGGCTTTGACCTTTCCCTAAGGGTAAGCTTTATAGTAAAAACCTTGTTTTACACATGGAATTGACACTATGTCCAGACTCCCTTTGTTCCTTACGTTAGGTTTACTCGCCAGCAGCACCGCATTTGCTGCATCACCAGAAGCCGCGTTCCTTGCCGAACATGGTCTTGCCGGTAAGTCAGTCGAACAGATCGTGGATACCATCGATCAAACGCCGCAGTCCCGTCCGCTACCGTATTCGGCTTCCATCACCAGTACCGAGTTAAAACTCGCCTCTGATGGGCAGATGTATACCCTGCCGCTGGGCGAAAAGTTTTATCTCTCCTTTGCGCCTTACCAACAACAGACGCACCCGTGCTTTAACCACAGCCTTTCCGGCTGTCAGGGTGAAATGCCGGATACCACGTTCAACGTTAAAGTGACGGATAAGAAAGGCGATGTGTTGATTCAGAAACCCATCAAAAGCTATCAGAACGGGTTTATCGGCGTCTGGTTGCCGCGCCACATCGAAGGGACAATAGAAGTGAGCTACAACGGCAAAACGGCGTCACACGCGATTGCCACGAAGGATGACAGCCAGACCTGTCTGACAGAACTGCGGCTGCAGTAAGTGCGCTGACGGCCCTGTCCAAACTGTACCCATAAAAAAACCTGCCCGGAGGCAGGTTTTTATTGCTGGCGCCACGCTTATTGCAGCAGCGAAATATCCGCTACGCGCAGGAACAGCTCGCGCAGTTTTTCAAGCATCGAGAGACGGTTAACGCGCAGCTCTTTATCCTCGACGTTCACCATCACTTTTTCGAAGAATAAATCAACCGGCTCACGCAGTTCAGCCAGTTCCACCAGCGCGTCCTGGTAACGGCCTTCGGTAAAGTACGGTTCAAGCTTGTCACGCAGCACGACAACCTGCATCGCCAGCGCGATCTCTTCCGGCTCTTTCAGCGTCGCGGCGTTAACACGCTCGTTCAGCGTCTCATCAGACTTCGCCAGAATGTTGGAAACACGCTTGTTGGCAGCCGCCAGCGCAGAGGCCGCTTCCAGAGTGCGGAAGTGGGAGACCGCCTTCATACGCGCATCGAAATCTGCCGGGCGAGTCGGACGACGCGCCAGTACCGCCTGGATGGTATCCACCGTGTAGCCTTCATCCTGATACCAGGCGCGGAAGCGGCCGAGCATGAAGTCGATGACGTCATCAACGACGTTAGCGTTGGTCAGCTTGTCACCGTACAGACGCACCGCTTCTTCGGTCAGCGTCTGCAGGTCGAGGTTCAGGTTCTTCTCAACGATAATGCGCAGCACACCCAGTGCAGCACGACGCAGGGCGAACGGATCTTTATCCCCTTTCGGGTGCTGACCGATACCGAAAATACCCGCCAGGGTATCCATCTTGTCCGCAATCGCCAGTGCGCAGGCAACCGGGTTAGACGGCAGGTCATCACCGGCAAAGCGCGGCTGATACTGTTCATTCAGAGCAACAGCGACATCTTCCGCTTCACCATCGTGACGGGCGTAGTGCATGCCCATCACGCCCTGGGTGTCGGTGAACTCGAAGACCATGTTGGTCATCAGGTCACACTTCGACAGCAGGCCCGCACGGGTAGCATGGTTAACGTCTGCGCCAATCTGACCAGCAATCCAGCCCGCCAGCGCCTGAATACGATCGGTCTTGTCGCGCAACGTACCCAGTTGCTGTTGGAACAGCACGGTTTGCAGACGCGGCAGATTGTCTTCCAGACGTTTTTTACGGTCGGTATTAAAGAAGAACTCGGCATCCGCCAGACGCGGGCGCACCACCTTCTCGTTACCGAAGATGATTTGCTGTGGATCTTTCGATTCGATATTCGCAACGAAGATAAAGTTCGGCAGCAGTTTGCCGTCGTTGGCGTAGACCGGGAAGTACTTCTGGTCACCTTTCATGGTGTACACCAGCGCTTCAGAAGGTACCGCGAGGAATTTCTCTTCGAATTTCGCCGTCAGTACGACGGGCCATTCCACCAGCGAAGTCACTTCTTCCAGCAGACTTTCGCTCAGATCGGCATTCCCGCCAATGGTGCGCGCCGCGTCTTCCGCATCCGCTTTGATTTTGGCTTTACGCTGTTCGTAGTCGGCAATGACCTTACCGCGCTCCAGCAGGATCTGCGGATACTGGTCGGCATTGTCGATGGTAAATTCCGGCTCGCCCATAAAGCGATGGCCGCGAATGACGCGATCGGACTGGATACCCAAAATGGTTGCCGGAATGACTTTGTCGCCCAGCAGCAGGGTGACGGTGTGTACCGGACGCACGAAGTGCACGTCGCTCGCTCCCCAGCGCATCAGTTTCGGGATCGGCAGTTTCGCCAGCGACGTGGCTACCATGTTCGGCAGCAGTGCTTCGGCGCTTTCGCCTTTCACGAGCGCACGATACAGCAGCCATTCGCCTTTATCAGTCGTCAGGCGCTCGGCCTGATCAACGGTAATGCCACACCCCCGAGCCCAGCCTTCTGCTGCTTTGCTCGGTTTGCCTTCGGCATCAAATGCCTGGGCAATCGCCGGACCGCGTTTTTCAACTTCGCGATCGGGCTGGGATTCTGCCAGATTAGCGATTTTCAGCGCCAGACGACGCGGCGCCGCAAACCATTCGACTTGACCGTGCGCGATGCCGGCGTTGTCCAGCTCCGCAGTCACATTCGCAGCAAAAGATTCCGCCAGGCTGCGCAGGGCTTTTGGTGGCAGCTCTTCAGTGCCGATTTCCACCAGGAAAGTTTTCTCAGACATGGCCGCCTCTTATTTGTCTTTATTGCACATCGGGAAGCCGAGGGCTTCACGGGACGCGTAGTAAGCTTCTGCCACCGCTTTGGTCAGGGTACGAATGCGCAGAATGTAGCGCTGACGTTCAGTGACGGAGATGGCCTTACGCGCATCCAGCAGGTTGAAGCTATGGGCGGCCTTCAGAATACGCTCGTAGGCAGGCAGCGGCAGTGGGGTTTCCAGCGCCAGCAGTTGCTGCGCTTCTTTCTCGTACTGCTCAAAGCAGGTGAACAGGAAGTCCACATCCGCGTATTCAAAGTTGTAGGTGGATTGCTCCACTTCGTTCTGATGGAACACGTCGCCGTAAGTGGTTTTACCCAACGGGCCGTCGCTCCAGACCAGGTCGTAAACGCTGTCTACGCCCTGAATGTACATCGCCAGACGTTCCAGACCATAGGTGATTTCACCGGTGATCGGCTTACATTCCAGTCCGCCAACCTGCTGGAAGTAAGTGAACTGCGTCACTTCCATCCCGTTCAGCCACACTTCCCAGCCCAGACCCCAGGCACCCAGCGTTGGGTTTTCCCAGTTATCTTCCACGAACCGAATGTCGTGAATGGTGGGGTCCATGCCCAGCTCTTTCAGCGACCCGAGATACAGCTCCTGGATGTTGTCCGGAGAGGGCTTAATCACCACCTGGAACTGATAGTAGTGCTGTAAACGGTTTGGGTTTTCGCCGTAGCGTCCATCAGTGGGACGACGAGAAGGTTGCACATACGCGGTTGCCATCGGTTCTGGCCCCAACGCGCGCAGGCTGGTCATCGGGTGCGAGGTACCTGCGCCCACTTCCATGTCCAAAGGTTGAACAATGGTGCAGCCCTGACGAGCCCAGTAATCCTGTAATGTCAGGATCAGGCCCTGGAAGGTCTTGGTATCAAACTTTTGCATAGTATTTCGTGCTGGATACGTGTGGTTTTAAAAGGAAGGGATCAGTATACCCGCTGACTGCAAGATATACAGTACGAAACGGGAAAAAGGCAGGGCTCAGCGCATGGAAAGATGTAAAAACTGCCCATCCGCGTCAAAAGAGCAGACAAAACTCTCTTTACGGAAGGTAGCACCGCGCATCTCATAACTCCCCTGAAATTGTTCAAAGCCCGTGACATCAATTTTCTGCGTGCCGGTGTTATAGCGCCGCGCAGCCTGATCCTTGCACAACGCTTCCATATCCAGCGTGCGCGTGGGGCTGACTTTCGCTTTCTGCGCCTTTTGCATCGGCGGTTGTTGAGAGGTTGTACATCCTACCAGCAGAAGCATCACCATTGCTGGAAAGAAAGATTTCATCATCATTTTATTACCGCCTAATTTACTGATCAGTCTTATTATTATTACGTTCGGTGTGGCAGACGCATTTTGCGAATCTCATCGGACCATCACAAGCTTTAGTGTAAAAACTCAGATTAATCCAGCGAGACAGGCTGACAAAATGTGAGTCAGAGCATTTTTGAAACGAAAACAGAGGAACTGATGCAGCCCAAAATTTTCTGGATTGATAACCTGCGAGGGATCGCCTGTCTGATGGTGGTGATGATTCACACCACAACCTGGTACATTACAAATGCACAGAGCGTCAGTTCCGTTAACTGGGATCTTGCCAACATACTGAATTCGGCATCCCGCGTCAGCGTACCGCTGTTTTTTATGATTTCGGGCTATCTCTTTTTTGGCGAGCGCAGCGCGCAATCGCGCCATTTTTTACGCATCGCGCTGTGCCTGCTGTTCTACAGCGCCGTCGCCCTGCTCTACATCACGCTATTTACCTCGATTAACGCCGGACTCGCCTTAAAAAACCTGCTGCAAAAGCCGGTGTTTTATCACCTGTGGTTTTTCTTCGCGATTGCCGTAATCTACCTGGTCTCACCGCTGATTCAGGTAAAAAACGTCAGCGGCAAAATGCTGCTGGTGCTGATGGTGGTCATTGGCATCCTCGCCAACCCAAACACCGTGTCGCAAAAAGTGGGCGGGTTCGAGTGGCTCCCCATTAATTTGTATATCAACGGCGATACCTTTTACTACATTCTGTACGGAATGCTGGGGCGCGCCATTGGCATGATGGAGACGCAAAAAAGTGCGCTTTCCTGGCTAAGCGCGGGGCTTTTCGTGGTTGCGGTGTGGGTCATATCTCGTGGGACGCTGCATGAATTGCAGTGGCGCGGTAATTTTGCCGATACCTGGTATCTCTATTGCGGGCCGATGGTTTTTATCTGCGCCGTCGCACTGCTTACTCTGGTCAAAAACACGCTGAACACGCAAACCGTCCCTGGCCTGGGATTGATCTCCCGCCATTCGCTCGGCATTTATGGTTTTCATGCGCTCATTATTCATGCGTTACGCACTGGCGGACTGGACATCAAACGCTGGCCACCGCTGGATATACTGTGGATCTTTAGCGCCACCCTCGCAGGCAGTTTACTGCTTTCAATGCTGTTACAACGATTCGATACGCGCAGACTGGTCAGTTGACGTTGAAATGCCCGGTCTTTTGAACCGGGCATTGGGGGGAAATTAGGCCGAACGCCGTTTCAGGCGGCGAAGCAGATAGCAGACCAGACAGCACCACAGCAATGTGATCTCCTTTTATTTAACCCGAACCACGCGTACGAATCCCTGCAAACCCACGCACAGCGCCACGAGATAGACGGCCCGTTCACTCAGCGAAAGCGGCGCATTGATGATCCCAACCAGAAATAAGCCAAGCGTAATCAGCGCCACCATTTGACATGTGGAGACTAAGCGGTCGTCGAGTTGCTCGCGCATTGCCTCACGCAGATAAACGTACGTAACAAACATTGCGGTCACCAGGATACTGAGAAAATAGCCCTTTCCGCTCAGTGACGGACATGCCATCCATAAGCCGATAACGTAAGTCGATGTGCCTGAAATGAGCAACAACCATGAAATCAACGTTGAGCTGTTCACTGAATCCCCTTATCCAATAGGGAATCAGAGTAGGGACAACCCCGTAAAGACAACAACGAAAAATATTGTCAGCAGGAGAATTCAGAATTCATTCATGCGATTAATCTATTATTTTGATTTTCTTATCGATTAGATAAATCCCTCCTGCGACCAGGAGGGATTCAGGCTCAGGACATGAGTGGAAGTAATTGCTGATAAAGACGACGGAAGATTGCGCGGCGCTGTTGATAAACGCTATGACGTTGCGCATCGGGCATGTGCGTCTGCTCAAGCGAGAGTTGTGGCAGCAGTTCCACTAACGATCTCTCCGGGCTCATCGCTATTTGCGCCAGACGGGCGGCTCCCAGCGCCGGCCCCACATCGCCACCGGTGCGATAATCCAGTTGCAGACCGCTGATATCCGCCAGCATCTGCCGCCAGTACGCGCTGCGTGCACCACCGCCGATCAGCGTGATGCTACGCGGCTTAACGCCACAGGCATGTACCACGTCCATCCCGTCAGCCAACGCATAGCCGACCCCTTCCAGCACCGCGCGCGCCAGTTCAGCAGGCCCATGCTGATGGGTCAGACCAAAGAAAACGCCTTTCGCCTGAGGATTGTTATGCGGCGTGCGCTCACCTGAAAGGTACGGCAGAAACCAGATGGGGTCTGCGGCATCATCAGCCTGCTGCGCCGCATCAATCAGCGCCGGCACCGTCACCAGACCGGTTAACGTCGCCGCCCAGTCCAGACAGGAGGCCGCACTTAACATCACCGACATCAGATGCCAGCGCTCAGGCAACGCATGGCAAAAACTGTGTACCGCGCTTTCGGGCTTGCTCAGGAAACCGTCGCTAACGGCAAAATAGACGCCGGACGTCCCCAGAGACAGCATGGCCTGATCGGCGTTGAACATTCCCACGCCCACCGCACCTGCGGCATTGTCGCCACCACCCGCAACAACAGAAACCGCAGGCATATCCCACGCCATTGCGACATCAGGCAGCAACCTGCCGGTAATCTCACTCCCTTCGAATAGCGCAGGCATATGGTCACGAGTCAGGCCACAGGCATTCAACATCACGTCACTCCAGTCACGTTTTTCCACATCCAGCCACATCGTTCCCGCGGCATCAGACATGTCGCTGGCAAACTCACCCGTCATGCGTAAACGCAGATAGTCTTTTGGCAGCAGCACTTTCGCTACCTGGCGGAAAACCGCAGGCTCGTGACGCTGTACCCACAGCAGCTTCGGTGCTGTGAATCCAGGCATCATCAGGTTACCGGTGATAGCCCGCGACTGCGGCACCATTGACTCCAGCAACGCGCACTCCTCGCCACAGCGTCCGTCATTCCACAGAATGGCCGGTCGCAGTACCTGCTGCTGGCTGTCGAGCAACGTCGCGCCGTGCATCTGCCCGGCAATCCCCAGCGCTTTTACTTTGCTTAATGAATGCTGTTTGCCCAGCGCCTTCAGGGCGCGGTCCGTCGCCAGCCACCACTGTTCGGGATCTTGTTCCGACCAGAGCGGATGAGGACGGGAGACAGTGAGTTTTTCCGTTTGCGATGCGACCACCTCGCCTTGCTCATTGAGCAAAATCGCTTTCACGCCCGAGGTGCCAAGATCGATCCCGATATACATAAAGTGGGTTCCTTAAACTGAAAATGCCCGGTGACACAATGCTCACCGGGCCTGTAAAAAACAACCGACCGGGAAAGCACTGCGTCACCCGGTGACGTCGATTACTTATCGAACAGGTAATGATTCACCAGGTTTTCCAACTGCTCCTGATGGCCGCTCTGATGTACCGGTGCCAGGTTGTGCTGTTCAGCATAATGCGCCAGTTCGCTTAGCGACATCTGTCCTTTCAGGATCTGCTGACCCAGTTCGCTACTCCAGCCGGCATAACGCTTCGCGACGCGCTTATCCAGTTCGCCACCCTCAATCATGCGTGCCGCGATTTTCAGCGACAGTGCCATCGTGTCCATCGCGCCGATGTGGCCATAAAACAGATCGTACTTATCTGTACTCTGACGGCGCACTTTGGCGTCAAAATTCAGACCACCGGTGGTGAAACCGCCAGCTTTGAGAATTTCATACATCACCAGCGCGTTCTCTTCTACGCTGTTCGGGAACTGGTCAGTATCCCAGCCCAGCTGTGCGTCCCCCCGGTTAGCATCCACAGAGCCGAACAGACCCAGCGCAATTGCCGTCGCGATTTCGTGGTGGAATGAGTGGCCCGCCAGCGTCGCGTGGTTAGCCTCGATATTCAGTTTGATCTCTTTTTCCAGACCGAACTGCTTGAGGAAGCCGTAAACGGTCGACGCATCGTAGTCATACTGATGCTTGGTCGGTTCCTGTGGTTTCGGCTCGATCAACAGCGTGCCCTGGAATCCCGTTTTGTGTTTGTGCTCAACCACCATCTGCATGAAACGGCCAATTTGCTCACGCTCCTGACGCAGGTCGGTATTGAGCAAGGTTTCGTATCCTTCACGTCCCCCCCACAGCACGTAGTTTTCACCGCCCAGTTTGTGCGTGGCATCCATCGCTGTCACCACCTGAGTGGCCGCCCAACTGAAGACTTCCGGATCCGGGTTCGTGGCCGCCCCGGCGCCATAACGTGGGTTGGTGAAACAGTTTGCCGTGCCCCATAGCAGCTTCACGCCGCTCTGTTCTTGCTTCTCAGCCAGCACATCCACCATTTGAGCAAAGTTATTTTTGTACTCTTTTAGCGACGCGCCTTCCGGCGAAACATCAACATCGTGGAAGCAGTAGAACGGAACATGCAGCTTGTGGAAGAACTCAAACGCGACATCAGCTTTACGCTTCGCCAGCGCCAGCGCATCGCCCGGTTGCTGCCACGGACGATTAAACGCCCCAACACCAAACATATCAGCCCCGTTCCAGCAGAAGGTGTGCCAATAGCAGGCCGCAAAACGCAGATGATCTTCCATCCGTTTGCCCAGAACGATCTCATCAGGATTGTAATGACGGAATGCTAACGGATTAGTGGATTGGGAACCTTCATAACGAACGCGATCGAGTTGGTCAAAATATGCCTGCATAATGAACTCCATAATCAGGAAATACGGCGGTGATAGGTCATGCCGTAATATTGGTCACTCTATTCCCGTTGCTCAATTATGTTATTTCACACTGCTATTGAGAGAATTCACAAGTGTGCGCCACCTCGCAAAATAAAAATATCCATTTGCAAAAAATGGGTACTCTGCTGGCATAAATGCAACATCCAGTCCCCACGGTAAAAAGTAAGATCCTGGTCATAATTCAGGAAATAAACCAAATTTCGTAACCGCAAGATAAAAATCTGTAATTGTCTTCCCCGTATGAATTGCTAAATTCTGCAACGTCTTATGCTGTGATTGTTACTTTTATTGTTGCTCCCTCTAACAAAAGGCATCACGATTATGAAGATGAAGAATCTCTTACTCACTGTCTGCACCTCCCTTTTGCTTACCAGCGTGGCGGGACATGCCAAAGAAATTAAAATCGGCATGGCGATTGATGACCTGCGCCTCGAGCGCTGGCAGAAAGATCGCGATATTTTCGTCAGCAAAGCCGAATCGCTTGGCGCTAAAGTCTTTGTGCAATCCGCGAACGGGAATGAAGAAACCCAGATGTCGCAGATTGAAAATATGATCAACCGAGGGGTGGATGTCCTCGTTATTATTCCTTATAACGGACAAGTATTAAGTAACGTGGTTAAAGAGGCGAAACAGGAAGGTATTAAAGTTTTAGCTTATGACCGCATGATCAATGACGCTGACATTGATTTCTATATTTCATTTGATAACGAAAAAGTGGGTGAGTTACAGGCTCAGGCATTAGTTGAGCGCGTCCCTCAGGGAAATTATTTTCTGATGGGCGGTTCGCCGGTCGATAATAATGCCAAACTCTTCCGTGCCGGGCAGATGAAAGTCTTAAAACCGTATATCGATTCCGGAAAAATAAAGGTGGTGGGCGATCAGTGGGTTGACGGTTGGCTGCCGGAAAATGCGCTGAAAATAATGGAAAACGCCTTAACCGCGAACAATAACAACATTGACGCGGTTGTCGCCTCCAATGACGCAACGGCAGGCGGGGCGGTTCAGGCGCTCAGTGCGCAGGGGCTTTCAGGGAAAGTGGCGATTTCAGGTCAAGACGCCGACCTTGCGGGTATCAAACGCATTGTCGCAGGAACACAAACCATGACCGTCTATAAGCCGATTACGCTGCTGGCCAATACCGCCGCCGAAATCGCCGTAGAACTGGGCAACGGACAGCAACCTAAAGCCGACGCTACGTTAAATAACGGTCTGAAAGATGTCCCTTCCCGCTTACTGACGCCGATTGACGTTAACAAAAACAACATCAATGAGACCGTGATTAAAGACGGATTCCATAAGCAGAGCGAACTGTAAGCGCAGCGCCCCGGCAACCGCTGAGGGCGCGCATTTCCCATCACGCCGGGATCTCTCATTGGCTACTGCGGAGTCGCTATGTCCTGTCTACTTGAAATGAAGAACATCACCAAAACCTTCGGTGTCGTCAAGGCGATTGATAACGTCAGCCTCAGACTGAATGCCGGTGAAATTATTTCATTATGCGGCGAGAATGGCTCGGGTAAATCGACGCTGATGAAGGTGCTGTGCGGTATTTATCCCCATGGTAGTTACGAAGGTGAAATTACATTTGCCGGAGAAACGCTACAGGCCAACCATATTCGTGATACCGAACGCAAAGGGATTGCCATCATCCATCAGGAGTTAGCACTGGTTAAACACTTAACCGTGCTGGAGAATATTTTCCTCGGCAGCGAAATAAGCCGTCATGGCGTGCTTGATTACGACATGATGACCCTGCGCTGCCAAAAATTGCTCAATCAGGTCAGCCTGGCTATTTCTCCCGATACCCGGGTAGGCGATCTGGGACTTGGTCAGCAACAGTTGGTTGAAATTGCGAAAGCGCTGAATAAACAGGTGCGCCTGCTGATTCTGGACGAGCCGACAGCGTCACTCACCGAGCAGGAAACGACCGTGCTGCTGGAGATCATCCGCGATCTGCAACAGCACGATATCGCCTGCATCTACATTTCACACAAGCTGAACGAAGTGAAGGCCATTTCCGACACGATCTGCGTGATCCGTGATGGCAAGCATATTGGCACCCGCGACGCGGCTGGCATGAGCGAAGACGATATCATCACCATGATGGTTGGTCGCGAGCTCACCGCACTCTACCCCAGCGAACCTCACACCATGGGTGAAGAGATTTTACGCGTTGATCATCTCACTGCCTGGCATCCCGTCAATCGCCATATTCGCCGCGTGAATGACGTCTCCTTCTCGCTTAAGCGCGGTGAAATTCTGGGGATCGCCGGTCTGGTGGGCGCAGGACGCACAGAACTTGTTCAGTGTCTGTTTGGCGTATGGCCCGGACGCTGGGAAGGTGAAGTCGTGATTGACGGCCAGTCCGTCAATATCCGCAACTGTCAGCAAGCCATCGCCCACGGGATCGCCATGGTCCCGGAGGACCGTAAGCGCGATGGCATTGTGCCGGTCATGGCGGTGGGGAAAAACATTACTCTCGCCGCGCTCGATCAGTTTACCGGCAAGGTGAGCCAGCTAGACGATGCAGCCGAACACAAATGCATCCTCGAATCCCTGCAACGTCTGAAAGTCAAAACCTCCTCTCCTGAGCTGGCGATCGGACGTCTGAGCGGCGGGAATCAACAAAAAGCGATTCTGGCGCGCTGCCTGTTGCTCAACCCGCAAATTCTCATCCTTGATGAGCCCACCCGGGGTATCGACATCGGCGCGAAATATGAAATCTACAAGCTCATTAACCAGCTCGTTCAGCAGGGCATCGCCGTTATCGTCATCTCGTCGGAACTGCCCGAAGTTCTGGGGCTCAGCGACCGCATTCTGGTGATGCACGAAGGAAAACTGAAAGCCAACCTGGTCAATCATAACCTGACGCAAGAGCAGGTGATGGAAGCCGCTTTGAGGAGCGAACATCATGTCGAAAAACAATCCGTCTGAAGTCAAACTCACCGCCCCACTGACGGGCGTTTTTCCCGGGGTTAAATCGCTAAATCTCCAGGTGTTCGTGATGATCGCGGCCATCATTGTGATCATGCTGTTCTTTACCTGGACAACGGACGGTGCGTATCTCAGCGCACGTAACGTCTCCAACCTGCTCCGCCAGACCGCGATTACGGGGATCCTGGCGGTCGGCATGGTGTTCGTCATCATCTCAGCGGAAATCGATCTCTCTGTCGGTTCCATGATGGGGCTGCTGGGGGGCGTCGCGGCTATCTGTGACGTCTGGCTGGGCTGGCCGCTGCCGTTTACCATTATTGTAACGCTGGCGCTGGGGTTACTGCTCGGCGCCTGGAATGGCTGGTGGGTCGCCTACCGCAAAGTCCCGTCGTTTATTGTGACTCTGGCCGGGATGCTGGCGTTTCGCGGTATCCTGATCGGCATCACCAATGGTACAACCGTATCGCCGACCAGTTCTGCTATGTCGCAAATTGGGCAAAGCTACTTATCCAATGGGTTGGGCTTCACCCTCGGCGCGATCGGTTTGATGGCGTTTATCGGCTGGCAGTGGCGTGGACGCATGCGTCGGCAGTCCCTGGGGCTCGGCGCCCCGGCATCAACCAGCGTCGTGGGTCGCCAGGCGTTGACCGCCATCATTGTGTTAGGTGCCATCTGGCTACTGAATGATTATCGCGGCGTGCCGACGCCTGTTCTGCTGCTGGTGTTTTTGCTGCTCGCCGGGATGTTTATGGCCACGCGAACCGCATTTGGCCGACGTATTTATGCCATCGGTGGCAATCTGGAGGCCGCCCGGCTTTCCGGCATTAACGTCGCGCGGACCAAGCTGGCGGTATTTGCCATCAACGGTCTGATGGTGGCGATTGCCGGGCTTATCCTCAGTTCGCGTCTCGGTGCCGGGTCGCCATCAGCGGGAAATATCGCTGAACTGGATGCCATTGCCGCCTGCGTCATTGGCGGAACAAGCCTGGCTGGCGGTGTCGGCAGCGTCGCAGGCGCAGTCATGGGCGCATTTATTATGGCTTCTCTGGACAACGGAATGAGTATGATGGATGTCCCAACGTTCTGGCAGTACATCGTGAAGGGCGCAATTCTGTTGCTGGCAGTGTGGATGGATTCGGCGACAAAACGCCGCGCCTGAACTGCAGAAAAATAGGGCTATTTTCATGCCGGTCACACCTGTCCGGCATTGTCGTTTATGAAAGATTGAGCAGAGACAGAAACATGTTTGATAAACGTCACCGTATTACCCTGTTATTTAATGCCAACAAAGCCTACGACCGTCAGGTTGTGGAAGGGGTCGGTGAATATCTACAAGCCTCGCAATCCGAATGGGACATCTTCATAGAGGAGGACTTCCGCGCCCGTATTGATAACATCAAAGAGTGGTTAGGTGACGGCGTTATTGCTGACTATGACGACGACGAGATCGCGCGATTGTTAGTTGATGTCCATGTGCCCATCATCGGTGTCGGAGGCTCCTATCATCTGGCGGAAAATTATCCCCCCGTCCACTACATTGCCACCGATAACCATGCCCTCGTTGAAAGCGCCTTTCTGCACCTGAAAGAAAAAGGCGTCAACCGTTTTGCCTTTTACGGCCTGCCCGCCTCCAGCGGAAAGCGTTGGGCTGCTGAACGCGAGCATGCCTTCCGCCAGTTGGTGGCGGAGGAAAAGTATCGTGGCGTGGTGTATCAGGGACTGGAAACCGCGCCGGAACTCTGGCAACACGCACAGAATCGGCTGGCAGACTGGCTGCAAACCCTGCCGCCGCAGACGGGCATTATAGCGGTCACCGACGCCCGCGCTCGTCATGTGCTTCAGGTCTGCGAACACCTGCATATTCCGGTACCCGAAAAGCTGTGCGTCATTGGCATTGATAATGAAGAACTAACCCGCTATCTGTCACGGGTTGCGCTGTCGTCGGTGGCTCAGGGCGCGAGGCAAATGGGCTATCAGGCGGCAAAGCTGCTGCATCGCCTGCTGGCAAATGAGGAACTGCCGCTTCAGCGCATTCTGGTCCCTCCGGTACGCGTTGTTGAGCGCCGTTCGACAGACTATCGTTCCCTCTCCGATCCCGCCGTCATTCAGGCGATGCACTATATCCGTAACCACGCCTGCAAAGGCATTAAAGTGGATCAGGTTCTGGATGCGGTCGGAATTTCACGTTCTAATCTGGAGAAGCGGTTTAAAGAAGAAGTGGGGGAGACCATTCACGCGGTGATTCACGCGGAAAAGCTGGAGAAAGCGCGCAGCCTGTTGATTTCCACGACGCTGTCGATCAACGAAATCTCGCAGATGTGCGGCTATCCTTCACTGCAATATTTCTATTCTGTCTTTAAGAAAGAGTACGACACTACGCCGAAAGAGTATCGCGATCTGAACAGTGAAGTGTTGGTGTGATGCGGTAAGGTAGAAACAAAAACGCCTTCTTTGCAGAAGGCGTTCGGGATTACATATGAGCTGCGATTAATCGCTGGTTATCCTGGTACATCGCGAACAGATAGTTGTTGTAACTCTGTCCCTTCGTTGAATAACCCTTCAGCTTATGAATCATCGCCGTCGCCGTCACTTCCTGATCCGCTTTACGCAGCTGTGCGCGCGATTTACGGAAAGAGGCGTAAGCCGGATGCGTGTTCAGGTTGATCACATAGGCGTTGACCGACTCTTTGACGGAATCGAACTGAGAGTAACCTTTCACTTTACCTGGCGCATTGTTACAACTCCCTTTCGCACACTTCATGCCGAACAGGTTGTTATTGCTACGCGCAAGCTTAGAGGTACCCCAACCGCTTTCTGCCGCAGCCATCGTCGCCACCATACTGGTCGGGATAATGTCTACGCGTTCCAGCAACGTATTCCACGGAATGCTCCGCGTATTGCCAGACCATTTCACCTTGTAGCGCTTCGCGATGTCTTTCATACGCGCACGCTCGGTCGGTGACCAACGGTTCTGATACTGCTTTGAGATCAGCCAGTTACGATCGGCCGTGATCGCAGCATTTTGACTGGTAATATAAGGCATAACGGTCCGGAGAAACGCTTTTTTTCTTGGTGTTCCGGAAGGGTATTTTCGCAAATCAGGAAGTGAACTGCTCTTTGCACTATTGCGAGAATACTCTTGTTTACTGCTTACCTGTTTATGACTTGTCTTGGTTACGTGGGACTTCTGACTCGATGTTGTTGTGTGCGTCTTTGCCAGCACCTCACCCGAAAATACCATGGTGAGTAACATAAGAATCATTGCCCCATATCGTCGCATGGGAGTCAATATCATTAGGTCTCCTGGTCGGATTGAATCATTCCAACACCTTTTATTTTTCACAATTTTGAGATTCGAATCTCAAATCATATCAAAAATAGCGATCAAGAGCACCCTAATGAATAGGCCAATTCCGAAACCGTGTCACGCATAAACTATCCCGCGAGGGACTAATTCGAAAGATTTGTGGTGGTTATCGCAAATCAAGGCTATTTTTTGCCCTAAATCACTCATCCGTACCCCTCATCCTGATTGAATGCGGTTGAAGGATGAGTTTCGTCAGCGGGTTCTCAGGCAAACTGATTAAAATCGCCGCAAAAAGGACCGCATCATGAAACTTGCCGCCATTGCCCTCGCGCTGCTGCCAGGTATCGCGAGCGCCGCAACATGGACGTCTCAGGGCTTCCCCGCCTTTACCGCCGAGGGAACCGGTAAGTTTGCCAGCCACGCTGAGCTGACAAAGGGTACACGCTCATTAACGCTAAATTTTGACCAACAGTGCTGGCAGCCGGCTAACGCGATAAAACTCAATCAGATGCTTTCGCTGATCCCGTGCGAAGGCGCCCCGCCGCAGTGGCGCCTGTTCAAAGACGGCAGTTACACGCTGGAAATCGATACCCGCTCTGGCACGCCAACATTGATGATTACGGTGCCGCGCGAGGCCGAACCGACAGCAGATGTGGTGCGCCAGTGTCCGACGTGGGAGGGTTCGCCACTGACGTTAGAGGTCGCACAGACCTTCCCGGAAGGCAGCGTGGTGCGCGATTTTTACAGCGGACAGACCGCCATGGTTAAAAACGGACGAATAACCCTGCAACCCGCTCCGGCCAGTAACGGTCTGTTACTGCTGGAACGGGCTGAGACCGATGCGTCTGCTCCGTTCGACTGGCACAACGCCACGGTCTATTTTGTGCTGACCGACCGTTTCGAGAACGGCGATCCCTCGAATGACCAGAGTTACGGTCGCCATAAAGACGGCATGGAGGAAATCGGCACGTTTCACGGCGGCGATTTGCGCGGTCTGACCCGCAAACTGGATTATCTGCAACAGTTGGGCGTGAATGCGTTGTGGATAAGCGCGCCGTTCGAACAAATCCATGGCTGGGTGGGCGGCGGCACAAAAGGCGATTTCCCGCACTATGCCTATCACGGTTATTACACCCAGGACTGGACCACCCTTGATGCCAACATGGGCAGTGAGGACGATCTGCGCGCGTTGATTGACGGCGCACATCAGCGTGGGATCCGCATTCTCTTTGATGTGGTGATGAACCATACCGGCTACGCGACGCTTGCAGATATGCAGGAATATCAGTTCGGCGCGCTCTATCTTTCTGGCGATGAGCTGAAAAAAACGCTCGGCGATCGCTGGACAGACTGGAAACCCGCTGCCGGACAAAGCTGGCACAGCTTCAATGATTACATCAACTTTAGCGATAAGGCCGCCTGGGAAAAATGGTGGGGGAAAGCGTGGATCCGTACTGATATTGGCGATTACGACAACCCTGGCTTTGACGATCTCACGATGTCGCTGGCTTTTCTGCCGGATCTGAAGACCGAGTCGACGATCCCCTCCGGCCTGCCGGTGTTTTATCAACACAAAACCGATACACGCGCAAAAGCCATTGAAGGCTACACGCCCCGGGATTATCTGACCCACTGGCTGAGCCAATGGGTGCGCGATTACGGTGTCGATGGATTTCGCGTCGACACCGCGAAACACGTCGAACTTCCGGCCTGGCAACAGCTAAAAACGCAGGCCAGCGCGGCGCTGGTGGAGTGGAAAAAAGCCAACCCGGACAAAGCGCTCGATGATAAGCCGTTCTGGATGACCGGCGAGGCCTGGGGCCACGGCGTGATGCAAAGCGATTACTATCGCCACGGCTTTGACGCCATGATCAACTTTGACTATCAGGAGCAGGCTGCAAAAACAGTCGATTGCCTGTCTGGTATGGATCTCACCTGGCAACAGATGGCGGAAAAATTACAGGGTTTTAATGTGCTGAGCTACCTCTCTTCGCACGATACTCGCCTGTTCCGCGAAGGTGGTGATAAAGCGGCTGAGTTGCTGTTGTTAGCCCCCGGTGCCGTTCAAATATTCTATGGTGATGAATCCTTACGGCCTTTCGGTCCTACGGGTTCCGATCCGTTACAGGGCACGCGTTCAGATATGAACTGGCAGGATGTCAGCGGTAAATTAGCCGACAATGTCACCCACTGGCAGCGCCTCGGTCAGTTCAGAGCCCGACATCCGGCCATCGGCGCAGGCCGACAAACCACGCTCTCACTCAAACAAGGGTACGGTTTCGTGCGCCAGCACGGCGACGACACCGTAATGGTCATCTGGGCGGGTCAGCGCTAACGTGAACCGGCGTCTGAGGGTTGAAACCCCTCAGACGCCACAGAACAAAACGCCACCTTTATGAAAATTATAAGCGCAAAACGCCAAAACACGCATTTCAGCTCGATTTGCACCCTGCCAGTGCTAGCGTTAAGGTAACCCACTTCGACTCAGCGTTTGACAGACCATCCGTTATGACATTTTCACTTTTTGGCGACAAATTCACCCGCCATTCAGGCATTACCCGCCTGATGGAGGACCTCAATGACGGTTTACGCACCCCTGGCGCAATCATGCTGGGCGGCGGAAATCCGGCACAAATCCCGGCGATGCAGGATTACTTCCATACGCTCCTGACTGAGATGCTGGAAAACGGCAAACTCACTGATGCGCTTTGCAATTATGACGGTCCGCAGGGGAAAACCGAGCTGCTGACCGCGCTCGCTTCGCTACTCCGTGAGAATCTGGGTTGGGATATCGAACCGCAGAATATTGCACTAACAAACGGCAGTCAGAGTGCATTTTTCTACTTGTTTAATCTTTTTGCTGGCCGTCGCGCCGATGGGACCACCAAAAAGGTACTATTCCCTCTTGCGCCGGAATACATCGGCTATGCGGATTCCGGGCTGGAGGAGGATCTGTTCGTTTCGGCGCGACCGAATATTGAACTGCTGCCAGAGGGCCAGTTCAAGTATCACGTTGACTTTG
The DNA here is from genome assembly GCF_030332305.1 of Citrobacter sp. Ct235. Classification (NCBI taxonomy): domain Bacteria; kingdom Pseudomonadati; phylum Pseudomonadota; class Gammaproteobacteria; order Enterobacterales; family Enterobacteriaceae; genus Citrobacter; species Citrobacter sp. Ct235. The sequence continues at coordinate 259,842 of NZ_JAOWIC010000041.1, forward strand.
AACATCTGCGCATTGGCGAAGAGAGCGGGATGATCTGCGTCTCCCGACCAACCAATCCGACGGGTAACGTCATCACAGATGAAGAGCTGATAAAACTCGACACGCTTGCCAACCAGCACGGTATTCCGTTGGTGATTGATAATGCCTATGGCGTACCGTTCCCGAGTATTATTTTTAGCGAAGCGCGTCCGCTGTGGAATCCCAACATTGTGCTGTGCATGAGCCTCTCCAAGCTAGGCCTGCCTGGCTCACGCTGCGGCATCATCATCGCCAATGAAAAAATCATCACGGCTATCGCCAATATGAACGGCATCATCAGCCTCGCGCCCGGCGGGATTGGACCGGCGATGATGTGCGAGATGATTAAGCGCAACGACCTGATGAGACTGTCAGAAACGGTTATCAAGCCGTTTTACTTACAGCGCGTTCAGCAGACTATTGCGATCATCCGCCGCTATTTACCTGAAAATCGGTGCTTAATTCACAAACCTGAAGGGGCGATTTTCCTCTGGTTGTGGTTCCAGGACCTGCCCATCACCACCGAACTGCTCTACCAGCGCCTGAAAGCACGTGGTGTGCTGATGGTACCGGGACATTACTTCTTCCCGGGGCTCGATAAGCCCTGGCCGCACACGCACCAGTGTATGCGTATGAACTATGTTCCCGATCCGGAGAAAATTGAAGCTGGGGTAAAAATTCTGGCTGAAGAGGTAGAACGCGCCTGGGCGGAAAATCAGTAACGCTGTCCCGGCCCAACCAGGCCGGGTGACGCGCTTATAAAGGCTGAGCGTGTAAACGCTGACGTTGCACGCTCGCCGCATCCAGACAATTCAATGCCCCCGTCGGGCAAGCCTCCACGCAGGCAGGTCCCGTATCACGATGCCAACAGAGATCGCATTTCACTGCCTGTACGCGCGAGGTTTGCGCGACGACGTTCATTGCGCCGAACGGGCAAGCCAGCATGCAACTTTTGCAGCCAATACAGTGCGCCTGTTCAACAAAAATATGTCCACGATCGCGACGAATGGCCTGGGTCGGGCAGACATTGGCACACGGCGCATCTTCACACTGGTGGCAGGCAACGGCGGTGGTGAACGTATTTTCCTTAATAACCCGGATGCGTGAGACAAAATGTCCTGCTGACACCGCGGCACAGTCCTGATTCTCCTGATGCGAGACCACGCATGCGACTTCGCAGGTACGACAGCCAATACACTTTGCCGCATCCGCCATGATAAACCGGTTCATTGCTCCCTCCCTCCGCCGTAAAACCACAGAGTGCCAGAGAGAATGACGCGGCTGCCTTGATCAAACAAGGGAAATGGTCGAATTTTGTCAGATGCCTGAAACGTTCAGGGGATTCGCCTTATGTTTGCGACTCGTTTTCTGCCTGACATATAAAAAAAACCCTGGGCGTTGACGTCCAGGGGTAATAATCCGCAGGCGACATCACGCTACGGAATAAGCTGGCACTCGATTGAGTGATACCTATATTTGATAATCTGCCTCATCTACCACACTGTAGAGCGGTTGAATATTATCCAGTGCCAGTATGTATCCGCTTCCTTTTACGCTGACGATGGAATGCTGGGGTAATCCCAGCAAATATAATTTGTTGTTGAGATTTTTTACCATCGTAGACAAACGCTGTGTCGAAGCACTTAATTCATTTTTTTCCCAGACGTTGACGAGTAACTCATCTTTTGAAACATAATGGGTCCGGGCGTTCAGTAAAAGATAAACAAACAAGCGTAACATCGTGTGGTTAAAAAATACGCCACCAAATGCAATTACACTGTCCATTTTATTTACCGGAAGCCTGAAAATTCTCGACTCATTGATGTCAAAAAATATTTCCCGACCTATCATAAATCCATGTAACTGGTATTCCATCATTACATACTCACGTTTTACTGAACTATCGATAGCTAAACATGTGTAAGTCCTTGTAGATATTGTCTTACGCAAGTTTAAAAAAAATAGAGTTAATTTCAATAGATACCTGAAGCGATCATTTTAATCTCGCTATTGGTAAAGTGCAGAATGAATAGCTGAAGGATAAATCCAGACACTGTTAAATAATATCTAAAAACAAATTATCAGAGCATCACTCTATTTCAGTGTGAATATTCGACGGCGCAAGTTAAACGGGCATATTTATCACAAACTACAGTTTAATATGCTGTATGGGTCAACTATGCTTCATGGAGAGGGGAGTGACTCCCGGCAACAGGCAGTTCCGGGACAATTACCATTACAGTGTAGTTCTCTTATCAGAATAGCGGTAGAAATATGCCGAATGGCAGCGGACCTCGAATTTACACAATCCCAGGCCGGGGTAATGGCCACCATCCGGCAAGTCTTCTCACGTCTTTAGAAGCGCCAGCTCACACCTGACAGGAAGGTGAAGCTATCGTCACGATCGATCATCGGGCTGTCTTTAATTTCATCCGGCAGCACGCTGTAAGCCGCGCTCGCCATCAGAACAATATTGTCGGTGACGGGGTATTTCGCGGTCAGACTGACGTAAGGAACCCAACTGTCCTGCGCGGAATAACGGTCTAAGCCGCTGTGGCGGGATTCGCTACCTGAAACACCATAATAGTAATTGTTAAAATTTTCATCGTAGTAGAAAACGCCGACGGATGGGATCAGAGAAAGTTGGCCGACAGGAATTTTGCGGAACAGCGATAATTCCCCCATCCAGCCGTTGCTGTTATCCAGGACATCGGCGGCGGCAGAGACCTTCACGCTGCCCCAACTTTCATGGTGATACCATGCCGCGCCCGCCATTATTGTGCTGTCGCGCTTGTCGAGCTTTTTCATGGCGTGGTCGTCGTTATCAGAAGGATCAAATTCCAACGGCATCCAGGAGGCGGTCACGCTAAATTCATTTTGTTCACTCTTAGACAAAATGTAGCCCAGAGCGGTCTGCCGGACATAGAATGATTCACCTTCATAGCTAATGAGGGGAATGGCATGGGTATTTTCATTATACCCACGATAAGGAGATTCATTATATACCGCACCCGCACCGATGGATAATTCTGAAGCTGATGCACTGGCGATAAAGGAGAAAGCAAATAGTGCTACTATATTGCGTTTAATTAACATGCCGACATTCCATTTAAAATAAGCCACAAATCGTCGGAAATAATAATGCTTACAAATTCTTCGGTGCAAGGCCCATATTTATATAGTAATATATAAAAACTTATATATATTGAGCTGCTGCGATGAATAAATTACAACTCAAGCACCGGGAGTTAAAGATCATTTCGGTAATAGCTGCCAGTGAAAACATCAGCCATGCTGCTACCGTGCTTGGCATCGCACAGGCCAATGTCAGCAAGTATCTTGCTGATTTTGAATCAAAAATCGGTCTTAAGGTCTTTGACAGGACGACCCGGCAACTCACCTTGACGCCTTTTGGCGTGGCGCTCCTGCCCTACATTAATGACATGCTCGACAGAAACGAGCAGCTTAACCATTTCATTGCTGATTATAAGCACGAAAAGCGGGGACGGGTAACAGTGTACGCGCCGACAGGCATCATCGCTTACTTGTCTAAACACGTCATTGCGCAAATCAACGATATTGGCGACATCACTTTGTCGCTGAAAACGTGTAATCTTGAGCGGAAAGCCTTTTTTGAAGGCGTTGAATTCCCTGATGACTGTGATGTGTTAATTACCTATGCCCATCCCAAGGACGAATCGCTGGTTGCCAGCTTTATCACCAAATATGCAGTAACCGCTTTCGCCAGCCCCACTTATCTTGAGATGCATCCTATTCATCAACCTGACGATCTTGAGCATCATTCCTGTATTCTGATTGATTCTATGATGATTGATGACGCTAATATCTGGCGGTTTAACGTCACCGGGAGTAAAGAGATTCGTGATTATCGCGTCACGGGAAATTACGTTTGTGACAACACCCAGTCGGCGCTGGAACTGGCGCGTAATCATCTGGGCATTGTCTTTGCCCCTGATAAAAGCGTACAAGGCGATCTCCAGGCCGGTACGCTGGTACCTTGCTTTCCTGCACAAAATGAGTGGTGGCTGGACCTGGTTGCAATCTTCCGAAAGCGGGAGTACCAGCCCTGGCGAGTGCAGTATGTGCTTGATGAAATGCTGCGTGAAATACGCAACCAACTTGCTCAAGCACACTTGTTGCGGCCCGAGCAAGCATCCGTCAACGACAATTAATGGTCGAGATAGAGGTAATGTACCCAACTGGTCATACGTAACAGTACTTTACGCATGACAGAGACATGGCTGAAATGGTCGGAGTAGACTGCTACCTGCGCATAGATCCCATCCGGTAATGTGCTTAAATCAGCATGTTCGTTCAACTCAATCGTCGCAATGACGCCTTCCGATCCCGGCACCGTATTCAGCGACTGCAACGTCCCGCCAGCCTGGTACGTCCCGCCCGGCACCACGGGGCTTATCGCAGCCAACTTACCGCTGAATACTTTGCCCGGTAAGGCATTAAACACCACTTCCGCTTCATCGCCTGGCGCCAGTCGCAACAGCGAGTTCTGGCGGAATTGCGCGACAATTTGCCGCTTCTGAGCAGGAATAAATACCATCACCGGGCGCAGGGGCAACGAGGCTGCATAGGTTCCCGGGCGAATCAGCACCTGAGTCACATAGCCATCACTCGGCGCGCGGACGATGGTCTGTGCAAGGTTATATTCCGCCTCGGCCAGCTGCGCTTTCAGACTGGCAATTTGCGAATGCTCACCCAACACCTGGCTGTCTAACTGGCTTTGAATCTGCTGTTGCTCCGCCGCTGACGATTTCACCGAGGCTTCTTGCGCCAGATAGTTCTGCCGCGCAACATCAATATCTCTCTCAGAAAACGGATTCACCTTCGCCTGACTCCCCTGTGCATAGCGTTGATACTCTTTCGCAAACTTGTCCCGCGTGGCTTTTGCCTGCTGCGTATTAGCGGCCATTTCATCCAGTTCAGCACCCAACGCATGCTGCTTATGCTGCGCCGTCACAATATCCGCCAACAGACGATCCACCCGGGCCTGATAGCGCGTGGGATCAAGCCTGAACAACACCTCACCTTTTTTAATCAGCGTATTTTTCTTGTCCGTCACTTCAATCACCATGCCGGTGACCTGCGGAACAACAGGAATAGACACCACCGCTTTTTGCGCGTTAAACGTATAGGGGTGGTTATAATTCATTAATAAGATTAAGCCGCTGACAATAAATATCCCACCCAGCGCCGCTGTCGGGATCGTCCATTTATTGGCGGGAATTTTGAAGATCTTAAAAATCGCCCATGCGAAAGCCACATAGGTCAGGATAATCAGTAAATCCATAATTAATACCCGGCAGTGGAGGATTTCAGGTCAGCCAGTTGTTTTTCCAGTCCGGCAATACGTTCCTGGAGTTGCACAACGCCAGGCTCAGTGCTTTGCATTCCCCACCCGCGCTCCGGACGATATAGCGTGGCCCAAATCCACAAGAAAGGCCAGATAACGTGTAATGTAAACAAACTCACCCACCCTGCGACATGAATGGCATCGGCATGAGGATGATTGCGTTTTTTTGCAATTAAATAAGGAATATCATGCAAAATAATAATTCCGTAGAAAACAACCAGAAATACAAAAATAAGCACCCCAAGTGCAAAATAATCAAGAAACATATTCCCCCCAGAGGATATAGTCAAAAATAAAAGGGTTTAAGAATGATAGTGGAATGACCAGATGCCATGCAATTCTCATATTTATATATCGACATATGGTTTTTTATATACTGTATATTTTTTAGTGTATTGTTTTTTAGGCAAGTCGCAGTTTATTATGTTTTAACACTAATACGACAGGAACAAAAATGAACAACGCGGAAGCTTCATCCACCGTTAGCCTCAAGCGCATCAACGCTGCCATCATCTACCGGTTATTACTCATTGGTCTTGGTATCCCAATGATATCTTTCAGTTTTGTTTGCGGTGTTCTGAGTCTCTTTGGCTTCGACCTGGTGAAATGGAACGATCAACCCGTACACGGTTTGCTGGCTATTCCTGCCGCGCTGTTCAGCGGCGTGTTTATCACGGTACTGTTTACCGTTTTCATCGGGTCGATTGCGTGCCTGGGACTGTGGGTTTACAGCCGTTTCCGTCCGTTACAGGTGAAGGTGATGGATTAATCGTCATGTAGGGTAGCAACACTCCAGCCTGCTGCTACCCGTTCAATTTCCTATCACCCAACACTGTATGAAGTCGACTTTTAGGCAAACTTAATCCTTGAGAGTCTCATCAAAACTAATCCTACATTAAAAGTAGCGCTATTTTTCGATTACGTGACGAATCTCATGTACGGAAAATTGCTACTTTGTGCATTATAGCTTTAGTGTTTTTACTTGTTTATCAACCGTTATCATGAGTTTAGTGTGAATAAATTTACGGTTGTCAGGTATCAACGTAGTGATTCGTTACCAATATAATAGCAATGTACCATGAGGATATTATGACTATAGAATTTATGGAAAAGTTAAACTCATTAGCCTCAAAAATAAAGCAACAATCAGGTGCTATTGAGACGGAGGAAGCCACGAAAAATGCTTTCGTCATGCCCTTCATCAATAATGTGCTAGGCTACGATGTCTTTGATCCTACGGAAGTTATTCCTGAATTCGTTTGCGACATTGGTACAAAAAAAGGTGAAAAAATAGACTATGCCATACTGAAAAATGGCGAAGTTCAAATATTGATTGAGTGTAAAAAAATAGGTGAGCCTCTCAATATAAATCATGCCTCCCAACTTTTCCGTTATTTTCATGTAACTAATGCCAGAATATCTATTTTAACTAACGGACAAGAGTATAAATTTTTTACTGATTTAGATGCACCTAATAAAATGGATGAAAAACCATTTTTAGAAGTCAATCTTCTTGATTTAGATGAACTTGTTATTCCGGAAATAAAGAAACTAACAAAATCAGCCTTTGACCTGGAATCTATCATTAACTCTGCCGGTGAATTAAAATATGTCAGCATGATTAAAAAAATTCTTCATACACAGCTTAACAATCCTGAAGAAGATTTTGTTAAATTTTTTGCATCAAGAATTCATGACGGCATTTTGACGCAAAAAGTTAAAGATACCTTTACAGTACTAACACAAAAAGCCGCCAGCCAGTATATAAACTCTCAAATCAATGAGCGGCTAAAATCAGCAATGGGTGGTAATGTTCCTCCAGTAGTAGAATCGCCAGAACCTGAGATGGAAATCATCACTAAAGATGAAGTCGACATTCAAACAACAGCAGATGAACTTGAGGGGTTTCATATAGTTAAAGCAATAACCAGAGCAGTTATCGATGCTCCAAGAATTGTGCACCGAGATACAAAAAGCTACTTTGGCATATTGATTGACGACAATAACCGAAAACCCATTTGCCGGTTACACTTCAATCGAAATCAGAAATATATTGGATTGTTCGATTTAGAAAAGAACGAAACACGCCATCCAATCGAAACGCTGGATGATATTTACACGTTTAGTGATGAACTTAAGGCAACCGCTGCATTATATAATTAGCCCGGAAATTCTCCGAAAAGTAACTTATCAGGCCTACGAGTCACGATATTATCGTAGGCCCGACAAGCAAAGCGTCATCGGGCATAACGCCGTCAGTTAAAAAAGTCCCAGCGGTTTATCGGAATAACTCACCAGCAAGCATTTCGTCTGCTGATAGTGTTCCAGCATCATTTTGTGGGTTTCGCGTCCGATCCCAGACTGCTTATAGCCGCCAAAGGCCGCGTGGGCCGGATAAGCATGGTAGCAGTTGGTCCACACGCGTCCTGCCTGAATGCCGCGTCCCATTTTATACGCCAGATTACCATTACGGCTCCAGACGCCCGCGCCAAGACCGTACTGGGTATCGTTGGCTAACTCCAGCGCCTCGTCCATTGTTTTGAACGTTGTGACCGCCAGTACCGGGCCAAAGATCTCCTCCTGGAACACGCGCATATTGTTCTTACCAAACAGGATCGTCGGTTCGAGGTAATAGCCGTCCTTCAGCTCACCTTCAAGCTGCTTACGTCGTCCGCCAGTCAGGACATCCGCCCCCTCTTTCTTGCCGATATCAATGTAATTCAGGATGGTTTCCATCTGTCCATGAGAGACCTGCGCCCCCATTTGCGTCACGCTATCCAGCGGGTTACCGCTGCGGATGCTTTCTACGCGGCGAATGGCGCGCTCCATAAAGCGTTCATAGATGGATTCCTGTACCAGTGCGCGACTCGGGCAGGTGCAGACCTCGCCCTGGTTAAAGGCAAAGAGCGCAAAGCCTTCCAGCGCTTTATCGAAGAAGGCATCTTCTTCGTCCATCACGTCGGCGAAGAAGATGTTTGGCGATTTCCCGCCCAACTCCAGGGTGACCGGGATGATATTCTGCGTGGCATACTGCATGATCTGTTGCCCGACTTCCGTTGAGCCGGTGAATGCCACTTTGGCAATGCGTTTCGAGGTCGCCAGATACTCACCAATCTCACCGCCAGCGCCGTTCACCACGTTCACCACGCCGGGGGGAAGGAGATCGCCAATCACTTCCATCAACAGTAAAACGGACAGCGGCGTCAGGCGCGCGGGCTTGAGCACCACGCAGTTACCTGCCGCCAGCGCGGGCGCCATCTTCCAGCTCGCCATCAATAAGGGGAAGTTCCACGGGATAATTTGCCCAACCACACCGAGCGGTTCGTGGAAGTGATAAGCCACCGTATCGCTATCCACTTCGCTGATCCCACCCTCCTGGGCACGAATACAGGAGGCGAAATAGCGGAAGTGGTCGATCGCCAGCGGGACATCCGCTGCGCTGGTTTCACGGATCGGTTTACCGTTATCCCAGGTCTCCGCCGTCGCCAGCAGTTCGAGATTCTGCTCCATGCGGTCAGCAATTTTGAACAGAATCGCCGCCCGATCCTGAACAGAAGTATGCGCCCACTTGTCTTTCACCTTGTGAGCCGCGTCAAGCGCCAGGTCAATGTCCCTTTTACCGGAAGAAGCCACTTCGCATAGCAGTTGCCCGGTAACGGGCGTCAGGTTCTGGTAATACTCGCCATCACTCGGGGCAACCCAGCCGCCACCGATAAAGTTGTCGTAACGGGCCTTTAACTTCAGGGGAAAACCATACTCGCCGGGTTGAATACGGGGGGGATTATTGGTCATGATCGTCTCCTTGCTACAGGGGTATAACAAGGGTAGTCGGCGCTGGCGATTTTCTCGCCAGGTCGTGATAGCTTTACGACTGTGGTCACGTTATCCGGCCTGCAAATCCAGTCCGATCGGCAAGCCAGATAATCAGATAAACGAATTACATCGCCGCACGATAGATAGCCATGATCTCGTCGTGTGTAGCCTGGATTGGGTTGGTCAGACCGCAGGCATCTTTCAGCGCATTGGTCGCCAGCACCGGAATATCCTCTTCTTTCACCCCCAGGTCACGCAGGCCTGCCGGGATATTGACCTGCCGCGCCAGCGCGCGGATCGCATCGATACAGGCTTGAGCGCCTTCGGCGTCGGTCATCCCCGCGACATGCACGCCCATTGCTGCCGCACAGTCACGCAGACGCGCGGCGACTACCTGACTGTTGAACACCTGAACGTGTGGCAGCAAAACGGCATTACACACGCCGTGCGGCAGGTCATAGAAACCGCCTAACTGGTGCGCCATCGCGTGGACATAGCCTAATGACGCATTATTGAAAGCCATTCCCGCCAGGAACTGCGCATAAGCCATCGCTTCGCGCGCATGTACATTGCCACCCGATTCCACCGCGATGCTCAGATTGTCAGAAATCATGGTCACCGCTTTCAGCGCACAGGCATCGGTGATCGGCGTGGCGGCCACAGAGACATACGCTTCGATCGCATGGGTCAGTGCATCCATGCCGGTCGCCGCCGTCAACGATTTCGGCATGCCGACCATCAGCAAAGAGTCATTCACCGACAGCAACGGCGTGACGTGTTTATCCACTATCGCCATTTTGATGTGACGATCGACGTCAGTGATAATGCAGAACCGCGTCATTTCAGACGCAGTTCCTGCCGTGGTGTTAATCGCAATCATCGGCAACTGCGGTTTTGCCGAGCGATCAACACCTTCATAATCGCGGATATCTCCCCCATTCGCGGCCACCAGCGCAATTCCTTTGGCACAATCATGTGGGGAACCGCCACCCAACGAAATAACGCTATCGCAGTCATTTTCTTTCAGGATCCTCAGGCCGTCGGCGACGTTTATTGTCGTCGGATTAGGATGTGTGCCATCAAAAATGACGCTGAAAATATCATGTTCCTGCAATGCCTTTTGAATATGACCCGCCATGCCTAGCTGCATCAGCACGCTGTCCGTGACAATTAACGTCCGACGAAAGCCATATTCCGTCATTGTATTCATTGCATCTTTTAATGAATCAGCCCCTATTATATTCACGGAAGGAATATAAAATGTTGAAGCGGCCATATGCTCAATCCTTAATAGTTTCAGAAGGAATTGCAGCATACGAACGAATCTCGGGATAAAATATGATCGCAGCAGTCATTTATTTAATGAAAAAATAAAAGAGCACATTAGGCTACAAATTAATGTGCTCTTTTCGTTTCAAACTATTTATTGTATCAATTCATTCTTATTTTAAATAAATTGTATTATCCCTTTTCCGGAAATAATAACGCATCACGTAATAGATGATCGTTTCCACGGCGACGAGTAAAGCCAATCCGGTCGAAGTATTCCAGAATTTGAATCGCCAGTTTTCGCCCTACGCCCAACCGATCGCGAAAATCGGCTGCGCAGGTTGAGCCTTTCTCCAGATCCAGTTCGCGGATCATGCTGGCGAAAGCCACAATGCGATCGTTACGGTAGTAACGATCTTTTACGATCGCCGTAATCATCCCCTGCTGTGCTGCCTGACGCAACACCAGACGCATTGTTTGCTCATCGGTGGCGGTTTCGCGGGCGAGATCGCGGACCCACCAGGGTTCGTCGCCAAATAACGGCGCGGTCTTAAGCCAGGTAGCCTGCTGTTCGTCAGTAAAGCCAGTCTTGTGATCCGGCAGATGCAGCCAGCCGTGGTGGCTGTGAATATCACCGCTGTCGCGCATTTGCTCAATCAGCAACAGCACCAGCGCTTCATCTTCCATCGGCAGCGCCATGCGGCGCAGGCGTTCACGCCCCGGACCTGGCTCATCGCGATGCTGTTCATGATAAGTCGCCAGCGTGTCGAGAATTTTGCGCTGCCAGCGCGCGGCGATCTCCGCATTCAGCAGGCTGTAACCCGCCTGAATAAAACCATGCTGGTGAATGAGTGAGCGCATGCCGTCGCCATTCAACTGGCGTGCCCACGCAAAGTCGGGCAAATTTACCGCCCCGCGTTGCAGATGCACAGCCAGTGCGGCACCGTCATCTTTCGCCGCCGCCAGCGTTGCCAGCCATTGCAGATATTCCGGTTTACGTTTACCGCGACGTGGCGGATTGAGTGTGACCACCCGCGCCCCGGCAAGCGTCGCGCGCGCGGAGATATCGCGCAGCACCAGGCGGTCGTTATCAGCCAGCAGCAGCGGTGTATCAAATACCAGCTCCGCCAGCTTATCTTCCAGCAGCGATACGCGCCCGGTCACATGGCTGGCCGCATGGTGAATGTGTAGCGGCTGCCACTGCGTGAGTGGAACGTGACTTTCCAGCGCCACAATCACCCGCGTAAACGGTTCAGGTGGGGCGTCTGAAAGCAACCAGTCACCCCGGTTAAGCTGTTCTTTTTCGGCATCGCCAGCGATATTCAACGCGATGCGCTGCCCGGCATGGGCATGCTCGCTCGCCTGGTTTTGCGCGTGAAGTCCGCGCACACGCATAGACGTATTCACGCCGGTCAGCCACAACGTATCCCCGACGTTCACTTCGCCGCTCAACGCGGTACCGGTCACCACCAACCCGGCGCCTTTTACGGTAAAGGCGCGGTCGATAGCCAGTCGGAACGTCTGATCCCTGGCGTGTTCACGGGCGGGCAGTTGCAGCAAATGTTCGCGCAACGCGTCAATCCCGCGGCCTTCATTGGCGGCCGTCACAAATAACATCGCCTGTGCAAAGCCATACTCGCGCAGGACATCCTGCACCTGCTGCTGAACCTCCTGCACCCGCGCGTCATCCACACGATCGGCTTTGGTCAACGCCACCGTCAGCGTTGGACTCCCGGTCAGTTGTAGAATCGCCAGGTGTTCACGCGTTTGCGCCATCACGCCATCGTCGCAGGCGACGACCAGCAACGCATGATCGATACCGCCCACGCCCGCCAGCATGTTTGAGAGAAATTTCTCGTGACCGGGGACATCGATAAACCCCAGCACGCGCCCGTCCGGCTGCGGCCAGTAGGCATAGCCCAGATCGATAGTCATTCCGCGCTTTTTCTCTTCCGGCAGGCGGTCGGCATTCACGCCGGTAATGGCCAGCAGCAGCGTCGTTTTCCCATGGTCAACATGTCCGGCGGTCGCAATAATCATTTCAACAACATCTCCATAAACCGGGTCTCATCTTCAAGACAGCGTAAATCCAGCCACAGGCGACCTTCGTAAATCCGGCCGATGACCGGAACCGGCAGCTCACGCCAGCGGGTCGCCAGGGCTTCAAGACGGCTTCCGCGACCGTCATGTGGTGTAAAAGTTAATGCCGCGCTGGGGAGTCTATCAACCGGCAAAGAGCCACTGCCGATTTGCGACAGGCAGGGCAGTACCTTCACCGCAAACTCGGCGTCGTAGTGCGCGGTTAACGGGGCCAGAAGCCGCTCCGCCTGAGCCAGAATCGCGTCTTTGCTTCGGGTTAACAGGCGCAGCGTCGGCAGCTTCTCGGCCAGCGCTTCCGGGTGCAGATACAGACGCAACGTCGCTTCCAGTGCCGCAAGGGTCATTTTATCCGCCCGCAGCGCGCGTTTAAGCGGATGGCTCTGCAATCGTGCAATCATCTCTTTCTTACCGACGATGATCCCAGCCTGTGGACCGCCCAACAGCTTATCGCCCGAGAAACTCACCAGGCTGACGCCTGCGGCGATCAGCTGCTGCGGCATCGGCTCTTTCGGCAGACCGTACTGGCTCAAATCGACCAATGAACCGCTGCCGAGATCGGCCACGACCGGAATATCCAGCGTCTGGCCGATTTGCGCCAGTTCCGATTCATCAACAGTGTGGGTGAAGCCTTCAATGCTGTAATTACTGGTATGCACCTTCATCAGCAGCGCGGTGTTTTCATTCACCGCCTGACGATAGTCGTCAGCATGCGTCCGGTTGGTGGTACCGACTTCATGCAGTGTGCAACCCGCCTGACGCATCACATCCGGGATACGAAACGCGCCGCCAATCTCCACCAGCTCACCGCGTGAGACCACCACCTCTTTACCGGCAGCGGAGGCGGCCAGCATCAGCAGCACCGCCGCCGCGTTGTTATTCACAATACAGGCATCTTCCGCACCGGTGATGCGGCACAGCAATTCTGCCAGCGCGCGGTCGCGGTGCCCGCGTCCCGCGCCGTCCAGGTCATACTCCAGCGTTACCGCCGAGCGCATGGCCTGCGCGACAGCCGCGACGGCCTCTTCGGCCTGTAAGGCGCGCCCCAGATTAGTATGCAACACCGTGCCCGTCAGGTTGATAACCGGACGCAGCGCACTCTCGGCCTCTTTTTCCAGCCGGACGTTCACTTCCTGCGCCCAGTCTTCGCACCATGCAGGCAACGCTTGCGTATCGCGAATCACCTCTCTCGCTTCATCAAGCAGTTGGCGGAGCAGATCAACGACACGGGTATGCCCGTGAGTCTCTCGGAGGGTAAGAAATTCACTTTCACGCAATAAGCGATCAATGGCGGGGAGTTGACTGTAGAGCGAACGCGTTTCGATCGTCATGAATAGGCCTGGCTGTTGGTGGCCCTCTCCACAACGGAGAGGGATATCGACATAGAGGGGATTGTAACGTGAGATTGCTCAGACGGACATAATACGTATCAAGCCTTTGGCGAATAGGCTTAAGCCTTTGGCGGTTCAGTTCGGGCAAAACTTTCACGCTGGAACAGCGTCTCCACCAGCTTAACCAGATGGGGCCTGCTCACACACCAGCCCGGCGAGACGCGGCGGAAATTGAGATAGCCCACCGCGCAGGCAATCGCGATAGTCGCCAGATTGACCGTGTCAGGTTTAATCGTCCCGTCCACCAGGTACCCTTCCAGCGCATCCAGACTGCGGTTGATTTTCTCGCGCTGGCGCAACAGTTCGGTTTCCGATTGCTGCGCGGCAGGACGCGCCTGTTCTCGTACCGACACCAGACCGGCGTCCATTATCCCATCGGCCAGCGACTCAAGTTGTCGGACTTTCAGCGAGGCCAGCGGTTCGCGAGGCAGCATCGCTGGCGCAATATTCAGCAGTTCAATGTATTCCGCGATAATCGGCGAATCGAACCAGTACTCTCCATCGTCAGTCACCAGCGCCGGGACTTTTCCTAGCGGGTTGTACTGCGCTACACCGTTTTCCGCATTGTAGGGCAGTTCATTAACAAATTCGAAAGTGATGCCTTTTTCCAGCAGCAGGATCGAAATCTTACGTACAAACGGGCTGGTGTAGCTACCAATGAGTTTCATGCTCGGTCCTTTTCGCCAACACAAAACAATGAGTATGGCTCACGCAGCGGGAAAAGGCAGGTGACAGAGTTCTCAATGATCCAAATAAAGGTAGTGCATCCAACTGGTCATACGCAGCAACACTTTACGCATCACCGAAACATGGGCGAAATGGTCGGAATAGACCGCCACCTGTGCGTAGATACCGTCGGGCAACGCATCCACATCGGTATTTGGATCCAGTTCAATCGTCGCCAGGACGCCATCGGTCCCGGGTACCACCGTCAGGGACTGTAGTGCGCCCTGAGCCTGATACGAACCGCCCGGCACCACGGGCAATATGCTGGTCAACTTACCGTGAAAAACCTGCCCGGGCAGCGCGTTAAACACCACCTCCGCGTCATCGCCCGGTTCAAGGCGAAGCAGTGAATTTTGCCGGAACTGAGCGACAATTTGCCGTTTTTGTTCAGGGATAAAGACCATCACCGGACGCAATGGCAGCGCAGCGGCGTAAGTACCGGGTCGGATCAGCACCTGGGTAACGTAACCGTTGCTGGGAGCACGAATAATGGTCTGATCAAGGTTGTATTTAGCCTCTGCCAACTGCGCCCGCAGGCTGACAATTTGCGACTGTTCACCGTTGACCATGCTGTCCAGTTGGCTTTGGATTTGCGCCTGCTCAGCAACGGAACCTTTTACCAGCGCATCCTGCGCCAGAAAGTTTTGCCGCGCCGTATCAATATCGCTTTCCGAGAAGGGGTTAACCCGTGCCTGACTGCCTTTCAGGTAACGCTGATAATCTTTATACAATCGATCGCGCTCGGCAGAAACGCGCGTCGTATTGGCCTGCGCTTCGGTCAGTTGAGCTTTCAGCGTCTGGATATTGTGCGTTGCGGTGACCAGATCGGCCTGTAGCCTGTCCACGCGCGCCTGATAGCGAACGGGGTCAAGTTTAAACAGCACTTCCCCCTTTTTAATCAGTTGGTTATTTTTATCGGTAACCTCGCTGACAATCCCGGTAACCTGCGGCGTAATGGGAATGGAAATAACGGCTTTTTGCGCAGTAAAAGTGTACGGGTGGTTATAGTTCATTAACAGGATCAGACCGCTTACCAGAAATACGCCGCCTAATGCTGCCGTTGCCAGAGTCCATTGATTCACCGGAATGCGAAAGAGTTTGAAGACCGCCCACGCCAGTGCCACATAGGTTAATACAATCAATAGATCCATGGTCAGATCTCCGGAAACGTCGTCTCATCAGCCGTTTTAACCCCGGCCAGCTTTTTTTCGAGTTGTGTAATACGTGCGGATAACGCCGCAATCTCCGGATCGGTCTCCTGCCCTGCAGGCGTAGCGTGTGACTGCATGCCCCAACCGCGTTCTGGCTGATAAAGAGTTGCCCAAATCCACAAAAACGGCCAGATCACATGGAGCGTAAACAGGCTCACCCAACCTGCAGTATGAATAGCATCGGCATGCGGGTGGTTACGTTTCTTCGCAATTAAATAGGGGATATCATGGATGGCAATAACGCCGTAAAAAATCACCAGAAAGACAAAGATCAGCACACCCAACGCGAAATAATTTAGAAACATATCTGCCCCGGCTTCACGCTAATCAGAATATTAATTGCAGGCAGCCGAAAGCAAACTGGCTGATGATTTGAACATAATTCGAGTTCTGCATTTTCGCCATCACGCCAAAGACTATTTTTCACGCTGAATGGTTACTTAATGACATCCGACGATCTGACGGCGAGAAGAATCTGCTCAGGATCACATCGGAACAAAGCCGGACGAAAATTTCTTGTGATTAAGATCACAAACATTCAACAAATCGCCAAAGACAAAACGTGAAACTCATCACAAATTAATGTCAATAATGGGTTAAAACCGAGGTTTGTTGTTTTTCTACACAGATATTTTGTGATGCACATCACATCAATTACCTCCCCACCCCCTATATTTGTGTGACACAAATCACAACAAAGGTCTCTGACTGGACAGTTTACCGATTCAGTGCCAGATTTCGCAGTATCTACAGGGTCCGGCTACCTCTGCCGCTACATTAACAAAACCTCGGGCTTCCAGCCTGCGCGTCAGCAAACACATAAGAAGGGGTGTTTTTATGTCATCCGATATTAAGATCAAGGTGCAAAGCTTTGGTCGATTCCTCAGCAATATGGTGATGCCAAATATCGGCGCGTTTATCGCGTGGGGTATTATCACCGCACTATTTATTCCGACAGGGTGGTTGCCAAACGAAACGCTGGCGAAGCTGGTCGGTCCAATGATCACTTATCTCCTGCCGCTGCTGATAGGTTTCACCGGCGGTAGACTGGTGGGCGGCGACCGTGGCGGCGTGGTGGGTGCAATCACCACCATGGGCGTTATCGTCGGCGCAGACATGCCGATGTTCCTCGGTGCGATGATCGCCGGTCCGCTGGGCGGCTGGGCAATCAAACATTTCGATAGCTGGGTAGACGGTAAGATCAAATCCGGTTTTGAGATGCTGGTGAATAACTTCTCCGCTGGCATCATCGGTATGATCCTCGCCATTCTGGCATTCCTCGGCATTGGACCGGCGGTTGAAGTTCTGTCAAAAATACTGGCAGCGGGCGTTAACTTCATGGTTGTCCATGACATGCTGCCGCTGGCGTCTATCTTCGTTGAACCCGCGAAAATCCTGTTCCTGAACAACGCCATTAACCACGGTATCTTCTCGCCGCTGGGTATTCAGCAGTCCCATGAGATGGGTAAATCCATCTTCTTCCTGATTGAAGCCAACCCGGGTCCGGGGATGGGGGTTCTGCTGGCGTACATGTTCTTTGGTCGCGGTAGTGCTAAACAGTCTGCGGGCGGTGCGGCAATCATTCACTTCCTGGGGGGTATCCACGAAATTTACTTCCCGTATGTGCTGATGAACCCGCGTCTGATCCTCGCCGTTATCCTCGGTGGTATGACTGGCGTGTTCACGCTGACTATCCTGAACGGTGGTCTGGTTTCTCCGGCGTCTCCTGGTTCTATCCTGGCCGTGCTGGCGATGACGCCAAAAGGGGCTTACTTCGCTAACATCGCGGCAATCTGTGCGGCAATGGCGGTCTCCTTTGTTATCTCTGCCATTCTGCTGAAAACCAGCAAAGTGAAAGAAGATGACGATATTGAAGCCGCAACTCGTCGTATGCAGGACATGAAATCAGAATCCAAAGGCGGTACTCCGCTGTCTGCTGGCGATGTCACCAACGACCTGAGCCACGTCCGTAAAATCATCGTAGCCTGTGATGCCGGTATGGGTTCCAGCGCAATGGGTGCCGGCGTACTGCGTAAGAAAGTGCAGGATGCAGGTCTGAGCCAGATCTCTGTCACCAACAGCGCAATTAACAACCTGCCGCCGGATGTTGACCTGGTCATCACCCACCGCGATCTGACCGAACGTGCGATGCGTCAGGTCCCGCAGGCGCAGCATATTTCGCTGACTAACTTCCTCGACAGCGGCCTGTACACCAGCCTGACCGAGCGTCTGGTTGCCGCTCAGCGCCACACTGACAACGAAGTAAAAGTCCGTGATAGCCTGAAAGACAGCTTCGATGAAGGGGATAACAACCTGTTCAAACTGAGCGCAGAGAACATCTTCCTCGGTCGCACCGCGACGACCAAAGAAGAAGCGATTCGCTTCGCCGGTGAGCAACTGGTGAAAGGCGGCTATGTTGAGCCAGAATATGTCGATGCGATGTTGGAACGTGAAAAACTGACCCCAACCTATCTGGGTGAGTCTATCGCCGTTCCGCACGGCACGGTGGAAGCGAAAGACCGCGTACTGAAAACCGGCGTCGTGTTCTGCCAGTACCCGCAAGGCGTTCGCTTCGGTGAAGAAGAAGACGACATCGCCCGTCTGGTGATTGGTATCGCTGCCCGTAACAACGAGCACATTCAGGTCATTACCAGCCTGACTAACGCGCTGGATGACGAATCTGTCATCGAACGCCTGGCGAACACCACCAGCGTGGATGAAGTGCTGGCGCTGCTGGCGGGTCGTAAGTAAACCCCGTAGCCCGATGGCGCTACGCTTATCGGGCCTACAAAATCCTCTCCCTTGTGGAGAGGGTTTGGGTGAGGGCCTCCTCCCTCACCCCAGCCCTCTCGGGTAAAAACATTAATGAAGGTTAATACTATGAAAGCATTACATTTTGGCGCAGGTAATATCGGTCGTGGCTTTATCGGCAAACTGCTGGCGGACGCGGGGATACAACTGACATTCGCTGATGTAAATCAGGTCGTGCTCGACGCCCTGAATGCCCGTCATAGCTATCAGGTTCATGTCGTGGGTGAAAATGAGCAGGTGGATACCGTAAGCGGCGTCAACGCAGTAAGCAGCATTGGCGATGAGGTTGTTGAGCTGATCGCGCAGGTTGACCTGGTCACCACCGCCGTGGGCCCGGTCGTGCTGGAGCGCATCGCCCCGGCCATCGCCAAAGGCCTGGTCAAACGCAAAGCGCAAGGGATCACCACCCCGCTGAATATCATCGCCTGTGAAAACATGGTACGGGGCACCACCCAACTGAAAGGCCATGTGATGAACGCACTGGCAGAAGACGACAAAGCCTGGGTTGACGCCCATGTTGGTTTCGTGGATTCCGCCGTTGACCGCATCGTGCCGCCTTCGGCCTCTGCCACCCACGATCCGCTGGAAGTGACCGTCGAAACCTTTAGCGAGTGGATCGTCGACCAGACCCAGTTCAAAGGCGAGTTGCCGAACATCCCGGGAATGGAATTAACTGATAACCTGATGGCATTTGTCGAACGTAAACTCTTCACGCTGAACACCGGGCATGCTATAACCGCGTACCTCGGAAAATTGACCGGTCATCAGACCATCCGTGACGCGATTCTCGACGAGAAAATCCGCGCAGTGGTCAAAGGGGCGATGGAAGAGAGCGGCGCGGTGCTGATCAAACGCTACGGTTTTGATGCCGAGAAACATGCGGCATACATTCAGAAAATCCTCGGTCGTTTTGAAAACCCGTATCTGAAAGATGACGTTGAGCGCGTTGGCCGCCAACCGCTGCGTAAACTGAGCGCGGGCGACCGTTTGATCAAGCCGCTGCTGGGTACGCTGGAATACCATCTGCCGCACGCTAACCTGGTCAAAGGGATCGCTGCCGCGATGCACTTCCGTAGCGAAGACGATCCGCAGGCGCAGGAACTGGCCGCGCTGATCGCCGATAAAGGCCCACAGGCTGCACTTGCGCAGATTTCCGGACTGGATATCAACAGTGATGTCGTTGCCGAGGCCGTTAGCGCATATAACGCAAAGTAATGCTGCTGGAACTGGCGCAGGAGCCCCTGCGCCTGATTAATAGATTGTCAGATATGCAGGCAATAATGGAACAAACCCAGGCCTTTGAAAATCGTGTGCTTGAGCGTCTGAATGCTGGCAAAACCGTACGGAGCTTCCTGATCACCGCCGTGGAGTTACTTACCGAGGCGGTAAATATTCTGGTGCTTCAGGTGTTTCGCAAAGATGACTACGCAGTGAAGTACGCTGTAGAACCGTTACTCGACGGCGACGGACCGCTGGGCGATCTGTCTGTGCGTCTGAAACTGATCTACGGTCTGGGCGTACTGAGTCGTCCTGAGTATGAAGATGCAGAACTGCTGATGGCGATGCGTGAAGAGATGAATCATGACGGCAATGAGTATGCCTTTACGGATGATGAAATTCTCGGACCGTTCGCAGAACTCCATTGCGTCGTCGCGTTGCCGCCGCCGCCACAGTTTGATGCCGCCGACCCCAGCTTGTATGCGATGCAAATCCAGCGCTACCAGCAAGCGGTGCGCTCGACGATGGTTCTCTCCCTGACTGAGCTGATTTCTAAAATCAGCTTAAAAAAAGCCTTCCAGAAGTAAGCCTCTTCCTGCCTGCTACTCTTTTTCCTGCACTGGCTGATACAGGCGCCGGTAATATTTCAGCCGTTGCAGGTACATCTGCGCATTTTCTGCAGGCACTTCGCTCGGAACGTCGTCACGCTCAGGCATTTTATTCAGATACTCTTTAAACGCCTGACTTGAGGCCATAAAATCCACAGCTTTATCAATCAGAAGCGGAACATTCTCACCTATTTTCGCCATGTTACATCCTCCATACGTTCCCGCTGTGCTTCAACGCAACGGTCAATTTTAGTGTAGGATCGTCCGCGTCATGACATTAAGGAAAACGTGCTTAATCCATTGGCGGCAAATTATCTCTTACATGATCCTGTTATCGTCTAAAATTCTTAATTAATCAGTCCATTAGAAAAATAGTTAGCAAATGAATACTCGCGGCATTTGATTATTCTTATCCCATTAGTTGTGAATAAACCCGCTCTGCGCGCATACTATAGGCTATTCACCTTATTTCTATCAGAAGCCATCCCATGAAAGAAGTCGAAAAAAACGAAATCAAACGTCTGAGCGATCGCCTTGACGCCATCCGCCACCAGCAAGCCGATCTGTCACTGGTTGACGCTGCCGATAAATACGCTGAGCTGGAAAAAGAGAAAGCCACGCTGGAAGCGGAAATCGCCCGCCTGCGTGATGTTCATAGTCAGAAACTGAGCAAAGAAGCGCAGAAACTGATGGACCTGCCGTACCGCCGTGCGATCACCAAAAAAGAGCAGGCCGATATGGGCAAGCTGAAGAAAAGCGTGCGGGGTCTGGTGGTGGTTCACCCGATGACCGCTTTAGGTCGCGAAATGGGCCTGAAAGAGATGACCGGCTTCGCAAAGACCGAGTTCTGATTTTCTACCGGGCAGCGCGTCCGCTGTCCGGTCCCTCCAATTGGCCCTACCAATCCCCAGTTGTTACGACCACTGGTTCACAATTCATTAATTTGAACCTACACTACAGTTGCCAATAAATAACATTTGATTAACCATTCGTTGTCATTATCCCTACACAACAATATTGGCAGGACCACTTTTACACATAATGTGACGACGAGATGAGCACAGACTCATTGCATTGTGCGTGTGGCCCTCAGGAGACCTGCAATGAATCTCTGGCAACAAAACTACGATCCGGCTGGTAACATCTGGCTTTCCAGTCTGGTCGCATCGCTCCCGATTCTGTTCTTCTTTTTCGCACTGATTAAGCTCAAGCTGAAAGGCTATGTTGCCGCCTCGTGGACGGTAGTTATTGCGCTGGCCGTAGCGTTGCTGTTCTACAAAATGCCGGTCGATCGCGCGCTGGCCTCGGTGGTGTACGGTTTCTTCTACGGTCTGTGGCCCATTGCCTGGATCATCATTGCCGCCGTGTTTGTCTACAAAATCTCGGTGAAAACCGGGCAGTTCGACATCATCCGCTCATCGATATTGTCGATCTCCCCTGACCAACGTTTGCAGATGCTGATTGTCGGGTTCTGCTTTGGCGCATTCCTCGAAGGGGCGGCAGGATTTGGTGCGCCGGTCGCCATCACCGCCGCACTGCTGGTGGGCCTTGGGTTTAACCCGTTGTATGCCGCCGGACTGTGCCTGATTGTCAATACCGCACCCGTGGCGTTTGGCGCAATGGGGATCCCGATTCTGGTCGCCGGTCAGGTTACCGGGCTGGACAGCTTTGAAATCGGCCAGATGGTCGGTCGTCAGTTACCGTTCCTGACGATTATCGTGCTGTTCTGGATCATGGCGATTATGGACGGCTGGCGCGGCGTGAAAGAGACGTGGCCTGCCGTCATGGTGGCGGGCGGTTCGTTTGCTATCGCCCAGTACCTCAGTTCAAACTTTATCGGTCCGGAACTGCCGGACATCATCTCCTCGCTGGTATCGCTGGTCTGTCTGACCTTGTTCCTGAAACGCTGGCAGCCGGTTCGCATCTTCCGCTTTGGCGACATGGGCGCATCGCAGGTCGATCAGACGCTGGCACGTACGAACTATACCGCCGGACAGGTCGTTCGCGCCTGGTCGCCGTTCCTGTTCCTGACGGCCACCGTGACCCTCTGGAGTGTTCCGCCGTTTAAAGCCCTGTTCGCCCCCGGTGGCGCGCTGTACGACTGGGTGATTAACATACCGGTCCCGTTCCTCGACAAACTGATTGCCCGCATGCCGCCGGTGGTCCACGAAGCCACCGCCTACGCGGCCGTGTATAAATTTGACTGGTTCTCCGCGACCGGCACCGCAATCCTGTTCGCTGCGCTGCTGTCCATCGTCTGGCTGAAGATGAAGCCTTCCACCGCCATTCAGACATTCGGCAGCACGCTGAAGGAACTGGCGCTGCCCATCTACTCCATCGGGATGGTGCTGGCCTTTGCGTTTATCTCCAACTATTCCGGGCTTTCCTCGACGCTGGCGTTAGCGCTGGCGCACACGGGCAGCGCCTTTACCTTCTTCTCGCCGTTCCTCGGCTGGCTGGGGGTGTTCCTGACCGGTTCAGATACCTCTTCTAACGCGCTGTTTGCCGCCCTGCAGGCCACCGCCGCACAGCAAATCGGCGTGTCCGATGTACTGATGGTGGCGGCAAATACCACCGGTGGCGTCACCGGCAAGATGATTTCGCCGCAGTCTATCGCCATCGCCTGTGCGGCGGTCGGACTGGTCGGCAAAGAGTCGGATCTGTTCCGTTTTACCGTCAAACACAGCCTGATTTTCACCTGCATGGTGGGCGTGATCACCACGCTTCAGGCTTACGTCTTAACCTGGATGATTCCATGATAGTGATGCCCAGACGCCTGTCGGACGAGATTGCCTCTCGTGTGCGGGCGCTGATTGAAGAACAACAGTTGGAAGCGGGCATGAAACTGCCCGCCGAGCGCCAGCTGGCGATACAGCTTGGCGTCTCGCGCAACTCGCTGCGCGAAGCGCTGGCGAAGCTCGTCAGTGAAGGCGTGCTGCTCAGCCGTCGCGGCGGCGGCACGTTTGTCCGCTGGCAGCATGAAGAGTGGTCTGAACAAAACATCGTTCAGCCGCTGAAAACCCTGATGGCCGACGACCCGGATTACAGTTTCGATATCCTCGAGGCCCGGCACGCCATCGAAGCCAGCACGGCCTGGCATGCGGCGATGCGCGCTACCGCCGCCGACAAAGAGAAAATCAAACTCTGCTTTGACGCCACGCTCAGCGAAGACCCGGATCTTGCCTCACAGGCCGACGTCCGTTTTCATCTGGCTATCGCCGAAGCCTCGCACAACGTGGTGCTGTTACAGACGATGCGCGGGTTCTTCGACGTGCTGCATTCATCGGTGAAGCAGAGCCGACAGCGCATGTATCTTGTTCCGCCCGTCTTTTCCCGGCTGACGGAGCAACATCAGGCCGTATTAGATGCCATTCTCGCGGGCGACGCCGACGGCGCGCGTAAGGCGATGATGGCACACCTCAGTTTCGTCCATACCACCATTAAACAATTCGATGAAGACCAGGCCCGCCAGGCGCGAATTACCCGCCTGCCCGGTGACCACAATGAAAATTCCAGGGAGAACAAAGCATGATTATTTCAGCCGCCAGCGATTATCGCGCCGCAGCCCAGCGCATTCTGCCCCCGTTCCTGTTCCACTACATCGATGGCGGAGCGTATGCGGAACATACTCTGCGTCGTAATGTGGAAGACTTATCGGACGTGGCGCTACGCCAGCGCGTGCTGAAGAACATGTCTGATTTAAGCCTGGAAACCACGCTGTTTAACGAAAAACTGTCGATGCCGGTGGCGCTGGCACCGGTCGGCTTGTGCGGCATGTATGCCCGTCGCGGCGAAGTGCAGGCCGCTGCGGCAGCCGATGCGAAAGGGATCCCGTTTACCCTTTCCACCGTCTCCGTGTGCCCGATTGAAGAAGTCGCGCCGACCATTAACCGTCCGATGTGGTTCCAGTTGTATGTTCTGCGTGACCGTGGGTTCATGCGTAACGCGCTGGAACGCGCAAAAGCGGCGGGCTGCTCAACGCTGGTCTTCACGGTCGATATGCCAACACCGGGCGCACGCTATCGTGATGCCCACTCCGGAATGAGCGGCCCGAACGCCGCACTGCGCCGCTACTGGCAGGCGGTTACCCATCCGCAGTGGGCCTGGGACGTCGGCCTGAACGGTCGTCCGCACGATCTCGGCAATATCTCCACTTACCTCGGCAAACCGACCGGGCTGGAAGATTACATCGGCTGGCTGGCAAACAACTTTGATCCGTCCATTTCATGGAAGGACCTTGAGTGGATCCGGGAATTCTGGGACGGGCCGATGGTGATCAAAGGGATCCTCGATCCGGAAGACGCCCGCGACGCGGTTCGTTTTGGTGCCGATGGGATTGTGGTCTCTAACCACGGAGGTCGTCAGTTGGACGGCGTACTCTCTTCTGCGCGCGCCCTGCCCGCCATTGCCGACGCGGTGAAAGGTGACATCGCCATTCTGGCGGACAGCGGCATCCGCAACGGGCTTGACGTGGTGCGCATGATTGCGCTGGGCGCTGATACCGTATTGTTGGGCCGTGCATATCTGTACGCGCTGGCGACAGCGGGTCAGGCCGGTGTGGCCAATCTGCTGAATCTGATCGAGAAAGAGATGAAGGTTGCTATGACGCTGACCGGCGCGAAATCCATTAACGAAATCAGCCGTGATTCTCTGGTGCAGGAGCTGGGCAAGAGTCTACCCGCCGCGCTGGCTCCGCTTTCCCGTGGCGATGCCGCCTGATCCTGACCTCGCATAACCTCTGCCGCTAAAGGGTCGGTCTGTTTTTCAGCCCGATCCTTTTTTATGCAAAATTAACGATTAGTTAACAGTTATGACCAATATATTTGACAAGTTTTTATTCCGCTGTCAAATGTATAGACAAGCTAATACAAGAACAACACAACATCGACAATCATAACGGGCGAGGGCGACATGGTTTATACCGGAAAAGTGAATATCCAGCAGGCGATAGATGACAGTCCTTTTTCGCGCTTTCACTGGGTCATTATTGTCCTGGGTTTCCTCATTCTGGCCATTGACGGCTTCGATACGGCGGCGATGGGCTATATTGCCCCCACGCTCTCAGCCGACTGGGGCATCAGAAAACAGGATCTTGGGCCGGTATTAAGTGCTGCACTGTTGGGGCTCTCATTTGGCGCACTGCTGGCCGGGCCGATTTCGGATCGTATGGGTCGTAAGCGCGTACTGGTCTTTTCCTGCCTGTTCTTTGGTCTCGCCAGTCTGGGAACGGCGTATGCCCAGACGCTGAATATGTTAACGTTCTGGCGGTTTCTCACCGGGCTCGGGCTGGGTGCAGCAATGCCTAACGCCATCACTCTGGTTTCAGAATTTGCGCCTAAGCGCTGCCGCTCAATGGCCATTAACACCATGTACTGTGGCTTTCCTCTTGGCGCAGCAGGAGGTGGCGTGATCTCCTCCTGGCTCATTCCTAACTATGGCTGGCACAGCGTACTGCTTGCCGGTGCGATCGCACCGCTGGTGCTCACCGTGCTGTTGGTACTGTTTCTGCCAGAATCGGTGAAGTATCTCGTTCACCGTGGTAAAGAGGTTTCACACGTCAAACGTATTGCCCAACGTTTTATGTCGGGGAATCTGGAGCAGGTTACCCAGTTTTATCTGGATGAAGAGCGCGTCGCGACCCAAAAAGGGAGCGTGGCGCAACTCTTCAGCATGCCGTGGTTACCGGGCACGCTGATGCTCTGGATGACCTACTTTATGGGGCTGGTTATCTATTATGTGCTGCTCAGCTGGATGCCAACATTGATGCTGGGAATGGGTTATCCACTGGCGGAATCCGCCTGGTTGACGTCGCTGTTCACGTTCGGCGGTACGGTGGGGATCCTGCTGGCCGGGTGGCTGATGGATCGTTGGGAAGCACACAAAGTGGTCTCTCTCGGTTTTGTCCTGACGATGCTGTTTGCCCTCGCGCTTGGGTTTGAAAACAACCACATCGTCCTGTTCGGGGCATTAATCTTCCTGATGGGAATTACCATGAACGGCGCGCAATCTGGACTCCAGACGCTGGCCGCCACGTTTTATCCTACCCACTGCCGCGCGACGGGCATTGCCTGGATGCAGGGCGTGGGCCGCTTTGGCGGTGTTGCCGGGACCATGATGAGCGCCCAGTTGCTATCCCTGCAATGGCAGGCTGACAGCATACTGATGTTCCTCAGTCTTCCGGCGCTGGTCGCTGCTGCCGCGACGATTTATAAGCTGCAACGCTATAAACCGCACCGTCTGACCGTCGCATAGTACCTGCCCTTTCTGCTATTCTGCCCCCCGTTATTAAGGGGGCAGTATGCTTAACATCGTTTTATTTGAACCAGAAATCCCGCCGAACACGGGCAATATTATTCGCCTTTGCGCCAATACCGGTTTTCGTCTGCATATCATTGAGCCGATGGGCTTTACCTGGGACGACAAGCGCCTGCGCCGCGCCGGTCTGGATTATCACGAGTTCGCTGCCGTCCAGCGCCACCACGATTATGACGCCTTTGTCGGCGCAGAAAATCCGCAGCGCCTGTTTGCCCTCACCACGAAAGGAACGCCGGCGCACAGCGCGGTGAGCTATCAGGATGGCGATTACCTGATGTTTGGTCCGGAAACGCACGGCCTGCCAGCCAGCATTCTCGATGCTTTGCCCGCTGAACAAAAAATCCGTATTCCGATGATGCCGGACAGTCGCAGTATGAACCTGTCAAATGCGGTGTCGGTGGTGGTGTATGAGGCGTGGCGCCAGTTGGGATATCCTGGCGCCGTATTGCGCACACTTTGAATTGTCGGATGGCGGCTGTCGCCTTATCCGACCTACGGTTTTATAGGCCCGGTAAGCACAGCGCCACCGGGCATGAGGTCAGATACCGTCGCCGTATTCGAAAGTATGGTGGATCCCGTTGAAGTGCTGATCCATATCCATTGACGGCTTATCGCTGTCTGGCTTGCCGACGATGCGCGCCGGAACGCCAGCGGCGGTGGTGTGCGGCGGAACGGGCTGTAACACCACAGAACCAGCACCAATTTTCGCCCCACGCCCGACTTCGATATTGCCGAGGATCTTCGCCCCCGCGCCAATCATCACACCTTCACGAATTTTAGGATGGCGATCGCCGCTGGTTTTACCAGTACCGCCGAGGGTGACCGATTGCAGGATCGACACGTCATCTTCGATCACCGCCGTCTCACCGACCACGATGCCGGTGGCATGGTCGAGCATGATCCCACGGCCAATTTTCGCCGCCGGGTGAATATCCACCTGGAACGTCACGGAGACCTGGTTTTGCAGGAAGATTGCCAGTGCGCGACGGCCTTCATTCCATAACCAGTGACCAATGCGGTAGGCCTGCAAGGCATGAAAACCTTTCAGGTACAAAAGCGGGGTGGAGTATTTATCGACCGCCGGGTCACGCGTGCGCACTGCCTGAATATCACAGGCTGCCGAGGCGATCATTTCCGGGTCTGCCGCGTACGCTTCTTCGACCACTTCACGAATTGCAATAGCGGGCATAATGGGCGATGCCAGTTTGTTCGCCAGCATGTAGCTCAGCGCACTGCCCAGATTCTCATGCTTGAGTAGCGTTGCGTGGTAAAAACTGGCCAGCATAGGCTCACAGTCTGCCAGAGCGCGGGCTTCGGCTTTTATATTTTTCCAGACGATATCCAGTTCTTCACACGGCATTGCGGGCTCCAGGTAATGAGGCTAACGACCGGCCCGTTCTTCGCGGGCCGGGTCGTTTTTAAAAACGGATCCTTGAGACTAGTGGCTGCTACGCTCATCCTTGCGTGCACGACCTAATAACGTCAATGCTGCCTCGCGCGCGTTTTTTCCGCAATATAATACTTGATAAATTTCCTCGGTTATTGGCATTTCGACACCAAAACGGTGCGCCAACTCGCGAACTTCTTTCGTATTGCGGTAGCCTTCAACCACCTGTCCAATCTTGTCCTGCGCGCCTTGTACATCCATGCCCTGACCGAGCATCATGCCAAAACGACGGTTTCGCGACTGGTTGTCGGTACAGGTCAGCACCAGATCGCCTAATCCGGCCATCCCCATAAAGGTTGCCGGATCGGCACCCAGCGCCGTGCCCAGACGTGACATTTCCGCCAAACCGCGAGTAATCAGTGCGGTACGAGCATTAGCACCAAAACCAATGCCATCAGACATTCCCGCGCCAATCGCAATCACGTTCTTCACCGCGCCACCCAACTGGACGCCGATGAAATCCGGGTTGCTGTAAAC
Source organism: Citrobacter sp. Ct235 (assembly GCF_030332305.1). NCBI lineage: Bacteria > Pseudomonadati > Pseudomonadota > Gammaproteobacteria > Enterobacterales > Enterobacteriaceae > Citrobacter > Citrobacter sp. Ct235. The sequence continues at coordinate 288,632 of NZ_JAOWIC010000041.1, forward strand.
ACGGAAGCTCTTGCCACAGTGCAGCAGTTGCTGCAAATCGTCAGCAAAGGTGTCGTCAGTAGAGGCCAGAGAGATAGCCGTCGGCATTCCTGCCGCCAGTTCTTTTGCGAACGTCGGGCCGGAAATTACCGCCAGCGGGATTTGATCGCCCAGCGCTTCACGGGCAACGTCCTGCAACAGGCGTCCCGTTTCCGCTTCCAGCCCTTTGGTCGCCCATACCAGACGCGCGTCAGGACGCAGCAGTGGTTTAATCTGGCGTAGCACGTCGCCAAAGACATGGCTTGGCACTACCACCAGAATATCGCGACTGGCCGCCAGCGCAGTGGCTAAGTCACTTTCTAGGCGCAGCGTATCGGGAAAAGGCACATCCGGGAGGAACGCGACATTGCAGCGATCGTGCTCAAGGGTCGCGATATGTTTAGGATCGTGGCCCCACAGGACAACCTGGTGGCCATTTCTTGCCAGAGTGATGGCAAGAGCGGTGCCGTACGAGCCGGCACCGATCACAGTCATTGAAGCATTACTTTGGTTCATCAGGCATCCTGATGTTCTTCAGTACCTTCGCCAGACTGCTGCTGTAAATAGTTCATGAACAGCGCATCAAAGTTAACCGGCGCAAGGTTCAGTTGCGGGAATGTACCACGTGAAACCAGGCTGGTGATGCATTCGCGGGCATACGGGAACAGGATGTTCGGGCAGTATGCGCCCAGGCAATGCGCCATCTGGGTGCCTTCGATTCCGCTGATAGAGAAGATACCGCCTTGCTGAACTTCGCACAGGAACGCCGTTTCTTCACCCAGGGAAGCCGTTACGGTAACACGCAGCACCACTTCGTATACGTCGTCTGCCAGTTGGGTAGATGCCGTATCCAGATCAAGTTTAACCTCTGGCTGCCAATCTTTCTGGAAAACATGCGGCGCATTTGGCGCTTCAAAAGAGACATCTTTGGTGTAAATACGCTGGATCTGGAAAGCCATTTCGGTGTTGTTTTGTTCTGACATGTGTAGAAAACCCTTTAGTGTTGTCCTTAAATACCGCTTGATGCCAATAACATGGCCCAGCGTTAGCTCAGCAGGGGATCAAGTCCACCACGCGCATCCAACGCATACAAGTCGTCACAGCCACCAATGTGCTGTGCATCAATAAAAATCTGCGGAACCGTCGTACGACCACTGCGCTTGATCATCTCTTCACGCTTTACGGCATCGCCGTCGATCGGAAGTTCCTGGAAGCTCACACCCTTGCTGCTCAACAACGCTTTCGCACGATGGCAAAACGGGCAGGTTGCTTTGGTGTAGATCTCGATGTTGGCCATACTTATCTCCAATTTTATTTTACCCTGGGGATTTCATATTGCAGGCAGCCCTGCCCCGTGAAAGACGACGGGTAAATTACTTACCGCGAACCAGCGGCAGGTTCTCGCCACTCCAGCCCGCAACGCCTTCTTTCAGCACAGACACTTTCTCAAAGCCCGCTTTGAGCAGCGCGTTTGCCGCTTCCTGGCACTGCATGCCGGAACCATCGACCACGATAACCGGTTTGTCTTTGTGCTTTTCCAGCTCGCCCACGTTGTTCGCTTTGATTTCGCTTGGCAGCAGGTTAATTGAACCCGCGATATGGCCTTTGCGGAAATCATCACGCTGACGTAAATCCACGATAACGGCGTCTTCTTTGTTGATAAGACGCGTGGCTTCACCGCGAGTGATAACCTTTACTTTCGACGTCAGGCCTTTAAACGTGGTGAACAAAACCGCCACCAGTAACGCAATCCAGGCGATACTCAGTATGGGATGGCGACTAACAAATTGCATAATTTCTTGCATGGGGGGTAACAACTCCCGACTCAGTGATTAAAAAAACCAGGACAGGAGTATACCTGCGCGTTGGCGCAAATACAGCCAGCGCGTGCAATGGATTGCATTTTTGCGGGGCACTACGGAAAAAAAAGCGCAAATCCATGCCATCCAGGAACTGCCCTGCCCCATTCTTTGATCTTCTGAGGCTATTTTATCGATTCAGCTGTAGTAAAATTACGCAATTATTTTGTCTCTTGAGTGTGAGGTTTCGCAATGTCGGTTTCTAAAAAACCCATGGTACTGGTGATTCTGGATGGCTATGGCTACCGTGAAGAGAGCCAGGACAACGCCATTTTTAATGCCAAAACCCCGGTAATGGACGCGCTGTGGGCAAAACGCCCGCATACCCTGATCGATGCTTCCGGCCTGGAAGTCGGCCTGCCCGATCGTCAGATGGGTAACTCCGAAGTTGGTCACGTGAACCTGGGCGCGGGCCGCATCGTGTATCAGGACCTGACCCGTCTGGACGTTGAAATTAAAGAACGTACTTTCTTTGCTAATCCAACGCTGACCGCGGCTGTTGACCAGGCGAAAAATGCCGGTAAAGCCGTGCACATTATGGGCCTGCTCTCTGCTGGCGGCGTCCACAGCCACGAAGATCACATCATGGCGATGGTTGAACTGGCAGCAGAACGTGGCGCAGAAAAAATCTATCTGCACGCTTTCCTCGACGGTCGCGATACGCCGCCGCGCAGCGCAGAGTCCTCCCTGAGAAAATTTGAAGAGAAATTTGCCGAGCTGGGCAAAGGTCGCGTTGCCTCCATCGTGGGTCGTTACTACGCCATGGACCGTGACAACCGTTGGGATCGCGTGGAAAAAGCGTATGACCTGATGACGCTGGCACAAGGTGAATTCCAGGCCAATACCGCCGTTGAAGGTTTGCAGGCTGCCTACGCCCGCGATGAAAACGATGAGTTCGTGAAAGCGACCGTGATCCGCGCGGAAGGTCAGGCTGACGCCGCCATGGAAGACGGTGATACCCTGATTTTCATGAACTTCCGTGCTGACCGCGCGCGTGAAATCACCCGTGCCTTTGTTAACGCTGACTTCGACGGCTTCGCACGTAAGAAAGTGGTTAACCTGAATTTCGTCATGCTGACCGAATACGCAGCCGACATCAAAACGGCCGTTGCTTATCCACCGGCTTCGCTGGCAAACACGTTTGGCGAGTGGATGGCGAAGAACGATAAAACGCAGTTGCGTATCTCCGAAACCGAAAAATACGCCCACGTTACCTTCTTCTTCAACGGCGGCGTCGAGGAACCGTTCACCGGTGAAGACCGCATCCTGATCAACTCACCGAAAGTGGCGACTTACGATCTGCAGCCGGAAATGAGCTCTGCAGAGTTAACCGAAAAACTGGTTGCGGCTATCGAGAGCGGAAAATACGACACCATTATCTGTAACTACCCGAACGGCGACATGGTCGGTCACACGGGTGTGATGGAAGCGGCGGTTAAAGCGGTTGAAGCGCTGGATCACTGTGTTGAGCAGGTGACGAAAGCGGTTGAGTCCGTTGGCGGTCAACTGCTGATCACCGCTGACCACGGCAACGCCGAGCAGATGCGCGATCCGGCAACCGGTCAGGCGCACACCGCGCACACTAACCTGCCGGTACCGCTGATTTATGTCGGCAACAAAAATGTGAAAGCGGTGGAAGGCGGCAAACTTTCCGATATCGCCCCAACCATGTTGACACTGATGGGCATGGAAATCCCGCAAGAGATGACTGGTAAGCCGCTGTTCATCGTGGAATAATCCGTCCCCATGAGGGGAAAGACGATAAATAGCAAAAATGGGGCCATGAAACCAAGACGGTTTTCAGTCAGGCCCCTGATTTACGCCAGCGTGGTGAGCGCTGGCGTATTGTTGTGCGCCTTTTCCGCCCACGCGGATGACCGCGATCAGCTTAAATCCATTCAGGCGGATATCGCCGCCAAAGAACGTGCGGTACGTCAACAACAGCAGCAGCGTTCAGGCCTGCTTGCGCAACTGAAGGCGCAGGAAGAGGCCATCTCTGCCGCCGCACGCCAGTTACGTGAAACGCAAAACACCCTCGCGCAACTGAACAAGCAAATCGATGAAATGAATGCGTCTATCGCGAAGCTGGAACGGCAGAAAGCCAATCAGGAGCGCAGCCTTGCCGCGCAACTGGACGCGGCGTTTCGCCAGGGTGAACACACCGGCATTCAGCTTATCCTCAGCGGTGAAGAGAGTCAGCGCGGCCAACGTTTGCAGGCCTACTTCGGTTATCTGAACCAGGCGCGCCAGGAGACGATCAACGAGCTGAAGCAGACTCGCGAAGCGGTCGCCGCCCAGCGTGCTGAACTGGAAGAGAAGCAGAGTCAGCAACAGACCCTACTGTATGAACAGCGCGCCCAGCAGGCGAAGCTTGAGCAGGCGCGTAACGAACGTAAGAAAACCCTTGCCGGGCTGGAGTCCTCTATTCAGCAGGGTCAGCAACAGCTCAGTGAACTGCGCGCCAACGAATCCCGTTTGCGCAATAGCATTGCCCGAGCCGAGGCGGCCGCCAAAGCACGCGCCGAACGCGAAGCACGCGAGGCGGAAGCGGTACGTAATCGCCAGAAAGAGGCTACCCGCAAAGGCACCACTTACAAGCCCACTGACAGTGAGAAATCGCTGATGTCGCGTACCGGCGGACTGGGTTCGCCACGCGGTCAGGCATTCTGGCCGGTTCGTGGTCCCACGCTGCATCGCTATGGCGAACAGCTACAAGGTGAGCTACGTTGGAAAGGGATGGTTATCGGTGCGTCTGAAGGCACCGAAGTGAAAGCCATTGCCGATGGTCGTGTCATTCTGGCGGACTGGCTGCAGGGGTATGGGTTGGTTGTCGTCGTTGAACACGGCAAGGGCGATATGAGTCTTTATGGCTACAACCAGAGCGCGCTGGTCAGCGTCGGTACGCAGGTTCGCGCCGGTCAGCCAATTGCGCTGGTGGGTAGCAGCGGTGGTCAGGGCCGACCGTCGCTCTATTTCGAAATTCGTCGCCAGGGTCAGGCCGTCAATCCACAACCGTGGTTGGGAAGATAAGTTTTGCCTCAATTTCGCCGTACCGTTCTTTCATTCGCCAGCCTGCTGGCATTCGCATCCCCTGTTTTTGCTGGCAAACTCGCCATCGTCATTGACGATTTTGGCTATCGTCCGCATTACGAAAATCAGGTTCTGGCGATGCCGGCCCCGATCTCCGTTGCCGTTTTGCCGAATGCGCCTCATGCGCGCGAAATGGCGACCAAAGCGCACAACAGCGGTCATGAAGTGCTGATCCATCTGCCGATGGCGCCGCTGAGTAAACAGCCGCTGGAGAAGGACACGCTGCGCCCGGAGATGAGCAGCGACGAAATTGAACGAATCATCCACGAGGCGGTTGGTAAAGTGCCTTACGCGGTGGGGCTCAACAACCACATGGGCAGCGCAATGACCTCCAGCCTGTTTGGTATGCAGAAAGTGATGCAGGCGCTGGAACGCTACGATCTCTATTTTCTCGACAGCATGACCATCGGCAACAGTCAGGCGATGCGTGCCGCATCCGGGACCGGCGTGAAGGTGATTAAGCGGAAAGTGTTTCTCGATGACACGCAAAACGAAGGAGACATTCGCCGCCAGTTTACCCGCGCGATTGATCTGGCTCGCCGCAATGGTTCTGCCATCGCAATAGGCCATCCTCATCCGTCGACGGTGCGTGTGTTACAGCAAATGGTGTATAACCTGCCAGCCGACATCACCCTTGTGCGCCCGAGCAGCCTGCTCAATGAGCCGCAGGTGGATACCTCCACGCCGAATCTGACACCGCCGAAAACCAATGATGCCCCGCGAAATCCGTTCCGTGGCGTGAAGTTGTGTAAACCGAAGAAACCGTTAGAACCGGTCTACACCAGTCGATTCTTCAGCGTGTTAAGCGAAAGCATCAGCCAGAGTACGCTGGTGAACTGGTTCCAGAATCAGTGGCAGGGTTGGGGAAAATCGCCCCGCGACAACACCGCTAACCCAGGTTAAGCGCTTTACGCGCGGTACGATGGTGCGAACGCGTTTTGTCGCGCCATTGGTACAATCGTACTGACCACAGTAACGTCTGATACGCGACTTTAGCGCTACGTACGTTCATCACCATACGTTTATACATCCCCGAGGTAAAAATCTCGGCAATCATTCGCTGACGCGTCAACGTATCCGGCTCTTTGCGCACAGAATGACAAACACGCAATGCTTCATACGTTATTTGTTGATGAAATTCAGGATAGATCGTAATCCGGTCAGCATAATTCCGGTTCAGTTTCTCTAATAAGCGGGTAATCTTAATGTAATGCCGCTGATAGTTCAGATTTTTATTACCCTGACGTTTCAGTCGGCTGACAGAATTATTATGCAGAAAATATTTATACAAAGATTCTTCGGTATAACGGGCACGCAGCGCGTTAAACATAAACTCCGTGGTCCACACAATATCCTGATGATGTAATCCGGGAATAAAGCGGATGTTATTCTTTTCAATCACATCCCGACGGTAAACGCCCATCCACACCACGTGAGTCCAGCGGCGGGAAGAGAGCGCCATACGCAACCAGTCCGGACCGGTTAATACGCCGGTTGAGCGAATACGGTCGGTTGGAATGGATTGCCAGGTCACGCCGGTATCCCGCTCGCTCCAGTCGGCGTTGCACTGCGCAACATCCAGATCGTCTTCCAGCGCCATCGTCATCAGCGTTTCGTACATGTGCGGATAGACGAGGTCATCCGCATCGACAAACGCGATATACTTGCCGGTGGCAACGTCCATCCCCCGGTTGCGGGCAACCGAAGCCCCGGCGTTCGCCTGGTGCAGCAGTCGTACATGGGGATAGTTTTCGGCGTAATACTTTGCTATATCAACAGAATTATCCGTTGACCCATCATTAACAATAATAATTTCCAGGGCAGTCCACGTTTGCGCGATGAGAGATTCCATGCAGGCTTTAAAATCATTACCCGCATTATATAACGGGATAATAACACTGAGTCTGTTTGTACTGTTCATCATAATAAATTACCGAATACCTTTGAAGTTACCTGCCTTTTTACAGCCTTTGTATTAAGAAACGATTAAGGCTGAAAATAATATTTGTAAAGGCTCCAGGAGACTTCAGCGTAGAGTCATCAGGTAAACAGCAATATAAGACTACGGCATGATTACGAATTATTTATGACAATGACAATTCTTTACAGCTTTCCAGATATTCCTCAGGAAATAAGGCCGGACATTCCGGCCTTTTCTGATTAATTCCAACTGAGAATGACTTTCCCGGACTGGCCTGAGCGCATTGCATCAAAGCCTTTCTGGAACTCATCAATCGAGAAGCGATGGGTGATAATGGGTGACAGATCCAGGCCAGACTGTATCAGCGCAGCCATTTTGTACCAGGTTTCGAACATCTCGCGACCGTAAATGCCTTTAATGAACAGCCCTTTAAAGATCACTTTCGTCCAGTCGATAGACATGTCTGAGGGAGGAATGCCCAGCATGGCAATCCGGCCACCGTGGTTCATGGTGTCCAGCATCGCGCGGAAGGCTGGCGGCGCACCGGACATCTCCAGGCCGACGTCAAACCCTTCGGTCATGCCCAGTTCTTCCATCACCTCGCTCAGGCTCTCTTTTGACACGTTAACCGCACGGGTGATACCCATCTTACGCGCCAGTTCAAGACGGTACTCGTTAACGTCGGTGATCACCACGTTGCGTGCGCCCACATGCTTCGCAACCGCAGCCGCCATGATGCCAATCGGACCGGCACCCGACACCAGCACGTCTTCGCCGACCAGATCGAACGACAGCGCCGTGTGCACCGCATTGCCAAACGGGTCAAAGATGGAGGCCAGATCATCCGAGATATTGTCCGGAATTTTGAACGCGTTGAATGCCGGGATCACCAGATACTCTGCGAAACAGCCCGGACGGTTCACGCCCACGCCCGTGGTATTACGACACAGGTGGGTACGTCCGCCACGACAGTTACGGCAGTGTCCGCAGGTGATGTGACCTTCGCCAGATACGCGGTCGCCGATCTTAAAGCCTTTCACTTCCTGACCGATACCGACCACTTCGCCAACGTACTCATGGCCGACAACCATAGGAACCGGGATGGTTTTTTGCGACCACTCATCCCAGTTATAGATGTGAACGTCAGTGCCGCAGATGGCTGTTTTACGGATTTTAATCAGCAGATCGTTGTGGCCAACTTCCGGTTCCGGAACGTCGGTCATCCAGATACCCTCTTCCGCTTTCAGTTTGGATAACGCTTTCATCTCACATCCTCAGGCAATAACGCCCAGTTGTTTACCAATGCGGGTGAAGGCTTCCACCGCGCGGGTGATTTGTTCCGGGGTGTGCGCCGCAGACATCTGAGTACGAATGCGCGCCTGACCTTTCGGAACAACCGGATAGAAGAATCCTGTGACGTAAATACCCTCTTTTTGCAGCTCGCGGGCAAATTCTTGTGCAATCACCGCGTCGCCCAGCATTACCGGGATAATCGCGTGATCGGCACCGGCCAGGGTGAACCCGGCGGCAGACATTTGCTCGCGGAACTGGCGCGCGTTTGCCCACAGGCGATCGCGCAATTCGCCGCCAGACTCGACCATCTCCAGCACTTTGATGGAAGCAGCGACAATCGCCGGGGCCAGCGAGTTGGAGAACAGATAGGGGCGAGAGCGCTGACGCAGCCACTCAACGACCTCTTTGCGCGCGGCAGTATAGCCACCAGAAGCCCCGCCAAGCGCTTTACCCAGCGTCCCGGTGATAATGTCCACACGACCCATCACATCGCAATATTCGTGGGAACCGCGGCCGTTCTCACCAACAAACCCTACCGCATGGGAGTCATCGACCATCACCAGCGCGTTGTATTTATCTGCCAGATCGCACACGCCCTTCAGGTTGGCTATCACGCCATCCATTGAGAACACGCCGTCGGTGGCAATCAGCACATGACGAGCCCCGGCATCGCGCGCCTCTTGCAGACGGGCTTCCAGTTCCTGCATATCGTTGTTGGCATAACGCAAGCGCTTCGCTTTACACAGTCGCACGCCGTCAATGATAGAGGCATGGTTCAGCGCGTCAGAGATAATCGCATCTTCAGCACCCAGCAGCGTTTCGAACAGACCGCCATTGGCATCGAAACAGGAGGAGTAAAGAATGGCATCTTCCATGCCGAGGAATGCAGCCAGTTTTTGTTCCAGCTGTTTATGGCTGTCCTGAGTGCCACAGATAAAGCGCACCGACGCCATCCCAAATCCGTGAGAGTCCATACCGGCTTTCGCCGCGGCAATCAGCTCCGGATGGTTCGCCAGCCCCAGGTAGTTGTTGGCGCAGAAGTTAATGACGTGGCTACCATCCGCCACAGTGATATCTGCCTGCTGAGCAGATGTGATAATGCGCTCTTCTTTAAACAATCCTTCCGCACGGGCGGTTTGCAGATCGTTAGTTAACTGTTTGTAAAAATCCCCACGCATTGCGATTCTCCAGACTGGGCAAATTTCAGCACATCTTACCTAACCCTGGTCGCTGATACGAGATGACGCATTATCACTTCTTTAAAATGCAGGATAAATCACGCGTACCCACACGACCATTCGGTGAATGGCTGAAGCCAACGCTATGTAGTGATATGATAAGAGATATTCGTGTCTGAGATAGTCTCTGACTCCATAATTCATAGGTTACAGTTATGATCATCGTTACCGGCGGCGCGGGCTTTATCGGCAGCAACATCGTTAAGTCCCTGAATGATAAAGGCATCACCGATATTCTGGTGGTGGACAACCTGAAAGACGGCACCAAATTTGTTAACCTGGTGGATCTGAACATTGCCGACTACATGGATAAAGAAGATTTCTTAATCCAGATTATGGCGGGTGAAGAGTTCGGCGAGATCGAAGCGATTTTCCACGAAGGTGCCTGCTCTTCCACCACCGAGTGGGACGGTAAGTACATGATGGATAACAACTATCAGTACTCCAAAGAGCTGCTACACTACTGCCTGGAGCGCGAAATTCCGTTCCTGTATGCCTCTTCTGCGGCCACCTATGGCGGTCGTACTTCTGACTTCATTGAATCCCGCGAATATGAGAAGCCACTGAACGTCTACGGCTACTCAAAGTTCCTGTTTGACGAGTACGTGCGTCAGATCCTGCCAGAGGCCAATTCACAGATCGTGGGTTTCCGTTACTTCAACGTCTACGGACCGCGTGAAGGCCATAAAGGCAGCATGGCAAGCGTGGCTTTCCATCTCAATACGCAGCTCAACAAGGGTGAAACGCCGAAGCTGTTCGAAGGTAGTGAAAACTTCAAGCGCGACTTCGTGTATGTCGGCGACGTAGCTGACGTTAATCTGTGGTTCTGGGAAAATGGCGTCTCCGGCATCTTTAACCTGGGCACTGGCCGTGCAGAATCCTTCCAGGCCGTAGCCGATGCTGCACTGGCGTACCATAAGAAAAGCGAGCTTGAGTACATTCCATTCCCGGAAAAACTGAAAGGTCGTTACCAGGCATTTACTCAGGCCGATCTGACCAACCTGCGCGCTGCGGGCTACGATAAGCCCTTCAAGACCGTTGCCGAAGGCGTAACGGAATATATGGTCTGGCTGAACCGCGACAACGCTACAAATTCACAAAATCATTCGAGCGGTATCAAGGCGGCAACTAAGTAAATCTCCGGGAGCTTACAAGAGTAAGTGACCGGAGTGAACGCAGGCAGCCAACGCAGAGACAGCTTGAAGGATGAAGTGAATGAAGATTTTGGTGGTAGGCCCGTCATGGGTGGGCGACATGATGATGTCGCAAAGTCTCTATCGCACGCTCAAGGCGCGCTATCCCCAGGCGGTAATCGACGTGATGGCACCGGCATGGTGCCGTCCGCTGTTATCGCGGATGCCGGAAGTCAACGAGGCGATTCCAATGCCGCTTGGACATGGGGCGCTGGAACTGGGCGAACGTCGCAAACTCGGTCACAGCCTGCGTGAAAAACGCTACGACCGTGCGTATGTACTGCCCAATTCGTTTAAATCCGCACTGATTCCTTTCTTTGCCGGTATCCCTCATCGTACGGGTTGGCGCGGCGAAATGCGCTACGGCCTGCTTAACGACGCGCGCGTACTGGATAAAGACGCATGGCCCTTAATGGTCGAACGCTATGTCGCGCTGGCCTACGACAAAGGCGTGATGCGCACGGCAAAAGATCTGCCGCAGCCGCTGCTATGGCCGCAACTGCAGGTGAGCGAAGGCGAGAAGTCGTTAACCTGCAGCGCGTTTTCGCTTTCTGACGAACGTCCAATGATCGGCTTTTGCCCCGGTGCAGAGTTCGGTCCGGCAAAACGCTGGCCGCACTACCACTATGCAGAGCTGGCAAAACAGCTCATTGATGAAGGCTATCAGATTGTGCTGTTTGGCTCGGCGAAAGATCATGAGGCCGGAAACGAAATTCAGGCAACGTTAAGTGACGAACAGCAGGCCTGGTGCCGTAATCTGGCAGGTGAAACACAACTGGAGCAGGCGGTCATATTGATTGGCGCGTGTAAGGCCGTTGTCACCAATGATTCCGGCCTGATGCACGTCGCCGCGGCGCTGAACCGTCCGCTGGTCGCCCTCTATGGACCAAGCAGCCCGGATTTCACCCCTCCACTGTCACATAAAGCACGCGTGATTCGCCTGATTACGGGCTATCACAAAGTGCGTAAAGGCGATGCCGCCGAGGGCTATCATCAGAGCCTGATCGACATTACGCCTGCGCGCGTACTGGAAGAACTCAACAGCCTGTTACTGCAAGAGGAAGCCTGACGAATGCGGGTTCTGATCGTCAAAACATCCTCAATGGGTGATGTGCTACATACGCTACCGGCACTCACGGATGCACAACAGGCCATCCCGGATATTCAGTTTGACTGGGTGGTTGAAGAAGGATTTGCGCAGATACCGTCCTGGCATGCTGCGGTGAACCGCGTCATTCCCGTGGCGATTCGCCGCTGGCGTAAAGCCTGGTTTTCCGCACCGATTAAAGCGGAGCGCAAAGCCTTTCGTGACGCCGTACAGGCCGAACGCTATGACGCGATCATCGACGCTCAGGGGTTGGTGAAAAGCGCGGCGCTGGTCACGCGTCTGGCGCATGGAACAAAACACGGCATGGACTGGCAAACCGCGCGTGAACCGCTGGCCAGTCTGTTCTATAATCGCCGCCATCACATCGCCAGACAACAGCATGCCGTAGAGCGTACGCGTGAACTGTTCGCAAAAAGCCTGGGCTATCAGAAACCGATGTCGCAGGGCGATTACGCCATCGCGCAGCATTTCCTTACCTTCGGAAATACGGATGAACAGCCCTATGCGGTATTTTTGCATGCCACTACGCGCGATGATAAACACTGGCCGGAGTCGAACTGGCGAACGTTAATCAGTCTGTTGGCTGACAGTGGGATAAGCATTAAATTGCCCTGGGGTGCGCCTCATGAAGAAGCACGGGCGAAGAGGTTATCGGAAGGATTCGCTCACGTTGAGGTATTACCGCGAATGACGCTGGAAGGTGTCGCTCGAGTGCTGGCTGGGGCAAAATTTGTCGTTTCAGTCGATACGGGGTTAAGCCATCTGACCGCTGCACTCGATCGACCCAATATCACGTTGTACGGTCCTACGGATCCGGGACTCATTGGTGGTTACGGGAAGAACCAGGTGGCATGTCGCGCGCCAGGAAATCAATTAGCAATGCTAAGCGCTGATTCCGTCCGCGACGAGCTCACATCATTATTATAAAAGGTAAATGAATGCCAACCTTGAGTCTTATAAGTCCGTGGCGTCACTACGCCACGAAGACATCTTCAGCGCTGGAAATAACAACCTATTTGCTCTGCACCATCACGCTGATTGTTGCACTGTTTGATAATACGCTGAGCATGAAGCTCTATAATGTCACCGCGATACTGGGTCTGTTGGCGCTACTGTTGCGCGGTAAACCTGAAAGCTATTCAGTACAGTACTGGTTGCTGCCGCTCGCTATTTTTATCATCGGCGCGCTGGACGTCGCCTGGTATTCTGCCTTTAAGGTTGATAATTCTCCCTTTCGCGCGACGTACCACAGTTACCTGAACACCGCGAAGATCTTTCTTTTTGGCGCTTTTCTTACCCTGCTGGCACTGACGTCCAGAATTCGCTTTAAGAAAGAATTACCGCTTTATATCCTGTATTCACTGTCATTTTTTATCGCGGGATATGCGTATTATATCAAAGCCACCACCGGCATAATTCGTCTTGATTTCGGCATTGGTTCGGCCACGGGCGCAGCCTACTCTATTATGTTTGTCGGCATTGTCAGCGGTATATCGATTCTTTACACCCAACGGAATCACCCGATATTATTCTTACTGAATGCCATCGCTATATTCTACGCCCTGGCGCTCACCCAGACGCGCTCCGCGCTGCTGATCTTCCCGGTGATATGTGCGCTGTCGTTGGTTGCCGGGTATATCAAGTCGCCGAAAAAACTCTTCTTTTCAGTGATTGGCTTTTTCATCGCGCTGGTTGTGCTGGTTGCCCTGTTTAGCAAGCCGATTTATAACCGCTACCACGAAGGCGTCTCGGATCTGACGCGCTATAGCCAGGGCAATAGCAAGAGTTCCCTGGGCGCGCGACTGGCGATGTATGAAATTGGCTTCGACATCTTTAAAGAGGCTCCGCTTGCGGCAAGATCGGCCGATACACGGGCTCAGCGGATGACCGAACTCGCAAATGAAAATAAATATCTGCAAGGCGCGCTGGAGTTTTCGAATGTCCACTTACACAACGAGTTTATCGAAGCCGCTTCACTGAAAGGGATCGCTGGGGTACTGTCGACGCTGTTATTCTATGTCGCGTTGTTCTTTACGGTCTATTACCACCGTTCGCTGGGACTCTTTGCGCTAACGTTAGCGATCGTCGGGACTGGACTCAGTGATGTTATTCTCTGGTCTCGCAGTGTGCCCATCATCTTAATAACCGCGATCGTTTTAATGCTCTTCCTCAAGAAAAACCGCCAGCACGGCGATATTTCGCCACAATAAGTTGACCGTCAGAAGTGGCTATTCCCTCACTTCTGACGCGTTGACAGCAAATTCTCTACCGATTCAGCCAGAACCTCCGGGCTAATATCCTTCACCGTATACGTCGGAGAGATCACCTGTAAGGCATTGCAGTTATTCGGTGCCCAGATAAGATGTGAGGGGTAGGTCTCTTGTCGCGCATTCGGATAAAGTGCGAGCGTGGGAATTTCATATGCCGATGCAATATGGACCAGTGCGGTATCTACTGAGATCACGTACTGACTGAATTTTGTCAGGGCGACGGTATAAATGAATTCCTTAAAGGGGAGTGATTCAATACCCGGTAGTGGAATAGACCGAATATCTTCGGCCAGGCCGGTAAAGATAACCCTGTATTCCGGGTAATGTTCGCAGAGATGCGAATAAATCGTACTAATCTGCTCATCGGATAATCGACAGATTTTTTTTGCGCCCAACGCATTAATAATAACTATTTTTGAGTCGCCGACAAAATTCTGAACGTCTTTTTCAACCGACTCCGGCAGGGGTAAATCATAACTGACATCAAATTCATTACGCTCATCGTCATAAAAATGACGCAGTATCTCACCTGCCCGCGTACACATATGTGCCGTTAACATCTCATCATGCGGATGATAAACGGTGTAGTAACGTTTATACCACTTATCAAAACCCAGGATGTACGAACGTCTGACACCAGACAACAACACACTATGGCCAAAGGAGGGCATGGTTTCAAAAGGGTCAAGTACGATGTCGAAAGACTCGCCGGAAAGTTGTTTACGTAATGCCAGTACATCACTGATGGCATTTGCTTTTTTAATATAAAATTGATGTATTCTGCTATTACCGGAAAGAAATGCTTTTCCCGCTGCGGTGGTTAAAATTGACAGTTTGACACCACGATTAGACAGTTCGCGATACAGCGAACTCAAAACAATCAAATCGCCTAACTTGTTGTTATCATGGATTAGCAAGCAGGTCTGAATATTATCTGCATTAATTTTATTATTCTTTTTCCGGGTGAGGAAAAAAGACAAAAAATTAATCTTAAGTTTATTAATGCAGTATCTTTTTTTCTTATGAAAAGCACCTAAACCCATGCGAGTTACCACACTACAATAAATAAAAGGTTAACACTAACTGACATAAGAATCGGCACGATCGTGAAGATCGTGCGCGTTGTTCATGAAGCGCAGTTTGGATGACAAGGTTGCGACGTCCGTTGCCTTGATATAAGGAATAATATCGTAGCTAATTGCGGTATCGTCAGACAGATTGTAGATACTAAAGTCATCAACATTCTCACACATAAACTGGAAAAACGGCAGAATTTTGACTAAATCCTTGCTCAATTCAGAAGGCATCGGGTTACGGCTTTCATCATAAAAACGCGCGCAACTCCCGGTGATATCTAACCCGGAGCAGATCGTGTTGTCATAACCTAATGAATACGCAATCTGCATCGCCGTATACGCCACGGTATGGCATGAGCAGTAACCTAAGCTGATATCCTTACTAAATCCAACCAGTCTTTTACGTTTAGAAACGGGCACTCGAATCAGTAACTTTTTATTCCATTTTGAAAGCATTTCCAGTTTCAGCTTCTTGAACAAACCGCCTTTTTCACGCTTATAAAATGCACGTAAAATAAAACAATGAGCACGCATATATTTCTTATCATCTTCCGTAGCGGCTTCATAAACATCCATATTCACGACAGTGAATTTGCTCGCCCGACTGAATTGATAAAAATCATGGCGTCTTTGTAGCAAAAAACGCGCATCTGTTAAGACATAAATGAAGGGAGTAATACTATTACTGAGCAAGTATTCCGCTGCGCCGTTAACGGTAATGACATCATTGTTCTGCAAAAGAGAAAGCGGAGTCCCTCGGGAGGTGGGTCCCGATAAGAAAATGATCGCGTTATCAGATGTTCTGCTGGCAATAAGTTGCTGAACACCTGCTCGAGTTATAAACTTAACATTACTCATATGAAACCTGTAGGCTTGTCATGCAACTTAAATCACGATGAATCTTTGAGGAAAGTGTTCATGGTTTATCTTTAGCGAGGATGAACAAAATAGAATGAACAAATTTGCTCACAAAACATACAAATCCATTCTTGCATTTAGAACGACCAAATGCAACGTTCTAAATATTCACATTGAAACTTAGCGCACACTTTTACCTTTTAGACGGCGCAGAAAGTTCCGCCACTTTTTCTTATACACCAGGAGATAAAAACCGAGGTCTTTTTTGTTATTTTCAATACCATAGTGACGTTCTAAATCAATACGATCTTTTGCCATTCGCTGTCGTGAAGGTCTTTTCCCGGACAGATCAATGATCCTTATCTCTTCATTTTGTAATATGAAGTTACCTTTATGTGGATCGCCTGAGACCATACCATGCTGATGTAACCCTTGAATGGACTGTTTTATCTTCTCTTTCACATCAGCAGAAATGACGGGCAGGTCAACCAGTTCAACACCCTCGATATACTCAATAATCATTATGTAAGTATGCACATAGCGCAGGGTCTTCACTTCGGCAAGCAGATAAAAGTCATTTAACGCGTCAAAACCTTCCTGTCGAACGCGATCGGTCTGATAAAAAAGCTTTTCGTAGTAATCCCCTTTTACCAGTGATTTAAAAAATCGCTCAGTATTTTTAACTTTAGGGTGAAATACTTTCAGAATATATTTCCCATGGTCAGTATCGATTAACACGACCTTGGTATCCTCAATACTACGAAAGACTTTTAGTACCTTAAGATTATGTGTTAAAAAATCATTGAAAATGTCAATGTATTTTTCACCACCTTGTTTTACGAATACAGTATAGTTTTTAATTTTTGTTTCAGTGATCATAAGTATGAAGGTATCATTTTGCTAAAAATTTACGATAGAGGTATGCAGCCCCCGCAATCATTCCACGCAGATAATGTTTTTGGACCAAAAGGTGTTTATATCTTTTTTTATATTCAACCAGCGTTCGCGCATCTTTGGCAGGAACATCTTTCCACGGTGACTTAATGAAAGCATTGGTATAATAAATTACAGAAGGGTAACTTGCCCAGGCATGCCAGGGCTTCGTCGCACCTGTAAAGTGAATCAACTTAGTATCAGCATGGATTATATCTAAATACTTCTCATGCGTTTTATCGCTTAACTCGCTTTTAATGGTATAAATTGTATTATATTCACGAGGTAAAAAATAAACTTTATCACGCAGCAATATATTCAGGACATCCTGATCGGGATATTTAAAAAATGTTGCACTCCCGTCTTTACCCGTTAGCAGGGATAATGCTTTTTCAGTTAATCGATTTTTAGCCCATTCCCGGAGGTTTATAAAAACAACACCGGAATTAAAATATCGTCCCTGAAGATTAAACGAGGGGAGTCTTTCATTTACCCTGGACTGAATAGAGTCAACGTCTTTTACTACTGCGGCGACATTATCATTAAGGTCAAGGGTCAGAAGAAGATCCAGAGGACCTTTGCAGATGACATCTGCATCAAGATACAATAATTTATCCAGTTTATGATACAGATAATCAAAAGCGAAAAGCCGGAAGTACATAGCTCTTGACCAGACCTGCGTTTTCGGCAATATCTCAAGGCATTTGACATTGATAAGATATAATGAAATTTTAATCTTATGTTCTTGCGCCAGTGCCTCAATCTTATCAACGAAACTTTTTGTATATTTGTCACAGATGATATGAAAATCAACATTAATATCATTATGAATTAACACCGAGGTAATAGACACCCCGACACCATCAAGATAGTTCTCATCGATTCCATAAGAGATATTTAATGTGTTAGCATTATTATCATAGCGCTCATCAAAAACTTTATATTCTGCTATCTCTATTTCCGGAAAAGAGTCCACTGCGTCACCTATAATTATTTTTATTTAACAATTTTGCTTTTAAAATAAAGTGCATAATCAATCAGGCCAGCAAAGTACTGCTTCTGATTAAACATATGCTTTGCCGCATAACGTAACTGATGACTATTTTTAGGTTTCAGCAATTCAACATCACACCAGGGTGACAATTTTTTCGCATTCAAAAAGCTCTGCGCAATAGGGTAGTTACCCCATTGATGCCAGGGCTTAGTCGGCCCAATATAATGAATGAATACCGTGTTTACATCCACGGGATTGACCACGTCATGCTTTAACTCGTAATTGATGCTGAATTGGGCGTTAAATTTTTTACCGACAAAACGCGCCTTGCCAACAAGCAACATATTCAGCACATCCTGATCCAGGTGAGTAATGCGCTGTACCACATCCGGATCGCGTAGCATCTCAATAGCCTTGCGAGAAATATCCTCAGCGGTCCAGACGGGGAGGTTAATCAGCAAAAAACCCGCATTAAAGTAGCCAGAAACCAGTCCCGGTGTTGCCAGACTGATTGAGCGCTTAGTCCACCACTCTGACTCACCCTCCGCAACCACGGCCGCAATTTCATGCTCAGCAAACTCGAGGTCAATCAACTCTTGTACACTTCCCTGACAGGCAATATCTGCATCCAGATACAGTACCTTATCCATTTTTCCCGCGAAGTGGTCAGCGATAATAAATCGGAAGTACGTTGCGTAAGACCAGTTTTTAGTACTCGGTAACGATTTCAATTGCTCGCAGTCAATGAGATACACCACGATTTGGGTGGCATATTGCTTTGCGAGCGCATTAAATCGAGCCTGTTCTTCATTGCTAAATGAATCTGTAAATACATGAAAAGCAAACGGCGTATTGGGGTTGGCAATCAGTATCGACGCGATGGAAACACCACAACCAAAAAGGAAGTTCTTATCAATGCCATAGGCAATATTAAACTTATCAACATCACTATGTTCTGCATAGTTATAATCTAAAGTCTTCTGAATGACTTTTTCTTCAAAATATTTTTGAGTCATAGTGATCACTTATTGATTTTGGAAAATATCGCACTTCTTAAATGTTGGAAATAGACTTCATTATAGAAGTTATCTATCGTCTCAGGGATCAGATTACTATCATACTTCATCTGACCAGAGAGGATTTGGTTGAGTAGGCGGATAAACTGTTTGAGATCGCTCGGCGGATACAAATCGCCATTGATTCCTGGTTTGATCATATCCCGGGGACCAGACATACAGTCTGAACTGATGCACGGGATACCATACGACATGGCTTCCAGCAGAGTCATCGGGAAGCCTTCGAATGACGATGTCAGCAACAGTGCCGTGACGTTCTTTATCTTGTTTTGCACAACATCCCAGGGAGAGACCTGCCAGCCATGCCAGGTAATACGATTGTCAATCCCCAGTTCTCGCCCATAGGCCTGACATTTTTCAAAATCTGAGCCGTCACCAACCACATGCAACCGCCATTCGCCTTCCGCATGGGATAATCCATCCAGCAGGTCCTTAATTCTTTTTTGCCCCTCAAACTTCATCCTTCCAACATACAGAAAGACGGCGGGCTGGCCTTCTTCTGGTTGTGGAATAATCTCTGATTTTCTGGATACGGGGTTATAAACAACGGTAATGTTCTTTTGATCAATACCCCGCGCAATCATCTGTTGTTTAATACCGCTACTGATTGCCAGATGATAATCAGCCGAGCTAACACATTCGGCATGTTTTTTATGATCCAGCGAAAAATGCGGCCAGGAGAATATCGTGAAATTGTGGCCTGATTTCTTCCGCGCTTTACTGGCAAACAGGCAGGACAGCACATCAATACAGATAACAACATCGGGTTCTGTTTTCTTTAACCAGCGACTAAACGTATGGATATGCTTTGCCCGACGCAAAAACCCCAGACGGATAGTGGAGAACGAGCATGAATAGTTAATATCGCTTAACCATGCCTTATCCATTTTGTCATTCCGACAAAAGAAAAACATTTCGCACTGGATTGCAGAAGGTTCGGTCTGAAAGTTATTGATAACATCCCGGATAACCGTTTCCATTCCGCCAAAGCCGGAAACAGCCTCACCAATAAATGCGATTTTTAACCCAGTTTCAACGGGCATTTCATTCATATATGATTACGATCTCTCTTTTTGCCATCGTTATTATAATTCTACATCGCTAAAGTTAAATCCAAGATGGTGATTGAAGCATTCCTTTAATAAAGGACTTTTCAAATTATAGTTTTCAATGAAAGATATGTTACTTAAATTAATTTGCGCTGTAGTATTAAATCCATATAACTCAAGTCTAAAACCCTGCATTAAAAAGCCTAATATAATATCTTCCGCTATTAATTCAGAGTTAATATTTTCCACGTTGTTAAATTGGTATAATAATTCTCGCGGGTGAGGAATGTAGTAATCTATTTTTCTGGAATCGATAAAACTCTGCACTTTTTGTATTAAAGATACCACTCCGTGTTTATTATCAATCGCATCTGAATAGACGGTACCCAACAATACTTTTTTAACCGTATTTGTTCCAGAATTTTCACTATTGTAGCAAATTAATGTAATCGCTTCTTTTTTTTCTATTATATTAGGTTTTTCTGGAAATAAAGTATAATGTATTCTGTCGAGTTTAAGGATATCCTCCTTATGATACTTCCTGCCCATAAGTCTTCGAAAATGCTTTGACGTGAAAGAGACTGAAGAGTCTCGATACATCACGCTTTTTTTATTTATATTATTCGTCCCATCATCGAATGTTCTTAGTTCATTAAAGGAAACCATCGATAGTATATGGTGAATAAGTGGAACATGAAAATTCGCAAAAAAAACGACGTCATATGTTTTCTTATATGACATCATGATTTTCTTTGCATACAATGTCCTTTTTAATGTTTTGAAAGTTGATGTCTTTTTTGCATTGGCTTCGAGACTAACATGCTGACACAATGGTTTGATTTTATTTAAATAGCAAACATTCTTTATATTCCCGGCGTCACCAATAAACAATAGTTCAACATTATCCAGCCGCTCCTTTTCAATAATAGCCTTTGCAATAAGCAACTGCAAATTAGTCATGCATATGAAGAGAAACATTTAGCATCTTTCGTCCTAAATAATTATAATTTTTTCCTCAGTGTTCGTTCTTTTATTCGCTCTGCTTTTGCTTCAGCCTGGATTAACAGGTCTGCTTCATTACGGAATATATCACGTAAGGGAGCCGAAAAATAAACCCGCATAAACCGCCAGATATCCCGCTGCGTCAACCCAATGTTTAGCGACGAAAAATAAAGACCAATCAGATCTTTATCACGCCAGCGACGAGGAACTTTCGTACGAATCTGTGCCCTGTGTAGATCAATAACCGAAATCTTTAAGTCTTCTTTATTGCCTGAAAAAGGCAGATGCAGTAGGAAGTGGCAGATATAACAATCACGGTGATTGATTCCGCCTGCGTGCATCTTGCGTACCATCGTGGCCACGCGGTCAATAAGCATCCACTTCACGTTGACGTCCGGTGGATTCGTTGCCCAATCCGCACAATAGTCTTCCAGACTGATGGTCGGAGTGAGATCTTCGGTAATAATGAACGAGGTTTTGGTCAGAGGATTGAGCCCCTTCTCACCAAACCCAACGCCATACATGGTATCCACCCCCAAATTCTGAAGGCGATGAATAGCGTTCCACTCTCTGTCGGCACCCAAAACCGGCATCCGCAGTGAGAGAAGATTTTTGACGATTTCCTTGAGAGAAGTCCCCCGATGCCATTTAAGGAAATAGCTTTTCCCCGCCAGTTCAAATCGCAGCGTACGACGGGTTTCCAGTTCCCTGAAGACTTCACCCTGCAGCGTTTTGACTTCCTCAAACGCATCCTTACCGCGCCATAATGTGGCTAACGGTTCTTTCAATTCAACCATCCAGACCACCTGTAATAATGTCCGCCGCCTTTTCCGGCAGACTGTACAAATCTTGCGTATCCGCGAAATGCCGTGCGTTTTCTGCCCACGCGGCGCGCAATGACGGCTGGGTCAACGCTTTACGTAAAATGTCGTTCAACGCATCCTGCCGCCAGGGCTCTTCAATAACGTCGCCACAGTTAGCCTGCGCAATATAATGCGCATAGCCACAGACGGCAGAGGTCAACACCGGCAGACCTGCGGTAATGGCCTCCAGCAGAACAATTCCTGCCGCTTCCTGATAGGCCGGGTGCAGCAATAAATCGGCTGCGGCCATCAACTCCGCGACATCATTGCGCCCTGAGAAAAAATGCACATTGCTACGCACACCGCGTTTTTCCGCCAGCGCTTCAAATTTTCGCGGTTTATCCTGGCCGACAATATACAGAAGCGTATTATGCCGCAGCGCCGCCGGCAGTGAAGCAAGTGCTTCAATCGAGCGATCCACCCCTTTGCGGGTAAAATCAGAACCGACCTGCAACAATAAGTTTTGCTGCTCCGTAATACCGTTCTTCTGGCGAACTATTTCGCGGGCATTCGGGATTTGCGCACTGTATTTTCTGTCCGGGTAAATACCCGGAGGGAGAATATGAAAACGCTCCGCTTCGGTTTGATAGTGCTTCTGAAAATCAGCAATCTGTGTATCCGTCAGCATTAATAACTGCGTTGACTTACCCTGCTCAAACGTTGCCCGTTCAAACGCCGCATAATGGCGATAACGAGAGGTCAGGCGGTAGAAAAAGCCTTTTTCCTGTGCAACCTTTTCGGCGTAACAAACATCAGCGGCAAAATAGACATCCAGACCAGGCATTTTGTTAAAACCCACGACCCGATCAACAGGATGTTCACGCAAATGTGCCTGCACCCAGGCGTAATATTCCGCATTGCGCCCATGGTTGGTTCGCGATTTAACCGGTACGCGAATGAGTTTAAAAACATCCGGACATTCTCCGTCCCAGGATTGGGTATAAATACGGACCTGATGACCGCGTGCGGCTACGGTCTGCGCAATGCGCATAAAGTCACGTTGTAATCCGCCGAACGGAAAATACTTATACAAACAAAAAGCCACGATCATACCGGCGCATCCATTTCGATAATTTGCGCGTTCTGCGGCAACATTTTTTCCGTTGCTGCAATCACATCCTCAGCAGGAATAACGGACATATATTTTTTGTCACGGTCCAGTTCAGATCGTTTAGGCATGGCCTGATAGTCCCCTGCCCAAAACTGAATAATATTGTCGGTCCAGGGACGCCAGAAGACGTGATCGGTCGCACCAAACAGACATATCACCGGCGTTTTGACCGCTGCAGCAATATGTCCGGGCGCTGAATCGACGCCAATGAAAAGCGCGGCATGATCAATCAGCGCACCTAATTCCGGGAATCGGGTTTTACCCGCCAGTCCGGTGACCGGTTTGGTTTCACATCCCTGCGCAATCTCTTCCACGCAGGCTAAATCGTCTGCAGAAGGACCTGATGTCAGCACCACCTGGTAGCCGCGACGCTCAAGAGCATCAATAACGCGGGAAAATTTGTCATTATCCCAGCACTTAAATAACTGCCTTGCCGTGGGTTGAATCACCACATACTGACGATTCACGCCGAGTTGATGCAACTGTCGACGCATATTTTCCCAGTGCTCAGGCCGATAGCTCATGGTCGTTTCGGTAACAACATGTTCCAGCTCCAGTGGTTTGAGCGCTGACAGCGTGCGTTCGACGACGTGTTCACCGGCGTAGGGAACGAGATGGGTAAAACTCTGTTTCCAGAATGCAGACTGCCGGTTGGCGAAATCCTGGGATATTTTTACTCTTGCACGTAAAAAACGGACAATCAGCGCCACAATCCACTGATCGGTCAGATTGATGACCAGATCATATTGGTTGTTGCGTAAAGTCTTAATCAGCGAAAGCGTATTTTTAATTTTCTCTGCCGCCCCCGTTCCCTTATTACTGATGCCATAGAGAGCATTAATCTCGGGGTTTTCCGACAAAATAGGCATCGTATCCTGGTAAAGAAGCATATCGATTTTGGCGTCAGGATAGTTCTGCTTCAGCGTACTGATGACGGGAGTGGTTAATAGCATATCCCCGTGGAAACGCATCTTGATGACCAGAATTTTTCGAAAAGGCTTTTCCACACGCGACTCTTTTGTTGTGATTGTCCGATAAAGTTAAGCAGAAAACAGCACGCTACCGCCCCAGGCTCAACAGCTACCCGATCACTGATATTGCACCGACTTTTACGCGCTAGTGTATCACTTCTTTCGCTGCGATCCGACTCGAATAAATTAACCACAAATAGGAGTTTTTTCTTTTTTAAATCAAATTGATATTAAACTAATCATCGCTTTTTACGTCACTGATTGACTCTGCAAACAACGGCAAGGCGGCAAAAATCAATAAATGGCATAAAAATGCAAAAAATCTGGGCCAGGCTGCCGGAATTAGTCGAACTTAAAGCTATTTAAGTCAAAAACGGGAAAAGTAATGGTAAAGCCCTGTCTAAATACATAGAATCCCCAGCACATCCATAAGCCAGCTATTTACTATGCTCGAATTGCTTTACACCGCCCTTCTCTACCTTATTCAGCCTTTGATCTGGATACGGCTTTGGGTGCGCGGACGTAAAGCCCCGGCCTACCGTAAACGCTGGGGTGAACGCTACGGTTTTTATCGCCGCCCCCTGAAACCGGGCGGAATTATGCTCCATTCCGTCTCTGTCGGCGAAACGCTGGCAGCCATTCCTTTGGTTCGCGCCCTGCGGCATCGCTATCCCGACCTGCCGATCACGGTCACCACGATGACGCCGACCGGCTCCGAGCGTGTCCAGTCCGCCTTCGGTAGCGATGTTCAGCACGTCTATCTGCCTTATGATTTACCTGATGCGCTGGGACGCTTCCTGAACCAGGTCGATCCTAAGCTGGTACTGATCATGGAAACGGAGCTGTGGCCGAACCTGATTGCCGCGCTGCATAAACGCCATATTCCGCTGGTCATCGCCAATGCGCGTCTTTCTGCTCGCTCCGCTGACGGTTACGCGAAACTGGGGAAATTTATCCGCCGAATCCTCCGTCGTATTACGCTAATTGCGGCGCAAAATGAAGAGGATGGTCAGCGCTTTGTGACGCTGGGCGCGAAGAACAACCAGGTGACCGTCACCGGCAGTCTGAAGTTCGATATCTCCGTGACGCCACAGCTCGCTGCGAAGGCGGTTACGTTACGTCGCCAGTGGGCGCCGCATCGCCCGGTATGGATCGCAACCAGTACCCATGATGGCGAAGAGAGTATTGTGATCGCCGCGCATCAGGCATTGCTACACCAGTTCCCCAACCTGCTATTGATTCTGGTCCCGCGTCATCCGGAACGTTTCCCGGATGCGATTAACCTCGTACGTGAAGCCGGACTAAGCTATACAACACGTTCCTCCGGTGAAGTTCCTTCAGCCAGTACACAGGTCGTTGTGGGTGATACGATGGGTGAACTGATGCTACTTTACGGAATTGCAGATCTGGCGTTTGTCGGGGGATCTCTGGTTGAGCGTGGCGGACACAATCCGCTGGAAGCCGCGGCCCACGCAATTCCCGTGCTGATGGGGCCTCACACGTTCAACTTCAAAGATATCTGCGCCCGTCTGGAGCAGGCCAGCGGTTTGATTACGGTCACGGACGCCACAAGCCTCGCTAAAGAGGTTTCCTCTTTACTGACCGATGCCGATTATCGTAATTTCTATGGTCGTCACGCAGTTGAAGTTCTCTATCAAAACCAGGGCGCACTACAGCGCCTACTGCAACTGCTGGAACCTTATCTGCCACCGAAAACGCATTGAGGGCTGTTATGCAAAAACGGGCGATTTATCCAGGCACTTTTGATCCGTTGACGAACGGCCATATCGATATCATCACGCGTGCTACGCAGATGTTTGACCATGTCATTCTGGCAATTGCGGCAAGTCCCGGTAAAAAACCAATGTTCACCCTTGAAGAGCGCGTTGCGCTGGCTCAGCAGGCTACAGCCCATCTGCCCGGCGTTGAAGTCCTGGGCTTTAGCGATCTGATGGCAAATTTTGCGCGTGAGCAGCAGGCCAATATCCTGATTCGTGGATTGCGCGCCGTTGCGGATTTTGAATACGAAATGCAACTGGCCCATATGAATCGTCATTTGATGCCGGAACTGGAAAGCGTCTTTCTGATGCCTTCTAAAGAGTGGTCCTTCATCTCGTCGTCACTGGTGAAAGAAGTGGCCCGCCATCAGGGTGACGTCACCCACTTCCTGCCAGAGAATATTCATCAGGCGCTGCTGGCTAAGCTCAAATAGCGTCCCTGGGCCGGGACGCTTCACCTTACTTCTGGCACTGACGGCAATAGTACGTCGCGCGCTGTGCGTGTTTCGATGCCACGATCGGCGTTCCACACACCCTGCACGGTTCGCCTTTGCGGCCATAGACCTGTAACTCCTGAGCAAAATAGCCTGGTTTACCGTCGCTTTGCAGAAAATCTTTCAATGTCGTCCCGCCCTGCTCTATTGAGCGCAGCAAAACGGCCTTAATCACGCGCGCCAGCAGCTCATATTCGGCCTGCGACAGCGACGACGCCAGACGGTCAGGATGAATGCCGGCAGCAAACAGGGATTCACTGGCATAGATGTTCCCAACTCCCACCACCAGTTTGTTATCCATCAACCAGGGTTTAATCGCCGTTTTCTTCTTCGCACACTTCTGTTGCAGGTATTCACCGTTGAAATCGTCGCTCAACGGTTCAGGGCCGAGATGCGCCAGCACGTTGTGCCCTTCCAGCGCTTTCGTCCACAGCCAGGCGCCAAAGCGACGGGGATCGGTGTAGCGCAGGACTTTACCATTACTCATCACTAAATCGACGTGGTCGTGTTTTTCTGCCGGAAGTTCTTCAGGAAGGATACGCAAACTGCCCGACATCCCCAGATGGATGATTATCCAGCCATCGGGCAGTTCCAGCAGAAGATATTTCGCACGACGCTGAACGCTGAGCACCGGTTTGTCGCTCAGACGGTAGATCTCTTCTGACACCGGCCAACGCAGACGTCCATTACGCACATTGGCATGCAGAATGGTTGCCCCGACCAGGTGCGGCTCAATACCGCGGCGGCTGGTTTCGACTTCAGGTAATTCAGGCATAACGTCTCCGGCTGTGTATCAGGTCTCACTAATATGGGGATGGCCAGAAAACAAAAAACCCCGCCGAGGCGAGGTTTTTCATTACAGCAAAGCGGAAATTACTTAATTTTCGCTTCTTTGTAGAGAACGTGCTGACGGACAACTGGATCGAACTTTTTCAGTTCCAGTTTTTCCGGCTTAGTACGTTTGTTCTTCGTGGTGGTATAGAAGTGACCAGTACCAGCAGAAGAAACCAGCTTGATCTTCTCACGAATACCTTTAGCCATGATTTATTTCCTCTTAGTACTTAGTACTTTTCGCCACGGGCACGCAGTTCAGACAGAACTGTTTCGATGCCTTTCTTATCAATTACACGCATACCTTTAGCAGATACACGCAGGGTGACAAAACGCTTTTCGCTCTCAACCCAGAAACGGTGAGAGTGCAGGTTAGGCAGAAAACGGCGTTTAGTCGCGTTCAGTGCGTGGGAACGGTTGTTACCGGTCACCGGACGCTTGCCAGTAACTTGGCAGACTCGGGACATGTCTATTCTCCAAAAATCAAATTAGCTCGAGCTTCGTATGGGGTATCGGCGCCTCGTCAGGCTTTACAGCCCGGTCATCGCGGTTCTAAGCGAACACTCGATTGCCAGGCCCAAATGCCAAACCCGAGATTCTCAAAGGTGGCGTAGTATACGCTGAGTCAGCGATGTGCTCAAGTCCCGAACAGACAAAGATCCCGATGGATCGCGCAAAGTGCGTCAAATCCAACCACGCTCCGCAAACGAAACGTACTCTCCGCGTCCAATGACAAGGTGATCAAGCACACGGATATCCATGAACTGACAGCATTTTACGACACGCTCGGTGATAAGTTTATCCGCTTTACTCGGCTCTGCACACCCCGACGGATGATTATGTGCAAGGATCACCGCAGATGCATTGATTTTTATCGCTTCACGAATTATTTCACGCGGATGAATCTCAACATGGGTGAGGGTGCCAGAAAAAAGGCGGCTATGTTTAATGACCTTGTGTTGGGAATCGAGAAAAACCACCATAAAAACTTCTCGCCCTTCCCCCGCAAATTGACTCTGCAAAAAATCCCGTGTTAACAACGGGCTGAGTAACGGGTTCGAGCCTTTTATTTGTACTTCATAAAAGCGACGGGCCAGCTCCGCAATGCCTTTAAGCTGCGCGTATTTTGCCACGCCAATCCCTGTCACCGTACTGAACTGCGAGTAGTCCGCCGTCAACAAGCTATAGAGAGAGCCAAAATGTTCCAGGATCTCTTTTGCCAGCGTAAAGACATCTTTTCCGGGCGTTCCAGTCCGCAAAAAGAGCGCCAGCAGTTCATCATCCGTCAGCGTATCTACCCCAAGTGCCAACAGTTTTTCCCTTGGCAATACATACTCAGCAGTTTCCATCCCCACACCTCCTTATGCCAGCACGAATGGTGGCATAGCCATGAGGGGGAATCGACGTACAATTTCCACTCCTGCGTAGCGCCTCGCAAAGTGATTCATGGGTGAACGCACGACAGTTTACGGATTGTGATAAAATATCCGCCTTCTGGTGTAATCCAACAGGAAAGATCATGATGAGCCTGGCCGGTAAAAAAATCGTTCTCGGCGTCAGCGGCGGCATTGCTGCCTACAAAACCCCTGAACTGGTGCGTCGTCTGCGCGAACGCGGTGCCGATGTCCGTGTGGCAATGACCGAGGCGGCTAAAGCCTTTATTACCCCACTCAGCTTACAGGCGGTTTCCGGGTATCCCGTTTCCGACAGTCTGCTGGATCCCGCGGCAGAAGCCGCGATGGGCCATATTGAGTTGGGGAAATGGGCCGACCTGGTGATTCTCGCCCCTGCCACCGCAGACCTTATCGCGCGTGTCGCAGCCGGCATGGCAAACGATCTGGTGTCCACGATTTGTCTGGCGACACCTGCGCCCATTGCCGTTTTACCGGCGATGAACCAGCAGATGTATCGGGCTGCGGCGACTCAGCACAATCTGGACGTTCTGACTTCCCGTGGGTTGCTCATCTGGGGGCCGGACAGCGGCAGCCAGGCATGCGGTGACGTGGGTCCGGGTCGCATGCTGGATCCCTTAACGATTGTCGATATGGCCGCGGCGCATTTCTCCCCTGTCAACGATCTGCAACATCTCAATATCATGATTACCGCGGGCCCGACGCGTGAACCGCTCGACCCGGTGCGTTACATTTCCAACCACAGCTCAGGTAAGATGGGGTTTGCCATCGCCGCTGCGGCCGCCCGTCGTGGGGCGAACGTTACGCTGGTCACCGGCCCCGTGTCGTTACCCACGCCGCCTTTTGTACAGCGTGTCGATGTGATGACCGCTCTGGAGATGGAAGCAGCAGTGCAATCCGCCGTACAACAGCAACATATTTTTATCGGCTGTGCTGCGGTAGCAGACTATCGCGCCGCCGTTGTCGCACCGGAAAAAATTAAGAAACAGGCAACGCAGGGTGATGAATTAACAATAAAAATGGTCAAAAACCCGGATATCATCGCCGGGGTTGCCGCACGTAAAGACCATCGTCCCTATGTCGTTGGGTTTGCCGCGGAAACGAATAATGTGGAAGAATACGCCCGGCAAAAACGTAACCGCAAAAATCTTGATTTGATCTGTGCAAACGATGTTTCACTCTCAACTCAAGGATTTAATAGCGACAGCAACGCTCTACACCTTTTCTGGCAGGATGGAGATAAAGTCTTACCGCTTGCGCGCAAAGCACTCCTTGGCCAATTATTACTCGACGAGATCGTGACCCTTTATGATGAAAAAAATCGACGTTAAGATTCTGGATCCGCGTGTTGGCAAGCAATTCCCGCTGCCGACGTATGCCACCTCCGGTTCCGCCGGACTTGACCTGCGGGCCTGTCTTGATGACGCCGTAGAACTGGCGCCGGGCGCAACCACGCTGCTGCCAACCGGGCTGGCTATTCATATCGCCGATCCGTCTCTGGCTGCCGTCATCCTGCCGCGTTCGGGTCTGGGCCATAAGCATGGTATCGTGCTGGGCAACCTGGTGGGGTTGATTGACTCTGACTATCAGGGGCAACTGATGGTGTCCGTCTGGAACCGCGGTCAGGACAGTTTCACCATTGAGCCGGGTGAACGCATCGCACAGATGGTCTTTGTGCCGGTTGTGCAGGCCGAATTTAACCTGGTGGAAGAGTTTGATGCCACTCACCGTGGTGAAGGCGGTTTCGGCCATTCCGGTCGTAAGTAAGAAAGTTACGCATCCCGATAACGTCATAACATCACCGCAAGCCCTGTGTTTGCGGTCATAGTGTGGATGCTCGCCTGCAAGTGCTTATTTTCAGGGGTATTTTGTAACATGGCAGAAAAACAAACTGCGAAAAGGAATCGTCGCGAAGAAATACTTCAGTCTCTGGCGCTGATGCTGGAATCCAGCGATGGAAGCCAGCGCATCACAACGGCAAAACTGGCGGCTTCTGTCGGCGTTTCCGAAGCGGCGTTGTACCGCCACTTTCCCAGCAAGACACGCATGTTCGATAGCCTGATTGAGTTTATCGAAGACAGCCTGATCACCCGTATCAATTTGATTCTGAAAGATGAAAAAGATACCCACGCGCGTCTGCGTCTGATCGTGTTATTGATCCTGGGTTTCGGTGAGCGCAATCCCGGCCTGACGCGTATCCTGACCGGGCATGCGCTGATGTTTGAACAGGATCGTCTGCAAGGGCGTATCAATCAACTGTTCGAACGCATTGAAGCACAACTGCGCCAGGTGCTGCGGGAAAAGCGGATGCGCGAAGGTGAAGGATACGTGACGGATGAAACGTTGCTGGCAAGCCAGTTACTTGCCTTCTGCGAAGGTATGCTGTCGCGCTTCGTGCGTAGTGAATTCAAATACCGTCCAACGGATGATTTTGATGCCCGCTGGCCACTGCTCGCCTCACAACTGCAGTAATGCTTGCCGGATAGCGCGCGCGTTATCCGGCCATTCTGGTTAAACGCCAAACGCTTCCCGATACGCCCGCACCGCCGCCAGATGTTTTGCCATTTCCGGCTTCTCTTCCAGATAGGCAATCAGGTCTTTCAGGGTGATGATAGAAATCACCTTACAGCCATAATCGCGCTCGACTTCCTGAATGGCGGAAATCTCGCCACGCCCCCGCTCCTGACGATCCAAAGAGATCAGCACGCCAGCCAGCGTCGCGCCATTGGCCTGGATGATTTCCATCGATTCCCGGATTGCCGTACCGGCAGTGATCACGTCATCCACCAGCATCACGCGGCCCTGCAGTGCGCTGCCAACCAGATTGCCACCTTCGCCATGATCTTTAGCTTCTTTGCGGTTAAAGCAGTACGGCAGGTCTTTGTCGTGATGCTCCGCCAGCGCGACCGCCGTGGTGGTTGCAATCGGAATACCTTTGTAAGCCGGGCCAAAAAGCAGATCAAACTCAATGCCAGAATCCACCAACGCTTCGGCGTAAAAACGACCTAACAGTGCCAAATCGCGCCCAGTATTAAACAGCCCGGCGTTGAAGAAATAGGGGCTCTTGCGCCCGGATTTCAGCGTGAATTCGCCAAACTTGAGTACCTGTTTGTTAAGCGCAAACTCAATAAACTGGCGTTGATAGGGTTTCATGGATTCGCTCCTCATTTCACTTTCATCATTGACAAAATCTACGGACAAAAAAAAGGCGACTCATTGGTCGCCTTAAAATCAATTTTCTAACGCCGCCTTCTGCGTCGTGACAATGGATTCGATTCCCCCTCGGGCCAGTGCCAACAAGGTGAGAAGTTCTTCATGGCTGAACGGCTCGCCTTCTGCCGTCCCCTGCACTTCAATGATGCGCCCGTCTTCGGTCATCACCACGTTCATGTCGGTTTCCGCCGCCGAGTCTTCAACATACTCCAGATCGCAGAGCGCTTCGCCGTTGACGATCCCCACAGATACTGCCGCAACCATCCCTTTCATTGGGTTGGTTTTCAGCTTACCGCTTGCCACCAGCTTGTTCAGCGCATCCGCCAGCGCAACGCAGGCTCCGGTAATGGAGGCGGTACGCGTACCGCCATCGGCCTGGATCACGTCGCAGTCCAAAGTGATGGTAAATTCACCCAACGTTTTGAGATCGACCGCAGCACGCAGCGCACGGGCGATCAGACGTTGAATCTCCATCGTACGACCGCCCTGCTTGCCCTTTGCTGCTTCGCGCGCGTTACGGGTATGCGTTGCACGCGGCAACATGCCATATTCAGCGGTGATCCAGCCCTGGCCCTGACCTTTCAG
The DNA here is from genome assembly GCF_030332305.1 of Citrobacter sp. Ct235. Lineage (NCBI taxonomy): Bacteria > Pseudomonadati > Pseudomonadota > Gammaproteobacteria > Enterobacterales > Enterobacteriaceae > Citrobacter > Citrobacter sp. Ct235. The sequence continues at coordinate 320,868 of NZ_JAOWIC010000041.1, forward strand.
AAAACGCGGTACGCCTTCTTCAATCGAGGCTGTGCACAGCACTTTGGTATCGCCAAATTCGACCAGCACCGAGCCTTCAGCATGTTTTGTATAGTTACGGGTCAGGGTTACGGGACGCACCTGATTAGCGCTACGGCCTGCTGGACGCATATTGAGATCTCCGGCTTGAAACGAATGTGGCTGCGCATTATACGGACTTCCGGCTGTTATTCCTATCCTGACAAGGCCGGGATGGCTATAATCCCCCCATCTCTCCTTTAAAAACAGGAACGTCTATGATCCGCAGTATGACAGCCTACGCCCGGCGTGAAATCAAGGGTGAATGGGGTAGCGCCACCTGGGAAATGCGCTCGGTAAACCAGCGTTATCTGGAAACTTACTTTCGTCTGCCGGAACAGTTCCGTAGCCTTGAACCTGTTGTTCGTGAACGCATCCGTACGCGCCTGACGCGCGGTAAAGTCGAGTGCATGCTGCGCTTTGAGCCCGATGCGAGCGCGCAGGGCGAGCTCATCCTGAATGAAAAGCTCGCAAAACAACTCGTGAACGCGGCCAACTGGGTCAAAATGCAGAGCGATGAAGGAGAAATCAATCCAGTCGATATCCTTCGCTGGCCTGGCGTCATGGCGGCACAGGAACAGGATCTTGATGCCATTGCGGCTGAAATCCTGACCGCACTGGACGGTACGCTTGACGATTTCATCGTTGCCCGCGAAACGGAAGGTCAGGCTCTGAAAGCGCTGATCGAACAACGTCTGGAAGGTGTCAGCGCTGAAGTCATTAAAGTTCGCGCCCATATGCCAGAAATTCTGCAATGGCAGCGTGAACGTCTGGTCGCTAAGCTCGAGGACGCTCAGGTCCAGTTGGAGAATAACCGTCTGGAGCAAGAACTGGTCCTGATGGCACAGCGCATCGATGTGGCAGAAGAACTGGATCGCCTGGAAGCCCACGTCAAAGAAACCTACAACATCCTGAAGAAAAAAGAGGCGGTGGGTCGCCGTCTGGACTTCATGATGCAGGAATTCAACCGCGAGTCGAATACGCTGGCGTCTAAATCCATCAATGCCGAAGTGACCAATTCCGCGATTGAACTGAAAGTCCTGATCGAGCAAATGCGCGAGCAGATCCAGAATATCGAGTAAAGTGTCTTTCCGCGTAGCCCGTCAGTCGATGGCGGTGCTACGTTTTTTCGCAAGTCTCGCTGGCTCTCACACATTTTCAGGTTAGTTTTTCTTATCCATTTTACTGACGAAAAAATCCTCACATCCCATACTACTTCATCAAAACAGTAATTTCACATTACCTGACATTATTAAAAATCACTCGCCTTAGAAAATCTCAATCGTGACGATGAGTGCAAGTCGTTACTCTTTGTCCCCTAAATACTGGGGGGAGTCATGCTGTTACATGTTTTGTACCTGATAGGAATCACTGCCGAAGCCATGACCGGTGCGCTGGCGGCGGGTCGCCGTCGGATGGATACATTCGGCGTTATCATCATTGCCACCGCGACGGCCATCGGCGGCGGCTCTGTCCGCGATATTCTGCTCGGGCACTATCCTCTGGGTTGGGTTAAACATCCCGAATACGTAATTATTGTCGCCACGGCGGCGGTCTTAACGACTATTGTGGCTCCCGTCATGCCCTATCTGCGCAAGGTGTTCCTGGTACTGGATGCCTTAGGCCTGGTCGTCTTTTCCATCATTGGCGCCCAGGTGGCCCTGGATATGGGGCATGGGCCGATCATTGCCGTCGTAGCGGCGGTTACCACCGGCGTCTTCGGTGGAGTGTTGCGCGATATGTTCTGTAAGCGTATTCCGCTCGTTTTCCAGAAAGAGTTGTACGCCGGCGTCTCATTCGCCTCTGCCGTGCTTTACATCATCCTGCAACACTATGTTTCCAATCAGGATATCGTGGTTATCTCAACCCTGATGTTTGGCTTTGTCGCCCGACTCCTGGCGCTGCGCCTTAAGCTGGGTTTGCCCGTGTTTTACTACCGCCACGAAAGCCACTAAGGGACAAAGCTCTCAATGTGCTGGGCCGCCAACCAGTGGCTCAGTTGCTTAACTTCCGCGTTGTCCAGCCATGCCATCACCTGACGTGCGCGACGCGGGCCGACTGCCGGAAGTTGTTGCCAGTACGATTCCGTTCGCTCTGACAACTGCAGCCACGAACGATCGCCGCTGGCATTGAGCGCCGTCTGGGGTAACGGGATGCCCAGCGCCAGTATCCAGCGAATAAACGGCTGTTTTCTCACCAGATTAAACTGATGCCACACCTGCTCACTCTTCGCTTTCGCAAAGCCCGGCGTGTGCTGAATCTGCTCCTGAGTTAAAGCCAGCCACGAAAAGATATGCTCAAAGTGATGCTGTTGATGAAGCGCCCGCCAGCCTGCCTCACCCACACCGTCTAACTTTAAAACAGCACCAGAGCCCGCCCAGACGAGGCGGGAGATAAACTGCTCCTGACACGATGCGGAAGCAAAAAAACAGGTCAATGCGTTGAAGCGACTTTCAGGCGGCATCGGTTTAGTCCGTTCCGAACTCCGCCAGACGACATCGTCAATACGGGGGATCCCCTGTCCGGCAAGACTCACCAGGATCCGATCGCCTGGAGCAATATCCCACTCTTCCCAGCGGGTTACGGAACCGATATTCACCCGCTGTACCCGCTTATCGTCCAGCATGACGGGAGCGAGTGTCGCCACAACGGCGATTTTTCCGCTTTTGCCGACCGTAAACTGAATCGCTGTGACCTCAGCCACCTGCGCAACGGGCGGGTATTTCCAGGCGACCAGCCAACTCCCTTGTCCCGGTAACCACTGGCGGGACGCCGGCTCTTTGCTCATCCGCACAACGACCCCATCGGTGACAAAGGGCAAAGCGGACGTCCACCAGTGCGTACGCGCCCGTTCCACTGACTCAACATTGTCTGCCGGCAGCGTGTATTTTTTCGCGAGCGTAAACCCCGCCGCACTCAACTGGTTTACTCTTTCGGACATTGTCTGCGGGCCATCAGGCCATGCCCAGATAAAAATCCCCAGTGATGATAAGTCACTGGCGTTGCCCTTGCGCATCAGCAGACCCGCGACCTTCGAACGGGCATTCATTCCGCCCATTTTTTGCTGGATATGCCCTTCCTGTTGCAGAAAGATCTCGCCCTGCAACACGCTATTTGCCAGCGCACCCACCACAGTTTGCGGCACAGCAGGAATCTGTTGTACTTTTTGCGTCCAGTCTTCGCCTTTCAGGCCATCGCCACGGCTGATCGCCTGGGTCAGTTTGCCCTGCTGATATTTCAGCGTAACCGCCACGCCATCAACCTTCGGCTGTACCCACAAATCGTTGTGCTCGCGCATCCATTGCTGCATTGCTCGCTTGTCTGCCAGCTTTTGCACTCCGGTATGGGCGACAGGATGGGGGATCGTACCGCCTGGCGAGGGCAACGTCAGGCTGGGCGGGTCGTCGTCAGCAAAGCAATGCTGCCACTGGAGCAGTTGCGCATGCAGCTGATCGTAGACGCCATCCTCAACCGCGCTAACGCCCTCTTTCCAGTAGGCGTCATCCCACTGTGTAATTTGCTGTTGCAAACGCGAGATCTCCTCGTGGGCTCTGGCCGCCGACCATACCGGGCATATCGCCAGAACCTGCGAGTGCCACAACCACAACCCCATCAATATCGCTGTCCCTGTTTTCATCGCCACCTCCGTTGTACGTTGCCAGGCAGATATAGCGCGTTGCGTGACCTACGCCGAGTGACAAAAGTTAAGATTGCGTACAGGCTTCCAGTGATTCCTCTCATTTGCAGCGAATGTTGCGTAAATCAGGAAACTGGCGCGCAAAAAGCAATAATCTGGCGCAAAAAGTGTGACAAAGGCTACGTCGCGTAGCGGCGACGTGTATAATAAGCCCGTATGTAGGTTCATTTTCGATAATCACATACGTAAGATACTCATGGCTCAAGGCACGCTTTATATTGTTTCTGCCCCCAGTGGCGCGGGTAAATCCAGCCTGATTCAGGCTTTGTTAAAAACCCAACCGTTGTATGACACCCAGGTTTCTGTTTCGCACACCACGCGCGCTCCGCGCCCGGGTGAGGTTCACGGCGAACATTATTTCTTTGTGAATCATGATGAATTCAGAACCATGATTGGTAACGACGCGTTTCTGGAACACGCAGAAGTTTTTGGCAATTACTACGGCACCTCGCGTGAAGCCATCGAGCAAGTACTGGCCTCCGGGGTAGATGTCTTTTTGGATATCGACTGGCAGGGCGCGCAACAAATTCGCAAGAAGATGCCGCATGCACGCAGTATCTTTATTCTGCCGCCGTCTAAACTTGAACTGGATCGCCGCTTGCGGGGTCGTGGGCAAGATAGCGAAGAGGTGATTGCAAAACGTATGGCGCAAGCTGTTGCAGAAATGAGCCATTACGCCGAATATGATTATCTTATTGTGAATGATGACTTCAACACCGCCCTGAGCGATTTGAAGACCATTATTCGCGCCGAACGTCTGCGCATGAGCCGCCAAAAGCAGCGTCATGACGCTTTAATCAGCAAACTGTTGGCAGACTGAACCCACTTTCAGTATCATGCCCAGTCATTTCTTCACCTGTGGAGCATTTTAAGTATGGCACGCGTAACTGTTCAGGACGCTGTAGAGAAAATTGGTAACCGTTTTGACCTGGTACTGGTCGCCGCGCGTCGCGCTCGTCAGATGCAGGTAGGCGGAAAGGATCCGCTCGTACCGGAAGAAAACGATAAAACTACCGTAATCGCGCTGCGCGAAATCGAAGAAGGTCTGATCAATAACCAGATCCTCGACGTACGTGAGCGCCAGGAACAGCAAGAGCAGGAAGCCGCTGAAATACAAGCCGTAACCGCAATTGCTGAAGGTCGTCGTTAATCACAAAGCGGGTCGCCCTTGTATCTGTTTGAAAGCCTGAATCAACTGATTCAACACTACCTGCCGGAAGACCAGATCAAACGTCTTCGGCAGGCGTATCTCGTTGCACGTGACGCTCACGAGGGCCAGACACGTTCAAGCGGTGAACCTTATATCACGCACCCTGTTGCCGTAGCCTGCATTCTGGCCGAAATGAAACTCGACTATGAAACGCTGATGGCTGCACTGCTGCATGACGTGATCGAAGATACTCCCGCCACCTACCAGGACATGGAACAGCTTTTTGGTAAAAGCGTTGCTGAACTGGTAGAGGGGGTATCGAAGCTTGATAAACTTAAGTTCCGCGATAAGAAAGAGGCGCAGGCCGAAAACTTTCGCAAGATGATTATGGCGATGGTGCAGGATATCCGCGTCATTCTCATCAAACTCGCCGACCGCACTCACAATATGCGTACGCTGGGCTCATTACGCCCGGACAAACGTCGCCGCATCGCTCGTGAAACCCTCGAAATTTATAGTCCGCTGGCGCATCGTTTAGGTATTCATCACATTAAAACCGAGCTCGAAGAACTGGGTTTTGAGGCGCTGTACCCGAACCGCTATCGCGTGATTAAAGAGGTGGTTAAAGCCGCACGTGGCAACCGTAAAGAGATGATCCAAAAAATCCTCTCTGAAATCGAAGGGCGTCTGCAGGAAGCGGGTATTCCGTGCCGTGTGAGTGGTCGTGAGAAGCACCTCTATTCCATCTATTGCAAGATGGTGCTTAAAGAGCAGCGTTTTCACTCAATCATGGATATCTACGCGTTTCGCGTTATCGTTCATGACGCCGACACCTGTTATCGCGTGCTCGGTCAGATGCACAGCCTCTATAAGCCGCGTCCTGGACGGGTAAAAGACTATATCGCGATTCCAAAAGCGAACGGCTATCAGTCTTTGCACACGTCGATGATCGGCCCGCACGGCGTCCCGGTTGAAGTCCAGATCCGTACAGAGGATATGGACCAGATGGCGGAAATGGGGGTCGCGGCGCACTGGGCTTATAAAGAGCACGGTGAAACCAGCACTACCGCGCAGATTCGTGCCCAGCGCTGGATGCAAAGCCTGTTGGAACTGCAGCAAAGCGCCGGTAGCTCGTTTGAATTTATCGAGAGCGTGAAATCCGATCTTTTCCCGGATGAGATTTACGTTTTCACACCGGAAGGGCGCATTGTCGAACTGCCTGCCGGTGCAACACCCGTCGACTTTGCTTATGCGGTGCATACCGATATTGGCCATGCCTGTGTGGGCGCGCGCGTCGACAGACAGCCCTACCCACTGTCACAGCCGCTGACCAGCGGTCAGACGGTCGAAATCATTACCGCGCCGGGTGCACGCCCGAACGCCGCGTGGCTTAACTTTGTCGTCAGTTCAAAAGCCCGCGCCAAGATCCGCCAGTTGCTGAAAAACCTCAAACGCGATGATTCCGTCAGTCTGGGACGCCGCCTGCTCAACCATGCGTTGGGTGGCAGTCGTAAGCTTGCCGAGATCCCACAAGAAAGCATTCAGCGTGAACTTGAGCGGATGAAACTCGCGACGCTTGATGACCTGCTGGCAGAAATTGGCCTCGGCAATGCCATGAGCGTGGTGGTGGCGAAAAACCTGCAACAGGGTGATGCCTCTGCAATCCAGTCCGCGGCGCCGGGCCACGGTCATTTGCCCATCAAAGGCGCAGATGGTGTGCTGATTACCTTTGCCAAGTGCTGTCGTCCGATTCCGGGCGATCCGATCATTGCCCACGTCAGTCCGGGTAAAGGTCTGGTCATTCACCATGAATCCTGCCGTAACATCCGTGGTTACCAGAAAGAGCCAGAGAAGTTTATGGCGGTGGAATGGGACAAAGAGACGGAGCAGGAATTCATCACCGAAATCAAAGTGGATATGTTTAACCATCAGGGTGCACTGGCTAACCTGACGGCGGCGATCAACACCACGACCTCTAATATTCAGAGTCTGAATACCGAAGAGAAAGATGGTCGCGTCTACAGCGCCTTTATTCGCCTAACCGCGCGCGATCGCGTGCACCTGGCGAACATCATGCGCAAAATCCGCGTGATGCCAGACGTGATAAAAGTCACCCGTAACCGAAATTAACCAAATGAATGCACAGCGTTATGCCCGCATTTGCGAAATGCTCGCCAGGCGCCAGCCGGACCTGACTGTCTGCATGGAGCAGGTTCACAAACCTCATAACGTTTCTGCGATCATTCGTACCGCAGATGCCGTTGGCGTCCACGAAGTTCACGCCGTCTGGCCGGGTAGTCGTATGCGTACCATGGCCTCGGCGGCGGCAGGAAGCAACAGTTGGGTGCAGGTGAAAACCCACCGCACGATTGGCGACGCGGTCACCCATCTTAAAGGCCGGGGCATGCAGGTTCTGGCAACGCACCTCTCTGATAATGCTATCGATTTCCGCGAAATAGATTACACGCGTCCGACCTGTATTCTGATGGGTCAGGAGAAAACCGGTATTACGCAGGAAGCACTGGATTTGGCGGATCAGGATATCATCATCCCCATGATCGGCATGGTTCAGTCGCTTAACGTTTCCGTCGCCTCTGCGTTGATTCTTTACGAAGCACAGCGCCAACGGCAGAACGCCGGAATGTACCTTCGCGAAAACAGCATGTTGCCGGAAGACGAACAGCAGCGCCTGTTGTTTGAGGGCGGCTACCCGGTGCTGGCAAAAGTCGCCAAACGCAAGGGGCTGCCCTATCCGCATGTCAATCAGCAGGGCCAAATTGAAGCCGATGACGTCTGGTGGTCCACCATGCAGGCGGCGAAGTAAATCATGAGTGGCCACCTGTTAGATGCTGTCCCGCTCAGTTCACTAACGGGCGTTGGCGCAGCGCAAAGCAGCAAACTGGCGAAAATTGGTCTGCATACCGTGCAGGACCTGCTGTTACACCTTCCTCTGCGTTATGAAGACCGTACCCAGCTCTATCCCATTGGTGAACTGCTGCCGGGTGTTTACGCCACCGTTGAAGGGGAAGTGCTGAACTGCAATATCACCTTCGGGGGTCGACGGATGATGACCTGTCAGATCAGCGACGGTTCCGGCATTCTGACGATGCGCTTTTTCAACTTTAGCGCGGCGATGAAAAACAGCCTTGCTACCGGACGGCGCGTACTGGCTTATGGCGAAGCGAAACGCGGGAAGTACGGCGCGGAGATGATCCACCCGGAATACCGGGTGCAGGGCGATCTCAGTACGCCAGAGTTGCAGGAGACACTCACCCCGGTTTATCCCACCACCGAAGGTATCAAGCAGGCGACACTGCGTAAGCTCACCGATCAGGCGCTGGATCTGCTGGATACCTGTGCCATCGCTGAACTCCTGCCGCCGGAATTATTACAGGGCATGCTCAGCCTGCCCGAAGCGCTTCGCACGCTACATCGCCCACCGCCGACGCTACAGTTAAGCGATCTTGAGACCGGCCAACATCCGGCACAGCGTCGTCTGATCCTGGAAGAGTTACTGGCGCATAACCTGAGCATGCTGGCGCTTCGTGCGGGCGCGCAGCGCTTCCATGCCCAACCGCTAAGCACCAACGATAAGCTGAAAAACCAACTGTTAGCCTCGCTGCCTTTTAAGCCAACCGGTGCGCAGGCCCGCGTGGTGGCGGAAATCGAGCACGATATGGCGCTCGATATCCCGATGATGCGTCTGGTGCAGGGCGATGTCGGCTCCGGTAAAACGCTGGTTGCCGCGCTTGCAGCCCTGCGGGCGATTGTGCATGGTAAACAGGTCGCGCTGATGGCTCCGACCGAGCTACTGGCGGAACAGCATGCCCACAACTTCCGCAACTGGTTTGCCCCGCTTGGCGTTGAAGTCGGCTGGCTGGCGGGCAAACAAAAAGGGAAAGCTCGTCTGGCGCAACAAGATGCTATCGCCAGCGGACAGGTACAAATGGTGGTGGGGACGCACGCGATCTTCCAGGAACAGGTGCAGTTCAACGGCCTTGCGCTGGTCATCATCGATGAACAGCACCGTTTTGGCGTGCATCAGCGTCTCGCACTGTGGGAGAAAGGCCAGCAGCAGGGTTTCCATCCGCACCAGTTGATCATGACCGCGACGCCTATTCCACGGACGCTGGCGATGACCGCCTACGCGGATCTCGATACCTCCGTCATTGACGAACTGCCGCCCGGACGTACCCCCGTCACAACGGTGGCCATTCCGGATACCCGCCGCAGCGATATTATTGACCGGGTGCGCAACGCCTGTACGCAGGAAGGTCGCCAGGCCTACTGGGTCTGCACGCTGATTGAAGAATCCGATCTGTTAGAAGCCCAGGCCGCAGAAGCCACGTGGGAAGAGTTGAAACTCGCACTGCCAGAACTGAACGTCGGCCTGGTCCACGGACGCATGAAACCTGCCGAGAAGCAGGCGGTAATGGCGGCGTTTAAGCAGGGCGAGCTGCATCTGCTGGTCGCCACGACGGTTATCGAAGTGGGTGTGGATGTCCCTAACGCCAGTCTGATGATTATCGAAAATCCGGAACGTCTCGGTTTGGCGCAGTTACACCAGCTGCGTGGGCGCGTCGGCCGTGGTGCAGTGGCTTCACACTGCGTGCTGCTCTACAAGTCGCCACTATCGAAAACGGCGCAGAAACGCCTGCAGGTGCTGCGCGACAGTAGCGATGGCTTTGTGATTGCGCAAAAAGATCTCGAGATTCGCGGACCGGGTGAATTGCTGGGTACGCGGCAGACGGGGAATGCGGAATTTAAGGTGGCAGATTTACTGCGCGATCAGGCCATTATTCCGGAAGTTCAGCGCATTGCGCGCCACATTCATGAACGTTACCCGCAAGAGGCAAAGGCGCTGATCGAACGCTGGATGCCAGAAACAGAGCGCTACTCTAACGCCTGACGGCAATGCGCAAGCGCGGCAGTTTATCCCCACCGCGCCCTCTCTCTATTGCGCAAAAATGGGCAGCAGCAGATACAGTTTGATCACCAGCGCATTGACGATGTCGATGAAAAACGCACCGACCATTGGCACCACCAGAAAGGCCATATGTGAAGGCCCGAACCGCTCGGTAATCGCCTGCATGTTGGCAATTGCCGTTGGTGTCGCCCCCAGACCAAACCCGCAATGTCCCGCTGCCAGCACGGCTGCATCGTAGTTTTTGCCCATCATCCGCCAGGTCACCACTATCGCATACAGCGCCATAAAGATGGACTGCACGACCAGGATCGCCAGCATCGGCAAGGCCAGTGATGCCAGTTCCCACAGCTTCAGGCTCATCAGCGCCATGGCCAGAAACAGCGACAGACTGACGTTCCCGAGGACAGACACCGCACGCTCAAAGACACGATAAAATCCCACCGCGGCCAAACCGTTGCTGACAATCACGCCGACAAACAGCACGCAGACAAACGTCGGCAGCTCAAACACCGTTCCCACCAATAGTTGCGCAACAATCCGACCTACGGTCAGACAGATAGCGATAAGCGCAATGGTTTCGATCAGTACCAGAGAGGTGATCATGCGCCCGACGTCCGGTTTTTCAAACGCGGTAGGCACCGCCTGATCGTCAGGCATGCCGTCCGGTGTCGTCGAGTGTTTGACCAGGTAACGCGCAACAGGCCCGCCAATCAGCCCCCCGAGGATCAAACCAAAGGTCGCGCACGCCATCGCCACTTCGGTCGCGTTAGCAAAGCCGTAGCGTTCGATAAACAACTTACTCCAGGCCGCGCCGGTACCGTGTCCACCAGACAGCGTGATCGAGCCGGCAATCAGCCCCATCAATGGATCAAGTCCCAGCAGGCTGGCCATCCCGATGCCGATGGCGTTTTGCATCAGCAGCAACCCCACCACCACGATCAGGAAAATTCCCACTACGCGACCACCTGCCCGCAGGCTGGCGATGTTGGCGTTTAAACCGATGGTTGCGAAAAATGCCAGCATCAGCGGATCGCGCAAGGTCATATCGAAGTTCACTTCCCAACCCATGCTCTTTTTCAGCACCAACAGGGCCAGCGCCACCAGCAACCCGCCGGCAACGGGTTCTGGAATCGTGTATTTCTTGAGAAAGGAGACGGACTGAACCAGTTTACGCCCCAGCAGCAACGTCAGCGTTGCGGCAACGAGGGTTGATAAGGTATCGAGTTGAAACATACAAAGCTCCTTGAGTACGTCTGAATCAGTTACGCACGATGTCTTATTCCTGATGATATTTTTAGCTTTTAATGGCAATTCGGCATGGATTTTAAGCAGAAAAGCGCGGTAAGTTATATAAAAATGTTATTTTATCTATTTTAAATATTAAGAATACCCATTCGCAAACGTTTGCTTTTACCCTCTGCTCAGATAAAATGCCCGCTTTGTCACCACGGGATTATCACTGATGTCTGTTAACACCCTCGAGTCCGAAAATGCGCAACCGGTTGCGCAGACTCAAAACAGCGAACTGATTTATCGTCTTGAGGATCGCCCGCCGCTTCCACAAACCCTGTTTGCCGCCTGTCAGCATCTGCTGGCGATGTTCGTTGCGGTGATTACGCCGGCGCTGCTCATCTGTCAGGCGCTGGGGTTACCGGCTCAGGATACGCAACACATTATCAGTATGTCGCTGTTCGCCTCCGGCGTGGCCTCCATTATTCAGATTAAAGCGTGGGGTCCGGTAGGTTCAGGGTTGTTATCGATTCAGGGCACCAGTTTTAACTTCGTGGCACCGCTGATTATGGGCGGTACGGCACTGAAAACCGGTGGCGCAGATGTCCCCACCATGATGGCGGCGCTGTTTGGTACCCTGATGCTGGCCAGTTGCACAGAAATGGTGCTCTCCCGCATCCTGCATCTTGCGCGTCGTATTATCACTCCGCTGGTCTCGGGCGTGGTGGTGATGATCATCGGCCTGTCGCTGATTCAGGTTGGTCTGACGTCCATCGGCGGCGGCTATGCCGCGATGAGCGACAACACCTTCGGGGCCCCCAAAAATCTGATGCTGGCAGGCGTTGTGCTACTGTTGATTATTCTGCTCAACCGTCAGCGTAATCCGTACCTGCGCGTGGCTTCACTGGTTATCGCCATGGTCGCAGGTTATGCACTGGCGTGGTTTATGGGCATGCTGCCAGAAAACAGCGCGCCAGCCTCCCAGGAACTGATCATGGTGCCGACACCGTTGTACTACGGTCTGGGCATTGACTGGAATCTGCTGCTGCCGCTGATGCTGGTGTTTATGATCACTTCTCTGGAGACCATCGGCGATATCACCGCAACGTCCGACGTTTCCGAGCAGCCCGTTTCTGGCCCGCTGTACATGAAACGTCTGAAGGGGGGTGTTTTGGCGAACGGTCTGAACTCATTCGTCTCTGCGGTCTTTAACACCTTCCCGAACTCCTGTTTCGGACAGAATAACGGGGTCATTCAGTTGACCGGCGTGGCCAGTCGCTACGTTGGCTTCGTGGTTGCGCTGATGCTGATCGTACTCGGCCTGTTCCCGGCGGTGAGCGGCTTTGTGCAACATATTCCTGAGCCGGTACTCGGCGGGGCTACGCTTGTCATGTTCGGTACTATCGCGGCATCTGGCGTACGTATTGTTTCCCGTGAACCGCTGAACCGCCGCGCGATCCTGATTATTGCGCTGTCGCTGGCAGTCGGTCTTGGTGTCTCTCAGCAGCCGCTGATACTGCAGTTCGCACCTGACTGGGTGAAAAATCTGCTCTCTTCCGGAATCGCTGCGGGCGGAATCACCGCTATTGTACTGAACCTGATTTTCCCACCTGAAAAGCAGTAAACGCTTTGCGACGGTGATTCAACTTCACCGTCGCTATCATACTCTTTCACGATTCCTGCCTTGAGGATTGCGCGTAAATCGTGCATAACTCAACTATGTGCACTTCGCAGGATGGAAGACCATGAAATTTATTGGAAAGCTGATTCTCTACGTGCTGATCGCCCTTCTGGTGGTGATTCTCGGCCTCTATTTCCTGCTGCAAACACGCTGGGGCGCAGAACACACCAGTTCCTGGATATCTGAGCACAGCGACTATCGACTGTCCTTTGAGGCGATGGACCATCGTTTTTCTTCTCCTTCGCATATCCTGCTGAAAAACGTCACCTTTGGCCGCGACGGGCAACCCGCCACGCTTGTGGCAAAAACGGTCGATATTGGCCTGAGCACTCGCCAACTGACGCATCCACGACATGTCGATACGATCCTGCTACAAAATGGCACCCTGAATATTTCTCCTCAGACGGCACCGCTCCCCCTCCAGGCCGATCGCCTGCAGTTGCAGGATATGGCGTTTAACAGCCCTGGCAGCGAGTGGGATCTGAGCGCCCAACGAGTGAATGGCGGCATCATCCCCTGGCTGCCTGAAGCCGGTAAAGTGCTCGGCAGCAAAGCGCAAATCCAGCTCAGCGCCGGCTCTCTGACGCTGAATGACGTGCCTGCTGCCAACGTCCTGATTGAAGGCAGTATCGATAACGAACAGGTGACATTAAGCAATATCGGTGCAGATATCGCGCGCGGTGCCTTAACCGGCGTGGCGAAACGCCATGCCGACGGCAGTTGGATGGTTGAGAATCTGCGTCTGAACGATATCCGACTGCAAAGCGATAAATCGTTGGCAGACTTTTTCGCGCCGCTTAATACCATTCCGTCGCTACAGATTAATCGCCTTGAGGTCACCGACGCGCGTCTTCAGGGCCCGGACTGGGCGGTCACCGACCTTGACCTTAGCTTGCGCAATCTGACCTTCAGCAAAGACGACTGGCAAACGCAGGAAGGCAAACTGTCGATGAATGCCAGCGAGTTCATTTTTGGCTCATTGCACCTGTTCGATCCCATTCTGAATGCCGAATTTTCACCGCAAGGTATCGCACTGCGCCAGTTCACCACCCGCTGGGAGGGCGGTATGGTCAGAACCTCCGGCAACTGGCTGCGCGAGGGTAAAGCCCTGATCCTCGATGACGCGGCCATCGCGGGCATAGAGTACACCCTGCCGGAAAACTGGAAACAGCGCTGGATGCAGCCGCTACCGGCATGGCTGAACAGCCTGACGCTGAAGAAATTTAATGCCAGCCGCAACCTGGTGATTGATATCGATCCGACGTTCCCGTGGCAGTTGACCGCGCTGGATGGCTATGGCGTGAATCTGGGGCTGGTGCAAAACCAGCAATGGGGCGTCTGGAGCGGAAATGCAACCCTTAATGCCGCTGCCGCCACCTTCAACCGCGTCGACGTGCGCCGTCCTTCCTTGTCTTTGGCCGCCAACGCCAACACGGTGAACATCAGCGAACTGAGCGCCTTTACGGAGAGAGGGATTCTGGAAGCAACCGCCAGCGTGTCGCAGTTGCCACCACGCCAGACGCAGGTCAGCCTGAATGGACGCGGTGTCCCGGTGAACGTTCTGCAACCGTGGGGATGGCCGACACTGCCGATCGCCGGTGACGGCAATATTCAACTGACCGCCAACGGTACAGTGCAGGCTAACGCGCCCCTCAAACCCACGGTGAATGGGCAGTTGCACGCCGTGAATGCGGATAAACAGCAGGTCACGCAAACCATGCAGGCTGGCGTCGTCTCTGCGGGTGAAGTGACGTCGACCGAACCCGCGCCAACAGCCTCCGCCCCCGTTACGCCGTAATCTCCCCACCTCGCCCCCGGATGTTCTCGAACCGGGGGCGTTTTTCGCATGAAAACGAAACAGGTACTCATTTATCGGCTATTTGTGCCTATTTCCCGCAACAGGTTTTCATCCCCCCAGAGAGTTGTTATAACGATGAGGTTGGAAGTCTTATTTAATAATTACAAACACTCTATATAAAATAAAGGAATAGCCATGTCTGTAATACGTCAACGTATTCTGGCGGATATGCAAAGATTCTCCAGAGCAATGATCGGGGCGGTCTTGTTCTTACCTGTTATTGGCTTAATTCTGGCCTTAAGCTCAATATTAACTAACCCGACTCTTATATCCGAAACCAGCTTTTTACATCAAATAGGCCAACTCCTTGGTGATACCTTCTGGCCATTATTTGGCAACCTGGGACTGCTTTTCTGTGTCGGCATCAGCTATGGCCTGGCGAAAGATAAAAAAACCGAAGTCGCACTGGTTGCCGTCATGTGCTTTATTATGTTTTTGGGCGCTAACCACTCCTGGCTGGAATATACTCACGGCATCGCTGAAAAGGTCAATGGCGAATATTATGGCACCGGACAAACGCAAATTTTAGGTTTTGTCGTTGTCGATATGGGGATCTTTTTAGGGATTATTCTCGGCTGCACCATTGCCTGGGTACACAATAAAGTCTCTGAAATAGAACTGCCAGGCGCACTCTCGATGTATGGCGGGGCGAAACTGACCTTAATCGCCATGACGCCGGTGATCCTCTTTTACGCCATTGCGTTTACCTGGTTCTGGCCATTCATAACGCACGGCATCGCCGCGTTAACCAGTTTCATGAAAAATGCCGGGGTAGCAGGCGTCTTCGTGTACGGTTTCTTTGAAAAATTCCTGATTCCAACAGGGCTGCACCACTTTGTCTGGTCACCGTTCCAGTTAACCCAGATTGGCGGAACCCTGAACGTTGACGGGCAAGTCGTCTCCGGGACGCAGGCTATCTTCCTGGCCTATATGCGCCATCCGGATCTCACCCCGGTGATGAACGAAGCGCTACGCTTTTCCCAGCAGGGGATGACGACGATCTTTGGCCTTTCCGGCGCGGCGCTGGCGTTCTACCACACCGCCACACCGGAGAAGAAAATGATGGCGAAGGCAATTCTGTTGCCCGCGATTATTACCTCTATTCTGACCGGAATTACCGAACCGATTGAATTTACGTTCCTGTTTATTTCACCGCTGTTATGGCTGATTCACGCCACGCTGACCGCCGCTTCTCAGGCGATTTGCGATCTGCTGACGGTTCGCCCGTGGGGCGCGTCCGGACTCATTGAGTTTCTGATTTATAACCTGCCGCTGCCGGCAGCCCTCACCCGCTGGCCGTTATACGTCCTGATCGGTATCGGGCAGTTCGCTGCGTACTACGTGATTTTCCGCACCCTGGTTATCAAACTGAACCTGAAAACCCCGGGTCGCGAAGATGACGGCGAAGTGAAGCTCTACAGCAAAGAAGATTACCGCAATAAAAAGGCCAACGCAGGTCAGGCCGTCACCGATGAGATCATTAAAGGCTTAGGTGGCAAAGAGAACATTATTTCTGTTGATAACTGTTTTACCCGATTACGCGTCGCGCTCCATCATCCCGACAAAATTGATGAAGCCCTGTTAAAAACGACCGGCGCCAATGGCGTAGTGCGTAATCAAAATGAAGTTCAGGTTATTTACGGTGTGAGGGTTGGACAGGTTCGATCCCGGGTAGATAACTGGCTGGCAAATAATTAATCAGGAGTTGTTATGAAATTAACTGTATTAGGTGGAGGCGGTGTTCGTTCCGCGTTCCTGGCAAAATCTCTGGCCTATAATGCACATCGTATTGGTTTACAAGAAGTGGTATTCCTCGATAATGCAGAAGAGAACCTGAAAATTTTCGGCGAAATCGCCCGTTATGTTTTTGCCACGATTCGACCTGATATTCGTTTCAGCCTGACGACGGATCCGGTATCCGCATTAAAGAACAGCAATTATGTCATCACCACGCTGCGTGTCGGCGGCGATGAAAGCCGCGTGCGCGATGAACGTATTGCGCTGAACCATAACACATTGGGTCAGGAGACCACCGGAGCGGGCGGTTTTGCGATGGCGATGCGCTCAATTCCCGCCATTCTCAATTACTGCCGCCTGATTGAAGAGCATGCCGCCCCCGATGCCATTCTGTTCAACTTTACCAACCCTTCCGGGCTGGTTACCGAAGCCATCATTAAGTCCGGGTTTAAACGTCGGGTTTATGGCATTTGCGATGCGCCCTCGGAGCTGATTCGCGAACTGCCCGCCATCCTCAACTGCGACGAAGCGGATTTGAAAGTGGAATGCTATGGTCTGAACCACTTCTCCTGGTTTACCCACTTCACTGTGAAAGGGGAGGACGTGACCGACAAACTGGTGAGCAACCCGGAACTGTACAGTAAAACGGCGATGCAGTACTTCTCACCGGTGCTGGTTCAGCTTTGCGACAAGCAGTTGCTGAATGAATATCTCTACTACTACTACTATCGCGAAGTAGCACTGAAAGCGATTCAGGATGCGCCGGAAACCCGCGGTGAAGCCATTGCACGGATCAACAAGGAAATGCGCGAGGAACTCCAGAACGTGGATGCGCAGGCAAACCCGGAAGCCGCATTTGATATCTGGATGAAACACTATCTGCGCCGCGAAAATAGCTATATGCAGAACGAGTCGCATCAGGAAAAATTCAATACTCGCACACCGTTAACGCTGCAACAGTTTATTGAAGAGCCGGATAGTGGCGGTTACGCAGGGGTGGCGCTGGATATTCTTGAAGCCGTGAACAGTTCCACCAGCAAGCGCATTGTTGTCTCGTTACAAAATAACGGCACGCTGGATTTCTTACGTCCTGATGATGTTATTGAGATCAGCTGTGACCTGAGCAAAGAGGGGCTGAAACCCGTTACGCCAATCCACGTACCGGACGCCCAGAAAAACATGATCTCCTGCGTTAAAGAGTACGAACGTCTGGCAGTGGACGCCATCATGCGCAAAGATAAGAGTCTGGCTATCCGCGCATTAATGGCGCACCCGCTGATTGGCTCCTGGTCGCTGGCCAAACAGCTGGTTAGCGAGTATCTCGACGAAGCGCAGTTTAGCGACTGGAAATGATCGTCCCCGGGGCGTCGACTGACGCCCCGCCCGGATTTTGCAAAAACCAGAGCTTCAGCAGATGTTCGAATCCCAGGATGCAGTAACCAAAGAAAGGATTGCTCCAGTAGATATCATCATCAAACTTTTGTGGATCGTGGATGATGACGGCGGTGTCCGCCGCCTGGGCCAGCGGGCTTTGATAGTCACCGGTAAAGCAGACCAGGTCGGTATTTTTTCCTTCCAGCGCGTTGACCCAGTTTAATGCCGAACTGCTGCGACCGGATTTAGACACCAGCCAGATAGAGTCGAATTTTGCAGCCGTTTTTTGTTCAAGTATTTCATAGTCCGGCCAAAGTGCCAGACTGGCATTCACGCCAATCACCAGGAATTTATTATAAATATATTGAGCAATCAGTTGAGAGAAGCCGCTACCATGAATAAGAATACGGTCGTGTTGCAGTCGATTTAATAGCTGCGACAGGTTTTCGGCAGGCTGGATATTCATAAAGTTAATATCATTTGTCACATCAAGTTTTGGCATTGTGATATTAAACTTAATGAAGTACACCAACTCCAGCCAACCGCTAAACTTGAGTTTTTTCGCCAGTCGAACCAGCGAGGACGGGTTGCTGTAACAGTGCTCCGCGACTGTGCGAATACCCTCACGAATGCATTGCTCTGGATTATTCTGAATAAAGCGCAGGACGGTGACTTCTGTCTTACTTAATTTTACATCACGAAATACATTTTCCAGTTCCATTTTAAGCTCCTGTGAGTGCAAAATAAATTTATCACTTTTTAAAACAATCGGTCTGTGCAACAGGTCACTTCATCACAATTTCATATTAAAAAAAGAAATGAATAAAAATCTAGCATTACTCGCAATGATGTTTTTCTTGTGGGGAAATATCACGGCAATTAACAGCGTGTTGATCATATTTTTCTATCAGTATTTTCATCTGTCATGGTCGCAGTCTATTTTCATTACCGTTATTTTTTACGTTGCCCCTTTTCTGACCTGCCTGCCCTGCTCAATGCTGATTGAACGCCAGGGATACCGTAAGGTACTGCTGCTGTCGCTAACGTTGTCGGTTGCGGGATGTCTGATGTTCGCCCTGGCACTGCAACTGGATTCCTTTGCCCTGTCACTGCTGGCGATGTTTGTGGTGGCGACTGGCGTGGCGGCGATGCAGGTCGTCGCTAACCCTTATCTGACGTTGCTCAGCCCGCCGCACAAACGGATCGGCAATCTGTGCCTGGCCTCTGCCGTTAATTCACTGGGCACTACCCTTGCCCCCATGCTGGTTGCACTGCTGCTGGCGTTTTCCCCGGTTGATATCCTGGCGCGCGAAGAGCCCATCAGCGCGCTCTGGCTTTGCCTCGCCCTCTTTTCGCTGGCGCTGATTGCGGGTGTTTTCTGGATCCGCCTGCCGGATGTGGCGCGCCCGGAAAAAGCCGTGTCGGGGACGCATAATGCCTGGAAGAACAGAGAACTGTTATTCAGCGTGGCGGCGATTTTTGTTTATGTTGGCGTCGAAGTGAGCCTTGCGACCAGCCTGGTGAAATATCTCATCACCATCGGCGGCTGGAGCACCACGGCCGCGATGTCGCTGGTTTCTTTTTACTGGGGAGGTGCGCTGGCGGGGCGTTTTCTTTATGGTCTGCTCGCCGACAAAACCGGCAATTACACGCCGTTTCTGGTGGCGACGCTGGCCTGCGCAACGGCGGTTATCATGGCGATATGGCTGAACGATATCACCGGCGGTTACCTGCTTATCCTGACCGGCTTAGGAAACTCGATTCTGTATCCGATTATCTTCGGGCATACCATCAACAAAAATCCGGCAATTGCCAACATTTCTGCCGCAGCCATGGTGATGGCCGGGATTGGCGGCGCGGTCATTCCCTTATTGCAGGCGGTCTGCATTGACGGACTCAATCTCCGGTTCAGCTTTTTACTACCGGTCGTGCTGTATCTGCTGCTGGCGCTATGGGGGCGGCTGAATCTCCGCCCCCTCGCTACATCCGCTTAAAGCGTAATGACGATCTCATGACTCTGCGGTGTTACCACCACGCCCGGTTCGCTGCCCCGATGTGAACCACCGCGAATACCGCTAATTTGCGCAATGTTACGCAGGCACAGCGTCCAGCTGTGCGCATCGCCATTCCCCGTCACTGTGAGGGTGTTGCCATTGCGCTTAGCGGTCAGCGTAAAGACAACCGAACCGTCCGCCGCAAGGACTTCACAAACGGCTTCGCGTCCCTCGTCGAGAGAGAACAACTGAAAGGCGGTGCCGTCGTTCCACGCGTAATCCGGCTTTTGATTATTGCTGCCCAGCGCCAGCAGAGTGTTGTCACGCACGTACACTGGCAGACTCAGGAAGTCATGCTGCTGTTTGTGCCAGCGACTACCCTGCACTTCGTCGTTGCGCCACAGGTGCGTCCAACGTCCTTCCGGCAGGTAAAACTGCACATCACCGGCTTGCGAGAACACCGGTGCCACCATCACAGAATCACCCAGCATATACTGACGGTCGAGATAATCGCATGCCGGATCGTCCGGGAACTCCAGCATCATGGCGCGCATCATCGGCGTGCCCCGTTCGTGCGCACGAACCGCCTCCCGGTACAGATACGGCATCATGCGGCACTTCTGCTCGGTGAAGTAGCGCACCACATCGCAGGATTCATCGTCATACGCCCAGGGCACACGATAGGATTTACTGCCGTGCAAGCGACTGTGGCTGGAGAGCAGACCAAACGCACACCAGCGTTTATAGACGTGTGCCGGCGCGGTATTCTCGAAGCCGCCGATATCATGGCTCCAGAAGCCAAACCCGGACAAGCCGATAGACAAGCCGCCGCGCAGGCTTTCCGCCATTGACTCATAGTTGGCGTAACAGTCGCCGCCCCAGTGCACCGGGAATTGTTGGGCACCCACGGAAGCGGATCGGGCAAACAGAACCGCCTCTTCTTCACCCACGGTCTCTTTCAGTACGTTCCATACCAGCTCGTTGTAGATATACGCATAATGGTTGTGCATTTTCTGCGGATCGGAACCATCAAACCATTGCACATCGGTCGGGATACGCTCGCCGAAGTCGGTCTTGAAACAGTCAACGCCGATATCCACCAGACCTTTCAGTTTGCTGGCATACCATTCACAGGCCTGCGGATTGGTGAAGTCATAAATCGCCAGCCCCGGCTGCCATTTATCCCACTGCCACAGAGAACCATCCGGACGCTTCAGCAGATAGCCTTTCTCTTTGAGTTCATTGAAAATCGGTGATTTCTGTCCAATGTACGGGTTGATCCAAACGCAGACCTTCAGCCCTTTCTCCTTCAGCCGACGAATCATCCCTTCCGGGTCCGGGAAGGTCACCGGATCCCATTCGAAATCACACCACTGGAAGGCCTTCATCCAGAAGCAATCGAAGTGGAAGACGTGCAGCGGCAGATTGCGCGTTGCCATGCCATCAATGAAGCTGTTTACCGTCGCCTCGTCGTAGTTGGTGGTGAACGAGGTGGTCAGCCACAGGCCAAACGACCAGGCAGGCGGCAGCGCCGGACGCCCCGTGAAGCGGGTATAGCGGTTCAGCACTTCTTTCGGCGTCGGGCCGTCGATCACGAAGTATTCGAGATATTCGCCTTCGACGCTGAACTGCACTTTCGACACCTTCTCCGAGCCGATTTCAAACGAGACGCACTGTGGATGGTTGACCAGTACGCCGTAGCCACGGTTAGTCATGTAAAACGGGATGTTTTTGTAAGACTGCTCAGTGCTGGTGCCGCCGTCGCGGTTCCAGGTTTCTATCGTCTGGCCATTACGCACCAGTGCGGTAAAGCGCTCGCCCAGACCGTAAACCGTCTCGCCGACGCCCAGATCCAGGCGCTCGAACATGTAGTTTCGCTGCGTGTCGGTGTCCTGCACATAGCCGTTGTTCTTCAACTGACTGCCAGTGATGCGCACGCCGTTACGCAGGAAATCCAGCGACCAGAACTCACCTTTGGTAACGCGTACGCTTAAGTTACCGCTTTTCAATTCAGCAACGTCAGCCGTGTTCTGGATGTCGACCTTCACGTCCTGCAAAACATTGAGCGGGTAATGCGGACCGTTATCCAGCGCCCCCTGAAAGTGTTCCATGCGTACGCCCACAACCCCTTCCTGCGGCGAAAAGAAACGCAACGTAAACAGCGGGGTATCCAGTTGCCAGGTGCGTTCACGTACGTCGCGCGGTGCGGCATAAACCACCAGTTCGTTACCGTGCTGTTCTACATCAAACACCTGGATCGGATGAGTCAAATTAAGGCCCGGCTGAATCAGCCAGTTCCCGTCGCTAATCTTCATACTCTGTTCCTTTAGTTCTGAAATTCGTTATGCGTAAATTCGTGCTGATTGCGGCGCGCACCTTGTGCCAGTTGGTCAAGAATATTTCTCAGGTAGGGCGTTTTCAGGGTGTAATAGCGTTTGGCAATCACGGCGCTCAGCAGGTAACAGATGGCCGGGACGATCGTAAACAGCGCAATAATGATGCTGAGGGTGGCACTGTTCTGGGTTTTCGCCGACGCGTCGTAACCGCCGCCCGCCAGCATCCAGCCAATAAGCGCGCCACCGAGCGCCAGTCCCAGCTTGAGTACGAACAGAGTGCCCGCAAAACTGATGCCGGTCAGACGTTTACCGTTGCACCATTCGCCATAATCGACGGTATCGGACATCATCACCCATTGGATCGGCGTCACCAGTTGGTGCAACACGCCGATCGCGAAGATGAAGACGAACATGGTGATGTCGGCCTGCATCGGGACGAAGAACATCGCGAGGCTAACCACGGCCAGCGCCGCATTGGTCCACCAGAAGATACTGACCTTGCATTTCCAGTCGGTGAGGGGTTTTGCCAGCGCGGAGCCAATCAGGTTACCGACGCAGTAGGTAGTAAGGAAGGCGACAAACACCTCCGGCGTTCCCATGATCCAGGTGACGTAATACATCATCGCACCACCGCGCACGCAGACGGCGAGGATATTGAGGATGGTCAGGAGCCCCACTATCCGCCACTGGTCGTTTTGCCAGATATCGCGCAGATCTTCACGCATCGAGGTGGTGCTCGGCGGCGCTTCCACACGCTCCTTAGTCGTGAAGAAGCAGAATGCCAGCATCAGAAACGCCACCACGGACAACACCGCGATCCCGCCCTGGAAACCCACCGCTTTGTTCTCGCTGTTAATGAGATTCACCAGTGGCATCATCAGCACGGTCGAGAGCATTCCGCCCGCCGTCGCCAACACAAAGCGCCAGGACTGTAGGGAAATACGCTGCGTCGGGTCGCTGGTAATCACCCCACCCAACGCGCAATACGGGATATTCACCACGGTATAAAGCAGCGTCAACAGCGTATAGGTGACAGCGGCGTAAATCATCTTACCGTTCAGGCTGAGGTCCGGCGTGCTGTATGCCAGAACGCAAACCACACCAAACGGCAGGGCGCCAAACAGTATCCACGGACGGAATTTTCCCCAACGAGAGCGCGTTCGGTCCGCCAGCAGTCCCATGCACGGGTCTGAAATAGCGTCCAGCGCGCGCGCCAGTAAAAACATGGTGCCGACAAAACCGGCAGGGATACCGAAAATATCGGTATAAAAAAACATCATATACAGCATGACGTTATCGAAAATAATATGACTGGCCGCGTCACCCATACCGTAGCCAATCTTCTCCTTAACAGACAAAACATGAATAGTCATAACACATCCTTTGGCGCTCCCATGCGCACTGGTACCGGTTACCGTTTTTGTAAACCATCCCGTTGGCTGCGAATATTCCGATATCTCGTTATCAAATTACGATTCTTGTTTTCTGTGATCGCGGTTGCGCCAGAAGATGTGAGGAAATGTAACTAGCGGAATTTATGAGGATTTATATGAAACCGATCATGGTAAGGAGAAAGGGAAGTTAAAAAAGTGAGTGAGGGGGTGTGGAAACGTCAGGAAGTAGCTATAATGCGCCCCGCCTCCATGTAGCAATGCAGGCGCGGAAGATCGTCGTCTCCGGTGAGGCGGCTGGACTTCAAATCCAGTTGGGGCCGCCAGCGGTCCCGGGCAGGTTCGACTCCTGTGATCTTCCGCCAGTTTGCATCTACTGAACTCTCCCGAAGTCAATAATCTCCTTTGTAATCCCTTATATATCAGGCTGTCCTTGTATCCTGAGGTCACCCGACTTCAACCCACATCAAGTTGTTTTTGGGGGTGCATTGGGGGTATCAGGCTGGTTACTGGCGGAAATCTCCCAAGAGGATGGATTCATCAAAAGCCGGAGGATGTCATGGCGCTAATCGATGTTAAAGTGAAAACCGCGAAGCCAAAAGAAAAACCCTATAAGCTGGCTGATGGCGGCGGTATGTATCTGCTGATTAACGCTAATGGTTCCAAATACTGGCGTATGAAGTACCGCTTCGCCGGTAAAGAAAAGATGCTGTCTATGGCCTGTACCACACTGGCGCCCGGAATAACGCCAGCCGCTATGAGATCGCCCGGCATATCCTTACCGAACTGGGTCAGGAAGCGCGCCTGCCGGAGCTGTTGATTTCGTCCGAAGCCCCTGACGCACGAGATGTGCGGCTCAACACAAATAAACTGGCCGCCGCGGGGGGGGGGGCACTTTTACTGAGAGTCGCGCAGCGCTCAGTCAATGTCTCAAATAATTTAGATTTTAACCTCGCCGAAGTTCGTCCCTTATCCCATTTCCGCCAGATTCTGCGTGGTGAATAAAAACAAAAATTCCGCTTTTGCGCCTGGCGAAAGCGGATTCCTGCCACTCGCCCCACCCATATTCAGATTTTTAATCCAAAAAAATAAATAATTTAAGATTTTTATATCTTAAATTCATTATATAAAAGAATTTAATAGCAAGAAAAATTTAAGACTATTTCATTATGATTTGATCCGAACGGTTACTAAAATAATCACAACAGAAACCAAATAATAAAGTACAACCTTAGCGTGTTGATTATATTCCCAGGACGGGTGGTTACTGCTTAATGAGTTAAAAAGATTTTACTATTTTTCCATTTCATTATTGAAATAAAACACAGCAATAGAAACACTCTTATTAAACTTTATCACAAACCACGCACTAATATACGGATTTAAAAGGTACGCTTATGCTGTCTTTCTATTATCACAGGGAATTAAAACCGAGAAAAATTGCACTTATTATGAGTGCAATACTGGCCTCCGGGTCCGCCTGTGCGGCGGATGACTTGCTTTATATAACTCCCGCATCCCCTGAACAAAAGGTCACCATTAATAATGATTCGGTCTGGTCACGCATTAGCGTTTATTCTCCAAATGCTGACGTAATCGTAAATGGCAAAACAACCGTTAATGGCCAGGCCGGAATTTCACCGGATGTGGCAATCAGCCAGAACGCTGGAAAGCTGGATTTAGGCGATGGTTCCGTTGTGAACTTTACCTCTGATCAGATCCACGCGATTGGTAATGAAGATGTGATTGACCTGAATGGCGACGGTCAATTTACGGCAAAGAATCTGACGGTCAACAGCACAGGCGCCGCCTTCGACGGGATCGGCGCACATGGCTCGAACCATCTGGTGCTGAAAGGCACCACGAATATTAATCTTAATACGACCAAAGAAAACATGCTGTTTCCTATGGCCCGCGCCGAAGGGATCTATCTTCAGGGCCATGCGTCAATGGATGCCGAAAATATCAATGTGACCTACCGTTCTAATGGTCCGGACACTATTGGTATTAATGAAGCATCCGGCCTTTGGCTATGGAATAATGAAGCCTCGGTTAATATTACCGGGACAACAAATGTTGACCTTGAAACCTCAACCCAGGGTGCGCTCTATGGGGTAAACCTTGCGGATACAAACGACGCAAATGGCGCCCGCAAGCATGTTTTCATGAATGAAGTTAACATCAAAATGCAGAGCAACATCGCCTATAACCCGGCGGTGCATAATGCAGTTTCCGGCTTTTTCACGATTTATGCGAACGCCGAAACGGAAGTTAATAAGCTGAATATTAATGCGTCCAGCAACAATAACCTTTACGGCCTTCATTTTGGTACAAATACCAGCGACGATAAATCGATCACCACGATCCATGAAGCGAACATCTACCTGAAAGGGGGAGAAAAATCCCGCATTTCAGGGGTCTCTAATTCAGCAAATAACAGCATCATCGGCAAATTAACCGTCGATACAGAAGGCGGCGAAAACGTCTATTTGCTCGACCGCGTCAGCAAAAAAACACACTTCCTCGGCGACGTCACACTGGGTAGCCAGAAGGCATACGATACGACCACCGGCACTCTGTATTCGATTTATAACTCCGCGACGATCGATGGCGTCAAGCTGGTCGCGTGGGGCAAAATCTCTGCCGATCCGTATTCCGTCATTGATATCGCCACGACGGATAATTCGTATCTTTATGGGGATTCTGAAATCTGGCGAACGATATCGTATTCGAACATCGGCGTCATCAACATGACGCTGAACGGTGGCAATACGCGCTGGGATATGACCGGAAATTCAAAAGTCACCAACCTGACGCTGAAAGACGCGACGCTGAACTTCCTGCATGAAGACGGCGCCGCAAGCCGATCCACCCGTGCCACACCTGCCTTTAAGACGCTAACGCTGAATGGCGACTACCACGGTGAAAACGGTCATATCGTGATGAACACCGCGCTGGGTAATGACGCTTCTGAAACGGACCATCTGACCATCAACGGCAACACCAGCGGTTCGACGACCGTCCAGGTGAAAAACGCGGGGGGTAACGGCGCGCTGACCACCAACGGTATCGAGTTGATTAGCGTGGAGGGCGCCTCTGACGGTGAATTTAAGCAGTCCGGTCGTATCGTTGCCGGTGCGTATGACTATAACCTGCTGCGCGGCAACGGGCAGAATGCCAACAACTGGTATCTGACCAGTGCCCTGTCGCCAGAACCGGTTGACCCCGTCGATCCAACGCCTGCGCCAGCCTCACCAGAAGCCCCGGCAACAAAACCGGAAGCGCTGGTCCGCCCGGAAGCGGGCCTGTACGGCGCTAACCTGTACGCCGCGAATACGATGTTTAACCATCGTCTGCAGGACCGTCTGGGCGAAACGCATTACACCGACGCCATCACGGGCGAAGAGTCTGTCACCAGCTTGTGGTTGCGCAACAGCGGCGGTCACACGCGCGCTCATGACAACAGCGGCCAGCTCGCCATTCAGAGCAATCGCTATGTCATGCAACTGGGCAGCGACATTGCCCAGTGGAGCACCGACAATCAGGATCGCTACCATGTCGGCGTGATGGCGGGTTACGCCAACCAGAAAAGCCGCAGCAACAGCAACAAAACGGGTTATCGCGCGGATTCATCCATCGACGGTTACAGCGTCGGGATGTATGGCACCTGGCTGCAAAACAACGAAACTCAGGAAGGCGCGTATGTGGATACGTGGGCGCTGTACAACTGGTTTGACAACACCGTCTCAGGTGAAGACGTTGCCGCGGAGAAATACAAATCCAAAGGTTTTACCGGTTCTGTAGAAGCGGGCTATACCTGGAAACTGAGCGATCTGAGCGAACGGTCGGCGGTGTATATCCAGCCGAAGGCCCAGGCAACCTGGATGGGCGTCAAAGCCGATTCCCATAAAGAAACCAACGGCACGCGTGTCGAAGGCAAAGGGGATGGCAACCTGCAGACCCGCCTCGGCATCCGTCTGTTCGGCAAAGGTCATCACTCGCTCGATGACAACACCGGCCGTAACTTCCAGCCGTTTGTGGAAGTGAACTGGATCCGTAACAGCAAGGACTTTGGCGCAACGCTGAATGGCGAAAGCGTGGACTACGCTGGCACGAAGAATATCGGCGAAGTAAAAGCAGGTGTTGAAGGTCAGTTGAATAAGAATGTCACCCTGTGGGGCAACGTGGCGCAACAGGTGGGGGATAAGGGTTACAGCGATACCTCCGCGATGCTGGGCGTCAAAGTCGCATTCTGATACTAAGAAAGCCGGGAATTTCCCTAATGCTGGTCACTTAAGGTGATCAGCATTTTTTTATGCCGGATATTTCTGGGCTTTTACTCTCAATTCCCTGGGGTAACTTCGCTCCCTTCTTCCCGGTAATACCAGCCACTTTGCTTGCTCATACAACGTTATTAACTCACCCGGCACCTTACCCGGTGAAGCCCATGGCAACGTTATCAGTAGCCAGGTTATTTCACTTATTGTCCCGCTAAAGCTCAGTTGGTAAGGCAGATAATCACCTTTCAGTTCGAACGCCATTCTTACCATCTGGTATCTCACCAGGTTGTAAGTCAGCAGTACACCCCATAACTCCTGTCGCACCAGTTCTGGCAACTTGCTGCGTAACGTCCAGAGATTGTCCATCATGCCCTGCTTCAGAAAGCCTAAAACTCCTTCTGCATTCGTGTTTTGCACGGTTCTCATCGCCTCACTTACAACGTCATCACCATCTCGTGCCACGCCATCCCACCGTGATCGGATTCTGACGGTTTGACGTAGCGATAGCCAAAGTGGGCATAGAGATCGACATGACGGTCTTTGCACATCAGGTGAATCGTTTTTTTGTGCATCGCTTTCATCCGCGTTACAAACTCACGCATCATCAGTGACGAGTAGCCTTTCCCCTGAAAATCCGGGTGTACCACCACCGACATAATCACCGCATTGGGCGCATCCGGATCGTGCCCCACCAGTTCCTTAAATTCTTCATCAGACATCACCACCACCCAGGCGCATCCGGCATTGATAAAGCCAGCCACCTCACCGTTCAGTTCCATGCACATAAATCCCTGCGGATAGCGCTGGATACGGGTGGCAATCTTTTCCCGGGTTGCCGCTTCATCGCCTTCGTAGGCGAGCGTTTCAATCTCATAACAGCGGTCAATATCGGCGGGCGTGGCCTGACGGAATAGCGGAGTGGACATGCGTTTCCCTTTTACTGAATCAACTGGAGAGCCTCATCATACCTGTTGACAATACGGTTTACGCTGATTGTATTCACATGAAGAAAGAAGGGGATGCCCGGCGTTGTGTTATTCACCGGGCCTTTTGTGGATGCGCGAGCAGATCGACGCGCTGCGTCATGGAATCAGAGAACCGGGTAATCCAGATACCCTTCTTTCCCGCCGCCGAAGAACGTCTCTTTAATGGGCGCATTCAGCGGCAAGTCATTTTTCAGACGATGCGGCAGATCCGGGTTGGCAATAAACGGGCGACCAAAACCGATCAGATCGGCCCAGCCGTTCGCCAGCGCCTCTTCAGCACGCGCTTTGGTGTATTTACCGGAATAAATCAGCGTGCCGTGGAAGATAATGCGCAGCGCTTCTTTAAACGCGGCAGGCATGACCGGCGCATCTTCCCAGTCCGCTTCTGCGATATGAATATAGGCAATGCCCAGCTCATTCAGCACGCTGGCCGCCGCCAGGTAGGTCGCTTCCGGCGTATCATCTTTTGACCCCATCAGCGTGGTCAGCGGTGCGAGACGAATGCCCACACGCTCTTTACCAATCGCCGCAGAGACCGCCGTCACCACCTCTCGCATAAAGCGCAGACGATTTTGCAGCGAGCCGCCGTAGTCGTCATCACGCAGGTTGGCCTGCGAGTCAATGAACTGGTTGATCAGATAGCCGTTCGCCCCGTGCAGTTCAATACCGTCGAACCCCGCAGCGATAGCATTGCGCGCCGCCTGGGCATAGTCATTGACGATAGCCGGGATCTCTTCCCGCGTCAGGGCACGCGGCATGTCATGCTGCACCATCTCGCCGACGCCATTTTCCGGGCCACGCCCTTCAACATCGACAAACACTTTCACCCCTGGCGCCTGAATGGCAGAAGAAGAGACCGGTGCCGCGCCGCCAGGCTGCAAAACGGTGTGTGAAACACGACCGACGTGCCACAACTGAGCGAAGATTTTACCGCCCGCCTTGTGCACGGCGTCGGTGACTTTTTTCCAGCCGGCAATTTGCGCTTCAGAATAGATGCCCGGCGTCCAGGCATAGCCCTGACCCTGTTGGCTGATTTGCGTGCCTTCGCTAATGATGAGCCCTGCGCTGGCACGCTGTGCGTAATAGTCCGCCATCATGTCAGTCGCGACGTCGCCTGCCCCGGCGCGAGAACGCGTCATCGGCGGCATAACAATCCGGTTTTTTAACGGCAAGGCATTCAGCGCATAGTGATCGAATAACATAATGGGTTCCTCTCGCGATTATTTATACAGTTCTGCACTCATGGTGACGGTGTTACCCATGCGCGCACTGGTAATTTTGTATTCAGAGGCGTTCATCTCTTTGGCTTTTTGCGCGATGACCGCTTCAGCGGAATCCAGCGTGGTGCCCGTTGCCGTCACGCTTTGCGCAGAGGCGTTAAACGCCGCAGCAGAGAGCAGAGAAGCCGTAAAAATAGCGAAAATAGTTTTCATGTTTATATCCCAGAATAAAGTGATAATTTGGCGTTGATTAACGCGATAGAAGAAGAATACGCCTATAGCCTGATGACATAAATGATACAAATGGCAATAGACTATTGCGTTTTAGTTAATAATAAGGCGTCAGATTCTCCGACGCCTGCAGGTCGTATCAGGAAACGAAGTTGTCCTTCAGCGCCTTGAGACCATCACTGTAGATGCCCGTAAATAGCGCCCGTGCCTCTTCGTCAGATACGTTCACTGGCGTGAATTCGCCGGACCATTCCACGCGGGAAACCTGGCTGTCGGCGGTCTCATGAACCGTGATGGTTGAGAGGTAATTCACCACCGGGAACGGCGCCTGAATAATGGAGTAGGTGTAGCTGCGCTGACGATTATCAAACGCTTCCAGACGCTCAATCACGGTACCGCCGTCGGAAGTTGTCAGCGAACGCACGCGCCCCCCTTCTGTCACCACGCTTTTCGGGATGAACGGCAGCCAGTCCGGCAACGCGTCAAAGCCGCCCATCAGTTGCCATACGGCGTCGGCAGAAGCCGGAATTTCAATCGATACACTTGTCTTAGCCATGATATTTTTCTCTTAAATTTATAGGGTTACATTGTCAGGGTGTCGACGACGCCGCCATCGACGCGCAGGGCTGCCCCTGTCGTTGCCGAGGAGAGCGGTGACGCGAGATACACCGCAAGATTCGCCACTTCTTCCACATCCGCCGCACGCTGGATGATGGAGCTCGGGCGCGCCGTTCTGACAAACTCGTCGGCTTGTTCACGCGGGCTACGTCCCGACTGCGCGGCGGCGTCCGCCAGCATCTCCTGCAGGCCATCAGTAAAAGTCGGCCCCGGCAGAATGGCGTTAACGGTCACACCGGTTCCGGCGAGTCGCTTCGCCAGACCATGGGACACCGCCAGATTCGCGGCTTTCGTGACGCCGTAGTTGATCATGTCGCCGGGGATAGCTACGCCCGATTCGGACGAAACAAAGATAATTCGCCCCCAGCCCTGTTCCGTCATGGCTGGCGCATAATGACGCGCCAGGCGCACACCGGAGATAACGTTGACGTTGTAGAAGTGCAGCCACTCGTCATCCGGAACGCTAAAGAAATCTTTATCGTTGAAAATCCCCAGATTATTGACCAGCACATCCGCCGTCGGAACGGCGGCGATCAGCGCATTTACGCCATGTTCGGTGCTGAGATCGGCCACCACGCCGCGCAGCGACGCCGCAGGGTGTTGCGCCGTAATCGCGGCCATTGCGTCATCGACGCCGTGCTGTTTGCGACCGACGACAACCACCGTTGCACCTGCTTTTGCCAGTCCGGCAGCAATACCCTGCCCAATACCGGAGGTCGAGCCGCTGACAACAGCGACCTTACCTGTCAGATCCAGTTTCATATTTTTCTCACTCGGTTGATTAACGGGTCGGCAGCGGCGCGTTTTCCGCAACCAGAGCCTGACGGCGCATTTCCGCCCAGAATTCAGCCGGAACGGTTGCATTCAGCGCAGCCAGATCTTCCGCCATACGGCCAGGACGGCTGGAGCCAGGAATAACCGCCGCAACGGCAGGGTTTGCCAGCGCGAACTGCAGTGCTGCTGCTTTAACATCGACGTTAAAACGCGCGGCGATGGCGTGAATTTGCGCCACTTTCTGCTTAATGGCCGGGGAGGCTTTCTGATATTCAAAGTGCTCACCACCGGCAAGTACGCCGGAGCTGTAAGGGCCGCCGACGACGATATCAACGTTATGTTCCAGTGCTTCCGGCATCAGACGTTGCAGTGCACGTTCGTGATCCAACAGGGAATAACGACCTGCCAGCAGGAACGCATCCGGCTTCGGCTCATCAAGCGCCAGCGTCAGTTCACAAGGTTCGACGCGGTTCACGCCCAGTCCCCATGCTTTGATCACTCCCTCATCACGCAAACGCGTCAGCGCACGGAACGCACCCGTACGGGCAATATTGAACTGCTCCAGCCAGCTGTCACCGTAGAAATCCTGCGCCGGATCGTGGATCCAGACGATATCCAGATGGTCCGTTTTCAGGCGTTTCAGGCTGTCTTCAATCGAGCGCAGGGTGGCGTCGGCAGAGTAGTCATTCAGAATTTTGTTCTTCAGGCCGTGTTCGAAAAGACCGCCTTTCTCACCAAAATCACGTTTGGCGGGATCTTCCATTTCGTCCAGCATGATGCGGCCGACTTTACTGCTCAAAACATATTCATCGCGCGGATACTGAGACAGCGCTTCGCCCATACGAATTTCAGAAAGGCCAGAGCCGTACAGCGGCGCGGTATCAAAGTAACGCACGCCCAGGTTCCAGGCTTCGCTCACGGTGGCGTGGGCCTCTTCTTCCGGAATGGCACGGAACATGTTGCCGAGCGGCGCGCCGCCTAAGCCGATTTTGCCGGGAAGTAAATTTTTAATGCTCATAAGATGTCCTCAAGTATTCGGGTTTAGTTCGGGCGTTTTTTGCTATCGCCCTGTGACGAAGCTCACAATACCTTGCAATGTTGTGACTTGATAGGACATAATTCGTCTAACTTAAGTCCTTTGAGGTCTAATATGATTGATTTACGCCAACTGAAGTACTTCGTAGTGGTCGCAGAAGAAGAGCACGTAGGACGTGCTGCTGAGCGACTGCATATCTCGCAATCGCCGCTCAGCCGCCAGATTGCGCAACTGGAAGAACGCCTGGGACTGATGCTGTTTGAGCGCAATCAACAACGCATCCGACTGACTGCCGATGGGCAGACATTCCTCGCCGAAACGCGTTCATTGCTGACGCATGCCAATCGTCTGGAATCACTGGGTAAACGTCTGGGACGCGGTGAAGATGGAGGCTTGTGTATTGGCTATATTGAAAACGCTATGCATTCCGGCGTGCTTTCTACGGCGTTGCGTACGTTACGTGTCTCGCGCCCGGATGTGCATATCGCGCTTTACAGCCAGCCACCGGCTACCCAGATTGAAGGCTTGCGCCAGCGCAGCCTCGATTTTTCTCTGGTCGATACGCCGCCCGCAGACTATGAACAGGACCTGGAATACATTCAGGTTCTGAACGATCGTATGCTGTTGGCCTTACCGCAAAACCATCCTCTGGCACAGGAGGAAAACCTTGTCGCGTCGCAACTTGGCGATCAGCAGTGGATTGCGGTGATTCATAACGACGATGCGCATTCTCGCGATCATTTTGTCGCCGCCTGCGTAAAAGCCGGGTTTAATCCTGATATTCGTTTAGAAGCCGGCGAACCGCTGACAGCATTAGGTCTGGTCGCTGCAGGATTAGGTCTGGCATTAATTCAACATAGCCTGCGTCACAATGCGCCGGAAGGCGTGGTATTACGCGAATTGCCGTGGATGAATTATTCCACGCAATTATGGGCCGCCTGGCATAAAGCTAATCAACGCCCGCTGGTATCCCATTTCCGCCAGATCCTACGCGGCGAATAAAAAAGAATCCGCTTTTGCCATAGACGAAAGCGGATTCTCATAAAGAAACGAACGGCGCGCACGTTACGCGTTAAAGGTAAAGGCGACAGCGAAACCTCTGTGATGGTTGACGTTAACGTCGCGTTCTGATGTAAAAACCGGGGAACGATCCCCGGCTTTTTAATAGGTTAATCAAACACCCCATTAATAATCGCGGTGACCACCGCGGTACTCAGCGCAATCAGGACCAGATTATCCCCTATGATTTTCCATTCATAGCCCGGATAGTAAGGGAGTTCTCCCAGCATCGATGCCGGAACCGTTTTTTTCGCGATCCCCGGAGGAAGCGGTTTTCCTCGTGCCAGGTTTTTTGCTATTCCCGGCGGCAAAGATTTATAACCCGTCAGACCATAATTCACCGCCAGATGACGCGCTGTCGCAAAACTAATGTCGGACTCGACGTGATCGGGTTTGCCATAATTTTTACGATGATCGGAAGAACCGTTGTTTTTCTGGGCCGAATTTCCTTTTTGCCCGTTATTTCCCTGGTTGCCCTTATTTCCCTGATTACCACTGCTGTTGCCCTGGCCGCCGCCATGACCGTTTCCGTTACCATTTCCCGGATTTGCCATCACTGGCGCGGCAAACAGGGAGAGAGAAACCAGAGTGGCCAGCACAGCCGTTAAACCACGACGCTTACCCATGATGTGTTCCTTCCTGCTGAAGTTTCATTTTGACAATAGAACGCCGCCATCCACCGCGCAATGTCAAAAACTCCTGGATTCGGATTTGCATGCAGGCCGTGAATAAACAACCTGTTATGGCGAGGGAAACGCTTCTGTCTTATCTGTTATCATGCCTGCAAATAACGTCGAAAAAACAAAGCCGAGGAAAGCATGGGGTCCACCAGAAGAGGGATGCTGAATGTCCTGATTGCCGCCGTTTTATGGGGAAGTTCAGGGGTCTGCGCGCAGTACATCATGGAGCAAAGCCAGATGTCGTCGCCATTTCTGACCATGACGCGCCTGATATTTGCCGGCTTAATTCTGCTGATGCTCTCCGTGGTGCACGGCGACAAAATATTTTCCATTTTCAAAGATCGCAAAGACGCTCTGAGCCTGTTGATTTTTTCTGTCGTTGGCGCGTTGACGGTGCAACTCACCTTCCTGCTAACCATCGAAAAATCCAACGCCGCGACCGCCACGGTGCTGCAATTTCTGTCGCCAACGATCATCGTTGCGTGGTTCGCGCTGGTGCGTAAAGCCCGTCCCGGCGCGCTGGTGCTGACCGCCATCCTCACTTCGCTCATCGGCACCTTTTTACTGGTGACGCACGGCAACCCCACCTCACTGTCAGTTTCGCCCGCTGCGCTGTTCTGGGGGATTGCCTCAGCGTTTGCCGCCGCATTTTATACGACTTACCCGTCAGCGCTGATTGCGCGCTACGGCACCTTGCCGATTGTCGGCTGGAGTATGTTAATCGGTGGGATGATTCTGCTGCCGTTTTACGCCGGAGAGGGCACAGATTTTGTGGTCAATGGCAGCCTGATCCTGGCGTTTTTCTACCTGGTGGTGATTGGCACGTCGCTGACGTTCAGCCTGTATCTGAAGGGTGCGCAGATGATTGGTGGGCCGAAAGCGAGTATTTTAAGCTGTGCCGAACCGCTGAGTAGCGCCCTGCTGTCGCTGCTGTTGTTGGGCATTACCTTCACCCTGCCGGACTGGCTGGGCACGCTGCTGATCCTGTCCTCCGTGGTGTTGATCTCGATGGATTCCCGCCGCCGCGCCAGAACGGTGTAACAAAAAAGAGTGGACGCACGAAAGCACCGTCCACTCTGCGACTTTCATCATGTCGTTTTTATGTTTATTAACCTTTTGTATAGTCTGCAGTTTTTTTGGTCAATCAGTTTACGCGTCAGCGCCCATCGTTCCCGATAGACAAGCTTGTCGCTCACCTCAAGTTCAAGCGCAATTTCTTTAACAGACATTCCCTGCAACAAATGAAAGACAATTTGCTGTTCGCGCAGCGTGAACAAAAAACTTCTTGAGCGGCATTTTTTATTACCACTGATCACGGCATCACAATGCACCATAAAAGCATCTATACGCTCCCTGATCGCGTTGAGATCTTGCAGCCCTTCGAACGACAGAAAAGAGGTATGTTCGGGTTTATACATATCCACAAAAAAAAGGATATGATTAAAACTCATTCGCTTTATCTCTTCTCCTTTTGCCGACAGCGTGATGTCATTTTCAAGTACGCGATCGCGCTGCTTATAAGTTACATTAAAACGCAATGAAAAAGGGATAAAGTTAATGTACTTATCTATCAGGTGAAATGGAATATCTTCATTGAGTTCCGTTTTCAAACCAGACTCATGTAACGCATCTGCAAAAAGCGTGTGAATGGCAATACCATCATAGATGTTTTTTGTCAGATAAATAAACTTATACCGTAAGGATGAGGAATTAAAATTAAGCATAGCAGTATCCTTCGCATTAGTTTTTATAGGTATTGACCACACCATAATCATCAATCCATGAAAATGTTTCGACAGTACGGTTTCCCGTTGCGCCTTTAGGTAAAATAACCGTTTTTGTCGACAACGGTGCGAGGAGACCATCATCAGGTAACTGTTTTATTTCTGTACCGTCGTTGAGCGTAAGACCCATTAATGTCACATGCAAAGGCGAATTATTCTTTACTAATAGACAACGATTCCCCCCACAATCTGAGGCGGTTATCTGTATTTTCTTCACACTCTCTTCCAGCGTGTTTGCCGCCAGTGACAGCGGTCGCCAGAATAACTTTACCCGGGTACGAAAAGCGACCTGCAGCGCGCCGGAACCGCTCTTGCTATCGGCAACTGGCGGGACTTCAAGCGTATTCAGCCAGAATAGAGACTCTCTGTCTTCAGGCAGCGTCTGCCGATCGCCGACGAACTGAATACGCACCGCGCGAGAGGTGTTGCCTTCAAGCCTGAAAATTGGCGGTAAAATGATAAACGGCGTTTTAATGTCCTCTGGACGCTCTAAAAGCGACTCTTTTTCCGTCCACAACTGTAATAAGACCGGCCTCAAACCTTCATTGTAAACCGTAAAGGTAGACTCACGGTCTTTCTCATTAACGATCACTCGCGTGTAATTAATGTAGGTTGCCGCCATTGCCGATGATGGTAGCAAAAGTAATATCAGGAAGTGATTCAAAACATGCTTAAGTCGTTTCTTCACGCCCTCTCCTTTATTTATAAACCAGGGTGAAGGTAACCGCACCTTTAACAACGCCTGAAGACACGTTCGCTTCCGTCTGATATAACCCCGCCCGTAGCGGCACAGTATAATTTGCATTATTCTGAGTCGGATCGTAATCAGTCAGGAGATACGCCGTGTTAAATGACAGAGGAATATCCTGATCGTTCAGTAACTGAATCCCAACGCCACTGGCTGTTGACGTACTCGCCAAAGCAAAAACACCATTGGCGTTATTAATAATGGCCGTAGTCGGTGTAAATAAATAACTGATACTCGATAATCCCGCCGGACACTTCGTGAAATTCAGATTAAAATCTGTACGTGCCGCGGTATAACCTACTCCGCTAAAATCCGTCCGACTGACTGGGGGTAAATTAACCGTGACATCCGATGTCGTACAGGTTCCCCCCGTTGTCGAAATCACCAGACCACCCGCCAGAAAATCAGCAATCATATAGGTTCCGCTTCCGACGGAAGTACTGCCCCCATAAGTCTGGTAATGACGCATATACATCGGGTCAAAAACGGAGGTGCTGCCCGCAGTCAACGACGTGGAGGTTTTAACAAAGCGAATCTGGACATCGACGCCAAGCTTCCATGAACTGCCATCGTCCGTCACCGTGAATAACTGCGTTGGCGTCTGATAAACGCCGTTGGCGACGGTGAGTGGATACCAGTCACTGGTTTGCCCTTTAACCGTATAGCGCCAGCGGGCGATATAGCCCAATCCCGCTTTTACCGCGGTGTTATAGACGTTGTAACTTTGTCCATCAACCTGTGTGGTGCCCCAAATGGTATAGGGAGGGTATCCCTGTACGGCCATCGGTACCGCATAACTCTGATAGCTGGTTCGATGAGAGCAGGTCCAGGCTGTTGGGTTGTAAGAGGTTACCCATGTTCCCAGTAAATCCCCTACGGCAGCGTCTTTACCCACCTGTATGGTCGTAGAGTCAAAGTACTGGTAGTAGCCATTGGTACGATCACAATTCACCCATGTCCCGTCGGCACGCGCCACGCCGCACATCGCTACCAGTGTCAAAAAAGAGAGCACCACTCCCGTTACGATAGATTTCATTTTTCACTCCTTAATGACTGGCATACCGCATCAGCGCGACGTAAGTCGGCGGTATTCGCACTTTTCTGCTCTGATAAGCGATAGCTGAACTGGCATTGCTGACCCACAGCACTTCCCCATTTCACACGCAGTGTGCCCGACAGATTCTTAACACGAGCAAAACTTTGCCCTCCCTGGGCGATATAACCGACAGTATTGCCGCGCTCATCCACGACATCTGCGCCAAACGGCAGAGACTCACCGGCATGTTGAAGGGTGAAAAGAACCGAATATCCCTTATCCGTCGCGTACTTCATCAGTACCACCGCACCCGCGGTAGGTACGCTGTTCTGACTGGTGACGTCCAGGGAGACATCATTCGATAACCCTTTAGGATCGAGTTCGATGGTGTTCTGGCGATACGGGGAGAGATAAGGCACAGCGGCATTTCCGCTACGGTTAAGGCTGAGGCTGCTGTTATTCGTAACCTTCGCGCCCCCGGCATGCTCTGCTTCGATGACAGCCATGGTGTCACCCATAATAGGCGTCAGCACAATACCGTTTTGCCAGGCGATAGCGCCGCCAGAAAGGTTCATACCATATTGCTGATAACCCTGACCCGCAGAGAAGTTGCCTCCCAGGGTGGTCCAGGGGGAGGTCCAGTTTCCACTGGCCCCGCCAGTGGTTTTACTGCTGCTATGGTCGTAATGATCCTGATTAGCGAACGCGCTCCAGTTATACTGGCGGTTTTCTCCGGACGTTCCGGCGATTGAGTTTTGCAGTCCCCGATGCCCGCTCTCTTGTACATAGGTGGAGCTGAGATAAGCTGAGCGCGCACTATTCCCGAGGGGTAAAGAGATACCAATCGCAATTTTGTTGTCCCATTTATCTTTGACTAAATCGCGGGTACGACTGGCATTAAGGTTAAAATTGAACCACTTAAAGGCATTGGTGTAGCCCAATTGATATTCGGTGTCGCGCCCGCTTTTATTCCAGTAATCCTGGGTACTGGCGCTGATGTTAATACTCCCAAGCGTATCTGAAATAGTTTGCGTCGCGCTGAGTTGTAGCCGATTTTTACGGTTAATGCTGCTGGAATAGGCGCCTTTATTCGTTCTCTCTAAGTCACGCATCAGCATTGCGTCATCAATATCGTAATAACCCGAACTGGAATAGCGGTAGCTCGCCAGCGTGATATTGGTATCCACGACAGGTAAGATCTTGGCAAATGAAAAACGGATGCTTTGGCCTTCACGTTTGCTGTCATCCGCAAACGTCGTTCGGGCATGCGTGATATCAGCAGAAAAGGCACCGACAGGGGTATTGAGCGCGATGCCACCGGCGACAGACTGATAATCTTCCCCGCCAATGGCCCCCGTGTAAGTGGTCAACAGGTTGGTGAAACCGTGACGAAATGTCCCCATCGCAATCTGCGGTTTTTCATTAACAGAGGAATTCCGATAGCGCCCAGCCATCAGCGAATAGCGACTGGTTCCCGGACGCAGCAATTCAGCGATGGAAGCGTAGGTTACGGTAAAACTGTGCTCGCTTCCGTCCGCCTCTTTAACGGTGACCAGCAGATCGCCCCCTGTGCCGTTGGGGTACAGATCGTCAATACGGAATGCGCCGGGCGGTACCGTCGATTGATAAATGCGTACGCCTCGCTGACTGACGCTGACCAGGGCGTTAGTGTTTGCAACGCCAGTAATGACTGGCGCATATCCACGCTGTGAATCCTCATACATACGATCGTCAGAAGTCAGCATCACGCCGCGAAAACCGACGCTGTCAAAAACCTGACCATCGGTGGTGGAATCGCCCATCACCAGCTTACTGCGTAACGGGATAATGCCGCGCTCAAGGTAAGTGCTGGTTGAGTCATATTGCCAGCCCTTATCATTGTTCCAGTTAAAAATGCCACGATAGCGTAAGCGCCACGCATCCCAATTGAGTCCCCCCATCAAACCTAAATACTGGGAAGAGATGGCATCAGATCCGGACATATCGGCATGCCATGCGTTGTAATCATATTGCAGCGTTGCCGCAGGGATACCGTTATCCCATAATTCAGGATTCACATAGCCGCGAACCTGGCGAAGTTGCCATATCTGAGGCGCCTGCACATTAATACGCTGCGATGTCACATCGTAATAGGCTGTTAAATCGGGAGAAATATCATTAATACGCACGCAACTGTCATCAGTTTTGAGCAACTGACGCA
This sequence comes from Citrobacter sp. Ct235, assembly GCF_030332305.1. Classification (NCBI taxonomy): domain Bacteria; kingdom Pseudomonadati; phylum Pseudomonadota; class Gammaproteobacteria; order Enterobacterales; family Enterobacteriaceae; genus Citrobacter; species Citrobacter sp. Ct235. The sequence continues at coordinate 360,952 of NZ_JAOWIC010000041.1, forward strand.
TTTCTGGTTCAATTTTATCAATATCGATACCCAGCATGGATACCAGCTTTAGTGTAAAACAAGGTCTGGCGACAAGGGGATTACTTTTATCATTTTCAAATTTAACGTCGCCGCGCCCTTTCCACTTATCATTCACATAAAGATCAACATGATATTGCCCCTGAGGGACCGGATTCCCCCGTGAATAATTACTCACATCAATCGCTGAGCGCAAAAAATCACTATTAAACTGCACATCATCGGTGTCAGCAAAGGCAACCTGAACAGAAACAAAAGAAAAGATAATGAATTGAGCAACGCGGGTTAGTCTCAGAGAACAAGAAATAGCATTATGGGCTATTTTGTAATTTATGCTCATTTGTTGTTTCTCCACCATAATCATTTATTACACTGTAAAAAAATGAAGCATCACTTAACCTTGCTGACTTTCTATTCGCGAGGGGGAATACTATTTCACTTTTAGGATTTACCATCCTTTGGGGAAATTTCTCTACAGATGCCAGGACTTCGGACTCTTTTGTCTTACGAATCTCAATCTTGTTAAAGGTGATGTAATAAGGAGAATCGTTGACAACTTTTATATTGTTCCCTTGTAGGGATAGTTTTAGTTCTTTATATGACTGCAATGGTGTTGGCTGCAGATTATCCGGACGATAGAATAATTTTATACGGGTACGAAATGCCAACTGCATACGGGTATTCCCCGACGTTGCGGCCTGTGCTTTTGGCGGAATCTCCAGCATGTTAAACCAAAAAACAGACTCCCTGTCCTGCGGTAATGCTGGGTTTGTCGCCATAATTCGCACCGCTTGCCCTTTAGTCGGGTCAATACGAACGACAGGAGGCGTAATGAGAAATGGAACGTTGATTTCTCCCGGTTTCGCCCGTGGGTTACCATCGTCCATCCATATTTGTAAAAGATAAGGATTACTCCCCCGGTTTTTTAGCTGTACCGTCGACTCCTTGTCTTTTGCATTAAAGACAATGCGTGTTCCATTAATAACAACGTCAGCCATGACGTTCATTGAGAACATCGAAAATAATAAAACCATGCCGGAAGATAATATCTTTAACATCTCGTTACCTCATAATCAGGAGTAAAGGATGTCCCCTTACTCCTGTTTCTGTTACTCGTATACCATGGTGTAATCGACCTGAGTCGTTACGGAACCCGCAGTCGCTGTGCCTGTCGCATAATATTGTGCAAAGTAATTCAGTGAACCGCTGCCAGACGAGATATCAACCGGGATATCATTCTGACCGGCAGCCACTGAAGCCCCTGCCACAATAGGATTACGATCGGCATTTAATAATTGAACCTGAACGAAAGTCGCGGCATCAGAGGCGCCAGTATCAATATTCAGACGGCCGGTTGTGCTATCAACATAGGTACCGGGTTCAAAATAGGTGCTGGCATTATTCAACGCCGTACCTGAACAGCTGCTCAGTGAGATCGTAAACGGCGTCGCACCGGCGGTTGCCCCTGTTGTTGCGAGGGTAGACGAAGAGACGGTTGGCAGTATTACCGTTGCATCATTACTGCCGCCATCGACAGAAATAGTACAAGTGGTATCAGTAATTTGTCCGTTAATTGTAATAGTACCATCAACGGCAAATGCTGAAGCAGTAAATGCAGAAGTGAAAACCATTGCTAATGCGGACAACGCAAAATTATATTTACGCATAATTAATTCCCTGTTGTGGTTGATATAAATGAACAGCCCATTGAATGTGTTATTAAGATAAAACGATTCTCGCCCCATCATGAATACGGGCACTGAATAACACCTTTCGGTTCCATTGACATGATATACGCAAAACTTTCATCCGCAATATTAGGATTTTTCAACCAAAACCAATCAATCCAAATGCTTATCGGAAAATAAAGTGCTGCCTTCTATCTACGCTATTCACCCTTATAAATATATCGATAATTAGGTTTTTATAAGACAGCATTGGTTAAAAAAAGATAAAATTTTATAAATCGATTAAATTGATCTAGATCAATACACAAACCAAAACACAGCTAAATTAAACGCCTCACGATCACACTTAAAACAAAAAACAAAAACAATTTAAACAAAAAAGATACATTTGCAGTCGAATTTTTAGCCAGAAAAACCATTTTTCACGATTAAGAGAATAATCCTGACAAACCGACTCGGGTACTTTACGTAATGTGTTAATAATTAATAATTAATTATGAATGAAACATTCTTTTATTTTATTGTAAGAAAAATCTTATTTTAATAAAAAACGTAACCATCGTTAACCTGGTGTTGCAAAACCCGCCAATTCCAGGAATTTTCCCGTAACGATCTTTTCTTTTAGTCACATACTTTTTCTCAGAATATAAATCTACAGATTACTCATCATAACCTTACAAAAAAGGACAAATGACTATTAGAAGCGGGGTTTTTGAGTACAAAAAAGAATGGAAGTACATTGTTCATTGAAAAATCTGAACACAAGGAAAAGAAGGGATAATCTTAATGCTCGTTCAGCGATAAAGGTAGCGTTGTACAGTATCGCCAGAAGAGCGCTTCTGGCGATAAAATTCAGTTATCTGAATGCGTTACCGATCACCACCCCGGAACCGCACCGCCGTTAAAGATCGTTTCTGCCGCTTTTGCGACTTCAGGTGACTGATAAGACGCCAGAAATTCCTTCACATTTTCCGCATCTTTATTGTCTTCTCGCGCCACCAGGATGTTCACATACGGCGAATTTTTATCTTCGATAAACACGCTGTCGTGAACCGGAGAAAGCCCGGTTTGCTGAATATAAGTGGTGCTGATAATTGCCACGTCAACTTTCGGGTCGTCCAGTACGCGCGGCAGTTGCGCCCCTTCCAGCTCCATAATCTGTAAATGACGCGGGTTGGCGGTGATGTCCAGCGCCGTCGGCAGCAATCCTTTTCCTTCTTTCAGGGTAATCAACTGCTCTTTTTGCAGCAGCAACAGCGCCCGTCCGAGGTTGGTGGGATCGTTAGGAATCGCCACCGTTGCGCCGTCCGCCAATTGATCGACCGTTTTTATTTTTTTCGAGTAGCCGGCCATCGGGAAGACAAAGGTATTCCCCACCGCCACAAGCTTATAGTTATGCGCCTGATTATCCTGCTCAAGGAACGGGCGATGCTGGAAGACGTTGGCATCCAGTTCGCCGTGGTTGGTGGCATCGTTCGGCAACAGTGAGCCGCTGAAACCGACCAGTTCGACGTCGAGACCGTACTTCTCTTTCGCCACTTTTTTGGCGACTTCCGCCACATCCTGCTCGGCGCCGTTAATCACGCCGACTTTGATGTGCTTTGCATCACTGCTCTGCTGGTCGCAACCGACCAACAACAATCCCGCCAACAGTACCGCCGCCCCTGTCCGTAAATGAGGTATCGTCAATTTCACGTTTTTATCCTTTTGAAATAACCGCCTGATGAGTAATGAAATGACTATAGCGGGAAGGCTGCTGCGGTTTAAAAAACGAAAAGGCATCAATAAGAAGAAAAAAGCATAAAGAGGGAATATTCAAAAATCCTGATGGCGCTGCGCCAACCACACGCAGCGCCATTCGGTTCAGACCAACGCTTTCACGATCTCCATTAACCGGACGATATCTTCAGGTCGGGTGTTGCCCGTTTGTGGGTCGATAATCGATGTGTATAAATGCGGCATTACGCGCGGCACGCCTGCCTCCAGGCAGGTTTGCAGTATGACGCCAAAGTTTTCCACATCAATGCCACCCGTCGGTTCGATCAGCGTCATGCCGTTACGTGCCGCAGTGGTTGCCAGCACATACAGCTCAGGAAGAGACTTTTCGCCCCCCATTGGGAAGAACTTCGCCGCGTGCGCGCCCATATCTTGCATCATACGGATTGCAGCATCGCAGGAGACGCGCGCTGGCGTTCCCTGACCGCTACTGACGCCGGTGGAGATCAGTACCTCACCAGGCGTCCCCGTCGGGCTGACCAGCGCGTTAATGTGCGTTTGTTCTCCGCCTGTCGCCGCCAACGCCCCCGCCGCAAAACCACTGCCGGTGAAGGTCTGGTTGACGTGCGCCGGATGGACCTTTGATGCAATCATCGCTGCTTTGTAATACTGTGCCGGATCGCCTGCCCCCAGGCCCACTGAAACCGAGGGGACTTCGGCCATCCAACGTTTGACCTCCTGGACGCCTTCGTCAACTGACGAAAACTGCGCGGACAGGATGCCAATCACCGCATGTCCCTCGGCGGCGTCATAGATTTCCCGGGCGTTGGCGATATCTTTCGCCAGCACGTTAATCGCCACACGTTGGCGATAAAAATTAATCTGCTGCATGTTCTGCAATCTCCTTGAGTCGCGCCACAATGAGTGCCATTTCCCCTTCGGCGACCGTACGTGGGTCGAGGCTAAAGACGCCCTGATGGAGGTTATAGCGACGGGCGTAGATAGCGATATCGCCTCCCCGAAGTTGAGCTTCGACTTCACGCGCGTCCAGACCGAGCGCCTGCGCGTCGACCCGTACACGAATACGCCAGATAGCGCGCCCGGCTTCGTCTTGCTCAATATCGGCGGTCAGCCCACGGATTGCCGAAATCGCCTCTGCCGTCGGTTGCAACTGTTCGGCGGTCACCACAGTCTGCCCCTGATGATAATTTTCCAGTGCATACACCAGTCCGACCATGTTCTCTTTGCCGATCTTCATCGCTCTGGCGATGCCGTGATGCTGCGCTTTACAGGCGGCAATCCACGGTTTCTTGCCGGTGATAAACCCGGAGGTGGGCGCATTGAAGGCTTTTGCCCCGCTGTAGACAACCATATCCGCCCCACTCGCCACCCAGGCGTGTAAATCCTCCTCGGCGGCGGCATCGACAATCAACGGTAGGTTATGGATCTGCGCAACCTGTACAAAGTCGTCAATGCTGAGCATGCCCTTCTGTACACAGTGGTGCGATTTCACATACAACAGCGCGGCGGTCTCGTCGGTAATCGCACTCTCCAGTTGCCAACGCGCGGCGAGATTGCTCGCCCCGACCTCCACGACGCGCCCGCCGCCCAGACGAATGGCGCTGGTGATGGGAGCGCCATAATCCACGTTATGACCGCGCAGCATCACCACTTCGTTGGCCATGCCGCTGCTGTCTGGCATGAGCGCCACCCTGAGCGGGTCGCCACGGGTAATAGCGGCGGCAACGGCAATGGCGATCCCCGCCGACGCGCAGGAGGTCACATAGCTGTCCTGCGCGCCGGTAAAGCGGGAAACCAGCTCACCGGTACGGTCCACCAGCTCATCGATTTCGACAAAGGCGGAGGCCGCCCGCGCAGTGGCCTGCATCACCTGGGGCGCGACGCTGGAGACGCCAAGAATCGTCATCTTGCCGCAGGCGTTAATCACCTGTTTTAGTCCCAGCTGTTGATAGATATTCTGTGTCATGACTTACAACACTCCCAGCAGCGAACAAACCACGCTAAGCGCCACAATCGACAACAGAATGGTGGTGTATCGCGGCCCTTTCTTCACCAGAAAGATATAGATGGCAAACACCGCCGCCAGCGGCAGCAGGCCTGGCGCGATGGAGTCGAGGATCTGCTGCACCACCACTTCAGAACCCTTCAGCGCGCTGATTTTCAACGGCGTAGTGATCTTGACGTAGCTTGCCGACAGCGCGCCCATCATGATTAACCCCAGCACGTTCGCGCCGTAGATCAGTTCTTTGATTCGCCCCCCTTGCAGTAATCCAACGATAGAATCACGTCCCAGGGTGTAGCCCTTGTGGATCAGGCCGTAACTTATCGCCAGCGTGATTGCCGGATAGAGGATCAGCGGTGCAATACCGCCAAATGCGCTGCCATTGGCGGCGAAAGGGATGAAAATCGCAATGAGCAGCGGCATGACGGCGGCCCAAACAATGGAGTCGCCCATCCCAGCCAGCGGGCCCATCAGACCGGTTTTAATCCCGGTAATTGAGGCATCGCTGATCGGCTCGCCGCGCGTTTTCTGCTCTTCCATGGCAATGGAAATCCCCTGGATCACCGCGCCAAAAGTTTGCTCAGAGTTGAAGAAGTTCAGGTGACGTTTTAGCGCCTCCACCTGCTCCTCTTTTTGTGGGTAGAGCTTTTTGATGATCGGCGTCATCGAGGCGCAGAAAATCAGGCTCTGCAGACGTTCATAGGAGTTGGATACCTCCGCGCCCAGCCAGTAGATAAACCACGCTTTGGTGATATCCGCTTTGGTCAACGCCCCGGTTGTCCGTGCGCGCTCAACCAGTTCATGCTGCATTACGTCGCTGCTCATCATGCTGCTCCTTCATTTTTCGCCAGACCTTTAATCAGGAAGGCCACACAGGTACCGAAGATCGCCATCGCCATGATGTCCACCTTGAGGTACAGCACCGCGAAGAATCCGCCGATAAACCACGGCAGCAGGCTCTTTTTACCGATCACCATAATGGTGATGGCGAAGCCCAACGCCGGCAGGATCCCGCCCATGATTTCAAAGGAGTGGGTCAGCCAGTGCGGCATCAGTTTGAGGAAACTTTCCACCACGTCCTGACCGAAGTAGTTCGCGGCAAACACCACCGGGAAACGCAGCGCCAGTCCGAGCAATGCCGGGTAGAGGAACGCACAGCGCATGATGCCCGACATATTCGCCGTTTCCGCGTGCTTATCGGCCATATGTACCCAGGCCGCGTTCAGCGTACGACGCAACTGGTCGAGGAAAACGCCGATCACACCGAAGGGGATCGCCAGCGCAATCGCCAGGTTTGGGTCCATCCCGGCTTTCACCGCGATAGGAATCGAGATACAGGCTGCCAGCGCCGGATCTGACGGCACGTTACCGCCAGGCGTTGAGGTCACGCCGAGATAAACGAGCTGCATCCCCGCGCCGATAATCATCGCCGTCTGCATGTTGCCAAGCAGCAGCCCGACAAAGACGGCCACCACCACCGGCTGAAGCAGCATGGCAGAGAAGGTGTAGCCAAGGCGTAAGCGGGCAAACCAGTAATACAACCCCATGAGGCTTGCAAAAACTAAGGTATCCATAGTGTTATCCCATTATCAGAGAATTAGAATTTTTTCAGGATATCGTCCAGCGACTGCGGTTTATCTTCCGGGATAGTCTGGAAGAACACCTGAATCCCACGACTTTTCAGGTCGTTAAGAATGCCAACGTCTTTTTCATCGAGCGTAATGTTCTGGAACACGGCTTTACGGTTTGGCCCGCCGCCCAGGCCGCCAACCTGAATGGTCGTGACATCAAACCCCTGTTGTACGGCCTGTTGAATCGCCGCCAGGGAGGGGAACAGCACCAGCACATTGCCGTCGCCCAGTTGGTTCTCTTTCCAGGAAGCCGCAAAGCTCTGGTTGCTGTAGCAATCCACTTTGATGTTCGGCGGCGCGGCCATCAGGTAGATGTTTTTCATAAACGGATCGGCGTCCAGTTCGTCACTGACCACTGCGATGCGGTTAGCCTGGGACTGTCCGACCCACTTCGTCACCACCTGTCCGTGGATCAGTCGGCTATCGATACGACATAACACGATGTTTGCCATGATGATTTTCCTTATTGTGATTGTTGTAATTGACGGACATGAGCGACAACGTCCAGGCAACTGCTGCGTCCGGCTTCCACCAGTTCACTGACGCAGAGGGTCAGCGAACCGTGTTCACGTCTGTCCAGCGCTTCCAGCAGTAGCGACGCGTTCAACCCGGAAACGACCGCCACCGGATAATCCGCGCTCAGCCGCGCTGCCACATTGGACGTCGTACCGCCAACAAAATCGGTCAGAATAAGCGAGCCGTCCGGCATGGTTTTCACCACGTCCTCGACACGCTGATAAAACTCGCCCAGCGTATCGACGGGCATCAGTGCAATTTCCGTCACGCCTTTAATTTCGCCCATCACCATACGCAGGCTGTTACAGAGCTGTTGTCCCCAGCCACCATGCGTGAGCAGCAGAATTTCGGGCAACGGTTGAGTGGTAGTCAAAATGGCCTCCTGGCGCGATTACATGAGATTTGCAATGCCTGATGGCGCTTCGCTTATCAGGCCTACGGATAATGCTTTTGTAGGCCGGATAAGGCATTTATGCCGCCATCCGGCAAAACTCATCAAAGTAAGAGCAAGGGTTGTGCCAGTATTTGTGTCACGCGAGGGGGAAAAGAGAGCGGGCAGGGCGCAACGCCTCGCCCGTTAAGGGATCAGCTATAAAGCAGTTCGTAGATATAAAAATATTCCGCATCCGATAAACGGATGGCATAGGCCTCTTCAATGGGCAGAAACGCAGATTTAATGACACTAAACGCGCGGGGATCGAGATTCGGTTTGTTTTCCAGCGCCATCTGTAACGGTTTACGGTTGATCACGATACGCTCAACCATGCAACAGCAGTGGATCAGGAAGCGTAGTGTCACCTGGCGACTCGGTTTCAGGGAAAGCGTGGTCGTCAGGTGGTTAAGCACGCCCTCCATCTCCTTGAGAATGCGCTGCGGATTGAGCACCGAAATATGGTTAATAATGCTCTCCATGGTCAGCGCGCTGATAAAGCGCATGGCACTGCGCTCCATCTCCAGACGGCGTTCGGCGCTGGAGAGATCCGGCGTCAGCAGACTTAACACCAGTTCTGGCCCCTGCTCTGAGAACAGTTCTTCCAACGAGATAAACGGAATATCCGGCAGCCCCGGCTGGAAAGTACCGACAATTCCCGCCAGTCGCTCATTGGCGTTCAGCGCCTGCTGGACGCGTTCGAGGCTGCGCACGTCGTTGTAATCGAGAATAACCATTCGCGTGTCCTGCGACATCAGTTCGCCAAAGCTCTCCTCAAGCACTTTTTTAATTTTTTCCGCCGTACCCATACCGGTAATGCAGGAGATAACCAGCACTTTGCCGCCGTTTTCCTGCTGCGGTGTACACAGCTGACAGGGGATGTTTTTGCTCTGCATGAGCGCCGCAAGCTGGGGCAGGTCGCTGGTTTCGTAGCTTAAATCCAGCCCGATCTCCAGCAGGCTGGTCAGCGTGATGTTGGGCATTAACAGCACGTCTATCTGAAATAACTTGCTGATCGTACTGCCGAAATGCACCAATGAACCAATATCGACCATCAGAATCAGCCGCTGATAGCGTTGGGTCTGAATAATCTGGGTTAGCGTTTCCAGCGTGTCATGCACCGACTGCTCAAACGGCATGTCGACCGCGCTGAACAGATCGCGTTCCAGTACGCGGTTGACGTACTGCGCCATGCTGGTCGCGGTGGTTGCGCCGTGCGCGACGAGGATCACGCCGCAGTCCGGGCTGGCATCAATGCGCTGGCGGTAGTGACGGCACTCTTTCAGGAACAGACACAGCCAGACCACTTCCGTCGCCGGGCACTGAATATGCAGCAGTTCATTGATTTTCCGGCACAACATCGTGGCGTTATCGTATTCATCCTTGCAGCGGTCGAGGATCAGGCTGGAAGAGTAGAGCTGCGGAATCAGCCCGCGCTGGACATAGCCAATCAGCGCCAGGAAGTGCTTGCGCAGCGGATTCACCAGATTTTCCGGCAGCGTAAAGCCCAGCACCTGCTCCACGCAGCCGATCAGTAGCGTCACGCGTTCTTCAATTTGATCGCCATAGCGCGGCGGATGCGCCACGCTATCGCGGCTGTAGAGGCCATATTCGAAGATTGAACTGAGCTTGTTTTTCAGGATAGCCAGCGTTTCCGCCGGCGGGACATTACTGTTGCGCAGATTGACATATTCACGGGTCAGGAAGCTGTAAAAGAGATCGCTCTCTTCGATTTCCGCCCCGGTCGCCAGTGAGGTTTTCAGCGCCGGCAGCGTACGCGCATCAATGTTCAGCCGCTCTTTTCCTTCAAACAGCGCATCGACCAGCAGACGTTGTTCCGGCGTGGCATGGAACGGTATCTCCGCCAGCCGTTTATCCAGCTGCAGCGTGTCGTTATGTTCCGTCATCCCCGATGCCCACGCCTGGGCGCACAGGAACTGGATATCGCTCTTCAACTGACCAATGTTGCCCTCCAGCGGTTTGTTCAACAGCCAGAGCAACAGCGTTTTGTCGATGCTGACCGTACGCTCGATTTTGCGACTTTCACGCTGCAAAAAACCGACGATCAGCTCCACCTGTTCCTCAATCGATCGCTGACGAATCCCCGGCAAGTCGATGCTCACCTGAATTCGTCGTTGGAAGGTGCGCAACAGCGATGAACTCACCGGTTCCGTGGTCGCGCAAATCAGACGAACCGAGATTGGACGCGCCGTGGCGCTGGATCCCAGCGGACGGTACTCGCCCTTATCGAGAATAGAAAATAGTTTCTCCTGTCCTTCGTAGGGCAGGCGATGCACTTCATCGAGCAGCAAATAACCGCCGTCCGCCTGCTCGACCAGACCGGGTTTATTCTCGCTCGCACCGGTGAAGGCCCCCTGACGATGACCAAACAGGTGCGAAGAGAGCAGTTCCGGGTTATGGGCGTACTCGGCGCAGTTAAAATAGACCAGCGGCGGCGGGGAACCGGCGGCTTGCTCGCAGGCAAAGCGGTGCATCAGTTCGGCAAAAAAGGTTTTCCCTACGCCGGACGGCCCGGTCAGCAACACATGCAGGCCCTGCGGATAGAGCACGGCGGCACGGCCTTTTTCTACGGCGTCACGCAGGCTGCGATCGTAGCCAATCAGACCGGTGAAAGGATCGTCACCGCCCGTATTTTCCGCTTGCGGAAGCAGGTCGGCCACCGAGCGCACTTCGCGCTCGCTACTCTCCAGCTTGCGCCCCAGCAACGTCTCCAGCGTCTGTCTGTGCAGGAAGAACACCGGACGTCCCCGGCTTTTTATCGCCAGACCATCGTTCCACAGCTGATTGAGATCTTTACTGACCGAGTTGCGCGCCAGCCCCAGGTTAAAGCCAATCGCCTCCGCCGTGAACGCCGTTTCCTGCGCCAAATCGGCACGATCCAGCCCACGCGTCAGCCTTTCAAGCTCTCCCAGTACGATCTCAATCCGTCTCATCTCTTTACCGCTTAAGAATTAAATGATTGTTCAGAACATACACTATTCTGCTATGCAAGAAAGTGAATCGACGTCCAGACGTCATGGTGAACCCGTCCGGTCATCAAAATGTTTTCGATAAATAATGCCGGGCGGCCCCTTTTTCCGGGAAGTCATCGAGGGTCAATTTCAGTTGATAACCGTTCTTCTGATAGAACGGCAGCGCCTGAAAACTCAGGGTATCGACCAGCGCATGGAGACAACCTCTCTCGCGAGCGGCGTGCTCTGCAGCCTGGATCAGTTGACTGCCGTAACCGCCTTTGCGCAGGGACTCATGCATCCATAAAAAATCAATGCTCAGCCATTCCCCTTTGATTTTGCCAATCAATCCACCGCGAATTTCCTGCTGCTCGTCACGCCAGTAAACCGCCAGATCGCCAAAATTCCTCGTTTTCAGAAACTGGAAATTGTAGGCACGCAGTCCAGCAAGCAGCGCGTTTTGATCGTCTTCGGTAACGGTATCTGTAATCTGTATCTGCACTCTATCCTCCTGAAAAACTACAACTTTTGGCTGAATCGTTTTCCGACAGTAGCACGGGCTGCTGAGGGAGTCGTACACCGTCTACACTTACTCTTGAAATGATGCGCATCGACTACAAGGATTATTATCATGAAACGAGCCGTTTTATCGATCATTGCCGCCCTTTTCTTGCTGCCCACGCTGGCACAGGCCGACTCGCCTTACGGCGCACTGCAATCCGCGCACGAAAAAAATACGATACTCAAGGACCTACGCAAAATCTGTACGCCACAAGGTTCACCTTCTGACGAGGCGTGGGAAAAAACGATCATGGCGAATAAAGACAATCAGCAGCACATCCGCGAGGCGGCGTTGGCGATGGAAAGGAATAATCAGAACAACTACTGGGAAGCGCTCGGCAAGGTGGAATGCCCGGACATGTAAGCGTGAAGCCCGCGCTTCACGCCCGATGATAAACTTTACCGCTGACGCACATCCGGGATGATTAAGTCGCCGCGCAGCACATACGATCCCAACATACTTTGCGTTTTTTCGTTCAGCCAACTGACAATCCGCGCCGCCATCGCATCCATAGAGTATTCGATTGCCGGGATGGTCGGGATCCCCGGCAGATGCAGCGAGCCGGCGAGGCTAAAGATCATAATGTCTTCCGGAACCGACTTATTAAACGCCTGCAATTGCGGGATCACCCGCTGAGCCTGCTGCTCATCCGCCACCAGCAGCGCGTTAAAGTTAAGCGTGGAAGCGTTATTTAACAGCTCCTGTAACGCTACCGAGGAAGAGGTCGCTTCCATAAAGACCAGGTTGCGATTAAACGGCAGGAAGTTCTTCTCCAGCGCATGTTTGTAACCGAGCAGCACCTGTTCGCAGAACCCCATGCCTTCAGGATGGATGAGGGCTATCTGCCGACGATTTTGGCTAATCAGATAGTTACAGGCCGTTTCGGTGGCAAAGGTGTGGTCAAACTGAATGCTGGTCACGTCGTCGCCTGCCTCCAGACAGTCCACCAGAATGACGTTCTCCTGCGTGATATGCAGCGGAAAACGCGCACCAATAATCAGCACATCGTCACACAAGCCGCAGCTTAACTCATCGAGGGCGCTCATCACCTCCGCTTTGGTATTGGCGAAACGAAGCAACAAATGTTTCTGATGCTGACTCAGGTGCTTTTCCAGCGCGTAAAGGTAGCCAGTCGTCTGGTTGATGTTGTCCTGCGCGCAAATCACGCCTATGCAGCCGGTGGACTGACTGAGCAGCGACTGGGCAATCACATTCGGACGATAGTTCAGCTCATCCACCGCCTTTAACACGGCAAGACGACTGGCTTCCTTCACACCACGCGATCCGCTCAACACGCGCGACACCGTGGCTTTAGACACGCCAGCCAAACGCGATACATCGTTGATAGTAGACATCATTCTCCCCTGACAGAGCCTGCCTGGCTCCTTCAATCCTGAATTTAACATTGGCTTAAATATTCGCCACCAGCAGTATAGCGTTTTCCTTTTTTCATGGAAACCGATTTTCCGTTTCCACTCAAAAAGCGTGAAATAGCGACGAAACCGTGAGCCAAATCCAAATAATTAGCCTTATAAGAATAAGATCTTGACGGTTATCACAGTTCCGTTTGCTTCGTATGGAAACCGGTTTCCGTATGATATCAAATCAGACTCGCAATAAGTTTTTACATTTTGAGGATGGTTAATAATGTTCAGGATTATGTTGTGTTGCTCTGCAGGGATGTCCACCAGTCTGCTGGTTCGTAAAATGGTCGAAGCCGCAGAAGAGCGGAAGCTGCCAGTACAAATTGATGCATATGGCGTTTCCGAATTTGACATTCAGTTTCCAAACTACCAGGTGGTGTTACTTGGCCCCCAGGTAAAATACATGCTTAACACGCTCTCAGAGAAGGCTGCCACCCAAAACATCCCCGTAAAAGCCATTGATATGCAGGATTACGGAATGCAACGCGGTGACAAGGTGCTGGATTTTGCTCTGTCGCTGATTGAAGCGGCACATTAGAAAGGTGTCATTATGAGTTCGTTATATCAGTCAATGGTTGCTGTCATAGAACAATCCATCACGCCTCTTGCCGGTAAACTGGGCCAGCAGAAATACGTGATTGCGATTCGTGATGGTTTTACCGCGGCGCTGCCGTTTATGATCATCGGCTCGTTCATGCTGGTGTTTATTTTTCCGCCGTTCTCTGCCGAAACCACCAACAGCTTTGCCCGTGGCTGGCTCGATTTTTCCGCCACATATCGTGAACAACTGATGCTGCCGTTTAACCTCAGTATGGGCGTTATGACGTTCTTCATCTCCGTGGGCATTGGCGCCAGTCTGGGCCGTCAGTTTAATCTCGATCCGATTATGTCCGGCCTGCTGGCGTTTATGGCCTTTTTACTGGTCGCCGCACCGTATGCCGACGGTAAAATCTCCACGCAATATCTTTCCGGTCAGGGGATCTTTACCGCACTGATCACCGCCATCTACTCCACGCGCGTCTATGCCTGGCTGAAGCAGCACAACATCACAATCCGTCTGCCGAAAGAGGTTCCAACCGGCGTCGCCCGTTCGTTTGAGATCCTCATTCCGGTTCTGGTGGTCATTGCGACGCTGCATCCGCTGAACCTGTTTATTGAAGCGCAGACCGGAATGATTATTCCGCAGGCGATTATGCATCTGCTGGCACCGCTGGTTTCAGCGTCTGACTCCCTGCCGGCGATCCTGCTTTCGGTTCTGATGTGCCAGATTTTCTGGTTTGCCGGTATTCACGGCTCGCTGATCGTCACGGGCATTATGAACCCGTTCTGGATGGCAAACCTGTCGGCAAACCAGGCTGCTCTCGCGGCGGGTGTCGCCCTGCCACACGTTTATCTGCAAGGTTTCTGGGATCACTACCTGCTGATCGGCGGCGTGGGCTCTACTTTACCGTTGGCCTTCCTGCTGCTGCGCAGTCGCGTTACCCATCTGCGGACGATCGGCAAAATGGGGATCGTCCCTAGCTTCTTTAACATTAATGAGCCTATTCTGTTCGGTGCGCCGATCATCATGAACCCGATGCTGTTTATCCCGTTCGTCTTCGTGCCCATGATCAACGCCGTACTGGCATACGCTGCGACCCGTCTGGGCTGGCTGGATCAGGTAGTGTCACTGACGCCGTGGACCACGCCCGCACCGATTGGCGCATCGTGGGCGGCAAACTGGGCCTTTAGTCCGGTGGTGATGTGCCTGATCTGCATGGTGATGTCGGCGCTGATTTACCTCCCGTTCCTGCGCGCTTACGAACGCTCTCTGATGAAAACAGAAGAGCAAAAAGCCCAGGACGCCGTCTCCGTGGCGAACGCTGCCCGTAGCAACTCATAATGAATCAAGGAGTCAGAACAATGAGATACCGTTTTCCTGAAAACTTCTGGTGGGGCAGTGCCTGCTCAGCGCTGCAAACCGAAGGGGATAGCCTGAACGGCGGCAAAAGCCAGACCACATGGGATGTGTGGTTCGACCGCCAGCCAGGTCGTTTCCATCAGGGGGTTGGCCCGGCGAACACCTCGACGTTTTATCAGCACTGGAAACAGGACATCGCGCTGTTGAAGCAGTTAAAACATAACAGCTTCCGCACCTCGTTAAGCTGGTCACGTCTGATTCCTGATGGTACGGGCGAGGTGAATCCTGAGGCGGTGGCGTTCTATAACAACGTCATTGACGAACTGCTGGCGCAGGGCATCACGCCGTTTATCACGCTGTTTCACTTCGACATGCCGATGGTGATGCAGGAGAAGGGCGGCTGGGAAAACCGTGACGTCGTGGAGGCCTTTGGCCGCTACGCG
Organism: Citrobacter sp. Ct235; assembly: GCF_030332305.1. Lineage (NCBI taxonomy): Bacteria > Pseudomonadati > Pseudomonadota > Gammaproteobacteria > Enterobacterales > Enterobacteriaceae > Citrobacter > Citrobacter sp. Ct235. The sequence continues at coordinate 376,275 of NZ_JAOWIC010000041.1, forward strand.
CAGACGTGTTTCAAATTGTTCGGCAACCGCGTTAAGCACTGGTTCACCTTCAACGAGCCGATTGTGCCGGTGGAAGGCGGCTATCTGTATGACTTCCATTACCCGAACGTAGTGGATTTCAGGCGCGCAGCGACCGTGGCGTATCACACCGTGCTGGCGCACTCGACAGCGGTTCGCGCTTATCGCGCGGGCAACAACGATGGCGAAATTGGCGTGGTGCTTAACCTGACGCCTTCCTATCCGCGCTCACCGCATCCGGCGGATGTGAAAGCCGCACACTATGCGGATCTGCTGTTTAACCGCAGCTTCCTCGATCCGGTGCTGAAAGGGGAATATCCGGCGGATCGGGTGGCATTGCTGAAAGAGTACGATCAGTTGCCAGCCTGTCAACCGGGTGACGCACAGCTGATTGCCGATGGCAAAATCGACCTGCTGGGGATTAACTACTACCAGCCGCGTCGGGTGAAATGCCGTGATACCGCAGTCAATCTGAATGCGCCCTTTATGCCGGAGTGGTTGTTTGATTACTACGAAATGCCAGGCCGCAAAATGAACCCTTATCGCGGGTGGGAAATTTATGAGCCGGGTATTTACGATATTATTACGAACCTGCGTGATAATTACGGCAACCCGCGCTGCTTTATTTCTGAGAACGGAATGGGCGTAGAAAACGAACAGCGTTTTATTCAGGATGGGCAAATTAACGACAACTACCGTATTGAGTTTGTTTCTGAACACCTTAAATGGCTACATAAAGGGATCAGCGAGGGCTGTCAGTGTCTTGGCTACCATATGTGGACGTTTATTGATAACTGGTCATGGCTCAACGGATATAAAAACCGCTATGGCTTTGTACAGTTAGATTTAGACACGCAAAAACGTACGGTGAAAAAGAGCGGCGAGTGGTTCGCTAATACCGCCGAACACAACGGATTCGATTAAGAGATACAGACAATGATTGCATTAGAAGAAGCAGTAATGGACATTATCGTCAATGCCGGACAGTCCCGTAGTCTGTGCTTCGAGGCGCTGCACGCCGCGCGTGCAGGCAACATTGACGAGGCGAAAAGCCTGCTTCGGGAGGCTGACGGCTACGCTCGTCAGGCTCACCACATGCAAACCAAATTGATCGAACAGGATGCCGGGGAAGCCCGGCAACCCATGACGTTAATTATGGTGCATGCGCAGGATCACTTAATGACGTCGCTGTTAGCCCGCGAACTGTCAGAAGAAATTATTCATCTCTATCAACGCTAATGTAAATTAAATAATAAACGGAGACGTCACTACGATTAAATAAATACTATCTGTACCTCTATCTATAAATAACAGATCAACTTGTTTTGGTGATAGCGAATTACACCGAGGCGGGATGGTTATTATCTTAAAATAAATTAATGCGCACATCTATTCAGAATACTTAATGCAAACTGAAGGATAAAACGTAAATGAGATAACCATGAACATGATAAAAAAACTTCCATTAGCCATGGCGGTCGTGGCCGCGCTTTGCCCGATTTCTGTACTCGCACAGGAATTTACTCAGGAACAAATCGACGCCATCGTCGCCAAAGCCGTAGATAAAGCCCTTGCGGAACGTCAGGCGAAAATGGACGCTGCTGTGGCGAAAAAAACCGATGTCATTAACGAGCCGCAAAGCGCCGCACAGTCACCCGACATGGCCATTCCGTTCGGTGTGAAATTCAGTGGCTATGCGCGTTATGGCGCGCAGTTCCAGAGTGGCGATCAGAAATACGTGGGCGTTGATGGTTCCTATAACGGTGCATCCGCCATTGGTCGTCTGGGTAACGAAGGCAACGGCGGTGAATTCCAGCTCTCCAAAGCGTTCAAAGGCGACAACGGCGCGATCTGGGATATCAACGTGATGATCGACCACTGGGGCGACGAGGTGAACCTCAAAAAAGCTTACGCGGGAGTCACCAACGTCCTGGAATCCAACCCGAACGCCTATATCTGGGCCGGTCGCGACTTCCACCAGCGTCCGCAACAGGGGATCAACGACTACTTCTGGATGAACCACGACGGCCAGGGTGCCGGGGTGAAGAACTTCGATATTGGCGGCATTCAGTTTGACGTTGCCACCGTAGCTGCCGTTGAATCGTGCAGCCCGGAAGTGATGGAAGATGAAGCCAACCCGTCACGCATTACCTGTACCGGCGGTTCCGGCACGGGTGATAAAGGGAACTACGCCGTTACCTCAAAAATTCACGGCATGAAACTCGGTCCGTTGGATCTGGAAATCTACGCCAACTACGGCTTTGACTCGAAAGCCGTCGACACCGACGATCGCCTGAAGGCCTGGCAGGGCGCGTTTGTGGTGAGTCATACCAATGACAGCGGCGTCAACAAAGTGATCGCCCGTTACTCTGATAACTCCGACAACAGCGTCTACAACAAAACCGACGACCTGACCGCGATTTACGCCAGCTTCGAAGGAAGCCACAAGTTTACGCAGCAGGCGCAGGTTGAATACCTGCTGGCATTCCATGACTACGATAACAGTGCTGACCAGAGTGAAAATCGTAAGAACTACGGTGCCATTGTACGTCCCATGTACTTCTGGAACGACGTGCACTCCACCTGGCTGGAAGCGGGCTATCAGCGTGTCGATTATGACAACGGCGGCGATAACAAAGGCTGGAAGCTGACGCTGTCGCAGAACATGTCGATCGCGATGGGGCCGGAATTCCGTCCAATGCTGCGCTTCTATGTCACCGGCGGCAAAGTGGATAACGATCGCACCGCCCGTGTGAACGGTACAGATGACGAAACGCTGGACGATTTCAACGTCGGCGCGATGTGGGAAGCGTGGTTCTGATTGGCAATATCGCGTTATGCCTGATGGCGGCATAAATGCCTTATCCGGCCTACAGTCACGTAGGCCCGGTAAGCAACGCGCCACCGGGCATAATGCCGGATGGCGGCGTTAACGCCTTATCCGGCCTACGTGAAGGAACCCTCAATGAGGGTTGAGGTCATTGCATACCCTTTATGCGAACTTTCGCTGCCACCAGAAGCGCCGTCAGCAGCATCAGGCTGCCGGAAAGCATCAGGGGCGACAGCAGGCCAAGGTTATCGAGTGCATAGCCTCCCACCGCGGCCCCACAGGTATTGGCAAGCTGGATCACGGCGACCTGGACGGATCCAGCCTTTTCTGCCTGATCGGCGAGCGATCGGGTGATCCACGTCGACCATCCCACCGGCACCAGCGCAAACGCCAGCCCCCAGATAATTGCAATGCTTGCCGCAACAATCTTGTCGCTGCCCCACAGCATCAGCACCAGTGCGCTCAGCGCCAGCACCAGCGGCGCACCGGCTAATGCCAGTTTGACAGAGCGTTTGAGAATCAAGGACGACAGCGAAGTGCCGACAAAACTGGCAATACCAAAGCTCAACAGCACCAGCGTCAGGCCATCGACATCAAAGCCCGCCAGATTCATATATATCGGACGGATGTAGGTGAAGAACGCAAACTGCCCGGCAAAGGACATAAAGATGGCAATCATCCCCGCCATCACGCCCGGACGATTCAGCAGGCTGAACATGTTTTGCTTCTGATGCGAAGGCTCGCCGGGCAGCGGCGGCAACGATTTCACCACCCAGACAATACACAGCACGCCCATCACCGCCGCCGCGTTAAAGACATTACGCCAGCCGATGATCCCCCCCAGGAAACTGCCCAGCGGCGCGGCAATAACCAGCGCGATAGAGACGGATCCGAAAATCACCGACAGCGCTTTCGGCACCGTACGCGGCGGAACCAGCCGCATGGTCAGCGAGGCCGACATCGCCCAGAATCCGCCCAACGCCAGTCCCAGACAGGCGCGTCCCACCAGCAGTAACGCGAAGGAATTGGCAAAAGAGACCAGCAGGCAGGAGAGGGTCAGCAACACGGAGAACAGAATCACTACGTAGCGACGGTCAGTGGCCTGAATGATCTGCGTGATAAACAGGCTGGCAAACATGGCGACAAACGCGGTCACGGTCACCGACTGTCCGGCTACGCCTTCAGAAATGCCCAGGTCCTGCGCCATCGGCGTCAACAGACTGACGGGTAAAAACTCGACGGTGATCAGGCAAGCCACACAGAACGCCACGGCAAATACTGCCGACCAGTTTGGGCGAGCGACAACGTCAGCGTGGGTTTTCTCTTCGATACATTCACTCATTTTGCTATCTGCGTCGATTTCTTGTGGGGAAGCTACGCAGTGTAACATTTTAAATGTGACGTATTTAACGTTTTGGCTACTTTCTTCGTTTGCATTGCCGCTTTCGAGAAGGTTCGCAAATGTGAAATATCTACCGCAAAATTTATTTATCATCGTATTGAAACGCATAGTATGCCACCAGGTGCTATACTTACGGTTACAGGATGTCTCCGATGCGTGTATTCAAAACCAAATGGTTTTCCAGGGAAGCAAAATCCCATGCCATCAAAGATGATGAGTTATGCCAGGCAATTGAAGCCACTTTGCAGGGGCAGGCAGACGATCTGGGAGGCGGCATTTTTAAAAAGCGTCTGAACCAGAACCGTGACCGCGCGATTATCCTCGCGAGGGGTGGCAACCACTGGTTTTACACGTTTTTGTATGCCAAACAGGACATGACAAATATCACTATCAACGAACTGGCGGGCTTTCGTGAGTTAGCAAAACATTACGCTCGTCTGACTGATGACAACATTACGGCATTGATTAAGAGTAAAGAACTGGTGGAGGTCTGCGATGACTATAAAAAATAACTTTAAAAGCCCAGCCTTCGAAGCCATCCACAGCGCAGCATCCGGGTTATATAACGTTGAGGCGATCCCTCAGGAAACGATGCGCAATTTCGACAAAGCCTGCCTGAGCCAGGTCAACGCTCTCCTGCCGCTTGAAATTAAAGCACTACGCGAGAAATTCAACGTTAGCCAACCCGTGTTCGCACATTACCTGAACACCAGCGTGTCCACCGTGCAAAAATGGGAGAGCGGCGCGAAACGCCCCAGTGGGATGTCTCTCAAACTGCTGAGCGTTGTCCAGAAGCATGGATTAAAAGTTCTGGCGTAACCGCGAATGGCGTAATTCATGATGAATATCGTCGGCTCAGTTAACGACATTCATCATCCATATTGTCTTAGTGCAGCCAGTGCACGCCGTCTTCGGGTTGAAAAAAGGCGTTGTAACGCATCTGGAACGCATTAATGTCCTGCATATCCGGATCGGCCTCACGTAAGAAACCGAGTGCCAGACGCACCTGCGCGTCGGTGATCGGCGCGGCCAGCCGGGCCTTTTGCAGCAGGCGATGCCACTGCAACAGATTCTGCTCGCTGCCGTCCACAATGACACTTTGCCAGATCAACAGGACCTGAGCGGCGTTTTGCAGATGCGACTCGTCGGGGCGGTGGAGATACTGCAAAAATGCCTCTCCCTGCGCTTTTCCCATCTGATCGATCATCGATTCTACCGCCACCACATCAATATTCAGGCGCTCGCTCAAGCGGCGAATCGCCCGCCGGGATCCGGAAGTAAGGATCCGAAACCCGACAACAAACACCACCGCCAGTGTGGCCAGCATTATCCAGACCATGAGTTCTCCTGCTTTATCCGCGCTCATGATATCTGGAAACGGCCCGCGAATACTAATCCACCAGAATGATTTTCAGTGCGAAAAGCACCGCGACCGTAATGACGCAGAGGTTTAACTCCCGCCAGCGTCCGGTAAACACTTTCATAATGCAGTAGGACATAAATCCAAGCGCAATCCCCTCGGTAATGGAGAAACTAAAAGGCATCATCACCGTGGTGATAAACGCAGGCACCGACTCGGTAAAATCATCCCAGTTAACGCGGGAGAGGCTGGAGGTCATCAGCACGCCGACAAAAATCAGCGCCCCTGCCGTTGCATAAGCGGGAACCATACCCACCAGCGGAGAAAAAAACATCACCAGCAGGAAAAGCACGCCCACCACCACCGCCGTCAGACCAGTGCGCCCGCCAACCGCCACGCCCGAGGTGCTCTCAATGTAGGCCGTCACGGAAGAGGTGCCGATAAACGCCCCGGCAACCGAGCTTACACTGTCGACATACAGCGCCCGCCTCATGCCTGGAAACTTACCGTCGCTACCGATTAACCCGGCTTTATCCGTCACACCAATTAGTGTTCCTGATGAATCAAACAAATTGATGAGCATGAATGAAAAGATAATCCCGGCCAGGTTAAGCGATAATGCACCGCGTAAATCCACCTCACCTGGCACCCCGCTGATACTGGGCGGCACAGAATAGATGCCGCTAAAATGGACATCACCGAAAAACAATCCACAACAGGAGGTGACAACAATGGAAACCAGCACCGCAGCATGAAACTGACGCGATGACAGCACGGTAATAATAAAGAAACCTAAAATACCCAGTAATACACTGTGGGAACTTAAGTCACCAATGGTCACCAGCGTGTCTTTATTCGCAACAATAACGCCCGCATTTTTTAACCCCATCAACGCAATAAATAAGCCGATACCGCTGGTAATGCCGATACGTAAATTAATCGGAATATTGGAAATCATCCAGTAACGAATGCGAAAAAGCGTGAGTAAAAAGAGTCCGACCGCGCCCCAGAATATGGCCCCCATTCCCGTTTGCCAACTCACCCCCATCGCCCCCACTACCACAAAGGCAAAAAACGCGTTCAATCCCATCGCCGGGGCTAATGCAACAGGAAGGTTAGCGACCAGGCCCATCGCGATACTGCCGATGCCGGCGATCAGGCATGTGGTGACAAACACCACTTTGGGATCCATCTGTGCGGCCCCGAGTATTTGCGGGTTCACGAACACAATGTACACCATCGTTAAAAAAGTCGTCATCCCGGCAATCGTTTCTGTCCGCACGTCGGTGCCATGCTGGCGCAGTTTAAATAATCGCGAAAGATGATTTAAATCATTTCTCGCGTCATCACTGACATCATTATTCATCTTTTTTATCCATTAATGAAGATATAAGCAGGTCTCATTTAAAACATCTCCCATATTTAATTCAGTGATTGCAATCACAATGCCAATGCCCGTTAATCGATAAGCTTTAAATAATCACCCGGCATTTCTTTATGATAAATAATAATCAAATTGATAAAATCAAAATGAGAAAAATATGAACAACGGCATAAGTCATAAATTTCATTATATTAGCCGTCAGGAACGGCAGAAATTATTAGCGGTTGCGCGCGGTGAAGCCGTCGCCGATTATATTATTGATAATGTCATCCTTCTCGATATTATCAATGGCGGGGAAATGACGGGGCCCATCGTGACCAAAGGACGACATATCGCGGGCATCGGCGCAGAGTATCGTGACGCCCCGGCATTACGGCGTATCGATGCCCACGGCGCAACGGCCGTTCCCGGCTTTATCGACTCACACCTGCACATTGAATCCAGCATGATGACGCCGGTCACATTTGAAACCGCAACGCTGCCGCGCGGGCTCACCACCGTTGTTTGCGATCCGCATGAAATCGTCAATGTGATGGGCGAAAAGGGGTTTTCCTGGTTTGTCCGCTGCGCCGAACTGGCGAAGCAGAATCAGTATCTTCAGGTGAGTTCCTGCGTTCCGGCCCTGGAGGGATGTGATGTGAATGGCGCGCGTTTCTCCCTCGACCAGATGCTGACCTGGCGCGATCATCCACTGGTGGCCGGACTGGCGGAAGTGATGGATTATCCTGGCGTCATTGCCGGACAAAATACGTTGCTCGACAAAATGGATGCCTTCCGCCATCTGACGCTGGACGGCCACTGTCCTGGACTGAGCGGTAAGGCGCTCAACGCCTACATCGCCGCCGGGATAGAGAACTGCCACGAGAGTTACGCCCTGGAGGAGGGGCGCCGCAAACTGCAACTTGGGATGGCGCTGATGATCCGCGAAGGGTCCGCCGCCCGCAACCTCGACGCGCTGGCACCGCTCATCAACGCCTTCAACAGCCCACAGTGCCTGCTCTGCACCGACGACCGTAATCCCTGGGAAATCGCTCATGAAGGGCATATTGATGCACTGATTCGCCGACTGATTTTACACCATAACGTCCCGCTACACGTCGCTTACCGCATCGCCAGTTGGTCAGCAGCACGCCATTTTGGCCTGCACCATTTAGGCTTACTGGCCCCCGGAAAACAGGCGGATATCGTCCTGCTCAGCGATGCCCGCAACGTGGCGGTACAGCAAGTGTTTGTCAAAGGGGAACCCATTGATGCCGAACGCCTGAAAGCCGGGGAACCGGCAAGGCTGGCGCAAACCGTTCCGCCCTATGGCAATACCATTGCGCGGCACCCCGTCTGCGCCGATGACTTTGCGCTGCATTTCACCCCCGGCAAACGCTATCGGGTGATTGATGTTATCCCTAACGAACTGGTGACGGGCGCCAGTGCCTGCATGTGCATCGCCGGGGGTTTCGATCGCCCTGATATTTGCTATATCGCCGTGCTTGAACGCTACGGTCAGCAGTCGCCCCCGGCCTACGGTTTATTAGGCGGATTCGGCCTGCGTGAAGGCGCGCTGGCGGCAACGGTCAGCCATGACAGCCATAATATTGTGGTGATCGGTTGCAGCGCTGATGAAATGGCGCTGGCGGTTAATCAGGTGATTGAAGATGGCGGCGGGCTCTGCGTCGTGCGTAACGGTCAGGTGCAGTGCCATTTGCCGCTGCCAATTGCCGGATTAATGAGTACCGACACCGCCGATTCGCTGGCTGGACAAATCGATGCGCTCAAAACGGCGGGTCGCGAGTGTGGCACGCTGCCTGATGAGCCTTTTATCCAGATGGCGTTTCTCTCCTTACCGGTGATCCCCGCACTAAAACTCACCAGCCAGGGACTGTTTGACGGTGAAACGTTTACCTTTATCTCTCCGGAGATTGCTGACTGATTTCAGAACGCCGTCGCCAGAAACAGGCATAAAAAAGCCCAGCGCACAGGCTGGGCAACATGTTACCCACTACACACTTAAGCGGTTCTTAACTGCTGAATTTTTCTTTCCCGACGGATTTTGCGTTCTTCCATGACCGCGACCATGGCCATCAGGCAGATGCAGCCAATCGCGGCAGCGTCCAGAGCAGCAAAGGTGCCCGCCCAACCGGTCAGACCAAACACGGGCGTACCGTCAGCAATCATCCCCAGGCCTAGCTTGGCAAAGCTATCGCCAATCAGATAGGCAAAGGTGCCTTTGATACCATCCGCTGCGCCAATGGCTTTTTTCGGGACAAAGCCCACCGCCGCTACGCCAATCAGCAGTTGCGGACCAAACACCAGGAAACCGAGCGCAAACAGTGACGCGAGATAGACATACTGATTGCTGGCATGTTGATAGACGCCAAGCGTCGCGATGATCAGTGCCAGCGCCACACAGGCCACCAGCGCCCGTCGACCGTTCGCCAGATCCGAGAGCCAACCCCACAGCAGCGTCCCCACCAGCGCGCCCACCTCAAACAGAGTAAAGCCCTGAATCGCCACCGCTTTGGACAGTTTCAGCTCCTGGAAAGCGTACACCGTCGACCACTGGTCGATACCGATACGCACCACGTACAGGAAGATGTTGGAGAAACACAGCAGCCAGATGACTTTGTTTTTCAGCACATATTCAACAAAGATCTGCCATTTGGTCATGTCATTTTCTTCAGTCTCTTTATCCTCTTCGCTGATCTCTTCGCCGAATAACTCTTCAGCTTTGCCGAGACCGTAAGATTCCGGCGAATCGCTACCGAATCGCAGACCGATAAAGCCGACAATCAGGGCGATAATCGACGGGAAGATAAACATCCCAATCACGTGCCCGTCGAACAGGACGTTCGCACCGAACAGCGCCACGCCTGCCGCGCCCGCGCCGCCCAGGTTATGAGAGATATTCCAGAAGCCGAGAAAGGTGCCGCGCTTACGGCGAGGCGTCCATTTTGTGATAGTGGAATAGCTGCACGACCCGCCGGTACTCTGAAAGAAACCGCTCAGGGCATAGAAGGCGATCATCAGGAACAGGCTCACCGAGCCGGTGCCCATGCTGGCGCTGAAGCCGAGCATACAAATCGCGGAGAGGATCAGCATAAGCGGCAGGAACTGCTTGGTGTTTTTGCCGTCAGCGTAATAGGAGACCAGCGTTTTACCCACGCCGTAGGTAATGGAGAACCCCAGGCCAATCATCCCCAGTTGCGTCATGCTCAACCCGTAGGTGGAGATCATGTCATTCTGGGCGATGTTAAAATTCTTGCGGATCAAGTACATGGTCAGATAGCCGATAAAGACCACCAGATAAGACTGCATGAACGGTTTGAACCACATCTTGCGCCGCACATCGAGCGGCAGATCCAGGGTGGGTTTACGCACCTGGTTTAGAAAGGCCAGCATAGGACACTCCCGAGTTCATTTTTATACCTGCGAATAGCAGGCATTGTAAAAATCAGTCGGGAGACACGCCTGAGACAGCGTCCAGGCGAAACCGGGAAAATGTCTTAGTTTTGCCCCACTCGCGGTAAAAAAGTGAGCTACATCACGCTTCACTGGCCTCGCGCGGGGCCTGGGCGTTGAGGAACGGCAGTAATAACAGGGCAGAGATGCCGGCGGCGATAGCAATAACAACGAAGAAACCGGTCCAGTGCCAGGTTTCCATCACCTGTGCCAGCGGCCAACCGGAAAGCGAGGCGCCGAGATAGGCAAACAGCCCCACAAACCCGGTCGCCGCGCCCGCCGCCTCTTTGTGCGAGCACTCCGCCGCCGCCATTCCGATCAGCATCTGCGGGCCAAAGACAAAGAATCCGGTAGTGAAAAAACAGGCAGCCTGCATCACGTAACTGGCAAACGGCATCAGCCACAGCGAGCCGACCGAAAGCAAAATCCCGGCGGCAAAAATCAGGTTCATCGGCCCACGGTTTCCGTTGAACAGTTTGTCCGACCCCCAGCCTGCCACCAGTGCGCCGATAAATCCGCCCAGTTCAAACATCGTCACCGCCATATTGGCAGCCACCAGATCGACGCCCAGCGTCTCGGACATATACAGATTGCCCCAGTCGTTGATGGCCGCACGCACCACGTATACCAGCACATAACAGAGCGACAATAGCCAAATGTAAGGGTTGAACAGCACGTATTTGGTGAGGATCTCTTTGCGGGTCAGTCCTGCGCCTTCCTGCTGCTGGGCGATTTCCAGCGCATCGTGCTGCCAGTCGCCTACCGGCGGTAATCCCACGGCCTGCGGACGGTCGCGCAGCCGCCAGCAGAGAAAAAACCCGACGACAATCGCCAGCGTTCCGGCCATCATCATCCCGGCACGCCAGCCATAGTGCAGCGCCACAGCGGCCATGACGATCGGGATCAGCGCGCCGCCAACGTTGTGCGCGGTATTCCAGATAGCCCACCAGCCACCGCGCTCGTTACGGGAATACCACGCCGTCAGCAGACGGGCGCACACCGGCGCGCCCCAGCCCTGGAAGAAGGCGTTCAGCGCCCACAGCAGGGCAAACGCCCAGAGCGAGGTGGAGAAACCAAACAGAATGTTGACGATACCGGTGGCAATCAGCCCGATCCCCATGAAATAGCGAGCGTTGGAACGATCGCTGACGATGCCGGAAACGAATTTCGACACGCCATAGGTGATGTAAAACAGCGTCGCCAGCAGGCCAATATCGCTACGGCTTAATACACCGCTGACGAGAATGTCCGGCACGGCAGCGTTAAAACTTTTACGGGTGAAGTAGAACAGGGCGTAGCCCAGCCAGATGGTCAGCAGGATATGACGACGCCAGTAGCGGTAGCGTTCGTCAATCTCGCGCTTGTCCGTTAACTGCGGCGCATTCGCCGGTGCTTTGAAGAAGGTCAGCATCGCCGCTCCTTAAACGTAACGCAGGGGCAACGAGACGCTAACTCGCGTACCGTGGGTGCAGGAAATCGTCAGTGAACCGCCGAGCGCCGTCACGCGCTCGCGCATCCCGGTCAGGCCAAACCCCTGCTGGCCGGAGCCCGGCGGCAAACCGCTACCGTCATCCTCAATTACCAGCATCAGCCGCTCGTCCTGCTGCCAGCCCTGCAGCGTCACCGCGCTGGCATTGGCGTGTTTCACAATATTGTTCAGCCCTTCCTGGCAGACGCGAAACAGGGTGACGCGCTGACTTTCGCTGAGCGCCGTCTCGTCGATTCGCCAGTCGAGATGGCTGACGATGCCGCGGCTTTCCAGCTCCATTTCCCGCATCAGCGAACGGATAGCGTGTTCCAGCGTTAAATCGTCCAGTTGGCGCGGACGCAGGCGTCCCAACAGGCGCCGCACGGAATCATAAACGCCAAGCGACAGCTGTTCGATAAGTTGACCGCTCTGCTTCACGCCGCCGTTTTCCACCGCCAGCCGCTGTACAATCCCGGCCTGGGTACGGATGGCGGTGATGGTCTGTCCGATATCATCGTGCAACTCACGCGCCACGTCGCGGCGCACACTCTCTTCGGTTTCCAGCAGGCGCTCCGCCAGCCGATGATTACGCGCCAGTTCGTTTTGCAGTGATTGATTCAACTCACGCAGACGCTGAATGCCTGCGCCAAGCAGTAGCCCGGTCAGGCTTTGCGCCAGCAGAGAGAGCAGTAAATCTACGGGATGATCGTGCCAGGTCTGGCTGGCAATTAGCGCAATGGCGTTCATCAGCGTTGCGATCAGTGCCCCCTGCCAGCCATAGTGCCAGGCCAGCGCGATAATAGGCAGTGCCAGACAGAAGGGGGTAAACCGCGAAAGCTCGGCGGGCAATCCCAACTGGAGCCACAGGCTGACGCTGAACAGCAGCAGATACCAGATCAGGTGCCGACCGCGCCAGTTCACCGGTTGCGACACCAGCGCCGGGCCCAGCGGCAACCAGGTGGTACTGGTCAGATAGTGCCAGAACACCAGGCAGATAGGCGCCAGCGTTAATCCGCCGGTCAGGGTCAGCAGCAGCGCATTCCACGCCGCTTCCCCCTGTCCCAGCCAGGGCAGCGACTGCAACAGCGCCGCCGCCGTCAACGCCGCCCCCTGAAGCAACAACGTCCGCCAGTCGCGCTGATGGCGATAGCGGGAGATCAGCGCCACGGGCAGCAGCGTCAGCAAACTGCCGATCATCAAAAGAGGCAGATGCGCCAACGCCACTTCCTGCGCCAGCCAGAAGGTGAGTAGCCATTCCGCGCCCAGCAAAACCGGCCAGTAGCCGCGCGGACATTGCAGCATCAGCCCCAGACGCAAACCAAACGGGAACAACAGTACCGCCAGTTCCGGGCGCTCAACCAGGTGCAGGCTGATGCTCCACAGACAAAACCAGGCGGCAGAGAAGATAAAAAAACAGGCGAGAACGGTGATTAACCGAGAGAACAGGGTTTTCATTACCAGCCGTCAAACATGCGCCGCGCCAGCTCAACGTCATTGCTGACACCCAGTTTTTCCATCAGGTTAGCGCGATGGACGTGCACCGTTTTCGGCGAGAGCCCCAGCTCGGCGGCGATCTCTTTCACCGCCATCCCCTGCGCCAGCTTTTCCGCCACCTGGCGCTCGCGTCGGGTCAGCGGATCCTGACGTCCGGCCGCCAGTTTGACGGCAATTTCTGGCGTCAGATAACAACCTCCGGTTGCCACCGTATGCACCGCCGCGATCAGTTCATCCGGACTACAGCGTTTAGAGAGAAAACCGCGCGCCCCGGCGTTCAATGCCTGTTCCACCAGCGCCGGGCTATCGTGAACAGAAAGCATGATGGTCGCCATCCCTTTCGGTAACTGGCTTAATAGCTCCAGCCCGGAGATGTCCGGCATTGAGATGTCGCAAATGCACACCTGAACGCCGCGTCCCGGTAATCCTGCCAGCGCCTCACGCCCCGAGCCAAACTCGGCAACAACCTGCAAATCCGCCTCCAGCCCCAGCAGTTGGGCAAAGCCGGAGCGAACGATAAGGTGGTCGTCTATAAGGGCAACGGTGATCATGGTTCTGTCCTGGCGCGTGCAACGGCCTGATGACGCTACGCTTATCCGGCCTACAGGCAGATACCGCTGTAGGCCGGATAAGGCGTTTACGCCGCCATCCGGCGAAAGCGCTTACCTTAACGATAAGCGCGTTGCTGTTCAAGCCTTGAGCGTTCAGGCGATGCCGGTGGTGACCGTAAATGTCCGGGTTTGCTGCGGTTGAACCTCAAGCAGCGTGCCGTTTCGCTGGGCGGCAAGAAATCCTTCCGGACGGCAGGTGGCAGGCAGGGCAAATGCCGCGACCTGCTGATCGCCGTTATACAGGATCCAGCGGGTTACGTAGTTGAGTTCCGAACTGGCGAAACGGGTAACAAACGTGGTGCCATCCGGGGCGATCATGCGGAATTCGGGTTTATCCGTATACCTGTCCAACTGGTCGGCAAAGAAGACGATTTCTGGATCGTAGAAGCTGGGTTCATTGAGCGTCGCCAGCGACGCTTCGCCTTGTAAGATCCGTTGATTAAATGCCAGCCACTGTTCGGTGGGTTTCACATGCGCCGGGACCGATTCGCGAAGCCGCAGCGCCTCATCCGGAATATTCTGGCTGAACGTCGCCTCTGGCACATATGCATAGTTCATGTGGCACATGTACTGCAGCGGCATCGCGACAGACGCGAGGTTAGTGACGGCCATCTGAATATCAAACAGCGCGCTCGCTTTATGCATCACCACCGCAGGCTGCGCCTGATAATGATGACCGAATCCCATCACATACTCGTAGCGTCCGGTCACGCGCAGGCTGTCGCCGTCCAGTTCCAGCCAGGCCTCGTCCATCGCAGCACAGGCCATTTCACCGTGTAACGGGTGAGTATCTTCCGGCGACGGGCAGCCATTGGCCAGCAGTCCTGAATGGAAAGCAAAACAGCCATAGGTCGCCACCACTTCCGCTGCGGGTTTCGGCTGGCGGAACATGTTGCGCATGGTCAGATCGTGGCCGTCAAACTGCGCGTCCCAGAGAATCTGCCCCATCCAGGGCAGAATCACCAGATGACCACGACTGTTCTGCACCTTCAGCCCTTCCACACCGCTGGCATAACGAAAGGCGGTAACCGTGAAATCACTGTTCTCCAGCAGGATTTGCGGATGTTCACTAAAGAGCGTCCGCCACAGCGTGATACGTGTTGTCATAATCGTTCTCCTCAGGAAGCGGTCGCTTCAGCCAGGCTGCGCACTTTGCTTTCGCGCCAGAAGTAGATCCCCACGTAAACGAAACACAGCATGGAGACAAGGAACGAGAGTTGCAGCGAGTGGAACATATCCGCCACATAACCCTGAATCGCCGGGACCACGGCGGCGCCAACGATGGCCATCACAATCACCGCGCCCGCCATTTCGGTATGTTCGTTATCCACCGTATCCAGCGTGCCGGCATAAATAGTCGCCCAGCAGGGACCAAACAGAATGCTCACCAGCACTGCGACGTACACGGCGCTAAAGCTCGGCGCCAGCGAAACATAGGCAAGGAACAGCGCGCCGATGACGGAGTAAAGAATCAGCACTTTTTCCGGGTTAAAGCGGGTCATCAGGATGTTGGCGATAAACTTACCGATAAAGAAGCAGGCAAAGCTATAGACCATGAAGTTAGAGGCATCACGCTCGTTGATATCGCCCAACTCCAGCGCCAGACGGATGGTGAATGACCACACGGCCACCTGCATCCCCACATACAGGAACTGCGCCACAATACCGCGGCGGAAACGGGCATTGCTGGCCAGATAGCGCAACGTGTCCATCGCCGACGGGCGTTTATGGTTGGCGGTTTGCGCCACTTTGCAGGTCGGGAAGCGGGTTAACAAAAACAGCACCATCACCACCACCAGAACCATAATCATGTACTTATACGGCTCAAGGGTGTTTTCCAGCATCAGCACTTTAAAGTTATGGATCTGCTCGGCATTCATTCCCGCCATCTGTTTTTCCAGGCTGTCGCCTTCGGAAAAGACCAGATATTTCCCCAGCAAAATGCCGGACGCCGCGCCAATCGGATAAAACGTCTGGCTGATATTCAGGCGTAAGGTGGCATAGGCTTTTGGGCCGATCATCGAACTGTAGGTGTTCGCTGCGGTTTCCAGGAAGCTCAGACCAATCGCAATCGCGAAGATCGCGGCAAGGAACATGGTGTAGGTCGCCATGTGCGAGGCCGGGAAAAAGAGCGTACAGCCGACAATGTACAGCGTCAGGCCGGTTAATATAGCCACTTTATAACTGGTTTTTTTAATCACCAGAGATGCCGGGATCGCAATTAAAAAATAACCGCCATAAAAGGCGCTCTGAACTAATGCTGAGGCAAAGTTACTGAGTGAAAATACACTTTTAAATTGCGTAATCAGAATATCATTTAATGCGGCTGCGCATCCCCATAACGGGAATAAACAGGATAACAAAATAAACTGGAACAGAGGGGTCTTATTCAGATACCCATCGGGCATCTGAATGATGTTTTTATCGTTCATAGTGCTACCTTTTACAGTGCAGAAGTATTATTCGTTTAGGGTAAGAAATTCATTAAATTGTTCGATACTCGGATAAGAGGATTGTGTGCCTTTCCCGGTCACGCTAAACGCAGCGAAAAGGACGGCTTTCTTCATTGCGGCTTCGACATCTCCGCTCTGAACGTAGTAATGGGCAAAGCAACCAATAAAGGCATCGCCTGCGCCACTGGTATCAACAGCATTAACGCGAAACGCCGGAACATGCACTTCCTGATCGCGCGTCATCCAAAGCGCACCTTTTTCACCCATGGTCACAATAATATTGTTTAACCCTTTATCCACCAGGGAACGGGCGGCGGTGCAAATATCATCATACGACTCCACTGGCATACCGGTTAATATTTCCAGTTCGGTTTCGTTCGGTACAAAGAAATCACATTTACAGGCATAGGACATATCTAATTCACGCAATGCCGGTGCGGGATTTAATAATACTTCGATGCCATGCTTTTTGCCGAACTCAATGGCGTGGTAAACCGTCTCCAGTTGAACTTCCAGTTGCAGAACAATAAGCTGACATTTTTTTAAATCTTCCGCTGCGCGGTCGATATCTTCCGGGGAGAGAAACTTGTTCGCCCCTTTAATAATAAGAATGCTGTTACTGGAGTTCGCATTCACAAAAATCGGTGCCACGCCGCTACTGGTGCACGGGACTTTTTCGACATAGGTGGTGTTGATGCCCCAGGATTCGAGATTGCGAATGGTGTTATCCGCAAAGATATCGTCGCCGACTTTGGTCAGCATCAGCACTTTGGAGTTGAGTTTCGCCGCCGCAACGGCCTGATTTGCGCCTTTACCACCGCAGCCGATTTTAAACGCCGGCGCTTCCAGGGTTTCGCCTTCTTTGGGCATCTGGTTGGTATAAGTGATGAGATCCACCATGTTGGAGCCAATAACCGCGATATCCATTTTACACCCTCTAAGAAACAATCACATAACAATGATAATAAAATAACATTATCATGTTACTTCCGTATCATTTGTGACTACGATCGCGATTGGAAGATCATTTCCTTGTTTATTTATTGCCCGCCTCATGATTCACTGTTACCTGTCAACAGCATCTAAACTGTTACAATTAACTGAAATTAAAACAGTTACAATCAAAAAAACGCGAACAAAGGCGCTTTTAATTCCCGCCAGCCAGACGTATAGTAATGCAGCAAGATGATGTTCCGAGAGACACAAAAATGTTACTCATGGAACATTCGCAACATGAATCGCGGAGAAGGTGAATGGAAACCAAACAAAAAGAACGTATTCGACGTCTGATGGAACTATTGAAGAAGACCGACCGCATCCATCTGAAAGACGCCGCACGGATGCTGGAGGTTTCCGTGATGACCATTCGCCGGGATCTCAGCCAGGATGACGAGCCGCTGCCCCTGACGCTGCTCGGCGGCTATATCGTGATGGTCAGCAAACCCACCGCGCCAGCTAACGTCCCCCAGCCAGCCAACAAGACCCATCATCGCGACGATTTACCCGTCGCTATCCTGGCGGCCGGTCTGGTGAGCGAAAACGATCTGATCTTTTTTGATAATGGTCCGGAGATGCCGTTGGTGATCGGTATGATCCCGGACGAGATCGCCTTTACCGGGATCTGCTACTCGCACCAGGTTTTTATCGCGCTCAATGAAAAGCCCAACGCCACGCCGATCCTCTGTGGTGGAACGTATCGGGCGAAGAGCGACGCATTTTACGATGCGAATAACCCATCACCGCTGGATTCCCTGAATCCGCGAAAAGTGTTTATCTCCGCCAGCGGCGTACACGAACACTTCGGCGTCAGTTGGTTTAACCCGGACGACCTCGCCACTAAGCGCAAAGCAATGGAGCGCGGACTGCGTAAAATTTTACTGACGCGTTACGCCCTGTTCGATGAGGTCGCCCCCGCCAGCATTGGTCCGCTTTCCACCTTTGATGTCCTGATATGCGATCGTCCGCTACCGGCAGATTATGCCACCCACTGCCGGAACGGTTCCGTCAAGGTGATCACCCCTGATTCAGACGGCGATTAAGTTACTCAAAGAACACGGCAATTTTGTTGAACATTGTGGGGTCTGACTGATTACGCACCACTCTCACCACATCTTCCAGCTTATCGATTTGGCTAATCATCTGCTCCAGACGCTGATCGTCGTTGACCAGTAGCCAGATACGGCTCTGGTCGCTGCTCTGAATCGGCAGACAGAGGATCCCCTCGACGTTAAATGCACGGCGGGCGAATAGCCCGCAAACGTGGGTCATCACGCCAGGGTGGTTGCGGACGGTGAGTTCCAGAATGACGTTCTCATGTGATTGTTTCTGCATGGTTTATTCCCCCACCATCTCAGTATTTGCCGCGCCTGGCGGTACCATTGGATACACTTTTTCTTCCGCATCAATGCGGACATGGATCAGCGCCGGCCCCGGTCGGCTGATGATCGCCTGCAATGCCGCCTGCGGGTCAGCTTCGTTATTCAGATCGCAGGTTTGCAAACCGAATCCGGCAGCAATCTGCATAAAGTTGATTGTCCCCGGATACGTCGCGGCAAAAACGCCCTGCTTATAGAACAGGCTCTGCTGCTGATGCACCAGCCCCAGCGCTTCGTTGTTCATCAGAATGATTTTCACATCCAGCTGATTTTCGCTGGCGGTCGCCATCTCCTGAATGTTCATCATCAGACTGCCGTCGCCGGAGAAACACAGCACTTTCTTATCCGGGTTCGCCAGCGCTGCGCCAATCGCTGCCGGCAGACCAAATCCCATGGTGCCCAGACCGCCAGAAGTCAGCCACTGGCGAGGACGGTTCAGCGGATAGGCCTGCGCTGCCCACATCTGATGCTGGCCCACGTCGGTAGTGATAATCGCATTATCATCCACGCAGGCCGCTACCGCGTTGATCAGGCCGTAGTGGCACAGCGGGTCGCTCTCCTGCGGGATAGCGCACGGGAATTCACGTTGCAGATCGCTGACCAACTGGTGCCACTCAGCGCGCGGGTTTGCGTCGATTTGTGGAATCAACTGGGCCAGTACCTCATCCACATCAGCCTGAATAGCGATGTGCGACTGCTTAATTTTGCCCAGCTCCGCACGGTCAATATCGACATGGATAATTTTGGCATTCGGGCAGAACTGCTCGGTTTTGCCAATCGCCCGGTCATCAAAACGCGCGCCCAGCACCACCAGCAGATCCGCCTCTTGCAGGATGAAGTTAGTGCTGCGCGCACCGTGCATCCCCAACATGCCTAACGACAGCGGATGCGCCTTCGGCAGCATTCCCAGCGCCATCAGCGTCATGGTGGTAGGCAACTGCGCCTTTTCCGCCAGCTCACGCACCCGCTGCGGCGCATTAATCACCCCGCCGCCGAGGTACAGCACCGGACGCTGTGCGGCGTTAATCATCTCGGCCGCTTCACGAATGCTCTCTGCGCTGAATTCCGGCGTCGCCAT
The DNA here is from genome assembly GCF_030332305.1 of Citrobacter sp. Ct235. Lineage (NCBI taxonomy): Bacteria > Pseudomonadati > Pseudomonadota > Gammaproteobacteria > Enterobacterales > Enterobacteriaceae > Citrobacter > Citrobacter sp. Ct235. Next base: position 396,201 of record NZ_JAOWIC010000041.1, read on the forward strand.
TTTCTGTGCCGGTTCTGGCATCTCATCAATCTCGAGAACCGCCATCTGGATATCCTTAGGTATGTCTATCCACACCGGGCCAGGACGTCCGGATTGCGCGAGACGAAATGCGTCGCTCATCACCTGCGGGAGTTCATCGATATGTCTGACCAGATAGTTATGTTTAGTGATGGGGATAGAGATGCCGTAGGTGTCCACTTCCTGGAAGGCGTCGGTGCCGATCATTGAGGCCGGAACCTGCCCGGTGATACACACCATGGGGATAGAATCCAGCCGCGCATCGGCGATGGCGGTCACCAGATTGGTTGCGCCCGGCCCGCTACAGGCCATGCACACCGCCGGTTTACCGTCGGTTCGCGCCATACCCTGCGCAATGAACCCCGCACCCTGCTCGTGGCGCGCCAGAATATGGCGAATTTGCGTGCTCTGACTTAAGGCATCATAGACGGGAAGAATCGATCCACCCGGAATGCCAGTGACAATCTTAATGCCCTGACGTTCCAGAAAATGAACGATAAATTCAGCGCCGGTAAAACGCGTACGCTGGGATGTTGATGTTGTGCCCGAACTTGCCATACTCCAGTCCTTTTGTTCTGGGCCGACGCTCCGGGCAGGTCTCTTAAACGAAAAACCCCGCCCGGTTTGCGCCGGCGGGGTTTTGGAATCGTGTGTTGTTCCGGACCCTACGGCGCATTGCCGACGACCACCACCACACGCACGACGACCGCTGCGCAAGATGGCGCAGTTTTTAGTAGGGTCGACGTCAGCATGGAAGAGTTCATTAGGGACCTTGTCTGTTTAATGATTAACAGGATTTATACAAGCACAGCTTTCATAAGCTGACAACGGAAAAATTTTCATCTGCGTAAAAATGCGTCGACGATCACGTTTCACCAGGAAAAAGCGACCAAAACAAAAAACCCCGCCGGAGCGAGGTTTTTTCAGCGTTATGCGGTTGGTAGTCGCAAAGCACACTGTGTTATGTCAACAGCAAAAGTATACGCGTTCTGCGAAGAACACGCAATTTCGGCACGGATTTTGACGCTTTTGAGTATGGATCAGAAGTTCGGCATTGTCCATAAATACCTGTTCATTTATACAGTGTTTATCTATAATGTCTCAGTACGCAATGTGTTAGGTGGGGCCGCATCGTAAACCGGCGCAACAAAGTCCTGGCTGAAACGGGTGGTGCCGTCAGCGCCTTAACCCCCCCGGTGAGCACACTGTGTTATGTCAACGAAGGTGCTGGTAACAGGCGGCGGAAAGGTACGTCAGCACCGTGCTCCTTTGCCAAAAGGAGACGCGTATGAGCCTCGTGGATATCGTTATTCTTATCCTGAAACTCATCGTTGCAGCCATGCAACTGCTTGATGCTGTTCTGAAATACCTGAAGTAATTCAGAGTCAAGTCGCACCAAAGGGGAGCGGGCAACCGCTCCCCTTTTACATCGACTGATGCTTGCGCGGTGATGATATGTTACATTTTTATGACATTTCCTGGTGACGTTTACGCTATGACCCTTTCCGTTTTCTGCATCTTGCTGTTCGCCGCGCTGCTGCACGCCAGCTGGAACGCCATTGTGAAAGCCGGAAACGACAAGCTCTACGCTGCCATTAGCGTCAGCGGTTCCGCCGCCATCATGGCGCTCCTGTGCCTGCCCTTTGCACCACAACCCTCGACCGCCAGCATCCCGTTTTTAGCCGCCTCGACCGCATTACAGGTGGTCTACACCGTGCTGGTCGCCAGAACCTATACCGTCTCCGATATGAGTCAGACCTATCCGCTGATGCGCGGGACGGCGCCGCTGCTGGTGGCTATCATCAGCGTACTGTTTCTTGGCGATAGCCTGTCCACGCTGGCCTGGACGGGAATTGCAGTGATCTGCGCCGCCATCCTCGGTATGGCTTTTAACGGTCAGGCCCGTTCGCAGCAGGGTATTGTGCTCGCCCTGATTAACGCCTGTTTTATCGCCGGGTATACGCTGGTCGACGGCACCGGCGTCAGACTGTCGGAAACCGCGCTGGGATACACGCTCTGGACCTTCTTTTTGAACGGCTCCTGCCTGCTGGGATGGGCGATGGTGGCCCGTCGCCGGGAAGCATTGCGCTATCTGACGCAGCACTGGAAAAAGGGAATTTTTGGCGGCATTGCCACAATGGGCTCTTACGGACTGGCGCTCTGGGCGATGACCCTCGCGCCGCTGGCGGTGGTCGCTGCACTGCGTGAAACCTCAATCCTGTTCGGCGCGCTTATCGCCTGGCTGCTGCTGAAAGAACGGGTCGCAGGATTGCGCCTCGTGGCTGCTGGCGGGATTGCGGCAGGCGCGATACTGCTGCGTTTGTCCTAGAACACACTCTCGGCAACATTTGTTGCCGCTTTTTGTTTACATATCCTGCCGTTCAGCCCTTTTCCATTCCCGCCTGCCATCTGGCCTTCTTTTTTTAGTGTGGTAGATTTCACTCGCATTTATGGGAATGCGCAGCACCTTATTCTTATTTTTTCTCTTTTTAAAAAGTATTCAGCGAAATGAAAAGGCAGAGAAACGTCAATTTGTTGTTGATGTTGGTATTACTTGTGGCTGTGGGTCAGATGGCGCAAACCATTTATATCCCTGCCATTGCCGACATGGCACGCGAGCTAAACGTTCGCGAAGGGGCCGTGCAAAGCGTGATGGCAGCCTATCTGCTGACCTATGGCGTATCGCAACTGTTTTATGGCCCGCTTTCCGACCGCGTCGGACGCCGTCCGGTGATCCTCGTCGGGATGTCGATTTTTATGCTCGCCACGCTGGTCGCCATTACGACTCACAGCCTGACGGTGCTGATCGCCGCCAGCGCATTGCAGGGGATGGGGACCGGTGTCGGCGGGGTGATGGCGCGAACCTTGCCGCGCGATCTGTACGAAGGCACACAGCTGCGCCACGCCAACAGCATGCTGAATATGGGTATCCTGGTCAGTCCGCTGCTGGCACCGCTGATTGGCGGGCTGCTGGATACGATGTGGAACTGGCGCGCCTGTTACGTTTTCCTGCTCGTGCTCTGTGCGGGGGTCACCTTCAGCATGGCGCGCTGGATGCCGGAAACACGTCCCACTGGCGCACCGCGCACGCGGCTGATGACCAGCTATAAAACCTTGTTTGGTCACAGCGCCTTTAACTGTTATCTGCTGATGCTGATTGGCGGACTGGCCGGTATCGCTGTATTCGAAGCCTGTTCCGGTGTGCTGATGGGCGCGGTGTTAGGACTGAGCAGCATGGTGGTGAGTATCCTGTTTATCCTGCCGATCCCGGCGGCGTTTTTCGGTGCATGGTTTGCCGGTCGCCCGAATAAACGCTTCTCTACGCTGATGTGGCAGTCAGTGGTGAGCTGTCTGCTGGCAGGGCTGATGATGTGGATCCCCGGCTGGTTCGGCGTGATGAACGTCTGGACGCTGCTGATCCCCGCCGCGCTGTTCTTCTTCGGCGCCGGGATGCTGTTCCCGCTGGCGACCAGCGGCGCGATGGAACCCTTTCCGTTCCTCGCCGGTACAGCGGGCGCGCTGGTGGGCGGTCTGCAAAATATTGGTTCCGGCGTACTGGCATGGCTTTCCGCTATGCTGCCGCAGACCGGGCAGGGCAGTCTCGGCCTGCTGATGACGCTTATGGGACTGCTGATTTTACTGTGCTGGTTGCCGCTGGCGGCGCGCTTTTCACACCAGGGGCAGGCGATTTAATGACCGTATGGCCGGGCGTTTCGCAGTCCGGCGCAATCATCGCCATTAACAGCGGCTCGAGCGCGGGCCGCCACGCGCCTTCCTCCCCATCGTAAAACTGCGTATCGGCGTTGATCGCGTAGGGAATTTTCGCCTTCTTCAGCTCACATGCCATGAACGTGGCAAAAGCGAGCTGTGAAGAGGACGGAGGATTCTTGCTGGTTTCTCCCGTGGCCCATCCGCCAACCCAACTGACATGCCCGCTTTTTTGCTGCCAGTGCACAGCAGTGTTGATGCGCGCGCGAATCGCCGCTTTCTCTGCAGCCGTACCCGACGTCCAGGGGTATTTGCCGTTATTTTTCACCGGCCCCCACGGGAAGATATGCCATTGCGCCAGGACATAGCTCTGACTCTGCGGTGGCAGCCTGAGACTGGGCAGATCTTCCGGTGCAGCACGCAGACGAGGCGCGACAAAAATCATCCGTTGCGGGTCGATGGCGTGGATAGTACGAATGGTTTTGTCATACACCCGGTTCAGGGACGTCAGATTATGATTCAGCTTACCGGCCGGTTCGTAAATCAGATCAAACCCCAGCAGCGGCGCGCTGTGGGCAAAATAGTGCGCCACCGCGACCCACCAGTTGATCACCTCTTTTTCATTGCTCGCACTGGGGTCATTTTTGTACTCGTCCGCCTGAAAAGCGATAATCGGGATCACGCCATACTGCTCGCAGGCCTCCACCAGCTTGCGCAGATGAATAAGCCGCGCCTCCGTGGGTTCTCCGCTTACCCGAATACGCACATGAGCGATCCCTTTCGCCTTGAAGTCCCGCACCACCAGCGGGTCGAACTCCCGGATACCTTGTTCAGTGCGCGCCCAGTCGACGTCCATTCCCACACCAAGTTGCTGCGCATAATGTGCCGCCGTCAGCGGCGATTGTGCTGCCCCAAGGGCGAAACTGACAAACACAAAGAGCGAGACAAGTGGTTTAATCACGATGACCCTCAGCAATTTTGCAGGCGCAATATCACGTATTTAGCACGCTTTTTTATTTACCGTGTAGCAGTTTCGCTTCTCGAAAACGACTTCGCCTGCTCATGCAGCCAGTTGATAAAGGCCTCAATTTTCGGCCATTGCCTGCCGGGTAACGTCGTCATGTAGTAATGCTGGTGACAGGTCAGCGCCATCTCACCAAAAGGCGCGACCAGCTCACCGCTCTCCAGTCGCTTTTGTACCAGCCGTCTGCGTCCCATCGCCACGCCGATATGGTTCATGGCAGCAATCACCGCTAAATCTGAACGATCAAAGCCAATTCCCGACGATGTCGGCAGATTCACTGCAAAATGTTGCGCCCAGCTATGCCACTCGTCGGTCCCTGAATCATTGCTCCAGGCCTGACGATCGTGCAACAGCGTACAATGTGGCAGATTCACCAGAGAACCCATTAAATCAAAGCGTTGAGCATAATCCGGACTACAGACGGGAAGAATCGCCTCGTCCATTAAGAAGTGATGCTCCAGTTGGGCGGAAGGCGCATCGTCAAAGTAGAGCGCCAGATCGACCCCGGCGCGCTGCAGGTTCACATTGTCGTTACCCGTTAATATGGTGAGCGAAATCGACGGATAGCGGCGGGTAAAGTCACCCAGCGCAGGCACCAGCCAGCACTGCGCGATAGACGGGCGAGAATAGACGGTCAGCGTCCCGGAAAGCTCCTGATTTTTGATATCGAGGATCTCCTGGTTCAGCGTATCCAGCGACGATTTCAGCGCCCAGAACACCCGTTTACCTTCATGGGTGAGTTCCACTTTGCGGTGCGAGCGCACGAAAAGCTGGATCCCCAACTCCTCTTCCAGTTGGTTAATGCGGTGGCTGATGGCACTGGGGCTCAGCGATAACTCGTCTGCGGCCATCGCAAACGACTGATGCCGGGCCGCCACTTCAAATGTGTACAGTTTGGATAATTGCCAGCCGTTCAGGAGGTGGTTTCTGACTTCGCGAAGGGGTTCCATGAGTACCTCGGTGACTTCAGCTTCAGTCCGGCGAAGTGTAAAAAAAACCGCAGAAAAAATCAGCACAAAGATGAATGAGAGTGAACCATATCGCAAAATTGCGCGATTGTTCGATGCAAATCACCTCTTTGATTCAATCTGATTCATGTGAACGAGGATTTATATCGTTTGTCAGCCCACGCCGAATTTTTGTCCAATAGGGGCAGGTAAATCACAGGGCAAGGTGAGATATGCACTCTCAAATCTGGGTTGTGAGCACGCTGCTAATTAGCATTGTGTTAATTGTACTGACCATCGTGAAATTCAAATTCCACCCGTTCCTGGCGCTGCTGCTCGCCAGTTTCTTTGTCGGGACCATGATGGGCATGGGGCCGCTGGACATGGTCAATGCCATCGAAAGCGGGATCGGCGGTACGCTCGGCTTCCTCGCCGCGGTCATCGGTCTGGGTACCATTCTCGGTAAAATGATGGAGGTTTCCGGCGCGGCGGAACGCATCGGCTTAACGCTACAGCGCTGCCGCTGGCTCTCCGCTGACGTCATTATGGTGCTGGTGGGGTTGATTTGCGGGATTACGCTGTTCGTTGAAGTTGGCGTGGTGCTGTTAATTCCCCTGGCGTTCTCCATCGCGAAAAAAACCAACACCTCCCTGCTGAAACTGGCTATCCCACTGTGTACCGCGCTAATGGCCGTTCACTGCGTCGTGCCGCCGCACCCGGCCGCGCTGTTTGTTGCCAATAAACTGGGTGCGGATATTGGTTCGGTGATCGTCTACGGCCTGCTGGTTGGCCTGATGGCCTCACTGATAGGCGGCCCGCTGTTCCTGAAATTTCTCGGTAATCGCCTGCCGTTCAAACCGGTTCCCGCTGAGTTTGCAGACCTCAAAGTACGCGAGGAGAGCACACTGCCGTCGCTGGGTGCAACGCTGTTTACCGTCCTGCTGCCGATTGGTTTGATGCTGGTGAAAACCGTGGCTGAACTGAACATGACCAAAGGCAGCACGCTGTACACCCTGCTGGAATTTATCGGCAACCCGATCACTGCCATGTTTATCGCCGTCTTTGTGGCGTATTACATTCTCGGTCTGCGCCAGCATATTGGCATGAGCGCACTGCTCACCCATACCGAAAACGGTTTTGGTTCCATCGCCAATATTCTGTTGATTATCGGGGCGGGCGGCGCGTTCAACGCCATCCTCAAGAGCAGCGGTCTGGCAGACACGCTGGCAGTGATCCTCTCCAACATGGATATGCACCCTATCCTGCTGGCCTGGCTGGTCGCGCTGATTCTGCACGCGGCGGTCGGCTCTGCCACGGTGGCGATGATGGGCGCCACGGCGATTGTCGCGCCGATGCTGCCAATGTATCCCAACGTCAGTCCGGAGATCATCGCCATTGCCATCGGTTCTGGTGCCATTGGCTGCACGATCGTTACCGACTCCCTCTTCTGGCTGGTTAAGCAGTACTGCGGCGCTACCCTGAATGAGACGTTCAAATACTATACGACCGCGACATTTATCGCCTCGGTTATTGCACTGGCTTGCACATTCCTGCTTTCCTTTATCATCTAAGCGCAAAGAGACGTCCTATGGAAAACATACAAAAACTTATCGCCCAGTATCCTTTGGTGGAGGATCTGGTGGCTCTGCGAGAAACGACCTGGTTCAACCCGGGAACCACCTCTCTGGCGGAAGGTTTACCTTATGTGGGGCTGACGGAACAAGACGTTAAGGGTGCCCACGCCCGTCTGGCGCGCTTCGCACCGTATCTGGCCAAAGCCTTCCCGGAAACCGCAGCAACCGGGGGGATCATTGAATCTGAGGTCGTCGCCATTCCGGCCATGCAACAACGTCTGGAAAAACAGTACGGACAGAAAATCAGCGGGGAAATCCTGCTGAAAAAAGACAGCCATTTGCCGATTTCCGGCTCGATTAAAGCGCGCGGCGGCATTTATGAAGTCCTGACGCACGCCGAAAAACTGGCGCGGGAAGCCGGTATGCTGACCCCCGAAGAGGACTACAGCGTTCTGCTTTCTCCGAAATTCAAGGCCTTCTTTAGCCAGTACAGTATCGCTGTGGGTTCAACCGGCAACCTTGGGCTGTCTATCGGTATTATGAGCGCCCGCATTGGCTTTAACGTCACGGTGCATATGTCTGCTGATGCCCGTGCGTGGAAAAAAGCCAAACTGCGCAGCCACGGCGTTACGGTTGTTGAGTACGAAGAAGATTATGGCGTGGCGGTTGAGCAAGGCCGCAAGGCTGCGCAGTCCGATCCGAACTGCTTCTTTATCGACGATGAAAACTCCCGCACGCTGTTTTTAGGTTATGCGGTTGCCGGGCAGCGTCTGAAAGCGCAATTCGAACAGCAAGGCCGCGTGGTGGATGCCGATCACCCGCTGTTTGTTTATCTGCCGTGCGGAGTGGGCGGTGGCCCCGGCGGGGTAGCGTTTGGTCTGAAACTGGCATTTGGCGATAACGTGCACTGCTTCTTCGCTGAACCGACCCATTCTCCGTGCATGCTGCTGGGCGTGTACACCGGGCTGCACGATGAGATCGCCGTACAGGACATCGGTATTGATAACCTGACGGCAGCAGATGGTCTGGCGGTCGGACGTGCATCAGGTTTTGTCGGCAGAGCGATGGAACGTCTGCTCGACGGGTTGTATACCTTAAGCGATCGGTCTATGTACGACATGCTGGGCTGGCTGGCGCAGGAGGAGAACATTCGTCTGGAACCGTCAGCCCTGGCGGGAATGGCCGGGCCTCAGCGCGTCTGCGCATCCGCTGACTATCAGCAGATGCAGGGCATCAGCGCTGAGCAACTCAATAATGCCACGCACCTGGTCTGGGCAACGGGCGGCGGCATGGTGCCAGAAGCAGAAATGGCGCAATACCTGGCGAAAGGGCACTAACGTCCTGTGCGCAGCATCGCCATCAGCTCCGTCGGTGAGCGATGCTGCCTGATCAGATCGCGCATCACGCGCATGTGCGGCGCGGTATAATCGATAAATGCACGGTATCCTGCGCACAGCACGCTTTTCCCACTCTCATCCCGATGTTTTGGACAGTCACCATGACAAAAGCGCAATACAGTACAGCGCTGACAATCAGGGCTGACTGCCATTTTTTCCTCATGGCGTGAATACCCACACCACTCATTCAGCACGACATCAAAAAGCCGAACATGTACACGTCCAATATCTTCACGCACCCAGATATCAAATACAGCAGTGAGAAATGTTCCCCACACCTGTGGCTCCACCGATTCTACCGTCAGTATGCCGTGTTCATCTCGCTCCATGAGTGGAATAAACTGCAGCAGAGAAGCACCGCTCTGGCGAAGTTGCTGATACAACAGTTCAGGCCATCGGCTGTTCTGACGATTCACCGTCACAGACAGGTAAGCGGTATCATTGTAGAAGCAGTGACGACAATCCAGGTTACAACGTGAACTGGCCGGTTTGGCCATGACCTGACATCCTGTCATGCAAAATTTCCGATCAAGAGGATAAGTTGGCGAACGTGCGTTACAGCAAACAGTATTGCGAGAGATAACACCGCGAGGGAGATCATAAATTTGTCACGAACCGCGCGAGATTGGGAAAAATCAAGAAGCGAGACATCCATCAGATTACGCTTGCGGGTATAGCGCCAGAGAATGAGGCCCACGATGGCCAGCACCACAATAGAGACCCAGAACAGGAATCCCGCCTGATGCCAGTGATGTTTCACCGCCAGCGCCATCAGCGCGCCATAGCCCAGCAGTGTGCGAAACCATGCCAGCGATGTGCGTTCCGGTTGCAGCCCCGGATCGGTCATGCGACGGGCCTTACGGCTATCCGGCATACAGCACCAGCGCCATCACGACGATCGCCACCATTGTCAAAATTAGACTGATAACCAGCAGACTGCGGGTATAAGGTAAATCTTCCTTCAGCCGCATCGCCTTTTCATTGCGTAACCAGCGCAGATAACCGTAAATCGCCAGGCCGCCAGCGAACAGACAAAGCAGCAGCGCCAACAGTTCGCGGATCACCGGCGTGGCGAAGCCCGGCGCCAGTTGGTCAAGCCCGACGCCTGCGGCCAGAAAACCCAGCGCAGTACGAATCCACGCCAGATAGGTACGCTCGTTTGCCAGCGAGAAACGGTAATCCGGTGATTCTCCGAGGCGAGAAAGTTTCATGAATATTCCTTGTCGGGCTGCAGGCAGGTTCCAGAATAGCCTAAATCGACAAGAACGAGGAGACCGGCATCGTCCGATGCCGGTCAGGAGGTTTAATGTAATTCCGGCCAGTAGCCTTTATTTGCCTCAATTAAATCATCGAGAATGACTTTCGCCACAGACGCGCTGGGTACCGTTTTAGATAAGGTGATCGCCTGCCAGAGCTTCTGGTAAGAACGTTGTTCCCAGGCATCCACCACCAGTTTTTCAACCGCCACCTGCTGACTCATAAGCCCTTTCTGGAAGTGCGGAATATCGCCTACGGTTAACGGTTCCGGGCCGTTATGTCCCACCAGGCATGGAATTTCTACCATTGCCGTCTCATCAAAGTTATGAATTGCCCCATTGTTCGGCACAATCAGTAGCATCCGCTCCTGAGTATTAAAAGCGATAGCTGCCGCCAGATCGACAATGTAGGAAGCATGTTCATCAATCTCCAACTCACCCGCTGAAGAGTCACCGGCATTGATAATCGCCCGACAGGCGCTGAAGACATGCTTCTCACGGTGATCCATCACTTCGTTGGCGCGGGTGCGTTCCGGGTTGGAATGCGCCACCACATAGTCCGGGAAGAGATAATATTTCAGGTACGTGTTCGGCATCGTTTGCGGATCGAGCGCCTGCACATCTTTGGCTTTGGCAAACGTGTCATTCCAGCTTGCTTCGGTATGTACATCGTCAGAAGGCGGCACATAGCCATTTTTCGCCACATATTCACGTAATTTTGGCATCAGATCGTTTCCGTTCAGATCTTCAATCGACGTCCACCAGCCAAAATGGTTCAGACCATAGTAACGAACACGCATCTGTTTACGATCTTTAAGCCCAACAATCTGCGCCATGCGCCCTTCAATCCCGATCGGCATATCGCAGATATTGAGAATTTTGGCATTCGGTCGTAAGCGACGGGTCGCTTCCGCCACAATCGCTGCCGGGTTGGAGTAGTTCAGCATCCAGGCATTGGGCGAGTATTTTTCCATATAGTCCACCAGTTCCAGCACGCCGCCGATTGAACGCATGCCATAGGCGATCCCTCCGGGCCCACACGTTTCCTGACCCAATACGCCATGACGCAACGGGATTTTTTCGTCTTTTTCGCGCATCGGGTATTTCCCTACGCGAATGTGCGCCATCACGAAATCCACATCGGTAAAGGCGGCTTCGGGATCGGTGGTGTAACTAAACGCGATCTCCGGTGCCTGCTCTTTGAGAATGATTTTGCACGCCTCGGCAATGACCTCCTGACGCACCCCGTCATTGTCATAGAATTTCAGCGAACGCAGGGGAAACCTGTCCTGATTTGCCAGCAACATCAGTACGATACCTGGCGTAAAAGTACTCCCGCCGCCCGCGATTACCACCGAGAATTTTTTCATGATACTGCCTCCGTCATGGGGATATGTTCGTTTGATAAAGAAGATTTCATTAGCGTTTCGAGCTGGTCACGAACCTGAGGAACATGCAGGCCGACAATCACCTGAATACCGTTACCGCGACGCACAACACCGTGTGCGCCGAGCGCTTTGAAGACGTCATCACTTTGAGTTTTTGCCATGTCAATCAGTGCGATACGTAACCGGGTGGCACAGTTGTTAATACTTTCAATGTTGGCTGCGCCACCGAGCGCCTGTAGCAAACCGGCAGCCTGACCCAATGGGTTATCCGAAGCGGCCGCGGCGCTGGTTTTACCGCGCGCGGCCTGGTAATCCGCTTTGCTGTAGAGTTTGATCTCGCTCTCTTCACGACCCGGCGTTTTCAGATTGAAACGCAGGATCAGCGCACGAAAGATGACGAAGTAGAGGGCCGTAAAACAGATGCCAACGGCAATCTGGATAAACATCATTGACGCATGGTTATGGAACATCGGTATCCAGTTCTGTGGCAGGAACTGATCCAACAGACCACCACCAAAGTTGCCCACCACGCCGCACATGTACATGACTGTCGCCATCGAGGCTGCCAGCACCGCGTGCACGGCAAAAAGTAACGGCGAGATAAACAGGAAGGTAAATTCCAGTGGTTCGGTAATCCCCACCAGCATGGCTGTTAGCGTCGCAGGGATAAGTAAACCGGCCACTTTTACACGGTTTTCTGGGGTGGCGGTAAAGTAGAGCGCCAGCGCAATCCCTACTGAACCAAAGACTTTAGAATTACCGTGTAGCGCAAAGCCACCTTCCGGGAACAGGGTTTTCAGCGGTTCAGTACTCTGACTGAATTCCTGCAAATGCTGAGCCCAGTAGACCTGAATGCCGCTTTCCACCACTGCCGGACCAAAAATGAACGGACCATAGACAAAGTGGTGTAAACCAGTTGGGATAAGGATGCGTTCGAGGAAAATATAGACCCATACACCAAGGGCTCCGGCAGAACGTAAAAACGCCTGCAGTGATTCGATGCCCATTTGTACTTTTGGCCACCCCAGTAGAGTTAGCCAGGCGCAGGGAATCATCACCAGAAAAGCAATGATGACGACAAATGAGGTTCCCTGGAAAATCCCCAGAAATACAGGCAGTGGTTTATCAAAAAAACGGTTATGGAGCGCGGTGACAATACCTGAAATGGCAATAGCGCCAATAATGCTGGTATCAAGCGTTTTAATCCCGGCCATCATGGTCAAACCGCTACCCGCTGTCGGGTCTACACTAAAATCGACACCAAAAAAATGGCCCCAGGTCATCCCCATCGCATTGATAAAGTAATTCCATGTCAGGAAGCTGACCAGTACTGCGAGGCAGGCACGTCCCTGGGCCTGTTTTGCCAGACCAATAGGCAAACCGACGGCGAAAATCAACGGCATATTGCGGAACACCGCCCATCCGCCTTCTTCAATAATGGTGACGATTTGTGCAAAAAGACTGTTGGGATCGGTGAGCGCTTCCCCCACAAAAAGTGGGTTACGGAGCATGATTGCAATACCCACCACAATACCGGCAAAAGGAAAGAGCAGTACCGGGGTGAACATCGCGCCACCAAAGCGTTGTATTTGACTGAGCATTTTCACATCCTCATATAACAACCAGTAGGGAGAGGCCTTTTTTGTAGTGATTGCTGGCCTGACACGAGAATAGAAAGTTGCGATCCTCAGGACATGACATGCCGCGACGATTCGTGATCGCTTTCATGGTTTTAATTTCATCAATGAGGTCTACTTTTTAAATAAAAATTAGACATCTGAGCGTTTTGACTACGATGTTTAAAGGGAAAAAGAGGTCTGGTGGTGATCTATAAATCGATAGCAGAACGACTACGAATTCGCTTAAATTCTTCTGATTACAACATCGGAAGTCCGTTGCCGGGTGAAAAAAAGCTCGCCGTCGAGTTTGCGGTCTCGCGAATGACGATCCGTAAAGCGATTGACGTGCTGGTGGAGTGGGGTTTAGTCGTGCGCCGTCACGGTAGCGGAACCTACGTGGCGCGCAAAGATGTCCATCATGAAACCTCCAACCTGACCGGGCTGGCGGAAGTACTGAAGCGACAGGGGAAAGAGGTGACCAGTCAGGTGCTGGTTTTCGAAGTCATGCCTGCGCCACCGGCGATTGCCAGCCAGCTACGCATTCAGATAAACGAACGCATCTATTTTTCACGCCGCGTACGCTATGTTGAGGGTAAGCCCTTAATGCTGGAAGACAGTTATATGCCGGTAAAACTCTTTCGCAATCTTTCACTTGCCCATCTTGAGGGATCAAAATTCGATTACATTGAGAAAGAGTGTGGGATCACGATCAGCGGTAATTATGAAAGTCTGTCACCTGTACTTGCGGATAAACAGCTTTCAACCCAAATGAATGTGCCGGAGCAGACACCGCTGTTACGGATTACGTCACTGTCATACAGCGATAGCGGAGAGTTTTTGAATTATTCGGTGATGTTCAGAAACGCCAGCGAGTATCAGGTGGACTACCATTTACGGCGCGTCCACCCGGACTCAGCCTGAGATTAGCCCATTCCCCAGAAAATCACCGCCAGCAACTGCGGGGTGATAATGCGCAGGAACATCACCAACGGATACACCGTCGCATACGACAGCGCCGCCGCGCCGCTGGTGGCATGCAGGTTATTAGCAAATGCCAGCGCCGGCGGATCGGTCATCGAACCGGCCAACATCCCGCACAGCGTCAGGTAGTTCATTTTGGCGAAAATACGAGCCAGTAAACCGACGGTGATAAGCGGTATAGCAGTAATAAAAATACCGTAGCCCACCCAGCTCAGACCATCCCCCCGGGTCAGCGTATCGATAAAGTCACCACCCGATTTCAGTCCCACCACGGCAAGGAACAGCACAATTCCCAGTTCACGTAACGCCAGGTTCGCGCTCGGCGGCATAAACCAGTACAGCTTACCAATGCTACCAATACGCCCCAGAATCAATGCCATAATCAGCGGCCCGCCCGCCAGGCCCAGCTTTAACGCCACCGGGAAGCCGGGAACAAAGAGCGGAATGGATCCAAGCAGCACCCCCAGACCGATACCGATGAACACCGGCAGCATCTGCACCTGCTGCAGTTTTTGCTGGGCGTTACCCACAACATTGGCAACCGCATCAATCGAGGTCGGTCGTCCCACCAGATTGAGGATGTCACCAAACTGCAGACTGGCATCGCTACTGGCGACCAGTTCAACGCCCGCACGGTTCAGTCGAGAAATCACCACGTCGTAACGCTCTTTAAAGTGCAAATCGCGGATACGTTTGCCGAGCACTTTTTCGTTGGTGACCACGACGCGTTCGACGCGCAAATCAGTTCCCCGAGTCGACAGTGACGTATCCACCTCCTGACCAATCACCAGTTGCGCGTTGTGCAGATCGCCCGGTTGCCCCACCAGGTGCAAAAGGTCGCCCATCTGGATCACGGTTCCCGGCGACGGCACCATCAGCGTCTCTTCACGCTTCAGTCGTGAACAGATAATTTTATCGCTGTTGAGGATAGGCACATCCTGAATCGCCATATTGTTCAGGTTGGGGTTCTCAACGCGGATATTGATAGTCTGAATCAACGAATGCCCGTTAGTGAGCGTCGATTCATGCTCCCGCGCTTCTGCTTCCACATTCACACGAAATATCATTCGCATCAGCCACATGGTCAGCAAAATACCGCAAATCCCAAATGGATACGCCATCGCGTAGCTCATCCCCATCTGGTCAACCAGTTCCATTGGTGTGCCCAGATCGCGCAGGATTTGTTGTCCGGCACCCAGTGCCGGGGTATTGGTGACCGCACCGGAGAAAATCCCCAGCACCACCGGCAGCGGAATGGCGAAAACTTTATGCAGGATTGCGGTGACCAGCCCACCCATGATGACGATCAGAATCGCAAACAGGTTGAGACGCAGGCCAGAAACCCGCAACGAGGCAAAGAACCCAGGTCCAACCTGAATCCCAATGGTGTAAACAAAAAGAATCAGGCCAAATTCCTGGATGAAGTGCAGCATATCACCGCTCAGCGTCACCCCAGCCTGATCAACGAAGTGGCCGACGATGATACCGCCGAATAACACGCCGCCGATGCCAAAGCCGACACCCCGCACCTTGATATTGCCGATCCATAATCCGACAACCGCCACCAACGCCAGAACGCTGACCGTCAATGCTATATCACTCATTTTTTTGTTCCCTGTGAATAACATTTCTATTTAAGTGGATTATGACTGAACCGTTCAGGCATATATGCAGGCTGGCGCACAT
This sequence comes from Citrobacter sp. Ct235, assembly GCF_030332305.1. Classification (NCBI taxonomy): domain Bacteria; kingdom Pseudomonadati; phylum Pseudomonadota; class Gammaproteobacteria; order Enterobacterales; family Enterobacteriaceae; genus Citrobacter; species Citrobacter sp. Ct235. The sequence continues at coordinate 411,799 of NZ_JAOWIC010000041.1, forward strand.
TCTGATGCTGAAACGACGCTAAAGCGCCCTTCTGATGGGCGTTCCCCCCCTTTTTCCTCATCAAAACCTGAAGTTGCTGAATGCTTTCTTCAGGCAATGGCATCACTACCCGAATCCGGTGTTGTCTTCGCGCACAAAAAAGCCCCGTCATTTCTGGCGGGGCAAAGGCAAGGAGTTAAATTAGCTATTTAATGCGGGGCGTTCGCTGATAGCGATACGTTGCGGTGCAACGGTTTCCGGGACATTACGGGTTAAATCGATATGCAACAACCCGTTGGTAAATGTCGCGCCGGAAACCTCCATGTTTTCAGCCAGGGTAAAGCTCAGGCTGAACGACTGGGTGACCAGTCCCTGATGCAACCATTTGGTCTCTTTTTCAGGCTGCTGCGGCGCGCCCTTAACGGTCAGGCGGGTGCCTTCCAACTGAATATCCAGGTCTTCCTGACGGAAACCAGCCAGCGCAAGCGTAATGCGATAGTGATTATCGTCACTTTTTTCAATGTTATAGGGTGGGAAGCTCTGGCTTTCACCGGTGTTTTGTAACGCGTTGGCCAGTTTGTCAAAACCGATCCATTGACGCAGCAGTGGGGATAAATCGTAGTTACGCATAATCATAATCTCCTTCTAAGAAGCGAGTGGTATCTGCAAATCCGTAGATTCGCATCGGCTCCCTGTCGGCAAGCCTGGGATAACAGGCCGCGCAGCGCGGCCCGACAGAATTAATTGATTTCGATACGGCGCGGTTTGTTCGCTTCCGGAATTACGCGCTCGAGATCGATGTACAGCAGACCATTGACCAGATTCGCGCCGCGAACATGGATGTTCTCAGCTAACTGGAACTTACGCTCAAAGTTGCGTTCCGCGATGCCCTGGTAAAGGTAAGTCCGTTCTTTTTGCTCGTCCGCATGCGCGCCTTTCACCACCAGCAGGTTGTCCTGTGCGGTAATTTCCAGCTCACTTTCTGCGAAACCGGCAACGGCAATGGCAATGCGGTAATGATTTTCGTCTACCAGCTCAACGTTATACGGAGGGTAGCCGCCATTACTCTGGCTCTGGTTGTTTTCCAGCAGGTTAAACAGGCGGTCGAAACCAATAGCAGAACGGTACAGCGGGGATAAATCAAAGTTACGCATAATCAATAGCTCCTGAAATCAGCGAGAATGTCATTGACCTTCCATCATGGACAGGCCGGGTAGTCAGAACACCCATCAGGCGTGTTCTTCATTTGTCTACACCATCAAAATGGGTCTGATTGCGAACTTTTCAAGCATCCCTGGCGGACTTTTTTTGCAGTTTGCTGTCTATTGCATAGACTGGGTGGGAGAGCACTAAAGGTTAAAGTGCGATAGCCGCCACAGTGCGACGTGATGAGGATGTTATTTCTGGCAAGGGATCGCTATAACTCATCAGGCAAACACCGATGATCAACAGATGAATAAATCATGATAAGAAATGTGTTGTTAACGCTGATGATGTGCAGTGGGATGGTTTTACTGAGTGGTTGCTCCAGCGTAATGTCACATACCGGTGGTAAAGAGGGAACTTATCCTGGCACCCGCGCCAGCGCCGCTATGATAGGGGATGACGATACCAATTGGGGTACTAAATCGCTGGCCATACTGGACATGCCCTTTACTGCAGTAATGGACACACTCCTGTTGCCGTGGGATCTGTTCCGCAAAGATAATTCGGTCAGATCGCGTGTCGAAAGAAGCGAGGAGAGAACACAGATAACCAACTCCGTAATCCCTCCTGCGAAAATGCCCGCCCCCTGATTACCGCCCGGTTTCTGTCATCCACAACTGACGGAAACCGTCTACCTCTTCCATCCACGCGACAAATCGACCATCAGGCGAGAAAACCACGGCATCCGCTGAGGGCGGGGTACCGTGGTTCTGCGTTAAAAACGTAATGTCTCCAGTGTGCGCATCGCAGCAGGCAATGCGATTATCCAGCACAAATCCCAGCCATTTCCCTGTCGGATGCCAGTTGAACGCGGACTGAATACCCGTAGCGTGATGGGTCAACTGGCGGGGTTCACCGCCCTGAGTTGAAATCAACCACAGTTGCACAATACCCACGTCATCGCGCATCAGAAACGCAATCTCCGTCGCCTGCGGATTACAGCGCACCCAGTGGCGCGGGACAGTCGTCAGCCCGGGGAAGCGGCGTGCATGGGTAAACGTCAGTCGACGCTGGACAACACCGCGTGGCGGAGAGGGCAGGGTTGCGTCGGTGCCTTCCAGGGGAGCCTCTCCGGGCGTTTTCCAGCCCGCCTCATCCTGCGGGAGTTCTACCAGAAACAGTTCAGGCACTTTCTCGCCGTTTTCAGACAGCGTGTCGCCGATAAACGCCAGCGCATGATTCCCCACCCAGCCCTCTTCATAGGCGCGAGAGATCTCATCGCTGCCCGGCGTGGGTTCGGGCGTCGTCTGGCTGACCAGCACGCACCAGTGACTGCCGCTGTACTCTCTTGGGTGCTGCGCCGATACCGTTACCGGTCCATAAGGCACTGCGACGCCAACGTTACGTAAATCCAGCGCCAGATCGCGTTCATGCATCACATGGTCGTTGTAGGTAAAGCTGACGAACTCGCCATTCGGGCTGAAAACGTGAACATGACTGCCGCCGCGCAGTGCACCCGGCGTGTAGGGCGAAGTGATATCCATCGCGTCCAGATTTGTCACTTCTCCCTGTTCGGCAATCACGCCGCGACGATGATGAAAGTCGTATTGCCACGTCGTGTCCGGGTTTTCAGGCCCATGAATAAATACATATTTCTCGGTCTGCGGATGCACGGTGACCACGCCGACGTGCGCCCCCAGCGTCGCGCGATAAATCACCTCCAGCTCACCGGTATGAACATTCACCCGTTCAATGGTTTCGCCGGTGAAAGAAGCCCCTGACGGACGGACGTCAAAAACCAGCCAGTGGCTGTCCGGCGTCCAGGTCCGGGTATTGGTAAGCTGATGATTACGCGGCGTAAAGGTGATTTGCTTCATGAGATGCTCGGGTCGAGAACAATTTCATCAATCATACTTCACAAGGACTTCACTTTCAGGCTTTAGCGTAGTGCCATCTTCATTTTTGCGGACAAAGAGATGGAACATTTCGACGTAGCGATTATCGGTCTCGGCCCGGCCGGCGCAGCGCTGGCGCGTAAATTGAGCGGCAGGATGCGCGTGCTTGCGCTGGATAAAAAACGGCAGTGCGGCAATGAGGGGTTCACCAAGCCCTGCGGCGGTTTACTGGCACCGGACGCGCAGCGTTCGTTTATTCGCGATGGGATCACGCTACCGGTGGACGTCATTGCCAACCCGCAGATTTTCAGCGTTAAAACGGTGGATGCCGACGCATCGTTGACGCGCAATTACCAGCGCAGCTACATCAATATCAACCGTCATGCCTTTGATTTATGGATGAAATCACTGATCCCGGATGAGGTACAGGTGTACCACGACAGCCTGTGTCGAAAAATCTGGCGAGAAGAGGGGAAGTGGCACGTGATTTTTCGTGCCGACGGTTGGGAGCAGCAGATTACCGCCCGTTATCTGGTGGGTGCCGACGGGGCAAATTCTCTGGTACGTCGCTATCTTTATCCGGACCATCAGATTCGTAAATATGTCGCCATCCAGCAGTGGTTCGCGGAACGTCATCCGGTCCCGTTTTACGCCTGCATTTTCGATAACGCCGCGACGGACTGTTACTCCTGGAGTATCAGTAAAGACGGTTATTTCATTTTTGGCGGCGCGTATCCCATGAAGGATGGCCAGGCGCGCTTCGAAGCGCTGAAAGAGAGAATGACTGCGTTTCAATTCCGCTTCGGCACACCGGTAAAAAGCGAGAAATGTACCGTGCTCTTTCCGTCGCGCTGGGCGGATTTCGTCTGCGGCGAAGAAAACGCGTTTCTGATTGGCGAGGCGGCCGGATTTATCAGCGCCAGTTCACTGGAAGGGATAAGCTACGCCCTGGATAGCGCGGAGATCCTCAAGTCCGTACTGATAAAAGATGCGCCGGAGATGAACCGCGCTTACCGGAAAGCCACCCGCAAACTGCGCTGCAAGCTATATGGCAAGATCCTGAAGAGTCGCTGTTTAACTGCGCCCATATTGCGAAACGCGATTATGCGAAGCGGTATCGCGCATATCCCGCTCAGTCAGGATGACCAGCCCACCGCAACGTCTGGTGGGCTGGCAAAGGAATATTAACCCACGCGTTTTACATCCCCCACCAACAAGATGTAAGAGAGTGCGCCAATCAGAGCAACGACAGAGATATAGACCAGCGCAGGGCCAAATCCGTAGTCTTGCGCGAGGTAGCCAATCACCAGCGGAACGGTAATCCCCCCCAGTCCGCCAACAAAGTTGAACACGCCTCCGGTCAGGCCAATGAGGCGCATTGGCGCCAGCGAAGAGACCAGCGACCAGGTGATGGAGGCAAACCCGTTGCCGAAGAACGCTATCGCCATCAGGGTCATAATCCACACCGGATCGTTGGTGTAATTTGCGCCCATAATACAGGTAGAGATTAACAGACCGCAGATAATCGGCGTTTTACGCGCCACGCCAAGGGAGAGGCCTTTTTTCACCAATTTATCCGCCAGCCATCCGGAAAGCAGCACGCCAAAGAATGCCGCCAGGAACGGAACGGTGGTCATAAAGCCCGCCTTCAGCGCGGTAATGCCTTTTTCCTGCGTCAGGTAGTTTGGGAACCACGTCAGGAAGAACCATAACGTAGAGGTGACGGCAAACTGGCCCAGATAAACGCCCACCAGCTTACGGTGAAACACCAGCTTCCAGTCTGCTTTGGTCAGCGGCTGACGCGCCTCTTTCTTAACGGGCGCATCGCCATCCACCAGGCCGCCGCCGTCACGAATATAGTCCAGTTCCGCTTTGGTGATACTTTTGGTCAGACGAGGCGGCTGATACACCTTAAACCAGACAAGTGACCAGATAATGCCGATCCCTCCGGTGACAATGAACACCCAGTGCCAGCTCAGCATCTCCTGAATCCAGATCAGCAGCGGTGTCAGGAACGCCAGGCCGACAAACTGTCCTGAAGTATAAAAACCCACGGCGGAAGCGCGTTCCTGTTCCGGGAACCAGCTCGTCACCATGCGGTTGTTCGTTGGGAATGCCGGGGCCTCGAATATCCCGGTAATCGCACGCAGACCAATCAACGACATCAACCCGGTAGCGAACCCCTGGAAGAGGGTTGCCACCGACCAGCCGAAGATCGCGATAAAATAGGTCAGACGGGAGCCGACGCGGTCAAGGAACCAGCCCCCCGGGATCTGGCATAGCGTATACAACCAGGCAAAGGCTGAGAACACGTAGCCCATTTCTGCTTTCGTAATGCCAAACTCTTCCTGAATATGCGCCGACGCCACCGCAAGGTTGGCGCGGTCGACATAACAGATGACCACGGTAATAAAGATCATAACCAGCGTCAGGTAACGGCGACGCCCTGTTTTTGCAGCAGTAACTGGAATATCCATCGCAATCTGTCTCCAGATTTTGGGCATAGCGAAGCCGCTCACCATGCCCTGTCATTTACAGAGGGTGTTTGTTTTATTTTTAAAATAAAAAAATTACGCTAATGCGCTAAATAATTCGTGCTGGGGGAAGGCGGCAAGTTTTCGCATCCCCGGGAGCATACAAAAGTATGTGACCGGGATAAGAAAACGCAGCCAACGCACCACCAGCGCGAAGTATGACGCGCATTTACCACTCCGCTACACTGCCGTCTTCATGACGCCACAGCGGATTACGCCAGTCCGGCGCATTTTTACTCAGCTCAATGACTTTGGCCTCATCAATATCCACGCCAAGTCCCGGCTTCATCAACGGTTTAAAGAACCCGCCTTCCATGTTGAAATCGTCTTTGTTTTTGACAAAGTCGAGCAGCTCCGCGCCCTTGTTATAGTGAATGCCCATGCTTTGTTCCTGGAACACCGCGTTGCGCGAAACAAAGTCGACGTGCAGACAGGCTGCCAGCGCGATAGGACCCAGCGGGCAGTGCGGAGCCAGCGCCACGTCATAGGCTTCCGCCATCGCGGCAATTTTGTAGCATTCCGTGATACCGCCAGCATGTGACAGGTCCGGCTGCAAAATCGCCAACCCACCCGCTTCCAGCACCCGTTTAAACTCGAAGCGCGAAAACATGCGTTCACCCGCGGCGATCGGAATATGGGTCTGCTCGGCCAGTTTCGGGTAGTACTCCGCCTGTTCCGCCAGTACCGGCTCTTCAATAAACAGCGGGCGATGGGGCTCCAGCTCTTTAATCAGCACTTTCGCCATTGGCGCGCTGACGCGGCCGTGGAAATCCAGACCAAACTCAATCTCGCTGCCAAAAGCCTCACGGATTTGCGCCACGGTATTCACCGCACGATCGACCGCCCGCGAGTTATCAATCACCCCCATCTCTTCGCAGCCGTTGAGCTTAAAGGTGTCAAAGCCGATATTGCGCAGTTGCTTAATGCCGTCGATCACTTCCGCAGGACGATCGCCGCCAACCCAGCTGTAGGCTTTGATTTTGTCGCGCACCAGGCCACCCATCAACTGCCAGACAGGGGCGTTCAGCACTTTGCCTTTGATGTCCCACAGCGCCTGGTCGATACCGGCGATGGCGCTCATCATAATCGGGCCACCGCGATAGAAGCCTGCGCGGTACATCACCTGCCACAAATCGTTAATACGCGCCGGGTCCTGACCAATCAGGTAATCACCCAGTTCATGTACCGCCGCTTCAACGGTACGCGCGCGGCCTTCAATCACCGGCTCGCCCCAGCCAACGACGCCTTCGTCGGTTTCAATTTTCAGGAACATCCAACGCGGAGGTAAACGGTACGTGGTGAGTTTGGTTATTTTCATTTCACTGCCTCTCGATATGCCTTAACAAATGCCGCCGCCTGCTGTGCGGTGCGCGCTACTGACTGCCCGGCGCGATACAGATCGCTGCCCAGTCCCGCGCCCACACACCCGGCGTTTATCCACTGCGCCAGGTTTTCTGGCGTCACGCCGCCCACGGCGAAGACCGGAACGCTGGCGGGCAATACCGCTTTCAGCGCTTTGATGTAGTCTGGGCCGAAGGCCGATGACGGGAAAATTTTCAGCGCCTGCGCACCGGCGTCCAGCGCGGTAAAGGCCTCCGAGGCCGTCGCGCAGCCGGGACAGACGGTCATGCCGTTACTCACGGCACGACGAATGACTTCCGGCTGAATGTTCGGCGTAACGATCAGTTTGCAGCCCATTTTGGCGAGCCTATCAACCTGCTCTGGCTTTAAGACCGTACCTGCGCCAATCAGCGCTTTATCGCCATACGCGTCGACGACCGCCGGAATGCTTTTTTCCCACTGCGGCGAGTTGAGCGGAATTTCCACCGCGTCAAATCCGGCGTCGATCACCGCGCCAACGTGTGCGAGCGCCTCCTCGGGGGTTATACCGCGCAAAATCGCGATGAGAGGGAGATTAGTTTGCCACTGCATGAGCGATGCTCCTTATACCTGCCTGAAATGCCGTATCGCCGGACACAGCACAGACGTTACGCCCAATGGCGTGGAACGCCTGCTGGTAGCGTGACGTCAGCGCTGCACCTGCGACGAGAGTAATGGACTGCGACCCGGCGAATTGTTCACTCATGCTGGCGACTTCTGCACCAATCAACAGGCCGGAGAGAAATTCGCTGACCTGCTCACGCGGGAGAGTTCCCAGCACGTGCGAAGCGCGAACTTCAAAAAGTTGTGGCAGAACGGCAGGCGAGGCAAGACCGCGCTCAAGCCCTGAAGCAAAGGCCCCGGAGGAGGTTTGCTGTTCTGGCAAACCCGCGCCGACCAGAGAATGATTCAGCAGCAAATGGTGCAGTTCGCCCGTCATCACGGTGCGAAAATCATGGATTTGCTGCGCATCAGCCTGCACCCATTTACAGTGCGTTCCGGGCATCACATAGACAGAAGAAGGAGAAAGCGTGCGCGCGCCCAGAAGCTGTGTCTCTTCGCCGCGCATCACATTGTGGTTATCATCGCGTGAGACACACAAGCCGGGAATGATCCAGACATTGTCGCTAACGGCGGTTAACTGCTCACCAATGGCAGAGAAATGAGCAGGAACCGGCAGATACGGGGCAATCTTCCAGCCGACGTTGCTACCCACCATCCCTGCCATCACCACCGGTGTGGCGCTGTCGCGCCAGTGCTGTGTGACATCTGCTAACACCGCTTCGGGGGACCTGCCGTTCAGACGCGTAACGCCCGCTTCTGAATGCCTGCTTTCCAGGCATTTGTCGCCCTGGTAAAGCCAGGCGCGCAAATTGGTCGATCCCCAGTCAATAGCGATGTAGCGAGATGTCATGTGATTTCCTTCAACCTTCGTGTTGAGCTGGCGATCATGGTCAGGGCCGCCTGCTCTGCCGCATTGCTATCCTGATGCCGTATCGCATCGAATAGCGCCTTATGTTCCTGGAGCGTTTTTGGCATGTTGGCTTCATCGCCCATCCAGGTCCGTTCAAATACAGCTCGCTGAAGCGAGGTGATCGCCACGCTCAGCTGTTGTAAAACCGGGTTATGTACCGACTGCAATACCGCCTCGTGATAGCGGATATCCGCTTCATTAAAGGCCTCCCGGTCCTGGTTGTTGGCGATCATGTCATTGAGCGCCGATTCAATTTCAGCCAAATCACTCGAGGTCGCACGTTCCGCTGCCCAGCGAGCAATCGCGGGTTCCACCAGGTTTCGGACTTCGCTCATCGCGCTGATTAACCGCGGGTCGTAGTCGTTTTCCAGTACCCATTGCAGTACGTCGGTATCAAGGTAATTCCACTGATTCCGCGGTGTTACAAAGGCACCGCGATAACGTTTCATTTCTATCAGCCGCTTCGCCATCAACGAGCGAAACACTTCGCGAATGATGTTGCGTGAGGTTTCAAACTCCTCACACAGCTCCGCTTCCGCAGGGAGCGCCGCACCCGGTACGTACTTGCCGCTGACAATCTGTTTGCCCAGCGTGATGACAATGCGATCGGTTTTATTGAGAGTCATGGAGAGTCCTTGTGCTCTGGAAGGTCCCCTCTACTTTACCGTTATCGCTGAAATTCGCCTCAATTTTGTAGTACTAACGTGATGTCATTCGCCATTCCCTTGCGCACAATGTAGTACAACACAAATATGTTGTACTACAATTTAGATCACAAAAACGACAATCGGTAATAAAAATGTTATGAGGAGTAAACGACGGGGATAAAAAAACCCGCGATCAACGCGGGTTATGGCAAATCAACCGGGAGGAATTACTTCAGGACGTGCAGCTCAATGGCATACGCGACGCCATCTTCCAGATTCGATTTAGTGACAAAGTTAGCAACCTCTTTCACCGAGGGAATGGCATTATCCATAGCCACACCAAGACCAGCGTACTCGATCATCGCAATGTCGTTTTCCTGATCGCCAATCGCCATAATCTCCTCCGGTTTGATACCCAGCGCATCCGCCAGCGATTTCACACCAGTGCCTTTATTGACGCGTTTGTCGAGGATTTCGAGGAAGTACGGCGCACTTTTCAGCACGGTATACTTCTCTTTCACTTCCGCCGGAATACGGGCGATGGCCCGATCGAGGATCGCGGGTTCATCAATCATCATCACTTTCAGGAACTGCGTTTGCGGATCCATCTTCTCCGCTTCACAGAACACCAGAGGAATGGTCGCGACATAGGATTCATGCACGGTGTAGTAGCTGATATCGCGGTTCGCAGTATACAGCGTGGTACGATCCAGCGCGTGAAAGTGCGAACCCACCTCGCGGGAGAGTTTTTCCAGGTAGCGGTAGTCGTCATAGCTCAGCGCAGTTTGCGCAACGGTACTGCCATCACCAGCCTTCTGCACCAGCGCACCGTTGTAGGTGATACAGTAATCGCCGGGCTGCTCCATATGCAGTTCTTTCAGATAGCTGTGCACGCCAGCATACGGACGACCGGTGGTCAGCACCACGTTGACCCCTTTTTCACGGGCGGCGGCAATCGCACGTTTAACCGCGGGTGAAATGGTGTGATCGGGCAGCAGAAGAGTGCCATCCATATCGATAGCAATGAGTTTGATAGCCATGAATTCCCCGCATTAAATGAGTCCTGACTCATGCTAACGCGATTCCGCTCAAAAAACAGTAAAAGAGTCGGGGATAAAGGGGATAGGAAGGGGAATCAGGATTCCCCTTTTGACGATAGATTGTCGGCCTGATAAGCAACGCGCCATCAGGCATAACGCAGAATCTTGCCGGATGGCGGCGTAAAACCGCCTTATCCGGCCTACAGGCATGGATTAAATATCGATATTTGCCGCTTTCAGGGCGTTCTCTTCGATGAAGGCACGACGCGGTTCAACGGCGTCGCCCATCAACGTGGTGAACAGCTGGTCGGCAGCAATCGCATCCTTCACGGTAACGCGCAGCATACGGCGGCTTTCCGGATCCATGGTGGTTTCCCACAGCTGATCCGGGTTCATCTCGCCCAGACCTTTATAACGCTGGATCGCGAGGCCGCGACGTGACTCTTTCACCAGCCAGTCCAGCGCCTGCTCGAAGCTGGTAACCGGTTGACGACGTTCGCCACGTTCAATAAACGCGTCGTCTTCGATCAGGCCACGCAGTTTCTCGCCGAGTGTGCAAATACGACGGTATTCCGCACCGGTCACAAACTCATGATCCAGCGCGTAATCGGTGTCCACACCATGGGTACGCACGCGAACGATCGGTTCAAACAGATTCTGTTCCGTATTGTGCTGGATATCGAACTTCCACTGGCTACCGTGCTGTTCTTTCTCGTTCAGCTCAGTAATCAGCGCGTTCACCCAACGGGTCACTGTCTGCTCGTCAGCCAGGTTGGCTTCGGTCAGCGTCGGCTGATAAACCAGCTCTTTCAGCAGCGCTTTCGGGAAGCGACGCTCCATACGACCAATCATTTTCTGCGTAGTGTTGTATTCAGAAACCAGTTTTTCTAACGCTTCACCAGACAGTGCCGGTGCGCTGGCGTTGATGTGCAGCGTTGCGCCATCCAGCGCGATGGAGATCTGGTACTGGTCCATCGCTTCATCATCTTTAATGTACTGTTCCTGTTTGCCTTTTTTCACCTTGTACAGCGGTGGCTGGGCAATGTACACGTGGCCGCGTTCCACAATTTCCGGCATCTGACGATAGAAGAATGTCAACAGCAGCGTACGGATGTGCGAGCCATCGACGTCCGCATCGGTCATGATGATGATGCTGTGATAGCGCAATTTATCCGGGTTGTACTCGTCACGACCAATACCACAACCGAGCGCGGTGATAAGCGTCGCCACTTCCTGGGAAGAGAGCATCTTGTCGAAGCGCGCTTTCTCTACGTTGAGGATTTTACCCTTCAGCGGCAGAATCGCCTGGTTCTTACGGTTACGCCCCTGTTTTGCAGAGCCGCCCGCGGAGTCCCCTTCCACAAGGTACAATTCAGACAGCGCCGGGTCGCGTTCCTGACAGTCCGCCAGCTTGCCCGGCAGACCCGCCAGATCCAGCGCCCCTTTACGACGCGTCATTTCACGCGCGCGACGAGCCGCTTCACGGGCACGGGCCGCATCGATAATTTTGCCGACCACGATTTTGGCGTCGGAAGGGTTTTCCAGCAGGTATTCGCTCAGCAGTTCGTTCATCTGCTGTTCTACCGCCGTTTTCACCTCAGAGGAGACCAGCTTATCTTTGGTCTGGGAGGAGAATTTCGGATCCGGTACCTTCACAGACACCACGGCAATCAGACCTTCACGGGCGTCATCACCGGTGGCGCTAACTTTCGCCTTTTTGCTGTAGCCTTCTTTGTCCATGTAGGCGTTCAGGGTACGGGTCATCGCCGCACGGAAGCCAGCAAGGTGCGTACCGCCGTCACGCTGAGGAATGTTGTTGGTAAAGCAGTAGATGTTTTCCTGGAAACCGTCGTTCCACTGCAGCGCGACTTCCACGCCGATACCGTCTTTTTCGGTGGAGAAATAGAAGATATTCGGGTGGATCGGCGTTTTGTTCTTGTTCAGATACTCAACGAACGCCTTGATGCCGCCTTCATAATGGAAATGGTCTTCTTTACCATCGCGCTTGTCTTTCAGGCGAATGGAGACGCCAGAGTTCAGGAACGACAGCTCGCGCAGACGCTTCGCCAGAATCTCGTATTCGAACTCAATGACGTTAGTAAAGGTTTCATAGCTCGGCCAGAAACGCACCATCGTACCGGTTTTATCGGTATCGCCGGTCACCGCCAGCGGTGCCTGCGGGACGCCGTGCTCGTAGATCTGACGGTGGATTTTGTTATCGCGCTGGATAACCAGTTCCAGTTTCTGCGACAGGGCGTTCACTACGGAGACACCCACACCGTGCAGACCGCCGGACACTTTATAGGAGTTATCGTCGAATTTACCGCCTGCGTGCAGAACGGTCATGATCACTTCCGCCGCCGATACGCCCTCTTCCGGGTGAATACCGGTCGGGATACCGCGTCCATCATCCTGTACGGAGACAGAGTTGTCGGCATGGATGGTGACAATAATATCTTTACAGTGACCCGCGAGCGCTTCGTCGATAGCGTTATCTACCACCTCGAATACCATGTGGTGCAAACCGGTGCCGTCATCCGTATCGCCGATATACATACCCGGGCGCTTACGCACCGCATCCAGTCCTTTCAGGACTTTGATACTGGAGGAGTCATAAGAATTCGACATCAACGTTTCTCGCTCATTTAAACTTGGGTTAATCCGTTATTTTACCCTTTTCCACGGTGAACATCTTCGAATTTTTGTCCGACATGTCCAGAACGTGTTCAGCGCTGATTGCGCTGACAAAGACCTGAGATTGTGTCGCTTTTAATCGACTGGCCAGCAGTCCACGACGCGCATCATCAAGTTCAGAGGCAAAATCATCTATCAGGTAGAGACACCGCCGCCCGCTCTCACGGGTGAGGAACTCCCCTTGCGCCAGACGTAAAGCGCACATTAGCAGCTTTAACTGCCCACGCGATAAGGTATCTTCCACCGGCGCACCGTCGGCGCGTATGCGGAAATCCGCTTTATGCGGGCCATGCGCGGTGTAGGTCAACATGCGGTCGCGTTCAAAACCGCGTTCCAGCACCTCGGCATAATCCGTCTCTTTCTCCCAGCCGCGCTGGAAAGAGAAGGAGAGAGAAAATTCAGGAAGAAACTGCTGGCAGGTATCCGCCATATCCTGCGCGATACCGGCGCTGTACTCCGCGCGCCAGGTGCTGATTTGTTCCGCCAGTGGGATCAGTTCTTTATCCCACGGACGCAGTTGCTCGTAACGACTCACCTGGCGCAGCGCCGCATTGCGCTGCCTGAGCAAGCGCTTAAGGTTGCTCCAGGCGGTGAAAAATCCGGCTTCATTGTGAAAGCATCCCCAATCGAGGAATGCTCTTCTGTATTTGGGGCCGCCGTTGAGTAAAGTAAACCCCTCGGGGGTGATCAGTTGCATCGGCATCAATAGCGCCAGTTCCGCCACCTTGTGACCATCGGTACCGTCAATGCGCACTTTGCTGTCACCCAGCTTATCTTTCGTTAACCCAATCGATGTTTCCCGCTCTTCGCCCTGCAACCGCCCGTGAAGCACGAACGACTCCTGCTCGTGGCGAATGACGCGACCAATCTGCAAACTGCGAAACGCACGACCGTGGCCGAGCGTATAGATAGCTTCCAGAACGCTGGTTTTACCGCTGCCGTTAGCGCCAACCAGGAAATTAAAGCCGGGGGATAACGCGAGATCCGCATTTTCGATATTGCGGAAATCTTTGATTAGAAGTCGGGATAGCGACATATCAGCTCATCATCATTCAAGGGGCGCGTCTGCCGTCAGTGCGCAAAAAGCGGAGCGTACGCGAAGTACGTGAGCATTTTGAGCACTGCCGGGAGATGAAATGGCAAGTAAACCAGCCCCTTTCAAATACTACAAGCGCATTGGCATAACAACATAAGCCGCGCTTTGTGATGCCGCATCTTCAATCTGTACGCTGGAAACAGAGTCGGTCAACATGATGCGCACGTTTTCGCACTTCAGCGCATTCAGAACATCCAGCACGTAGCTGACGTTAAAGCCGATCTCCATTTCGGTTCCCGGATAGGTGACGTCCAGAATCTCTTCGGCTTCTTCCTGCTCCGGGTTATTCGCGGTGATTTTGAGCTGATTTTCGCTCACATACAGACGCACGCCGCGGAATTTCTCGTTCGAGAGGATCGCCGCGCGGGCAAAAGCCTGCTTGAGGATATCGCAGCCGGCTTCCAGATGTTTATCCGGATTTTTCGGCAGAACGCGACGGTAATCCGGGAAGCGACCGTCCACCAGCTTAGACGTAAAGATAAAGTCGCCAACGTGCGCGCGGATATTGTTGCTGCCAATCTGCACGCGCAGCGGGTTATCGCCGCCGTCGAGCATACGCATCAGTTCAATCACGCCTTTACGCGGCACGATCACCGAATGGCTGGGCAGCGATTGGCCAACAGGCATAGAGCAGACCGCCAGGCGGTGACCATCGGTCGCCACGGTACGCAACTCTTCGCCTTCGGTCTCAAACAGCATGCCATTTAAGTAGTAACGCACGTCCTGATGCGCCATAGAGAACTGGGTTGCTTCAATCAGGCGCTTCATCGTTGCCTGCGGCAGGGTAAATTCTACCTCACTCTGCCAGTCATCCAGATTCGGGAAGTCGGCGGCAGGCAGCGTGGAAAGCGAAAAACGGCTGCGACCTGAACGCACCAGCATGCGATCGCCTTCCAGTTGGACAGCAATTTCTGCGCCTTCCGGCAGGCCACGGCAGATATCAAAGAACTTCCGCGCCGGGACAGTGGTTGCGCCAGGCTCATGCGGCTGAATCAACGCAACGCGGGCCACCATTTCCATTTCAAGATCGGTACCCGTCAGCGAAAGCGCACCGTCAGCTACCTGCAGCAACAGGTTGCCGAGAATAGGCAGTGTAGGACGACCACCCAGCGGGCCGCTGACCTGCTGAAGCGGCTTTAATAAATGTTCACGTTCAACGGTAAATTTCATAGCGTCACGAAGATAATGTTCTGATTAAGTTTGAGAAATCTTCTTTAATATCATGGCTTTCTTCACGCAACTGCTCAATCTTACGGCAGGCATGAAGCACCGTAGTGTGGTCGCGCCCACCAAACGCGTCGCCAATTTCCGGCAGACTGTGGTTAGTGAGTTCTTTCGCCAGTGCCATGGCCATCTGACGCGGACGCGCTACCGAGCGAGAACGACGCTTGGACAGCAAATCCGCAATTTTGATTTTGTAATACTCCGCCACCGTCTTCTGAATATTGTCGATAGTGACCAGTTTTTCCTGCAACGCCAGCAGATCGCGCAGCGCTTCGCGAACGAAGTCGATAGTAATCGCCCGACCGGTAAAGTTAGCGTTGGCAATCACTCGGTTCAGCGCCCCTTCCAGCTCACGCACGTTAGAGCGTAGCCGCTTGGCAATAAAGAAAGCCACTTCCCCCGGCAGACGAATGTCATTCTCGTCGGCTTTTTTCATCAGGATCGCCACACGGGTTTCCAGTTCTGGCGGTTCGATCGCTACCGTCAGCCCCCAGCCGAAGCGGGATTTCAGACGATCCTCAACACCGTTGATCTCTTTTGGATAGCGATCCGAGGTCAAAATGATCTGCTGATTGCCTTCGAGAAGGGCGTTAAAGGTGTGGAAAAACTCTTCCTGGGATCGTTCTTTATTGGCAAAGAACTGGATGTCATCGATAAGCAGGGCATCGACGGAACGGTAATAGCGTTTAAACTCTTCGATCGCGTTGTTTTGCAGGGCTTTTACCATGTCCTGTACAAAGCGCTCGGAGTGCATATACACCACTTTGGCATTGGGCTTGCGCGCCATAATGCCGTTCCCTACCGCGTGCAACAGGTGGGTTTTACCCAGACCGGTACCGCCGTAAAGGAACAGCGGGTTATAGGCGCCGCCTGGGTTGTCCGCCACCTGACGCGCCGCAGCGCGTGCCAGCTGGTTAGATTTACCTTCAACGAAATTATCAAACGTGTGTTTGACGTTGACGTTAGAGCGATAGGTCGGTTCTGCTGGCGCGGGCACATTGTCCCAGCCCGAACGCGTCGAAACAGGCGCTGCGCGCTGTGGCTGCACCTGATGCGTCACCTGAGCCGGTGCGGAAACATTGTTGTGCACGGGCGTCCTCAGCGTCTGACTGACGGGTTTCGTCCCGACCTCAAAACGCAGCTGCGGAGCATCTGCACCGCAGAAGTTATTCAGCAGCCCATTGATATTGTTAAGGTACTTGTCTCTTACCCAATCGAGCACAAAACGGTTTGGCGCATACAAAGCCAGCGTGTTATCGCTCAGTTCCGCCTGCAAAGGGCGTATCCACATACTGAATTCTGTGGCTGGTAACTCATCCTGCAATCGGGCAAGACACTGCTGCCAAAGCGAAAGTGACACGGCGGACTCCACTCGAACAAAAGTCGATAAATGACAAAGGCTGAAACATTCATTGATTGTTGACGCACGTCGACTAGACCCTATGCAAAGGGTGACGTGCGAATTGCTATCTGCAATTTTAACCCGATCAGGATCCTTTGAAACGATCGGGACCGCGGATCATAGCGTAAACTGAGCAAGAGATCTTCTGTTTCTCACAGATTCTTCCTGATTTATCCACAGGCCTTCACAGGACCGGATAAGTGTAAACGATCCTGGAGAAGTGCTGCACGATTTCGCCCGCATATTGGAAAAATTAATGAGTAAAGACGCTATACTGCTAAAACGATCTCATAAAGATCCCGAGCGATCCTTGCGCTTTATTCATCAGGCCGTATAATCTTTCCCCCGTCGCGCGATGCCCGTAACACGGTGTCAACGCTGCCTGATTTTCACGCGAAAAGGTGCGGAAAAAGGCAGGGATTTAAGCAAAGAGAATTGACTCCGGAGTGTACAATTATTACAATCCGGCCTCTTTAATCACCCACGACTTCGGCGTCCGTCATTCGAAACTCATTCGGGCATCCGTAAAAGTCATGAATTTATTCAAGTTTAGGTAGAAATCGCCATGAAACGCACTTTTCAACCGTCTGTACTGAAGCGCAACCGTTCTCACGGCTTCCGTGCTCGTATGGCTACTAAAAATGGTCGTCAGGTTCTGGCACGTCGTCGTGCTAAAGGCCGCGCTCGTCTGACCGTTTCCAAGTAATAAAGCTAACCCCTGAGTGGTTAAGCTCGCATTTCCCAGGGAGTTACGTTTGTTAACTCCCAATCATTTCACATTCGTCTTCCAGCAGCCACAACGGGCTGGCACGCCGCAAATCACCATCCTCGGCCGCCTGAATTCGCTGGGGCATCCCCGTATCGGTCTTACCGTCGCCAAGAAAAACGTTCGACGCGCTCATGAACGCAATCGGATTAAACGTCTGACGCGTGAAAGCTTTCGTCTGCGTCAACACGAGTTGCCAGCAATGGACTTCGTGGTGGTGGCGAAAAAAGGGGTTGCTGACCTCGATAACCGTGCTCTCTCGGAAGCGTTGGAAAAATTATGGCGCCGCCACTGTCGCCTGGCTCGCGGGTCCTGATAGCCCTAATCCGGGTCTATCAACGCCTGATCAGTCCGCTGCTTGGGCCGCATTGCCGTTTCACTCCAACGTGTTCAAGCTACGGAATTGAGGCATTGCGCAGGTTTGGAGTGATAAAAGGCAGTTGGTTGACGGTGAAACGCGTATTAAAATGCCACCCTTTACACCCTGGTGGTGACGATCCCGTCCCGCCCGGACCATTTGATACCAGAGAACACTAACGATGGATTCGCAACGCAATCTTTTAGTCATCGCTTTGCTGTTCGTGTCTTTCATGATCTGGCAAGCCTGGGAGCAGGATAAAAATCCTCAACCTCAGACCCAACAGACCACGCAGACAACGACCACCGCAGCGGGTAGCGCCGCCGACCAGGGCGTACCGGCCAGTGGCCAGGGGAAACTGATTACGGTTAAGACTGACGTGCTTGATCTGACCATCAACACCCGTGGTGGTGATGTGGAACAGGCCCTGCTGCCAGCTTACCCGAAAGAACTCGGTTCCAGCGAACCGTTCCAACTGCTGGAAACTACGCCGCAGTTTATCTATCAGGCTCAGAGCGGTCTGACAGGTCGTGACGGCCCGGATAACCCGGCTAACGGCCCACGTCCGCTGTACAACGTCGAAAAAGACGCCTTTGTACTGGCTGATGGTCAGAACGAGCTGCAGATCCCGATGACCTATACGGATGCCGCGGGTAATACCTTTACCAAAACGTTTGTCCTCAAACGTGGTGACTATGCGGTTAACGTAAACTACAGCGTGCAGAACGCCAGCGAGAAACCGCTGGAGATCGCCACCTTTGGTCAGTTGAAGCAATCCATCAATCTGCCGTCTCATCGCGACACCGGAAGCAGTAACTTCGCACTGCATACTTTCCGTGGCGCAGCGTACTCCACGCCAGATGAGAAATATGAAAAATACAAATTTGACACCATCGCGGATAACGAAAACCTGAACGTCAATGCGAAAGACGGTTGGGTCGCGATGCTGCAACAGTATTTTGCAACGGCATGGGTGCCACGTAACGACGGTACCAACAACTTCTACACCGCGAACCTGGGCAACGGCATTGCCGCTATCGGCTATAAATCTCAGCCGGTACTGGTTCAGCCAGGCCAGTCTGGCGCGATGACCAGCACCCTGTGGGTTGGCCCGGAAATTCAGGATAAAATGGCGGCCGTTGCACCGCACCTGGATCTGACCGTAGATTACGGTTGGTTGTGGTTCATCTCTCAGCCGCTGTTCAAACTGCTGAAATGGATCCATAGCTTCGTCGGTAACTGGGGCTTCTCCATTATCATCATCACCTTTATCGTTCGTGGCATCATGTACCCGCTGACCAAAGCGCAGTACACCTCCATGGCGAAGATGCGTATGCTGCAGCCGAAGATTCAGGCAATGCGTGAGCGTCTGGGCGATGACAAACAGCGTCAGAGTCAGGAGATGATGGCACTGTACAAAGCTGAGAAGGTTAACCCACTGGGTGGCTGCTTCCCGCTGATCATCCAGATGCCTATCTTCCTGGCGTTGTACTACATGCTGATGGGCTCCGTGGAACTGCGTCATGCGCCGTTTGCCTTGTGGATCCATGACTTATCTGCACAGGACCCGTACTACATCCTGCCGATCCTGATGGGTGTAACGATGTTCTTCATCCAGAAGATGTCGCCGACCACCGTGACCGACCCGATGCAGCAGAAGATCATGACCTTTATGCCGGTCATCTTCACCGTGTTCTTCCTGTGGTTCCCGTCAGGTCTGGTGCTGTACTACATCGTCAGCAACCTGGTGACCATTATTCAGCAGCAGCTGATTTACCGTGGTCTGGAAAAACGTGGTCTGCATAGCCGCGAGAAGAAAAAATCCTGATTCGGTTGTAGGCCGGGTAAGCGAAGCGCCACCCGGCGGAAGGAACAGTAAAAAAAGGGCGGTCATCAGACCGCCTTTTTTACATTTACGAAGAGAACTATCATGAGCCATAACGACACTATCGTCGCCCAGGCAACCCCACCGGGACGCGGTGGTGTTGGTATTCTGCGTATCTCCGGCCTGAAGGCGCGTGAGGTAGCCGAAGCCGTTCTGGGCAAGCTGCCCAAACCTCGTTACGCCGACTATCTGCCGTTTAAAGATGCCGACGGTACCGCGCTGGACCAGGGGATCGCCCTGTGGTTTCCCGGCCCTAACTCGTTTACCGGCGAAGACGTACTGGAGTTGCAGGGACACGGTGGGCCGGTCATTCTCGACCTGCTGTTAAAACGTATTCTGACGCTGCCGGGTCTGCGTATTGCCCGACCCGGCGAGTTCTCTGAACGCGCGTTTCTCAATGATAAGCTCGACTTAGCCCAGGCGGAGGCAATTGCCGACCTGATTGACGCCAGCTCTGAGCAGGCCGCGCGCTCGGCGTTGAACTCGTTACAGGGGGCGTTTTCCGCCCGCGTTAACCATCTGGTGGAAACACTCACTCACCTGCGCATCTATGTTGAAGCGGCCATCGACTTTCCGGATGAAGAGATAGACTTCCTGTCCGATGGCAAAATCGAAGCGCAGTTGAATGGCGTGATTGCCGACCTCGATGCCGTCCGCGCTGAAGCGCGTCAGGGGAGCCTACTGCGTGAAGGAATGAAGGTGGTTATTGCCGGACGCCCTAACGCCGGAAAATCGAGCCTTCTGAACGCGCTGGCGGGCCGTGAAGCCGCCATTGTTACCGACATCGCCGGTACCACGCGCGACGTGCTGCGTGAACACATCCATATCGACGGCATGCCACTGCACATTATCGACACCGCCGGTCTGCGAGAGGCCAGCGACGAAGTCGAACGTATCGGTATTGAGCGGGCCTGGCAGGAAATTGAGCAGGCGGATCGCGTGCTGTTCATGGTGGATGGTACCACCACGGATGCCGTTGACCCGACTGATATCTGGCCGGACTTCATCGCCCGTTTGCCGTCAAAACTGCCGATTACCGTGGTGCGTAACAAAGCGGATATCACCGGCGAGCCGCTGGGTATCAGCGAGGTGAATGGTCACTCACTGGTTCGCCTTTCGGCACGTACCGGTGAAGGCGTGGACGTGCTGCGTAACCATCTCAAGCAGAGCATGGGTTTCGATACTAATATGGAAGGCGGTTTCCTGGCCCGTCGTCGTCACCTGCAGGCGCTGGCAGAAGCCGCTGAGCATCTCCAGCAGGGCAAAGCTCAACTGTTAGGCGCGTGGGCGGGTGAACTACTGGCTGAAGAGCTACGTCTGGCACAGCAAAGCTTAAGTGAGATAACCGGCGAGTTTACCTCCGACGATCTGCTGGGACGGATTTTCTCCAGCTTCTGCATCGGTAAGTAATCCCGTAGCCCCGAATTAATCGACGGTTAATTCGGGGCGTTATCGTTTTATAAGAGGATCCCTTTTTATGGAACATAAACGTTTACTTGACTGCACGGCGTCAGATTTCGCGTGCATGGATAAAACCGCGCTGCTGTATGCAATCCGCGCCAGTGAAGGGCGTATTCTGGTCAGTGAAACTATCGCCATTACCCAACCGCTGCTCAATAACGTCACCAATGCCGAACTTGCCGCGTCGCAGGGGGCGGACATTCTGCTGATTAACATGTTCGATAGCGAAGCACCGTTGATCCAGGGAATGCCTGCCGGTACTGCACCGGATCAGACGTTGCATGAACTGCAGCGCCTGACCGGTCGCATCATTGGCGTCAACCTGGAGGCCGTCGACCCTGAGTTTGCCATTGCGCATGATGACATCTGGAAGATGAAGCCAGGCCGTGCCGCAACCGCAGAGAATGCCCGCAAACTGGTCGAGATGGGGGCGAAGATTCTGGTGCTGACGGGAAATCCCAATAACGGCGTCAGCAATCACTCTCTGGGAAAAGCCGTGAAAACGATCCGTGAAGCCGTTGGCGATAAGGC
Organism: Citrobacter sp. Ct235; assembly: GCF_030332305.1. Taxonomy (NCBI): domain Bacteria; kingdom Pseudomonadati; phylum Pseudomonadota; class Gammaproteobacteria; order Enterobacterales; family Enterobacteriaceae; genus Citrobacter; species Citrobacter sp. Ct235. Next base: position 433,311 of record NZ_JAOWIC010000041.1, read on the forward strand.
TATTATCATCACCGGTAAAATGCACGGTGCAGGCATCGTGCGTGAGAGCGGCAGCGCGATTATCAGCGAAAGTGACGTCGCCGCATTTGCCGATCAGGGTGCAGATATCGTGCTCATACCGGCTCCGGGAACCGTGCCCGGCATGAGCCAGCAAAAGGTAGAGTCGCTGATCGCGTGTGCGCACGCGCACGGTGCGCTGGCAATGACGGCAATCGGCACCTCTCAGGAGGGCGCAGACGTCAGTACGATTCGTCAGATAGCCCTGATGAGTAAAATGGCAGGAGCGGACCTCCACCATATTGGCGATACCGGCTATATGGGGATGGCATTACCAGAAAATATCCTGGCCTATAGCGTAGCGATTCGCGGCGTCAGGCATACCTATACGCGTATCGCGCGTTCGGTGAATCGTTAACGTAATATTGTAATTAGGATTTTATTGAATGCTCCTTAATTAATTCAAATTTAATTTAACTGTGATTTTTATCACAGTTAAATTATTCTCTCATAGACAAATATTTTCATTCCCATAATGTAGCCTTGTGTCTAAAGAGGATAACTCATCATGATTATCTTAAGTTCATACATCATTTCAAAATGGTTTAATGTTGACAATAAAATTGTCAATCACCACCCTTAAGTTTCCCTGCCTTTATTTTGCCAGAGCATAGGCTATTCGTAGTCTGTTCATTTGGCACATTTCAAACATAGCTCAATTCCTCATTGTGGTTGCATATCGCAACGCCACGTATGCCTGTTCGTTTTTTAAAACGAAAAGACAGTCATGGCTGAAATAAATGTGGAATGAATTGTGCCGGGCATATATATGCCCGTATGTGGACGTATTGATTCAATACCGTCAAATAAATTAAAGGATTATGTCATGGATAACTTTAAACATTTACCAGAACCCTTCCGCATTCGCGTTATTGAACCGGTAAAACGTACAACCAGAGATCATCGGGATAACGCAATTATTAAATCAGGGATGAACCCTTTTCTGTTGGATAGTGAAGATGTCTTTATTGACCTGCTAACCGATAGTGGTACTGGCGCAGTGACACAGAATATGCAAGCTGCAATGTTGCGTGGAGATGAAGCTTACAGCGGCAGTCGCAGTTATTATGCGCTGTCTGAAGCAGTGAAAAACATTTTCGGTTATCAATATACTATTCCAACGCACCAGGGGCGCGGTGCAGAACAAATTTATATTCCAGTATTAATCAAAAAGCGTGAGCAGGAAAAAGGGTTAGACAGAAGTAAAATGGTGGCATTCTCCAACTACTTCTTCGACACCACCCAGGGACACAGTCAAATCAACGGCTGCACCGTACGCAACGTGTATATCAAAGAGGCTTTTGATACCGGCGTTCGTTACGACTTTAAGGGAAATTTTGATCTCGATGGATTAGAGCGCGGCATTCAGGAAGTTGGCGCAAACAACGTACCGTATATTGTGGCGACTATCACAAGTAACTCTGCGGGTGGGCAACCTGTTTCATTAGCCAACCTGAAAGCCATGTATAATATCGCTAAAAAATATGATATTCCGGTGGTAATGGACTCCGCACGTTTTGCCGAGAATGCGTATTTTATCCAGAAACGCGAAGCAGAATACCGGGACTGGAGCATCGAAGAAATTACCCGCGAAACCTACAAATATGCCGATATGCTGGCAATGTCCGCGAAAAAAGATGCAATGGTGCCAATGGGCGGCTTACTGTGCATTAAAGACGACACCTATTTTGACGTTTATACCGAGTGCAGAACCCTGTGCGTCGTACAGGAAGGCTTCCCGACTTACGGTGGTCTGGAAGGTGGGGCAATGGAGCGCCTTGCGGTGGGCCTGGTTGATGGCATGAATCAGGACTGGCTGGCCTATCGTATCGCACAGGTACAATATTTGGTCGATGGCCTCGAAGCGATTGGTGTCACCTGCCAACAGGCTGGCGGACATGCGGCATTTGTGGATGCGGGTAAATTATTGCCGCACATTCCGGCAGAACAGTTCCCGGCTCAGGCTCTCGCTTGCGAACTTTATAGAGTGGCCGGTATTCGGGCCGTTGAAATCGGGTCATTCTTATTAGGCAGAGATCCTAAAACCGGTAAGCAGCTACCTTGTCCGGCTGAGCTCCTGCGTTTAACTATCCCCAGGGCAACATATACCCAGTCTCATATGGACTTCATTATCGAAGCCTTTGAGCATGTCAAAGAAAATGCAGTGAACATTAAAGGGCTAACCTTCACTTATGAACCTAAAGTATTACGTCACTTCACCGCTAAACTGAAAGAAGTTTAATTATAAATATTATGGGTGGTTATACGATAATAACCACCCCAGCGATAAATCCACTTCCTTTACATTGTTGTATAATTAAAATGTTATAGGCTCACTATAATTAATGAGGCATCATGGAAGAAAATTCGAACGCTAAACATTCCTCCTTTTGGGGAATTATGGTTATAGCCGGCACGGTGATTGGCGGGGGGATGTTTGCTCTCCCCGTTGATTTGTCAGGTGCATGGTTTTTTTGGGGGGCGTTTATCTTAATCATCGCCTGGTTTTCAATGTTGCATTCTGGACTCTTATTATTAGAGGCAAATTTAAATTACCCCGTTGGATCCAGTTTTAATACTATCACTAAAGATCTTATTGGCAATAAATGGAACATTGTGAGTGGATTTACAGTCGCCTTTGTTCTCTATATTCTCACTTACGCCTATATATCTGCAAATGGTGCCATTATTAGTGAAACGATCTCAATGAATATGGGATATCGCGTTAACCCCAGAATTGTCGGGATCTGCACCGCCATTTTTGTCGCCAGCGTGCTGTGGATCAGTTCACTGGCAGCCAGCCGAATCACCTCCCTGTTCCTGGGAATTAAAATCATCTCTTTTATTATCGTTTTTGGATCGTTTTTCTTCCAGGTCGATTTTTCTATATTGCGGGATACGGCAGGCCAGGCCCAAAACGACGCCTCCTATTTCCCCTATATTTTTATGGCGCTACCGGTATGTCTGGCATCATTTGGCTTTCACGGAAACATTCCCAGCCTGATCATCTGCTATGGCAAGAGAAAAGATAAATTAATAAAAAGCATTGTCTTTGGTTCTTTGCTGGCGTTGGTGATTTATCTGTTCTGGTTGTATTGCACCATGGGTAACATTTCACGGGAAAGCTTCAGTGAGATCATCGCCTCAGGCGGTAATGTTGACTCATTAGTGAAGTCATTCCTCGGTACCAGACAAAGCGGAATCATCGAATTTTGTCTGCTGGTTTTTTCAAACCTGGCCGTTGCCAGCTCCTTTTTTGGCGTGACTTTGGGGCTATTTGACTATCTTGCGGATCTGTTCAAATTCGATAACTCATCGGTAGGTCGTTTTAAAACAGTCTTGTTAACCTTCCTGCCCCCGGCGCTTTTATACTTAATCTTCCCGAACGGTTTTATCTATGGCATCGGCGGCGCAGGGCTGTGCGCAACGATATGGGCGGTGATCATCCCTGCGGTACTGGCTCTGAAAGCCCGCAAGAAATTTCCCAATAAAATGTTTACCGTCTGGGGCGGCCTCATCATTCCAACCATCGTTATCCTGTTCGGCGTAGCAGTCATTGTTTGCTGGTTTGGCAACGTTTTCCACCTCTTACCCCGATTCAGTTAACTCGCTGTATCTCCAGGCTGACATGCCGCCTCATTCAAGGCGGCATGTCCTTTCAGGAAATTGCTGTTGTCCAAACAGCAATTCGCCTTCTCCTGTATCTCCCCGTATCCTTAGCGCCACGCCAAACGATCGCCTGAAAGCAAAAGTACTGTTATTGCTAAACGGCATCACCTATATCAGTTCCGGTTCTGACACCGGTTCACATCCGCTCATGCTGCGCTTTCGGTGGCAAAGCCTGTTCTTCAATAAACCGCTTTTTCCTTAGCTGACTGGCCGTAACGGCTCTCAGAATGTCGGTGATCCTCACTCTGGTGAAATACTTCCTTTGTGTTGTTAAGTGAAGTGATGGGCTTTGCAAGCGGCGAAATTTGATGCTTTGGCTGCAGCTTCTGTTACAAGAGTGCAATGTTAAACACGGGGAGTAATGGAACTCCAGAGTTGGAACAGAAAATCCGCAACATATGAGTGGATATGTACAAATGAAAAAAAACATTAATTTCAGATGCATAATGTATTTAAGGAGTCATCACATATCATGCATGTCTTTTTCTTCAATTAATTACAAGCCTCATTACTCTCTGCAAAAGTAAATCTCTCCTGTTTTTGTTCCAAAAATGGATAAACTTAATGTGTTTTCAATTTCATATCAGTATATATTATACCTTAATCATTCACCCACATTATCTGGATGGTGTCATTGTGAAAAAATTTATTATCTTGTACTCCTTTTTAGATTATAAAAAATGGTTTCTGGAAACATATGATTTTTCTTGCTTTTCAGAAAGTGACATCCATGAGTTTTTTAAGGAAACAGCTCCAGAGGTATATCCATGCATACCTTATTATGGTGAAAAGGATTCTGAATACCCCAGTTCGTATATCAGCATAGAATTACTTGATTATTGGGGGTTACATATCAAAAATCACTATAAGACTTGACTAATATATCTATTTGCCGTTTCCATTTTCAATGGAACCACTATTTTATTGACGGCAATTATTTATTTACGACTGAATAATCAAAACCAGTACATCAGATAATAACCAGAGCCCTATCTTATCGCCTCAACTAATTATTAAACTTAGTCGTCATTTTCTGTTTGCAGATCTTGTATATATCTAGTACCCCTATACTCTTACACAGAATTCAAGTAGGTTTGGTTAACTACTTTTATTGAGAACATATAGCTATTATCCTTTCCAATCATGATGTGATTTTTATTCCAGCCATGGATTTTTCACACGTAACATGGCTTGTATAAAAAATATTATAGGATCAGTGATATTTTCTTTCACTTGATGGCTGTTTCTGTGCACACTTCCATCCTTAACCACACCGGTTGAGATTATTGGTGGTGACGTTTATATATCTGAAGCGGTGATATAAACCATTTACTTTAACCCTCAATTATTTCAAACTGATAATAATCAGAAAAAATCTATCCAGGCCACTAAAATAGATACATCCAACCGGTCTTCTGACAAAGAAAGCTTTTTTTGGTTAAATATTATGCCTGTACTCTCAGTAGTCTTCAGAAAAAGGTAATAACTTACAATTTTAATTTGATTTTTGCATAATTTTTTATTCCTGACGGATGGTGTTGATAACAAAACAAGCGGATTATGGAAGATAGTACGGTTACGGGTTCTGTATAAAATTTTGGTATCCAATTGTTAATACAAGGAACTCAAGTCCAGCTAAACACTCTTATCAACGTCGGGATGACAAATGCAAAAGGTATTTTTGTTACCCCCTTGCGGCGACATTACTTTTAAAACGAGAATAGTGTTTAACCGGGGTTTATAAATGCAATGATTGCGTTTACAATAACATATCAATGATTTTCCTGGAGGATATAATGGAAAAAACGCTTATTACACCAGCAATTAACATGCCGATCTTTAAGCCTAAAGAAGAGATAGTCGAGTTGATTTCATTACTAATGCCCTGGGCACAGCCTCTCAGGAGTCATCAGATCATCACACCGGAAATTGGCGTTATACTTCATACCGAAGGTATCGTGCAACTTTCCAGTATAGAAGATGATTACATAATATGGCAAGTTCCGGCACCGAATGTTTTTTGTCTTAGTGAAGTCATAACTGGGTTGAAGATAGCCACTTATCGCAGATTCAAAAGTAAACTTTGGTTTGTGCCACGAGAGAATGTATTACAAGCGTTAAATGACAAGCCTGAACACTGGGCTGCAGTTTCAACAATATTAGCATTTCAGTTAAGTGTTGCACTTTACCGAGATCGGTTAATGTCAGAAAGAAAAACGAGTGAAATTGTATGGCTGTATCTTATTCAAATAAATAATCTCCCTGAGACTGAACGTTGTAAAATAAATGTTTGCTCCTATATTTGTGAACGTACAAAAGTATCCAAAAGTGCCGTAATGGAAGAGTTAAAAAAATTCAGAGACCGCGATTTAATATCCATTAAAAAAGGCATACTGATTGCAATTGACATAGAGGCTCAGCACAAATAGTTCACCATACAATGAGGTTTTTTGTTTCCAGCCAGAAATGAGATTAGCCATTCATTATTTTTGTATCCAATATCACTGGATTTATTCAACCTAAAATGCCTCAGAGCGAAAGGGCAATATATTCAACGCATCGCGCATATCGTCACAGCCCAGCAAACGCTGAGATTTATTCTCTGTTGGTTTTCTCCGCCACCGCGAAGGAACATCGCCGCGAGAATTCATTGTGAATGATTAATGTCGCGTTTGTCCTGAACGAATTCAAGACGCTGATTGTCTACGATAACCCAAGGTCGATTTCCGAGAAACTCTCATCAGTGACGTAGGAAAGAACTGAACCATTAAACCGCTATTCTTTTCACCCATCCGGATAATGCCAGACTTCGATATATTTACCGATGGCCTTTCGATTTAACTCGCTGTGGCATGTTAGACAGAGCACTTTGTCATACGATACGGTCAGGGATTTTAAATCTCACCATGAGAAAAATGCTGCAAGATCATTATCATTTCCAGGTGGCTGATGGACGTCAAAGTCATATCGGAGGCATTAGCAAATGCGCCTATTGTCATCACCATAACCAACTCCACCAGCCCCCTTGTCGCCCGATCTCTGCCATTCAATGCCGCGTGCTGGAAAAACGGTTGATACCTTTCCCCCAACGCTGGCACAACCGCAGCAGCCATAGCCCGAAATTCATCTGGTTAAGAGAGAACATCAACGCCCTGTATCACGACCGGTCCTGACGCAAAAACAGCCAATATGCACCAGGAAATGTAAATGCGCGTAAGGGAGGCTGATTCAGTCGTACTTTTTGGCGATTTACTCTGTCTATAAACCGAGTAAATGTTACTCTCGTCATTATCAACGACCATTAATCATGGAGAGAAAAATGGCGACCCATTTTGCCAGAGGGATCCTGACGGAGGGACACCTGATTTCTATGCGTCTCCCGTCATCCTGCCATCATGAAGCACGAAGACTGCCAACACATCGCCAGACCCGTTTTCTGGCATCCCGAGGCCTTCTCGCCGAGCTGATGTTTATGCTGTATGGCACGCTCGAGTTACCGGAAATCGTATACAAAGCCAAAGGTAAGCCGGCGTTTCGCGATAAAAATTTGCCGAGTTTTTCCATCGCCTATGCTGGCAATATGGTCGGCGTGACGCTGACAACCGAAGGGGAATGTGGACTGGATATGGAACTCCAGCGCGCTACCCGAGGATTTATCAGCCCCCATTCTGTTGAGGTTCCGGCCTTTTCCAGCATTGAAAATCTGTGGATCAGCAAGCAAAACGATCCGGACGAAGCGCGTGCACAGATGATCACCTTGCGTCAGAGCGTCCTGAAACTGACGGGGGACGTCCGCAATGACGATCCGCGCGAGCTGCAGCTACTACCGGGTGCCGGGCGTCTGAAATGTGCACATGTTACCCAGATTGAAGCCATCTGTGATGCCGAAGACCTGCTGGTATGGTCGGTTGCGGTTACACCAGGCATTGATAAACTTCAGCTTTGGGAGTTTGATGGTAAGCAGGGCTGGAAAAGCCTGCCTGATATCCAGACCCGTGCGAATGCGCCAACGGGTCGTCTGATGCGATTCGCGCAATTATCTGCTGCGACGTCTTATACGCATAACTGATGGAGTTACCATGTCTGAAACGTTGAACGTTGTTACGTTACTGGGAAGCCTGCGCAAAGGTTCATTTAACGGTATGGTTGCCCGTACGCTGCCTAAAATAGCCCCGGCGGGGATGGAAGTGAGTGCGTTACCGTCTATCGGTGATATCCCACTTTACGATGCCGACGTGCAACAGGAAGAAGGTTTTCCAGCAAGCGTTGAAGCACTGGCTGAACAAATTCGCAATGCCGATGGCGTGGTTATCGTCACTCCTGAATATAACTACTCGGTGCCGGGTGGCCTGAAAAATGCCATCGACTGGCTGTCGCGCCTGCCCGATCAGCCGCTTTCCGGCAAACCGGTGCTTATCCAGACCAGTTCAATGGGGGCGATTGGCGGAGCACGCTGCCAGTATCATCTGCGCCAGATTCTGGTCTTCCTGGATGCGATGGTGATGAACAAGCCTGAATTTATGGGTGGAGTGATTCAGAACAAAGTGGACCCGCAGACGGGTGAAGTGATCGATCAGAGTACCCTGGACCATCTGACTGGCCAGCTCACCGCGTTTGGCGACTATATCCAGCGGGTTAAAGCCTAATAAAAAGCCCGGTGGCGCTAGCGCTTACCGGGCCGACACTCTCCTGTAGGTCAGGTAAGCGAAGCGCCACCTGACACCACAAACTACATCCAGCGCGTGAAAGCGTAAAACCATCCGACCTACTATCGCAATTTGTAGGCCGGATAAGCGCAGCGTCATCCGGCAACGGCAAGAAGTTAGTGTGCGTCGATAAACACAATCTTCAGCACAAACAACAGCGCCACAACCACTACGCACGGGCTCAGATCGCGCAGACGACCGGTACCGATTTTCATCACGCAGTAAGAGATAAAGCCCAGCGCGATCCCTTCGGTAATTGAGAAGCTGAATGGCATCATCACGGCAGTGATAAACGCCGGCACGGATTCAGTAAGGTCGTCCCACTTCACGCGCGCCAGGCTGGAGGTCATTAACACGCCAACGTAAATCAGCGCACCCGCAGCTGCATAGCCCGGCACCATCCCCGCCAGCGGCGACAGGAAGATAACCAACAGGAACAGCAGACCCACGATCACAGCGGTCAAGCCGGTGCGCCCACCGACAGAAACGCCGGAAGAGGACTCGATATAAGCGGTGACGGAAGAGGTACCGATAAATGCCCCGGTCACGGAGGAGACGCTATCAACAAACAGCGCCTGTTTCATGCGCGGGAATTTCCCTTTTTCATCCGCCAGACCGGCTTTGTCAGTCACGCCGATCAGTGTCCCGGAGGAGTCAAACAGGTTAACCAGCATGAAGGAGAAAATCACCCCAGCCAGACCGATGTTAAACGAGCCTGCCAGATCGACATGCCCAATCACCGACGAGACGCTCGGCGGCGCAGAGACAATACCGTTATAGTGCACATCACCCAGCATCCAGCCCAACAGCGTGGTGACGATGATAGACACCAGCACGGCGGCGTGAATGTTACGTGACGCCAGGATAGCGATGATAAAGAAACCGAGCACGCCCAACAGTACGCTGTGGGAGGTCAGATTACCGATGCTCACCAGCGTTTCAGGATTCGCGACGATCACGCCTGCGTTTTTCAGACCCATCATGCCGATGAATAAACCGATACCGCTGGTAATACCCACACGCAGACTGACCGGAATATTGGCAATCATCCAGTAACGCACGCGGAAGATAGTCAGCAGCAGCAGACCGACGGCGCCCCAGAAAATCGCCCCCATACCGACCTGCCACGACAGACCCATCGCGCCGACCACAACGAAGGCAAAGAACGCATTCAGCCCCATCGCGGGCGCCAGCGCCACCGGCAGATTAGCAAACAGACCCATCAGAATGCTGCCAAACGCGGCAATCAGACAGGTGGTCACAAAGACGGCGCTGGTGTCCATGCCTGCCACGCCCAGAATTTGCGGGTTAACAAAAACGATGTAAACCATCGTCAGGAAGGTGGTAAAACCGGCTATCACTTCGGTCCGTGCCGTCGTGCCATGTTCGCGCAGTTTAAACACGCGTTCCAGCATCCCCTGACCAGACGTCTGGGTTGTGTGTTGTTGACTCATTATCAATTTCCAAACAAGGAGGGAAAATTCGTCGCTATCCTATACCAAAATGCGACAATAGGGGGTGATTGTGAGATGTTTTTTTCATTGCATTTGCTTATACGGCAACGATTGCGTTGCACAATCAGGCAGTACGTAAACGTTAAACTAGTGAAAAGGGAAAGGCATGTCCGGAATTGAAGCGGTATTTTTCGACTGTGACGGTACGCTGGTCGACAGTGAAGTGATCTGTTCCCGCGCGTATGTCGCAATGTTCCAGGAATTCGGTATCACCCTCGATCTCGAAGACACTTTTAAACGCTTTAAGGGCGTAAAACTCTACGAAATCATTGATATCATAAATGAGGAACATGGGGTGACGTTGGCAAAAGCCGACTTAGAACCCGTCTACCGCGCCGAGGTCGCACGCCTGTTCGACTCAGAGCTGGAAGTGATCCCTGGTGCGAATACACTGCTGGACAGCATGACGGTGCCGATGTGCGTGGTCTCTAACGGTCCGGTCAGCAAAATGCAGCACTCGCTGGGTAAACTGGGCATGCTGCACCATTTCCCGGACAAGCTGTACAGCGGTTACGATATTCAACGCTGGAAGCCCGATCCGGCGCTGATGTTCCATGCGGCAAAAGCCATGAACGTCAATGCACAGAACTGCATTCTGGTAGACGACTCTTCTGCGGGTGCACAGTCAGGAATTGATGCCGGAATGGAAGTGTTCTACTTCTGCGCCGATCCGCATAACAAACCGATCGATCATCCGAAAGTGACAACCTTTACCAGCCTGGAACAGTTGCCAGCGTTGTGGAAGGCGCGCGGGTGGAATATTACGCGATAATAAAAAAGCCGGATGGCGTTCGCGCTTATCCGGCCTACAGGATCCATGGTTTTGTAGGGCGGGTAAGCGAAGCGCCACCCGCCAAAAAAATCACTCTTTCGGATCTTTACCCGCCAGCAGCTTATCCAGCTCATCGCCGCCCACGTGGCGGAAATCCTGACCCTTCACGAAGTAAAAGATGTATTCGCAGATATTCTGGCAGCGGTCGCCAATACGCTCGATAGAGCGTGCGCAGAACAACGCGGTCAGCACGCTGGGAATCGTACGCGAATCTTCCATCATATAGGTCATCAGTTGACGTACGATCCCTTCGTATTCCTGGTCAACTTTCTTGTCTTCACGGTAGATACGAACCGCTTCGTCCAGATCCATACGCGCAAACGCATCCAGCACATCGTGCAGCATCTGTATGGTATGACGACCCAGTGACTCCAGGCTCACCAACAGCGGCTGGTGCTGCTGGGAGAATTTCTCCAGCGCAGTACGACAAATTTTATCCGCCACGTCGCCAATACGCTCCAGCTCGGCGATGGTTTTGATGATAGCCATCACCAGACGCAGGTCGCTCGCCGTGGGCTGACGCTTGGCGATGATGCGAACACAGGCTTCATCGATCGCCACTTCCATCATGTTGACGTGCTTATCGCCATCAACAACGCGTTTCGCCAGCTCGCTGTCCTGATTGTGCATCGCGGTAATAGCATCAGAAAGCTGCTGCTCAACCATGCCGCCCATCGTCATTACCTGAGTGCGGATGCTTTCCAGTTCGGCGTTGAACTGACCGGAAATGTGTTTATTAAGGTTTAAATTGTCCATCATTTCTCCAGATGCCCGGGCATATCAACCGTAGCGGCCAGTAATGTAATCTTCGGTTTGTTTCTTCGCGGGCTTGGTGAACAGGTCGTCCGTGTTGCTGAACTCAATCAACTCGCCCAGGTACATAAACGCCGTATGGTCGGAACAACGCGCAGCCTGCTGCATGTTGTGGGTCACGATCACCACGGTGTAATCCTGTTTCAGCTCAGTAATCAGCTCTTCGATACGACCCGTTGAGATAGGGTCCAGCGCTGAACATGGCTCATCCAGCAGCAAGACTTCCGGGCGAATGGCGATACCCCGCGCGATGCACAGACGCTGCTGCTGACCACCGGAGAGAGAGTACCCGCTCTGGTGCAATTTATCTTTGGTTTCATTCCACAATGCGGCCTTGGTCAACGCCCACTGCACGCGCTCATCCATATCCGCACGGGACAGCTTCTCAAACAGACGCACGCCAAAAGCGATGTTGTCGTAGATAGACATCGGGAACGGCGTCGGCTTCTGGAATACCATCCCCACTTTGGCACGCAGCAGAGCGATATCCTGGGTGTTGGTGAGGATATTGTCACCATCCAGCAGAATTTCACCTTCCGCACGCTGTTCCGGATACAGTTCAAACATCTTGTTGAACGTACGCAGCAGCGTCGATTTACCGCAGCCAGAGGGCCCGATAAACGCCGTCACCTGATTCTTCGCGATATCCAGGTTGATGTTCTTCAGGGCATGGAATTTGCCGTAGTAGAAGTTCAAATCACGAACCTGAATCTTACCCGGAGCAGTATCAACCATACTCATTTCAATCTATTCCTCATTCGGCGTCGCATCCGCCACGCCGCAAATAATTAACCGTGTTTACTCTTGGCGAAAATAACGCGTGCCAGAATGTTCAGCAGCAGTACGCACAGCGTAATGATCAGCACCCCGGCCCACGCCAACTGCTGCCATTCAGCAAACGGGCTCATCGCAAATTTAAAGATGGTGACCGGCAGGTTGGCGATCGGCTGCATCATGTCGGTACTCCAGAACTGGTTGGAGAGCGCAGTAAACAGCAGCGGGGCGGTTTCACCCGCGATACGCGCAATCGCCAGCAGGATACCGGTCATAATCCCGGAAACAGACGCTTTCAACGTAATCGCGGAGATCATTTTCCACTTCGGCGTCCCCAGCGCATAAGCCGCTTCACGCAGGCTGTCCGGCACCAGTTTCAACATGTTCTCGGTGGTTCGAATCACGATAGGCACCTGCAGCAGCGCCAGCGCGATTACGCCCGCCCAGCCGGAGAAATGCTCCATCTGCGCCACCACGATGGTGTACACGAACAGACCAACCACAATAGACGGGGCGGAAAGCAGAATATCGTTGATGAAACGAATCACTTCCGCCAGCCACGATTTACGACCATATTCCGCCAGATAAATCCCGGCCATGATGCCCAACGGCGTACCAAACACGGTCGCCCAGAGGATCAACAAACCACTGCCCGCCAGGGCATTCGCCAGACCGCCACCCGTTGTGTTCGGCGGCGGCGTCATTTCGGTGAACAGCGCCAGCGACATTCCGTCGATACCGCGGGTAATCGTGGACATCAGGATCCAGACGAGCCAGAACAGGCCAAACGCCATCGTCGCCATTGAGAGCGTCAGCGCGATACGGTTTTTCATCCGGCGACGCGCCTGCATTTTGCGGCGGGATTCCGCCAGCGCTGCGGTGGTTTGCATTTCAAGCGTAGCCATTAGCGTGCCCCCTCGTTCTTCGCAAGGCGCAAAATCATAAACTTAGACGCTGCCAGCACGATGAAGGTAATCACAAACAGAATCAGCCCCAGCTCCATCAACGCCGCAACGTGCAGACCAGATTCCGCTTCCGCAAATTCATTCGCCAGCGCCGAGGTAATGCTGTTACCAGGCATATACAGCGACGCGCTGTCGAGCTGGTAGGTATTACCGATGATAAAGGTGACCGCCATCGTTTCACCCAGAGCACGACCCAGCCCCAGCATGATGCCGCCAATCACCCCATTTTTGGTGAACGGCAGTACGATGCGCCAGATAACCTCCCAGGTGGTGCAGCCGATACCGTAGGCAGACTCTTTCATCATCACCGGCGTTTGTTCGAACACATCACGCATTACCGCCGCAATGTAGGGAATTATCATGATGGCGAGGATCACCCCTGCCGCCAGAATACCGATACCAAACGCCGGGCCGGAGAACAGCGCGCCAACAAACGGAATGTTGGAAAGGATATTCCCGACCGGTTCCTGGAAATAAGTCGCAAACAACGGCGCAAAGATAAACAGGCCCCACATGCCGTATACGATACTCGGGATAGCCGCCAGCAGTTCAATTGCGATGCCCAGCGGGCGACGCAGCCAGCCAGGCGCAAGTTCCGTCAAAAACAGGGCAATGCCGAAGCTCACCGGAACGGCGATCAGCAGTGCGATAAAGGAGGTGACCAGCGTACCGTAGATCGGTACCAGCGCACCGTAGATGTCGTTTGGCGCGTCCCAGTCTTTCGTCCAGAGGAATGAGAAACCAAATTTCTCAATGCTGGGCCAGGAGGAGATGATCAGAGAGACAATAATGCCACCCAACATCAATAGCACAATCAGCGCAGCCAGTTTTACCAGCGCGCTGAAGATTTTGTCACCCTTTTTACCCGGCGGGTTAAAAGCAGGCTTGGTTGCAGCCATAAATCACTCTTTCCATTAAACGCGTTTACGAAGTTGCCCCAGCCGGATGGCGCTACGCTTATCCGGCCTACAAAGCGGGCCTACATTCATAACTGTAGGGCGGATAAGCGTAGCGCCATCCGCCAATTCGTCAAAGATATTCTGTTAGTACAGCGCTTTACCGCTGCTGTCTTTCACATTGGTCTTCCATGCCGCACGGATCTGCTCAACCACGCTGTCCGGCAGGCTGGCGTAATCCAGTTCATTAGCCTGTTTGCCGCCATTTTTGTATGCCCAGTCGAAGAATTTCAGCACTTCAGCACCCTGCTCAGGTTTCTTCTGCTCTTTGTGAACCAGGATGAAAGTGGTGGAAGTAATTGGCCACGCACCGTCACCTTTCTGGTTCGTCAGATCCTGCGCGAAAGATTTGCTCCAGTCAGCACCTTTCGCGGCGTTGGCGAAGTTCTCTTCGGTTGGGCTAACCGGTTTGCCATCAGCTGAAATCAGCTTGGTATACGCCAGGTTGTTCTGCTTAGCGTAAGCGTATTCAACGTAGCCGATGGAGCCTGGCAGACGCTGTACGAACGCGGCGATACCGTCGTTACCTTTACCGCCGAGGCCTGTCGGCCAGTTAACGGTAGAGCCTGCGCCCACTTTGGTCTTCCACTCTTCGTTGACTTTTGCCAGATAGCTGGTGAAGACGAAGGAGGTACCGGAACCATCAGCACGACGCACGACGGCGATGTTCTGAGAAGGCAATTTCACGCCCGGGTTCAGTTTGGTGATGGCTTCATCATCCCACTTCTTGATTTTACCCAGGTAGATGTCACCCAGCGTTTTACCATCCAGCACCAGTTCGCCAGACTTCAGACCCGGGATGTTCACCGCCAGTACCACGCCGCCAATAACGGTCGGGAACTGGAACAGGCCTTCCTGATTCAGTTTTTCGTCAGACAGCGGCGCATCAGAGGCACCGAAATCAACGGTATTCGCTGTAATTTGTTTAACACCACCGGAGGAGCCGATACCCTGGTAGTTGACTTTACTACCGGTCTCTTTCTGATAAGTATCAGCCCATTTGGCATACACCGGCGCAGGAAAAGTTGCACCTGCACCTGTCAGACTTGCTGCTGCTAACGCAGAGAAAGCGCTCATAGATAAGGTCGCGGCGACAACAGTTGCGACAGTGGTACGCATAACTTTCATAATGTCTCCTGCAAGATTTTCGTAAATCATTGTTAAGTGGCTACGATGAGCAAAATAGGACAAACAGGTGACAGTTAAATGTACGAAATATGACAGTTTTATGACAATGAAAATTTCAGTTAAATGTAAATCATTTTTTTACTATTTATCATAAAGTTAACTAACAATATGACAATAGCTTTTCAGGAAAATTTTATTTCTGTGACACTGAAAAAAGTAGCTGAAGATGACGATTTGTCACATTAAAACGGCAGGAGAATTGATTAAAAACAGAGCGGAAGTGAAAAAAATGCCCCGCTTTCGCAGGGCATGAACGTTTTACTCGACGGTAACCGATTTAGCCAGGTTACGCGGCTGATCCACGTCGGTGCCTTTAATCAGCGCCACGTGATAGGCCAGCAGCTGTAGCGGCACGGTGTAGAAGATCGGTGCAATCACCTCTTCCACATGCGGCATCTCAATGATGTGCATATTGTCGCTGCTGGCAAAACCGGCGTCCTGATCGGCGAAGACATACAGCTGACCACCACGGGCGCGCACTTCTTCGATGTTGGACTTCAGTTTTTCCAGCAGTTCGTTGTTCGGGGCAACAACGATAACCGGCATATCGGCATCAATCAGCGCCAGTGGGCCGTGTTTCAGCTCACCTGCCGCATAGGCTTCTGCGTGAATGTAGGAGATCTCTTTCAGCTTCAACGCGCCTTCCAGCGCGATCGGATACTGATCGCCACGGCCCAGGAACAGGGCGTGATGTTTGTCAGAGAAATCTTCAGCCAACGCTTCAATGCGCTTGTCCTGAGAAAGCATTTGCTCGATACGGCTCGGCAGCGCCTGCAGACCATGAACGATGTCATGCTCAATGGACGCATCCAGACCTTTCAGACGCGCCAGTTTCGCCACCAGCATCAACAGAACGGTTAACTGAGTGGTAAACGCTTTCGTCGACGCCACGCCGATTTCCGTGCCGGCATTGGTCATCATCGCCAGATCCGATTCACGCACCAGAGAAGAGCCCGGAACGTTACAGATGGCGAGTGAGCCCAGATAGCCCAGCTCTTTCGACAAACGCAGACCTGCCAGCGTATCTGCCGTTTCGCCAGACTGAGACAGGGTGATCATCAGGCTGTTACGGCGTACTGCTGATTTGCGGTAACGGAATTCTGAGGCGATTTCGACGTCGCACGGAATACCGGCCAGCGATTCAAACCAGTAGCGAGAAACCATCCCGGAGTTATAGGACGTCCCACACGCGATGATCTGGATATGCTCAACCTGAGACAACAGCTCGTTGGCCTTCGGTCCAAGTTCGCTTAAATCCACTTCGCCGTGGCTAATGCGCCCGGTCAGCGTATTTTTAATCGCGTTCGGCTGTTCGTAGATCTCTTTCTGCATGTAGTGGCGATAGATACCTTTATCACCTGCGTCATATTGCAGATTAGATTCGATGTCCTGACGTTTCACGTCCGCGCCAGTTTTATCAAAAATCGCGACAGAACGACGGGTCACTTCCGCAATATCGCCTTCTTCAAGGAAGATAAAGCGACGGGTTACCGGCAGCAGCGCCAGCTGATCGGAGGCGATAAAGTTCTCGCCCATACCCAGACCGATAACCAGCGGACTACCCGAACGCGCAGCCAGCAACGTATCCGGATGACGGGTATCCATGATAACCGTACCGTACGCACCGCGCAGTTGCGGGATAGTGCGCAGCACGGCATCACGCAGCGTACCGCCCTGTTCCAGTTCCCAGTGCACTAAGTGAGCAATCACTTCGGTGTCTGTTTCTGAAACGAAGGTATAGCCGCGCGCTTTCAGTTCTTCACGCAGCGGTTCATGGTTTTCGATGATGCCGTTATGCACCACCACAATGTGTTCAGAAACATGCGGATGCGCGTTTGCTTCCGAAGGTTCGCCATGCGTAGCCCAACGGGTGTGAGCAATACCGGTGCCGCCGTGCAGCGGATGTTCTTCCGCAGCCTGAGACAGCATCTGTACTTTACCCAGACGACGCAGACGGGTCATATGACCTTCTGCGTCCACCACGGCCAGACCAGCAGAGTCGTAACCGCGGTATTCCAGACGACGTAAACCTTCAAGAAGGATTTCAGCTACATCACGTTGCGCGATAGCGCCAACAATTCCACACATATTTTTTTATTCCGAATCAAGGCATTATGCCTGTCGTTGTCTTTCGACCTGTATGCCCGTTTTTTCGGGCGCCCCGAGCCTTGTAGAGAATGGGGTTATTTTTATAGGTACTGCTTTTAGGCGGGAGGTATATGTTTACCTCCTCAGCCGAGTTAGCCTGATGGCGGCTACGCCTTATCAGGCCTACAAAAACGTAGGGCGGGTAAACGAAGCACACCCGCCGGGTTGTTACTTTTTCTTCACCGGACGCTTCCAGCCCTGCTTATGCACCTGCGGCACTCGGCTGATGACCAGTTCATTATCCGCAACGTTGCGGGTGACGGTGGTCCCCGCTGCAATGGTCACCCCATTACCCACGGTCACCGGTGCCACCAGTTGGGTATCGGATCCGACAAACACATCGTCGCCAATGATGGTTTTAAACTTGTTCGCGCCATCGTAATTGCAGGTGATCGTACCTGCGCCAATATTCACGTTATCGCCAATTTCCGCATCGCCCAGATAGGTCAGGTGACCGGCTTTTGAGCCTTTACCGAGACGCGCTTTCTTCATCTCAACGAAGTTGCCCACGTGAGCACCTTCCATCAGCTGTGCACCAGGACGCAAACGAGCGAACGGCCCAATAGTGCATGCCGCGTCCAGATGGGCATCTTCCACCACGCTGTACGGACTGATTTCACAGTCATCGCCAATGACGCTGTTTTTAATGACGCAACCCGTCCCAATCTTCACACGATGGCCAAGCGTGACGTGACCTTCGATGATAACGTTAGTATCAATTTCGACATCTCGCCCGTGAGCGAGCGTACCGCGCAGGTCAAAACGCGCCGGATCGCGCAGCATCACGCCCGCCAGCAGCAGTTTTTCCGCTTGCTCGGACTGATAAACGCGTTCCAGACGGGAAAGTTGCAGACGGTTGTTTACACCTTCAACTTCACTCAGACGATCGGGATGAACTGCCGCGATTTCACGACCTTCCTGATAAGCCAGCGCAATGATATCGGTGATGTAGTATTCACCCTGTGCATTGTTATTGGTCAGTTTAGACAGCCAGCGCTTCATGTCAGCGCCGTTTGCAATCAGTATCCCGGTATTGATTTCCTGGATCTGACGCTGTTCATCGCTGGCATCTTTATGCTCAACGATACCGGTCACTTTGCCATTTTCACGCGTGATACGACCATAGCCGCTCGGATCGTCCAGCTTAACCGTGAGCAGACCAATCCCCCCCAGGGGTTTGGCATCGCGCAGGCGCTGTAAGGTTTCAATCGAGATCAGCGGGACGTCGCCGTAGAGCATTAAAATGTCTTCATCATCGCCAAAGAAAGGCGCTGCCTGCTGCATAGCGTGGCCTGTGCCCAACTGCTCCGCCTGCAACACCCAGTTCAGGTTGTCTTCTTTCAGGCTTTTTTTAAGCAGTTCGCCACCGTGGCCGTAAACGAGGTGCACCTGTGATGAACCTAATTCATTAGCAACATCAATGACATGCTGAACCATCGATTTCCCGGCAAGGGTATGCAGTACTTTTGGAAGATCGGAATACATACGTGTGCCTTTGCCTGCGGCAAGGATCACTACGCTCATCGCTTTATTCAACATACGCGTCCTGACTGTAATTTGAGAACGAATTTATACCGTTTCACGTTGAAAATACTACATTTTTTTCATCGTGAAATGGGCAGAGGATAAAACGCACAATCGCGAGATTTCCCCAACGGAGATAGAGACATTTTCGTCCATTGCTGCGGCTTTTGTCTTCTGAAAAGTCACCTGATACCGTGATTAACACGCCAGGCTAATGTTTTTGCTCTTTTTTTGATCCATAAAGAAAGATGACGCAACCGTACAAAAATAGCAGGCAAAAAAAAACCAGCCTGAAATCAGACTGGTTTTTGTTTTTCAACCCGGTGTTACATCGCTTTTTTGGTCAACTCGATAACGCGCAGTTTCGCGATCGCTTTGGCCAGTTCCGCAGATGCCTGAGCGTAATCCACGTCACCATGAGAGCTCTTAATATGCTCTTCAGCCTTACGTTTCGCTTCCAGGGCTCTCGCTTCATCGAGATCCTGCCCGCGAATCGCGGTATCAGCCAGTACGGTCACGCTGCCAGGTTGCACTTCGAGAATGCCGCCAGACAGGTAGATAAACTCTTCATGACCGAACTGTTTAACGATGCGGATCATACCAGGCTTAATGGCGGTGAGCAGTGGGGCATGCCCAGGGAAAATCCCCAGTTCACCTTCACTACCCGTTACCTGGATTTTCTCGACCAGACCAGAGAACATTTGTTGCTCTGCGCTGACGACGTCCAGGTGGTAAGTCATTGCCATATCACCCTCCGATTAAGGCGTTAAAGTTTTTTGGCTTTTTCTACGGCTTCGTCGATAGAACCAACCATGTAGAACGCCTGCTCTGGCAGGTGGTCATACTCGCCTTCCATGATGCCTTTAAAGCCACGGATGGTGTCTTTCAGGGAAACGTATTTACCCGGAGAACCGGTGAATACTTCCGCAACGAAGAACGGCTGGGACAGGAAGCGCTGGATCTTACGCGCACGTGCTACCACCAGTTTGTCTTCTTCAGACAGTTCATCCATACCCAGGATGGCGATGATGTCTTTCAGTTCCTGATAACGTTGCAGCAGGGACTGTACGCCACGCGCGGTGTCGTAGTGTTCCTGGCCAACCACCAGTGGATCCAGCTGACGGCTGGTGGAATCCAGCGGGTCAACGGCCGGGTAGATACCCAGAGACGCGATCTGACGGCTCAGTACCACGGTTGCATCTAAGTGAGCAAAGGTGGTGGCTGGTGACGGGTCAGTCAAGTCATCCGCAGGTACATATACCGCCTGAACGGAGGTAATAGAACCGGTTTTGGTAGAGGTGATACGTTCCTGCAGAACACCCATCTCTTCCGCCAGGGTCGGCTGGTAACCTACCGCTGATGGCATACGGCCCAGCAGTGCGGAAACTTCCGTACCGGCCAGGGTGTAACGATAGATGTTATCGACAAACAGCAGTACGTCACGACCTTCGTCACGGAATTTCTCTGCCATGGTCAGGCCGGTCAGCGCTACGCGCAGACGGTTTCCCGGCGGCTCGTTCATCTGGCCATATACCAGGGATACTTTATCCAGAACGTTGGAGTCGGTCATTTCGTGGTAGAAGTCGTTACCCTCACGAGTACGTTCACCTACGCCCGCAAACACAGAGTAACCGGAGTGCTCGATCGCGATGTTACGGATGAGCTCCATCATGTTTACGGTTTTACCTACACCCGCACCACCGAACAGACCGACTTTACCGCCCTTCGCAAACGGACACATCAAGTCGATAACTTTGATACCGGTTTCCAGCAGTTCCTGAGAGCTGGACAGCTCTTCATAGGACGGCGCTGCGCGGTGGATAGCCCAACGCTCTTCTTCACCGATATCGCCTTTCATGTCGATCGGGTGACCCAGGACGTTCATGATACGACCCAGGGTTGCTTTACCTACCGGGACTTCGATCGGGTGCTCGAGGTCTTTCACTTCCAGACCACGACGCAGACCGTCGGAAGAACCCATCGCGATGGTACGTACGATACCGCCGCCGAGCTGCTGCTGAACTTCCAGCACCAGACTCTCTTTACCATTCATAACCTCAAGAGCATCGTACACGCGCGGTACGGCATCCTGAGGGAATTCGACGTCAACCACGGCGCCGATTACCTGGACAATTTTTCCAGTAGCCATCTTGAATCCTCTACGAATTAACCTGGTTATACCGCGGATGCACCACCGACGATTTCGGTGAGTTCCTGAGTAATGCTGGCCTGACGAGCTTTGTTGTATACCAACTGCAGCTCTTTAATCAGGCTGCCGCCATTGTCGGTCGCGGCTTTCATCGCCACCATACGTGCGGCCTGCTCGCTGGCCAGGTTTTCTACCACGCCCTGATAAACCTGAGACTCAACGTAACGACGCAGCAGGGTATCCAGCAGCGGTTTCGGATCGGGTTCATACAGGTAATCCCAGGCTTTTTGTTTTAACTCTTCATCTTCTGATGCCGGTAATGGCAGCAGTTGAGTGAGAGTCGGAACCTGAGACATGGTGTTGATAAATTTGTTGCTGACAACGTACAGTCTGTCCAGACGACCTTCATCGTAGGCCTGCAGCATCACTTTAACCGGACCGATCAGTTCGGACAGGGAAGGGTTATCCCCCATACCGGTTACCTGAGCAACCACGTTACCACCAACGGAATTAAAGAAAGACACGCCCTTAGAGCCGATCATTGCGATATCGCACTGAACGCCTTTATCGGACCATGTTTTCATATCCGCCAGCAGCTTTTTGAACAGGTTAATGTTCAAGCCACCGCACAGACCACGGTCAGTCGACACCACCAGGTAGCCCACGCGTTTAACGTCGCGTTCTTCCAGGTACGGGTGCTTATATTCCAGATTACCATTCGCAAGGTGACCAATCACTTTGCGCATGGTCTCTGCATAAGGACGGCTGGCCGCCATGCGATCCTGCGATTTACGCATTTTGGAAGCGGCGACCATCTCCATCGCTTTAGTGATCTTCTGCGTGTTCTGGACGCTTGCGATCTTACTACGTATCTCTTTTGCGCCGGCCATGAGCTTCTCCTCAATGCCTTGCGGCCTGTCCTAAGACAAGCCGCCAGACGTTACCAGGACTGGGTTGCTTTGAAGGAATCGAGGATAGCTTTCAGCTTGCCTTCGATTTCGTCGTTATAGCCACCGGACTGGTTAATCTCTTGCATCAGCGGAGCGTGATCACGGTCGACGTAAGCCAGCAGAGCGGCTTCGAAGCTACCGATTTTCGCCAGTTCCACATCTTCGAGGTAACCGCGTTCAGCCGCAAACAGCACCACGCCCTGTTGTGCAACAGACATTGGGGCATACTGTTTCTGCTTCAGCAGTTCAGTTACTTTCTGACCGTGGCTCAGCTGCTTACGAGTAGCTTCATCCAGGTCGGAAGCGAACTGAGAAAACGCTGCCAGTTCACGATACTGTGCCAGCGCGGTACGAATACCACCAGACAGTTTCTTGATGATCTTGGTCTGCGCTGCGCCACCTACACGAGATACGGAGATACCCGGGTTAACTGCCGGACGAATACCGGAGTTGAACAGGTTGGTTTCCAGGAAGATCTGACCATCGGTAATAGAAATTACGTTGGTCGGAACGAACGCAGAAACGTCACCCGCCTGGGTTTCGATAATCGGCAGAGCGGTCAGGGAGCCGGTTTTACCTTTCACTTCACCATTGGTGAATTTCTCAACGTATTCCGCGTTAACGCGGGATGCGCGCTCCAGCAGACGGGAGTGGAGGTAGAATACGTCACCCGGGAAGGCTTCACGTCCTGGCGGACGACGGAGCAGCAGGGAAACCTGACGGTAAGCAACAGCCTGTTTAGACAGGTCATCATAAACGATCAGAGCATCTTCACCGCGGTCACGGAAGTATTCGCCCATTGCACAACCGGCATACGGCGCCAGGTATTGCAGTGCAGCAGATTCAGACGCGGTCGCCACCACAACGATGGTGTTGGCAAGTGCACCGTGTTCTTCCAGCTTACGAACCACGTTAGAAATAGTGGACGCTTTCTGGCCGATAGCCACGTACACACATTTGATGCCGGAGTCACGCTGGTTGATGATGGCATCGATTGCCATCGCGGTTTTACCGGTCTGACGGTCACCGATGATCAACTCACGCTGACCACGACCGATTGGGATCATGGCATCAACGGATTTATAACCGGTCTGCACCGGCTGATCGACGGACTGACGTTCGATTACGCCCGGTGCGATAACTTCGATTGGCGAGAAGCCATCGTTATCAACCGGACCTTTACCGTCAATCGGGGAACCCAGCGTGTTCACCACACGACCCAGCAGGCCACGGCCAACCGGAACTTCCAGAATACGCCCAGTACACTTAACCTTCATGCCTTCGGCGAGGTCAGCGTATGGACCCATCACCACTGCACCCACGGAGTCGCGCTCCAGGTTCAGTGCGATAGCGTAACGGTTACCCGGCAGGGAAATCATCTCACCCTGCATACAATCGGCCAGGCCGTGAATGCGGATAACACCGTCACTTACAGAAACAATAGTACCTTCGTTGTGAGCTTCACTCACAACATTGAACTGAGCAATGCGCTGCTTGATCAGTTCGCTGATTTCGGTGGAATTCAGTTGCATGCTCCAGTCCCCTTAAGACTGCAAGACGTCTGCAAGGCGTTCAAGACGGCCGCGTACGCTGCCATCAATGACCATATCACCCGCACGGATGATTACGCCCGCCATTACAGACTTATCGATTTTGCAATTCAGCTTAACTTTGCGTGACAGACGTTTTTCCATCGCAGCACTAATCTTCGCAAGCTGTTCTTCACTCAGTTCGTTCGCGGACGTGACTTCTACCTCAGAGATAGACTCACTCGCGGCACGCAGGTGAATAAACTGCTCAAGAACATCCGGGAGCGCGTTCAGACGGTTATTTTCAGCCATCACCTTAATCAGGTTCTGACCGTTTTCGTCCAGTTGCTCACCGCAAACTGCGATAAACGACTTAGCGAGCGTTTCCGGCGCCAGCGCGCCAGAGAGAAGCTCTGCCATTTGTTCGTTCTTAGTCACCTCAGCGGCAAACGCCAGCATGTCCTGCCAGCGCTCTACACATTGGTGTTCAACGGCAAAGTCAAAAGCTGCTTTGGCGTAGGGGCGAGCTACCGTAATAAATTCAGACATCAGCCCCTCCCTCCTTACAGTTCAGCGACAAGTTTATCCACGATGTCGCTGTTAGCAGCTTCATCCACGGAACGTTCGATGATCTTCTCGGCGCCAGCAACAGCCAGGATAGCAACTTGCTTACGCAGCTCTTCACGGGCACGTTTACGCTCGGCATCAATTTCCGCCTGCGCCTGGGCCACGATTTTAGTACGTTCCTGCTCTGCTTCCGTTTTGGCTTCGTCCAGGATCTGAGCGCGACGTTTGTTCGCCTGCTCGATGATTACCTGAGCTTCCGCCTTCGCTTTTTTCAGCTGGTCGGTCGCGCTGGCCTTTGCAAGGTCAAGATCCTTGTGTGCGCGTTCAGCAGAAGCGAGACCGTCAGCAATTTCTTTTTGACGCTTCTCGATGGCAGCCATTAACGGCGGCCATACATACTTCATGCAGAACAGAACAAACAGGACAAACGCGATGGCCTGGCCGAGGATTGTTGCGTTAAGATTCACAGCACAATGCCTCTATTTAGTTAACGTTCTGATATTGCTCTTAATTCAAGCAACGCTTACTACGCGACAGCGAACATCACGTACAGACCCAGACCTACAGCGATCATCGGGATAGCATCCACCAGACCCATAACGATAAAGAACTGAGTACGCAGCAGAGGAATCAGATCAGGTTGACGCGCTGCGCCTTCCAGGAATTTACCCCCGAGGATGCCGATACCGATCGCAGCACCGATTGCCGCCAGACCCATCATCACAGCGGCAGCCATGTACAGCAGATCCATATTCAGGTTTTCCATGACAGTCTCCAGTTTGTTTCAGTTAAAACGTAGTAGTGTTGGTAAATTAATGCTCTTCAGACGCCATCGACAGATAGACAATCGTCAGAACCATGAAGATGAAGGCTTGCAGCGTAATAATCAGGATGTGGAAAATGGCCCAGGGCACATTCAGGATCCACTGTGACCACCACGGCAACAGACCAGCAATCAGAATGAAAATCAGCTCACCGGCATACATGTTGCCGAACAGTCGCAGACCGAGAGAAACCGGTTTAGATAGCAGACTTACCCCTTCAAGGATTAAGTTGACAGGGATGAACGCCCAGTGATTGAACGGCTGCAGCGTCAACTCTTTCGTGAAGCCACCGATGCCTTTCATTTTGATGCTGTAGAACAGAATGAGGATAAATACGCCGAGCGCCATGGACAGGGTAATGTTCACGTCAGCAGACGGAACCACACGCAGTGCAGGCAGACCGAAGATATGCTCGCCGATGTACGGCAGCAAGTCGATTGGCAGTAAGTCCATCAGGTTCATCAGGAATACCCAGACGAAGATAGTCAGGGCCAGCGGTGCAATCAGCTTGCTTTTGCCATGGTACATGTCTTTCACGCTACCATGCACAAAGCCGATTACCAGCTCAATCGCGGTCTGAAACTTACCTGGTACGCCGCTGGTCGCCTTTTTGGCCACGCTGCGGAACATAAGCAGGAACAACAGACCCAGCACCACCGAGAAAAACATGGAGTCAATATTGATCGTCCAGAAGGTGGCTGGGGGGTTATACGGATCTACCAGCGAGAATGTACGCAGGTCCAGCTGAAGGTTGTTCAGGTGGTGTCCTATGTAATCCTGCGGCGTCATATTTTCTGAAGCCATGATGCCTTTTACCCTTTGTTGTTAATTACAGCCGGCGCCAGTATCTGAACCACCAGCACCAAAACCCACGTAACTATTAGCGGCAAAAATACCGCCTTGAAAACCGCCAGCGCCACCACCAGCAACATCAGCATCGCTAACACCTTGAAGGCTTCGCCGAAGGCGAACGTCCAGGCCACTCGGCCTTTAGCAGGTGTATGCGCCTGGTGACGCCAGGCAAATATCATAAACAACACGTTAGGCAGAAAGACTGCCATACCGCCGCATATTGCGGAAGTGCCCCAGAAGAGGTCTTTGAGGCTGAACAGCAATCCACTTGCTACTACCGCCAGAAACTGAATGAACAGAAGCTTACGAGCAACGTTTCGACTCAAGAGCGACACAGACATCACGTTTTTAACTCCTGCTCCCTTCGAGGTATGCCGCGTGTCGTATAAAACGTTCTTTAAGGCTTAGAGTCAAGCATCAAAAAGCGGTCAAATTATACGGTGCGCCCTCGTGATTTCAAACAATAAGTAGCTAAAAGGTGAATAAATGTTTAAATATTTTTCCCTGGCCCACATTTATGACTTTTAGCCAAACTGTGAACGATCATGCAAAACTGCAAATGGCGCGTAAACACTGGTGTTAAAGCGTGCTTCAGATCACACATTGAGCATATTCGCCCCGACGGTATTTATTTACTTGGCAAATGATGCCTTTTCAACTTTCTGATATTTAAGCCTAAAATCACTCACTCTTTTAAAAACGACTGATTACATCTCAAAAACCAACCATTGACATTTTTAATAAAAATTCAACACCGGGGAGTGATTCTCTACCTGGATTTTTAGCAGCCTGATATTTTCAGTGTTGACTAATTTTGTCTTTAGCCAAAAACGCCACGTTGCTCTGTTGATAATAGACAGTGAACGTGGCGTTAAGTGTAACGACTTATATCAGCAAAAATGTCTCAGTGTTTTAACAACAAAAAGTCCGATTTTTTTCTATTTTTTTTGATAAATATTAAATTTTGTTTGGCTTAATCACCACCAAATGGCGTTCACCTTCCAGATGCGGTACCTGGAGTTTAATGACAGCCTCAACGCAAAACGCAGCAGGCAGCGACGCAATCTCATCTTCCGGCAACTGACCTTTCAGCGCATAAAAACGGCCTTTCTCGTCTGGCAGGTGATGACACCAGCTCACCATATCATTGAGTGACGCGAACGCCCGGCTGATCACACCATCAAACGGCGGTTCGGCGGGAAATTCTTCAACCCGGCTCTGTACCGGCGTGATGTTATCCAGTTTCAGCTCATGCTGGACCTGACGCAGGAAACGCACGCGTTTACCGAGACTGTCGAGCAGGGTGAAATGCGCTTGTGGACGCACAATGGACAACGGTATTCCTGGCAATCCCGGTCCGGTACCGACATCAATAAAACGCTCCCCCTGCAAATGCGGCGCAACGATAATGCTGTCGAGGATGTGACGAACCAGCATCTCGTTGGGATCCCGCACCGAAGTCAGGTTGTACGCTTTGTTCCATTTGTGCAGCATCTCAACATACGCAATCAGCTGATTTTTCTGGTGATCGGTAAGTGAAATGCCGGCGTCTGCCAGCAGGCGAGAGAGTTTGTTGAGCACGGTGATTACCTGTTCTACATAATTAGCCCGGTAAGCGAAACGCTACCGGGCAATATTCAACACATTAAGCGCTGCGGCGCAGCATACCCTGTTTTTTCAGCCACACCAGCAGAATGGAGATGGCTGCAGGCGTAACGCCGGAGATACGCGATGCCTGACCGATCGAAACCGGCTTGTGATCGTTCAGCTTGGCAATCACTTCGTTCGACAGGCCGGACACCTGACGGTAATCCAGCGTCGCAGGCAGCAGCGTGTTTTCATTGCGCAGCTGTTTTTCGATCTCATCCTGTTGACGTGCGATATAACCTTCGTACTTCACCTGGATTTCTACCTGCTCAGCGGCCTGCACGTCTTCCAGTGCGGGTGCAAACGGGGTCAGGGTCGTAAGCTGCGCATAGGTCATTTCCGGACGTCGCAGCAGATCTTCACCACTGGCTTCACGAGACAGCGGCGCGGTAAGGTGAGCGTTCACTTCGTTGGCTGATTCCGCCGCAGGCGTCACCCAGGTGGATTTCAGACGCTGACGTTCACGTTCGATGTTCTCCAGCTTCTCGTTGAAGCGAGCCCAGCGGGCGTCATCCACCAGCCCCAGTTCACGACCCATTTCGGTCAGACGCAGATCGGCGTTGTCTTCACGCAGCATCAGACGGTATTCAGCGCGCGAGGTGAACATGCGGTACGGCTCTTTGGTTCCCAGCGTGCACAAGTCGTCGACCAGTACGCCGAGATACGCCTGAGAACGCGCCGGTGCCCAGCCCTCTTTGTCCGCGGACAGGCGTGCAGCGTTGAGCCCTGCAAGCAGTCCCTGCGCAGCGGCTTCTTCGTAGCCCGTCGTGCCGTTAATTTGTCCGGCAAAGAACAGACCCTGGATGAATTTGCTTTCCAGCGTCGGCTTCAGGTCACGCGGATCGAAAAAGTCGTACTCAATGGCATAACCCGGACGGACGATTTTCGCGTTCTCCATCCCTTCCATGGAACGGACAATCTGCATCTGCACGTCGAAAGGCAGGCTGGTGGAGATCCCGTTCGGGTAAATTTCGTTAGAGGTTAGCCCTTCCGGCTCCAGGAAGATCTGGTGCTGGTTCCTGTCGGCAAAGCGCATCACTTTGTCTTCGATCGATGGGCAGTAACGCGGGCCGATCCCTTCGATCACGCCAGCATACATCGGGCTACGATCGAGGTTATTGCGGATCACGTCATGGGTTTTCTCATTGGTGTGCGTGATATAGCACGGCACCTGCTGTGGGTGTTGGGCTGCATTGCCCATGAATGAGAAGACCGGCATCGGGTTATCGCCATGTTGCTGCGCCAGCACGCTGAAATTAATCGTGCGCGCATCGATTCGTGGCGGCGTGCCGGTTTTAAGACGGCTTACGCGCAGCGGCAGTTCTCGCAGGCGGCGAGAGAGTGGAATGGACGGCGGATCGCCAGCACGGCCACCGCTGTAGTTATCCAGACCAATATGAATTTTGCCGTCGAGGAATGTCCCGACGGTCAGCACCACGGCTTTGGCGCGGAACTTCAGCCCCATCTGGGTCACGGCGCCAACGACACGATCGTTTTCGACGATAAGATCTTCAACCGCCTGCTGGAAAATCATCAGGTTCGGTTGGTTCTCCAGTGCGGTACGCACCGCCTGACGATACAGCACACGATCCGCCTGAGCACGGGTGGCGCGGACCGCGGGCCCTTTGCTCGCGTTTAGTATCCTAAACTGGATCCCCGCCTGGTCGATCGCTTTTGCCATCAGCCCGCCGAGCGCATCCACTTCTTTTACCAGGTGTCCCTTCCCAATACCGCCAATCGCCGGGTTGCAGCTCATCTGCCCCAACGTGTCGATATTGTGTGTCAAAAGCAGGGTTTGTTGACCCATACGCGCTGCGGCCATCGCGGCCTCAGTGCCTGCATGACCCCCGCCAATGATGATGACGTCAAAAGGATCCTGATAAAACATGGTAATTGCCTCGCATAACGCGGTGTGAAAATGGATTGAAGCCCGGGCGGTGGATTCTACTCAACTTTGTCGGCTTGAGAAAGACCCCGGGATCCTGGGTATTAAAAAGAAGATCTTTTTATTTAGAGATCTGTTCTATTGTGATCTCTTATTAGGATCGCCACTCGCTGTGGATAAGCCGGATCCGGGCATTAAGATCAATACGTTGGTAAGGATCATTAGCTGTGAATGATCGGTGATCCTGGTCCGTATAAGCTGGGATCAAAATGAAGGGTTATACACAACTCAAAAACTGAACAACGGTTATTCTTTGGATAACTACCGGTTAATCCAAGGTTCCTGACAGAGTTATCCACACTTGATCGCACGATCTTTACACTTATTTGAGTAAATTAATCCAGGATCCCAGCCAGGCTTCTGCCGGATCTTCCGGAATGTCGTGTTCAAGGATGTTGATCTTCAGCGTTTCGCCAATCTGTTTGGCGCCTGAATGCTTCAGTTCAGCTTCGATCTTCTCGATAGCGCCACAGAAGGTGTCATATTCACGACTGCCGATACCGATCGCGCCAAAACGAACCTGCGACAGATCCGGTTTTTGCGACTGAAGATCTTCATATAAAGGAACAAGGTTATCCGGAATGTCCCCCGCGCCGTGCGTGGAGCTAATGACCAGCCAGATCCCCGTTGCAGACAGGGAGTCTAACAGCGGACCGTGCAGTGTTTCGGTTGAAAAACCGGCATCTTCCAGCTTTTCAGCCAGGTGTTCTGCAACATATTCAGCGCCGCCGAGGGTGCTGCCGCTAATAAGAGTAATGTCAGCCATACGAGCCCATCCTTTTAAAAGCCTATCCCATTAGGCTATTTTATTCGTCATTTTGGCTCCGGGCAGTGCTCGAAATCCTCACGTACTGTAGTACGCTCCGGTTTCTGTGCGCTGGCCGCAACCAAACTGATTTCAACAACTACGCCTACTGGGATAGGCTTACGAGGCTGCATTGTACGCTGTGAACGAGCTGGGATCTACCTGTGGAAAAATGTGGGATTAAAATTGGCGATCACGGCCTGATGGTACGCATGATAGGGTTTTGCAGGACGATCAACGTCTCGGTGGACTGAATTTCATCAATTGTTTGGATCTTGTTGATAAGTACATGCTGGAGCGCATCGATCGACCGGCACATGACCTTGATAAAGATGCTGTAGTGGCCGGTGGTGTAGTATGCCTCGGTGACTTCATCCAGACTCTCCAGTCTGGCCAGCGCCGAAGGGTAGTCTTTGGCGCTTTTGAGGATGATGCCGATAAAGCAGCCGACGTCGTAACCAAGTTGCTTCGGACTGACATCAATACGCGCGCCGGTAATGATCCCCGCCTGCTTCATTTTTTCTACACGGACGTGAATGGTCCCCGGACTGACGCCAAACTGTTTCGCCAGTTCGGCGTAGGCGGTACGGGCATTTTCCATTAAGGCATCCAGAATGCCGCGGTCCAGATTGTCGATCTGATAATTTTCCATAGGTTTTTCTTATGTGTATTAATGATTCACTCTATTTTAGCGGGTTATTTTAACGAATCAAAATCGAATGCGGCTTTTTGTTTGTTGATTATTGAATATTGCCCCCATTCTGTTGCTTAATCATAGGCAACAGGACGCAGGAGTAATAAAAATGAAAACCGCTTACATTGCCAAACAACGCCAAATTAGCTTCGTGAAATCTCACTTCTCTCGTCAACTGGAGGAGCGTCTGGGTCTGATTGAAGTCCAGGCACCGATCCTTAGCCGTGTAGGGGATGGCACGCAGGATAACTTGTCGGGCTGTGAAAAAGCGGTTCAGGTGAAAGTGAAAGCGCTGCCAGATGCCCAGTTTGAAGTCGTTCATTCACTGGCTAAATGGAAACGTCAAACTCTGGGACAACACGACTTCAGCGCCGGCGAAGGGCTCTACACGCACATGAAAGCCCTGCGCCCGGATGAAGATCGTCTCTCTCCGCTCCACTCGGTCTATGTCGATCAGTGGGACTGGGAACGCGTGATGGGCGACGGCGAGCGTCAATTCTCCACTCTGAAAAGCACGGTAGAGGCTATCTGGGCGGGAATTAAAGCGACCGAAGCCGCGGTAAGCAAAGAATTTGGTCTGGCACCGTTCCTGCCAGAGCAGATCCACTTTGTTCACAGCCAGGAATTACTGAGCCGTTATCCGGGTCTTGATGCAAAAGGTCGTGAACGTGCGATCGCCAAAGAGTTAGGTGCGGTCTTCCTGGTGGGGATTGGCGGCAAACTCAGCGACGGTCACCGCCATGACGTTCGTGCGCCGGACTATGATGACTGGAGTTCTGCATCCGAACTGGGGTATGCCGGTCTGAACGGCGACATCCTGGTCTGGAACCCGGTGCTGGAAGATGCGTTCGAGCTTTCTTCCATGGGGATCCGTGTCGATGCCGATGCGCTGAAACATCAACTTCGGCTGACCGGTGATGAAGATCGCCTGAGTCTGGAATGGCACCAGGCGCTGCTGCGTGGTGAAATGCCGCAGACTATTGGCGGTGGCATTGGCCAGTCGCGTTTAACCATGCTGCTGCTGCAACTGCCGCACATTGGTCAGGTTCAGTGCGGCGTATGGCCCGCGCAGGTTCGTGAAAGCGTTGCCTCTTTGCTGTAATCTTATCGCCGCCAGCGTCTGAGCAGGCGGCTTCGTATCCCGGTATCAAAGCGCCAGATATGATCGAAAATGCGCATGATGCCGGGTTTGCCATGTGCTGACATCGCTACTGCATGAAAGCGATGCTGATGGACACGCTGTAACTCCCCGACTTTACTCACCACGTCGTCAGGTAAGCGCTGGGCGATAAAATCTGAAATCACCACCGCATCAGCATCAAACCATTCCCGTCCCTGCATGCGTTCAATAATGGCGCGAAAACAGCTGGCGATGTCCGTACCGCCACGAAATCGTTGGCTCAGAAAGCGGATAGCTTGCTCAATACCTTGCGGACCGGAAAGCTCGTAGCGCACCACTTCCGTGGAAAACAACATAATGAAGCAGCGACGGTTATCGGCAAGGGCGATGCGCATTAAGGCCAGGCAAAAGGCCTTCGCGCACTGTTCATTAAAGCCGCCCATCGAACCGGAGGTGTCTACACACACAATGAACGGTCCGCGTGGCTGTTCGTCGAAATCCTGATGAATTACAGGTCGCTCGGTTACCTTTTCGCGCCAGGCTTCACCGTGCAGACGATAAGTGAGCAGCTGCTTTTCCACCAGCCGCCGGTAGAACTCATACTCCAGTTCCGTTATGCCGAGCGTGGCCAGTTCCGGCGGCAACAGACGTAAAATATCGTCACTCTGCTGTATACCGTCAACCTGCTCGGGTACCGTTGCAGGCTCGCGTACCAGCGTGCGAAAGGTCTCCATCGGTGCATCTTTTCGCGGGACGGATTTGGCTTCTCTGGAGCGGCCCAGTTGCTCAGCCAGCCGCATCAGCTCTGGCTGTTCGCTCAGGAAATCACCGTACTTCACGATCAACTGATAATCACCCCGTCTGAGCTGGCCTGCGCTCATATCCCACAGCCGACCTGCAGCGGTCTCGTTTTCCGCCAGAACCGGATCCAGTTGACCGCTCAGGGTCATTCGTTCCTGAACTTCACTGAGCAGTTGCTCACGTTCTTCTTCAAGCAACTGTTGATTGAGCGTGGTGGCCTGCACCACCAGACTTAAGCGCCAGCGCTGCAAAAAGAGCGTGTGCAGGGCGGGAGTGAATATGGCGTTGCTGTCCACCAGTTGCTGTGCTTGTCCGCCATACGGTGAGTGCAGGCGGTGCAAAAGTGTCAGTATTTGTGGTAGCTGGACGATGAACTGCGGGGTGGAGAGGAGCTGGCTTTGCTGATAACACATCACCTCTTCCGTCAGCTCCGGCGGAACGCGCGCGTCCTTTAGCCGACTGCGTAGCGCTTCGCGCCAGCGCGGTAGATCGTCGGTGATTGCCGCTTTCAGGCGGGGGAATTTTTCAAAAAAAACTGCCAGTTGTGGCGAGGCCAGCAGCGCGAGGATCATCTCTTCGATCATCCCCTCTTCACTGACGGCTAACATGACATTGAGCGTATCCAGTGTCAGCATTGTTGCGCCTGACGGATCTGCTCACCCACATCTTGAAGGCTGGCCTCGATACGACCTAACCAGTCGCTATGAATAAACAGGCACTTTTGTTGCTCGCTAAAGCGGGTATGCTGCTGACGCCAGTCGTTTTCCAGCTCTTCCAGTTGCTGCTTAATCTCGCCTGGCATGGCCTCTTCCGATGAACCAGGAAGTGCCAGTCGCGTGCCCTGTAAACTGACATCACGTACCACCAGATGCTGGGCGCTATCGACTTCCATATTCAACGTCTGGGCAAATCCGATCCCGTTGAGTTTGCCGCGGATCTCACCCCCTTTCGCCAGCCATTGCTCCAGCGCACTGCGTTCAAAAGCGATGTGGATCACTTCCATATCATGCAGTTTCAGCGGTTTTTGCAGGAGCAGCGTCAGGTTTGCTGCGGTAACCTCGGCTGGCAAATCGTAATGCGGACGGCGACTGAACATGCCCCCCTGACGCAGCACCGTAAAAGCGGTTTTATCGCTTTGCTGCTGCTGCAACTGAATGCGTCGCTGAACGATACCGCCGAGGCGCGTCAGCATTGCCTGCTGTTGCCAGGCGTGCCCGGTCATCAATATTTCGAGCTGCTGTTGCATCAGGTTCAGGCTCTGGGCGTCATACCACAGGCAATCCTTCAGCAGGATGAGATCAATAGGGGCGACAGCGTCGCGTCCGCTAAAGAAAGCGCTGGCCTGTAACAGACGAATGGCTTTTTTCCAGCGGCGGTCTGAGACGTAGGGCGCATTCGGCAGATTATCCAGTTGCTGGCGCAGTGTAAAAATCAGCTCAAAAACATGATCGGGCAGCGTAATGGCGCCAATGTCCTTCTGCCACCGGTAATACTCTTCATCGCTCACCTGTAGCGAGGCGGGAACCGGGTTTTCGCTTTCGTTATGTTGGCCGATCAGCAGGGAGCGAAAGTTGGCTTTATCCTGCACTTTGTCCAACCACAGGCGGATCAGCATACGGTCGTACAGCGCTTCCAGGCTGCTGTCTGCTTCCGGCAGTTCGTTGGAGGCCGCCACCAGCAAACGCATGGGGATTTTCTCTTCGTGCGCGCCGTTGCGAAAATGACGTTCGTTAATGGCGGTCAGCAAGGTATTGAGGATTGCCGGACCGGCTTTCCAGATCTCATCGAGAAAAACAATTTCCGCTTCAGGAAGGTAGCCCGCGGTTAAGCGTTCGTAACGACCTTCATCTTTTAGCGCCTGAATAGAGAGCGGGCCAAAAACCTCTTCCGGCGTGGAGAAACGCGTCATCAGATATTCAAAGGCGCGCGCATTCTGGAAGGCAAACTTCAGCCGGCGGGCGATTAAGCTTTTGGCTATCCCCGGAGGGCCAAGCAGGAAAACACTTTCGCCGCTCAGGGCGGCCAGCAGGCAAAGCCGGATGGCGTGACTGCGCTCATAGAGACCTTTTTCCAGCGCATTGCTCAGGCGGGAAATTCTTTCCGCTAATAAATGTGGGTGAGCCATAATAGAGTGGCGTCCTTTCATTAAATGTACTGCGTTAACAGCGAGTATAGCCGTTTCAGCTCAGAGGCTGAACTTGTCCAGGAGGCTGTTTATTTTTCTTTGAGCCAGGTTAATCTGGACTCATTTAGGGGTACGATTTTGCTTTGAATCGTGCATACTGTGCGCTTTTTGTGGGCCAAGGGACTACGCACACATTTCTTTATATATGAAAGACTAGTCTATGAGCACTGATAATAAGCAATCATTGTCTGCGGTAACCCTCGCAGCCATTGGGGTTGTCTACGGTGATATTGGTACCAGCCCACTTTATACACTTCGTGAATGTTTGTCCGGTCAGTTTGGTTTTGGCGTTGAACGCGATGCCGTTTTTGGTTTTTTGTCGCTGATTTTCTGGCTACTCATCTTTGTGGTTTCCATTAAGTATCTGACTTTCGTCATGCGTGCAGATAACGCTGGCGAAGGGGGGATCCTGACGCTGATGTCGCTGGCGGGGCGTAATACCTCCGCGCGAATGACCTCTATGCTGGTCATCATGGGCTTAATTGGCGGCAGCTTCTTTTATGGCGAGGTGGTGATCACCCCGGCCATCTCGGTGATGTCGGCCATTGAAGGTCTGGAGATCATCGCGCCACAACTGGATACCTGGATTGTCCCGCTGTCGATTATCGTCCTGACGCTGCTGTTTATGATTCAGAAGCACGGTACCGGGATGGTGGGGAAGTTGTTTGCGCCCATTATGCTGGCCTGGTTTTTGATTCTGGCTGTACTTGGCCTACGCAGTATTATTGCCAATCCGGAAGTGCTGCAGGCGTTGAACCCGATGTGGGCGGTGCATTTTTTCCTTGAATACAAGACCGTCTCCTTTATCGCGCTTGGCGCAGTGGTGCTGTCGATTACCGGCGTTGAAGCGTTGTATGCCGATATGGGGCATTTCGGTAAGTTCCCTATTCGCCTGGCATGGTTTACGGTGGTCCTGCCATCGCTGGTGCTCAACTACTTTGGCCAGGGTGCGCTGCTGTTAAAACATCCGGAAGCGATAAAAAACCCGTTCTTCCTGCTGGCACCTGACTGGGCATTGATTCCCCTGCTGATCGTTGCGGCCCTGGCGACGGTGATCGCTTCACAGGCGGTGATTTCAGGTGTTTTCTCGCTGACGCGTCAGGCGGTTCGTCTGGGATATCTGTCGCCCATGCGCATCATTCATACGTCAGAAATGGAGTCCGGGCAGATCTATATTCCGTTCGTCAACTGGATGCTCTATATCGCGGTGGTGATAGTGATTGTCAGCTTCGAGCACTCCAGTAACCTGGCGGCAGCGTACGGGATCGCCGTAACCGGTACGATGGTACTGACTTCGATTCTCTCGACAACCGTGGCGCGTAAAAACTGGCACTGGAATAAGTACTTCGTTGCGCTGATCCTCGTCGCGTTCCTGTGTATCGATATTCCGCTGTTCTCGGCAAACCTCGATAAACTGCTGTCAGGCGGTTGGCTGCCGCTGTCGCTGGGGCTGGTGATGTTCACCATCATGACCACCTGGAAGAGCGAACGTTTCCGCCTGTTGCGCCGTATGCACGAGCACGGTAACTCTCTGGAGGCGATGATCGCCTCGCTGGAGAAATCCCCGCCGGTACGCGTACCGGGCACTGCGGTGTACATGTCTCGCGCGCTGAACGTGATCCCCTTTGCCCTGATGCATAACCTCAAGCACAACAAGGTGTTGCATGAGCGGGTTATCCTGCTGACGCTGCGTACTGAAGATGCGCCGTACGTGCATAACGTCCGTCGTGTGCAGATTGAGCAGTTGTCACCGACCTTCTGGCGCGTCGTTGCCAGCTACGGCTGGCGTGAAACGCCGAATGTTGAAGAGGTCTTCCACCGCTGCGGTCTGGAAGGGTTGAGCTGCCGGATGATGGAGACGTCGTTCTTTATGTCGCACGAGTCGTTAATCGTCGGCAAGCGTCCCTGGTATTTACGTTTGCGTGGCAAACTCTATCTTCTTCTCCAGCGTAACGCCCTGCGCGCGCCCGATCAGTTTGAAATCCCGCCTAACCGCGTGATTGAACTGGGGACACAGGTCGAGATTTAATATCTGCGAACACCTTCGCCCGGCGGCGCTGCGCTTTCACGGGCCTACGAAAACGGTAGGCCGGGTAAGCGCTGCGCCACCCGGCAAAAAACCTCTCCACATGCCACTCTATTTCACTTAGCGAAACGTTTCGACGGCGATCACAAATCTGTTACGTCATGATGGTTATTTGCTCACATCTCAGACTACACTAAACACCAGCGAAACGTTTCGCTAGTGGAGCAAGAAAATGAAGAAAGGCACAGTACTCAATTCAGAGATTTCATCGGTTATCTCCCGTCTGGGGCATACCGATACGCTGGTAGTGTGTGATGCAGGTTTACCCATCCCACACAGTACAACACGTATCGATATGGCATTAACCCAGGGCGTACCTTCTTTTATGCAGGTACTGGATGTGGTGACCCGTGAAATGCAGGTTGAATCGGCCATTCTCGCGACGGAAATTAAACAACATAATCCGCAACTCCACGAAACGTTGCTCAGCCACATTGAGCAACTGCAACAACACCAGGGAAACACCATAGAAATTCGTTACATCACGCATGAACAATTTAAAAAACAAACCGCAGACAGTCAGGCGGTAATTCGCAGCGGGGAGTGTTCCCCGTATGCGAATATCATTCTCTGTGCTGGCGTCACTTTCTGAGGCCGTCATGGACGCATTACTGCAACTCAAAGGGATCGATAAAGCGTTCCCTGGCGTGAAAGCGCTATCCGGCGCCGCACTCAATGTTTACCCCGGTCGCGTGATGGCGCTGGTGGGGGAAAACGGTGCCGGCAAATCCACCATGATGAAGGTGCTGACGGGCATTTATACCCGCGATGCCGGTTCACTGTTGTGGCTGGGGAAAGAAACGACCTTTAACGGTCCTAAATCATCCCAGGAAGCGGGGATCGGCATCATCCATCAGGAACTTAACCTGATCCCGCAACTTACCATTGCGGAGAATATTTTCCTCGGCCGCGAATTCGTTAACCGCTTCGGCAAAATAGACTGGAAGAAGATGTATGCCGAAGCGGACCTTCTGTTAGCTAAACTCAACCTGCGCTTTAAGAGCGACCGCCTGGTGGGTGAATTGTCGATTGGCGACCAGCAGATGGTCGAAATCGCCAAAGTGCTGAGCTTTGAGTCGAAAGTCATCATTATGGATGAGCCAACGGATGCGCTCACCGACACCGAAACCGAATCCCTGTTCCGCGTGATCCGCGAACTGAAGTCGCAGGGACGCGGTATTGTCTATATTTCTCACCGAATGAAAGAGATCTTCGAGATTTGCGATGACGTGACCGTTTTCCGGGACGGACAGTTTATTGCCGAACGTGAAGTTGCCTCGCTGACCGAAGATTCGCTGATTGAGATGATGGTGGGCCGTAAGCTCGAAGAACAGTATCCGCGCCTGGATAAAGCACCGGGTGAAGTCCGCCTTAAGGTCGATAACCTGTGCGGACCAGGCGTGAACGATGTCTCTTTTACCCTGCGTAAAGGTGAAATCTTAGGGATTTCTGGCCTGATGGGGGCCGGACGTACCGAACTAATGAAAGTTCTGTATGGTGCACTGCCGCGTACCAGCGGGTATGTCACGCTCGATGGACATGAAGTGGTTGCGCGTTCCCCGCAGGACGGACTGGCAAACGGCATTGTCTATATTTCTGAAGACCGCAAGCGCGACGGTTTAGTGCTCGGCATGTCGGTGAAAGAGAATATGTCGCTGACCGCGCTGCGCTATTTCAGCCGCAGCGGCGGCAGTCTTAAGCATAAAGATGAGCAGCAGGCGGTGAGCGATTTTATTCGCCTGTTCAATGTGAAAACCCCGTCGATGGAACAGGCTATTGGTTTGCTGTCCGGGGGCAACCAGCAGAAAGTGGCGATTGCCCGTGGCCTGATGACCCGTCCTAAGGTGCTGATCCTTGATGAGCCCACCCGCGGTGTGGACGTCGGGGCCAAGAAAGAAATTTATCAGTTAATTAACCAGTTTAAGGCCGACGGCCTGAGCATCATTCTGGTCTCATCTGAGATGCCAGAAGTATTAGGCATGAGCGATCGCATTATCGTCATGCATGAAGGGCATCTCGGCGGTGAATTCACTCGCGAGCAGGCCACCCAGGAAGTTCTGATGGCTGCCGCTGTGGGCAAGCTTAATCGCGTGAATCAGGAGTAAAAAAGATGACTACCCAGGCTGTTTCTGGTCGCCGTTATTTCACCAAAGCGTGGTTGATGGAGCAAAAGTCTCTCATCGCCCTGCTGGTGCTGATCGCGATTGTCTCGACGTTGAGCCCTAACTTTTTTACCGTCAATAACCTGTTCAACATTCTTCAGCAGACATCCGTGAACGCCATTATGGCGGTGGGGATGACGCTGGTTATTCTGACGTCGGGTATCGATCTGTCAGTCGGTTCCCTGCTGGCGCTCACCGGCGCGGTTGCGGCTTCAATTGTAGGGATTGAAGTTAACGCGCTGGTGGCCGTTGCAGCAGCCCTGGCATTAGGTGCCGCTGTAGGCGCAGTAACGGGCGTGATTGTGGCGAAAGGCCGTGTGCAGGCGTTTATCGCCACGCTGGTCATGATGCTGCTGCTGCGCGGCGTGACGATGGTGTACACCAACGGGAGTCCGGTTAACACGGGCTTTACCGATAACGCCGATCTGTTTGGCTGGTTCGGCATTGGCCGTCCGCTGGGTGTACCGACGCCAGTCTGGATCATGGGGATTGTTTTCTTGGCGGCATGGTACATGTTGCACCACACTCGTCTGGGTCGCTATATCTATGCGCTGGGCGGTAACGAAGCGGCAACGCGTCTGTCCGGTATCAGCGTCAGTAAAATCAAGATTATCGTCTATTCACTGTGTGGGCTGCTGGCGTCGCTGGCCGGTATCATTGAAGTGGCGCGTCTCTCCTCTGCCCAGCCGACTGCCGGTACGGGCTATGAGCTGGATGCCATCGCGGCCGTTGTGCTGGGTGGGACCAGTCTGGCGGGCGGCAAAGGACGTATTGTTGGGACCTTGATCGGCGCATTAATTCTGGGTTTCCTCAATAATGGTTTGAATTTGTTAGGTGTTTCCTCCTATTACCAGATGATCGTCAAAGCGGTGGTGATTTTGCTGGCGGTGCTGGTAGACAACAAAAAGCAGTAACAACGACTACAGGACATCTTAAATATGAACATGAAAAAACTGGCTACCCTGGTTTCTGCTGTTGCGCTAAGCGCCACCGTGAGCGCGAACGCAATGGCGAAAGATACCATTGCGCTGGTGGTCTCTACGCTTAACAACCCGTTCTTCGTCTCGCTGAAAGATGGGGCGCAGAAAGAAGCTGATAAACTGGGTTACAACCTGGTGGTACTGGACTCCCAGAACAACCCGGCGAAAGAGTTGGCGAACGTTCAGGATTTAACCGTACGTGGTACCAAAATTCTGCTGATCAACCCGACGGATTCCGACGCGGTGGGTAACGCTGTGAAAATGGCGAACCAGGCCAATATCCCGGTCATCACCCTTGACCGTCAGGCAACCAAAGGCGACGTCGTTAGCCACATCGCGTCTGATAACGTACTGGGTGGGAAAATCGCCGGTGATTACATCGCCAAAAAAGCGGGTGAAGGTGCGAAAGTTATTGAACTGCAAGGTATTGCCGGGACTTCAGCGGCGCGTGAGCGTGGTGAAGGTTTCCAGCAGGCCGTTGCGGCACACAAATTTAATGTCCTGGCCAGCCAGCCAGCAGACTTCGACCGTACTAAAGGTCTGAACGTGATGCAGAACCTGCTGACTGCGCATCCGGACGTGCAGGCTGTCTTTGCACAGAACGATGAAATGGCACTGGGTGCGCTGCGTGCTCTGCAAACCGCAGGTAAATCTGATGTGATGGTGGTCGGATTTGACGGTACGCCTGATGGCGAAAAAGCGGTAAATGATGGCAAACTGGCTGCGACTATCGCACAGTTACCAGACCAGATCGGCGCGAAAGGCGTTGAGACGGCAGATAAGGTACTGAAAGGCGAGAAAGTTCAGGCCAAGTACCCTGTTGACCTGAAGCTGGTCATCAAGCAGTAACTGGCGATTCAGGCGACCGCGCGTTGCCTGAGGGACTAAATATAAAGAAAAGAAAGTGTGGCATACGCCACCGGGTAATACCGGTGGCTCCCTCAGATGGACACCCCGAACATGAAAACCGCAGGCAATCTTGTCGTTCTTGGCAGTATTAATGCCGACCATATCCTGAACCTTAAAACATTCCCGACGCCAGGTGAAACCGTCACCGGAAACCACTATCAGGTGGCTTTTGGCGGTAAAGGCGCGAATCAGGCGGTGGCTGCGGGTCGCAGTGGGGCGAATATTGCGTTCATTGCCTGCACGGGCGATGACGATGTTGGACGTAACATCCGCAAACAGCTTATTAGTGACAACATTGATGTCGAACCTGTCAGCGTCATCAGCGGTGATTCCACCGGCGTGGCGCTGATTTTTGTGAATGGCGACGGTGAAAACGTTATTGGTATCCATGCTGGCGCTAATGCGTCGCTTTCCCCTGCGTTAGTCGAGGCGCAGCGCGAGCGTATTGCTCAGGCATCCGCCTTGTTGATGCAACTGGAGTCGCCGATCGAAAGCGTACTGACGGCCGCGAAAATCGCAAAGCAAAACAACACGATTGTGGCGCTGAATCCGGCTCCGGCACGTGAGTTATCTGACGAACTGCTGGCGCTGGTGGATATCATCACCCCGAACGAAACTGAAGCGGAAAAGCTGACGGGGATCCGTGTCGAAAACGATGAAGACGCGGCGAAAGCAGCCCAGGTCCTGCACGAGAAAGGCATTCATACCGTTCTGATTACGTTAGGGAGCCGGGGCGTCTGGGCCAGTGTGAATGGCGAAGGCCGCCGGGTTCCTGGATTTAAAGTTGACGCTGTCGATACTATCGCTGCGGGCGATACCTTCAACGGCGCGCTGATCACCGCTCTGCTGGAAGAAAAGCCGCTGTCTGACGCGATTCGCTTTGCCCATGCCGCTGCGGCGATTGCCGTGACCCGTAAAGGCGCGCAGCCTTCCGTGCCGTGGCGTAATGAAATTGAGGCGTTTTTAGGTCAGCAGAGGTAACGCTTGGCTACCATGAAGGATGTTGCCCGCCTGGCGGGCGTTTCCACCTCGACCGTTTCGCACGTCATTAATAAGGATCGCTTTGTCAGTGAAGCGATAACTGAAAAAGTTGATGCTGCGATCAAGTCGTTAAATTACGCCCCTTCTGCGCTGGCGCGTAGCCTGAAGCTGAATCAGACGCGTACCATCGGCATGCTGATCACGGCGAGTACCAACCCTTTTTACTCCGAACTGGTGCGTGGCGTTGAGCGCAGTTGTTTTGAGCGCGGCTATAGCCTGGTGTTATGCAATACCGAAGGCGATGAGCAGCGCATGAACCGTAATCTGGAAACCCTGATGCAAAAGCGGGTGGACGGCTTACTGTTGCTCTGTACCGAAACACACCAGCCGTCGCGTGAAATCATGCAGCGCTACCCCTCAATCCCTACCGTTATGATGGACTGGTCGCCTTTTGATGGTGAAGGGGATAGCGATCTTATTCAGGATAACTCGTTACTCGGCGGCGACCTGGCTACGCAGCATCTTATTGATAAAGGCTTTACTCGCATCGCCTGTATTACCGGGCCGCTTGATAAAACCCCAGCGCGGTTGCGTCTGGAAGGGTATCGCGCTGCGATGAAGCGCGCCGGGCTGGTTATCCCGGACGGTTACGAAATTACCGGTGATTTTGAATTTGGCGGTGGGTTTGAGGCCATGCAGAAACTGCTTTCTCATCAA
Source organism: Citrobacter sp. Ct235 (assembly GCF_030332305.1). Taxonomy (NCBI): domain Bacteria; kingdom Pseudomonadati; phylum Pseudomonadota; class Gammaproteobacteria; order Enterobacterales; family Enterobacteriaceae; genus Citrobacter; species Citrobacter sp. Ct235. The sequence continues at coordinate 476,360 of NZ_JAOWIC010000041.1, forward strand.
CCTCGTCCGCACGCTGTTTTTGCCGGCAACGATGCGATGGCGGTAGGTGCTTATCAGGCGTTGTATCAGGCCGGATTGCGAATTCCGCAGGATATGGCGGTGATTGGCTACGACGACATAGAACTGGCGCGTTACATGACGCCGCCGCTTACCACCATTCATCAACCAAAAGATGAATTGGGGGAATTGGCCATCGATGTGCTGATTCATCGTATGGCGCAACCCGCCCTGCAACAGCAGCGTCTGCAACTTACTCCTGTTCTGATGGCGCGGGGCTCTGTGTAGGCTTGTGTCGCTCTTTGATCAGGTTGCGACCATCTTTGGCTCTCAGCAACATGAACATCAGGGCTGACACGACAGTAATCGCGCCCATCGTAATAAAGGTGTAGTGGAACTGTTCGACCGTATTGGTTCCCTCCATCCCTTCATAGATGCGTAGTACCGCTGCGCTGATCGCCACCCCTAAACTGATGGACAACTGCTGCGTAACAGCCAGTACGCTGTTGCCGCTGCTGGCGTTGTCATCAGTCAGATCGGCCAGCGTAATCGTGTTCATCGCGGTGAATTGCGTTGACATCGCCATCCCCAGAATGAACAACGGTAGAATCAACAGCCAGACGGGCATGGCGGGGGATTGCAGAGAGAACTGCGCGATCATCAGCCCAATGAAGACAGTGATGCCCACCAGTGTGGTTCGATAACCCAGACGGCGCAGCACTTGCGTTACCATCGATTTCGCCAGTATTGAGCCCAGTGCGGTGGGCGCCATCATGCAACCGGCAATCAGCGCCGGGAAGCCAAATCCCACCTGTAACATCAGCGGCATCAGGAACGGCACGCATCCCGTTCCCAGACGGGTAGCAAGGTTGCCGGAAATACCGACAGAGAAGGTGCGGGTCTTAAACAATGACAGCGATATTAGCGGGGTCGGGTGGCGTCGCGCGTGACGAACATAAGCCAGCAGTAACAGAATGCTCAACAGGATAATGGTCAGCGCTATCCAGGTGGCGACAATTTTCTCGCCAAACAACTCCATCCCGCTGGAAAAGAGAACCAGGCTCAGACCAAAAAGAAAGAAGCCGGTCATATCAAATTTGCGCCGTGGGGTAGTGAAGTTCGGCATATATTTGCGCGCATACAGAATGCCGGCGACGCCTATCGGAATATTGATCAGGAAAATCCAGTGCCAGCTGGCCCAGGTAACCAGAACGCCACCCAGTACCGGACCCAGGATGGGGCCGACCAGTCCAGGCATAGTCACAAAGTTCAGCACCGGCAGCAGTTCGCTGCGCGGGTAAGCTCTTAATAATGCCAGGCGTGCAACCGGCATCATCATTGCGCCACCAATCCCCTGAATCACGCGAAAAAGGACCAGCTCCGTCAGCGTACTCGAAAGTGCGCAGGCGAGGGAACCGAGCGTAAACAGGCTGACGGCAACCATGAATACACGTCGGGTGCCGAAGCGATCGGCCAGCCATCCACTCACCGGGATCAACATAGCAACCGTCAGGGTGTAACTGATAATCGCAGACTGCATTGCCAGGGGGGAGCGATTGAGGCTCTGGGCGATGGCGGGTAAAGCGGTATTAAGAATGGTGGCGTCCAGTGCTTGCATGAAGAAGGCCATTGCCGCTATCCACGGCAATCCAGCCATACTGCGTGCTTTTTTGTTGGTCATGCACAATCCTGGTCGTTTTCTGGACGTTCATTCGGGGCTATCAGCAGAGCCTGACAAGCCTTAAACGCACCGTCGCCGTCGCTTTGTGCAATGGCGTCGACAATGGCCTGATGCAAATCCAGCTTCACAACGGTGTTATAAGTAATTGAATTAAAGTAGGTGTGGTAGACAGAATGAAACAACGAAGCAAAAGAGGTTAAGAACGGGTTCGCGCTCATTTCGTAAATATGCTCATGCCAGACCATATCCACTTCAATCCAGCGTTCGCGTTTAAAGTTCTTTTTCAGCGCGACCATCTCTTCCATTAATGTATTCAGATGTGCTTTTTGCTCCGCAGTACCGATTGTCGCTGCCAGCGAGCACGCCTGAGGCTCCAGGCTGATACGCATCACCAGAAAGTGTTCGATAACCTGCTGAAAATTTTCTTCGGTCATCCACCAGGTGAGTAATTCCTGATCGAGGAAGTTCCAGTTTGCCTGTGGCATCACGCGAGTGCCAATACGAGGGCGCGGCAGCACCATCCCTTTGGCAGTTAATGTTTTGACTGCTTCCCGAACGGCGGTCCGGCTTACACCAAACTGTTCGCCCAGTTCTATTTCGCCAGGGAGAATGGTGCCAGGGGCATATTCACCTTTGAGGATCTGCTGCGCGAGCTTCTCAGCCAGAACATAGGAAAGGTTTTTTTGTGCAGCCAGCTGCTGTGCGCTTAAAGACATTACGCTTTGTCCTTTATCTTTTTCTTACTCATTAGTATGCCACCAGGAAGTGTGATTGCGGTTGCAAAAACAGCAAAACGCTTATTTTATGGCACGTTAATACCCGTTTTGGATAAATATTACGCACTCGGAAAATTATTTTAAATTTCCCCTTGTCAGCCTGAAATAACTCCCTATAATGCGCC
>NZ_JAOWIC010000042.1:0-33794 GCF_030332305.1 Citrobacter sp. Ct235
CTGACCGCTGCCATCACTACCGTACTGGCTAAAACCTACGGCGGTGCTGCTCGCGCATTCGATCAGATCGATAACGCGCCGGAAGAAAAAGCTCGTGGTATCACCATCAACACCTCTCACGTTGAATATGACACCCCGACTCGCCACTACGCGCACGTAGACTGCCCGGGCCACGCCGACTATGTTAAAAACATGATCACCGGTGCTGCGCAGATGGACGGCGCGATCCTGGTTGTTGCTGCGACTGACGGCCCGATGCCGCAGACTCGTGAGCACATCCTGCTGGGTCGTCAGGTAGGCGTTCCGTACATCATCGTGTTCCTGAACAAATGCGACATGGTTGATGACGAAGAACTGCTGGAACTGGTAGAGATGGAAGTTCGTGAACTGCTGTCTCAGTACGATTTCCCGGGCGACGACACGCCGATCGTTCGTGGTTCTGCTCTGAAAGCGCTGGAAGGCGAAGCAGAGTGGGAAGCGAAAATCATCGAACTGGCTGGCTTCCTGGATTCTTACATCCCGGAACCAGAGCGTGCGATTGACAAGCCGTTCCTGCTGCCGATCGAAGACGTATTCTCCATCTCCGGTCGTGGTACCGTTGTTACCGGTCGTGTAGAGCGCGGTATCATCAAAGTTGGCGAAGAAGTTGAAATCGTTGGTATCAAAGAGACTGCCAAGTCTACCTGTACTGGCGTTGAAATGTTCCGCAAACTGCTGGACGAAGGCCGTGCGGGTGAGAACGTAGGTGTTCTGCTGCGTGGTATCAAACGTGAAGAAATCGAACGTGGTCAGGTACTGGCTAAGCCGGGTACCATCAAGCCGCACACAATGTTCGAATCCGAAGTGTACATTCTGTCCAAAGACGAAGGCGGCCGTCATACTCCGTTCTTCAAAGGCTACCGTCCGCAGTTCTACTTCCGTACAACTGACGTGACTGGCACCATCGAACTGCCGGAAGGCGTAGAGATGGTAATGCCGGGCGACAACATCAAAATGGTTGTTACCCTGATCCACCCGATCGCGATGGACGACGGTCTGCGTTTCGCAATCCGTGAAGGCGGCCGTACTGTAGGCGCAGGCGTTGTTGCTAAAGTTCTCAGCTAATCGCTGATAACATTTGACGCAATGCGCATTAAAAGGGCATCATTTGATGCCCTTTTTGCACGCTTTCGAACCAGAACCTGGCTCATCAGTGATTTTATTTGTCATAATCATTGCTGAGACAGGCTCTGAAGAGGGCGTAGAGCCCGGAATGCCCACATGCATTTCGGCACAAGGTTGACAGGTTAGCCTCGCATTCGCGGGGTGAAATTATTTGTAGAATACTTCTGACAGGTTGGTTTATGAGTGCGAATACCGAAGCTCAAGGGAGCGGGCGTGGCCTGGAAGCGATAAAGTGGATCGTGGTTGTGGCATTGCTGATCGTGGCAATTGTTGGCAACTATCTTTATCGTGACATGATGCTGCCGCTGCGTGCGCTGGCCGTAGTAATTCTGATTGCTGCAGCGGGTGGTGTCGCGCTGTTGACGACAAAAGGTAAAGCGACCGTTGCTTTTGCCCGCGAAGCGCGTACTGAAGTACGTAAGGTCATTTGGCCGACTCGCCAGGAAACATTGCACACCACGCTGATTGTGGCTGCGGTTACCGCAGTAATGTCACTGATCCTGTGGGGACTGGATGGTATTCTGGTTCGCCTGGTTTCCTTTATCACTGGCCTGAGGTTCTGAGATGTCTGAAGCTCCTAAAAAGCGCTGGTACGTCGTTCAGGCGTTTTCCGGTTTTGAAGGCCGCGTAGCAACATCGCTGCGTGAGCATATCAAATTACACAATATGGAAGAGTTGTTTGGCGAAGTCATGGTGCCGACCGAAGAAGTGGTCGAAATCCGTGGTGGTCAGCGCCGTAAGAGCGAGCGTAAATTCTTCCCGGGTTACGTGCTGGTCCAGATGGTCATGAATGACGCGAGCTGGCACCTGGTGCGTAGCGTGCCGCGTGTGATGGGCTTTATCGGCGGTACATCTGACCGTCCGGCACCGATCAGCGACAAAGAAGTTGATGCGATTATGAACCGCCTGCAGCAGGTTGGTGACAAGCCGCGTCCGAAAACGCTGTTTGAACCGGGTGAAATGGTGCGTGTCAACGATGGCCCGTTTGCTGATTTCAACGGTGTCGTTGAAGAAGTTGACTACGAGAAGTCCCGCCTGAAAGTGTCCGTCTCTATCTTCGGTCGTGCGACCCCGGTAGAACTGGACTTTGCTCAGGTCGAAAAAGCCTAAGCAGCGATCAAAAAAGCGGCGATTTAATCGTTGCACAAGGCGTGAGATTGGAATACAATTTCGCGCCTTTTGTTTTTATGGGCCTGGCCCGTAGAACGATTTTTATATCACGGGGAGCTTCTCTGAAGCGTTATCACCCAATTTGAGGATTATTAGAATGGCTAAGAAAGTCCAAGCCTACGTCAAGCTGCAGGTTGCAGCTGGTATGGCAAACCCGAGTCCGCCGGTTGGTCCTGCTCTGGGTCAACAGGGTGTTAACATCATGGAATTCTGCAAAGCGTTCAACGCTAAGACTGATTCCATCGAAAAAGGTCTGCCGATTCCGGTTGTTATCACCGTTTACGCTGACCGTTCTTTCACCTTCATTACCAAAACGCCTCCGGCAGCTGTTCTGCTGAAGAAAGCGGCTGGTATTAAGTCTGGTTCCGGTAAGCCGAACAAAGACAAAGTAGGTAAAATTTCCCGCGCTCAACTGCAGGAAATCGCGCAGACCAAAGCTGCCGACATGACTGGTGCCGATATTGAAGCGATGACTCGCTCCATCGAAGGTACTGCACGTTCCATGGGCCTGGTAGTGGAGGACTAAGAAATGGCTAAACTGACCAAGCGCATGCGTGTGATCCGTGAGAAAATTGATGCGACCAAACAGTACGACATCAATGAAGCTATCTCTCTGCTGAAAGAACTGGCTACTGCTAAGTTCGTAGAAAGCGTAGACGTTGCCGTTAACCTCGGTATCGACGCGCGTAAATCTGACCAGAACGTACGTGGTGCAACTGTACTGCCGCACGGTACTGGCCGTTCCGTTCGCGTAGCCGTATTTACCCAGGGTGCAAACGCTGAAGCTGCTAAAGCGGCTGGCGCTGAACTGGTAGGTATGGAAGATCTGGCTGACCAGATCAAGAAAGGCGAAATGAACTTTGACGTGGTTATTGCTTCTCCGGATGCAATGCGCGTTGTTGGCCAACTGGGCCAGGTTCTGGGTCCGCGTGGCCTGATGCCAAACCCGAAAGTGGGTACTGTAACCCCTAACGTTGCTGAAGCGGTTAAGAACGCTAAAGCAGGTCAGGTTCGTTACCGTAACGACAAAAACGGCATCATCCACACCACCATCGGTAAAGTGGATTTTGACGCTGACAAACTGAAAGAAAACCTGGAAGCTCTGCTGGTTGCGCTGAAGAAAGCAAAACCGACTCAGGCGAAAGGCGTGTACATCAAGAAAATCAGCATCTCCACCACCATGGGTGCTGGTGTTGCCGTTGATCAGGCTGGTCTGAGCGCTTCTGCGAACTAAGATTAGCTTTACGTGGGCGGTGGATTTGTCTACAATTCTACCCCCACGATTCTGTTGAAAGAGACAGACACTATGTGAGTCATTTGAATTGCGGCCAATGCGGCTGAGATTCAAATGTCGAAGTCATAGAAAAGATTTGTTCGTTGGAGCCTGGCCTATCCAGGCCTCCGTCGAAGACCGCAGGTGTTTCGTAAGAGACTTAATCCCCTGCGTAGACGGTGACAGAACGCTAAGATTATTTTTGGATACTCTGGCTTGTTTCTGCTCACCGTATTAAGACGCTCTTTTCGTTGGAAAGAGTGAAGTGAGTTCCGGAACATGAGTTCCGGCAAACATCCAGGAGCAAAGCTAATGGCTTTAAATCTTCAAGACAAACAAGCGATTGTTGCTGAAGTCAGCGAAGTAGCCAAAGGCGCGCTGTCTGCAGTAGTTGCGGATTCCCGTGGCGTAACTGTAGATAAAATGACTGAACTGCGTAAAGCAGGTCGTGAAGCTGGCGTTTACATGCGTGTTGTTCGTAACACCCTGCTGCGCCGCGTCGTTGAAGGTACTCAGTTCGAGTGCCTGAAAGACACGTTTGTTGGTCCGACCCTGATTGCATACTCTATGGAACACCCGGGCGCTGCTGCTCGTCTGTTCAAAGAGTTCGCGAAAGCGAATGCAAAATTTGAGGTCAAAGCCGCTGCCTTTGAAGGCGAGCTGATCCCGGCGTCTCAGATCGACCGCCTGGCAACTCTGCCGACCTACGAAGAAGCAATTGCACGCCTGATGGCAACCATGAAAGAAGCTTCGGCTGGCAAACTGGTTCGTACTCTGGCTGCTGTACGCGATGCGAAAGAAGCTGCTTAATTGCAGTTATCTTTTTAAAGCATCTGCTTACGTATAAACTTATTCTGATATTCAGGAACAATTTAAATGTCTATCACTAAAGATCAAATCATTGAAGCAGTATCCGCTATGTCCGTAATGGACGTTGTAGAACTGATCTCTGCAATGGAAGAAAAATTCGGTGTTTCCGCTGCTGCTGCTGTAGCTGTAGCTGCTGGCCCGGTTGAAGCTGCTGAAGAAAAAACTGAATTCGACGTAATTCTGAAAGCTGCTGGCGCTAACAAAGTTGCTGTAATCAAAGCAGTACGTGGCGCAACTGGCCTGGGTCTGAAAGAAGCTAAAGACCTGGTAGAATCTGCTCCGGCCGCTCTGAAAGAAGGCGTGAGCAAAGATGACGCAGAAGCACTGAAAAAATCTCTGGAAGAAGCTGGCGCTGAAGTTGAAGTTAAATAAGCCAACCCTTCCGGTTGCAGCCTAAGAAATTAGGCTGATGGCTGGTGACTTTTTGGTCACCAGCCTTTTTGCGCTGTAAGGCGCCAGTAGCGTTTCACACTGTTTGACTACTGCTGTGCCTTTCAATGCTTGTTTCTATCGACGACTTAATATACTGCGACAGAGCGTCCGTTCTGGGTAAATCGCAATGAAATGGTTTAAGCGTGATAGCAACAGGCATTGCGGAAAGTATTCGATTTTCCGGTCAACAAAATAGTGTTGCACAAACTGTCCGCTCAATGGACAGATGGGTCGACTTGTCAGCGAGCTGAGGAACCCTATGGTTTACTCCTATACCGAGAAAAAACGTATTCGTAAGGATTTTGGTAAACGTCCGCAAGTACTGGACATACCTTATCTCCTTTCTATCCAGCTTGACTCGTTTCAGAAGTTTATCGAGCAAGATCCTGAAGGGCAGTATGGTCTGGAAGCTGCCTTCCGTTCCGTATTCCCGATTCAGAGCTACAGCGGTAATTCCGAGCTGCAATACGTCAGCTACCGCCTTGGCGAACCGGTGTTTGACGTTCAGGAATGTCAGATCCGTGGCGTGACCTATTCCGCACCGCTGCGCGTAAAACTGCGTCTGGTGATCTACGAGCGCGAAGCGCCGGAAGGCACCGTTAAAGACATTAAAGAACAAGAAGTCTACATGGGCGAAATTCCGCTCATGACCGACAACGGTACCTTTGTTATCAACGGTACTGAGCGTGTTATCGTTTCCCAGCTGCACCGTAGTCCTGGCGTCTTCTTTGACTCCGACAAAGGTAAAACCCACTCTTCGGGTAAAGTGCTGTATAACGCGCGCATCATTCCTTACCGTGGTTCCTGGCTGGACTTCGAATTCGATCCGAAGGACAACCTGTTCGTACGTATCGACCGTCGCCGTAAATTGCCTGCGACCATCATTCTACGTGCGCTGAACTACACCACTGAGCAGATTCTGGATCTGTTCTTTGAAAAAGTTATTTTCGAGATTCGCGACAACAAGTTGCAGATGGAGCTGGTGCCGGAACGCCTGCGTGGTGAAACCGCCTCCTTCGACATCGAAGCGAACGGCAAAATCTACGTTGAGAAAGGCCGTCGCATCACTGCGCGTCACATTCGTCAACTGGAAAAAGATGATATCAAACACATCGAAGTTCCGGTTGAGTACATTGCAGGAAAAGTATCCGCAAAAGATTACGTTGATGCTTCAACTGGCGAGCTGATCTGCCCGGCGAACATGGAGCTGAGCCTGGATCTGCTGGCGAAACTGAGCCAGTCTGGTCACAAACGTATCGAAACCCTGTTCACCAACGATCTGGACCACGGCCCGTACATTTCTGAAACCGTACGCGTCGACCCAACCAACGATCGTCTGAGCGCGCTGGTAGAAATCTACCGCATGATGCGCCCGGGTGAACCGCCGACGCGTGAAGCAGCTGAAAGCCTGTTTGAGAACCTGTTCTTCTCTGAAGACCGTTATGACCTGTCTGCGGTCGGTCGTATGAAGTTCAACCGTTCTCTGCTGCGCGACGAAATCGAAGGTTCCGGTATCCTGAGCAAAGACGACATCATTGAAGTGATGAAGAAGCTCATCGATATCCGTAACGGTAAAGGCGAAGTCGATGATATCGACCACCTTGGCAACCGTCGTATCCGTTCCGTAGGCGAAATGGCGGAAAACCAGTTCCGCGTTGGCCTGGTACGTGTTGAGCGTGCGGTGAAAGAGCGTCTGTCTCTGGGCGATCTGGATACCCTGATGCCTCAGGACATGATCAACGCCAAACCGATTTCTGCCGCAGTGAAAGAGTTCTTCGGTTCCAGCCAGCTGTCTCAGTTTATGGACCAGAACAACCCGCTGTCTGAGATTACGCACAAACGTCGTATCTCCGCACTCGGCCCAGGCGGTCTGACCCGTGAACGTGCAGGCTTTGAAGTTCGAGACGTACACCCGACTCACTACGGTCGCGTATGTCCAATCGAAACGCCTGAAGGTCCAAACATCGGTCTTATCAACTCCCTGTCCGTGTACGCACAGACTAACGAATATGGCTTCCTTGAGACGCCGTACCGTCGTGTTGTTGATGGCGTGGTAACTGATGAGATTCATTACCTGTCTGCTATTGAAGAAGGTAACTTCGTTATCGCTCAGGCGAACTCCAACCTGGATGACGATGGCCACTTCGTAGAAGATCTGGTTACCTGCCGTAGTAAAGGCGAATCCAGCTTGTTCAGCCGTGATCAGGTTGACTACATGGACGTTTCCACCCAGCAGGTGGTTTCTGTCGGTGCGTCCCTGATCCCGTTCCTGGAACACGATGACGCCAACCGTGCATTGATGGGTGCGAACATGCAACGTCAGGCGGTTCCGACTCTGCGCGCTGATAAGCCGCTGGTAGGTACCGGTATGGAACGTGCTGTTGCCGTTGACTCCGGTGTAACTGCGGTGGCTAAACGTGGCGGTACCGTTCAGTACGTGGATGCATCCCGTATCGTTATCAAAGTTAACGAAGACGAGATGTACCCGGGCGAAGCAGGTATCGACATCTACAACCTGACCAAATACACCCGTTCTAACCAGAACACCTGTATCAACCAGATGCCGTGTGTGTCTCTGGGTGAGCCGGTTGAACGTGGTGACGTGCTGGCTGATGGCCCGTCTACCGACCTCGGTGAACTGGCGCTCGGTCAGAACATGCGCGTCGCGTTCATGCCGTGGAACGGTTACAACTTCGAAGACTCCATCCTCGTCTCCGAGCGTGTTGTTCAGGAAGACCGTTTCACTACCATCCACATTCAGGAACTGGCGTGCGTGTCCCGTGACACCAAGCTGGGGCCGGAAGAGATCACCGCTGACATCCCGAACGTGGGTGAAGCTGCGCTCTCCAAACTGGATGAATCCGGTATCGTTTATATCGGTGCGGAAGTGACCGGTGGCGACATTCTGGTTGGTAAGGTAACGCCGAAGGGTGAAACCCAACTGACGCCGGAAGAGAAACTGCTGCGTGCGATCTTCGGTGAGAAAGCGTCTGATGTTAAAGACTCTTCTCTGCGCGTACCAAACGGTGTTTCCGGTACGGTTATCGACGTTCAGGTCTTTACGCGTGATGGCGTAGAAAAAGACAAACGTGCGCTGGAAATCGAAGAGATGCAGCTGAAGCAGGCGAAGAAAGACCTGTCTGAAGAACTGCAGATCCTCGAAGCGGGCCTGTTTAGCCGTATCCACGCTGTGCTGGTTTCCGGTGGCGTTGAAGCTGAGAAGCTCGACAAACTGCCGCGTGACCGCTGGCTGGAGCTCGGCCTGACCGACGAAGAGAAACAAAATCAGCTGGAACAACTGGCTGAGCAGTATGACGAACTGAAACACGAGTTCGAGAAAAAACTCGAAGCGAAACGCCGCAAAATCACTCAGGGCGACGATCTGGCACCGGGCGTGCTGAAGATTGTTAAGGTATATCTGGCGGTTAAACGCCGTATCCAGCCTGGTGACAAGATGGCAGGTCGTCACGGTAACAAGGGTGTTATTTCTAAGATCAACCCGATCGAAGATATGCCTTACGATGAAAACGGCACGCCGGTAGACATCGTACTGAACCCGCTGGGCGTACCGTCTCGTATGAACATCGGTCAGATTCTGGAAACCCACCTGGGTATGGCTGCGAAAGGTATCGGCGATAAGATCAACGCCATGCTGAAACAGCAGCAGGAAGTCGCGAAACTGCGTGATTTCATCCAGCGTGCGTACGATCTGGGCGCTGACGTTCGTCAGAAAGTTGACCTGAATACCTTCAGCGATGAAGAAGTTCTGCGTCTGGCTGAAAACCTGCGCAAAGGTATGCCAATCGCAACGCCGGTGTTTGACGGTGCGAAAGAAGCGGAAATTAAAGAGTTGCTGAAACTGGGTGACCTGCCGACTTCCGGCCAGATTACTCTGTTCGATGGCCGTACGGGTGAGCAGTTCGAGCGTCCGGTAACCGTAGGTTACATGTACATGCTGAAACTGAACCACCTGGTCGACGACAAGATGCACGCGCGTTCTACCGGTTCTTATAGCCTGGTTACTCAGCAGCCGCTGGGTGGTAAGGCGCAGTTCGGTGGTCAGCGCTTCGGGGAGATGGAAGTGTGGGCGCTGGAAGCTTATGGCGCCGCATACACCCTGCAGGAAATGCTCACCGTTAAGTCTGATGACGTGAACGGCCGTACGAAGATGTATAAAAACATCGTCGATGGCAACCATCAGATGGAACCGGGCATGCCGGAATCCTTCAACGTACTGTTGAAAGAGATTCGTTCGCTGGGTATCAACATCGAGCTGGAAGACGAGTAACTCTCGCTCAAACAGGTCACTGGTGCTGGCGTAACCGCCAGCACCAGATTGTGCTAACTCCGACGGGAGCAAATCCGTGAAAGACTTATTAAAGTTTCTGAAAGCGCAAACTAAAACCGAAGAGTTTGATGCGATCAAAATTGCTCTGGCCTCGCCAGACATGATCCGTTCATGGTCTTTCGGTGAAGTTAAGAAGCCGGAAACCATCAACTACCGTACGTTCAAGCCTGAGCGTGACGGCCTTTTCTGCGCCCGTATCTTTGGGCCGGTAAAAGACTACGAGTGCCTGTGCGGTAAGTACAAGCGCCTGAAACACCGTGGTGTGATCTGTGAGAAGTGCGGCGTTGAAGTGACCCAGACTAAAGTACGCCGTGAGCGTATGGGCCACATCGAGCTGGCGTCTCCGACCGCTCACATCTGGTTCCTGAAATCGCTGCCGTCCCGTATCGGCCTGCTGCTCGATATGCCGCTGCGCGATATCGAACGCGTACTGTACTTTGAATCCTATGTGGTTATCGAAGGCGGCATGACGAATCTGGAACGCCAGCAGATCCTGACTGAAGAACAGTATCTGGATGCGCTGGAAGAGTTCGGTGACGAATTCGACGCGAAGATGGGTGCGGAAGCTATTCAGGCCCTGCTGAAGAGCATGGATCTGGAGCAAGAGTGTGAAACTCTGCGTGAAGAGCTGAACGAAACCAACTCCGAAACCAAGCGTAAGAAGCTGACCAAGCGTATCAAACTGCTGGAAGCGTTCGTACAGTCTGGCAACAAGCCAGAGTGGATGATCCTGACCGTTCTGCCGGTTCTGCCGCCAGATCTGCGTCCGCTGGTTCCGCTGGATGGTGGTCGTTTCGCAACGTCCGATCTGAACGATCTGTATCGTCGCGTGATCAACCGTAACAACCGTCTGAAACGTCTGCTGGATCTGGCTGCGCCTGACATCATCGTACGTAACGAAAAACGTATGCTGCAGGAAGCAGTTGACGCCCTGCTGGATAACGGTCGTCGTGGTCGTGCGATCACCGGTTCTAACAAACGTCCTCTGAAATCTTTGGCCGATATGATCAAAGGTAAACAGGGTCGTTTCCGTCAGAACCTGCTCGGTAAGCGTGTTGACTACTCTGGTCGTTCTGTTATCACCGTCGGTCCGTACCTGCGTCTGCATCAGTGCGGTCTGCCGAAGAAAATGGCACTGGAGCTGTTCAAACCGTTCATCTACGGCAAGCTGGAACTGCGTGGCCTCGCCACCACCATCAAAGCCGCGAAGAAAATGGTTGAGCGCGAAGAAGCTGTCGTTTGGGATATCCTGGACGAAGTGATCCGCGAACACCCGGTACTGCTGAACCGTGCACCAACACTGCACCGTCTGGGTATCCAGGCCTTTGAACCGGTACTGATCGAAGGTAAAGCCATTCAGCTGCACCCGCTGGTTTGTGCGGCATATAACGCCGACTTCGATGGTGACCAGATGGCTGTTCACGTACCGCTGACGCTGGAAGCCCAGCTGGAAGCGCGTGCGCTGATGATGTCTACCAACAACATCCTGTCTCCTGCGAATGGTGAGCCAATCATTGTTCCTTCTCAGGACGTTGTATTGGGTCTGTACTACATGACCCGTGACTGTGTTAACGCCAAAGGCGAAGGCATGGTGCTGACTGGCCCGAAAGAAGCTGAGCGTATTTATCGCGCTGGCCTGGCCTCTCTGCATGCGCGTGTTAAAGTGCGTATCACTGAATACGAAAAAGATGCTAACGGCGAGTTCGTTGCGCACACCAGCCTGAAAGACACGACCGTTGGCCGTGCCATTCTGTGGATGATCGTACCGAAAGGTCTGCCTTTCTCCATCGTCAACCAGGCGCTGGGCAAGAAGGCTATCTCCAGGATGCTGAACACTTGCTACCGTATTCTGGGGCTGAAACCGACCGTTATTTTTGCGGACCAGACGATGTACACCGGCTTTGCTTATGCAGCGCGTTCAGGTGCATCCGTTGGTATCGATGACATGGTCATCCCGGAGAAAAAACACGAGATCATCTCTGAAGCCGAAGCGGAAGTTGCTGAAATCCAGGAGCAGTTCCAGTCTGGTCTGGTCACCGCCGGCGAACGCTACAACAAAGTTATCGATATCTGGGCCGCGGCGAACGATCGTGTATCCAAAGCGATGATGGACAACCTGCAGACTGAAACCGTGATTAACCGTGACGGTCAGGAAGAACAGCAGGTTTCCTTCAACAGCATTTACATGATGGCCGACTCCGGTGCGCGTGGTTCTGCTGCACAGATTCGTCAGCTGGCAGGTATGCGTGGTCTGATGGCGAAGCCAGATGGCTCCATCATCGAAACGCCAATCACTGCGAACTTCCGTGAAGGTCTGAACGTACTCCAGTACTTCATCTCCACGCACGGTGCGCGTAAAGGTCTGGCGGATACCGCACTGAAAACAGCGAACTCCGGTTACCTGACGCGTCGTCTGGTTGACGTTGCACAGGACCTGGTCGTTACTGAAGACGACTGCGGCACCCTGGAAGGCATCACCATGACGCCGGTTATCGAAGGTGGCGACGTGAAAGAGCCGCTGCGCGATCGCGTTCTGGGTCGTGTGACTGCGGAAGACATTCTGAAGCCGGGTACGGCGGATATTCTGGTTCCACGCAACACGCTGCTGCACGAACAGTGGTGTGACCTGCTGGAAGCGAACTCCGTTGACTCAGTGAAAGTCCGCTCCGTTGTATCCTGTGACACCGACTTTGGTGTATGTGCGCACTGCTACGGTCGTGACCTGGCGCGTGGCCACATCATCAACAAAGGTGAAGCCATCGGCGTTATCGCGGCACAGTCCATCGGTGAGCCGGGTACACAGCTGACGATGCGTACGTTCCACATCGGTGGTGCGGCATCTCGTGCGGCTGCTGAATCCAGCATCCAGGTGAAAAATAAAGGTAGCATCCGTCTGAGCAATGCGAAGTCGGTTGTGAACTCCAGCGGTAAACTGGTTATCACCTCCCGTAACACTGAGCTGAAACTGATCGACGAATTCGGTCGTACCAAAGAAAGCTATAAAGTGCCTTACGGCTCTGTGATGGCGAAAGGTGATGGTGAGCAGGTTGCCGGCGGCGAAACCGTCGCGAACTGGGATCCGCACACCATGCCGGTTATCACGGAAGTGAGTGGTTTTGTCCGCTTCACTGACATGATTGACGGTCAGACCATTACGCGTCAGACCGACGAACTGACCGGTCTGTCTTCTCTGGTGGTTCTGGATTCCGCAGAACGTACTACCGGTGGTAAAGATCTGCGTCCTGCGCTGAAAATCGTTGATGCTCAGGGTAACGACGTTCTGATCCCGGGTACCGATATGCCTGCGCAGTACTTCCTGCCGGGTAAAGCGATTGTTCAGCTGGAAGATGGCGTACAGATCAGTTCTGGTGACACCCTGGCGCGTGTTCCGCAGGAATCAGGCGGTACCAAGGATATCACCGGTGGTCTGCCGCGCGTTGCGGACCTGTTCGAAGCACGTCGTCCGAAAGAGCCGGCAATCCTGGCTGAAATCAGTGGCATCATTTCCTTCGGTAAAGAAACCAAAGGGAAACGTCGTCTGGTTATCACCCCGGTAGACGGTAGCGATCCGTACGAAGAGATGATTCCGAAATGGCGTCAGCTCAACGTGTTCGAAGGTGAACGTGTAGAACGTGGTGACGTGGTTTCCGACGGTCCGGAAGCGCCGCACGACATTCTGCGTCTGCGTGGTGTTCATGCTGTGACGCGTTACATTGTTAACGAAGTTCAGGATGTATACCGTCTGCAGGGCGTTAAGATTAACGATAAACACATTGAAGTTATCGTTCGTCAGATGCTGCGTAAAGCCACCATCGAAAGCGCAGGTAGCTCCGACTTCCTGGAAGGCGAACAGGTTGAATACTCTCGCGTCAAGATCGCTAACCGCGAACTGGAAGCGAACGGCAAAGTGGGCGCAACGTTCTCCCGCGATCTGCTGGGTATCACCAAAGCGTCTCTGGCAACCGAATCGTTCATCTCTGCCGCATCGTTCCAGGAGACCACGCGTGTCCTGACCGAAGCAGCCGTTGCGGGTAAACGCGACGAACTGCGTGGCCTGAAAGAGAACGTTATCGTAGGTCGTCTGATCCCGGCGGGTACCGGTTATGCGTACCACCAGGATCGTATGCGTCGCCGTGCTGCGGGTGAACTCCCGGCTGCACCGCAGGTGACTGCAGAAGACGCCTCTGCCAGCCTGGCAGAACTGCTGAACGCAGGTCTGGGCGGTTCTGACAACGATTAATCGTTGGTGCCCGGCGGTGAAAATTGCCGGGCAAAGGAAGCGTAGGTCGGGTAAGCGTAGCGCCACCCGGCAACAAAAAACCCGCCTCGGCGGGTTTTTTTTACGTCTGTATTATTTTAGTTCAGCGGCGGCAAGCGGCGATACAGTTCAATCATGTCGCCCGCCAGATCCTGAATCACCATCGCGTTCATCAGATGGTCCTGCGAGTGGACGGTGATCAGATTCACCGGAAGCTTACCGGTTCCTTCATCAATACCTATTAGCTGTGTCTGGATTTTATGCGCCAGCTTGACGTAATCGCGCGACTCTTCCATCGCCTGTTCTGCACCGGCAAAGTCGCCCTTGCGGGCCAGTTGCAGGGCAGTCAACGCCTGGCTACGCGCCGAACCGGCATTAACCAGCAACTCCATAATGATGGTTTCTAACTCTTCCATATTATGACTCCATCAGCTTCAGGGCTTTTTCCAGAACGGCATCACCTTTCATCATGCCGTAATCCATCATGTCGATCACCGCGACTTTCTTGCCGAGCGGATCGGCCAGCGCCTGCAATTTTGCCTGTTCGTACTTGACCTGCGGTCCCAGCAGGACGATATCCGCTGTGGCTATATTCTCCTTGAACTCAGCGACAGGCACGGCCTTGATCGTCACCTCGATCCCTTTCTTTTGAGCGGCATCTTTCATTCGTTGTACCAGCATGCTGGTGGACATACCGGCGGCACAGCATAAAACGATATTCTTCATAGTTCGCTCTCACGGTTCGTTGATACCCCATCTTTAGTCTGAGGTTGTGATGAGAACAACCGCCTTACCGTGAATGTGTGTAAAGCATCACAAAGTAATCGCACAAATAATGAAACCGGTTGCGGTTTTTCTCAAAATGGAAAAAGCCTGTCGTAACGGGTGTTACAGAGAAGGAGAGACTAGCGGTTCGCGTTGACGATCCGGTTTTTTCCTTCCTGTTTGGCCTGGTATAGCGCTTCATCAACGCGCATGATCAGTTGTTCCTGCGCTTCCAGATTCCATTCCCCGAGTCCGGCGCTAAAAGTGACGTGCAGACCCTCTTCACGCCAGGTGCGCTTCGCGATCTCAGTGCGCCAGTGTTCCAGCAGGGTATGCGCGTTGTTCAGTGACTCACCCGAGAACAGCACGGCAAACTCCTCGCCGCCATAGCGATAAACGGAAACGGCGGCGGACTGCATGATCTGAATCCCTTCACGCGCGACGTTGCGCAGGACAATGTCACCATTCAGATGTCCCCAGGTATCGTTGATGGACTTAAAGTCATCAATATCCACCAGTGCCAGGGCGAACGGTTGGTGATCGTTCATCAGCGCGGCAATATCGCTGTCGAATGCGCGGCGGTTTTTACACCCGGTCAGGGCATCAATGGTCGCCTGTCGAACATAAGCCAGTTCGCGCGCTTTATTGGACTCGATAGCCTTGCTCAGCATCGCTTCAAGGCGCGGTGCGCGTTTAACATCACCAGTTTTGATAGCGTTGATGATATTCATCAGCACGGTGTGTGAAGCGTGTCGTAGATAGAGACCAAACAGCGCAATGATGATCGCCGCGAGGGCAAATCCCCAGATCACAATATTGGTCTCATGGCGCGTCAGGTCGACCAGCGTCGTGTCTGAAACCCGATAAATCACAAACCAGTCCGGGTTAGTGAACGAATAGTAGTAGTACCAGTCCTGAGTCTCCGGATCGTACAAATGCCCCTCACCGTTGGTCATCTGGCGCATGGCTTTTTTACTGACATACGGCTTAAACAGTGAGCCCGTATCCGGATGCAACACCACTTTCCCGTCGCGGTCGACCACAAAGAACTCGCCCTGGACGGGAGCCACCATCTGGCGCAGAGCGTAGCCCATCGACGTCAGATCAAGATGAAACGCAATCGTGCCTTTCAGTTTCCCTTCAGGAGAGATGACCGGTTTGTAGATAGTCACAGTCGGGTGGTGCGTGAAATAGTCAATATAGGGCGCGGTATAGTTGCTAAATGTGCTGGCTTCGGCCTGATCCACAAACCAGGGCCGCGATTTCGCATCGAACGTTTTGCTGCGTTCGGTGTTCTGTACCTGAGGGGCGCGCAGGTAATGTCCTTCGACATCCGCCAATGAGATTGAGGAGACTGACGGCATCAGCGTCTGCAGTTGCATGAGCGTTTTCAGCCCCTCCTCCGGTTCGAGGTTCACCGTGTCGTTCAGGTGGTCATTGCGAGAAAAGTAGGTCGCTGCACGACCCAGAATATAATCATTTTCACGCAGCAAAGACTCGGTGTAGTTCACCGCCAGGTTGTGGGTAAAGTTCCGGTTAATGCCATGATAATCCTGAAGAAAATCATTCTTCTGCATAAAGGTAATGAATATGGCGATCAGTACAAAGCTGAGTATGATCCCCGTAAAGCTCACCAATATTGGAGTCGTGAATGAAAGTTTTCTGTTATGACCTGCCATTACTTTAACTTATCCAGAAAGTGTAAATCCTGAAAAGAAGTGCAAAGTGAAATCAGCAACGTGGCTCTGCATATCAGGAAAGAGTGTATGCAATTATAATCTCGCGAAGATAAGTCGGGATGATTTATCTTAAGAAGTGGACCTCTCTGTTGCCTGTTTATTCAGTAACTCGGTGCTTTATATCGCGGGTTGCGGTGAAGGCAGGGCGAAACGAGGAAGAAGCTTTTCGCCCTGGACAGCGCTACGGCTGACGGTTATACGTTAAAAAAGTGAGAGGCTGACGACAACCTCTCGTTTTCTCTTTTTCGTCGCGACTCGTAAAAGGATTACCCGTTTGCACGACGGTTCATAACCTTTGCGAAGCGCGCCCCAGATACGCGTCCCAGTCCTTCCATACCGGCTGTAGCCCCTGCGCGGAGAGCGCGTCAGCAACAGTTGCAGGATGGCGGTTGTCATGTGGTGCAAACTGTTCCAGTTCGGGGCGATCGTCTGCATACCCGCCGGGCTGGGTTTTCGAGAACGCGCTGACATTGTTAATCGCCAGTGGGATCACGTGGTCACGAAACCAGGGCGACTCCCGTGTAGACAGCGACAGCTCAATCTCCGGTGCCAGCAGACGGAACGCGCAAATGGTTTGCACCAGTTGGCGCTCATCCATGACGGAGGCGGGTTCAATTCCGCCAGCGCACGGACGCAGGCGCGGGAACGAAATCGAGTAGCGGCTCTGCCAGTAGTGTTGCTGAAGCCACAGCAGATGCTCAGCCACCATATAGCAGTCCACCCGCCAGTTGTCGGAAAGGCCAATCAGCGCACCGAGGCCTATCTTGTCGATACCTGCGCGCCCCAGCCGGTCCGGGGTTTCCAGACGCCAGAAGAAATCCTGTTTTCTCCCCCTCAGATGGTGCTGCGCGTACATCGCATCGTGATAAGTCTCCTGATAGACCATCACCCCGTCGAGCCCCAGCGTTTTCAGTTCGGCATATTCTGCTTCGGCTAACGGCTGAACCTCCATTTGCAGCGACGAAAACTGCTGGCGAATGGTGGGCAAGTGGCGACGAAAATAGTCCATCCCGACCTTTGCCTGATGCTCGCCGGTGACCAACAGGAGATGTTCGAAACCCAACTCGCGGATCGCCGCGCACTCCCGGACAATTTCCGCCTCATCCAGCGTTTTGCGCTTGATGCGGTTGCTCATCGAAAAACCGCAGTAGGTACAGTCGTTAGCGCACAGATTGGAGAGATACAGCGGGACGTAAAAGCTCACCGTATTGCCGAAGCGCTGGCGGGTGAGCGTCTGTGCCCGCTGTGCCAGCGGTTCGAGCCAGGCACTCGCGGCAGGTGACAGCAACGCCATCATATCGTCGCGACTGGGGCGGGACGCATTTAGCGCCCGCTCGACATCAGCAGGCGTTTTGCTGTTGATGCGCAGGCGGATATCGTCCCAGTCGAGTTGCCGCCAACGGTCAGTGAACGTTTTCATGCCGAAACCTCCAGGAAACCGGTTAGCGGGCTGGTGGCCTGCGCCTGGCGGCTGCGACTACCCGGTCCTGCCTGACGCGCCAGAAGACCCGCTTCTACAGCCAGACGGAAAGCGCGGGCCATCATCACCGGATCGTCTGCTACGGCAATCGCCGTATTCACCAGCACCGCATCCGCACCCATTTCCAGCGCCTGCGTGGCATGGCTGGGTACGCCGATTCCGGCATCCACTACCACCGGAACGGTGGACTGCTGGATAATGATCTCCAGCATGGCCCGGGTCTCCAGCCCCTGATTAGAGCCAATCGGCGCACCGAGCGGCATCACCGCTGCGCACCCGACCTCTTCCAGCCGTTTGCACAGTACCGGATCCGCACCGCAGTAGGGAAGCACCACAAATCCTTGTTTTACCAGCGCGTCGGCGGCTTTCAGCGTTTCAATCGGATCCGGCAGTAACCAGCGCGCATCGGGATGAATTTCCAGCTTCAGCCAATGGGTGCCGAGTGCCTCACGCGCAAGCTGTGCGGCAAAGATAGCCTCTTCTGCCGTTTTCGCCCCGGACGTGTTGGGCAGCAGTGTGACGCCCGCGTCGAGAAGCGGGGCCAGAATGGCGTCATTGTGTTGGCGCAAGTCCACCCGCTTCATGGCCAACGTCACCAGTTGACTGCCAGAGGCGCGGATCGCGTCAACCATTACGGCTGGTGACGCAAATTTACCCGTGCCTGTGAACAGATGTGAATCAAACGTTTTGTCTGCAATACGTAACATTTCAGCCCCCTGCGATAACCTGAAAAAGCAGGATCTGGTCACCTTCCTGCACGATGTGCTGCGCCCACTGCTCGCGGGGCAGAATCTGTTGATTCAGCGCCAGTGCGGTGCCGGGTTTTAACTGATTCAACTGAGTCAGCAGCGTATGTACGCAGAGCCCCTCTGCGCACTGCATCGGCTCATCATTGAACTGGATTCGCATGTCGTCCTCCACATACCGGACACCCGTTGGCGCGGCGTAATGCCAGACTGCGCCACTGGCTGGTTTTACCATCAAACAGACGCAACTCGCCGCCGGGTATGTCCATACCACTGAGGAGCTTGATTGCTTCCAGCGCCTGTAGCGTCCCCATCACGCCGACGACGGGACCGACAACGCCCGCCGTACGGCAGTTGCGCTCGGGTTCTGCTTCGTCCGGCCACAAACAGCGGTAGCAGCCCTGCGTCCAGGGCGGCGTCAGTACCATCAACTGGCCGCCAAAACCGACCGCGCTGGCGGTGATCAGCGGGGTATCGAACGCCACGCATGCGGCGTTAATTTCCTGACGCGTTGCCATGTTGTCGGTGCAATCGAGTACCACATCCGCTTGCGCTACCGCATGGCTGAGGGCGTCTCCACTCAAACGTTGCGGTAGCGAGAGCAGGTCGATATCCGGATTGAGTCGCGCCAGTCGCTGTTGTGCAACCTGCGATTTAGAGCGGGCAATGTCATCCGTGGTGAACAAGATCTGCCGTTGCAGATTGCTGAGATGAACGTCATCGTCGTCAGCCAGCACCAGCGTGCCGACACCGGCACCCGCCAGATACAGCGCGGCCGGGGAACCTAATCCGCCCAACCCGACGATCAATACGCGGCTGGCGAGCAGCTTTTGTTGACCGTCAATGGCGATATCGTCCAGCAGGATCTGACGGCTATAGCGCATAAAGTCACGATCATTCATCGCCTGCTCCTGCTATCGCCAGCAACTGCGCGGTTGCCGCGCGCCAGTCCGCAGCCTGGGTAATGGCGCTGACCACCGCAATGCTCCCTACGCCAGTCGCAAGGACCGCCGGCGCGCGGTCCAGGCTGATCCCCCCAATGGCGACAGTAGGGTAATCGTGCAGACGGTCGATATGCCGCGCCAGCTGTTCCAGTCCCTGCGGCGCAGACGGCATCTGCTTGGTTTGCGTCGGGAAGACATGCCCCAGCGCGATGTAGGAGGGACGTGCCGCCAGCGCCACGTCGATCTCCATGTCGTCGTGCGTCGAGACGCCCAGACGTAATCCCGCCGCCTGAATCGCTTTCAGATCGGTGGTTTCCAGGTCTTCCTGACCCAGATGCACGCCATAGGCACGGTGTTTAATTGCCAGTCGCCAGTAATCGTTAATAAACAGGCGGGCGTTGGCGTTCCGCCCCAGTTCGATGGCCGCAACCACGTCGGCTTCCACCTCTTCATCGCGCTTATCTTTGATGCGCAACTGAAGCGTGCGCACGCCAGCGTCGAGCAGACGCGCGATCCACGCCACGCTGTCGACAACCGGATAGAGGCCTAAGCGAAACGGAACCGTTGGGAAATCAGGCTGATACATCAGGCTTCCTCCCGTTTGAGGTAGATTTCACCGCCTTTGGCGCGGAAATTTTCTGACATATCCGCCATCCCCACTTCGATTGTCTGGGCGGCGGCGTAGTCGCGAACCTCCTGGCTGATTTTCATTGAGCAGAATTTCGGGCCACACATGGAGCAGAAGTGCGCCACTTTGCCGGACTCCTGCGGCAGGGTTTCGTCGTGGTAGGCGCGGGCGGTGAACGGATCGAGCGCCAGATTGAACTGGTCTTCCCAACGGAATTCGAAGCGCGCTTTCGACATCGCGTTATCACGGATTTGCGCACCCGGATGCCCCTTCGCGAGGTCGGCGGCATGGGCGGCAATTTTGTAGGTAATCAGCCCCTGTTTCACATCCTCTTTGTTCGGCAGGCCGAGGTGCTCTTTCGGCGTGACGTAACAGAGCATCGCGCAGCCAAACCAGCCGATCATTGCCGCGCCAATCCCCGAGGTGAAATGGTCGTAACCCGGTGCGATATCGGTGGTCAGCGGGCCTAAGGTGTAGAACGGTGCTTCGTGACAATGCTCCAGCTCTTCGGTCATGTTGCGGCGTATCATCTGCATCGGTACGTGGCCCGGACCTTCAATCATCACCTGCACGTCATATTCCCAGGCGATCTTCGTCAGTTCACCCAACGTATGCAGTTCCGAGAACTGCGCCTCGTCGTTGGCGTCCTGAATGGAGCCAGGGCGCAGGCCGTCACCGAGCGACAGAGAAACGTCATACGCGGCACAGATTTCGCAAATTTCGCGAAAGTGCTGATAAAGGAAGTTCTCTTTGTGATGAGAGAGACACCATTTCGCCATGATGGATCCCCCGCGCGAGACGATCCCCGTCAGGCGTTTTGCGGTCATCGGCACATAGCGCAGCAGTACACCGGCATGGATGGTGAAGTAGTCTACTCCCTGTTCAGCCTGCTCCAGCAGCGTATCGCGGAAGGCTTCCCAGGTAAGATCTTCGGCGATCCCGTTAACCTTCTCCAGCGCCTGGTAGATCGGAACGGTGCCGATCGGCACCGGGCTGTTACGCAGGATCCACTCGCGGGTTTCGTGAATATAGCGGCCGGTGGAGAGATCCATCACGGTGTCCGCTCCCCAACGCGTTGACCACACCAGTTTCTCCACTTCTTCTTCGATAGAGGAGGTGACGGCAGAGTTACCGATGTTGGCATTCACTTTCACCAGAAAGTTACGGCCAATAATCATCGGCTCAGATTCAGGGTGGTTAATGTTGGCGGGGATGATCGCCCGTCCGGCGGCCACTTCATCACGCACAAATTCCGGCGTGATGTTTTCCGGTAGACGTGCGCCGAATCCCTCACCCGGATGCTGCTGGCGCAACACGTCGCTGCGAATGCGCTCACGGCCCATGTTTTCACGGATGGCGATAAACTCCATTTCCGGTGTTACGATGCCCTGGCGGGCGTAGTGCAGTTGGGTGACGCATTTACCCGCTTTGGCGCGTTTTGGCGTCAGCAGGCCGGTGAAGCGCAGTTCATCAAGGCCATCATCGGCCAGGCGCGCTTTGGTGTACGCCGAGCTACGGTCGGTCAGCGCCTCGCTGTCATGACGCGCATCAATCCACGGTTGACGCAGCTTCGCCAGACCCTGCTGAACGTTAATCGCCACGTCCGGATCGCCATAGGGACCGGACGTGTCGTACACCGGAACCGCTTCGTTCTCTTCAAACTGCGGCTGCTCTTTACTGCCGCCGATGAGCGTCGGGCTAAGCTGGATCTCACGCATCGGAATGCGGATATCCGCTTGTGAACCCGTGATATAGATTCGTTTTGAGTTCGGGAAAGCGGTGCCTTCCAGGGTGTCGATGAAGTGTTGTGCTTGCGCGCGCTGTTCGCGGCGGGACAATTTAGGTGTAGTTGCAGACATAGCTCATTCCAAAAAGTTAGGAGATGGCTTGTCAGACGACGGAGGAGTAATAGATGTGCGCCGCCCGTTAAGGCTTACGCATAAAGCAGAATTACTCTTGTTCCCTTCGCAGGTTTTAACCTGATCAGGTTCCGCGGATCCCGAATTAACGGTCTCAGCCTTTTCCACTTCACGCTTTCGTGGAAAATAAGCACTCCGACAAGATAACGCCCCTCAAAAGAGGGGGACGTTTGTAAATTACGCGTTAGTCACGCAAAACTCAAGCAGGACGTTTGATGACAGCGTTGTCGTGCATGGCGTCAAATACCAGCATGATAAGCTTATCTTCAAGGGCAAACCGGGCTTCCAGCGCTTCGCCGAGATCGGACAAAACCTGTTGAAACTCCAGGCAGTTATCGTGATCTATCGCCGTTTCCAGGCTGGAGTCATAATAGTCCATGATGCGTTGTGTGTTAGCTTCCAGTAGCGGCCAAATTTTTGTCGCTTTTAAAAGCTGCCCGTTACCTTCCAATTTATGGAGAATACGTTCATAAATACTGAAGTGTCCGGTGGAGAGATAATCGACCAGGCTCTGACAAAAATCATCCAGCGCTTTTTCATTCAGCCGCATGTACGATTCTTTGCCAGGCTTAATGCCAACCAGATTGTAGTAAGCCACGAGCAGGTGCTTACGTATATGTAGCCAGCGATCAACCAGTTTGTTACTTCCTCTGACGCGCTCTGTCAGGTCTTCCAGCTGGTTTAGCATGATTGACTCCGCAAGTGTGGATTTTAAAACTGCTCACGCAGGAATTGTAAAAATAATGTTATCAACATGCCAGTGAAGCAAAGGTAGTGCAAGAGCTATGGATCGTATTATTGAAAAATTAGACAGCGGCTGGTGGATAGTCAGCCATGAGCAAAAATTATGGTTGCCTCACGGTGAATTGCCACATGGCGCCGCGACACATTTCGATCTTGTTGGGCAGCCTGCGCTGCATATCGGAGAGTGGGAAGGAGAGGCTGTCTGGCTGGTGCTACAGCATCGGCGTCACGAGATGGGATCGGTTCGCCAGGTGCTCGATCAGGATGCGGGTCTGTTTCAACTGGCGGGGCGCGGTGTACAACTGGCCGAGTTTTATCGATCGCATAAGTTCTGCGGCTACTGCGGACACCCCATGCATCCCAGTAAAACCGAGTGGGCGATGCTCTGTACCCACTGCCGCGAACGTTACTATCCGCAAATCGCCCCCTGCATTATTGTCGCTATCCGCCGCGATGATTCCATCCTGCTTGCCCAACACGTACGCCACCGTAACGGCGTGCATACCGTGCTCGCCGGGTTCGTTGAGGTGGGCGAAACCCTGGAACAGGCGGTGGCGCGTGAGGTAATGGAAGAGAGCGGTATCAAAGTGAAAAACCTGCGCTATGTGACCTCGCAGCCGTGGCCTTTCCCGATGTCGCTGATGACCGCATTTATGGCGGAGTACGACAGTGGCGAGATAGTCATCGATCCGAAAGAGCTGCTGGAGGCTAACTGGTATCGTTACGATGATTTACCGCTCCTGCCGCCACCGGGCACCGTCGCACGGCGTCTGATCGAAGATACCGTGGCAATGTGTCGGGCTGAGTATGAATGAATCACGTGATACACTTCATCCTTCAAAGTGGCCCTTCGTTGACTGCCTTCAATCACCCCAGTCACTTACCTGAGTAAGCTCCTGGGGATTCATTCAGTTGTCGCCTTGCTCCACTCTGAATGATTTTGTGTATACACTGGCGGCCTGACGCAATAAGGAACTGCAAAAATGACCGAACTGAAGAACGATCGTTATCTGCGTGCGCTGCTGCGCCAGCCCGTTGATGTCACCCCGGTATGGATGATGCGCCAGGCGGGCCGCTATTTACCGGAATATAAAGCCACCCGCACAGAGGCGGGCGATTTTATGTCGCTGTGCAAAAATGCGGAACTGGCCTGCGAAGTCACACTCCAGCCGCTGCGCCGTTATCCGCTTGATGCGGCGATCCTCTTCTCGGATATTCTGACTATTCCGGATGCGATGGGGCTGGGCCTCTATTTTGAAGCCGGTGAAGGCCCGCGTTTCACCGCCCCGGTGGCCTGTAAAGCCGATGTCGACAAACTGCCGGTTCCCGATCCGGAAGATGAACTGGGCTACGTGATGAATGCGGTACGTACGATTCGTCGCGAGCTGAAAGGCGACGTGCCGCTGATCGGTTTCTCCGGCAGTCCGTGGACGCTGGCGACCTACATGGTCGAAGGCGGAAGCAGCAAAGCCTTTACCGTGATTAAAAAGATGATGTATGCCGACCCGAAAACGCTGCATGCGCTGCTCGATAAGCTGGCGAAGAGCGTCACGCTGTATCTCAATGCCCAAATCAAAGCGGGTGCGCAGTCGGTGATGATTTTTGACACCTGGGGCGGCGTACTGACCGGGCGCGATTATCAGCAGTTCTCGCTGTATTACATGCATAAAATCGTCGATGGTCTGCTACGTGAACACGACGGTCGCCGCGTGCCGGTGACGCTGTTTACCAAAGGTGGCGGACAATGGCTGGAAGCGATGGCGGAAACCGGCTGCGATGCGCTCGGACTCGACTGGACCACCGATATTGCCGATGCGCGTCGTCGTGTCGGGCATAAAGTAGCCTTGCAGGGCAACATGGATCCGTCGATGCTCTATGCGCCTGCGGCGCGTATCGAAGAGGAGGTGGCGACGATCCTTTCCGGTTTCGGCCAGGGCGAAGGCCACGTCTTTAACCTCGGTCACGGCATTCATCAGGACGTGCCGCCAGAACACGCAGGCGTCTTTGTGGAGGCGGTTCACCGCTTATCTGCGCAGTATCACAAATAGGGCGTCAGTATGGATCTCGCGTCGCTACGTGCTCAGCAGCTTGAACTGGCTTCATCGGTGATCCGGACGGATCGTCTCGATAACACGCCACCGGGTCTGATCGCCGGTGCCGACGTGGGGTTTGAGCAGGGTGGAGAAGTGACGCGAGCTGCGATCGTGTTGCTGAAGTATCCCTCGCTGGAACTGCTCGAATACCAGGTGGCGCGCATCGCCACCACCATGCCCTATATCCCTGGCTTTCTCTCCTTTCGCGAGACGCCCGCGCTGCTGGCCGCGTGGGCGCAATTGTCGCAAAAACCGGATTTGTTGTTTGTGGATGGACACGGTATCTCCCATCCGCGTCGTCTCGGCGTGGCCAGCCACTTTGGGCTGCTGGTCGATGTGCCGACCATTGGCGTGGCGAAAAAGCGTCTGTGCGGTACGTTTGAGCCCCCCGGTGCTGAACCTGGCGCATTGTCGCCGCTGATGGACAAAAATGAACAACTGGCATGGGTCTGGCGCAGCAAAGCGCGCTGTAATCCGCTGTTTATCTCAACAGGCCATCGCGTTGGGCTGGACAGCGCTCTGGCGTGGGTACAGCGCTGTATGAACGGCTATCGTCTGCCGGAACCGACCCGCTGGGCGGATGCCGTGGCATCAGAACGTCCGGCGTTTATGCGATGGCAGGAAATCCAGCCCTGATTGATGTACACTGCCGCTAATTTCTGATTTGAGAATTCATCATGTTACAAAACCCGATTCATCTGCGTCTGGAACGTCTGGAAAGCTGGCAGCATGTCACTTTTATGGCCTGCCTGTGTGAGCGCATGTACCCGAACTATGCCATGTTCTGCCATCAGACCGGGTTTGGCGACGGACAGGTCTACCGTCGTATTCTGGACCTGATCTGGGAGACGCTGACGGTCAAAGACGCGAAAGTGAATTTCGACAGCCAACTGGAGAAGTTTGAAGAAGCGATCCCGGCGGCTGATGATTATGACCTGTACGGAGTTTATCCGGCCATTGATGCCTGCGTGGCGTTAAGCGAGCTGGTTCATTCCCGTTTGAGCGGTGAGACGCTGGAACACGCCATTGAAGTCAGTAAGACCTCCATTACCACGGTTGCGATGCTGGAAATGACCCAGACAGGTCGAGAAATGAGCGATGAAGAGCTCAACGGTAACCCGGCGGTGGAGCAAGAGTGGGATATTCAGTGGGAAATATTCCGACTTTTAGCAGACTGCGAAGAACGCGACATTGAACTGATAAAAGGGCTTAGAGCAGACCTGCGTGAGGCTGGCGAGAGCAATATCGGTATAAATTTGCAGCAGTAAGACACGAAAACGTGATTTAACTTCTGAATTGTCGTACCTGAAGGCTTCCCTTCCGCCCCCCGTCTGGTCTACATTTGGAGGGCGAAAAAAAGTGGCTATCGGTGCGTGTATGCAGGAGAGTGCTTTTCTGGCATTTCCGTCGCACTCGATGCTTAGCAAGCGATAAACACATTGTAAGGATAACTTATGAACAAGACTCAACTGATTGATGTAATTGCAGACAAAGCAGAACTGTCCAAAACCCAGGCTAAAGCTGCTCTGGAATCCACTCTGGCTGCTATTACTGAGTCTCTGAAAGAAGGCGATGCTGTACAACTGGTTGGTTTCGGTACCTTCAAAGTGAACCACCGTGCTGAGCGCACTGGCCGCAACCCGCAGACCGGTAAAGAAATCAAAATCGCCGCAGCTAACGTACCGGCGTTTGTTTCTGGTAAAGCACTGAAAGACGCAGTTAAGTAAGACCGCGTGGCTGTGAACAGTTTTAATGAAGGGGCGGTTTCGCCCCTTTCGTCTGTCTGGCGTCACATGTTGACGTTAGCAGGCGTGCTGTTGCTGACGGCCTGTAGCCATAACAACTCTCTTCCGCCGTTTACCGCCAGTGGGTTTGCTGACAACCAGGGCGCGGTGCGTATCTGGCGTAAAGATGCCGCAGATGGCGTCCATTTGCTTTCCGTCTTCAGCCCGTGGCGTAATGGCAGTACCACAACCAGCGAGTACCGCTGGCAGGGTGATTCCCTTTCACTGATAGAACTCAATATTTATGGCGAACCGCCGGAACATATCCGCGTGCGTTTTGACGATCGCGGCGAGCTGAGCTTTATGCAGCGCGAAGTCGATGGCCGTAAACAGCAGTTGTCGAACGATCAAATCGAATTATACCGTTATCGTGCCGAGCAGATCCGCCAGACCAGCGATGCATTGCGTCAGGGGCGGGTGGTATTGCGTCAGGGACGCTGGCATGCCGCTGAACATGCGGTTACCACCTGCGAAGGCGAGACGATGAAGCCCGATTTAGACGCCAGGGCGATGAGTCATATTGAGCGCCGCCAGCGCCGTTCATCTGTTGATGTCAGCGTGGCATGGCTGGAGGCGCCCGAAGGGTCACAGCTTCTGCTGGTGGCGAATGCCGACTTCTGCCACTGGCAGCCAAAAGAAAAAACGTTTTGAATGCCTGATGGCGCTACGCTTATCAAGCCTACAGCGTGTCTGTCGTAGGCCGGATAAGGCAAATCCGCCATCCGGCCATCAGCGATTACCAGCGCCCCATTCCCATGTGACCGCCGCCACCGCATCCGCCGTAACCCATTCCCATACCGCCAGGGACTCCGGCCTGAGCCATGGCAACATCCCGTTTCACCCGCTGTTCATCCAGTGACTGTCTTAAGGATTCCATCTCTTTCGCCACCGCATTGATTTTGGCGGTATCCGGCGGATTCGTCGCTAACAGCGCGTTGTACTCATAGCGTTTGGACATCAGTTGCTGGCGCAGGGCGTTAGTCTGGTTGTAAAAGTCATTATGGATTTTTTGCGCGGTAGTCTGTTGCTCTGCGCTCAGTCCACTACCATTTTGTTGCCACATGCCGCCGCCGTTCCCCCAGTGATGCCGTGCCAGTGCGGGGCTGGAGCCCAGTACCATTAGAGAGAGGGCGATCAGCGCCAGGCCTGCTTTCGTGTTCCGTTTCATCATTTATCCTCCTGTGGGTGGTCTTATCTTCCGTATTGCATCTTTCGTGCCAGGCCGATTTTTCCCATCCAGCGCGGGTTCTGGTGATGCGCGGGGCCGCAAGGCGGGTAAAAATGACTCGCCGGAAAGAGGCAGCGGGTCATTTTTACCCGGTGGTGTCGGCAGTTTGTGTACCAGGACCGGGATACGGACCGCGAAAAGTGGCATGATTTCTGCGAAAGCAAAGAAGGGATTGAGTCACTCAGAGCTGATGAGAATGATGCGAGAACATAAGGATACGGTAGCCCGATGGTTGAGCGGGGTGCTACCCGCCGTCATCCTGATTCTGGTTGGGCTATTTGCCGTGATGGTGATCCGCGATTACGGGCGCGAAAGTGACGCGGCGCGGCAGACGCTGCTGGAAAAGGGCAGTGTGCTAATCCGCGCGCTGGAGTCAGGGACGCGTGTCGGGATGGGCATGCGGATGCATCATGCCCAGCAGCAAACGCTGCTCGAAGAGATGGCGGGGCAGCCTGGCGTACTGTGGTTTGCCGTAACGGATGCGCAGGGCAACGTGGTGATGCACAGCGATCCTGCCCAGGTCGGGAGAACGCTCTACACGCCTGCAGAGATGAAAACATTACATCCGGGAGAAGAGGCGCGCTGGCGTCCGGTTAACGCGACGGACGCGCAGGGGGAAGCCATTCCGGCGCTGGAGATCTATCGTCAGTTCCAGCCGCTGTTTTTCCCGGGTCGGCACGGTATGCGAGGGATGTCGCGTGGTAATAGCGGAATGTCTGACGCTGCCCATCAATCTATTTTTATCGCCTTTGATGCCAGTGAGTTGGCCGTGACGCAGGCGCGTGAGTGGCGCAATACGCTGATTATGCTTTTCGCGCTGACCACCGTGCTACTGGCGACCCTCCTGACGTTTTTCTGGTACCGGCGCTACCTGCGTTCTCGCCAGCTTTTGTTGGATGAGATGAACCGCAAAGAGAAGCTGGTGGCGCTCGGGCATCTGGCGGCAGGCGTCGCGCATGAGATTCGTAATCCGTTGTCATCTATCAAAGGGCTGGCAAAGTACTTTGCCGAACGCGCGCCGGCGGGCGGTGAAGCGCATGAACTGGCGCAGGTGATGGCGAAAGAGGCCGACCGTTTAAACCGGGTGGTAAGCGAACTGCTGGAACTGGTGAAGCCCGCACATTTATCCTTGCAGTCGGTGGATCTCAATGCGGTGATCGCTCACTCTCTCCAGCTCGTTAGCCAGGACGCGCAGAATCGGGCGATCGATCTGCAATTTGTGCCTGACCCTGCGCTACCGCTTATTCAGGCCGACCCGGACAGGCTGACGCAGGTACTGCTGAATCTTTATCTGAATGCAATTCAAGCCATCGAGAGTCAGGGGACCATTCGCGTTGAGGCAAGCACAAGCGGAGCCGATCGCGTTAAAATCACCGTTGCCGACAGCGGGAAAGGGATTGCGGCGGAACAACTGGCCGCCATTTTTACCCCTTATTTCACGACCAAAGCGGACGGTACGGGGCTGGGGCTGGCGGTGGTACAGAACATCATTGAACAGCATGGCGGGACGATTCAGGCCGACAGCCCGCCAGGTCAGGGCGCAACGTTCACCCTCTGGCTCCCGGTGACGTTAACACGTAAGGATTCACAAGGATGATTCGCGCAAAGATCGACATTCTGGTGGTGGATGATGACGTCAGCCACTGCACCATTTTACAGGCATTACTACGAGGATGGGGCTATGACGTCGCGCTGGCCTACAGTGGACGAGCCGCACTCGAGCGGGTGCGTGACCACGTCTTTGACCTCGTGCTGTGCGATGTACGTATGGCGGAGATGGACGGCATCGAGACGCTGAAAGAGATCAAAGCGCTGAACCCGGCCATTCCGGTTCTGATCATGACGGCATTCTCCAGCGTGGAGACGGCGGTAGAGGCGCTGAAGACCGGCGCGCTGGATTACTTAATCAAACCGCTGGATTTTGACCATCTACAAACGACGCTGGAAAATGCGCTGGCGCATACGCGAGAGCCCGCCAGCGAGCTGCCCTCCGTTTCCGCATCGCAGTTTGGGATGGTTGGTAAAAGCCCGGCGATGCAGCAACTGCTGAGTGAGATTGCGATGGTCGCGCCTTCGGATGCGACAGTGCTGATTCATGGCGACTCCGGTACCGGGAAAGAGCTGGTGGCGCGCGCGCTGCATGCCAGCAGCGCGCGGAGCGACAAACCGCTGGTGACGCTGAACTGCGCGGCACTCAACGAATCGCTGCTGGAATCTGAACTGTTCGGCCATGAAAAAGGGGCATTTACCGGTGCCGACAAACGCCGGGAAGGGCGCTTTGTCGAAGCCAACGGCGGCACGTTGTTTCTTGATGAGATTGGCGATATCTCGCCGATGATGCAGGTGCGGTTGCTGCGGGCGATTCAGGAACGCGAAGTTCAGCGCGTGGGCAGCAACCAGACGCTCTCGGTTGATGTCCGTCTGATTGCCGCAACCCATCGCTGTCTGGAGGAAGAGGTGCAGGCCGGGCGCTTTCGTCAGGATCTCTACTACCGCCTGAACGTCGTGACGATTGAAACACCGGCGCTGCGTCAGCGGCAGGAAGATATCCCCCTGCTGGCTGACCACTTTCTCCAGCGGTTTGCTAAACGCAACCGTAAGGTCGTAAAAGGGTTTACCCCCCGGGCAATGGATCTGCTGATTCATTACGACTGGCCGGGGAATATTCGCGAACTGGAAAATGCAATTGAACGTTCGGTGGTCCTGCTGACCGGCGAGTACATCTCTGAGCGCGAGTTGCCGCTGTCGATTGCGAGTCAGCCGCTGCCGTTCGTAGCGGATCGGGCCATTCAGCCGCTGGTGGAAGTCGAAAAAGAGGTGATTCTGGCGGCGCTGGAGAAAACGGGCGGCAATAAAACGGAAGCCGCCCGTCAGTTAGGGATTACGCGAAAAACGCTACTGGCGAAACTCTTGCGTTAGTGCTGTTCACGCTCGATGGCGCGCCAGCCGATATCTTTACGGCAGAAACAGTCGTCCCAGTGGATATCGGTCATTAAGGCATAGGCACGTTTTTGCGCGTCGGCCACGGTGTCTCCCAGCGCGGTAACGCACAGCACACGACCTCCGCTGGTGACAACCTGCTCGTCATCGGCAAGTTTGGTCCCTGCGTGGAACACTTTACCGTCTGCCACGTCTTCTAACGGCAGACCGTGGATCACGTCACCGGTGCGGTAATCGCCAGGATAACCGCCTGCCGCCATCACGATGCCGAGCGAGGCACGTTCATCCCACTCTGATTTTTGCTCATCCAGTTTGCCTTCGCAGGCGGCCAGGCAGAGCTCAACCAGATCGGACTTCATGCGCAGCATGATGGGCTGCGTTTCCGGGTCCCCAAAGCGGCAGTTGAATTCAATCACCTTCGGATTGCCCTGTTTGTCGATCATCAGACCGGCATACAGGAAACCGGTATAGGTGTTGCCTTCTGCCGCCATGCCTTTTACGGTAGGCCAGATGATGCGTTCCATCGTGCGCTGGTGGACGATATCCGTCACTACCGGAGCTGGGGAGTAAGCGCCCATTCCGCCGGTGTTCAGGCCGGTATCGCCATCGCCGACGCGTTTATGATCCTGACTGGTCGCCATCGGCAAGACGTGCTCGCCGTCGACCATCACGATGAAACTCGCCTCTTCGCCGTCGAGGAACTCTTCAATTACGATGCGATGACCCGCATCGCCAAACGCGTTGCCTGCCAGCATGTCATGTACGGCGGCTTCGGCCTCTTCCAGCGTCATCGCGACAATCACGCCTTTACCGGCTGCCAGACCGTCAGCCTTAATGACGATCGGCGCGCCTTTCTCACGCAGATACGCCAGTGCAGGCTCAATTTCGGTGAAGTTCTGGTATTCGGCCGTCGGGATCTGGTGGCGTGCAAGGAAATCCTTGGTGAACGCTTTGGAGCCTTCCAACTGAGCGGCACCTGCGGTTGGACCGAAGATGTTCAGGCCTGCCGCACGGAAAGTATCGACCACGCCTTTCACCAGCGGCGCTTCCGGGCCGACGATCGTCAGGTCGATCTTTTCACTTTGGGCAAAGCTCAGCAGCGCCGGAATATCGGTCGCGCTGATGGCGACGTTTTGCAGCGTCGGTTCCAGCGCGGTGCCGGCGTTACCCGGCGCAACAAATACGGTTGCCACTTTCGGTGACTGAGCGGCTTTCCATGCCAGAGCGTGCTCGCGCCCGCCATTGCCGATAACTAATACTTTCATGTCTCGCTCCATTAATGGCGGAAGTGGCGCATGTCGGTGAAGATCATTGCAATGCCGTGTTCGTCAGCGGCGGCAATGACTTCATCATCACGGATGGAACCGCCTGGCTGGATAACGCAGCTCACGCCAACGGCGGCGGCGGCATCAATACCATCGCGGAACGGGAAGAAAGCGTCGGATGCCATGGCGGAGCCTTTCACTTCCAGACCTTCATCAGCGGCTTTGATCCCGGCAATTTTGGCCGAGTAGACGCGGCTCATCTGGCCTGCGCCAATGCCGATGGTCATGTTCTCTTTGGCGTAAACAATGGCGTTGGATTTAACGAACTTCGCGACTTTCCAGCAGAACAGCGCGTCACGCAGTTCCTGTTCGGTCGGCTGGCGCTTCGTCACCACGCGCAGTTCACCGGCGGTGACCATACCCAGATCGCGGTCCTGAACCAGCAGACCGCCGTTAACACGTTTGAAATCCAGGCCCGGCACGCGTTCAGCCCACTGGCCGCAGGTCAGGACGCGAACATTCTGCTTCGCGGCGGTGATTTTCAGCGCATCTTCGCTGGCGGACGGGGCGATAATCACCTCGACAAACTGACGGGAGATGATGGCCTGCGCGGTTTCAGCATCCAGTTCGCGGTTAAAGGCGATGATGCCGCCAAAGGCAGAGGTCGGGTCCGTTTTATACGCGCGATCGTAAGCATCCAGAATTGAGGTGCTGACCGCGACGCCACAGGGGTTGGCGTGTTTGACGATCACGCAGGCCGGTTCGCTAAACTCTTTTACACACTCCAGCGCCGCGTCGGTATCAGCGATATTGTTATAGGAAAGCGCTTTGCCCTGAACCTGCTGAGCGGTCGCGACGGAGGCTTCTTTCACATTCTCTTCTATATAGAAGGCAGCCTGCTGGTGGCTGTTTTCGCCGTAGCGCATGTCCTGCTTCTTAATAAAGTTCAGATTCAGCGTACGCGGGAAGCGACCCGCGGCGTCTTTGCTTTCACCGTGATAGGCCGGAACCATGCTGCCAAAGTAGTTGGCAATCATGCTGTCGTAAGCGGCGGTGTGTTCGAAGGCTTTAATCGCGAGGTCGAAACGGGTGTCGAGAGTCAGAGAACCGTCGTTGGCATCCATCTCGTTAATAATGGCGTCGTAGTCGCTGCTCTTCACAACGATAGCGACATCTTTATGGTTCTTCGCGGCGGAGCGCACCATCGTCGGCCCGCCGATATCGATGTTCTCTACCGCATCTTCCAGTGAGCAGCCTTCACGGGCAACGGTCTGGGCGAACGGATAAAGGTTAACAACCACCATATCGATGGGAGCGATGCCGTGCTGTTCCATAATCCCGTCATCCTTGCCGCGACGACCAAGAATGCCGCCGTGCACTTTAGGATGCAGGGTCTTCACGCGTCCATCCATCATTTCCGGGAAACCGGTGTAATCGGAAACTTCGGTCACCGACAGACCTTTCTCTGCTAACAGACGGGCAGTGCCCCCTGTCGACAGCAGCTCCACACCACGTGCGGAAAGTGCCTGGGCGAATTCGACGATACCGGCTTTGTCAGAAACACTGAGCAGAGCGCGGCGGACTGGACGACGTTGTTGCATGGTAAATCCCCTGGATTTGACGATTACAGAGAGCGTTAGCTGAATTTTTCGTGAAAAACTTAGCTAACGCCCCTTACGGGGCATCCTTGTTTTGCGGTGGCATTGTAACGAAAACGTTTGCGCAACGCTCGCGAATTTTTCTTTTTCGATTCTGGCGCTCATTTTCTCTCTATAACGATCCCATACGACAGAGAAGATCCGGCAAATGATCCTTATAATTGTGGATAAGTCTGTGTGTAAAAGGGTATAAGGCGGGGTTTTGCTGGGGAATGCAGCAGTCAGTCATTTTTCTGACATTTTTCTATTGCGGATGCTCGGGAACTCCCTATAATGCGCCTCCATCGACACGGCGGATGTGAATCACTTCACAGAAAAACGCCAGTGAGATTGAAGAGAAAAATCC
>NZ_JAOWIC010000043.1:0-474721 GCF_030332305.1 Citrobacter sp. Ct235
CCCCGCTGACCCGGCGGCTTGCGTGCCGTTGTTCCGTGTCAGTGGAGGCGCATTATAGGGAGTTATTTCAGGCTGACAAGTCAAAAATACAAAAAACTTATCAACCGCTCACTTTCCAGGCAAACAACCTCATAAACCGTCATTTTAGCCTGGTTTTTAAACAAAAATGGGCTCCGGAGAGCCCATTTATTATTTCATCAGGAATTACTGTACTGCGACAATACGATCGTTGTTTACTTCAAGACGAATCGTTTTGCCTGGAATTAACTCACCAGACAGGATTTGCTGCGCCAGCGGGTTTTCGATCTGCTGCTGGATTGCACGTTTCAACGGACGAGCCCCATACACCGGATCATAACCATTCGCGCTCAGCAGTTTCAGTGCCTCGTCGGAGATGTGGATTTCATAGCCACGCTCTTCCAGACGTTTATACAGACGCTGCAGTTGGATCTGCGCAATAGATGCGATGTGTTGTTCACCCAACGGATGGAATACGACAACCTCATCTATACGGTTTATGAATTCCGGGCGGAAGTTGTGACTCACCACGCCTAACACCAGGTCTTTCATATGGCTGTAGTCCAGATCGCCGAAGCGTTCCTGAATCAGATCGGAACCCAGGTTAGAGGTCATAATAACTACCGTATTACGGAAGTCGACCGTTCTCCCCTGCCCGTCGGTCAGGCGACCATCATCCAGTACCTGCAGAAGAATGTTGAACACATCAGGATGCGCTTTTTCAACTTCATCTAACAGAATGACCGAATAAGGACGACGACGAACCGCTTCTGTCAGGTACCCCCCCTCTTCATAGCCGACATATCCCGGAGGCGCCCCCACCAGACGAGACACCGAGTGTTTCTCCATAAACTCGGACATGTCGATACGCACCATCGCATCATCGCTATCAAACATAAAGTTTGCCAGCGCTTTACAGAGCTCGGTTTTACCTACCCCGGTTGGGCCGAGGAACAGGAACGAACCGATCGGACGGTTTGGATCGGCAAGACCCGCACGACTACGACGAATCGCGTTCGATACCGCTTCTACCGCCTCGTTCTGCCCGATCACGCGGCTATGTAACTCCTGCTCCATACGCAACAGTTTTTCGCGCTCGCCTTCCAGCATTCTCGCAACCGGAATACCGGTCCAGCGCGCCAGCACTTCGGCAATTTCCGCATCCGTCACTTTATTACGCAGCAGACGCATGGTTTTGCCTTCAGACTGGGTCGCGGCTTCCAGCTGTTTTTCCAGCTCAGGGATTTTGCCGTACTGCAGTTCGGACATCCGCGCCAGATCGCCAACACGACGAGCCTGCTCAATGGCAATCTTCGCCTGTTCCAGCTCGGCCTTAATCGTTTGTGTTCCGGAGAGCGACGCTTTTTCCGCTTTCCACTCTTCTTCTAATTCAGAGTACTGACGCTCTTTGTCGTCCAGTTCTTCGTTAAGCATGTCGAGACGTTTTTTGCTCGCCTCATCAGACTCTTTCATCAGCGCCTGCTGTTCCAGTTTGAGCTGGATAATACGGCGGTCGAGTCTGTCCAGTTCTTCCGGCTTGGAGTCAATCTGCATACGGATGCTGGATGCTGCTTCATCGATCAGGTCAATAGCTTTATCCGGCAACTGACGGTCAGCGATGTAGCGATGAGACAGCGTAGCCGCCGCAACGATTGCCGGGTCCGTAATTTGTACATGGTGATGCAGTTCATAACGTTCTTTCAGACCACGAAGAATCGCGATGGTATCTTCCACTGAAGGCTCTGCTACAAACACTTTCTGGAAACGACGTTCCAGTGCCGCATCTTTTTCGATGTACTGGCGATACTCGTCGAGCGTTGTCGCCCCTACGCAGTGTAGTTCCCCACGCGCCAGCGCCGGTTTCAGCATGTTCCCGGCATCCATTGCGCCATCCGCTTTACCCGCGCCCACCATCGTGTGCAGTTCGTCGATAAACAGGATGACATTCCCTTCCTGTTTGGCGAGATCGGTAAGTACGCCTTTTAAGCGTTCTTCAAATTCACCACGGTATTTTGCCCCTGCCACCAGCGCGCCCATATCCAGCGCCAGTACGCGACGGCCTTTTAACCCTTCCGGAACTTCACCGTTAATGATTCGCTGTGCCAGCCCTTCAACAATCGCCGTTTTACCGACGCCAGGTTCACCGATTAACACCGGGTTGTTTTTAGTACGACGTTGCAGCACCTGAATGGTACGGCGGATCTCTTCGTCACGGCCGATAACCGGGTCAAGTTTGCCCTGCTCAGCACGCTCGGTCAGATCGACTGTGTATTTTTTCAAGGCCTGACGTTGGTCTTCAGCCCCCTGGTCATTCACGCTTTCACCTCCACGCATTTGTTCAATTGCCTGAGTAATATTGGCGGTTGTTGCACCAGCCGATTTCAGTAAATCGGGCAATGTACCGCGCGACTCAAGCGCCGCCAGAACGAACAGTTCTGACGAAATAAAGTTGTCCCCTCGCTTTTGCGCCAGCTTGTCGCAAAGATTCAGTACGCGCACCAGATCCTGAGACGGCTGGACGTCGCCGCCGGTGCCTTCCACCTGCGGTAAACGGCTCAGCGCCTGATCGATGGCGGTGCGTAGCTGTCCGGCATTAATGCCGGCAGAGGTTAATAAAGGACGTACCGATCCCCCTTCCTGATTCAGCAAGGCGCTCATTAAATGAAGAGGTTCGATGAATTGGTTGTCGTGCCCCAGTGCGAGTGACTGGGCATCGGCAAGAGCAAGCTGGAATTTGTTAGTAAGACGATCCAGACGCATAACTCCTCCCATAACAGGTCAAATTTGCTACTGGAGATTAAATGAGGTCATCCCTCAATTATTCAAGGTTATTGACCTGAATTATGTGAAAAGAAAATTACGCGTACCGGATCGTCTTGA
This sequence comes from Citrobacter sp. Ct235, assembly GCF_030332305.1. Lineage (NCBI taxonomy): Bacteria > Pseudomonadati > Pseudomonadota > Gammaproteobacteria > Enterobacterales > Enterobacteriaceae > Citrobacter > Citrobacter sp. Ct235. The sequence continues at coordinate 2,899 of NZ_JAOWIC010000043.1, forward strand.
TTCTTTAGGTTATATCAGCCAAATAAAACTTGCCATACGCCCCGTGGTCTTGTCGCGACGATAAGAGAAGAAAGTCTCATTTTCACTAAAAGTACAGCGGTCACCGCCATAAATTTGCTCAATGCCAACCTTTGCCAGGCGCTGACGCGCAAGCTGATAAATATTCGCCAGATATTTTTCACCGTGCGGCACAAAGGCTTCATGCGCGTTAGCCTCTTTGGCGATAAATGCCTCACGCACCTCTGGCCCAACTTCAAACGCGGTTGGACCAATCGCCGGGCCTAACCAGGCAAGAATATTTTCTGGCTTGTCGACAAAACAGGCCACCGTCTTTTCCAGTACGCCTTCACATAATCCACGCCAGCCCGCATGGGCTGCCGCCACTTCAGTACCTGCCCGGTTACAGAATAATACGGGCAGACAGTCCGCCGTCATCACCGCGCAAACGGTGCCCGGCGTATTACTGTATGACGCATCCGCCCGTTTAGAGGCGTAAGGCTCGCCGGTTAGCTTCAGGACATCTTTTCCATGAACCTGCTCCAGCCAGACCGGTTTTGAAGGCAGATTGCCCGCAGCAAACAGGCGTCTGCGGTTCTCGTCGACATGCTCCGGGTTATCGCCGCAGTGGGCCCCCAGATTTAATGCATCATACGGCGGCAAACTCACGCCGCCTGTACGGGTCGAACTGCAGGCCGCGACACCTTTCGGTAGAGGCCACTGCGGGACAATAAGCTCACTCATAGCCAGGCCACGTCATCCTTATGTTCTTCGAAATCCGCGCGCATCGCGTCAATCAGTTCAACCATATCCTGCGGGATTGGCGCATGCCATTCCATTTCGATACCGGAAATCGGGTGATACAAACGCAGCATAGTGGCATGCAGCGCCTGACGGTCGAATTTACGCAGCGTAGAGATAAACACATCCGACGCCCCTTTCGGCGGACGCGGACGGCCACCGTACACCTGATCGCCCACCAGCGGATGGGTGATATGCGCCATATGCACGCGGATCTGGTGCGTACGTCCGGTCTCCAGACGTAACCGCAGACGCGTGTGCACACGGAAGTGCTCCATGATGCGATAGTGCGTGACCGCCGGTTTACCCATCGGATGCACCGCCATATGGGTACGTTTCGTCGGGTGACGGCTGATAGGTTCTTCCACCGTACCGCCTGCGGTCATATGACCGATCGCTACCGCTTCATATTCACGGGTGATCTCACGCAACTGCAACGCTTCCACCAGACGCGTCTGCGCCGGAACGGTTTTCGCGACCACCATCAGTCCAGTGGTGTCTTTATCCAGACGATGGACAATACCCGCACGTGGAACATCAGCAATCGGCGGATAATAATGCAGTAACGCATTCAGAACCGTACCGTCCGGATTGCCCGCGCCAGGGTGGACAACCAGATCGCGCGGCTTGTTGATAACAATGATGTCATCATCTTCATAAACGATATCCAGTGGGATATCCTGAGGCTCGAAGCGGATTTCTTCATCGATTTCAGCATCGATGGCGACCAGCTCTCCGCCTAACACTTTTTCTTTAGGTCTGTCGCAAAGTTTACCGTTGACCAACACGCGCCTATCAAGAATCCAATCTTTTATGCGCGATCGCGAATAATCAGGGAACATTTCGGCCAAAGCTTGATCTAAGCGTTGACCGAGTTGATTTTCGGATACTGTTGCGGTGAGTTGTACTCGTTGTGCCATATACAGCTTCTTCGTTTATCGTTGGGTTTTACGGCTTTGCCGTTTAATATAGTGTGCTATTGTAGCTGGTCTTAACCGGGAGCAGGAACAGAGAATCTCCCGTAAACATTTTGAGGAAAGTCAAAACGTCATGACGCGCATGAAATATCTGGTGGCAGCAGCCACGTTGAGCCTGTTTTTGGCGGGTTGCTCTGGTTCAAAGGAAGAGGTGCCCGATAATCCGCCTAATGAAATCTACGCGACTGCTCAGCAAAAGCTGCAGGACGGTAACTGGAAACAGGCAATAACGCAATTGGAAGCGTTGGATAACCGCTATCCATTTGGTCCCTATTCTCAGCAGGTGCAGTTAGATCTCATCTACGCCTACTACAAAAACGCCGATCTGCCGCTTGCTCAGGCTGCTATCGATCGCTTTATCCGCCTGAACCCGACGCATCCTAACATTGATTATGTCATGTATATGCGTGGTCTGACCAATATGGCGTTAGATGACAGCGCATTACAAGGGTTCTTTGGTGTCGATCGTAGCGACCGCGATCCGCAGCATGCGCGAGCTGCGTTCAATGACTTTTCGAAACTGGTCCGTGGTTATCCGAACAGCCAGTACACCACCGACGCCACCAAACGTCTGGTGTTCCTGAAAGATCGCCTGGCGAAGTATGAGTACTCCGTTGCGGATTACTACACCAAGCGCGGCGCATGGGTTGCCGTGGTTAACCGTGTAGAAGGTATGCTGCGCGATTTCCCGGATACGCAGGCCACGCGTGACGCCCTGCCGCTAATGGAAAATGCCTATCGCGAAATGCAGATGACGACGCAGGCTGACAAAGTGGCGAAAATTATCGCCGCCAATAGCAGCAACACCTGATCGATTTTCAGAGGCAAAAATGGCAGCCCTTGGGCTGCCGTTTTTTTATCCGTTTCGCGTCAGGACGCTGATGACTTTTGCATGACGCAACCCATCAAATATGGCCTGCTTTCTGGCTTTCCTCAAGTGAAAAATCACCTCTTCCTGCGATAACTCACAAAAAGGTTCCCTTGACAAAAAGTGACAAAATAATGTGATTAAAATCACACATTTTGACATTAGGAACGGTATGCTGGGATCACCAAGACGGGAAAGACAAGAGGTAAAATTTATGACAATGAACATTACCAGTAAACAAATGGAAATTACTCCGGCAATTCGCCAACATGTCGCAGACCGTCTCGCCAAGCTGGATAAATGGCAAACCCATCTTATTAATCCGCATATCATTCTGTCCAAGGAGCCAAAGGGTTTCGTTGCTGATGCCACCATCAATACACCGAACGGACATCTGGTCGCCAGCGCAAAACACGAAGATATGTACACCGCTATTAACGATTTGATCAACAAGCTGGAACGGCAGCTCAATAAAGTGCAGCACAAAGGCGAAGCCCGTCGTGCAACAACTTCAGTAAAAGACGCCAACTTCGTCGAAGCAGAAGAAGAGTAGTCCCTTACATTGAGTGTATCGCCAACGCGCCTTCGGGCGCGTTTTTTGTTGACAGGGTGAAAACAGTACGGGTACTTTACTCACATCGCTTAAGGAAACTGATATGAAACTCACCCCGTTCTTCTTCGCATTCTTTTTTACCTTCCCCTGAATGGGAGGCTTTCGTCGTGTGAAAAAGAATGCGAAGACGAACAATAAGGCCTCCCACACCGGGGGGCCTTTTTTATTGATAACAATAAAGGCAACACTATGACATCGGAAAACCCATTACTGGCGCTGCGCGATAAAATCAGCACGCTGGATGCAAAATTGCTGGCGTTACTGGCCGAGCGACGTGAACTGGCGGTTGAAGTCGGTAAAGCCAAGCTCGAATCCCATCGCCCGGTGCGGGATATTGACCGCGAGCGCGATCTGCTGGACAGGCTGATTACACTTGGCAAAGCGCATCATCTTGATGCCCACTACATCACCCGCCTTTTTCAGCTCATCATCGAAGATTCCGTTCTCACCCAGCAGGCGTTGCTCCAGCAACATCTGAATAAAACCAACCCGCATTCCGCGCGCGTGGCATTCCTGGGGCCAAAAGGCTCTTACTCACATCTCGCGGCTCGTCAGTATGCTGCACGTCACTTTGAACAGTTTATTGAAAGCGGCTGTGCAAAGTTCGCTGATATTTTTAATCAGGTCGAAACCGGCCAGGCCGACTACGCGGTCGTGCCAATTGAAAACACCAGCTCCGGTGGAATTAACGATGTGTACGATCTGCTGCAACACACGACGCTGTCAATTGTGGGCGAGATGACGATCGCTATCGACCACTGCGTGCTGGTTTGCGGAACAACAGACCTGGACACCATCGAAACGGTGTACAGCCATCCGCAGCCGTTCCAGCAGTGCAGCAAGTTTCTCAGTCGTTACCCGCACTGGAAAATTGAGTACACCGAAAGCACGTCCGCCGCGATGGAAAAGGTCGCTCAGGCGAACTCTCCACGCGTTGCCGCACTCGGAAGCGAAGCGGGTGGCGTGCTGCATGGTTTACAGGTTCTGGAACGTATCGAAGCGAACCAGACGCAGAACATCACTCGCTTCATCGTGCTGGCACGTAAAGCGATCAACGTCTCCGACCAGGTACCAGCGAAAACCACACTGCTGATGGCGACAGGACAACAGGCGGGAGCCCTGGTGGAAGCGCTGCTGGTGATGCGTAATCACAATCTGATCATGACCAAACTGGAATCCCGCCCCATACACGGCAATCCCTGGGAAGAGATGTTTTATCTCGACATCCAGGCCAACCTGGAATCCCCGCAGATGCAAAAAGCGCTTAAAGAGTTGGGCGAAATTACTCGCTCCATGAAGGTGCTGGGCTGCTATCCCAGTGAGAACGTGGTGCCGGTGGATCCGAGCTGACAATCTTAATTTTCCGGATGGCGCTACGCTTATCCGGCCTACAATTCATGCGACTTTTGTAGGCCGGATAAGGCGAAGCCACCATCCGGCATCATCCTGCCATTACTGTCGACTGTCATTCGCCTGGCGTAATAGCGTACGACTTTCGCTCTGGAAGCGCTTCGCATAGTCACCGAACCAGTGCTCCACTTTGCGGAAGCTGTCGATAAATGCTTGTTTATCCCCCTGCTCCAGCAGGCTAATCGCTTCGCCAAAACGCTTATAATAACGCTTAATCAGCGCCAGATTGCTCTCCGAGGACATGATGATATCGGCGTAAAGCTGCGGGTCCTGGGCAAACAGTCGCCCCACCATCGCCAGCTCAAGACGATAAATCGGAGAAGAAAGTGCCAACAGTTGTTCAAGCTGCACGTTTTCTTCCGCCAGATGCAGACCATAGGCAAAGGTCGCAAAGTGGCGCAGCGCCTGAATGAACGCCATGTTCTGATCGTGCTCGACGGCGCTGATGCGGTGCAGTCGTGCGCCCCAGACCTGAATCTGCTCCAGGAACCACTGATAGGCTTCCGGATTGCGCCCGTCGCACCAGACCACCACCTGCTTTGCCAGGCTACCGCTGTCCGGACCGAACATCGGGTGCAGACCGAGCACAGGGCCGTCGTGCGCCGCCAGCATCGCCTGTAAGGGACCATTTTTCACCGACGCCAGATCGACCAGAATACAGTCAGCCGGCAAAGGCGGTAACTTGCCGATCACCGATTCCGTCAGATGGATCGGGACGCTGACGATCACCATACCGGCATCCGCGACGATCTCCTGCGCGCGATCCCAGTCATGCTGTTCGAGGATCCGCACCTGATAACCCGACAGGGTGAGCATTTTCTCGAACAACCGTCCCATCTGCCCGCCCCCGCCGACAATGACCACCGGGCGCAGAGAAGGACACAGCGTCTTAAACCCTTTATCGTTCTCGCTGGAATAGGACTCACGCATCACCCGGCGCAACACGTCTTCAATCAGATCGGGCGGTACGCCGAGCGCTTCTGCTTCTGCACGGCGCGACGCCAGCATCGAAGCTTCGCGCTCTGGTACGTAAATCGGCAGGCCAAAGCGGCTTTTGACTTCACCGACCTCAGCCACCAGTTCCAGACGGCGCGCCAGCAAATCCAGCAGCGCCTTGTCCACTTCATCAATTTGATCGCGTAATGCGGTCAACTCAGCAACCATAACGAACCTCTTAAGCCTGGCGCGCCGCCAACTGGCCGTTCAAGTCTTTGTTTATTTCACGCAGCAACGCGTCCGTCATTTCCCAACTGATGCAGGCATCGGTAACGGACACGCCGTACTTCATTTCGCTGCGCGGTTGCTCGGAGGACTGGTTGCCTTCGTGAATGTTACTTTCAATCATCAGACCGATGATTGAGCGGTTGCCATCTTTAATTTGTGCAACCACCGACTCCGCCACGGCAGGCTGACGACGGTAATCTTTATTGGAGTTACCATGACTGCAATCTACCATCAGTGACGGCCGCAGTCCCGCCTGCTCCATCTCTTTTTCGCACTGCGCGACGTCTGCCGGGCTGTAGTTAGGCGCTTTCCCACCGCGCAGGATCACATGCCCGTCCGGGTTACCCTGGGTTTGCAGTAGCGCAACCTGTCCGGCCTGGTTAATACCGACAAAACGGTGCGACTGCGCCGCAGCGCGCATGGCGTTGATCGCCGTCGCCAGGCTGCCGTCGGTGCCGTTTTTGAAACCCACTGGCATCGACAGACCCGACGCCATTTCACGGTGCGTTTGAGATTCTGTGGTGCGTGCGCCAATCGCCGACCAGCTAAACAGATCGCCCAGGTACTGTGGGCTGTTCGGATCCAGCGCTTCCGTCGCCAGCTGTAGCCCCATGTCGACCAGTTCAAGCAGCAGTTGACGCGCAATTTTCAGACCCGCTTCAACGTCAAAGGAGCCATCCATATGAGGATCGTTAATTAACCCTTTCCAGCCAACGGTGGTACGGGGCTTTTCAAAATAGACGCGCATCACCAGGTAGAGGCTATCGCTGACCTCTGCGGCAAGGGCTTTAAATCGACGAGCATATTCCAGGGCCGTTTCAGGATCGTGAATGGAACACGGTCCACACACCACCAGCAGGCGCGGATCGCGACCGGCAATGATGTCAGAAATGGTTTTGCGCGACTGGCCGATTTGCGCCTCTTGCGCCAGGCTCAGCGGGAATTCCGCTTTAAGTTGTTCCGGGGTCATCAGAACCTGTTCGTCGGTAATATGTACGTTATTCAGCGCGTCTTTTTGCATGATGGCGATCCTGTTTTAGCTCGTTTGCGATAGTTTTCCTCAGAGAGGATGACGTAACGATAACACAACGAGTAAAGATATCAATCCAAAATACGTAAACATTACGTTACAATAGTGATATTTATTCGATTTAATGCCTTTGTTTCCGTACAAAATAATTTACATGTGTTTATTACGCGATCCGCTATGCTTTGAAAAAACAGGAGAACGGGCAATGACGAGAATAGTCGGTATCGCAGTCATTTTTCTGCTTAGCGGTTGTCAGATAGATCCTTACACCCACGCGCCAACATGGACCAGTACCAACTGGTATGACGCCGGCATCGAAGATGCGATTTCCGGCGTTGCCGTTAAAGATAATGAAACGCTGGCCGATACCTTTAACGATCCGGAAGTGGATCGTCCGCAATACCTCAAAGGCTATGCAGAAGGTCAACGTAAAACCTGCCAGCAAAATTTTGCCTACGCCAGAGGCGTGACGGGGAAAACTTTCCCTGCCAGCTGCGATACGGTAGAAAATGCCAGCCAGTTGCGTAAAGCATGGCAACAAGGTGCTGATGAAAATGCCAACTCAACGCGTCTGAATTAATATTTAGTCAGATTTAGCTTAAGGCTTATACGTTAATTCATAAGCTATAATGACGCTCCGCAAAAATAATGCTATTTTGCTTTAAACAAGACATGGATGTATTTTGATGACTGATAAAAGATGCTGGTGAGGAAACCGTTATGTTCGCTTCTCACCGACGCCTGATACTGTTAATGCTTTTACTGGCAGGATCGCCAGTTTGTGCTCAGGACATCCCTGATGCGGCAAAAAACGTTCGCGCAATGGTCTCTGGCATTGTCAGCTATACGCGCTGGCCTGCCCTCTCAGGGCCGCCCAGACTGTGCATTTTCTCGTCTTCCCGGTTCGCCAGCGTATTGGGGGACAGCAGTGATACGTCACTGCCTTATCAACCCGTCATTATTAACACCGAACAAGAAGCATTAGCTGCTCGCTGTGATGGTGTTTATTTCGGCAGTGAATCTCCCACTGCTCAGGTTGAATTAACAAATAAATATCCGTCTAAGGCGTTGTTATTAATTGCAGAACAGAATGCCGAATGCATTATTGGTAGCGCCTTTTGTCTGATTATTAACAATAATGATGTCAGATTCGCCGTTAATCTGGATTCTTTGTCGCGTAGTGGCATAAGAGTCAATCCGGATGTATTGATGCTCGCACGGAATAAAAAGCATGGATAAGGATCATTCCCCTACTACTCGTCCAACGTTTAAGCGAGCGTTGCGACGCATCAACATCACCAGCGTGATCGTGACCATGACGCTGATCTGGCTGCTGCTGTGTGTTGCCTCGGTACTGACGTTAAAACAGTATGCGCAAAAAAACCTCGAGCTCACTGCGGCGACAATGACCCACAGTCTGGAAGCCGCACTGGTATTTACCGATGATGCCGCCGCCGCAGAAACGCTGGCCGCACTTGGCCAGCAGGGGCAATTTTCCGCCGCAGAAGTGCGCGACAATAATCAGAATGTCATTGCCTCCTGGCGCTATAACGCGCAGGAGAACGACGATAAGTTGGGTGATTTTATCAGCCACTGGCTCTTTCCCTTCCCTGTCGCCCAGCCTGTCTGGCACAGCGGAGAGATTATCGGTGAAGTTCGACTTACCGCGCGTGACAGTTTAATCAGCCACTTCATCTGGCTTTCACTGGCCGTGCTCACCGGGTCAATTCTGCTGGCCTCCAGTATCGCCATTTTGCTGACGCGTCATCTGCACCGCGGCGTGGTTGAGGCGCTGCAAAATATCACCGACGTGGTGCACGATGTGCGTACCAACCGCAATTTCTCCCGCCGCGTCTCTGAAGAGCGGATTGAAGAGTTCCACAATTTTGCCCAGGACTTCAACAGCCTGCTGGATGAAATGGAAGAGTGGCAACTACGCTTGCAGGCCAAAAATGCGCAATTACTGCGAACGGCACTGCACGATCCGCTGACGGGTCTGGCAAACCGTGCGGCTTTTCGTAGCAGTATCAGCGCTCTGATGAACGACAATTCCGCCCGTAGCAGCTCTGCGCTCTTATTTCTCGATGGCGATAACTTCAAATTCGTGAATGATACCTGGGGGCATGCCGCAGGCGATCGCGTCCTGATTGAAGTCGCCAGACGACTGGCCGAATTTGGTGGCAACCGCCATATCCCCTATCGCCTCGGCGGAGATGAGTTTGCCGTCGTGCTTTACGGCGTACATTCAGACTATGAAGTCCAGCGAATCAGCGCCGCGCTGTCACAAGAGTTTACTCGTCCTTTTGACCTGCATAACGGGCATTTAGTCAGTATGACGCTGAGCATGGGTTACGCGCTGACCTGGGAGCACGCTTCCGCCGAGAAATTACAAGAACTGGCCGATCGCAATATGTATCAGGCTAAACATCAGCGCACCGAGCGCTCGATTAAATAAAAAAGGAATGCACACATGCTTAAGCGTCTTTTATCTCCACTCATTCTTGCCGCGCTACTGCTGGCAGGCTGTCAGGCTCCACAGGGGAAATTCACCCCTGAGCAGGTAGTGGCCATGCAATCGTACGGATTTACGGAATCGGCGGGCGACTGGTCCCTGGGGCTTTCCGACACCATTTTGTTTGATAAGAATGACTACAAGCTACGAGCGGAAAGCCAGCAGCAGATCGAGTCGATGGCCGCTCGTCTGGCCTCAGTGGGTCTGAACCATGCACGCATGGATGGACACACCGATAACTACGGTGAGGACAGCTACAATGAAGCCTTATCGCTCAAGCGCGCCAATGTCGTGGCTGACGCATGGTCAGAGGGCGCGAAGATTCCGCGCACCAATCTGACCACCCAGGGATTAGGGAAAAAATATCCGATCGCCAGCAACCAGTCTGCGAAAGGTCGCGCTGAAAACCGCCGCGTCGCCGTGGTCATCAGCACGCCTTAATCCTCAGTCGACTGACTGCGTGAACACCGTACGTGATGCATGAACCCAGCGCAGCCAGTCGATCAGCATGAACAACAGCAGACTCCCCCCCAGCACCGGCATTGCCAGTCCGAGCGCAATCGCCAACAGCACGACGCTAACACGTCCCAGCACGCTCAACATAAGCCAGCAATGAACCAGCGTCTGTGCCGGACTGGTTGATGGGCTCGCAGGGCGGCGGATCCACCACAGCCGATAGCCAATCACTATCATCAGGCATAGCCCGGCGCCAAAACCGATCAGCAGCAGTTGGTTCGGCAATCCCAGCAGAATACCCATATGAAAATCGACGCCCCAACGCGTCAACTTCGCCATTAGCGGGAAGTCGGCAAACCGCGTACGGTCAGTCACCTGCCGTGTTGCCGGATCGACAGCAATGGCGTCAACCTGAGTAGGCCAACGGCGATCGATCTCTGTCACCGTCCAGCCGTGCTGCGCATCCTTCGGCGGGCGGATTTCCAGCCGGAGTGCATTCAGTCCTGCTTGCTGCGCGGTCTGTAATACGGCATCGAACTGACGGATATCCACGCGGGTCTCAGGCATCACCATGCCGCCATGATGGTCTGCATGCTCATCATGAAGCTGGCGAGGTCCGTGGAGTTGAGCGTTAAGCTGTGGTGTCAGCCAGCCAAACGCCGCGCGCATTTTATCCACGTTGCCGCCTGCCCACTGTGACCAGGTCAGTCCGGTTGCCGAAAATAACAGCATTCCGGCTAACAACAGCCATCCCAGCGTAACGTGCAGTCGCCGGTGGTTTTGTACCGGATTGTTCAGCCGACGACGGGGGCGCGTAAACCACCAGAGCGCGATACCGCCCAGCGCCGCCACCCACATCCAGGATGCCGCCAGTTCACTGTAAATGCGCCCAACCTCCCCCAACAGTAGCGAACGGTGGGCATAATCAATCCACTGACGCAGAGGCAGAATGCCGCTGGTGCCGTACACCGGCATATCGCCTTTGATGGCCAGGGTCACTGGATCGATAAAAATAGCCCGGTGTTCAGAGGCCGCCAGTGCAGGATCGGCAAACATGACTCGCGTTGTCTCGCCAGGTTCCAGTCCAGGGCGAACGGCGTGCAGGTGCAGGTGCCCACCGGTCACCTGCTGAGCGATAGCCACCTGTGCCGCCAGCGATTGCGGCTCTCCCTGCATCGTCCCGTTAAGTGCCTGAGCGTAAATAGCCTCTTCCAGCTGCGGCGTCGCCACATACAGCGTACCGGTCAGCGCGGCAGCAAAGATAAATGGCCCGACAAACAGGCCGATATAGAAATGAAGGCGCCGCAGCAGGGTTATCCATGCCGCGCGCGGTGTGCAGGTTGTCATACTTTTCCTCAGAAAAAGCAAAAGAGTGTCGTGACGCTTATGCGCACAATCTTATTTTCAGAAACAGGAAAGCGCAGACCTGCGCGGCGGCGCGCGAGTATCCGGATACAGCCAGGGGAAGAAGTGCCAGTGTTGAACCGTCGGACGAATGGGGTTGCATGGCACTCTGAGCAGGACGCCGCAGAGCAGAATAACCAGCGCCAGGATAAGCCCGGGAACGTGAGCCAGTAACACGCAGTAACCACAGGCTTCGCCGTGATCGACGGGCATCGGGACGGGAGGAGAATCACCGTGATGCCCGGCGTGCTTTATCATCGAACTCATCTCATGATGCATACCCGGCATCGCACTCATCGGGTCCTTTTGCAGCGACACGGAGATCAGCGGGGCAATAACAATCAGCAGGATCGCCAACAGCGCGAGACATGCCGCACGCTGCTGAAAACCTGACTGACGAATTTTACCCATAACACTTGCCCCACTCGCTGCAAACGAGGAGCATTGTAAATGATTTATGAACCGAAGGTTAACGTCGTGAGTATTACGGAGATAAAAAAAGGGCCAGCCAACTGGCCAGCCCCTCTAACAGGATGTCGCCTGAGCGATATCTTAGTTAAGACGCTCTTTGATACGAGCAGCCTTACCAGTACGCTCACGCAGGTAGTACAGTTTAGCTTTACGAACGGCACCACGACGTTTGACAGTAATGCTGTCAACAACCGGAGAGTGAGTCTGGAAGACACGCTCAACGCCTTCGCCGTTGGAAATTTTACGAACAGTGAATGCAGAGTGCAGACCGCGGTTACGAATAGCGATAACCACGCCCTCGAATGCCTGCAGACGTTTTTTGGAACCTTCAACAACCCATACTTTCACTTCCACGGTATCACCCGGACGGAAGGAAGGTACGTCCTGCTTCATCTGCTCTTGTTCAATTTGCTTAATAATGTTGCTCATAATTTAATCTCTTATCCTGGGTAAACTGATAATCGGGGGCTTACGCCATCCCATCATGTTTATGTTGCTGTTGCGCGTGTTCCGTTTTGAACTCCGCCAGCAACCTTGCTTGCTCTTCAGTCAGAGCCAGGTTTTCCAGAAGTTCAGGTCTTCTAAGCCAGGTGCGGCCCAGCGACTGTTTCAAACGCCAGCGACGTATCTCAGCATGGTTTCCTGACAGTAACACTGCCGGGACGTCCATCTCTTCTAACACTTCAGGTCGGGTATAGTGCGGGCAGTCCAGCAATCCATCCACAAAGGAATCTTCCGTTGCCGATGCTTCATGACCCAGAACCCCCGGGATAAACCGGGAAACGGAGTCAATCAGTACCATTGCTGGTAACTCTCCACCACTGAGAACGTAATCGCCGATTGACCATTCTTCGTCAATTTCGGTTTGGATCACGCGCTCATCTATGCCTTCGTAGCGACCACATACCAGAATCAGCTTTTGATTCGTGGCCAGTTCGCTGACGCCCGCTTGATCAAGCTTGCGTCCCTGAGGTGACAGATAAATCACCTTAGCGCCTTCACCCGCCGCGCTTTTTGCTGCATGAATGGCATCCCGTAAGGGTTGTACCATCATTAACATCCCCGGTCCGCCGCCGTAAGGACGTGAGTCCACGGTACGGTGCCGGTCATGTGCGAAGTCACGAGGACTCCAGCTCTGGATGTTCAGCAGGCCATTTTTAACAGCCCGGCCAGTTACCCCGTAATCGGTAATTGCACGAAACATTTCTGGAAACAGGCTAACGATACCTATAAACACAAGCCAATCCCCATCACGCCGTCATTTACCGCTTATCCGGTGGTTTAAAAACCAGGATCCCAATCTACTTCGATAGTCCGCGTAGTGAGATCGACTTTCTTGATAACCTGCCCATCGAGGAACGGCACGAGGCGTTCCTTGATACCAAACGCATCTTTCAGGTTTGCCTTAATGACGATGACGTCATTCGATCCGGTTTCCATCATGTCGACGACTTTCCCGAGATCGTAACCTTCTGTAGTCACTACCTGGCAGCCCATCAGGTCTTTCCAGTAGTAGTCACCCTCTTCCAGTTTTGGCAGTTGCGTAGAATCCACGACAATTTCGCAATTGGTCAGTAGATTCGCAGCATCCCGATCTTCAATGCCTTTCAGCTTGATGATCAGATCCTGATTGTGGTGCTTCCAGCTTTCCAGCTGTACTTGCTGCCACTGACCCGCCTTCTGGATAAACCAGGGCTGATAGTCAAAAATGCTTTCGGCGTCTTCAGTGGAAGAAAACACTCTGAGCCAACCACGAATACCGTAAGACGATCCCATTTTCCCTAAGACAATTGGGTCCACGGGTGCTTGCGCAGTGAGTTGCTTGCTCATCATGACCACCGTGACAGATTAAGCTGCTTTGCTTACTTCTTTGATCAGCGTAGCTACGCGATCAGAAATGGTCGCGCCCTGGCCAACCCAGTGAGCGATGCGATCCAGATCCAGGCGAGTGCCTTCTTCTTTTTCGCTAGCGATTGGGTTAAAGAAGCCAACGCGCTCAATGAAGCGACCGTTACGTGCGTTACGGCTGTCAGTAACAACAACCTGGTAGAACGGACGCTTTTTAGCGCCGTGACGAGCTAAACGAATAGTTACCATAACATCCTCTTGTGTGAATAAAACAACCGGGCCCCATCGAGGAACGGAGCCCGGGTGTCATATTAAAAGCCCGAAAATTTTACTGATTTCTGGGGAAATTGCAATCAGCAGTTGAAAACTCTGTCGCAGAAGGCCGTCGGCGGTGCAGCCAGTTCGGTGCCGGCGTGCGCGCAGCCACCGGAGCGTACACGCAGTACGTGAGGACGGCGAGCACACCCCGGTGCCGAAATGGCAAATAAGCCAGGCCTATAAAGATTAACGACCGGGGAATCCGGGAGGCATCATCCCTTTCATACTTCTCATCATCTTCGCCATTCCGCCCTTCTTCATCTTCTTCATCATGCGCTGCATGTCGTCGAACTGTTTCAGAAGGCGGTTAACATCCTGCACCTGCATACCGCAACCCTGCGCGATACGGCGTTTACGGGACCCTTTGATGATTTCTGGCTTCGCGCGCTCTTTCAGCGTCATCGAGTTGATGATCGCCTCCATGCGCACCAGCACTTTGTCATCCATCTGTGACTTCACGTTGTCCGGGATCTGGCCCATGCCCGGCAGCTTGCCCATCAGGCTCGCCATGCCGCCCATGTTTTTCATCTGCCGCAACTGTTCCAGGAAATCGGTCAGGTCGAAACCATCGCCCTTTTTCAGTTTAGTCGCCAGCTTCTCAGCCTGCGCGCGGTCAACTTTACTTTCGATATCTTCGATCAGCGACAGCACGTCGCCCATGCCGAGAATACGTGACGCGATACGGTCCGGATGGAACGGCTCCAGCGCCTCGTTTTTCTCGCCAACGCCGAGGAATTTGATCGGCTTACCGGTGATATGGCGAATAGAGAGCGCAGCACCGCCACGGGCGTCACCGTCAACTTTGGTCAGCACCACGCCGGTCAACGGCAGCGCTTCGTTGAACGCCTTCGCGGTATTCGCCGCATCCTGACCGGTCATCGCGTCAACCACAAACAGGGTTTCTACCGGATTGATAGAGGCATGAACCTGTTTGATTTCGTCCATCATCGCTTCGTCAACGTGCAGACGACCGGCGGTATCCACCAGCAGCACGTCGTAGAATTTGAGTTTGGCTTCTTTCAACGCCGCGTTAACGATATCGACCGGCTTCTGACCGACATCCGACGGGAAGAAATCAACGCCGACCTGCTCTGCCAGCGTCTCCAGCTGTTTGATCGCCGCCGGGCGATACACGTCGGCAGAGACCACCAGCACTTTCTTCTTGTGCTTTTCGCGCAGGAATTTACCCAGCTTACCGACGCTGGTCGTTTTACCGGCACCCTGCAGACCCGCCATCAGCACCACGGCCGGCGGCTGCGCAGCCAGATTCAGACTTTGGTTCTCTTCACCCATCGCCGCCACGAGTTCGTTACGGACAATCTTGACGAACTCCTGTCCTGGCGTCAGGCTCTTGTTGACTTCATGTCCAACCGCTTTCTCTTTTACGCGATTGATAAACTCTCGCACTACCGGCAGCGCAACGTCAGCCTCCAGCAGCGCCATGCGCACTTCGCGCAGCGTCTCTTTAACGTTGTCTTCAGTAAGGCGTCCACGGCCACTGATGTTGCGCAGCGTGCGCGACAAACGATCGGTTAAATTATCAAACATTGTCTCTCGCCTGGGGTGGAAACGGTTGGTCGCTTAAGCGACACATGTATATAAATTTGCCGCAGTATAACATGAAGCCGTCTTTGTTGTTATGCAACGGTTGGAGCCGCGGTCACGTAACGCTATACTGCTTCTCTTTCTCACTGGCCAACTGTCGACACCACTATGCCCGTTTTTGCTCTGCTCGCCCTTGTCGCCTACTCCGTCAGCCTCGCGCTGATCGTCCCCGCACTGCTGCAAAAAAACAGCGGTTGGCGGCGTATGGCCATTCTTTCTGCGGTTGTCGCGCTGGTGTGTCACGCCATCGCACTTGAAGCCCGCATTCTGCCGGGTGGCGACAGCGGACAAAACCTGAGCCTGCTGAACGTCGGCTCGCTGGTTAGCCTGATGATCTGTACGGTGATGACGATTGTCGCCTCACGCAACCGTGGCTGGCTGTTGCTGCCGGTAGTGTATACCTTCGCGCTGATCAATCTGGCCTTCGCGACCTTCATGCCAAACGAATTCATTACCCATCTCGAAGCCACGCCGGGGATGATGATCCACATCGGGCTGTCGCTGTTTTCCTATGCAACGCTCATTATCGCCGCGCTGTACGCGCTGCAACTGGCCTGGATCGACTATCAGCTTAAAAACAAAAAGCTGGCGTTCAATAATGAAATGCCGCCGCTGATGAGCATTGAGCGCAAGATGTTCCACATTACGCAGATTGGCGTAGTCCTGTTGACGCTCACCCTGTGTACCGGCCTGTTTTACATGCACAATCTGTTCAGCATGGAAAATATCGACAAAGCGGTTCTCTCTATCATCGCATGGTTTGTCTATATTGTTCTGTTGTGGGGGCATTATCATGAAGGCTGGCGCGGTCGTCGTGTCGTGTGGTTTAACGTCGCGGGCGCTGGGATCCTGACGTTGGCCTATTTCGGTAGCCGGATATTGCAGCAGTTTGTCAGCTAAGCCTTAAAGGAGGCGCCCCCTGGAACACATCTCCACCACCACGCTGATCGTCACACTGATCGTCATGGTGGTCATCTCCGCCTATTTTTCCGGTTCCGAAACCGGGATGATGACCCTGAATCGCTACCGCTTACGCCACCTGGCTAAACAGGGGAATCGTCCGGCAAAGCGCGTTGAAAAGCTACTGCGTAAACCCGATCGCCTGATAAGCCTGGTGCTGATTGGCAATAATCTCGTCAATATCCTCGCCTCGGCGCTCGGCACTATTGTCGGTATGCGTCTGTATGGCGATGCAGGTGTTGCCATCGCCACCGGCGTGTTGACCTTCGTCGTGCTGGTATTTGCCGAGGTCCTGCCGAAAACCATTGCCGCGCTGTATCCGGAAAAGGTGGCCTATCCCAGCAGCTTCCTGCTGGCTCCTTTGCAGATTCTGATGATGCCGCTGGTCTGGCTGCTCAACACCATCACCCGACTGCTGATGCGCATGATGGGCATTAAAACCGACATCGTGATCAGTGGTTCGCTGAGTAAGGATGAGCTGCGCACCATCGTGAATGAATCCCGCGCACAAATCTCCCGGCGTAACCAGGACATGCTGCTGTCGGTGCTCGATCTGGAAAAGGTCAGCGTGGATGACATTATGGTGCCGCGCAGTGAAATCATCGGTATTGATATCAATGACGACTGGAAGTCTATCGTGCGTCAGTTGTCACACTCGCCGCACGGGCGCATTGTGCTGTACCGCGATTCGCTGGACGACGCCATCAGCATGCTGCGCGTCCGCGAAGCCTGGCGGTTGATGTCGGAAAAAAAAGAGTTCACCAAAGAGACGATGCTGCGCGCCGCCGATGAGATTTACTTCGTCCCGGAGGGTACACCGCTCAGCACGCAGCTCATCAAATTTCAGCGCAATAAAAAGAAAGTCGGTCTGGTCGTCAATGAATATGGCGATATTCAGGGGCTGGTCACGGTAGAAGATATTCTCGAAGAGATTGTCGGCGACTTTACCACCTCGATGTCACCTACGCTTGCTGAAGAAGTGACGCCGCAAAATGACGGTTCGGTGATCATCGATGGCAGCGCCAACGTGCGGGAAATTAATAAAGCGTTTAACTGGCACCTACCGGAAGACGACGCGCGTACAGTAAATGGCGTGATTCTGGAGGCGCTGGAAGAGATCCCGATTGCGGGCACACGCGTGCGCATCGGTCAATACGATATCGATATTCTCGACGTTCAGGAGAATATGATTAAGCAGGTCAAAGTGTTACCCGTTAAACCGCTGCGGGAAAGCGTCGCAGAGTAACGACAACGGCCCGCGGATATTCCAACGGGCCACAGGCCGGATAAGCGTCAGCGCCATCCGGCAATACAAATAGCCGAAATATTAACTTTTCGCCTTCGCGACGGTGACCATTGCCGCGCGGATCGTACGACCGTTCAGCGTATAGCCTTTCTGCATGATACCCAGCACGTTGCCCGGCGCGATGTCTTCAGACTCGACCATCGCAATCGCCTGATGCACGTTCGGATCCAGCGCGACGTTCGTCTCGGCGATCACTTCAACACCAAATTTGCGCACGACATCCAGCATGGATTTCAGGGTCAGTTCGATCCCTTCCACCATCGGCTTCAAATCCGGATTGGCTTTGTCCGCCACTTCCAGCGCGCGATCCAGGCTATCAATCACCGGCAGCAGTTCATTGACGAACTTCTCGAGCGCGAACTTGTGCGCCTTCTCAATGTCCAGCTCGGTACGACGACGCAGGTTTTCCATGTCCGCTTTTATGCGCAGCACCGCATCACGTTCACGGGTCTGAGCTTCAGTAAGCTGCGCTTCCAGATTCGCAATTTTTTCATCGCGCGGATCCACCTGTTCAGCAGAAGCGTCTGGTTCAACCGCCTCAACTTCTTCATGCTGATCCATGATAATTTCTTCCGGGGCTTGCCCCTCAGGCGTTTTCTGTTCTTTACTACTCATGAATTTCTCCGCGTTTTTTTCGCATTCATCTCGCTAACTTCGCTTATTATGGGGATCAGATTCAGGGTTTCAAGGGAAGCACTCACATTGTCATCAATCTTCATCACAAGGACCTCGAAAAAATGAATAATCATTTCAAGTGTATCGGCATTGTGGGGCATCCTCGTCACCCCACGGCACTCACGACACATGAAATGCTCTACCGCTGGTTATGCACTAAAGGGTATGAGGTCATTGTCGAGCAGCAAATCGCTCACGAGTTGCAGTTGAAGAATGTGAAAATCGGCACCCTGGCGGAGATTGGTCAGCAGGCAGACCTCGCGGTCGTCGTCGGCGGCGACGGCAACATGCTCGGCGCAGCGCGTACCCTGGCACGATACGACATCAAGGTGATCGGCATCAACCGTGGCAATCTTGGCTTTCTGACGGACCTTGATCCCGATAACGCACAGCAACAACTCGCCGACGTGCTGGAAGGCCATTACGTCGCGGAAAAACGTTTTCTGCTGGAAGCGCAGGTCTGTCAGAAGGACTGTCAGAAGCGCATCAGTACCGCCATTAACGAGGTCGTGCTGCACCCCGGCAAGGTTGCGCACATGATTGAGTTTGAAGTCTATATTGACGAAAGCTTTGCCTTCTCCCAGCGTTCCGATGGTCTGATTATCTCAACGCCAACCGGTTCCACCGCCTATTCCCTGTCAGCCGGCGGGCCGATTCTGACCCCGTCACTTGACGCCATTACGCTGGTACCGATGTTTCCGCATACCCTTTCGGCGCGTCCGCTGGTCATCAACAGCAGCAGCACCATTCGGCTACGCTTCTCGCATCGCCGTAACGATCTCGAAATCAGTTGCGACAGCCAGATCGCGCTGCCGATCCAGGAAGGTGAAGATGTGCTGATCCGTCGCTGTGATTACCACCTGAATCTGATCCACCCAAAAGATTACAGCTATTTCAATACATTAAGCACCAAGCTGGGCTGGTCAAAAAAATTATTTTAATTTAACGCCAACCTCTTTACTGTATAAAAAACCAGTTTATACTGTATGTAATTACAGTTATGGTTTTTCATACAGGAAAACAGCTATGTTGGCACAATTGACCATCAGCAATTTTGCTATCGTTCGTGAACTTGAGATCGATTTTCAGAGCGGAATGACCGTCATCACCGGTGAAACCGGGGCGGGTAAATCCATTGCAATTGATGCGCTCGGCCTGTGCCTCGGCGGTCGTGCTGAAGCCGACATGGTTCGTGCTGGCGCCAGCCGTGCCGACCTGTGCGCCCGCTTTTCGCTGAAAGACACACCTGCTGCCCAGCGCTGGCTGGAAGAAAACCAGCTTGAAGAAGGACGTGAGTGTTTACTTCGCCGCGTGATCAGTAGCGACGGGCGCTCCCGTGGCTTTATCAACGGAACGGCGGTTCCGCTCTCTCAGCTTCGCGAACTGGGGCAACGGCTCATTCAAATTCACGGCCAGCACGCGCATCAGTTGCTGACTAAAGCCGAACATCAAAAATCCCTGCTCGATGGCTACGCGAATGAATCGGTGCTGGTACAGGATATGGCTGCGCGCTACCAACTCTGGCACCAGAGCTGCCGTGATTTAGCACACCACCAGCAGCAGAGCCAGGAACGTGCCGCCCGTGCAGAACTGCTGCAGTATCAGCTTAAAGAGCTGAACGAATTTAACCCGCAGGCGGGTGAGTTTGAGCTGATTGATGAAGAGTACAAGCGCCTGGCCAACAGCGGTCAGCTTCTCTCCACCAGCCAGAATGCGCTATCGCTGATGGCGGACGGTGAAGACGTTAACCTGCAAAGTCAGCTGTATACCGCGAAGCAACTGGTCAGTGAACTGGTCGGTATGGACGGTAAACTCTCAGGCATTCTCGATATGCTGGAAGAGGCGACCATTCAATTAACGGAAGCCAGTGACGAATTGCGCCACTATTGCGATCGACTGGATTTAGATCCTAATCGGCTGTTCGAACTGGAACAGCGCATCTCGAAGCAAATTTCACTGGCCCGTAAACATCATGTTAGTCCGGAAGCGCTGCCGCAATATTATCAGTCATTGCTGGAGGAACAGCAGCAACTTGACGATCAGGCCGACTCACTGGAAACCCTGACCCTGTCGGTGAATAAACATCGCCTGCAGGCGCTGGAGGCGGCGAAGGCGCTGCATGAGCAGCGTCAGCATTATGCACAAGAACTGAGCACCCTGATTACCAAGAGTATGCACTCACTCTCTATGCCGCACGGTCGTTTCACCATCGACGTCACGTTTGATGAGCATCATCTGAGCGAGGACGGCGCGGACCGCGTCGAGTTTAAAGTGACCACCAACCCAGGTCAGCCGATGCAGCCGATTGCCAAAGTGGCCTCCGGGGGAGAATTGTCGCGTATTGCCCTCGCGATTCAGGTGATTACCGCACGTAAGATGGAAACCCCTGCGCTGATTTTCGATGAAGTCGATGTTGGCATCAGCGGCCCAACCGCCGCAGTCGTCGGAAAATTGCTGCGTCAGCTCGGAGAATCGACCCAGGTGATGTGCGTTACCCACCTTCCGCAGGTGGCGGGATGCGGTCATCAGCACTTTTTTGTCAGCAAAGAGACGGACGGCGAAATGACCGAAACGCATATGCAACCATTGGACAAACGCGCACGGTTGCAGGAGTTGGCGCGCCTGCTGGGCGGCAGCGAAGTGACGCGAAACACCCTCGCAAATGCGAAAGAACTGCTGGCGGCGTAAACTTTTTTGCACCTCAACGGTCAGAGTAGACAACAAAAACGCCGTCGGACCCGTAAGCAAAAGGTTTTAAAGTGGTGAAAGGTCTATTATCATCGGCATATTACATATGAGCCACGTACTGCTCGGGCCCGAAAAGGAATCAAATCACTATGCGCTGTAAAACGCTGACTGCTGCCGCAGCAGTATTATTGATGTTGACCGCAGGCTGTTCCACTCTGGAGCGAGTGGTTTACCGCCCTGATATCAACCAGGGGAACTATCTGACTGCGAACGATGTATCCAAAATTCGTGTGGGCATGACGCAACAGCAGGTTGCCTATGCGCTGGGTACGCCGATGATGTCCGATCCGTTTGGCACCAACACCTGGTTCTATGTGTTCCGTCAACAGCCGGGCCATGAAGGCGTCACGCAGCAAACGCTGACGTTGACCTTCAACAGCAGCGGCGTATTGACCAATATCGATAACAAGCCTGCGTTGACCGACAACCGATAGGCTTGTCTTCTGATAACAAAAAAGGTGCTCTGTGAGCACCTTTTTTGTTATCCGCTATTTTTTCGCCGATTTCTCTGCCCGCTGTCTGCGCAACGCTTTCGGATCGGCAATCAGTGGACGATAGATTTCAACCCGGTCGCCATCCTGTAACACATCCGCCAGCTTGACCGGACGGCTGTAGATACCGACTTTGTTTTTTGTCAGATCGATGTCCGTACGCAGTTCCAGTAACCCCGACGCGCGGATAGCCTCTTCGACCGTCGCCCCCGGCTGCAACGTCACCCGTTGCAGATACTGTTTCTCAGGCAGCGCGTAGGCCACCTCAACGACAATCTTAGGCGACACGGTAGACCTCTTTGGCACGAACCGTGAAAGCCTGCACCATATTGGATGCCAGCTCTTTGAAGATACGACCAAACGCCAGCTCGATCAGTTTGTTGGTAAACTCAAAATCGAGATGAAACTCAATACGGCAGGCATCCGAACTCAACGGCGTAAATTTCCAGCCGCCAATCAGTTTTTTGAACGGACCGTCGACCAGTTGCATCAGGATACTCTGGTTATTGGTTAACTGATTTCTCGTGGTGAACGTCTTACTGATCCCCGCCTTAGAGACATCCACCGCAGCCGTCATCTGTCCTGGCGTAGACTCGAGAACGCGGCTGCCGGTGCAACCCGGTAAAAACTGAGGGTAGGACTGAACATCATTCACTAACTGATACATCTGTTCCGCACTGTAAGGGACTAACGCGGTTCGACTAATCTGCGGCATAGCTATTTCCATCAACAAAAATCGAACAAATAATATCATTTATCGCAAGGTAAAAAAAACGCTATCCCACAACAGGGTACAACCTTGTTCATGCTAAGATATCCCCTTGCCCCCCGAAGGATGAAATGGGGTGTTTTTCGATTCCAGATTACCTATACTGAGCGGCACTATGACGAAGAAAAAAGCACACAAACCTGGCTCAGCCACCATCGCGCTCAACAAGCGTGCGCGACACGAATACTTTATCGAAGAAGAGTTCGAAGCGGGACTCGCCCTGCAAGGGTGGGAAGTGAAATCCCTGCGCGCCGGTAAGGCCAACATCGGCGACAGCTACGTGATCCTGAAAGACGGTGAAGCTTACCTGTTCGGCGCTAACTTTACGCCAATGGCGGTGGCCTCCACGCACGTGGTATGCGATCCCACCCGTACCCGTAAACTGCTGCTGAATCAGCGTGAACTTGACTCACTGTATGGTCGAGTGAATCGTGAAGGCTACACCGTTGTCGCCCTTTCTCTGTACTGGAAAAATGCCTGGTGCAAAGTCAAAATTGGCGTGGCGAAGGGTAAGAAACAGCACGACAAGCGTTCCGATCTGAAGGATCGTGAATGGCAACTGGATAAAGCGCGCATTATGAAACATGCAGGTCGTTGAGCGCATTACTGTGTGACCTGTCTCTCTATTTGGGACGGGTCATTATTATTGACATATTGGACCTCCAAAAATATATTCTCCCCGCCTTTATTTCTATTTCTGTTGAAACATCAAAACTGCCAAGAATATATCCTCAGCCATTTTCATATTATGGACATAGCCCAATTGCCCAATACTTCAAATAATTTTTTTTGACGTTTTAACATTCAGAAATAACAATACAGTTTGTGTAAGAAATCGATTATCAATCCTGCTCACATCAATCAAAGAAAACCTTATAACACAGAAAGATAAGTTAACCTCTCTTGTTATACCAGGTTGTTATGCTTCGCCAGATGGCGTAAAAAAGCATATATTTCACCCTCGCTAAACAAATCACAAATATGCCTTAAGTTGCAGGATGAGCGCTTTCTGACTATATCATCTAATACGAAAGTACCAGTGAATCACAAAAAACAAAGGGTTATTCAACACAACAGAAACCATCATCTGCGTGACCATCACATTGAAATCACCGGCGACAATTCATCGACCTGATGAACGGGATCGCTCGTCTGCTCATTTTCCTTGCCCGGTGATTTTAAAGAATTAATGCACAGAGCAAGCCATCAGGAGTGAACATATGCGTCTTCTCGCCGTTATATCCAAGTTGACGGGCGTTTCCACCAATGTTGAAGCCTCTGAAGTCACACTTAATGCCCCTTCCATTGTGAAATTATCCGCAGAGCGTAGCGATATCAGCCAACTGACTCGCGTGAATCAGGATCTGGTGATCGTCTTTACTTCTGGTGAAAAACTGACCGTTAAAAATTTCTATGTGGCGAACGACCAGGGAACCAGCCAACTGGTGCTGGAAGACAGTCACGGCGCACTGTGGTGGGTGGAAAATCCGGAAAGCGGCCTGCACTTTGAACAAATTTCAACCATTGACGATCTGCTTGTCACCGCCGGAGAATCTCACGAAGGTGGGGCTATCTGGCCGTGGGCGCTGGGTGGGGCGGTTGCCGCCGGTGGGATCGCGGCAATAGCGTCCTCGGGTGGCGGCGGCAGTAGCCATCATGATAACGACAACGGCAATCCTGATGATGGTTCCGGTAACGGTGGTACACCGGGTGAGGGTGGCGGAAATGACGGCGGCGGAGACAACGGCGGCGGCGATAACGGTACAAACCCTCCGGGAGGAGAAAACCCCACACCACCGCCAGCCCCCGTGATTACCGGCGCAGTGGATGCCGTTTCCGGCATCACCGGCGCCATTCAGGTGAACCAGACCACCAACGACAGCCAGCCGATGATTTCTGGTACCGGTGACGCGGGCTCCCTCATCACCCTCTATGACAACGGGCAGGTCATGGGAACCGTCGTCGTCGATGGACAGGGTAACTGGCACTATCAACCCGACGCGCCCCTTTCTGACGGTGAACATGTGCTGACCGCGACCGCCACAGACGAAAACGGTAGCACCAGCGCCGTCTCCGGCGATTTCACCTTTACCGTCGATACCATTGCCCCGGATGAGGTTTCCGGACTAACGGTTTCTGAAGATGGACTCTGGGTATCCGGGCTCGCAGAAGCAGGTTGCGTCGTCACGATTTTCGACAATCAACACCATATTCTTGCCTCCATTCAGGTCGATGACACCGGTCGGTTTACCGTTCGCCTCAACTCGGCACAAACCGATTCCGAGCAGCTCTATGCCGATATTTCTGACGCCGCGGGCAACGAAGGCGACGAAGCCTCCTTCTTCGGTTCCGACTCAGGTTTCCCCGATGCCCCCGTCATTACCGGCATCATTGATGATACGCAACCCACCGCCGTGACGTTAGGCAGCGGTCAGTTTACGAAGGATACCACCCCCACCCTCACGGGGACCGCGCTGCCTGGCGCGGAGGTGACCATTTACGAAAACGGTATCGCTATCGGGACGGCGAGCGCCGACGACGGTACGTGGTCGTTCGCGCTGAGCGGTGTGCCTGAAGGATTGCACAACTACACCGCCACACAGACCACAGAGGACGGCGTCAGCGGCAACACGGTGGAATTCTCGGTCACCGTGGATACCACCCCTCCGGCAGTTCCCGACGATCTGCTCGTCTCGCAAAACGGAACCGTGCTTACCGGCAGCGCCGAGGCGGGTAGTAAAGTCACGATTACAGATGCCAGCGGCACCACACTCGGCACCGTGACCGCCGATAGTGAAGGAAAATTCAGCTTCCCGCTCAATCCGGCACGGGTAAACGGTGAGGTTCTGACCGCGACCGCCACGGATAAGGCGGGAAATAACAGTCCGCCCGCCAATACAACAGCGCCTGATACCACTCCCCCGCAGGCAGCAGGCAATCTGGATGTCTCTGACGATGGGACAACGGTGACCGGTACCGCCGAACCCGGCACGACGGTGACGATTTACGGTAGCGACAACGCCCCGCTGGGGTCTGAACTTGTTCAACCCGACGGCTCATTTACCGTCACGCTGGCCCCGCCGCAAACCAATGGCGAAATTTTAACCGCCATCGTCAAGGATCCGGCGAATCTGACCAGTCCACCGGCGACCACCCTCGCCCCGGACACCACCCCGCCGCAGCCCGCCGGAAATCTGGAGGTTTCGGATGATGGCACCACCGTGACGGGGACAGCGGAACCCGGCAGCACAGTGACAATTCGCGATCCGGACGGCACCCCGATTGGCCATGGTCAAACCGACGGCGAAGGGAATTTCACCGTTACGCTGGACACGCCACAAACTAACGGCGAAACGCTTACCGCCACGGTGACCGATCCGGCGAATCAAAACAGCACGCCAGCCAACGTCACAGCACCGGATACCACACCGCCGCAGTCCCCCACGGCGGTCATTTCGGCAGACGGCACCATCCTGACCGCCACCGCCGAACCCGGCAGTACGATTACGATTAAAGACAGTAACGGGAATACGCTGGCGCAATCCGGTCCGGTCCCGGAGAGCGGCACGCTGGCGATCGCACTTGACCCGCCGCAGGCCAACGGTGAAACGCTGAGCGTCACCGCCACGGATGCCACGAGCAATACCAGCCTGCCGTACGAGGTCGTGGCGCCGGATATCACCGCACCGGATGCCCCCGTCGTCAGTTCGATTGTTGATGATATCGGCGCGCAGAAAGGCAATCTGGGTGATGGGCAACTTACCGATGACAATCAGCTAACCTTCAGCGGAACCGGTGAACCCGGCGCAATCATCACCATTCTGGACGCAAACACCCCGCTGACGGGAACGGCCACAGTAGACAACAACGGCAACTGGACGCTCACCACGCCGGTGCTGGGCGACGGCGACCATACCTTCACCGTCACGGCGACTGATACCGCAAACCATACCAGCACACCGTCTGCTCCCATCACCATTACGGTCGATACCACACCGCCGGCTATTCCGCTCGTAACCCTGACGGATAACACCGGCAGCAACGTGGGTGAACTGGCGGATAACGACGTAACCGATGCAACACAGCCGGTGTTAAGCGGCAGCGGCACCGCCGGAGATATCATCACGGTGTATAACGGAACGGCGGTCATTGGTAAAACAGAGGTTGATGAAAACGGTAGCTGGAGCTTTACCCCGAGCCCCGCGCTGGGCGAAGGCGATCACACGTTGAGCGTCACCGCCAGCGATCCTCTGGGCAACACCAGCGATAAATCCATCCCCATAACCATTACGGTGGACACCACCGCGCCTGATGCCCCCACGCTAACGCTGACGGATGGCGCTGATGCCCCACTGACCAACGGCCAGGCGACCAATGAAACCCAGCCCGTTCTGAGCGGCACAGGAACAGATGGCGATATCATCAGCATTTACGACAATGGCGTTCTGGTCACCACCGTCACGATAACTGACGACACCTGGCGCTACACGTCGGATGCTCTCGATGAAGGTGACCATGTCTTTAGCCTCACCAGCACCGATCCGGCGGGCAATGTCAGCGAGCCCTCCGCACCAATCGGCATTCTGGTGGATACCACCCCACCCGCCGTGCCCAACCTGACCGTCACCGACAACGTCGGCAGCCAGACCGGCATACTCGATAACGGTCAGTATACCGATGACACGCGACCGCTGCTGAGCGGAAGCGGTACGCCTGGCGACACCATCACCATTACCCTCGACGGTGTTGAACAGTCGCCGTTGGTTATCGACAACTCCGGGAACTGGAGTTTTCAACCGACGGGCCCGTTGTCACAGGGCGATCATAACATCCGGGTGACCGCGACCGATCCTGCCGGTAACAGCAGCACCTCGCCGGAACGTATCGTGCGCTTGGATACTCAGGCTCCAGGTACGCCAACGCTGACCGTCAACGATGACGGCGGACCGTTGCTCGATGGTGGACAAACCAACGATGCCACCCCGACGCTGAGTGGGACGGGCGAAACGGGCAGCATTGTCACCATTCTGAATAACGGCGTGCCGATGGGCACCGCCGAGGTCATTGATGGCGTCTGGAGTTTCACTCCGGACAGCGACCTTGTCGAAGGCAACTACAACTTTACCGTGACGGCAAAAGATGCCGCAGGCAACACCAGTCAGCCATCGGATGCGATTGGCATCACCATTGATACCCTGGTGCCCGACGCGCCGTTTATCACCTCGCCAGGCAGTCCGGCAGTCACCAATCAGCCCGAGTTGCCCATTAGCGGCACCGGCGAACCCGGCAGCACCATCACCTTGTCGAACGGCAGCACGGTTATCGGCACTGCCGAAGTCGATTCCGACGGAAACTGGACGATCGTCCCGGACTCACCGCTCACCGAAGGCAATTACACGCTGACGGCAACGGCCACCGATCCGGCGGGTAACATCAGCGAACCTTCTGCCTCCATCGCGCTAAACGTCGATCTGACTAAACCGGCAGCGCCGGAGGAGGTGACAATCTCTGCCGATGGCGCAACGGTCAGCGGTACGGCGGAAGCTGGCAGCACGGTGACTATCCGCGACACCGGCGGCAATGTCATTGGATCCGGCGTGGCGACGGACGGCACCTTCCAGATTCAGGTCACGCCTGCGCAAACGGGTCTCAATTCGCTGACCGCCACGGCAGAGGATGCTGCGGGCAACAACAGCGATCCCACTAATTTTAACGGCTCCGGCACCGGGCTGCCGGTCATCAGCGCCATCGTCGATGATACGGGTAGCGTTCAGGGCGACCTGAAGAGCGGGCAAACCACCGACGATACGCAGCCGGGACTGCGCGGTTTCTCCACGCCGAACTCGATGGTTAACATTCTGGTCGATGGTGGCGTTGTCGCATCGAACGTTCAGGTCGACGGAAACGGCAACTGGAGTTGGACATCCGCCGCCGAGTTAGGCGAAGGCCCGCACACCTTCCAGGTTGTCGATAGCGGGGATAGCAGCAAAGCGTCCGCCGTGGTGAACATCACTGTTGATCTCACCCCACCGACACAACCGGCGATTGGCAGCGTGACGGATGATGTCGCTCCCGGTACGGGAACGCTGACCAGCGGGCAGACGACCAACGATCCCCGCCCCACGCTGAGCGGCAGCGGCACCAACGGTGAAACCATCACAATTTACGATGGCAATACGCCCCTTGGCCAGGTGCAGGTGGTTAACGGCGCGTGGAGCTTTACTCCATCCACCAGCCTGGGGGATGGCAGCCACAATCTGACCATCACCGCCACCGATGCGGCAGGAAATACCAGCCTCGCGTCGCAAGCGTTTGTGGTGGTGGTGGACACCACGCCACCGGCGGCACCAACCATTGCCAGCGCGGTGGATGACAGCGAGCCGCAGACGGGCGTCATCAGCAACGGCGGCAGCACCAACGACACCACGCCCGACTTTAGCGGCAGCGGCGAAGAAGGCAGTACGATTACCGTCTATGACAATGGGGTAAAAATCGGCACCGCGCTGGTCACCAACGGTAACTGGAGCTTCACCGCGCCGACGCTGGCCACCGGCTCGCACGCGATAACCGTCACCGCCACCGATGCGATGGGTAACGTCAGCGCGCCTTCTGCTGCCTGGACGGTGAACGTCGATACTACCGCGCCACGGGTCCCGGTGATTCAAAGCGTCACCGACGACACCAGCCCGGCAACCGGCGTGCTGGCGAACGGACAAAGCACCAATGATACTCAGCCAACCTTCCAGGGAACGGCGGAGCCAGGTTCTACCGTTACGCTGTATGACGGTAGTCTCGCC
The DNA here is from genome assembly GCF_030332305.1 of Citrobacter sp. Ct235. Lineage (NCBI taxonomy): Bacteria > Pseudomonadati > Pseudomonadota > Gammaproteobacteria > Enterobacterales > Enterobacteriaceae > Citrobacter > Citrobacter sp. Ct235. Next base: position 32,179 of record NZ_JAOWIC010000043.1, read on the forward strand.
GTGGGCAGCGTGGTGGTGGACACCGACGGAAGCTGGTCACTCTCTCCGGATAACCCGTTAGGCAGCGGCCCGCATAATCTGAGCGTCACGGCGACAGATGCAGCAGGTAACGAAGGCCCGTCAGCCGCGTTCTCCCTGACGGTAGATACGCAGTCGCCATCGGCTCCTGTCATCAACTCCGTTACCGATGACGTCGCCCCCAATAGCGGAACGCTGAGCAATGGGCAAAGCACCAACGACACGCGACCAACGCTTGCCGGGACCGCTGAAGCTAACAGTACCGTCAGTATTTTTGACGGCACCACGCTGCTGGGCACCGTGCAAGCCGATGGCTCAGGTGCCTGGACCTTTACGCCCGCTACCGCGCTGGGCAACGGTTCGCACACGTTCAATGTGACCGCGACGGACGCCGCGGGCAACGTCAGCCCTGGCACCGCCTTTACCGTGGTGGTTGATACCGTTGCGCCAGTTGCCCCGATCATCGTCAGCGTCACCGATAACGTGACGCCAGGAACCGGCGATCTCACCAGCGGGCAAAGCACAAACGATACCCGCCCGATCGTTGCCGGCACCGGCGAGCCTGGCAGCACCATTAATGTCTACGATGGCAACGTTCTGCTGGGTACGACCACCGTGACCGAAGGCGGGAGCTGGAGCTACCGACCGGACGGACTTTCTCAGGGGGCCCACTCGCTGAGAGTCACCGCCACCGATAGCGCGGGCAATACCGGGCCAGCGTCAACAAATTTTGCGTTGACGGTCGATACCGTTTCGCCCGGCGCGCCAGTAATCAGCAATGTGCTGGATGACGTTGGCCCGGTCACCGGCAGTCTGACCAACGGTCAGACCACTAACGACGCGCGTCCTGGCTTCACCGGCACCGGTGAGCCGAGGGCCACGATCAGCATCGTGGACAACGGTGTTCCCCTCGCCAGCGTGACGGTCGAGGCGAACGGGACCTGGACCTTTACCCCCACCAGCGATCTGGGACAGGGGAATCATTCGCTGACCTTCACCGCGACCGATGCCGCCGGTAACGTCGGCCCATCAGCCAGCTTCGCCATCACGGTGGATACCGCCGCGCCGCTGGCACCGGTGATCGCGTCAGTGGTCGATGACAGCGCGCCGCAGACCGGCAATCTCTCGCCCAATCAGAGCACCAACGACACCCGCCCCACGCTTAACGGCACGGCGGAACCGGGCACCACGCTGACCTTTACCGATAACGGCACGGTCATTGGCAGCCTTGTTGTCGGCACGAACGGCAACTGGACCTTCACGCCAACAACCGCCTTAACCAACGGCGCGCATACCCTTGCGGTGACCGCGACCGACGCGGCGGGCAACGTCAGCCCGGCCGCCAGCTTTGGCGTCACGGTGGATACGCTGGCACCAAACGCGCCGGTGATCGCCACCATTCTTGATGATGTCAGCAACATCACGGGTCCCGTCGGCAGCGGACAAAGCACGAATGACACCCTGCCTGAACTGCGAGGGACCAGCGAACCGGGGGCATTCATCAATATCTATGACGGTGCGACGTTACTCACGCCAACGCCCACTCAGGCGGATGCCAGCGGCGCGTGGAGCTTTACCCCCACTACCGCACTGGCAGAGGGTTCACATACCTTTACCGCCAAAGCCACCGACGCGGCGGGCAACGTCAGCGCCTCGTCGGCGGCATCGACCATCGTGGTGGATACCACCCCGCCCGGCACGCCGACCAACCTGGCGGTGGTCACCAACGGCAGCCACGTCACCGGGACGGCAGAGGCTGGCAGCACCGTCACCATCACCAGCAGCAACGGCACGGTACTGGGAACCGGCGTCGCGGACGGGACCACCGGCAGCTTTAACATTCTGATTAATCCGGCGCAGGTCGGTGGAGAAACGTTGCAGGTGGTCGCCCAGGATAAAGCGGGTAACACCGGAACGTCCGGCAGCGTCATTGCACCGTTCAGTGGTCTGCCTGGCGCACCCGTTATCGCCTCGCTGACGGACGATGTAGGGTCGATAACCGGACTGGTGGCCAATGGTCAGGCCACCAATGACGCCAGGCCGCTGTTAAACGGGACGGGCCAACCGTTCTCCACCATCACGGTGTACAGCGACGGTGTCTCCATTGGTAGCGCCAGCGTGGATGCGCAGGGCAACTGGTCGCTGACTCCGCAGGCCAATATCACCGACGGGACGCACGTCCTCACCGCTACCGCCACCAATACCAACGGCACCAGTACGCTGTCATCAGGCTATACCGTCACCGTGGATACGGTCACGGCTACACCAACCGGCACCATCAGCAGCGACGGCGCCAGCATCAGCGGCACTGCCGAAGCGGGCAGTACGGTATCCATCACCCTCAGCACGGGCTTAACGGTCACCACCACCGCCAACAGCAGCGGGAATTACACCTATGCCTTTGATCGCAAACAGACCAGCGGCGAGAACATCAGCGTCAGCGCCACGGACGCCGTCGGCAACGCCTCGACCCCGACGCAGGTCACCGCCCCAACCCTGCCCATCTCGGCCAGCGATAACGTGGAGAATCTGGAGCTCACCTCAAATGCGACCGTAACCAGCGAGCAGCTCAGCGACTATGGCCTGCTGCTGGTTGGCGCGCTGGGCAACGTGGCGAACGTGTTGGGTAACGATACGGCAGCCGTTGAATTCACTATTCAGGACGGCGGCAGCGCAAATCTGGTGATCGATGCCAGCACCACCGGGGTCGTGCTCTCGTTGCTGAATACTCAGGAAGTGGCGATCCAGAAATATGACGCCGCGACCAACTCATGGACCACCGTCATCGACACCGCGCAGTCGCAGTTTGCCAATCTGTTGACGCTCGGCAGCAGCGGGGTCACGGTGAACGTGTCCGGACTGGAGGGCGGCACTTATCGGGTTCTGACTTACAATACGGCGCTGCTGGCGACCGGCTCTTATACCGCACTGAACGTCAGCGTCGAAGAGACCAGCGCCGGCACCATCACCACGTCCACGCCGCAAACCGGCAACGTGCTGAATAACGACAGCGCCCCACTGGATACCGTCGTCACCACCATCACCAATGCCAACGGACAAAGCTTTACGCTGGGTGCTGGCAGTAACGTCATTCAGGGCGTCTATGGCACGCTGACTATCAATCAGGACGGCACCTACAGTTACGCGCTGAACCCGAACAGTCCTGCCTCGGTCATTGGACGCACGGAGAGCTTCACCTACACCATCAACGGCGGCGGCAACAGCGCCTCGGCGAAGCTGGTGATTACTCTGGGCAATGACACGCCGGCCAGCAGCGTGACCGCCGTGGATAACGTCGCCACTCTGCCCTACGACACCCATGTGGAGGCCATCAACAACGGGACGTCCTCGCAGGGCGGCTTTACGGTGGTGAACGTCAGTCTGGGCAACGTGCTGGATCTGGGCGTACTGGACAAACTGAGTAACCCGATTATTTTCGACGTCGAGCAGGGTTCAACGCGCACCATGACGCTGCAATCCTCCATTGGCGGCGTGGCGGTGGCATCCAGCTTCGATCTGTACATATATCGCTTCAACGACGTCACCCAGCAGTTTGAGCAGTGGCGAGTGGAGAAAAACTGGTTAAACGCGCCGCTGCTGGGCGGTCAGTCCGATAAGCTGACGCTGAACCTGCCGGGCGGTGAATACCTGTTCCTGCTGAATCCGGCGTTTGGCATTACGGCGCTCACCGGCTACACCCTTAACGTGCTTGAGGACCATGTTTACAGCGTTGACAGCCTGACCACTTCCACCCAGGGCAATGTGCTGAACGACGACATCGCGCCCGTCGGTACGCTGGTGACACAGGTGAACGGTGTGGCGATTGCCGCAACCGGCACCACGACCATTGTGGGTACTTACGGCACGTTGACCATTGATGCCAAAGGTAACTACACCTACACCCTGAAAAGCGGCGTGGGCGCGGACGGCACCAAAACGCCGGACAGCTTCATCTACACGGTGAAAGCACCCAACGGGGATACCGATACCGCATCGCTCAATATCCAGCCGACCGCCCGTGGGCTGGATGCCGTGAACGATGTCAGCGATACCCTGCTGGCCACGGCGGTTCAGGACACCGCGAGCTATCTGGATTCCACCGTCGGTAGCGCCAGTTGGGGGTTACTTGGCAGAACCGGTAGTGGCAGCGGCACCTTTGACGTCGCAGCGGGCACCATTCTGAAAGGTGCGGCCATCGTCTTTGATGTCTCAACGCTGGTCACGCTGGGCAACCTGACCATCAACTGGTCGATAGTGGAAAACGGCGTGATCATTCGCTCCGGCACGGTGCCGGTCGCCAACATCACGCTGGGCGGTGCCACCGTGACCGTCAATTTGAGCGGGCTGGAACTGGATGGCGGCACCTACACCCTGAATTTCACCGGCAATAACACGCTGGCAGGCGCGGCAACCATTACGCCGAAAATCACCGGCACGACGGTCGATCTGGATAACTTCGAAACCTCCGGCACGCATATCGTCACCGGCAATATTTTTGACGGCAGCGACTCCGCCGGGGCGATGGACCAGTTGAACACCGTCGATACGCGCCTGACTATCACCGGCTTTAACGGCAGTACCGCCACGCTGGATCCTTACTCCAGCGCCACCACCACCATTCAGGGCCACTACGGTTCACTGCAAATTCGCGCCGACGGTTCGTACACCTACACGCTCAACAACGGCGTGGCACTCTCTTCGATCACGGCGAAGGAGACCTTTAGCTACACGCTGAATGACACCCACGGTCATACCGACAGCGCCACGCTGACGGTGGATATCGCCCCGCAGGTTACCAGTACCTCACAAAGCGATGTACTGGTGGGCTCGGTGTATGGCGACACGCTGATCTACAACCTGCTCAACGCCAGTGATGCCACGGGCGGTAACGGTACGGATACCTGGAAAAACTTCTCGCTGGCGCAGGGCGACAAGATTGATATCGGCGATTTGCTGGTGGGCTGGAACGGACAAACCGCGACGCTTGGCAACTATCTCAGCGTCAGCACCAGCGGCAGCAACACCATCATCTCTATTGACCGTGACGGGACAGGCAGTACTTATCACTCCACACAACTGGTGACCCTGGAGAATGTACAAACCACGCTGACGGAGCTTATCGAACAAAACCACATTGTGACCTGATAAAGGTCACCAGAACGACCACACAACGACCCCGGGCGCACGTTCGCCCGGGGCAAAAAAACAACGTTCAATTAGGGAAGAAAGATGGGAAAACGACCGCTTACATTCTGGTGGCTGGTGGGAAACCTGTGCGCGGCCCCGGCTATCGCGGCTGGAGAGACGCCCCGCATCGCCCCGCAACAGTGGGTTGAGCAACAGGAACTCCCCGCGCTTGATGGCCCGATGCCGCTGAGCGGCGACAGCGCCGCTCCCGGTGAACTGAGCCTCTCTCAGGCGGTCAATCGCGCCGTCACCTGGCATCCGTCGATCGCGGAAGTGGTCGGCAAACTGTACGCCCAAATCCAACAGGTCGATGTCGCGAAAGCCAAATACTACCCGCAGGTTAACGCCGGGATGAACAACGGTTATACCAACAGCTATTCCGACAGCGGATTTAGCCCATCGCTGGTGCTGTCACTGTCGCAAATGCTCTATGACTTCGGCAAAGTCGCAAGCCAGGTACGGGCAGAAAACGCCGGCGTGGCGCAGGAACAGGCCAATGTGCTGCTCAGCATTGATACGGTTAGTCATGAAACGGCAACCGCCATTGTGCAGGTGCAGACCTGGCAACAGATGGTGGCGGTGGCAAAGGAGCAACTGGATGCCCTGAGCGCCATTGGCAGGCTGGCGAATCAGCGCAACGATGAAGGGGCCAGCTCGCTTTCGGACGTGGTGCAGACCGATGCGCGTATCGAAGGCGCACGCTCCCAGCTCGTGCAATATCAGGCCAACCTTGAAAGCTCGCAGTCGACGCTCATGACCTGGCTGGGCTGGAAAAACCTCAATACCATCAGTAACGACTTCCCGCCAAAGCTGAGTCGCAGTTGCGAACTGGCAAAGCCAGACGACAAGCTGGTGCCTTCCGTGCTCGCCGCCTGGGCGCAGGCTAATATCGCCCAGGCCAATCTCGACTACGCTAACGCGCAAATGACGCCAACGGTTTCGCTGGAACCAGAGGTGCGTCGCTATCTCAACGATAATTACGCCGGGCATGAGTCCGTTGACCGTACCCAGTATTCGGCGTGGGTCAAAGTGGAGATGCCCATTTATCAGGGCGGCGGCTTAACCGCCCGTCGCAACGCCGCCAGCCACGCGGTGGAATCCGCCCAGTCGGCAATCCAGCGTACCCGGCTGGACGTGCGCAAGAAGCTGCTTGCCGATCGCAGTGAAGCGATGAATCTCGTGACCTCCTTGCAGATCCAAAAGCGCCAGGAAGCGTTGAGCGAGCGGACGCGCGAGCTGTATCAGCAGCAGTATCTCGACCTCGGCTCCCGACCGCTGCTCGACGTGCTCAACGCCGAGCAGGAGGTCTACCAGGCGCGCTTCGCACAGTTACAGACGGAGAGTCAGTTGCATCAACTGCAGCTTAACTGCCTGTATAACACCGGTCAGATGCGCCAGGCCTTTGGTCTGGAAAACCGCACGATCCAGTCAGTGGAGATCCAGCCATGACCCACGCCGACATTCCAGGCGACGAGCGCATTACCGCGCCAGCGCTGGCCAACTGGGCGCGGGCGATGAGCCATATCGCCAGCCATTATCGTATCGCCTGTTCTCCCGGCGCGTTACAGGCAAGCGCCCCCTGGTTCAAAGATAAACCGATGCCGCAGGCGCTCAGCCAACTGGCCCGCCAGGCCGGACTCTCATTTCAGCCGCTGGCCCCCACGGAACAATCGCTCACCCGCTGGCGTCTGCCAGTGGTGATCCAACTCCAGGACGGTGAACTGGTGCTGGTTGAACAGTTCGATGGCGAAGACCAGCTTGACGTCTGTTTCATCAACGGCGAACTACAGCGCAACCGAATATCCCTGCGCGAACTGCTGCCGACGGTTCGTTTCATCATCGCCTTACGCCCGCTTTCCGCCGTGAAAGACCGCCGGGTGGACGCCTACATCTCACGTTTCAAACCCGACTGGCTAAAAAGTCTGGTGCTGAAAGATCTTCGCCCTTACGGCCCGGTGATGCTGGCGGCGCTGCTGATTAACATCCTGTCGCTTTCCGGGATCATTTTCTCGATGCAGGTGTACGACCGGGTGATCCCCGCGCAGTCATGGCCGTCGCTGTACGTTCTCGCCGCTGGCGTATTGATCGCCATGCTGTTCGGTTTTCTGCTGCGACTCGCCCGCGGTCACGTCATGGATCTGTTGGGTAAACGCGCCGATATGCGGGTGTCGGATCGCGTGTTCAGCCACGCGCTGCGCCTGCGCAACAGTGCGATCCCGCGCTCCACCGGCAGCTTTATTTCGCAGCTACGCGAGCTGGAGCAGATCCGTGAGATGGTCACCTCCTCGACCATCTCCACGATTGTGGATCTGCCCTTCTTTTTCCTGTTCATCGTGGTGCTGGCGATCATCGCCCCGCCGCTGGCCTGGATCGCTCCGGCCGCCGCGCTGCTGATGATCCTTCCCGGTCTGCTGCTGCAAAAAAAGCTCGCGGCGCTGGCGAATCAGTCGGCGCACGAGGCCACGCTGCGCAATGCCGTGCTGGTCGAAAGCGTTCAGGGGCTGGAGGACATCAAGCTGATGCAGGCGGAGAACCGGTTTCTGCAACAGTGGAACAGTTATATCCGCATCACCGCCGAGTCGGGACTGCGCACCCGCGAGCTGTCGCAGGGGTTGATCAACTGGGGAGTGACCGTCCAGGGACTGGTTTATGCCGCGATGGTGATGTTTGGCGCCCCGCTGGTGATTGAAGGCACCCTGACCACCGGTTCGGTGGTTGCCGCCTCGATGCTCGGTTCGAGAATGATCGCACCGATGGGCAATCTGTGCGGCGTACTGGCGCGCTGGCAGCAGGTGAAAGCCGCCAAAAAGGGGCTGGACAGCATTATGGAACTCCCCACCGAGACCCAGCGCGATGAAACGCTGGTGCATCAGGAGATCTTTCACGGTCACTATCTGTTTGAGAACGCGCAGTTTCGCTATCACAGTGAAGATCAGCGGGTGCCACTGCGCATTAACCGGCTGGAGATTGCCGCCGGCGAACGCATCGCGGTGCTCGGGCGCAACGGCGCGGGCAAATCAACGCTGTTACAGGCGCTGGCAGGCGGTGTGGAACTGGTCGAAGGCGACGCCCGTCTTGATAACCTCAGCCTGACGCACATCGATATGGCCGATTTACGCCGCAATGTCGGTCTCCTCAGCCAGAACGCGCGCCTGTTTTTCGGTACGCTGCGCGAGAACCTGACGCTGGGCGCCCCGCATGCCAGCGACGACGAGATTTTTACCGTACTGGAGATTTGCGGCGCGGCCAACTTCGTGAAACGGCTGCCGAAAGGTCTCGACCACCCGATTATGGAAGGCGGCAACGGGCTATCCGGCGGTCAGCGGCAGTCCATCATGCTCGCCCGCATGCTGTTGCGCGCGCCCAATATCGTCCTGCTTGATGAGCCCACTGCCTCGCTGGATGAGCATTCCGAACGTGAGTTTATTCAGCGGCTGGGACAGTGGCTTGGCAATCGCACTCTGGTGGTTGCCACCCACCGCGTACCGGTACTTGAGCTGGTCGAACGGGTGGTGGTGCTCAAAGAGGGGCAACTGGTGATGGACGCGCCGAAAGCGCAGGCGCTGGGGCAAAGTCGAATGGCCGCGCAGGCCAACACGCGGGAGTGGAAAAATGAAAACCAGTCAGCCTGACGCAACGCCGGACGCACTCGACGACAGCCGCGAGCGCGAATTTTCGGGTGCCAGCCGCATCATCTGGCTCACCGGGATCTTGTGCCTGATCCTCGCGCTGTGGGCGTGGTTCGGCATTCTTGATGAGGTTTCGACCGGTACCGGTAAGGTGATCCCCAGTTCGCGTGAGCAGGTATTACAGTCGCTCGACGGAGGAATTCTCGCCGAGCTGATGGTGCATGAAGGCGATCAGGTACAGGCGGGACAAGTGCTGGCGAGGATGGACCCCACGCGCTCGGAGTCTAACGTTGGCGAAAGCGCCGCCCGCTATCGCGCGTCGCTGGCCTCCAGTCAACGCCTGACGGCGGAGGTGAGCGATAAGCCGCTGGTCTTTTCTGACGAGCTGAACGGCTGGCCGGATCTGCTCGCCTCGGAAACGCGGCTCTATACCAGTCGCCGCGCGCAACTCGCTGATGCGCAGTCTGAGCTCAAAGAGGCGCTGACGCTGGTGAATAAAGAGCTGGCGATCACCGAGCGACTGGCAAAAAGCGGGGCTGCCAGCCACGTCGAGGTATTGCGTTTGCAGCGGCAAAAAAGCGACATCGGCCTGAAGCTCACAGATTTGCGCTCGCAATACTACGTCCAGGCGCGCGAGGCGTTGTCCAAAGCCAACGCCGAAGTGGCAATGCTGTCCGCCATCATTAAGGGACGCGAAGATTCGGTGACCCGCCTGACCATTCGCTCTCCGGTTCGCGGTATTGTGAAGAACATTCAGGTCACGACCATCGGCGGCGTAATCCCGCCAAACGGCGAAATGATGGAGATTGTGCCGGTTGACGATCATCTGCTGATTGAGACGCGCCTGTCTCCGCGCGATATCGCCTTTATCCATCCCGGTCAGCGCGCGCTGGTCAAAATCACCGCCTACGATTACGCCATTTACGGTGGCCTTGAAGGCGTGGTTGAAACCATCTCGCCGGACACCATTCAGGACAAAGTAAAACCAGAAATCTTCTACTACCGCGTCTTCATCCGTACCCATCAGGACTATTTACAAAATAAGCTGGGACGCCGCTTTTCTATCGTACCGGGCATGATTGCGACAGTGGATATAAAAACAGGTGAAAAAACCATCGTCGACTATTTAATCAAACCATTCAATCGGGCGCGAGAAGCGCTGCGCGAGCGGTAAATCCTTGAGGATTGGGCTGGAAAGGGCTGTCACAAGTCTGTTATACTTGTCTTAACACATTGGGGCTGATTCTGGATTCGACGGGATTTGCGAAACCCAAGGTGCATGCCGAGGGGCGGTTGGCCTCGTAAAAAGCCGCAAAAAATAGTCGCAAACGACGAAAACTACGCTTTAGCAGCTTAATAACCTGCTCTGAGCCCTCTCTCCCTAGCTTCCGCTCTTAAGACGGGGATCAAAGAGAGGTCAAACCCAAAAGAGATCGCGTGGAGGCCCTGCCTGGGGTTGAAGCGTTAAAACTAATCAGGCTAGTCTGGTAGTGGCGTGTCAATCCGCAGGTGCCAGGCGAATGTAAAGACTGACTAAGCATGTAGTACCGAGGATGTAGGAATTTCGGACGCGGGTTCAACTCCCGCCAGCTCCACCAAAATTCTCCATCGGTGATTACCAGAGTCATCCGATGAAGTCCTAAGAGCCCGCACGGCGCAAGCCCTGCGGGCTTTTTTGTGTCTGTAATTTGTCCCGCGAAGTCCGAAGAGAACTCATTAAATCCGAACCTTTTAGGCACCTTGTTAGGCACCTCATAAAGCTTTATTGTTTTTGAGGTGCCTAAAACTATGGAAACCCGGCAATGGCAAGACAAACCAAACCTCTCTCAGTTAAAGAAATCGAATCTGCCAAACCCAAGGAAGCGGACTACGTTCTCTATGATGGCGATGGCATTGAGCTACTGATCAAATCCAGCGGGAGTAAAATCTGGCAGTTTCGCTACATTCGACCTGTTACCAAGAAACGTGCGAAGAAGAGCATAGGCACCTACCCGTCAGTTACCCTTGCCGATGCCAGAAACTACCGGGCAGAGTCACGCTCTCTCCTGGCGAAACAAATCGATCCTCAGGAGCATCAGCAAGAACAACTTCGCAGTTCGCTGGAAGCCAAAACCAATACTTTCCAGCTCGTAGCTGAACGTTGGTGGAATGTGAAGAAAGCTAGTGTGACAGAGGACTATGCGGAAGATATCTGGCGCTCTCTTGAAAGAGATGTCTTTCCTGCAATTGGCGACGTTAGCGTTACAGATATAAAAGCTCACACACTGGTTCAGGCCGTCCAACCGGTTCAGGCCAGAGGAGCACTGGAAACCGTTCGTCGCCTGTGCCAACGCATTAATGAGGTCATGATCTATGCCCAGAACACAGGGCTGATTGATGCTGTTCCCAGCGTTAATATCGGTAAAGCCTTCGAGAAGCCTCAGAAAAAGAACATGCCCAGCATTCGACCGGATCAGTTACCTCAACTGATGCAGACAATGCGAACAGCCAGCATTAGCCTTTCAACACGATGCCTGTTCATGTGGCAACTTCTTACTATCACCCGCCCAGCCGAAGCGGCTGAGGCTCGCTGGGATGAAGTTGATCTGGAAGCGCGAGAATGGAAAATTCCCGCATCACGAATGAAAATGAACCGTGACCATACTGTCCCATTGTCAGATGAGGCAATAGCAGTGCTGGAGATGATGAAGCCGTTAAGTAGAAATCGAGAATTTATCTTTCCCAGCCGCATCAAGCCAAACCAGCCGATGAACAGTCAGACCGTAAACGCATCGCTAAAACGCGCAGGTTTTGGTGGGGTGCTCGTTTCACACGGTTTGCGTTCTATCGCCAGTACAGCCCTTAACGAACAGGGTTTTCCACCTGACGTCATTGAAGCAGCACTTGCCCATGTGGATAAGAATGAGGTTCGACGTGCGTATAACCGCAGTGATTATCTTGAGCAGCGACGACCTATGATGCAGTGGTGGGCTGATTTTGTCATGGTGGCGGAGCGTGGAAGTACAATTGAGGTAGGAACAAAAGGAATGCGTTTAGTGGGGAGTTAAATCCAGGCCAGACTTTTACTCTGAACTTGTTAACACACTATATTTCATTCCGGTAATTGCCAGAGGTGGGTGTTTTAAATCTCTATGCAGGTGGCCAAATTCAGTAGACCACTTCAGTTACCCAAGGCAAAGAGGAAGGTGACATATTGAGATTAAATACATCGCACTCTCTTGAAAAGGCTAGCCATTGCCCATATTGCTGATTTGGGTGCCCTTGCCCTACACATAAAAGAGATAAAAGCATGGCTGAACAATTTGAATTAATACCTCGCGTTGAGGAAGGTTCGATTATTCCCCAACGTATGAGTGATGGCTACATCAACGCGACAGCTTTATGCCAATCGGTCGGCAAAACGTTTTCAGGCTATAAATCAACCAAGTTGGCATCGGACTTTATTGCCGAAATGACCAACCAAACTGGGCTATCTGAAGCACAACTGATTCATTCAATCGTAGGGGGTAACCCGAAGCTACAAGGGACATGGGTACATCCTCAGCTAGCTATTAACTTAGCTCAGTGGCTTTCACCGAAATTTGCAGTAAAAGTAGCCCAATGGGTTTACGAGTGGTCACAAGGCCAAGTCAAATTTGCAACGCCTTCTCATCTCGAACGCTACACTCGCAACAGGCACAAAATCCCACACACACATTTTTCAATGCTGAATGAGATTACACTCAGCCTGATTGCCCCTCTAGAAATTGCAGGGTACACCCTCCCAGATAAGATGATCCCTGACATATCTGAAGGTCGTATGTTCTGCGATTGGCTCCGAAAAAACCGTGGTATTGAGCCGAAAGAATTCGACACCTATAAGCATGAATACATTGATGGTCGAGTTGTGGATGCAAAGCTCTATCCCATCGAGCTTTACGGCGATTTCAGACGTCATTTTCATGAAATCTGGCTGCCGCAAAGAGCACCTGATTACTTCAAGCAAAGAGATACAACAGCCTTAGAGTATCTTGAGGTTCTTCTGCTGCCTGCACCGCGTTAACACCTGCGGAAAAGCATCACCCGCTTCAGTGCGTTATGGTACTAAATAGTGGTGCATTCGGAATCGAAGCTAAAAGGTAACTTATTGTTATTAATTGATTTAATTGTCGTGTCAATGAATCCTTGTTTCGCTTCTATCCCAATAGCTATCTCTACGAATTCAGCTTCCAGTTAGGGAGTTGAATTCGCAATAGCCGATGCTGTATATCAAAAAGTGGGGCAGATCACATTCCGTAAGAAAAGAGAAGAAAGTAGGCTCAATCCTCCTTGAATGAACAAAAACCATACTCATATCAAGAGTACTTTCCATACATTCATGAGGTATCCATGGCGACCTGCCAAGCACCACACCGCTACGACACAATGTTTACCGCCCTTCCTGAGGATCAGAGCTACCCGTTCCGCCATAAATGTGCCGGGTGTGCGTACGAGTTGGGATTTCAGGCCGGAGCGTCAAACCAAGAGCCTAGTGCAGCTACAGCTATTGACTCAATCTTAAAAAGCCAAGCGGCTGAAGTACGTCATAGAAGCCCACGGGTAGCCTACTACCAAGGATACACCGACGGTCTAAACGAGTATTACATCCTAAACCCCCGTGGGTAGCCATCCACACTCTGTAATTTTCATTGATTTCGCAAGGAATTCTAAATGATCATCTACGCTTCTGAATTTAATGAAATACCTAGTGCTTTAAGCAACAACGTTGAACTCAAAGACAAAATGTTAGCCCTCATTGCCAGTAAAAAGATTGCAGGAAAAGCGACTGAGGGGGCAGGACGAGTAGAAGAGTTCAGAGCAATTTTATCTCAGCTCACAAGAGGCGAATTACGCTTAGATGATGCTATTCGAGCTGTTGAGGCTAATCTTCCACGCTATACATCAATCCATTCAGGGGATAATCGCGTCTTTGCGAGTGGCTGGGCAGAACGTTTGACAAGAACACAATTCAGTCGATTCTATAACCAAGCAGTTTTAGAAATCGAGACAGCAAAGGGGCACAACGAATGCTTCGTTCCGCCATCTTCCCAAGAACAAGCATCATCTCAGTGCTCACAAGTTCTTGCTGGTCGTTCTCATGACGTCAGCCACTTACTTAGATTACTAGTTACTTCTTATGAGGATGGCAACTGGGACAAAACGCCTAAGATCCCCGATCATCCTCATTGCACCCACGTGATTAAACCAATGTCTTGATTTCTATATTACGCTTGTGACATAGTGATGTGACATTGATTTCCGCTACATTGCTCAAAGAATCAGACAGTTAGTATTTGGTGTCGCTTCAAGCCAGCCCACCAAAATTCTCCATCGGTGATTACCAGAGTCATCCGATGAAGTCCTAAGAGCCCGCACGGCGCAAGCCCTGCGGGCTTTTTTGTGCCTTCAATTTGTCCTGGAAAATCCGAAGACAACTTATTCAATCCGAAACTTTTAGGCCCATTGATAGGCCCAACGAAAAGTTCTATTGTTTTCGTTGGGCCTAAACGCATGGAGACTCCCCATGGCAAGAAAAACCAAGCCGTTAACCGATACGGAAATCAAAGCTGCCAAACCTAAAGATGCCGATTACCAGCTGTATGATGGTGACGGGCTTACTCTGTTAATCAAATCCAGCGGCAGTAAGCTCTGGCAGTTCCGTTACCGCAACTGATGCAGGCGATGCGAACTACCAGCATTAATCTGTCAACCAGGTGCCTGTTTAATGTGGCAGCTTCTCACTTTGGTGCAATACCCAATAGTGCATTCACAATCGTGATCATTAGCTTAATCATTTGTTGTTTCTCCTGAATATAGTACTGATAAATTTCAGTAGTAATCCAGGATAATCATATCTATTCATATCGTTTCCTTACTTCGTTGTTTAATATACATCCATGACATAACCATACTGATTTACCTTTAATGAACTTGTATTCAGCATGTAGATGTACCAAATCCAGTACATCACCATCCAGTTCCCATTGAACGATTTCTTTATATTCAAATGTTGGCTTATTGATGAATGAATACCCCATGAAATAACTACATTCATCCTTGTACCCGCTCTTTCTGAATTCCCTTGCTAGATTTCTATAAGATGAATATTGCCCTTCCCACTGACTGGACTGATTTTATGATCCTCATGATATTTCAATTAGGTATCACCAAAGCAAAGCAGTTCAAGAAAGTGATTGCGGCATTGAAAAAGAATAACTGGAAAGAAGCAATCGTTCAGGTACGTGACTCTAACTGGGACAGACAAACACCAAAGCGTGTTAATGATATGATCAGTACCTTAACCAATGGCTATGTTTTAATACCATGTTGATATTATAACCATTTTAAGGGAAGTTATTATACTTCCCTTGATGCACATTTTAAGAAATTTGCAAGCTATTCATATAAGATACATATTCATTTTATTCAATAGGCAAATTGTGCTGTTTTAGGAAAGTTAGTTTATCCCAGTAGCCTCTTTGAAATAAAATTTTATTGTTTACTATGTGAAAAAAACCGCAACCTCTCAAACCTAATGGGTCACGCCACTCTAAAATTGCCCATTGTCCATCTTCGAAAATGTTTTCAACGATACAAACCATGTCCGGGAAAGAAAAATCTTGTTCAAACATTTTCTTTATAGCCTCTTTCCCAATAACGGGCTCATTGGCAACCTGATGGTTTATTGCATTATCATCATATAGTTCTGAAATAATTTCTATATCTGCATTATTAAATGCGTCAACCCATTGGCAAACTATTTCCTTTGGCTTCATGTAATTTTCCTCCAAACCTGTAAATATTCCCTTTGCTGTAACATGGCATCAAAAACTTGTCAAGTTCAACATTAATTTAAAACAGAGCCTAACCAATTAGTGATCGGTGAAGGGAACCCATACGAATTCCCTTTTTTTAAGCTGTCTTGATTTTTTTAACTGAATCGCATAGAGATGACTCATTACAGGAAAAAAAGGATGTTACCAGCGACCTCTGACAAAGCCAAAAACCAGGCAAGTCGCTCTGGACAATATTTATCAGGTCCTGTCGCACTTCGTGCCTGCAATCAGAAAAGCGACGCAGGGCAAACCCGTCGACACTACGCTGCCCCCTGCAATCACCTACTCCACTGTTCGGTGGTGTATCTTCTTGTACCGATGGTACCGTAAAATCAACTCAGCCAGGTCATCTTCCACCGCATAAAAATAGGCCTCCGGCACATCGAGCACCGCCGCTATCTTGCGCACCAGCCGAAAATCGGGCGCATGAACTTCGTTCTCATATGAACTTATACGAGCACTTGCCGACTCTTCATCCAGCCCGGCGCGCACGCCGAGCTCTGCTTGTTTCAGGCCTGCATTAATTCTGGCAATTTTTAATCGCTTACCCATCACAGCGTTGACCCAGCCTCTGTTCAGAAACCAGAATTATCGCTCTCCCTGTCGGGTCAATCTTCAAGTTTAACCATACTAATTCAATGGATACTTGAATTTATATGAACTCAGTAACAGTTTTTAAGAACCAAACACCCCATCATGATGCGGCCAAACCGGCATCGTAACGCCGGGGCATTACGCCCCGCGCCGTGCGTGACAGAACGCATTACCGCGCCCCCACCGACATGGAGAGTTGTTTATGCCTGTTGAATTACATTTGCCCGTCACTCAGACGGCAGCAGGAGGGCATCCGCTGAAAATCGCGCCTGCTACCTGTCTTATACATTTCACCCTCACCGTAAAAACCGGGCCGCCACGCCCCGCGCGCAAAAGCCAATAACGGTTTAAGCGTTTCACCGTTTCATTACGTTCCAAAAATTAACAGGTTCAACGATGCCTGCGGCCCCTCCTTCGCGTCGTCCAGCCTGCCATACATCACACATAAGGGAATTAACGATGGAAATCAGTAAAATGTTTCTCAAAAACGATGATGTTATCACTGACGATAATCTGGCCTGTTCCGGGCTGGATGAGCCGCATGAACGCTATTTTGGTGCAGTCAGTGCGCCAATTATCCAGACCAGCCTGTTTGTACAGAAAAACTACCAGGCCTACTGCGATGATATGCAGCATGAAGCCGAGCGCTATATTTATTCGCGCGGGTTAAATCCGACGGTACAGATGGTGGAGGATAAGCTGGCAAAGCTCGAACGCGGCGAGACCTGCCGCTGCTTTGCTTCGGGAATGGGCGCCATCAGCGCGGTGTTGATGGCGAACCTCAACAGCGCTGATCACATCATTCTGGTCAACAACGTCTACGGTCCGGCTCAGGCATTAGTCCGGCAGATGGCGGAAAAATTCGGCGTGAAATACGATATTGTGCTGGATGGTACGCTGGAGAGTATCGCCCGCAAAATCACCCCCGCCACCCGGATGATTTACACCGAATCGCCCGGCACCATGACGATGAACATTGTCGACCTGAAGGCCATCGCCGCGCTTGCCAGGGCGCATAATATCACCACCGTTATCGATAACACCTGGGCCACGCCACTGTTCCAGAAGCCATTGACGCTCGGCTTCGATATCGTCATTCACTCCTGCACCAAATATCTCGGCGGTCACAGCGATTTAATTGCCGGCGCGGTGATTACCTCCCACGAACGTATGACCGCGATCCGTGACTTCTCCCACCAGTTGCTGGGCGCGGTATTGTCGCCGTTCGCCGCCTGGTTGTTGTTACGTGGGCTGCGCACGCTGCCGGTGCGGATGCCTCGCCACCAGGACAATACGCTACAGGTGATTGAGTACCTGAAAACCCGCCCCGAAGTGGAAAATATCCGCCACCCCAGCATGGCAACCCCGGAGCAGCAGTTCATTATCCGCCAGCAGATGTACGGTTTCTCCGGTCTCTTCGCCTTTGAAATTCGCGGCGGGAATTTCGAAACGGTGAAACGGTTTATCGACGCCTGCCGGATGTTTAAGGTCGGCTGTAGCTGGGGTGGGTACGAAAGTTTGATTATCTCCCCCAACCGGGGCTACAACGAGCCAGCGCTCGCTGCCGACAACATCGCCTCCGGCCTGATACGTCTGTCTATAGGCCAGGAAAGCCCGGCACTGCTGATTGCCGACCTGGACGCCGCCTTCGCCGCCATCGCGGATATGCCTAAAGGAGAGGAATGATGGATGCCAGGAAAGTACCGTCATTCAGCTCCGCTCTCTGCCTGTTGGCGGTGATATTTTTTATCTTTGCCACCGGTATCGGCCTGCTGAATTATCCGGTCGAATTCACGTTACTTTGCATCACTATCGTTACCTGCTTCTACGCCCGTTACTACGGCGGAAGCTGGGCAGACGTGATGAAATCGCTGGTCGGGAAAATCAAGGATGCGGTGCCTGCGATCCTGATCTTGTTGTCCATCGGAATGCTGATTGGTTGCTGGATGGTTTCCGGCACCATTCCACTGATGGTTTATTACGGGCTGGCCGCCATCAATCCGGCATACCTGTACCTGACAGCATTTCTGGTTACCGTCTGCATCTCCACGTTTACCGGCACCTCATGGGGGACGGCGGGCACCATCGGCGTGGCGCTAATGGCTGTCGCCTCGGCGATGGATGTATCACTGCCGGTGACCGCTGGAGCGGTGATATCGGGGGCCTATTTCGGCGACAAGCTCTCGCCGCTCTCCGACACCACCAACATGGCCGCCATTGCTGCCGGGGCCGACCTGTACCAGAGCATCCGCAATATGCTCTATACCGCGCTGCCGGCTTTTGCGGTTGCCTGCTGCGGATTTTACGCCCTGGGCAGTCACCTTCACGGCGGCACCGGCGAACAGATGGCGGCAATTGCGGTAATGAAATCAGCGTTGTCGCAGTTGTTCTGGCTGAACCCGCTGCTGCTTTGTCCTGCGTTGCTGGTGTTTGTCGGGGCTATCAAAAAATGGGATTCGGTGATTGTGCTGGTTGCTTCGGCGCTGTCCGGCATCGTGCTGGCGGTGCTGTTTCAGGAGATCGCGCTCACCGACATTATCGGTGCGGCCATCAACGGTTTTAAATCGGACATGCTGCCCGGTCTGCACGGGATGGCGCTGGATGAGGCGACGGGGCGCAACATCAACGTACTGCTCAACCGGGGCGGCATGTACTCGATGACCGGTCCGATAGTGGTGATGCTGTGCGCGTTTATGTTCGCCTCGGCGCTGGACGTGTCGGGGGCGCTGGCAGTCATTCTCAAAAGCCTGGTGAAAAAGCTTAATACCATCACCCGCACCCTCCTCGCGACCATGCTGACCAGTTCTATCCTGGTAGCCTGCACCGGCAATGCGGTAATCAGCTTCTTTATCGTCAAGAGCATGTATGACCCCTGCTATAAGGAGAAAAACCTCCATATGGTCAACATGTCACGCGCCATGGAGTCCGGAGCCACGCTGCTGGAAGGGCTGTTTCCGTGGACGATATCGGGGATGTTTATGGCGAAAACCCTCGGCGTGGCGACGATGGATTACGCGCCGTATGTGCTGTTTAACCTGTCTTGCCTGATGATAGCCATCATATTTGCCATCATTCCTCGCTGGACGAGTTTTGGCACACGGTATGTGGTGACACCGGTATAACTAACACACGGCCTGTACATCAGGCCGTTGCCATCGACCTCTGACAAAGCAAAAACCTGCCGTCTCACTCGCCCCGTTTTGGTTGACCGCGACAATCCTGTAAATAACGAAACTCAGGTAACGGCAACACTGATTGCAGATTTTACACCATCAGAAGGACGTCATCGGAACAGTGCATACCGGCTAATTCAGGCAGAAACCGTTTATCAAATACGTTAGCGTTCGTTTGGGCGAAGGTATTCACCTGGGGAAAGAGAGGAATATTCATTTCTGAACGCGCCAGATAGTAAGATAGCATGTGCATAGATTCAGGATATTCATCCTGTATGAATTTCATTAAAAAACGTTGATAATGTGCAAATTCGAAAACCTTGCTGACATTTAATTTAGTTAAGGAATTATAGTAATGCAGATAGACCGTTTTCGTTTTCATACCTAATATAGTAGCGATTAGTTTAAAGCTGAATCCAAGACAGACCAGATACATTATGCTGGCTTGCCTGTCAGTTAACTTTGGCACAGAAAACGCGTAGCGCACGTTATCAGTCTGCACAATCTTTAAAATCGAGATCAAATAATCGATAACATATTTTGCTGAATAGGTTATATTGCAGGATGGATACCTGGATAGGCAACTTATGATGTTATGATTACCTTTTAATACGACCACGGGTATATCAGGGTATTGATGGCTCAACAGGTACAGAGTGTTCATATTAGTTTTAGCCACCGCTGGCGTACTGAAGTCCAGCAGAACAGTCGTTGGTAACTCTTCCTGAAAGAAGTCGCTTAAATCGCTAGTATCAGGGGATACTATCAACCTTTTGCAATCACCCAGTGAACGTAAAGCAAAGTGTAAATAAACATTCTCAGTAAACAAAAAATAACACATTACAACCTCGGCATATGATATAGTCAATTATCCTGATATTGTTATCAAGCAGACAATAAATAATTAAGAAATGACTTGTTCAGCATTACTGGGTTTCCCAATAAATCCGTTTTTTTTGTTTGTGTATAAAACATTAACTAAATTTTCCCTGACATAATAACCTTTAGACTCAACCCGCATAATGAAGCCTTCGGTCACGCCTACAGCGTTTAACTTCATTTTTAGTGCGTTCATCACCTGCCATAAGCGTTGATTGGATGAACTTAATCCGTGGTTATCCCAGACATTTAACAGAATGTCAGAATTGCTAATGATATTCCCTTTTGCATTTTCCAGTAGGTAGACTAACAGATGAAACATTGTTTCCCTGAGAATGACAGGGGAATAACTGTGGGAACGACTGTTCTTATCCACATTGACCAGCATTCTTTTATTAATGTCAAAATAAACATCTGGTTCAATGTAATAGCCAAAAATAGTTTTATCCATATCATCTATCTCTATTCAGTACTGATTAACGCATAGCGATGTATTGACAAGCATATGTCCTTACTTTTTATGCGCATTCTCATTAAAAATAATTAGGTTGGCAAACAAATGAGACATTTATCAAACCATAATGCTAAAACGCTGCCAGAGAACCCAATAACAGATCTTTATGCTATAACCGGCCAATAGTCTTTCGATCAGATCGGTTAATAATCCCAAAGAGACTCACCGTGAGGTATTTACCATTTAAAAAAAACACTCAACCATAATTGATCTATTTGCCAGTATTTTTAGCATTATCAACTAGTCAGACTCACTTCTTTCATTTTAACCCTATAACTACTAAGACTTTTCACCCTGAGGATACGCTCTCACTGCGGGCCACCAATCTATTGGCGAGACCTATATTAGCGGTCAATTGACAGGCAAAAAAATGAATTAGATAAAAGTAGAGTTAAAGTAGAGTTAAAGTAGAGTTAAAGTAGAGTGTAAGAGAGGTTTGCATTCTGACTGCGGATAAGAACAGCATTAATTTTTCCATACATTTCATGAAGTTAAAGTCATAAAACATCTATAGAGAGGTTTTCACCACACTGGCAGCTTCATCTTATTCAAGGAAGGCTATACTATTGATAACAAAATCTAAATTACATTTTTATTTTTTATAAAGTTATAATTTTCATATACATAGAGTCTCTCCATGCCAAACCGGTACATTCTTGACGATCTGATTGAGTTCAACCCTGACAAGTATCAGTTAGTATCCCGCCATAGTTCGAACCTCGCCGTTACCCTCAATGTCCCGGCAAGTCGTTGCCTCCAGCTGTTACTTGAGCGGCGCTACGAGCTGGTTCCTCAAAATGATTTTTACCCTTATGTCTGGGGAGATGAAGGCGCATCAGTTCCCGTGAGCACGCTTTATCAGAACATTTCTTTATTACGAAAGGCGCTTAAGACCTTTTCTGAGGATGGGGATAAGATAATCCAGACGGTTCCCAAAAAAGGTTTCTTACTTGCAAAAGACGTCAACGTTCAGGAGATAGCGTTAACCGACGATGTTGACGATGTAGAACCTGTATTGTCTGAAATCCCCCATTCTACGGCTCAACAAACCAGCACTATCGCGAAAAAAAACGCCTTTAAGAAGCAATTCATCCTCCGGTGTTTCTTTCTGGTAAGCGTCCTGACGTTATCCATTGCCGCTGGACTTCAGTTATTTCTATGGGGATTACCCACAGCGTTAAGCGACATTTACGCGCAGAAAATGAACATATCGGGTTGTTCTGTTTATACCAATTATAAATTTTCGGCAACGGAATTAAGCAAACAAATCATCAATAACAACATTGATTGTAAACAAACACCCTATGTCTATTTATACACGGCCAGCTTACAATTTAATATTCATTCATCATTGCTGTTGTGTAAACACCCACTGGAAAGTGACTTGCCGTTTGACTGTACGACCTACAATTTACTGGGAGATGCGGCGCAATGAATCAGAAAGTATTTAATGTCGCGATGAGTCTCATCATTGGCCTTCTGGTGAGCGTCAATATCTACCTTTATCATCAACACCGGCTTCTGACGCATTTCGAATGCCAGGGATACACCACAGTAAAAAATGAAAACTATATCTTTAGCATGAGGGCATTCCACACTATTGATGGTAAATCTGGTCAAACGGTTATCGAAGGGGAACTGAAGAAAAGAAACGGTGAGAGTTTGGGCTATGTACAGAAAGTGGCCTCTTATGACGCTGAACAGCGAGGCTCCAGGGTCTATATTAAGAACAACTCAAATGCTGAGATTGGAAATCGCTCAGAACTGGACCCTATACTCAAAGATTTACTCCCTGGTTATTTCTTTTACCACAACTCAAAAAACACCTTTACCGTTTATCCGGCAGGTGATGGTGGGTATCTGATTGGAAACAATCAGTATATCTATTTGTATTGTGCTAAATAGTCGCGTGCCGGTGTTGCGCAAACGGATAAAAGCAGCCGGTGCATGACCTGCCGCTCGTGTTGTTTATTTATTGTAAAATGTCGGTTAAAAAGATTCATTATACTTTCATCCTGAATTCATAATTAAAAAAATATAAAATGCTGAGCTATCCAGAGACATGATAGCTCATGCCACAAAATGGCCATTTCAGACAAACACGTCAACAGCTGTGCTGCCCACCTGACAAAACCTGCATCAATCTCTATGAAAAGCTTAAAACACAACATTTCATGCTGATGACATTGAATTCCAGCTACTCATTTGTATAAAAAAATCAATTTCGCTAGCATTCTGGTATTGGAAATCTCAACCTTTCACTTAATTAATATTTAATGAGGGGAAGTTCAATCCATTAAGGATTAAGGTTTTACCAATATCGTTTTAAAAATGACATGGACACTTGTTTATAGAGTTTACGTTTGATGGTCATCATTTGATGAGTGCTCACACGCGCATCAAATGATAATCAAATGCAACATTATCTATTACAAGGCAAACATGGAATGAATGAAATATATAAATCAACATGGAGTTACTATGAATAAATATCTTCTGGCGTCCGTTATTGCATTAAGTGTAAGCAGTGGAATTGCCCAGGCTTCAGACGGCACAATTACGTTCAACGGTCTTGTCACCAGTTCGGCATGTACTGCAATTGCGTCAGTCACTGCCGACGCTACGGGGACTCCGGGCACCGCTGTTCTGACGCTGGATAACGTCACCGCATCGACCCTGAACGCCGCAGCCGGGACTTACGCCGGTATGAAGCCATTCTCCATCCAGCTTACCGGATGCGAGGCAACTGCGGCACTGAATAACGTACGCGCACTGTTCACAACAACCAGCGCAGTCGGAGGGGCTATTGCTAACACCGCACTGGTAACTCCAGCAGCGAACGTGGCTATCGCCATTTTGCAACAAAACGGCACGACGCAAATCGACGTAAACGGCGGCGCGGCAAGTGATCCAGGTGTGGCATTGCCTCCAACAGGTTCACCTGGCCCGCTGACACTGAATTATAAAGCAGCCTACAAATCCCTGAGTACTGGAGTGACGTCAGGTAACGTCACTGGCGTTGCCGACTTTGTCATCTCTTACTTCTGATAAGTCAGATAAGGCCTGACCTGGATTATCTAAACACCACCACTGCAAATTTTGCTGTGGTGGTTATTACACCTAAGTAACAAAAGAAAACGACTATGCCAGCTTACTATTTCTCTATCCCCGCTTATCGTGTTTTATCTGTGCTGGCAGTTTCGATTTTGTTGTCGTTTTCCTCATGTATCAATGCAGAGGAAAACGACAGTGAATTTGAGAGTGAATTTTTGCGCCAGGATAAAAATGGCGCGACCCCCGATATATTTCTTTATAAAAATACGCTGGCACCCGGGAAAAAAAAGGTTGAGGTGGTCGTGAACGATCGCGTAACGGATATTTACGAGATCAACTTTATCCCTCAGCCGAAAGACAAGCTGGTTGTTCCCTGCCTGAGTCGTTATCTGTTAAACGAATTAGGCGTGAAAACCGAGCTTTATGATGACTGGCAAACGCCAGAAAAAGAGCCGCCATCGGACGGGATCTGTGAAGACCTGGCACAGCGCATTCCTGCGGCTACTGTACTTTACGATGATGCACACCAGCAGCTCAGACTGACGTTGCCGCAGGAAGCCATAAACCGCTCACGCTTTCAAATGATCTCTCCGACGGAGTGGGATGATGGCACCCCGGCATTACGCACCGCTTACAATGGCTATTTTTATAATACCCGCCAGAAAAGTACCAATTACGAAGGGAATGACAGCCGTTCTAATAATAATAATTCTTTTGTCAGTCTTAATAGTATCGCCAGCGCGGGTGCATGGCGAATTTATAGCTTTGATACATTTAATAAGAATAGCCGCGAGGGCTGGAAAACTAACCACGACAGACTGTATGCCGAACGCAATATCATCGCATTGCAATCAAAAATCTCTGCCGGGGATATCTATACCTATACGCCCAGCAGCATTATGGGCGTTATTCCGCTGCGCGGTTTCACCCTCGGCACCAATGAAAGAATGCTTCTGGAATCACAGTACAGCTATGCGCCGGTCATCAGAGGCGTCGCCCGCACTAACGCACGTCTCGTGGTGCGCCAGCGTGGCAATATTATTTACAGTAAAACCCTGACGCCCGGTGCTTTCGCCATTGACGACCTGTATACCGGACAGATCGGTGCCGATCTGGACGTCACGGTTGAAGAAACTGACGGTACAGAGCAGAAATTCACCGTACCGTATACCGCACTGCCAAATATGATCCGCCCCGGCGCTTTTCGTTACAGCCTGTCAATGGGGGAATATCGTGACAGCCAGTCTGATAAGCCATTAATGGCAGCGCTGAGCATTGAGCGTGGATTTGAAGCGCTTACGCTGAATGTCTCCAGCCTCGGGTCAGAGCAGTATCAGTCTCTGGCGATGGGGGCGGCGTGGAATATCGGTAATATCGGCGCATTTTCGTTAGATCTCGCCCAGGCGCGTTATCGCTATGATTACGCCACCCGCACCCATGACACCAGCACCAAAAACGGTAGCGCGGTTCGTTTGTTATATGCAAAACAGTTTGACCAGACCGATACCGGCCTGCGCATCTTAGGCTATCAATATCGTTCAGAACATTTTCTGTCTTTCTCAGAGTTTACTAGCCGAAATAATCACTCGGGGTATGACGATGACAGTGATTATGAAAGAGGAGATAGCCTGTGGAATAAGCGCCGTCGCAGTCGACTTGAGGTCAATATCAACCAGGGCCTGCAAGACCATGGCAGTCTTTATCTTTCGCTGAGTCAGGATCGTTATTATGGCACGTCTGAAAAGAGCACTTCAGCGTCCGCCGGTTATGGTTTTATGCTGGGTTCCGCCAGCGTCAACCTGGCATATACCTACAGCAAAAATGGCAGCGGCGACAATGATAACTCGCTCAATCTCGGCGTCAGCATCCCCTTACGCTGGGGTGAACGCGAGAAGAACTATAACTCGGTGAGTTATAACCTGACGCGCAATAGAGATAACCGCTACAGCCAGTCAGTCGGAATTTCCGGCGGGCAGCAGGACAGCCCCCTGTCTTATGGCATTAATGTGCAACGGGATACCAGTAATAACCTCAGCGAATCAGCGTCATTATCCCATAACGCCAGTTTTGCCACCCTGAACTCGTCGGTCAGCCACAGTAATTATGCTGACCAGTTCTCAGCCGGTATTGCCGGTGGAGTGGTGGTATACCGAGGCGGTCTGCTGCTCGCTCAAAGAATGGGTGACACTATCGGCATTGTGGAAACGGATGATGCACCTGATATCGGCGTCTCTGGTAATAACAATGTCAGAACCGACCGCTGGGGGCGTGCCGTCGTGACGTATCTCAGCCCTTATCGCTATAACACCGTCAGTTTAGACACCCAAAATGCGCCGAACGTGGAACTTAAGGAATCAACGAAAAAAGTGGTACCGACCGAGGGTGCGGTGGTGCTGCTGCGTTTTGCTACACGCAACGGGCGTCGTGCAATGGTGGTGATTAAGAGTCCGCACACGATTCCGGTTGGCGCAGTGGTCACCGTTGAAGGTCAAGGTGAAGAAGCCGGCATTGTGGGTAATAACGGACTGGCTTATCTGACGGGGCTGGATGCACGCAAAGATGAACATCTGATAGTGACCTGGGGACGTGATAAACAGTGTCAGTTTACGTTACCAAAATTAAATACCGATAATCCTGAATCGCAGTGGTACCAAAAAATCACGGTGAATTGCCAGTAATAAGCAGGGCGTTGTCAGCACCTGTTCAATGAATTATCCAAGAGAGTAGAATTATGTTGTTAAAGACCATTAAACATTCACTGTTAATCAGCGCGGCATTGAGCTTTTTAATTCCGGTACACAGCTGGAGTGCCGTTCGTCCACAACTGACACGTATTGTGGCTTATGCCGACGATAAAGAAACGCCAATTGAGATCGTTAATGAAAGCCAGGAACCGTATCTGGTTCAGTCGTGGCTGGAAGATTTAAAAGGCAATGATAATAACCTGCCTTTAGTGTTAACCCCACCCGTGATGAAACTCACCGGAAAACAGGAAGGGAAATTGCGCCTGGTCGTTTTACCGGGTGAAATTCCACAAAACCGGGAGTCGGTATACTGGTTATCAATCCAGGAAATCCCGCCAAAAGCCAAAGACAGCGAGAATAACAAACTGGTCCTGGCGATTCGCAGTCGATTAAAGATATTCGTCCGCCCGAAAGGACTGGACAGCGGTAAGGCTGCGGATGCGGTGAAATCGCTGACCTGGAGCGTTGAACGCGAAGGCGGTGCGGTCTGGCTGAAAGCAACGAACCCCACTCCTTATTACATTAGCTTCGGTCAGCTGTCCCTGAAGGCAGGCGGCGTAAACGAAACCCGACTGGAAGACAAAATTGAAATGCCCGCGCCAATGAGCAGCCAGCGGTATAGCGTGCCAAAGGGGTTAATCGGTAAGTCTGTCACCCTCACCTACAGCGCAATTAATGATTTTGGCGGTGAAACCGGCGTACTGACGACTGAGGTACGGTTATGAGACACAGATTAATAAATACCGTTATTGTTTTAATTTTAGGTACTGGTGCGGGGAATACTCAGGCAATTACGATTAACCTGTCAACACCTACCTGGCCAACGAATGGAGCCCCCGCAAGTTATTGCAGCTTTAGTTACCCAACGTTACAGCCCCTGTCTCAGCAACGTACCCTGTTAGTGGATAATAGTCTAGATAACGGTAGTGTACTCTATAGCTGGGGATATAATGATTTTGCGCCTGGTTTCGTCACGGTGTGCAATTCCGCGACGCAAGTTAGTACAAGTACTTTAAGTTCCCAAGGCAGTGGTAATGGCCCGGAAGTGTCTTATGCTACATCGCTCTACTTTTTGGGAAAACAATCTCAAGATTACAGAATATATTATTGGCCTACCAATAACCCCGGAATTGGTTTGAGACTTTACGTTACGCCAATTTCAATTAATGCCCAGAACACAGGGTATGTAGGTGCACTTGCTACATCCCATGTTTACGGAGCAGGCTCTACACCACTACAAGTTGGGCAGGAAAACACCATCCTGCAGCAATCTTTTAATTGGGTACAACCCGGATTCATTTCCAAAGTATATGGATCATCGCCAAATTTCAACCATTATATGGGGTCTGACATTAATTATGTCTCATACTCTATACGTGGAGAATTAATTAAAGTTGGAAATGTTCCGCAAACAAGTAATTTATCTATAACCGGAGCACTTAGTTATTCTCATGGGAAACCACCTGGTTACACCACACAATCTTTGGATGTATCAACTATTTTCGGATCAGGTGGCATTACTATTGCCATCCCTACCTGCCGATTGCGAGGAGCAACTAATTATCAGGTAAACCTGGGAACCTGGACCGATGTGGCAGGCAGAAATACAGGGGTTTTACCTGCTTACGGCGCCATAAAGCCGATCGATCTTAATATTGAATGTTCTGGAAAAGTGAATAACGTGAAACTTAGTTTTCAGGATGCTGGCTCAGACGGATTACTGAACCGAAATATCACCGTGTATGACAGTGGCGGTCAGTTTATTGAAGGGTTAGAAATCGAGATGTCTTATAACGGTAGCCGAATTGATGTCAATACTACCATCGCACCTTATCCCAGCTTTCCTGTCAGTACGGGTAGCAAAGGACAAGTTAAAACAAATACGCAAGATCTCAGTTATAGCAGTCAGGACACGGCGCAGTTTGGTGCGCGGTTTGTCCAGCGCAGTGCCATTAAACGTAATGGTGCCAGCTATACCGGACCGGTGACGGGACAAGTTAATATGACAGTCACCTATGAGTAATGTCGTCCTGGCCCCCTCTTCTGGCAATGAGCAAATCGTCAGTTTACCGCAGTATCAACGCGACGGGCTTTCCAGGCCCGATTCCACTTTGGCCCTGGCGGGGAGTCGACGCAATCTCACGCTCTGATCGTATCCCTATGATACGAATCAGGTTCGCTATTTATTTACATCATAAATAAAAGATAAGTTATCCGAAAACGGACTTTCCGGAGTTTTTGACTTGTATTCAGTTATTCAACACGTATTATCAGAAGGAATAAAAGCATTCTATGTTTACTTATCATCATTAATATTTACTTATCACCATCAATAAAAGTACAACAACACATTATTTCTAAACTAACCAAAATATCAAACGGTGTTACGTTAAGGATAAAACATGTACGTTCTGGCATTGGTTTTTGCGCTTACCGGCAACAATACAAAAAGCGAAGTCATTGGCGCCTTTACCCATTACTCGGAATGCGAAGCGGCTTCACAGGCCTATTCATCAAAAACAAAATGCTATTTTCTTGACCCGCAAAAAGGGATGCAGGAGGTGAATGCTTCCGATACGCGTCATTCAAATTGAAATAGTCCACCTACTCCACTATTACTTTTACTTTAGGTTTTGATAAGATAATTTTTATCAGTTCGGTGAAGTTGACCGGTTTAAAGAAATAGTACCCCTGCTGGAAGGTAATATTGTTGCGGTTCAGATAGTCAACCTGCTCTTTCGTTTCCACCCCCTCGGCAACAATACTTAACGACAGTTTTCGCGCCAGGTCCAGCACACAATCCAGGATCCGCGTTGAATCTTCTTCTGTGTTAACCCGTGCAACAAAGCTTTGATCGATCTTGATATAATCAATGTGCAAATCGTGAAGATATGAAAGCCCCGAATACCCGGTACCAAAATCATCCAGTGCGATAACAAAACCATTTTCATGAAGAACATTAAGCGTTTGTACCAGGTGTTCATCAACATGCAACGGCTCGCGCTCCGTCACCTCAATGACCAGGTTCAGATCTTTTCGCCTGAAACTTTCCTTGTATTTCAGGCATTCTGCTACAAATGACGGTGAAGAGATATGGGAGGCGCTCACGTTAATTCCGACATGAAAACCTTCCGGCAGTTTACTGGCAATCGCGTTCATATTCGCGGCAACCTGGCTCATCAACCTCTGGGTGAGCGGAATAATCAGCCCCGATTTTTCTGCCACCGGGATAAAGGATGCCGGGGAAATATATCCCGCAGTGGGATGTTTCCATCTTGCCAGTACTTCTACCCCTCGCAGCGTTCCTTCTCTGCCATTCACCACCGGCTGGTAAAAAGGAACAATTTCCCCTTTATTTATGGCCCTGCGCAGCGTTTCTTCCGGGGTGGTGCTTCTGTTTAAATACCGTTCGAGAGCATACCCTGCGAGACACGATATCAGCGCAATAAAAACGATAATGCCCATTCCCTGGCTGATGAGTCTGTGCAAACTAAATAGCGAAGGTTGGTTATATCTTACCGCGAAGGGATAATGGCCAGACTTTACGTAGCCAACATTCCGCTCTGACTCACTTACCTTAACCACATCCCCCGACAATCCCAGCACCACGCTGCCGACCCTAAGCGCGTAGCTCACCCCTTTCAGCGGCGTACGCAATGTGTCACGAATATGTTGATCGCTGATGGTGACTACAATTCGCTTTTCGGCGAGCGGCGTCTGGTACAACAGAACAGGTTGTTTGTTGACGGTATTTTTTGCCGACGCGAGCAACAGTGTGCTGTCGGGAACCTGCGGAAGATGCGTAAGCAACATGCGATTACCCGGTAGCGACGAACACCATATCTCTCCCTGGCGAAAGATAAAGATAGTCCTGAGATGGGGCTGTAACGCCGCCTCCATGCCAAGCAGATACTGATTTTCCTGGTCACAGCCTTTCAAGGCGACATTGCTGGCCGTACGGGTGGCACGACTCGCTTCATCAAGAATGACATTGACATCACTCACCACATACCGCGCACCCGCAAGGCTGTCAGCTCTGGCCGAATACCAGAGCTGCGCGTTAAGAATTAAAACGCCAAAAACAAAGAGCAACACGGTAACGATAATGGGGGGAAGAATGTTACGCATTGTCAGCCCCGGACGAGAGATAAGTTATTACAATGCCATTTACCCGCTTAACGTCACGAGTCTAAAAAGCATGGTAGAAAGAACGAGAATTGACCATAGTCGCGACGATATTTATTTCTCACCGCCGGGATAATTCTGCGTGATGCGTTCCCGGCATAACGCATGGAAAAAAAATGATATTTCCTGCTTACAGTTTTTTCCTAAAGCCAGCGCCTCGTTCAGCTGTCATGCTTAATCACGCTAATAACGAATAATGTTAAGCGAGGATATTATGAAAAAGACCATGATCGCATTATCTGCACTTCTGCTGGCTTCACCTGTTTTTGCTGCAACCACACACGCAACGGATAATGATGTGGCTGCCGCGCATGAAAATGCGAATACCGCAAAAGAAAAACTGCACCAGGCACAGAATCAGGGTGAAGAGCAACGACTGAAAGCAAAACATACCGCCGAAGGTAAAAGCGATAGTTTAAGCAGTAAAGTCAGTGAAGGTTCGCAGAAAACCTGGAATAAAACCAAAGAAGGCACCGAGAAAGGCTGGAACGCCACGAAAGAAGGGACTGAAAAGGGCTGGAATAAGACCAAAGAAGGCGCCGCCGCCGTTGAGAAAAAAATCAGCGAATAATCCTGACGTTCATCAGGCAAAAAGCCGCGTAAGCGGCTTTTTGCTTGTTACCCATTTACCGGGCTGAACTTACCCGCTGTCGTTCATCCCCGGAGGGGCGATAAAACGCGTTAACGTTGCCCCCCGACCACCGCCTCAACCCGTTCCTGTAGATAGGGAAAGAACGGATTCGAGGTGACACGCATTAACGTATCCAGCCCCACCAGCAGCGTGGCGGTCTCTCCGCGCAGCGCAATCGTACCGATGCTCACCCCATAACGATTCAACGCATCCGGCTTCAACCCGTACAAAGAATCGGTCAGTGGAAACGGCACCGCCACATGCGACAGCGAATACATCTCCTGTGGCCAGGCTTCCCGTAACGGCTGAATCTGCACTTCACGCGTTCCGGCGAGCGTGTCACGCGCCACCACGGCCACGGTTTCCGCCGTGGCGTTGGTCACCACCGTCGTGCGGTAAGCACGCGGTACGGACGGCAACAGCGTTGCCGCGGCGGTATAAGACGCACTACGCAGCAGTGGTCGCAGGTTAGCAGCCTGATTGATATCAAACAGCACCAGTTCGCTGCCGTTTGGCCCCAGATAGCGATACAGCGAATCCACTACCGCCTGGGTGCTGACGGTAGAATCCATCACCGACTGGAAGGTCAGCACCGGAGGAAGATCGTGAAGTCGCGTATTCTGCGCATCCTGTACGATTTGCTGCTGTAAAGCTTTGGTCAGCAAATAAGACTGCCGCGCCGCATTAACCGGAAACGAATTGTATTTGAAGGGGTTATATTCTGGCGTGACGTTAAGCCACGCGGCTTTGGCAAAGGCGGGGAACAGCGCCGGCAGTCCCGCCAGCCCGGCAAAACGGGCAAATGACGTGACGCCAATCATCGGCGATAGCAGCACCAGCTGACGCGGGCGTCGCAACGTGTCGTCGTCCAGACTGTCCAGCGTGTATTTCAGCGCCAGCGCGCCGCCGTTAGAGTACCCCACCAGATGCAGCGGCACTTCGGTACCCGCCAGTCGCGTCGCCTCACGAACCGCCAGCCGCGTCGCGGCCAGCCACGCTTCCCAGTCGACCGCCGTTAATGCACCAGGCGCAGTACCGTGTCCGGGCAGGCGCGGCACCACGGCGATGAATCCCTGCCGCTGGTAGATCTGCGCTAAATATTTCAGGCTATAGGGCGAATCGGTCAGGCCGTGCAGCATCACGGCAACGCCGCGCGGTTTACCTTGCGGCATCAGCACGAATGAGCGGTTCCCGTTGGGGGTAAATTGCGCCGGATAAACCCGGCTGCCCGACCAGAAACGGTTGATCGGCGTCTGCTCATCCGCACTCAGCTTATCGCCCACCTGTTTTTGCAGATCGGCAAACAGCATCTCTTCCTGCGCCTGATACTGTGCAAACGTGGCATTGTCCAGCGCCGCCGCGCTCATCTCATTCCCGTGCCAGGTGTGCCAGAGATGAAGGTCCGGTCCGCTCTCTGTCTGATACACCCGCACGCCCAGGAAAACAATCAGTACCACCAGCAGCGTCAGCACCACGTGTTTGACCAGCGCCAACAGGCCGGAACTCACCCACTTCACCCGACGAAAGAGGTTTTTAATCAACATGTTTATCCCAGGCCCCGCTCATCAGACGCACCACAACCCGCGTTAGTGTAGGCTAAGCGGCGGTTTCCTCAACCTTTTCTTCCTTTTTCTCGCGGTAATCATCTCGATATCCCTGCATTTAATAATGTTAAATGCTTGTTGTTTTTGATCACAAAAAAGAAACAAAAAGTTCATTTTGTGCACGTTTATTAAAAATGTAGATATTTTTAATTTATGGCTACGAAATGAGCTTCGCCATGTTTCCCTGACCATCTACTGAGAGGATCGATTCTGATGAATGCACTGACTGCCGTTAAACCGAACGCTGAAGATCCAGGCCAGCACGACAGCAGATTTACGCTGAAACCGTCGGCCCAGTCTCCGCGTCTGCTGGAGCTGACCTTTTCTGCCCGAACGACGGAACACTTTCTCCAGCAGGTCGCGCAGTGGCCGGTGCAGGCGCTGGAATATAAGTCGTTCCTGCGCTTCAAAGTGGGCCAGATCCTCGACAGTCTGTGCGACAACCAGTTGCAACCGCTGCTGCTGAAAACGCTGCTCGATCGTGCAGAAGGCGCGTTGTTGATCAACGCGGAGGGCATCGATGACGTGGCGCAGGCTGACGAGATGGTCAAACTGGCAACCGCGGTGGCGCATCTGGTTGGGCGCTCCAACTTTGACGCCATGAGTGGTCAGTACTATGCGCGCTTCGTGGTGAAAAATGTCGATAACTCAGACAGCTATCTGCGCCAGCCGCACCGCGTCATGGAGTTGCATAACGACGGTACTTACGTCGAAGAAATCACCGATTACGTGCTGATGATGAAGATCGACGAGCAGAACATGACCGGCGGCAACTCGCTGCTGCTGCATCTCGACGACTGGGAGCATCTCGACAAGTACTTCAGCCATCCCCTGGCTCGTCGTCCAATGCGCTTCGCCGCGCCGCCCAGCAAGAACGTCAGCCATGATGTGTTCCACCCGGTGTTTGACGTAGACCAACAGGGCCGCCCGGTCATGCGCTACATCGACCAGTTCGTGCAACCAAAAGATTTTGAGGAAGGCGTCTGGCTGAGCGACCTGTCCGATGCGCTGGAAACCAGCAAAAGCATCCTGTCCGTTCCGGTATCGGTGGGCAAATTCCTGCTGATTAACAACCTGTTCTGGCTGCACGGTCGCGATCGCTTTACCTCGCACCCGGACCTGCGCCGCGAACTGATGCGCCAGCGCGGCTACTTCGCTTATTCCACCCACCACTACCAGACTCACCAGTAAGCGTGAAGGAACAAGCGGATGTATGATTTTGTGATTATTGGCGGCGGCATTATTGGCATGTCGACCGCCATGCAGTTAATTGACGTTTATCCGGACGCCCGGGTAGCGCTGCTGGAAAAAGAGTCCGGCCCGGCCTGTCACCAGACGGGCCACAACAGCGGCGTGATCCACGCCGGGGTCTATTACACCCCCGGCAGTCTGAAGGCGCAGTTTTGTCTCGCCGGCAACCGTGCAACCAAAGCCTTTTGCGATCAAAACGGCATCCGCTACGACACCTGCGGCAAGATGCTGGTCGCCACCTCTGAGCAGGAAATGGGACGGATGCGCGCCCTGTGGGATCGCACCGCGGCCAACGGCCTGGAGCGCGAGTGGCTGAATGCGCAGGAACTGCGCGAGCGCGAACCAAACATTACCGGACTCGGCGGCATTTTTGTGCCGTCCAGCGGGATTGTCAGCTACCGCGACGTGACGGAAGCAATGGCGAAAATCTTCCAGGCCAGAGGCGGCGAGATTATCTACAACGCCGACGTCAGCGCCCTGAAAGAACACGCCACGGGCGTGGTGGTACATACCCGCCAGGGGCAGGAATTTAGTGGCGCAACGCTGATTACCTGCTCCGGGCTGATGGCCGACCGGCTGGTGAAAATGCTCGGCATCGAACCGGGTTTTATCATCTGCCCGTTCCGTGGCGAATACTTCCGTCTGGCCGCGGAACACAACCAGATAGTTAACCATCTGATCTACCCGATCCCCGATCCGGCAATGCCGTTTCTTGGCGTTCATCTTACCCGCATGATCGATGGCAGCGTCACGGTCGGGCCGAACGCCGTACTGGCGTTTAAGCGCGAAGGCTATCGCAAGCAGGACTTTTCGCTCAGCGACACGCTGGAGATCCTCGGTTCTGCCGGCATTCGTCGGGTTCTGCAAAACAACCTGCGCGCAGGCCTTAGCGAAATGAAAAACTCGCTGTGCAAAAGTGGCTATCTGCGGCTGGTGCAAAAGTACTGCCCGAGCCTGACGCTAAGCGATCTGCAACCGTGGCCCGCAGGCGTCCGTGCGCAGGCGGTCTCGCCGGACGGCAAGCTGATCGATGATTTTTTGTTTGTCACCACCCCGAGATCGATCCACACCTGCAATGCCCCCTCCCCGGCGGCGACGTCGGCGATCCCCATCGGCGCACACATCGTCAGCCAGGTACAGACGCTGCTGGCAAGCCAGAGCAATCCCGGACGCACGCTGCGTGCGGCACGTAGCGTGGACACCTTACACGCCGCCTTCACCCGTTCACCTTTTTAAGACAGGAAGCCATCATGCAACTTAACGATCCGACGTTGTTCCGTCAGCAGGCCTTGATCGACGGCCAGTGGCGCGATGCCGATAGCGGCGACGTCATTACGGTAACCAACCCGGCCAACGGCGAGACGCTGGGCAGCGTACCGAAAATGGGCAGCGTGGAGACCCGCAAAGCCATTGAGGCCGCTAACCGCGCGCTACCCGCCTGGCGTGACCTCACCGCCAAAGAACGGGCAAACATTCTGCGCCGCTGGTTCAATCTGATGATGGAACATCAGGACGATCTTGCCCGCCTGATGACCCTTGAACAGGGTAAGCCGCTGGCGGAAGCCAAAGGGGAAATCAGCTATGCCGCCTCTTTTATTGAGTGGTTTGCCGAAGAGGGCAAACGTATTTATGGCGACACCATTCCCGGACACCAGGCCGACAAACGCCTGATCGTCATTAAGCAGCCCATTGGCGTTACTGCCGCCATTACGCCGTGGAACTTTCCTTCGGCGATGATCACCCGCAAAGCGGGTCCGGCACTGGCGGCAGGCTGCACGATGGTGCTTAAACCCGCCAGCCAGACGCCGTTCTCCGCGCTGGCGCTGGCGGAACTGGCAAATCGCGCCGGGATCCCGGCGGGCGTATTCAGCGTCGTCACCGGTTCGGCGGGCGCAGTTGGCAACGAACTGACCGGCAACCCACTGGTGCGCAAACTGTCGTTCACCGGCTCGACGGAGATTGGCCGCCAGTTGATGGAACAGTGCGCCAAAGACATCAAAAAGGTCTCCCTGGAGCTGGGAGGTAACGCGCCGTTTATCGTCTTTGACGATGCTGACCTGGATAAAGCAGTAGAAGGCGCGCTGGCTTCAAAGTTTCGCAACGCCGGGCAGACCTGCGTCTGCGCCAACCGTCTGTATGTACAGGACGGCGTTTACGAGCACTTCGCTGAGAAACTGCAACAGGCGGTGAACAAACTGCGCCTCGGCGACGGTCTGGCTCCTGAGGTGACCACCGGCCCACTGATTGATGAGAAAGCGGTCGCCAAAGTGCAGGAGCACATCGCCGACGCGCTGGAAAAAGGTGCCCGGGTGATTAGCGGTGGGAAGCCACACGCGCTGGGCGGCAATTTCTTCCAGCCAACCATCCTGGTGGACGTACCTGACAACGCGAAGGTCGCCAAAGAAGAGACCTTCGGCCCGCTGGCGCCACTGTTTCGCTTTAGTGATGAAGCCGACGTCATCAGGCAGGCCAACGACACCGAATTTGGTCTGGCGGCCTATTTCTATGCCCGTGATTTAAGCCGCGTCTTTCGCGTTGGCGAGGCGCTGGAGTACGGCATCGTCGGCATTAACACCGGCATTATCT
Organism: Citrobacter sp. Ct235; assembly: GCF_030332305.1. Taxonomy (NCBI): domain Bacteria; kingdom Pseudomonadati; phylum Pseudomonadota; class Gammaproteobacteria; order Enterobacterales; family Enterobacteriaceae; genus Citrobacter; species Citrobacter sp. Ct235. The sequence goes on from NZ_JAOWIC010000043.1 coordinate 69,082, forward strand.
CGAACGAAGTCGCGCCGTTTGGCGGGATCAAAGCCTCCGGTCTTGGCCGCGAAGGTTCCAAATACGGCATCGAAGATTACTTAGAAATCAAATATCTGTGCATCGGCCTTTAATAAAAAACCTACTGGAGAACACCTGATGAGCACCAATAACGAATTAATGCAGCGTCGCAGCAACGCCGTTCCGCGTGGCGTAGGACAGATCCACCCTATCTTTGCCGAGCGTGCGGAAAACTGTCGGGTCTGGGACGTGGAAGGCCGTGAGTTCCTGGATTTTGCCGGCGGTATCGCGGTGCTGAACACCGGACACCTGCATCCGCAGATCGTCTCGGCGGTCGAAGAACAGTTGAAAAAGCTGTCTCATACCTGCTTCCAGGTGCTGGCCTATGAGCCGTATCTACAGCTGTGCGAAATCATGAACCAGAAGGTGCCGGGCGACTTCGCCAAGAAAACCCTGCTGGTCACCACCGGTTCTGAAGCCGTGGAAAACGCGGTGAAGATAGCCCGCGCCGCCACCAAACGATCGGGAACCATCGCCTTTAGCGGCGCGTACCACGGTCGCACCCACTACACCCTGTCGCTGACCGGAAAAGTGAACCCGTACTCAGCCGGCATGGGGCTGATGCCCGGCCACGTCTATCGCGCCCTCTACCCCTGCGCCCTGCACGGCATTAGTGAAGACGACGCTATCGCCAGCATTCACCGCATCTTCAAAAATGATGCCGCGCCGGAAGATATCGCCGCCATTGTGATTGAACCGGTACAGGGCGAAGGCGGCTTTTACGCCGCCTCGCCAGCCTTTATGCAGCGCCTGCGCGCAATTTGCGACGAACACGGGATCATGCTGATTGCCGATGAAGTGCAGAGCGGCGCGGGTCGTACCGGCACGCTGTTCGCGATGGAGCAGATGGGCGTGGCGCCGGACATCACGACTTTCGCCAAGTCTATCGCCGGGGGCTTCCCGCTGGCGGGCGTGACCGGACGCGCGGAGGTGATGGACGCCATCCCGCCGGGTGGGCTGGGCGGCACCTATGCCGGCAACCCGATTGCCTGCGCCGCCGCGCTGGCGGTGCTGAATATTTTCGAGCAGGAAAATCTGCTGCAAAAAGCCAACGAGCTCGGCGAAACCCTGCGCAACGGCCTGCTGGCGATTGCCGAAACGCATCGTGAAATCGGCGATGTCCGTGGGCTGGGGGCGATGATCGCTATTGAGCTGTTTGAAGACGGCGACCACAACAAGCCGGACGCGAAACTGACGGCAGAGATCGTCGCTCGCGCCCGCGACAAAGGGCTGATCCTGCTCTCCTGCGGGCCGTACTACAACGTGCTGCGCATCCTTGTTCCGCTCACCATTGAAGATGCGCAAATCCGTCAGGGTCTGGAGATCATCGCCCAGTGCTTTGACGAGGCTAAGCAACGTTAACCCTTGCAGCCAATTGCCGGATGGCGCTTCGCTTATCCGGCCTACTCTGTAGGCATGGTTTGTAGGCCGGATAAGGCGCAGCCGCCATCCGGCTTACAGAGTCGGCGTGGTTTGTGGGCCGGATAAGGCGCAGCCGCCATCCGGCTTACAGAGTCGGCATGGTTTGTAGGCCGGATAAGGCGCAACCACCATCCGGCCTACAGAGTCGGCGTGGTTTGTAGGCCGGATAAGGCGCAGCCGCCATCCGGCTTACAGAGTCGGCGTGGTTTGTGGGCCGGATAAGGCGCAGTCACCATCCGGCTTACAGAGTCGGCATGGTTTGTAGGCCGGATAAGGCGCAGCCGCCATCCGGCAAACGGCTCAATAACAATAAAGAGGTCATAAGATGGGGCAACTGTCGCAATCACATGATTTAGGGGGCGGGCTGAAATCACGCCACGTCACCATGCTGTCTATTGCCGGGGTTATCGGCGCAAGTCTGTTTGTGGGTTCCAGCGTGGCGATAGCCCAGGCCGGACCCGCGGTCCTGCTGGCCTATCTGTTCGCCGGGCTACTGGTGGTGATGATCATGCGGATGCTGGCCGAAATGGCCGTCGCCACGCCGGACACCGGTTCCTTTTCCACCTACGCCGATAAAGCGATCGGGCGATGGGCGGGCTACACCATCGGCTGGTTGTACTGGTGGTTCTGGGTGTTGGTGATCCCGCTTGAAGCGAATATCGCCGCAATCATCCTCAACTCCTGGTTTCCCGGCGTCCCGATCTGGCTGTTCTCGCTGGTTATCACGCTGGCGTTAACCGGCAGTAATTTGCTGAGCGTCAAAAACTACGGTGAGTTTGAGTTCTGGCTGGCGCTGTGCAAAGTGATTGCCATCCTCGCCTTTATCGCCCTCGGTGCAGCGGCGATCGGCGGCGTTTACCCTTACGCTGAAGTCAGCGGTATCTCGCGCTTGTGGGATCACGGCGGCTTTATGCCAAACGGTTTTGGTGCCGTGCTGAGCGCGATGCTTATCACCATGTTTTCATTTATGGGGGCTGAGATTGTCACCATTGCCGCCGCCGAATCCGACACGCCGGATAAGCATATCGTCCGCGCCACCAACTCGGTGATCTGGCGTATTTCAATCTTCTATCTGTGCTCGATCTTTGTTGTCGTCGCCCTGATCCCGTGGAACATGCCGGGACTAAAAGAGGTCGGCTCCTATCAATCGGTGCTGGAACTGCTGCATATTCCGCATGCCAAACTGATCATGGACTGTGTGATCCTGCTGTCGGTAACCAGCTGCCTGAACTCCGCGCTGTATACCGCGTCGCGGATGCTCTACTCTCTGAGCCGCCGTGGTGACGCGCCGGCTATTATGGGCAAAATCAATCGCAGCAAAACGCCTTACGTGGCGGTGTTGCTCTCGACCGGCGCGGCATTTTTAACCGTGGTCGTGAACTATTACGCCCCGGCAAAAGTGTTTAAGTTCCTGATCGACAGCTCCGGCGCCATCGCCCTGCTGGTGTATCTGGTGATCGCCATTTCCCAGTTGCGGATGCGCAAAATCCTGCTGGCGGAAGGCGGCGAGCTCAAACTGAAAATGTGGCTCTATCCGTGGCTGACCTGGCTGGTCATTGGCTTTATCAGTTTTGTGCTGATTGTGATGCTCTTTCGCCCGGCGCAACAGCTGGAAGTCATTTCCACAGGGCTGCTGGGATTGGGAATTATTTGTACCGTGCCGATTATGTCGCGCTGGAAAAAACTGGTATTGTGGCAAAAGGCACCGCTGCAAAATACCCGTTAAATGATTTCCCGGCGCAGGCCGGGAACAGGATTCAGGAGTAAGACCATGACCGCCATTTTCCATCCGACGGCCATAGATGGATACCGCTGGCTCAAGAACGATATTATCCGCGGTGTTTATCAGCCTGATGAAAAACTGCGCATGAGCTTATTAACCTCACGCTATTCTCTTGGTGTTGGACCGCTCAGAGAGGCGCTTTCTCATCTGGTGGCGGAACGGCTGGTCACGGTCGTGAATCAGAAAGGGTATCGGGTGGCGTCTATGTCAGAGCAGGAACTGCTCGATATTTTCGACGCCCGCGCCAACATGGAAGCGATGCTGGTGAGTCTGGCGATTGAACGCGGCGGTGACGAATGGGAAGCCGAGATCCTCGCCCGCGCCCATATGCTCAGCAAGCTTGAGGCCAGCGACGCCAGTGAACACCTGCTGGATGAGTGGGATTTACGCCATCAGGCATACCACACCGCTATCGTTGCCGGATGCGGTTCGCAGTATCTGCTGCAAATGCGCGAACGACTGTTCGATCTCGCGGCACGCTATCGGTTTATCTGGCTGCGAAAAACGGTCTTGTCGGTTGAAATGCTGGAGGATAAACACGTTCAGCATCAGACGCTAACAGAGGCAATTCTGGCGCGCGATGCGGCACGCGCCAGTGAACTTATGCGTCAACATTTGCTGACGCCGATTCCTATTATCCAGCAGGCCATGACCGGTAAACCGCTGGCAGAGAAATCCTGACGACGCTTATTCTTCCGGAATACGCAGAACCTGCCCGGGATAAATTTTATCCGGACTTTTAAGCATCGGCTTATTCGCCTCAAAGATTTTATTATACAGGTTGGCATTACCGTAAACCTGTTTCGAAATAGCGCTCAGCGTATCGCCGGATTTCACCGTATAAAACTGACTCTCGGCGGCAGGCACGTCGGTTTTAACCTGATCCTCCACGCTGGCAATTCCGGAAATATTCCCGACCGCAATCAGGATCTTTTCTTTTGCTTCCTGGCTTAATCCGTCGCCTGTCACCGTTGCCTTGCCATCAGCAATTTGTACATTGACCTTGTCGGCATCCGGAATACCGGTTTTATTCAGGTGGTCCTGCACCTTTTTTGCTAAATCGTCTTTATCGTGATTGCCGGTTACGGCATCCCACAGTTTTTCCCCGGCGTCTTTTACAAAGTTGAAAAGCCCCATATCCACCTCGATCATTGACAATAAACACTCACGAAGTGTAGCAGAAAGTTTCGCTTAAAATTCTGACTGCGCGGCGACAGGCGTGGCCCGATAACGTCGCGCTATCGGGCTGTCGGATGATGGTTAAGAAAGCGTTGAAGGACGGGTTTGCACCCAGAACGCGTGAATCAGACCCGGGATATACCCCAGCAGGGTCAAAATGATATTAAGGATGAACGCCCAACCGAACCCTTTACCCAACAGGACGCCCAGCGGGGGCAGAACGATCGTAAAAAGAATTCTCCAGAAACCCATACACACTCCAAAAAGAAAAATTACTTATTGTTTAAAAAGAGATTTTATCTCTAAGCGTAGTGAGCTTAGCGGAGATCGCCAGTCTCCTCTCGCGCTTTTACCCTCTTTTACGCTCTTTACGCTGGCATGCGTTTCGTTTTTATTTTAGAATTTACTTAATTTAGCAAAACCTAAAATACATATGAGCGAACTTGAACAACTCCAGGCCAGCGCTGAACAGGCGGCGGCCCTGCTGAAAGCAATGAGCAATCCTAAGCGACTGCTGATCCTGTGTATGCTTTGCGGCTCACCGGGTACCAGCGCGGGCGATCTGGCTCGCGCCACCGGACTAAGCCCGTCGGCCACCTCACAGCATCTGGCGAAAATGCGCGAAGAAGGTCTGATTGACAGCCAGCGCGATGCCCAGCGCATCCTCTACTTCATTAAAAATGCAGCGGTGAACTCACTCATTGCCACATTGAAAAACGTCTATTGTCCATAAGGAGTGAACATGACCATTGGGACGATTTCCCCGCGCGACGCAAAGGCCCGTATCGAGCAAGGCGCCAGACTGATTGATATTCGCGATGCCGACGAATACCTGCGTGAGCATATTCCGCAGGCTCACCTCGCGCCGCTGTCTGCTCTGGAACAAGGCGGCTTTCCTGCCAGGCTGCGGGGTGAGCTCGTTATCTTCCATTGTCAGTCCGGGAAACGGACGCAAAACAACGCGGCTAAATTACAGGTGCTTGTCGCGCCAGCAGAAGCTTTGCTGCTGGAAGGGGGCATTGACGGCTGGAAAGCGGCGGGCTTGCCCACTGCGGAAGATAAATCACAGCCGCTTCCACTGATGCGTCAGGTACAAATTGCGGCAGGCGGACTGGCGTTACTGGGCGTAGTACTGGGGTACAGCGTTAGCAGTGGTTTCTTTCTGCTCAGTGGGTTCGTGGGTGCGGGACTCCTGTTTGCCGGACTGACAGGCTTTTGTGGAATGGCGCGACTGCTCGACAAAATGCCGTGGAACCGTCGTCCTCAATAAAGCGGGAAACACCGTGGGAAATAAGCGGTGAGGGCAACCTCACCGCCCGGATAATTAGATCAGAAAATCGTCCAGAGATTTACCAGCCGCCAGTGCCTGAGCAATCGCTTTAGGTGTACGTCCCTGACCGGTCCAGGTTTTGCTTTCCCCATTAAGATCGGTATAACGATATTTTGCCGGACGCGGTTGGCGTTTTTTACCCGTCCGCGTGGTCGCGACTTCACCACCGAATAACTCTTCCGGACTAATTCCGTCAGCCTTCATCATCTCCAGCAAGGTATTAATTTTCTCCTGCTGTTCAGCGCGCTGACGCTGTAACCGTTCTTCTTCTTCACGTCTTTCTTTAGTGACGACCCTGAATTTCTCCAGCATTTCTTCAAGAACGTCAATGGAGAATTCGCGAGCCATGGCGCGTAGTGAACGGATATTATTTAAGTTCTGTAACATCAAATTCATAGTAATTAAAACCCTTTAACGCTAAAAACAAAGTATTACACCGGGTAGTGTATTCTATTATTAGAGAGTTTTCCAGACCCTGTGATATAACCAGGAGAATACCGGCATCCTGCGGCAAGAATATAGTTTACTTAATCCTGAATAATATCCAGACTCATTTTTTCATTCCCCTCTAAATAACCTTCATGTCGGTTCGTTGAGCATTGAGTGGAGGTTCTTACCACACCGGGAAGTTCTCCAACCAGCGAGTAAACATAACACATTGATTTTTAATCACTTAAATTACATCAGCAACAAAAACTCTATGCAGCACAAAAATCAGGCGGTTACAGAGTATTTTATCGACAAAAAGCGTAAAAATAAAAACATTTCACTAGTTGATAGTTACAATGCAGCAATATACTCTATCATCAAGCAAAAACACCACGCTAAATCACTAAGTTAAACTCATTTAACGGCGACTTTATCCCTTTTTACAAGGAGCATTAGCATGTTCTCACCACAGTCACGCTTGCGTCATGCTGTAGCAGACACGTTCGCGATGGTTGTTTATTGTTCTGTCGTGAACATGTTGATCGAGATATTCCTCTCCGGAATGAGCTTTGAGCAATCACTTTCTTCCAGACTAGTCGCCATTCCGGTCAACATTCTGATCGCCTGGCCCTACGGAATGTATCGCGATCTCTTTATGAAAGCGTCGCGTAAAGTGGGTTCTGCGGGATGGGTGAAAAACCTGGCGGACGTGCTGGCTTATGTCACCTTCCAGTCCCCGGTTTATGTCGCAATTCTGCTAACGGTAGGCGCTGACTGGCATCAAATTACCGCCGCAGTCAGTTCTAATATTGTGATATCAATGCTGATGGGGGCGGTATATGGCTATTTCCTGGATTACTGCCGCCGCCTGTTCAGAGTGAGCCGCTACCAGCAGGTCAAAGCCTGAAATCACTCCGCGACTGGCGATGCCAGTCGCTTAATTAATTCGCTTCGCCAAACAGTCCATTCAAATAGCGCTCAAGCGCGATACGCGAACTAAAGCCGTGGGGAATACCATAGTGTTCGTGCGTTTCCCCGGCTAAATAAAGCGGAAAATGCTGATAATGGTCGCAGGTTTTAATATCAGTTGCCGGTTCTGCCAGCGATGAACTGCGCTCTTTTAATGTCGGATGGATCACCAGCGCGGTGCGTCCCATACGCGCTTCACGATTAACATAGACGTAATTCTCTCCACGTCGATAACCGTACGTTTTCTGTGTCACCACATCGACGGTAAACCCCACTTTTTCAAGTACGCGCGCCACCTCGTCAGGTCGTAAATACATATTTTTTCCTCGTTATCTTTTACTGCGGGCTTACCTTACCTGATTCAGCATTAGCAACGCTTTCAGAAAAGTCCATAAACGCGCAATAACGCCGTGAACTGCCTCAGAAGTTAAAAATATCGACTAAACTGAAAGTCACATCGAAATCACTGGAGGATCATATGTTTAACAGACCGAACCGAAACGATGTAGATGATGGCGTGCAGGATATTCACAATGACGTCAATCAATTGGCCGATAGTCTGGAAGCCGTCCTGAAGTCATGGGGCAGCGATGCGAAGGATGAAGCGGATGCCGCACGGCGTAAAGCGCAGGCGCTGCTGAAAGAGACGCGGGCAAAAATGCATGGCCGCACGCGCGTGCAGCAAGCCGCCCGGGATGCCGTAGGCTGCGCCGATACGTTTGTACGCGACAAGCCCTGGTGTAGCATCGGTACGGCAGCGGCGGTGGGGATCTTCGTCGGCGCGCTGCTGAGCCTTCGTCGCTAATTGTGAAGCGCGTGCCGGATGGCGCTCATGCTTATCCGGCACACCGATGCTCGTCTAAAGATCGGCCTGAATTGCCCGCCGTAACCGCGTTGCTACCTGACTCGCCATTTCTGCAGAAGCGATGTTTGTGAACGACAGCAGTATCCCTCCCTGCCCGGCGGATTTCACCCGCCAGCGGCTTAAGGCCTGAACCGCCAGACCCGCCTCGTTGGCTTTGCGCACCGGCGCAGTATCATCACCGTCAACCGCAATCACCAGTTGTATCCCGCCCTGTTGGGGCACAACCTGAAACCCCTGTTCGCCGAGCGCCTGTTCAATCCATTGTCTTCGCTGCGCATAGTGCTGACGCATTTTTTTCAGGTGCCGCCAGAAATGACCATCGCGGATAAAATCCGCCAGCGTTTGCTGCCAGAGTAGCGGCACGCTACAGGCCATCCGTATCGCCTGCTGACGAAGGCATCCCACCTGGTTTATCGGCACCACCAGCCACGCACAGCGCAATGCGGGGAACAACGACTTGCTGAACGTACCGGCGTAAATCACCCGCTGTGGCGCATCAAGACTTTTCAGCGGCGGCAGCGGTTTGCCGTGGTAACGAAACTCACTGTCGTAATCATCCTCAACGATCCACGCCTGAGACTGTGATGCCCACTCAAGGAGTTGATGACGCCGGGATAGCGACAGCGCGACGCCAAGCGGACTTTGATGAGCCGGAGTGAGCAGCGCAAAACGCGCATCCGGATAGTCGCGGATCCCAACCTCCACATTCAGCCCGTCGTCATCGACCGGAACCGTCAGCAGCGCGACGTTTTCCTGCTCAATGACCGGACGGATCAGCGGGAAGCCGGGATCTTCAATCCACATGCCATCGCCCGGTGTCGCCAGCGAACGCAGGATGAGGGTCATTGAAGCCGCATAGCCGGAAGTGATGAAAATCTGCTCAGGCAGACATTCAATACTGCGCGACACGCGCAGATAGTCCACGATCGCCTGGCGCAACGCGGCTTCACCGCACACGTCACCGAGCGCCAGATCAAAACGCGTCTGTGTGCGCAGTCGTCGCCCCATCACCCGCGCCCAGACGTCTCGCGGAAAGAGATCCAGCGCGGGAAGCCCCATCTGAAAAGGTTGAGGGACCGTGCTTTCCCCGGCAAATACCACCGGTTCACTAAGCGCCTGTTCTGGCTGCAGCTGTGCGCTGACAAACGTTCCCGCCTGCCCTCTCCGCTCGAGCCAGCCCTGCGCCACCAGCTCCGTATAGGCGTTTTCCACCGTCGAACGCGAAATGCCCAGCTCCTGCGACCAGGTACGGCTGGATGGCAGTCTGGCACCGGGCTTGAGTTCCCCACGTTCAATGGCGATTTTTAACTGGCGGGCAATTTGCTTATAGCGCGGCATATGGTCTGCTTTTTTCATAAAAATATGGCTCTCTTATGCAGTCCATTATAGTGCTACATTGCCGGCTATCAACACGAGGAGATGCACAATGACGACGTTACGCCAGCCCTACTATGAACTCAGCCCTGAAGTCTATAACGCCCTGGTACAGGCGAAAACGGCACTGGAAAACAGCGCGCTGGATACCACGCTAATGGAGTTGATTTACCTGCGTATTTCGCAGATCAACGGCTGCGCGTTTTGTCTGGAGATGCACAGCAAGGCGCTGCGTAAATCGGGCGTCGCGCAAAGTAAACTGGACGCGCTGGCCGGTTGGCGGGTCAGCCATCATTTCAGCGAGCAGGAGCACGCGGCGCTGGCGTGGGCGGAATCGGTGACCGACATCGCCAGAACCCATGCCGAAGATGACGTTTATCTGCCGCTGCTCGCGCATTTTAGCGCTCGCGAAATTAGCGACCTGACCTTTGCTGTCGGCCTGATGAACTGCTTTAACCGCCTGGCCGTTGGAATGCGGATGTAATCTGACGATTTATTACCATAAATTCCCGCTCCCCGCCGGGCTCATCGGTGGGGAGTAATCAATCTATAATTCCCATATCTTGTATGGTTGAAACTTTTTTCAACTACATCTAGTATTCTCTCTATCAGTACACACCCAACCCGACGCGACTTATCGCGCCGTTCTCTCATTTTAAATGGAAATACGAATCATGCGCATTACTATTTACACTCGAAATGATTGTGTTCAATGCCACGCCACCAAACGGGCGATGGAAAGCCGTGGATTTGAATTTGAGATGGTGAACGTCGATCTGGTGCCCGACGCGGCGGATACCCTGCGTGCACAAGGTTTTCGTCAGTTGCCGGTCGTCATTGCCGGTGAGACCAGTTGGTCTGGGTTTCGGCCGGATATGATCAACCGCCTGCATCCGGAATCCCGGGTGGCCAGCGCATGAACCCGCTCGTCTACTTCTCCAGCAGCTCCGAAAATACGCACCGTTTTATGCAGCGTCTGGGGCTGCCCGCCATTCGCATTCCGCTGAATGAACGCGAACGGATCCGGGTAGACGAACCTTACATTCTGGTGGTGCCCTCTTACGGGGGCGGGGGCACGGCTGGCGCGGTCCCGCGACAGGTGATTCGCTTTTTAAATGATGCCCACAACCGGGCGTTAATTCGCGGCGTTATTGCCTCTGGCAATCGTAACTTCGGCGAGGCGTACGGTCGCGCAGGAGAAGTGATCGCCCAAAAATGCGCCGTGCCCTGGCTCTATCGTTTTGAGCTGATGGGAACACCCGCCGACATCGACAACGTTCGAAAAGGAGTAAGCGAATTTTGGCAACGACAACCGCAGAACGCGTAATGCAGGAATCGCTGGATTACCATGCGCTGAACGCCATGCTGAATCTGTACGATAAAGCAGGTCGTATTCAGTTTGATAAAGACAGGCAGGCAGTTGAAGCCTTTTTTACCGCTCACGTTCACCCTCACTCCGTCACGTTTGGCAATCAGGAGGAACGCCTGCAAACGCTGGTGCGCGAAGGGTATTACGACGAAAGCGTTCTGACTCGCTACGATCGCGCTTTCGTGGTGACGCTGTTTGCCCGCGCCCACGCCAGCGGTTTTCGTTTCCAGACCTTCCTCGGTGCCTGGAAGTTTTACACCAGCTACACGCTGAAAACCTTTGACGGTAAACGCTACCTGGAACACTTTGAAGACCGGGTGGTGATGGTGGCGCTGACGCTCGCGCAGGGCGATGAAGTGTTGGCGTCACAGCTGACCGATGAGATGCTCTCGGGGCGTTTCCAGCCCGCCACCCCCACCTTCTTAAACTGCGGAAAACAGCAGCGCGGCGAACTTGTTTCCTGTTTTCTGCTGCGTATTGAAGACAACATGGAGTCGATTGGCCGGGCGGTGAACTCCGCGCTTCAGCTTTCTAAACGCGGCGGCGGCGTGGCGTTTTTACTCTCTAACCTGCGCGAAGCGGGCGCGCCTATCAAGCGCATCGAAAACCAGTCCTCCGGGGTGATCCCGGTGATGAAGATGCTGGAAGATGCCTTTTCCTATGCTAACCAACTTGGCGCGCGTCAGGGAGCGGGGGCGGTTTATTTGCACGCGCACCATCCGGATATTCTGCGCTTTCTCGATACCAAACGCGAAAACGCCGACGAAAAGATCCGCATCAAGACGCTCTCCCTGGGCGTGGTGATCCCGGACGTCACTTTCCGTCTGGCCAAAGAGAATGCGCAGATGGCGCTGTTTTCGCCCTATGACGTCGAGCGTCTTTACGGTAAACCCTTTGGCGATATCGCGATAAGCGAACGGTACGACGAACTGGTTGCCGACGAGCGGGTGCGCAAAAAATACATTAACGCCCGCGACTTCTTCCAGACACTGGCAGAAATTCAGTTCGAATCCGGTTATCCCTACATCATGTATGAAGATACGGTGAATCGCGCCAACCCCATTGCGGGTCGCATTAATATGAGTAACCTGTGTTCGGAAATTTTGCAGGTCAACAGCGCCTCCACCTACGATGAGAACCTTGACTACGCGCAGACCGGACAGGATATCTCCTGCAATCTCGGCTCGCTGAATATTGCCCACACCATGGATTCCCCGGACTTTGGCCGGACGGTGGAAACGGCGATTCGTGGGCTGACGGCGGTGTCGGACATGAGCCATATTCGCAGCGTCCCGTCGATTGCCGCCGGCAATGCCGCCTCTCACGCCATCGGGCTGGGACAAATGAATCTGCACGGCTATCTGGCGCGTGAAGGCATCGCTTATGGTTCGCCAGAAGGACTGGATTTCACCAATCTCTACTTTTACACCATTACCTGGCATGCGCTGCATACGTCGATGCGGCTGGCGCGTGAGCGTGGACAGACTTTTGACGGATTTGCACAGTCTCGCTACGCCAGCGGCGAGTTCTTCACGCAGTATCTGGAGCAGAACTGGGCACCGAAAACTGAGAAAGTCCGTGCGCTGTTTGCCCGTAGCGGTATCACACTGCCAACGCGCGAAATGTGGCTGTATCTGCGCGACGAGGTGATGCGCTATGGCATCTACAACCAGAATTTACAGGCGGTGCCGCCGACGGGTTCAATCTCTTATATCAATCATGCGACATCGAGCATTCACCCGATTGTCTCGAAAGTGGAGATTCGCAAAGAGGGCAAGACCGGGCGCGTCTATTATCCTGCCCCGTTCATGACCAATGAGAATCTGGACATGTACCAGGACGCCTACGAAATCGGCGCGGAGAAAATCATTGATACCTACGCTGAAGCCACTAAACACGTCGATCAGGGCCTGTCGCTGACGCTGTTTTTCCCCGATACCGCCACCACCCGCGATATCAACAAGGCGCAGATCTACGCCTGGCGAAAAGGCATTAAGTCGCTGTATTACATTCGGTTGCGCCAACTGGCGCTGGAAGGCACTGAAATTGAAGGCTGCGTCTCGTGCGCACTGTAAGGAGAGCGGTATGACATTATCACGCGTGAGCGCCATCAACTGGAATAAGATTCAGGATGACAAGGATCTGGAAGTATGGAACCGCCTGACCAGCAACTTCTGGCTGCCGGAAAAAGTACCGTTGTCTAACGATATTCCGGCGTGGCAAGGTCTGAGCGCCGCCGAGCAGCAGCTTACCATCCGCGTCTTTACCGGGTTGACGCTGCTCGACACCATCCAGAACATCGCCGGCGCTCCGTCGCTGATGGCGGATTCGCTGACGCCGCACGAGGAGGCGGTGCTGTCGAACATCTGTTTTATGGAAGCGGTGCACGCCCGCTCCTACAGTTCCATCTTCTCTACGCTGTGCCAGACTAAAGATGTCGACGCCGCCTACGCCTGGAGTGAGGAAAATGCGCCGTTACAGCAGAAGGCACAAATTATCCTCGCACATTACGCCAGCGACGACCCCTTAAAGAAAAAGATTGCCAGCGTGTTTCTGGAATCCTTCCTGTTTTATTCCGGTTTCTGGCTGCCGATGTATTTCTCCAGCCGTGGCAAGCTCACCAACACCGCCGATCTGATCCGGCTGATCATTCGTGACGAAGCGGTTCATGGTTATTACATTGGTTATAAATACCAGAAAGGACTGGAAAAACTGTCTCAATCCAGGCGTGATGAACTGAAGGATTTTGCTCTCGAACTGCTGATGGAGCTGTACGATAACGAAGTCCGTTATACCGAAGAACTGTATGCCAACACCGGTTGGGCTGAGGATGTTAACGCGTTCCTCTGTTACAACGCCAACAAGGCGTTAATGAACCTGGGCTATGAGGCGCTGTTCCCGGCGGAAATGGCGGAGGTGAACCCGGCGATCCTGGCTGCGCTTTCGCCCAATGCCGACGAAAACCACGACTTTTTCTCTGGCTCGGGGTCGTCATACGTGATGGGTAAAGCCGTCGAAACGGAAGACGAAGACTGGAATTTTTAACGCAAATTAATATGGGGAATATCACTACAATAATGACGTTAATATTTTAAGCAGATCACGTTTTTATCACCCAACTATTTCAGGGTGATCTACACTCAATAGCTGTTGCCATATTCGCCTGAATTTTCGAAATTCAGGCGCCTTTCCAGTGGTCCTTACAAAAAATATTCATCGGCCGTGGTTTGCTCTCAGCCCTTATATCATGGGAAGTCCCGGCAATTTGCCTTCTACCCTATTTAGCCTCATTTCACATTCAGGGTTGTCTCAGATTCTCAGTATGTTAGGGTAGGAAAAGGTGACTATTTCTATCAGGTAACATATCGATATATATAAATAACAGGGATCTTTCTATTGCATGGCAATTAAATTAGAAGTTAAGAATCTATATAAAGTATTTGGAGAGCATCCGCAGCGCGCCTTCAAATATATTGAAAAAGGACTTTCAAAAGAACAAATTCTGGAAAAAACAGGGCTATCGCTTGGCGTTAAAGACGCCAGTCTGGCCATTGAAGAAGGCGAGATATTTGTCATCATGGGATTATCCGGTTCGGGTAAATCCACAATGGTACGCCTTCTCAATCGCCTGATTGAACCCACCCGCGGACAGGTACTGATCGACGGCGTTGATATCGCAAAAATATCGGATGCCGAACTCCGCGAGGTGCGCAGAAAAAAGATTGCGATGGTTTTCCAGTCATTTGCGCTCATGCCGCACATGACCGTTCTGGACAATACGGCATTCGGCATGGAATTAGCCGGCGTATGCGCTGAGGAACGTCGCGAAAAAGCGCTGGACGCCCTGCGTCAGGTGGGACTTGAGAATTACGCCCACGGCTATCCGGATGAACTTTCCGGCGGGATGCGTCAGCGTGTCGGGCTCGCCCGTGCATTAGCCATTAACCCTGACATCTTATTAATGGATGAAGCCTTCTCCGCGCTTGATCCCTTAATTCGTACCGAGATGCAGGATGAACTGGTAAAACTGCAGGCGAAACATCAGCGAACCGTGGTCTTTATTTCCCACGATCTCGATGAAGCGATGCGTATTGGCGACCGAATTGCCATTATGCAGAATGGTGAAGTGGTTCAGGTCGGTACACCGGATGAAATTTTGAATAATCCGGCGAACGATTATGTCCGCACCTTCTTCCGTGGCGTCGATATTAGCCAGGTCTTTAGCGCGAAAGATATTGCCCGCCGTAGCCCGGTCGGACTGATTCGTAAAACGCCGGGCTTTGGCCCCCGTTCTGCCCTGAAATTATTGCAGGATGAAGACCGGGAATACGGTTACGTCATCGAACGCGGCAATAAGTTTGTTGGTGTGGTCTCCATCGACTCATTAAAGGCGGCATTAGCCCAGGCCCAGGGCATGGAAGGGGCGCTGATCGACGAGCCATTGGCCGTGGATGCGCAAACCCCGCTTAGCGAGTTGCTCTCTCATGTCGGACAGGCGCCGTGCGCGGTGCCGGTTGTCGATGAGGAACAACAGTATGTCGGCATTATTTCAAAACGCATGCTGCTACAGGCTTTAGATCGCGAGGGGACAAACAATGGCTGATCAATCCAATCCGTGGGATACCGCACCGGCGGCCGATAGCGCCGCACAATCCGCTGACGCCTGGGGCACGCCGTCAGGGACACCTGCCGATAGCGGCAGCGCAGACTGGCTGACCAGCGCGCCTGCGCCTGCACCAGAACATTTCAATATTATGGATCCGTTCCATAAAACGCTGATCCCGCTCGACAGTTGGGTTACCGAAGGAATTGACTGGGTAGTCACCCATTTTCGACCTCTCTTCCAGGGCATTCGTGTGCCGGTGGATTACATCCTTAACGGTTTCCAGCAACTGCTGCTGGGAATGCCGGCTCCGGTGGCGATTATCGTTTTCGCGCTGATCGCCTGGCAGATTTCCGGCGTCGGGATGGGCGTGGCGACGCTGATTTCCCTGATTGCGATCGGCGCTATCGGTGCCTGGTCGCAGGCGATGATTACGCTGGCACTGGTGTTGACCGCCCTGCTGTTCTGCGTGGTGATCGGTCTGCCGATGGGGATCTGGCTGGCACGCAGTCCACGGGCGGCGAAGATCGTTCGTCCGCTGCTCGACGCCATGCAGACGACACCGGCGTTCGTCTATCTGGTACCGATTGTGATGCTGTTCGGTATCGGTAACGTGCCGGGAGTGGTCGTGACGATCATCTTTGCGCTGCCGCCAATTGTGCGTCTGACGATCCTCGGGATTAACCAGGTTCCAGCCGATCTGATCGAAGCGTCACGTTCGTTCGGGGCCAGCCCGCGTCAAATGCTGTTCAAAGTTCAGCTACCGCTGGCGATGCCAACCATTATGGCGGGGGTCAACCAGACGCTCATGCTCGCCCTCTCGATGGTGGTGATCGCCTCCATGATTGCCGTCGGTGGCCTGGGCCAGATGGTATTGCGCGGTATCGGTCGTCTCGACATGGGACTGGCTACCGTCGGTGGGGTCGGCATTGTGATCCTCGCTATCATTCTGGACCGTCTGACTCAGGCCGTGGGTCGCGACTCCCGTAGTCGGGGTAATCGTCGCTGGTACACCACCGGCCCCATTGGGCTCATCACGCGCCCTTTCACTAAGTAATTCACCTGTTGCCCGGTGGCGCTGCGCTTACCGGGCCTACACTCATGAACTTACACAAAATCATTCATGTTGCATCGAGGCGGCAAACGAAGGTATCCCCAGGAACGTACACGCAGTACGTGACTGGGGTGCATGAGTGCAGCCAACAAAGAGGCAATCTGAAGGATGAAGTGTAATAAGGAACAACGATGCGACATACCGTACTTTTTGCCACAGCGTTTGCCACCCTTGTCTCTACCAGCGCTTTCGCTGCCGACCTGCCAGGCAAAGGCATTACCGTCCAACCGGTACAGAGCACCATCACCGAAGAAACCTTCCAGACGCTGCTGGTGAGCCGCGCACTGGAGAAACTGGGTTATACCGTCAACAAACCGAGCGAAGTCGATTATAACGTGGGCTACACCTCTATTGCTTCCGGCGATGCCACCTTTACCGCCGTGAACTGGCAGCCGCTGCACGATGATATGTATTCTGCGGCAGGCGGGGACAAAAAGTTCTGGCGCGAAGGCACGTTTGTCACCGGTGCCGCGCAAGGTTATCTGATCGATAAGAAAACCGCTGAGCAGTACAAAATCACCAATATCGCCCAGTTGAAAGACCCCAAAATCGCCAAAATCTTCGACACCAATGGCGACGGTAAAGCGGATATGATGGGCTGCTCGCCGGGCTGGGGTTGTGAAGCGGTGATTAACCACCAGAACAAAGCGTTTGATCTGGAAAAAACCGTCGACGTCAGCCACGGTAACTATGCAGCGATGATGGCCGATACCATCACCCGCTTTAAAGAAGGCAAACCAATCCTCTATTACACCTGGACGCCTTACTGGGTGAGCGACGTGATGAAGCCGGGCAAAGATGTGGTCTGGTTGCAGGTGCCGTTCTCCTCGCTGCCGGGCGAACAGAAAGATATCGATACCAAACTGCCGAATGGCGCGAACTATGGCTTCCCGGTAAACACCATGCACATCGTTGCCAACAAAGCCTGGGCTGAGAAAAACCCGGCGGCGGCGAAACTGTTTGCCATCATGAAACTGCCGCTGGCGGACATCAACGCGCAGAACGCGATGATGCATGACGGTAAAGCGTCGGAAGCTGACGTACAGGGTCACGTTGATGGCTGGATCAAAGCCCACCAGCAGCAGTTCGACGGTTGGGTGAACGACGCGCTGGCTGCGCAGAAGTAATCCCCTCCTGAATGCCGGATGGCGCGCGATGCGCTTATCCGGCCTACTCCCTACTCCCTACTCCCTACTCCCTACTGCCCCTTGACCGCACAATCCGGCACGCAACAAATCCCCCGCATTCATAAATGTCCGCTATGATTGATTCCCTAAGAAATCATCACCTGACTCACGATTGCGAACATAATGACAAAAACCTCTCACGGGCTGAGCCCAGCACTGATCGTTCTTATGTCTGTGGCAACCGGTCTGGCCGTCGCCAGCAACTACTATGCACAGCCGCTGCTCGATACCATCGCACGCAACTTCTCGCTTTCCGCCAGCTCGGCCGGGTTTATCGTCACCGCAGCGCAACTGGGCTACGCCGCCGGTTTGCTGTTTCTGGTTCCACTTGGCGATATGTTTGAACGCCGGACGCTGATCGTCTCCATGACGCTGCTGGCGGCGGGCGGGATGCTCATTACCGCCAGCAGTCAGTCGCTGGCGATGATGCTCCTCGGCACGGCGCTGACCGGGCTCTTTTCCGTGGTAGCACAGATACTGGTGCCGCTGGCGGCGACGCTTGCCACACCCGATAAACGCGGCAAAGTGGTAGGAACCATTATGAGCGGACTGCTGCTGGGCATTCTCCTGGCACGTACCGTGGCGGGCCTGCTGGCGAATCTCGGCGGCTGGCGTACCGTCTTTTGGGTCGCCTCCATATTGATGGCGCTGATGGCTATCGCCCTGTGGCGCGGCTTGCCAAAGGTGAAGTCCGACACCCATCTGAACTACCCGCAACTGCTGGGTTCCGTATTCAGTCTGTTTACCCGCGATAAACTGCTGCGCACACGTGCGCTACTGGGCTGCCTGACCTTCGCCAACTTCAGCATTCTCTGGACCTCAATGGCCTTTTTACTCGCCGCCCCGCCGTTTAACTATTCCGAAGGGATGATTGGCCTGTTTGGGCTGGCGGGTGCTGCTGGCGCGCTCGGCGCACGTCCGGCTGGCGGTCTTGCGGATAAAGGGCATTCTCATCTCACCACGACCTGGGGCCTGCTGCTGCTACTGCTCTCCTGGTTAGCTATCTGGTTGGGACACGCCTCGGTACTGGCGCTGATTGTCGGGATCCTGGTACTGGACCTTACCGTTCAGGGGGTCCACATCACTAACCAGACGGTGATTTATCGTCTTTATCCGCAGGCGCGAAACCGCCTGACCGCAGGGTATATGACCAGTTACTTTATCGGCGGGGCCGCAGGGTCGTTAATCTCCGCCTCGGCCTGGCAGCATGCCGGATGGCTGGGCGTTTGTCTGGCGGGGTCGACCGTTGCCGTACTGAACCTGGTGGTCTGGTGGCGAGGATTTCACCGACAAGAAGCCGCTATTTAAACGCTCAGCAAGCGTTTGCGCTCGTTTGGGCTCCTGAGGGTGTTAAGGAGCCCCCCAGTCTGTTAAGGTGATAGGGATTATTAACCCTGATAATTTTAACATTGGTGATAACGCGCAAAATTCTATGGAAAGGCCCGCTTCTCTGCCCAATACCCCTCCGGCGACCTGTGCGGAAGGATTCAAAGACAGTTTACCCATCGTCATCAGTTATATTCCTGTTGCCTTTGCATTTGGTCTCAATGCCACCCGTCTCGGGTTTAGCCCGCTTGAAAGCGTATTTTTTTCCTGCATTATTTATGCCGGTGCCAGCCAGTTCGTTATCACAACCATGCTCGCCGCAGGCAGTACATTATGGGTTGCCGCCCTGACCGTCATGGCGATGGATGTACGCCATATCTTATACGGCCCTTCCCTGCGCAGTCGTATCGCCCAAAAACTCAGTAAACCGAAAACCGCCCTATGGGCTTTTGGCCTCACTGACGAAGTCTTTGCCGCGGCCACCGCAAAGCTGGTACGGGATAACCGTCGCTGGAGCGAAAACTGGATGATCGGCATTGCATTTTGCTCCTGGGCCTCATGGGTGCTGGGAACGGTAATCGGCGCCTTTTCCGGCAGCGGTTTATTGAAAGGATTCCCGGCGGTCGAAGCGGCGCTCGGGTTTATGCTGCCCGCGCTGTTTATGAGTTTTCTGCTGGCGTCATTCCAGCGCAAACAGTCCCTGTGCGTGACCGCCGCACTCGCTGGCGCACTGGCGGGCGTGACGCTATTTTCCATCCCCGCCGCGATTCTTGCGGGGATTGTGTGCGGCTGTCTGACCGCGCTGATCCAGGCTTTCTGGCAAGGGGTTCCCGATGCGCTATGAGGTACTGCTACTCGGGTTGCTGGTCGGCTGTGTGAATTATGGGTTTCGCTATTTACCGCTGCGTCTGAAGATGGGAAATACTCGTCCGGGCAAGCGAGGCGCAACCGGCGTACTACTCGACACCATCGGCATAGCATCAATTTGCGCCCTGCTGGTTGTGTCAACCGCCCCTGAGGTAATGCACGACGCCAGTCGCTTCGTGCCGACGCTCGTGGGTTTTGCTGTACTGGGTGCAAGTTTTTATAAAACGCGCAGCATCATTGTTCCCACGCTATTAAGTGCTCTGGCCTATGGATTAGCGTGGAAAATGTTGGCGATTTTATAGGATACAAGAATCATTTTAATTTAATAATACATTTACTTTATTTGTCACTGTCGTTACTATATCGGCTGAAATTAATGAGGTCATGCCCAAATGGATAGTTCGTTTACGCCCATTGAACAAATGCTAAAATTTCGCGCCAGCCGCCACGAGGATTTTCCGTATCAGGAAATTCTGCTGACTCGTCTTTGCATGCACATGCAAGGAAAGCTGCTGGATAATCGCAATAAAATGCTGAAAGCTCAAGGGATTAACGAGACGTTGTTTATGGCGTTGATTACGCTGGAGTCTCAGGAAAACCACAGCATTCAGCCTTCTGAACTGAGCTGTGCCCTGGGGTCATCGCGTACTAACGCGACACGTATCGCTGATGAGCTGGAAAAGCGCGGTTGGATCGAGCGCCGTGAAAGCGACAACGATCGTCGTTGCCTGCATCTGCAGTTAACCGATAAAGGCCATGCTTTTTTGCGCGAGGTATTACCACCGCAGCATAACTGCCTGCATCAACTCTGGTCTGCACTGAGTACCGCAGAAAAAGACCAGCTTGAGCACATCACCCGTAAGCTTCTGACGCGTCTCGATCAGATGGACCAGGATGGTGCTATCCTTGAGGCGCTGAGCTAACGCGTCGACTCGCTCAATAATCCAGATTAAGAAAGAAAACTGACTGGCCAGCACCTGAACGTGCTGGCCTTTCTGGTAAACAGCTCGGCCTAGCCGACGAAAAAATAAGATCGTGGAGAACAACATGAGCGCAAATGCGGAGACTCAAACCCCGCAGCAACCGGTTAAGAAGAAAAGCAAACGTAAAAGTACGCTACTCCTCCTGACCTTGCTCTTTATCATTATTGCCGTGGCATACGGGATCTATTGGTTTTTGGTACTGCGTCATGTCGAAGAGACCGATGATGCGTACGTGGCAGGGAACCAGGTTCAAATCATGGCACAGGTATCCGGCAGCGTGACGAAAGTCTGGGCGGATAACACTGACTTTGTTAAACAGGGTGACGTTCTCGTCACGCTCGATCAGACGGATGCCAGACAGGCATTTGAAAAAGCGAAGACCGCGCTGGCCTCCAGCGTTCGTCAGACGCATCAGTTAATGATCAACAGCAAACAGTTGCAGGCGAACATTGAGGTGCAGAAAACTGCCCTCGCCCAGGCGCAAAGCGATTTTAACCGTCGCGTACCGCTCGGCAACGCTAACCTAATCGGCCGCGAAGAACTGCAACACGCGCGTGATGCCGTGGCCAGCGCGCAGGCACAGCTTGATGTTGCTATTCAGCAATACAACGCGAATCAGGCGATGATTCTGGACAGCAAACTCGAAGATCAACCTGCAGTCCAACAGGCCGCCACCGAAGTGCGTAACGCCTGGCTGGCGCTGGAACGAACCAAAATCGTCAGTCCAATGACCGGCTACGTTTCTCGTCGCGCCGTGCAGCCTGGCGCACAGATCAGCCCCACGACGCCGCTGATGGCCGTGGTTCCGGCCACCAATCTGTGGGTTGATGCCAACTTCAAAGAGACGCAGCTTGCCCATATGCGTATCGGCCAACCGGCCACGGTCATCAGTGATATCTACGGCGATGACGTTAAATACACCGGTAAAGTGGTGGGTCTTGATATGGGGACCGGCAGCGCCTTCTCCCTGCTGCCCGCACAGAACGCGACCGGTAACTGGATCAAAGTGGTTCAGCGACTGCCCGTGCGTATCGAACTGGACGCCCAGCAGTTGGCGCAGCATCCGCTGCGGATTGGTTTATCGACGCTCGTCACCGTCGATACTGCGAATCGCGACGGTCAGGTGCTGGCCAGCCAGGTTCGCACCACGCCGGTGTCTGAGAGTAACGCCCGTGAAATCAGCCTTGCCCCGGTCAACAAGCTGATCGAAGAGATTGTGCAGGCCAACGCAGGCTAATCTGAGGTGCGTGTGATGCAACAGCAAAAACCGCTGGAGGGCGCGCAGCTCGTCATTATGACGATTGCGCTGTCGCTGGCGACATTCATGCAGGTGCTGGACTCCACCATTGCTAACGTGGCGATCCCCACTATCGCCGGGAACCTCGGCTCATCGCTGAGCCAGGGGACGTGGGTGATCACCTCCTTCGGGGTGGCGAACGCCATCTCGATTCCCATCACCGGTTGGCTGGCAAAGCGCGTCGGGGAAGTGAAGCTGTTCATGTGGTCAACAGTGGCGTTTGCCATTGCCTCATGGGCGTGTGGCGTCTCCAACAGCCTGAACATGCTGATCTTCTTCCGTGTCGTTCAGGGGGTGGTCGCCGGGCCGCTGATCCCGCTTTCGCAAAGTCTGCTGCTCAATAACTACCCGCCCGCGAAGCGCTCCATTGCGCTGGCGCTGTGGTCAATGACGGTGATCGTCGCGCCGATTTGCGGCCCGATTCTGGGCGGCTATATCAGCGATAACTATCACTGGGGCTGGATCTTCTTTATCAACGTGCCAATCGGTATTGTGGTGGTTTTGATGACGCTGCAAACCCTGCGCGGTCGCGAAACGCGTACCGAACAGCGACGGATTGATGCCATCGGGCTGGCGCTGCTAGTGATTGGTATTGGTAGCTTGCAGATTATGCTCGACCGGGGGAAAGAGCTGGACTGGTTCGCCTCGCAGGAAATCGTCATTCTGACCGTGGTGGCGGTGGTCGCCATTAGCTTCCTGATTGTCTGGGAGCTCACCGACGACAACCCCATTGTCGATCTCTCGCTCTTTAAGTCGCGAAACTTTACCATCGGCTGTTTGTGTATCAGTCTGGCCTATATGCTGTACTTCGGGGCGATTGTTCTGCTGCCGCAGCTCTTGCAGGAGGTCTACGGCTATACCGCGACGTGGGCAGGTCTGGCATCCGCACCGGTGGGGATCATTCCGGTGATCCTGTCGCCGATTATTGGCCGCTTTGCCCATAAGCTGGATATGCGCAGGCTGGTGACGTTCAGCTTTATTATGTACGCCGTCTGCTTTTACTGGCGTGCGTGGACGTTTGAACCAGGAATGGACTTCGGCGCGTCTGCCTGGCCGCAGTTTATTCAGGGCTTCGCGGTGGCGTGCTTCTTTATGCCGCTGACGACCATCACGCTGTCTGGCTTACCGCCAGAACGCCTGGCGGCAGCATCGAGCTTGTCTAACTTTACGCGAACGCTGGCGGGGTCAATCGGGACATCGATTACGACCACCATGTGGACCAACCGGGAGTCGATGCACCACGCGCAGTTAACCGAGTCGGTGAATCCGTATAACCCGAACGCGCAGGCAATGTACGATCAGCTACAGGGACTGGGCATGACGCAGCAGCAGGCGTCAGGCTGGATAGCCCAGCAGATCACCAATCAGGGGCTGATTATTTCGGCTAACGAGATCTTCTGGATGTCGGCGGGGATCTTCCTCGTACTGCTCGGTCTGGTCTGGTTCGCTAAACCCCCGTTTGGTGCGGGCGGTGGCGGCGGTGGTGCGCACTAGGTAATAGTGATAAAAAAGCCCGTTCAGTTGAACGGGCTTTTTTTGTCAGTCATCACACAACTAAATGTGCAGTTCCTGCAACTTCTCTTTCGGCAGCGCCAGCTCTTCATTGCTGTTGACGCGAACGTCGTGTTCCAGGATATGACGCGCAATGTCCTGTGCTTCGCTCAGTGAGTGCATCTGATACGTGCCGCACTGGTAGACGTTCAGTTCCGGGATCTGATTCTGGTCCTGAACTTTTAGCACGTCAGCCATCGCCGCTTTCCAGGCATCGGCTACACGCTGCTCGTCAGGCGTCCCAATCAGGCTCATATAGAAACCGGTACGGCAGCCCATTGGGGAGATATCGATAATCTCGACACCATTGCCGTTGAGGTGATTACGCATAAAGCCTGCGAACAGATGCTCCAGCGTGTGAATCCCTTTTTCCGGCATCACTTCTTTGTTTGGAATGCAGAAACGCAGATCAAACACGGTAATGGCGTCGCCATGCGGGGTGTTCATCGTTTTCGCCACGCGCACTGCAGGTGCTTCCATCCGGGTATGATCGACAGTGAAGCTATCTAACAACGGCATTTAGCCACCTCCGATAATTTTTTTAAAATAAACTGAACTCTTCGTTCCGGTGCGAGTCTGAGTATATGAAAGACGCGCATTTGTTATCATCATCCCTGTTTTCAGAGATGAAATTTTGGCCACTCACGAGTGGCCTTTTTCTTTTCTGTCAGGCCTGTTTTTCCAGCCAGCGGTCAAACGGCTCGGTATCTGCCGCTTCAACCTCACGCTGGCGACGTTTTGAAGCGTCACGTTCAGCCACAAAGTCTTCTTCCTGCAATATTTCCAGCGGCTCTTCACGCAACAGATTGCGATAAGCTTCGCCCAGCGCCTTGCCCGTACCGCCAATGCCTGTATCAAGCATAGACCGCAGAATACGTGCAGAGAACGTCAATTCCGGATTATCAAAACAGGCGACCAGTTCGTCGCAGACTTTCTGATAATCCTCTCCCCCGTGGATGCTGTCCAGCGTTTGCGCCACGCGTTTCAGATCGCGGAACAAATCTTTGCCCACTTCAGGCAACGGGAACTGCGCGGTTTCACAACCGATGCCTAACGTCAGACCCGGCTTACGCCCTTCCAGAATCACTCGATTCCAGTTGGTACGCGTACACAATAGCTCGCTGCTGCTCATTTCCGGCGCATCGGCCAGCACGCACCAGACCATAAACAGGTCAAGGAAGCGCACCTGCTGCTCGTCCACGCCGATTGGCGAGAACGGGTTGATATCCAGCGAGCGGACTTCGATGTACTCGATACCGCCGCGCAGAAGCGCATCTGAAGGCGACTCACCGCTACGCGTAACGCGTTTCGGACGAATTGGCGCGTACAGCTCATTTTCAATCTGCAGCACGTTGCTGTTGATTTGCAAACGCTTACCGTCTTTTTCCAGCCCAACCGCCGCATACTCTTCAGAAGGCGTTTTAATCGCCCGCTTCAATCCTGCCACATATTCGTAGAGATCGTTAAACGTAATACCGAGATTGCTTTGCGACTTATTGGTATAACCCAGATCGCTCAGACGCAACGAGGTCGCGTACGGCAGGTAGTACATCCCACAGTCGGTTTTCTCAAATGGCAGCGTGGTCGGTTTACCCTGCAGGAAGGAAGAGCAAATCGCCGGGGACGCGCCAAACAAATAAGGAATGACCCAACCGAAGCGGTAATAGTTGCGGATCAGGCGGAAATAGCCGGCAGAGATTTTCTCTTTTGCCTCTTCGCCTTCCACAATGCCGCACTTCGCCTGCCAGAATGCCATCGGCAGAGAGAAGTTATAGTGTACGCCGGAGATGGTTTGCATCAGCGCACCGTAACGGTTTTTCAACCCTTCACGGTACAGCGTTTTCATGCGACCAATATTCGAGGTGCCGTATTGCGCCAGTTCAATGTCCTGACCTTCAGCAATATAGCAAGGCATACTCAGCGGCCACATACGTTCATCGCCCATATTTCTGGCAGTATAACGATGCAGGTCACGCATGAAGGTCAACATATGCTGGATATCGCCGTCTACTGGCGTAATAAACTCCAGCAGCGCTTCAGCGAAATCCGTGGTTATCCATTTATGCGTCAGCGCTGAGCCTAACGCTTCAGGATGCCCCGTTGTCGCCAACGTGCCATCCGCATTCACGCGCAATGTTTCGCGCTCCAGCCCGCGCTGAATCCCCTGTAATGCCTGAGGATGCTTTTCCAGCCAGGCCAGTGCCTGTGATACGTCCGGGATCAAATCGACCTCCCGCCTGTCAAAATCGTATTAATTAGCATAATTGTAGTGGTTACCCTAAAGGCTAATCCCCAGGCACAATTAGTGCCACCAGGTAATGCCCTGAACGGTAGCCGCCGCGACAACAATATAGCGCAGCGCTTTACCAAGGCATAAAAAAAAGAGTACCGGCCCCCACGAGAGGCGCATCCATCCCGCTAACAGGCACAGTAAATCACCCACAACCGGCATCCAGCTTAATAATAGTGTGACCGCACCATAGCGTTTAAGCCAGCCTGCGGCTTTCTCCTGCCAGCGCGATGTCTTGCGCAGCGGAAAGAAACGCCCAAGGATAACGTTAGTTAACCCTCCAAGGCTATTACCCATTGTTGCTGTTAAGACTAAGACCCAGGGATGACTGAGCCCGGCCAGTAACATGGCAACCAAAACGATTTCCGAGTTGCCGGGCAACAGCGTAGCGCTGAGAAAACTGCTGGCGAACAATGAAAGGAGCGACAGTCCGTCACTCACAAGTGTCGAACGTCCACCGCATCCATTCCGGCGGCGCGTGCGGCCTGGATACCAAAATCAGCATCTTCGAATACCACACACTGCGCCGGGGGCACGCCCATACGTTCTGCACAGAGCAGGAAAGTATCTGGCGCAGGTTTATGGTGCTGAACATGATCGGCGGCAACGACGGCATCAAAATAGCGACGTAGCCCCAGATGGGCCAGCAGCGCCTCTGCGATCGCGCTTTCGCTGCCGGTTCCGACGGACATCGGGCGACGACCATGCCACGCTTTCACCACCTCAATCAGCGGCAGCGGCTCGACGCTGTCGAGGAGCATGATTTTTACCGCATCGGTTTTTTCACGGGCTAACGCGTGGGGATCGAGATCCGCATGATTCAGCTCAATGATGGACTGCGCAATCCGCCATGTGGCTGAGCCGTTAAGGGCAATCATCGCCTGAAGATCAAAGTGCATACCGTAACGACCTAATACTTCAACCCACGCCTTACGGTGCGTCGGTTCAGTATCCAGAAGGGTACCATCCATATCGAAAATCAGACCCGCATAACGTTCGTACATAGCACTCTCACCCGGCAAATGAACAGACGTTACTTTATCGTAATTGCTGGATTTTGTCGCTGACGACGATGCTGAGGATTGTTCAGGGTGTTAATGCAGAGGGGATAAAGAGAGAAGATGGTGTATCTAAGAGAAAATGGTGCATCCGGGAGGATTCGAACCTCCGACCGCTCGGTTCGTAGCCGAGTACTCTATCCAGCTGAGCTACGGATGCATCGGGAAATGTATTTTACTGCCGATGTTGATACTGCATAAAAGCGGTACCAAGTAAGAGATGGTGCATCCGGGAGGATTCGAACCTCCGACCGCTCGGTTCGTAGCCGAGTACTCTATCCAGCTGAGCTACGGATGCATCGGAAAACGTATTTTACTGCCGATATTGATACTGCATAAAAGCGGTACCAAGTAAGAGATGGTGCATCCGGGAGGATTCGAACCTCCGACCGCTCGGTTCGTAGCCGAGTACTCTATCCAGCTGAGCTACGGATGCATCGGGAAACTTACTTTACTGCAGATTTTGATACCGCGACTAAAGCCGTATCAAGTAAGAGATGGTGCATCCGGGAGGATTCGAACCTCCGACCGCTCGGTTCGTAGCCGAGTACTCTATCCAGCTGAGCTACGGATGCAAATGGCGGTGAGGCGGGGATTCGAACCCCGGATGCAGCTTTTGACCGCATACTCCCTTAGCAGGGGAGCGCCTTCAGCCTCTCGGCCACCTCACCACACGCCTCTTACGAGTGCTTCGAAGAACTTGTTTCTGCTCATCGTCGCTGCGTGGCGCACATATTACTTTCTGGGACTTATAAGTCAAACAATTTTTCCTGAGCTTTTATCGTTTGCACACTTCACGTTCAATTAGTCTGCAAAAACGGCAAAAAGAGTGTTTTATCAACAGATAAATTGGTCTCTGGGGCTACTGACTACCACAATGAAAAAGCCCTACGGCTGCAGGAGAGTGACGCGGAACGGGAAAAAGAGTCACAACATAACGAAAAGGAAAGGGATTTACGAAGACGTCAGGTTGCGCCTCACCCGGTCAGGTGAGACGCGGAAACCTTAGTAACTGGACTGCTGGGATTTTTCAGCCTGGATACGCTGGTAGATCTCTTCACGATGGACAGAAACTTCTTTCGGGGCGTTTACGCCGATGCGTACCTGGTTGCCCTTCACCCCTAAAACTGTCACGGTGACCTCATCTCCAATCATGAGGGTCTCACCAACTCGACGAGTCAGAATCAGCATTCTTTGCTCCTTGAAAGATTAAAAGAGTCGGGTCTCTCTGTATCCCGGCATTATCCATCATATAACGCCAAAAAGTAAGCGATGACAAACACATTACATGTAAGCAGTCACGGCATCACATTCTGTTAAACCTAAGTTTAGCCGATATACACAACTTCAACCTGACTTTATCGTTGTCGACAACGTTGATGCAAACGCCGCGGAATGCTTATCCACGGCATCGGCTAACGCTTACACACTTCATCTTTCAGGCTGTCTCAGCATTGGCTACGCACATTCCCCCGGTCACGAACTACCTGTTCACTTCCGGGGGCTTATTCGCTTTCCGCCCTGACGCAGCTTGAAGGATTTTGTGTAACTATTTTATAGTTTTGCGCTGACCCAGGCTTGCACACTGGCTAACGCCGCAGGCAGAGCAGACGCATCCGTACCACCGGCTTGCGCCATGTCCGGACGACCACCACCCTTACCGCCCACCTGCTGAGCGACCATACCGACCAGTTCCCCTGCTTTGACACGATCGGTCACGTCCTTAGACACGCCCGCAATCAGAGAAACCTTACCTTCAGTTGCCGTTGCCAGCACGATAATTGTCGACCCCAGTTGATTTTTCAGATCATCAACCATGGTACGTAACATTTTCGGCTCAACACCTGCAAGCTCACTCACCAACAGCTTAACACCATTGATATCAACCGCTTTGCTGGAAAGATTTGCACTTTCCTGCGCGGCAGCCTGTTCTTTCAACTGCTGAAGCTCTTTCTCGAGCTGACGAGTACGTTCCAGTACTGAACGTACTTTGTCGCCCAGGTTCTGGCTATCGCCCTTCAACAGCTGTGCGATATCGGTTAAGCGATCGCTTTCTGCATGCACAGTCGCAATAGCGCCCTCACCCGTTACCGCTTCAATACGACGAACCCCTGCCGCCGTCCCGGACTCGGAGATGATACGGAACAGACCGATATCCCCCGTACGGCTGGCGTGAGTCCCGCCACACAGTTCGGTAGAGAAATCACCCATGCTCAGTACGCGAACGCGTTCGTCATATTTCTCGCCGAACAGCGCCATTGCGCCTTTTGCTTTCGCCGCTTCCAGATCCATCACGTTGGTTTCAACCGGCAGGTTGCGACGAATTTGCGCATTTACCAGGTCTTCAACCGCACGGATTTCCGCAGGTTTCATCGCTTCATTATGTGAGAAGTCGAAACGCAGTACTTTGTCGTTGACCAGCGAGCCTTTCTGCGCCACGTGCGTGCCCAGAATCTGGCGCAGCGCCGCATGCATCAGGTGCGTGGCGGAGTGGTTCAGACGAATACGCGCACGACGCGCTTCATCTACGTCAGCCTGAACCGCGTCGCCCACTTTCAGAGAGCCCGCAGACAGTTTGCCGAGGTGACCAATCGCCTGGCCATATTTTTGCGTATCGCTTACGGCAAAGGTAAAGCCCGCGCCTTTCAGTTCACCTTTATCGCCAACCTGACCACCGGATTCCGCATAGAATGGGGTCTGATCCAGTACGACAACGGCTTCCTGACCGGCACTAATGGCATCCACCGCTTTACCATCGACGAACAGCGCGGTCACTTTGCCATTCAGTTCCAGATGGTCGTAACCTTTAAATTCAGAGGCGCTATCAACGCGGATCATCGCGTTATAGTCCGCGCCAAAACCGCTGGCTTCACGGGCGCGACGGCGCTGCTCTTCCATGGCGGCTTCAAAGCCGGCTTCATCCACTTTGATGTTGCGCTCGCGGCAAACGTCCGCCGTCAGGTCAACCGGGAAACCGTAGGTATCGTACAGACGGAATGCCGTTTCGCCGTCCAGCGTATCACCTGACAGTTTCGCCAGTTCTTCATCCAGCAGCGCCAGGCCACGCTCCAGCGTACGGGCAAACTGCTCTTCTTCAGTTTTCAGTACTTGCTCAACCTGAGCCTGCTGACGCTTCAGTTCTTCGCCCGCCGCTCCCATGACGTCAACCAGTGGCCCCACCAGTTTGTAGAAGAAGGTCTCTTTCGCGCCCAGCATGTTGCCATGACGTACCGCGCGACGAATGATGCGACGCAGGACATAGCCCCGGTTTTCGTTCGACGGAACCACGCCATCGGCAATCAGGAACGCACAGGAACGAATGTGGTCCGCAATCACACGCAGCGACTTGTTGCTCAGATCGGTCGCACCGGTCACTTTCGCTACCGCTTCAATCAGCGTACGGAACAGGTCAATTTCGTAGTTGGAGTTGACGTGTTGCAGCACAGCCGCAATACGCTCCAGCCCCATACCGGTATCGACGGAAGGCTTCGGCAGCGGCTCCATCGTACCGTCAGCCTGACGGTTGAACTGCATAAAGACGATGTTCCAGATCTCAATGTAGCGATCGCCGTCTTCTTCCGGGCTTCCCGGAGGACCACCCCAGATGTGATCGCCATGATCGTAGAAAATCTCGGTGCACGGACCGCATGGACCGGTATCTCCCATCTGCCAGAAGTTGTCCGACGCATAGGCCGCACCTTTGTTATCGCCGATGCGGATAATGCGCTCGCGAGGGATACCTACTTCTTTTTCCCAGATTTCATAGGCTTCATCGTCTGTTTCATAGACGGTCACCCACAGACGCTCTTTCGGCAGGGCAAACCAGTTCTCACCGGTCAGCAGTTCCCACGCGTATTGAATGGCGTCATGTTTGAAATAGTCGCCGAAGCTGAAGTTGCCCAGCATTTCGAAGAAGGTATGGTGACGTGCAGTGTAACCAACATTTTCCAGATCGTTGTGCTTACCACCCGCGCGCACGCAGCGCTGTGACGTGGTTGCGCGGGAATAATTACGCTTGTCGAGCCCAAGGAAAACGTCCTTGAACTGGTTCATCCCGGCGTTGGTAAACAACAAAGTGGGGTCATTGTTCGGAACCAGGGAGCTGCTGGCAACTACCTGATGTCCCTTACTATGGAAAAAGTCGAGAAACGCCTGACGGATCTCAGCGGTGCTCTTGCTCATAATTATCCTGAAATCAAGCTACACTTCATCTTTCAAACCGCCTCTGCGTTGGCTGCGATCGTTCCCCAGTCGCTGACTCCAGTAAGCGCCAGGGGATTCACTCACTTACCGCCTTGATGCAGCTTGAATGATTTTGTGTATTTAAGGAATATTCGTTACAGACGCAGGTCGTCATATGACAACCATCACCCGAACGGAAAAAGTGGGAATAAGATAAGTTTTCTTTACGGGGAAGTAAAATCCCGTATGCGCTCAATCGTCAAAATTTCGCCATATTTCCTGAATATCCTCCATCAGATACCCGCGATAAAGCAAAAACCGCTGTATCTTAACCTTTTCCGAAAATGCGCCTGGCAGCGGTTCACCGTATTTGCGAGTCGCCTGGTCACGCGCGAGGGCGCACCAGTCAACGTCACATTCCCGCATCGCTTTTTCAGTCGATTCACGGGCAATCCCCTTTTGATTCAACTCCTGTCGGATGCGCGCCGGACCATACCCCTTACGGCTGCGACTGGCGATAAAACGGGAGATAAATCTGTCATCATCAAGATAATGATGCTCGTAGCACCAGGCGATCACCCGGTCATAATCTTCTGCCGTGGCATCAATCTCTTCCGGCCCGTTTTTCCCCATCACCGGGGCGGCAAGCTTACGTCGTAACTCTTGTTCGCTGTGATCGCGAACCGCGAGGATACGTACTGCGCGATCTAACAGCCGGGAATACGCAGGTCGGCGCGGTGTGGGTTCACTCATAACAACCTTCGAAATCAGAAATGCAAAAAGGGCCGCATCAATGCAGCCCTTGAGTGTAATTCAACTTTTTGCCGGATGGCAGTTTTGCGTTATCCGCACGGGGGACACCTGACGATTAAAAATCTTCGTTGGTTTCCGCAACGCCTTCACCATCATCAACGGTGAAAGCGGGTTTGTCATCCGGGTTATTGAGCAGCATTTCACGAACTTTCTTCTCAATTTCCTTCGCGGTAGCCGGGTTGTCTTTCAGCCAGGCTGTTGCATTCGCTTTACCCTGACCAATTTTCTCACCGTTGTAGCTGTACCATGCGCCCGCTTTCTCGATCAGCTTCTCTTTCACGCCCAGGTCAACCAGTTCGCCATAGAAGTTGATACCTTCACCGTAAAGGATCTGGAATTCAGCCTGTTTAAACGGTGCTGCGATTTTGTTTTTCACCACCTTCACGCGGGTTTCGCTGCCCACCACGTTATCGCCCTCTTTCACCGCGCCGATACGGCGGATGTCCAGACGAACAGACGCGTAAAATTTCAGTGCGTTACCACCGGTAGTGGTTTCCGGGTTACCGAACATCACACCAATTTTCATACGGATCTGGTTGATGAAGATCAGCAGCGTGTTGGACTGCTTCAGGTTACCGGCCAGTTTACGCATCGCCTGGCTCATCATACGTGCTGCGAGCCCCATGTGAGAGTCACCGATTTCGCCTTCGATTTCCGCTTTCGGCGTCAACGCCGCCACGGAGTCGACAACGATAACGTCAACAGCACCAGAACGTGCCAGCGCGTCACAGATTTCCAGCGCCTGTTCACCGGTGTCCGGCTGAGAACAGAGCAGATTGTCGATATCAACGCCCAGCTTACGCGCATAGATAGGATCCAGCGCATGTTCTGCATCGATAAACGCACAGGTTTTACCTTCGCGCTGCGCAGCGGCAATCACCTGCAGCGTCAGCGTAGTTTTACCGGAAGACTCCGGCCCGTAGATTTCGACGATACGGCCCATCGGCAGACCGCCTGCGCCCAGCGCAATATCCAGTGAAAGCGAACCGGTGGAGATGGTTTCCACGTCCATAGAACGGTCTTCACCCAGGCGCATGATGGAGCCTTTACCGAATTGCTTTTCGATCTGGCCCAGCGCTGCCGCCAACGCTTTCTGTTTGTTTTCGTCGATAGCCATTAATTACTCCTGTCATGCCAGCTGAAGCCGGATAGTGATTCTGTACTGTTGTCGCAATTATACTGTATGGTCATACAGTATCAAGTGTTTTGTAGAAATTGTTGCCACAGGGTTTGCAACGCATAAACCGTGGCTTGTCGACGCACCGCATCACGGTCGCCGCTAAAGCATTCCCGACGGGTAATCCCTTCTCCGCGCACGCTCGCGAAGGCGAACCAGACCGTGCCGACCGGTTTCTCTTCGCTGCCGCCATCCGGCCCGGCAATCCCGCTGATGGAAACAGCAAAATCAGCGCGTGCCGCTTTCAGTGCGCCAATCGCCATCTCAACCACTACCGGCTCACTGACCGCGCCATGCTGTGCCAGCGTCTCTTCACGCACGCCTATCATCTGCGATTTCGCTTCGTTACTGTACGTGACAAAACCGCGCTCGAACCAGGCGGAGCTGCCGGCAATGTCGGTAATGGCTTTCGCCACCCAACCGCCGGTGCAGGACTCTGCGGTGGTCACGGTCGCACCGCGCGCTTTCAGCGCCAGCCCAACCTGTTCACTTAACTGCATCAGTTCACTGTCAGTCATATCAGCCTCTGTCAGTTAAAAAATATGCCGGACAAGATAGCACTTTCCCGACAGAGATGGGGATGAGGTGACAATTTTACGAGGGGGATTCCGAAAAAACGTGTGAGGCCCAGGGAAGCCGAAACTCCCCTGGGTAAAAACCGTTACTGCACGCGCGCCAGCGCCACCGCCTGACCCAGCTGCCACACCGCCATCGCATAATGGGTGCTGTGGTTGTAGCGGGTAATGGCATAGAAGTTCGGCAGGCCGTACCAGTACTGGTAACCGGTGCCGATATCCAGGCGCAACAGGCTCACCTGCTGATGGTTGCCCAGCGGTTGTTGCGGCGTTAATCCGGCTGCCGCCAGTTGAGA
Organism: Citrobacter sp. Ct235; assembly: GCF_030332305.1. NCBI lineage: Bacteria > Pseudomonadati > Pseudomonadota > Gammaproteobacteria > Enterobacterales > Enterobacteriaceae > Citrobacter > Citrobacter sp. Ct235. Next base: position 103,181 of record NZ_JAOWIC010000043.1, read on the forward strand.
AGGGCTGTACTGTGTTTTAAAACCATTCGCCAGTCCCGGTGCCTGACCGTTCGCCATCACCGCCACCGTGTCGCCCTTCACCCAACCGTGTGCTTTGAAGTAATTCGCCACGCTGCCGATGGCATCGACCGGATCCCACAGGTTGATGTGACCGTCGCCGTTGAAATCCACCGCGTACTCTTTATAGGACGACGGCATGAACTGTCCGTACCCCATCGCGCCAGCAAAAGAACCTTTCAGATCTAACGGATCGTCCTGTTCGTTACGCGCCATCAGCAGGAACGTCTCCAGTTCGCCAGAGAAGTACTCCGCACGACGTGGATAGTTAAACGACAGCGTCGCCAGCGCATCCAGAATGCGCGTTTTTCCCATCACGCGACCCCAGCGGGTTTCCACGCCAATAATGCCCACGACGATCTCCGGCGGAACGCCATAAACCTGCCAGGCGCGGTTCAGCGCGTCTTCATACTGATTCCAGAACGCCACGCCGTTTTGCACGTTATCTGGCGTGATGAACTGTTTGCGGTAGCGCAGCCATGCGCCGTTAGGCCCCGCTGGCGGCTGCGTGGTGGGCGCCTGCCTGTCCATCAGACGTAAAACGTAATCCAGACGCTTCGCCTGCGACAAAATCTCCTGCAACTGCTGACGATTAAAACCGTGCTTGTTCACCATCTTATCGATGAACTGCTGCGCATTTGGGTTGTTGGCAAAATCACCGCCCATCTGCATAACGTTGTGCTGAGGCTCAAGCAGGAAACCGCCGGAAGGCGTCCCCGTTGTCGTTTGAGGTTCTTGAGGTTTCGGTTTGCTACTACAGGCAGCAAGTAACACAAACAGGGGGAGTAATGCTACGTAACGACGCTTGAACATGAGACATCCATTAAACAGATTCAGCCAGAGAGAAGTATGGTAAAGCATCCCCCGCCATACAAGGAAGCGCCAGACGCGCTCCGTCACACAATTTACGTATCGCTCTCCATGACCTGATCGTCAGCACATTCTTTCTTTCCCGTAAAAACTTTCAATTTAAAATATTTTACTTTCATTTTGAGATCAAAATAACACTTTTATTGCTTTCAATCTGATTAAAATAAGTCACCCATTCGCAAGATAACTAAAAATCCCTACAGGAGAGAACAATGATCGAAACCATTACACATGGAGCAGAGTGGTTCATCGGGCTGTTCCAGAAAGGTGGAGAGGTGTTTACCGGGATGGTCACCGGTATTCTTCCACTGCTGATCAGCCTGCTGGTCATCATGAATGCGCTCATCAACTTTATCGGCCAACAGCGGATCGAACGCTTCGCCCAGCGCTGTGCCGGGAACCCATTATCCCGTTACCTGATTCTGCCCTTTATTGGCACGTTTGTGTTTTGTAACCCCATGACCCTGAGTCTGGGCCGCTTTATGCCAGAGAAATATAAGCCCAGCTACTACGCGGCAGCCTCTTACAGCTGTCACTCGATGAACGGCCTGTTCCCACATATCAACCCCGGCGAACTGTTCGTTTATCTCGGTATTGCCAGCGGCCTGACCACGTTAGGTCTGCCACTCGGCCCGCTGGCAGTGAGCTACCTGCTGGTCGGTCTGGTCACCAACTTCTTTCGTGGCTGGGTTACGGACCTCACGACCTCCATCTTTGAGAAAAAGATGGGTATCCAACTTGAGCAGAAAGTCCACCTTGCAGGAGCAGCATCATGACGCGTATTCGTATTGAAAAAGGGACTGGCGGCTGGGGTGGCCCGCTGGAGCTGGACGTGATCGCCGGCAAGAAAATTGTCTATATCACCGCAGGCACGCGCCCGGCGATTGTCGACAAACTGGCGCAGTTAACCGGCTGGCAGGCTGTCGATGGCTTTAAAGAGGGCGAACCGCCGGAAGACGAAATTGGCGTCGCCATCATCGACTGTGGCGGGACGCTGCGCTGCGGGATCTATCCCAAACGCCGTATCCCGACCGTGAACATTCACTCAACCGGGAAATCCGGACCGCTTGCCCAGTACATCGTCGAAGACATCTATGTCTCTGGCGTCAGGGAAGACAACATTACCGTGGTGGGCGACGCGTCTGCCACAGCACAGCCGCAACAGCAACCAGCAAGTACCACCGCCGGACGCGATTACGATGCCAGCAAAAAGATCACGGAACAAAGCGATGGCCTGCTGGCGAAAGTCGGAATGGGAATGGGGTCGGCGGTGGCCGTGCTGTTCCAGTCGGGTCGCGACACCATTGATACAGTACTGAAAACCATTCTCCCCTTCATGGCATTCGTCTCGGCGCTTATCGGCATCATCATGGCCTCGGGTCTTGGCGACTGGATCGCCCACGGCCTGGCGCCGCTTGCCAGCCATCCGCTGGGCCTGGTGACGCTGGCGCTGATTTGTTCGTTCCCGCTGCTGTCGCCGTTCCTCGGCCCTGGCGCGGTCATTGCGCAGGTTATCGGCGTCCTGATCGGCGTGCAAATTGGTCTGGGCAACATCCCGCCACACCTGGCGCTGCCCGCGCTGTTTGCCATCAACGCCCAGGCGGCCTGTGACTTTATCCCGGTCGGTCTTTCACTGGCAGAAGCGCGTCAGGACACGGTTCGCGTCGGCGTACCGTCGGTACTGGTGAGCCGTTTCCTGACCGGTGCGCCTACCGTTCTCATCGCCTGGTTTGTTTCCGGCTTTATTTATCAATAAGAGGTTCAGACATGACCGTTATTTATCAGACCACCATCACCCGTATCGGACAGAGCGCACCGGATGCCCTCTGTGACCAGATGCTGATTACCTTTCGTGAAGGCGCGCCTGCGGATATCGAGGAGTTTTGCTTTATCCATTGTCATGGCGAACTGAACGGCCCGTTGCAACCCGGTGCGCAGTTCGAACTGGGTCAGCATCATTATCCGGTCACCGCTGTCGGCAGCGTGGCCGAACAGAATTTACGTGAACTGGGGCATATCACCCTGCGCTTCGATGGACAGAGCGAAGCGGAATTTCCCGGCACCGTGCACGTTGCGGGGCCTGTACCGGACGACATCGCGCCGGGCTGTATTTTGAAGTTTGTCGCTTAAGGAGAGAAAAATGAATCAGGTTGCCGTTGTCATTGGTGGAGGACAGACCCTGGGGGCGTTCCTTTGCCGTGGGCTTGCAGCAGAAGGGTATCGCGTTGCGGTTGTAGATATTCAGAGCGATAAAGCCGCGAACGTCGCACAGGAGATTAACGCAGAATTTGGCGAAGGCATGGCCTACGGTTTTGGTGCCGACGCCACCAGCGAACAGAGCGTACTCGCACTCTCTCGCGGCGTAGATGAAATTTTTGGCCGCGTGGATCTGCTGGTTTACAGCGCGGGTATCGCCAAAGCGGCATTTATCAGTGACTTCCAGCTCGGCGATTTTGACCGCTCGCTGCAGGTGAATCTGGTGGGCTACTTCCTCTGCGCGCGTGAATTCTCCCGTCTGATGATCCGCGATGGTATTCAGGGACGCATTATTCAGATCAACTCCAAATCCGGTAAAGTGGGCAGCAAACACAACTCCGGCTACAGCGCAGCGAAGTTTGGCGGCGTGGGGTTAACGCAGTCGCTGGCGTTGGATCTGGCGGAATATGGCATCACCGTGCATTCGCTGATGCTTGGCAACCTGCTGAAATCACCGATGTTCCAGTCGCTGCTGCCGCAGTACGCCACCAAGTTGGGTATTGAACCTGACGAAGTGGAGCAGTATTACATTGATAAGGTTCCGCTGAAGCGTGGCTGCGACTATCAGGATGTGCTGAACATGTTGTTATTCTATGCCAGCCAGAAAGCGTCGTACTGCACCGGACAGTCAATCAATGTGACTGGCGGTCAGGTGATGTTCTAATGGGTGTCGCCCGGTGACGCTATGCTTGCCGGGCTTACCCGTAGGCCGGATAAGGTGAAACCGCCATCCGGCAAAATAAAAGGAGCACAACATGGTATCCGCACTCGTTACCGTCGCCGTCATTGCCTGGTGCGCGCAACTGGCGCTGGGGTACTGGCAAATATCGCGCTTTAACAAAGCGTTTGACCAGCTTTGCCTACAAGGACATGTCGGCGTGGGGCGTTCGGGAGGACGTTTTAAACCGCGCGTCGTTGTCGCCGTCGCACTCGATGACGATCGGCGGGTCACCGATACGTTGTTTATGAAAGGTCTCACCGTATTCGCCAGACCTGGCAAAATCGACGCCATTCAGGGCAAACATCTTAATGAATTACAGCCTGATGTGATCTTTCCCCATGATCCGTTGTCGCAGAATGCACTATCATTGGCGCTTAGTTTGAAACATGGGTAATTTCGTTGTGAATGCTTATAGCTTGCGAAATTATCATTTCGCAAATTTAATTCAGGGTAATTACACCAATGAAACCTCGTCAGCGTCAGGCCGCTATTCTTGAGCATCTGCAAAAGCAGGGGAAATGCTCAGTAGAAGAACTGGCCCAGTACTTTGACACCACGGGCACAACCATTCGCAAAGACCTTGTCGTTCTGGAAAATGCCGAAACCGTCATTCGTACCTATGGCGGCGTGATGTTAAATAAAGAGGAGTCCGATCCGCCTATCGATCACAAAACGCTGATCAATACGCTCAAGAAAGAACGTATTGCTGAAGCAGCCGTCCGCTTTATCCACGATGGCGACTCCATCATTCTGGATGCCGGGAGCACCGTACTACAAATGGTACCGATGCTTACCCGCTTTAGTAATATCACCGTCATGACCAACAGCCTGCATATTGTCAACGCGCTATCCGAGTTAGACAACGAACAAACCATCCTGATGCCCGGCGGCACGTTCCGTAAAAAATCGGCCTCATTTCACGGACAGCTCGCGGAAAACGCCTTTGAGCAGTTCAGTTTTGATAAACTCTTCATGGGCACCGACGGCATTGATCTCAGTGCTGGCGTGACCACTTTTAATGAGGTCTACACCGTCAGCAAAGCGATGTGCAACGCCGCTCGCGAAGTGATCCTGATGGCGGACTCATCCAAGTTTGGTCGCAAGAGTCCGAATGTTGTGTGCAGTCTGGAAAGCGTCGACAAACTGATTACCGACGCGGGTATTGATCCCGCATTTCGTCAGGCGCTGGAAGAGAAAGGGATTGAAGTGATCATAACCGGAGAAACCAATGAGTGATGCACTACTGAACGCGGGCCGTCAGACGTTAATGCTGGAATTACAGGAAGCAAGCCGTTTGCCGGAACGTCTGGGCGATGATTTTATCCGTGCCGCCAATATCATTATCCATTGCGAAGGCAAAGTGATTGTCTCGGGTATCGGCAAGTCGGGTCATATTGGTAAGAAAATCGCCGCGACGCTCGCCAGTACCGGCACTCCGGCCTTTTTTGTTCATCCTGCCGAAGCGCTGCATGGCGATCTGGGGATGATCGAAAGCCGCGACGTGATGTTGTTCATCTCCTATTCCGGTGGCGCAAAAGAACTGGATCTCATCATTCCTCGCCTGGAAGACAAGTCCATCGCCCTGCTGGCCATGACCGGCAAACCCAATTCACCACTGGGTCTGGCGGCGAAGGCCGTGCTGGATATTTCCGTCGAGCGCGAAGCCTGCCCGATGCACCTGGCACCGACGTCCAGCACCGTCAATACCCTGATGATGGGCGACGCGCTGGCGATGGCGGTCATGCAGGCGCGCGGTTTCAATGAAGAAGATTTTGCCCGCTCGCATCCGGCCGGTGCGCTGGGCGCGCGTTTACTCAATAAAGTGCATCACCTGATGCGCCGCGACGATGCCGTCCCGCAGGTTCAACTCGCCACCAGCGTGATGGACGCGATGCTGGAGTTAAGCCGTACCGGTCTGGGTCTGGTCGCCGTTTGCGACGAGCAGATGCTGGTGAAAGGCGTCTTTACCGACGGTGACCTGCGTCGCTGGCTGGTTGGCGGCGGCGCGCTCACCACGCCGGTCAGTGAAGCCATGACCCACAACGGCATCACCTTACAGTCAGAAAGCCGGGCGATTGATGCCAAAGAGATCCTGATGAAGCGCAAAATCACCGCCGCACCGGTGGTGGATGAAACCGGTAAACTCACCGGCGCCATCAACCTACAGGATTTCTACCAGGCCGGGATTATCTAATCCTTCAGCCCAAGACGCTTCGCCAGCCGGTGCAGGTTGGCGACGTCCGTTTCAAGCGCCCGCGCGCTGGCCGCCCAGTTGTGATTGTTTTGCGCCAGCGCCTGGCGAATCATCTCCCGCTGGAAAGCCTCCGTCGCGTCACGCAAATTGTGATTGCGCGGGATATCCGCCGCCACTTCCGGCTGCGACACCATCGCCTCCTCCTGTAACGCGAAATGCGACACGTCCAGTACGATGTCGTCTCTGGCCCGGGTCGCCCGCGCCAGCACCACCGCCCGATGAATGGCATGTTCCAGCTCACGTACATTACCCGGCCAGCCGTAATTCAACAGATGGCTGCGCGCGCCCGAACTGAGCACTACGCGGGAAAGCCCCAGCCGTAGTCGGCACTGCTCGCAAAAATAGCCCGCCAGCAGCACCACATCCTCACCGCGTTCTCGTAGCGGAGGAACGGAAAGCGGGAACACGCTCAGGCGATGAAACAGATCGGCACGAAAACGTCCCGCCAGCACCTCTTCACGCAGACTGCGGTTGGTCGCCGCCAGCACGCGCACATCCACGCGCAAACTGCGGTCGTCGCCGACACGCTGAATATCGCCGTACTGCAACACGCGCAGCAGTTTCGCCTGCAGCGCCAGCGACAGCTCCCCAATTTCGTCAAGAAACAGCGTGCCGTTATCGGCCATTTCAAACTTGCCGCTGCGGTTGCTGATGGCCCCGGTAAACGCCCCTTTCACATGACCAAACAGTTCACTCTCCGCCACACTTTCCGGCAGCGCGGCACAGTTCAGATAGACCAGCGGATTGACCGCACGAGGTGAACCTTCGTGAATCGCCTTCGCCACCAGCTCTTTCCCGGTGCCGGTTTCGCCGCTGATTAACACATTGAGATCGGAGCCTGCCACAATCTCGATCTCTTTTTTCAGCTGCATCATGTTCGGCGAGAGGCCAATCATCTGCGTCTCTTTTACCTGTTCGAAATCGATACCCGAACCTGGCAGCATATTCTGGCGTTCCAGTTGTTCAATCAGCAGCGCATTGTTGAGCGCACCGGCGGCCAGCGCGGCGATCAGTCGTAACTCTTCATCACTGAAAACATCAAACTGGTCTGGCGCCATACCGTCGAGCGTCAGCGCACCAATCAGGTTCTGCCCGGCAAAAAGCGGCAGCCCAATGCAGGCGTGCACTTTCAGGCTCTCCTGCCCCGGGATCAGCCCGTCATAGGGATCGGGCAGGGAACTGTCCGCTGGAAAGCGCACCACGTCGCCGGCGCGGGCGATGGCCTCCAGCCGGGGATGCCCTTCCAGCGTAAAACGCCTGCCGAGCACATCGCGAGCAAGACCGTCAATCGCCAGCGGGATAAACTGGCGCGCCTCATAGCGCAGTAGCGCTGAGGCGTCGCATTCCAGCACCTGACGCAGCGTGGTAATCAGACGTTGAAACCGGTCCTGATGACCCACTCCGCGCTGTAATTCAATGGCGATACCCGCCAGCACATCAACGGAAAAACTCATGGTGTCCTCACTGTCATTTTGACAATTCATGGTGTCATATTGACTGTGTCATGGATAGTCTTTTTGACTACCATTTAAAGAGTATAGAAACAACATTTTATTGAAAATCAACAAATTAAAAAGTTGGCACGTAGCCTGCAATATGCAAAGCAACTTACTTTGAACAACGCTGAATTAATTGAGGTTGCTATGTCTATTCTGGTTAAAAATAACATTCATTGGGTTGGCCAACGTGACTGGGAAGTGCGTGATTTCCACGGAACTGAATACAAAACGCTGCGCGGCAGCAGCTACAACAGCTATCTCATCCATGAAGAAAAAAATGTTCTGATCGATACCGTCGATCATAAATTCAGCCGCGAATTTGTGCAGAACCTGCGTAATGAAATTGACCTCGCAGATATCGATTACATCATTATCAACCATGCGGAAGAAGATCACGCCGGAGCGCTGACCGAACTGATGATGCAGATCCCGGATACGCCCATCTACTGCACCGCCAACGCCATTGACTCGATTACCGGTCACCACCACCATCCGGAGTGGAACTTTAACGTCGTGAAAACCGGCGACACGCTGGATATCGGCAACGGCAAGCAGCTGATCTTCGTGGAAACCCCGATGCTGCACTGGCCGGACAGCATGATGACCTACATGACCGGCGATGCCGTCCTGTTCAGTAACGACGCTTTCGGTCAGCACTACTGTGACGAACGTCTGTTTAACGATGAAGTGGATCAAACCGAACTGTTCGAGCAGTGCCAGCGCTATTACGCCAACATCCTGACCCCGTTCAGCCGACTGGTGACGCCAAAAATTAGCGAAATCCTCGGCTTCAACCTGCCGGTGGATATGATTGCCACCTCTCACGGTGTGGTATGGCGCGATAATCCAACCCAGATTGTTGAGTTATATCTGAAATGGGCGGCGGACTATCAGGAAGACAGGATCACTATTTTCTACGACACCATGTCCAATAACACCCGCATGATGGCGGATGCGATTGCCCAGGGGATTAACGAAGTCGACCCGAACGTGGCGGTGAAAATTTTTAATGTCGCCCGCAGCGATAAAAATGAAATCCTGACCAACGTCTTCCGCTCGAAAGGCGTGCTGGTCGGCACCTCCACGATGAACAACGTGATGATGCCGAAAATCGCCGGTCTGGTGGAAGAGATGACCGGACTGCGTTTTCGTAACAAACGCGCCAGCGCCTTTGGATCCCACGGCTGGAGCGGCGGTGCGGTTGACCGCTTATCCACCCGTTTACAGGATGCCGGTTTTGAAATGTCCCTGAGCCTGAAGGCTAAATGGCGCCCGGATCTGGATGCGCTGGAGTTGTGCCGTCAGCACGGTCGCGACATCGCGCGTCAGTGGGCGCTCGCGCCGCTGCCGGAAGTGACAGTGAAAGCGACGGCGAAAGACGAAGCGTGCGCCTGCGCCGCCGCAGCGGCAGCCGACCTCGGTCCGTGCATGCAGTGCAGCGTGTGCCAGTGGATTTACGATCCGGTAAAAGGTGAACCGTTGCAGGACGTTGCGCCGGGTACGCCGTGGAGCGACGTACCAGACAACTTCCTGTGCCCGGAATGTTCATTAGGCAAAGACGTCTTCGACGTGCTGGCAACGGAGGCAAAATGAGCCGGGGAATCGTCATCATTGGTTCGGGCTTCGCCGCCCGCCAGTTAGTTAAAAACATTCGCAAGCAGGACGCGGATGTCCCGTTAACCCTGATTGCGGCTGACAGCATGGATGAGTACAACAAACCCGATCTCAGCCATGTGATAAGCCAGGCACAGCACGCCGACGATCTCACCCGCCAGTCGGCGGGAGAATTTGCCGAACAATTCAGTCTGCGTCTCTTTCCGCACACCTGGGTCACCGACCTTGATTCCGATGCCCACGTGGTGAAAAGCCAGGATAAGCAGTGGCAATATGACAAACTGGTGCTGGCCACGGGCGCTGCGGCCGTTGTTCCCCCGATAGCAGGACGTGAGTTAATGCTCACATTGAACAGTCAGCAGGAGTTCCGCGCCGGTGAAACACAGTTGCGCGACGCCCAACGGGTGCTCATTGTCGGCGGCGGATTGATTGGTACAGAGCTGGCGATGGATTTCTGTCGCGCGGGTAAAGCGGTCACGTTGATTGATAATGCCGCCAGCCTTCTCGCCTCGCTGATGCCACCAGAAGTGAGCAGTCGCTTACAGCATCGCCTTACCGATATGGGCGTGCATCTGCTGCTGAAATCATCGTTGCAGGGGCTGGAGAAAACCGCATCCGGCATTCGCGCAACGTTCGATAGTCAGCGCAGCATTGACGTCGATGCGGTGATTGCCGCCACCGGCCTGCGTCCGGAAACGGCGCTGGCGCGTCGCGCCGGTTTAACGCTCAATCGCGGCGTTTGTGTCGACAGCTACCTGCAAACCAGCAACCCGGATATTTATGCTCTCGGCGACTGCGCGGAGATTAACGGCCAGGTACTGCCGTTCCTGCAGCCGATTCAGCTCAGCGCCATGTACCTGGCGAAAAACCTGCTCGGCGGCAACGCGCCGCTGAAGTTGCCCGCCATGTTAGTCAAAATCAAAACGCCGGAACTGCCGCTGCACCTGGCAGGGGAAACCCAGCGTCGCGATCTGAACTGGCACATTGCCGCAGAACCTGACGGGATGGTAGCCAAAGGGGTGAACGCTGAAGGACAACTCTGCGCCTTCGTGGTGAGCGAAGACAGGATGAAGGAGGCTTTCGCCCTGTTGAAAACGCTGCCCGTGTAAATGACGTGGCGCCGGATGGCGGCTACGCCTTATCCGGCCTACGGGATGTTACGCGTTGTAACGCTATTCGTCGCCATCCGTCCTGCCACTGTCAGCGTATAAGTGACGTGGTGTCCGGCCTACGGCATGTGCCGCATTGTAGGCCGGATAAGACGCTACGCGTCGCCATCCGGCATATCACGATGGTTCAGCCAGCGCGCTGCGGCAATCACCCCCTGCCCCAGCGACAGTCCGCCGTCACCGGCCGGTAACTGCTGCGGGAACAACAGCGTGAAATCCGCCAGATAATAAGCCAGCCGAGCCGACAGTAACCGGTTGTGCATCACCCCACCGCCGAACACCAGCGTGTCGATACCACGCGCGGTGGCCTGTTCACGCATCATCGCCGCAAACCCTTGCGCCAGCGCATCGTGGAAGGCCCATGCGCGTTCGGCCGGCGTTGCCTGCCAGTTCAGCCACTGCGACCAGAAGGTCGCCAGATCCAGTTGATTACCCGACAGCGGCAACGTCACCGGGTGTTTAACGCCCGCGCATTGCGACGCCTGCGCCTCCAGCGTGCAGGCGGCCTCACCTTCATAGCTGAGCGATTCTGGCGCGCAGTTCAGCGCTGCGGCAACCGCATCAAACAGACGCCCACAGGACGAGGCCTGCGGTGCGTTAATCCCGCGCTCAATCGCGCGCGCCAGCACGCTCCAGTTCTGCCGCTGCACGCCGGCGGTTTCCGGATAGCGCTGCCAGTCCGGCACAAAACGCAGACACTGCGCTAACAGGTTACGCCAGGGCTGCTTTGCAGCGAGATCGCCACCGGCAAGCGCCACGGCGGGCAGCCCTCCAAGGTGCTCGCACTCACGGTAGCTCACCCGCAGACACTCTGCGCCCCACAGCGCGCCCGCTTCACCCATTCCGATGCCGTCCAGCGTCAGGGCGATGACATCGCCACCGTCCAGCGGCCAGCCGTGTTCAGCCAGACAGGCCGCAGCATGGGCATGATGATGCAACACACTTTCTGTCGGCAGGCTCATCTCGCTGGCCCACTGGCTGGAGACGTATCCTGGATGGGCATCGCAAACAAGACGCTGCGGCGTGAAGTCATAGATATTCTGGATCAACCGCAGCGCGTCACGCCACTGATGCTGGATCCCGTCGTCGCTGAGATCGCCAAGATGCTGGCTGATCACCGCCTGCTCACCGCGCACCAGGCAGAAGGTGTTTTTCAAATCCGCCCCCAGACAAAGCATCGGCGGCACGTCGCGAAAACCCGGCGGCAGCGCCAGCGCGTCCGGGACATATCCCCGCGAGCGACGCAGCATTTCGCCGCTTTGACGCACCACGGAGTCGTCCATGCGCTGCACGATGTCGCGATTGTGCAACAGGAAACCCCCGGCAATATCCTGTAAATCTTCAAGCGCCTGTTCGTTGCTGATGGCCGGAGGTTTACCACTGAGATTGCCGGAGGTCATCACCAGCGGACCCTTCAGTTCCTGGAGCAGCAGATGCTGCAGCGGATTGGCGGGCAGCATCACACCAACTTCTGCAAGCCCAGGGGCAATACCGTCACACAGCGAGGAAACATGCTGTTTATCCACCAGCACAATCGGCGCGGCGGGTGTTTTCAGCAGCCGACTTGCCGCATCTGGCAAGCCGCTGTCATCGGGCAGCATCACCGCCAGCGGTTTTGCTGGACGGCGCTTACGCGCGCGAAGAGTTGCTACCGCATCGCCGTTTCGCGCATCGCAGGCCAGATGAAACCCGCCGATGCCCTTAACCGCGATAATGCCCCCCGCCTTCAGCATCTCAACCGCAGCCAGCAATGCCGCGTCCTTTTCCGCCTGTCGTCCGCCGCTCAACCAGCTCAGATGCGGACCACACGCCGGGCAAGCCACCGGCTGGGCGTGAAAACGACGGTCATACGGGTCGCGGTACTCCTTATCGCATTGCGGACAGAGCGGAAATGACGCCATCACGGTAAACGGACGGTCGTAGGGCATCGCCCGGATAATGGTAAAACGCGGGCCGCAGTGGGTACAGTTGATAAACGGATAGCGATAACGCCGCTCACCGGGCGTGTTCATTTCAGCAAGACATTCCGGGCAGGTGGCGGCGTCGGGCACAATCTGGGTGTTCATCGTGCCGCCCGCGCTCTGGCGGATGCTGAACTCGGTGGGCTGCTGTCCCCAGTGAAATGGCTCACTCTCCACGCTGTCGATACGCGCCAGCGGCGGACAGTGCTGATGCAGTTCAGCGATAAACGTGGAGGGTTCTTCCAGCAGGCGAACGACGACGCCATCACCGTCATTACAGACATCGCCGTGTAATTGCAGTTGCTGCGCCAGTTGCCAGACAAAGGGGCGAAAGCCGACGCCCTGCACTTTGCCGCGAATACGTAGCTGTACGCCGGAGTGATTGTTTAGTGCCATTAAGTCGTTTCCGCAGTCATCTATCCCGGTTTACCTGATGGCGCTACGCTTATCAGGCCTACGGGGATGCGAACAGTAGGCCGGATAAGATGCATGAGCATCGCCATCCGGCATAAGTACTACCGTATTTTACGCGGATTTTCAGGGATTAGAAAAGCAGCGATGCAGAGGACTCCAGCGCCGCGCGACGACGTTTTTCTGCGCTGAGTTGCTCGAGCTTATTGCGATCAACACAAATCAGGGCGTGCGTCGGGCAGGCTTCCATACAGGCCGGACCGGCGTCACGGTGATGGCAGAGATCGCACTTGTTAGCTTCTGCTTTTTCCGCCCGCACGTTCAGGCCTGCGCCGCTATTACGCACGACCGGACGCACCACCACTTCCATTGCCCCATACGGGCAGGCCACCACGCAGGTTTTACAGCCAATGCAACGTTCCTGCATGACGTGGACAAAGCCTTTATCACGGCTGATGGCACCGTTCGGACAAACGTTCGCACACGGCGCGTCCTCACACTGGCGGCACAGCGTCGCCGTCGAGACATTGACGCCTTTGATCACATGGATACGGGGTAAAAAGGTTTCAGGGGTCAGTGACGCGCAGTCCTGGTTTTCCTGATGGGAGACCACGCAGGCCACCTCACAGGTACGGCAACCAATGCACTTATTGGCGTCTGCAATGATGAAACGGTTCATCAAACTCTCCAGCAATGACAGATAATGTGCCGAAACATTCACAAATCATGCCAGTTTTTATCTTGCTGTAATTTAACGATATTTAAAAACAGGGGGCGACCATTGCGGTGTCATCGTCACGAATGACGATGACGGGTGACAATTTTTACTGCGCCGTGACAGGCGCAACAGAATCGCGGCGGATCAGCGTGCCGGTGAAGCTTTTCGGTGGCGTAAACGCCCCGCCGTCCAGCATGAAGATGAGTCGACCAATGGTCTCCTGAATCATCTCCGTCACTGGAATTTTGACGCTGGAGAGCGCCGGTATGGTGTAGGGTGCCATTGCGATATCGTCAAAACCGATCACCGACACCTGCGATGGCACAACCAGTCCTTTGTCATGCAACTGTTTGATGGCCCCAATCGCCATGTCGTCATTGCTGGCCACCAGCGCGCTGAACGTCGCGTTACGTGAAAGCAGCGTGTCCACCCCCGCCGCACCGCAGGCAGGCGTCCATTTGCCGTTGACGATCAGCTCGTCATTGACGGCGATGCCGTGTCGGGTCAGCGCCTCTTTGTACCCCGACAGACGTTCAACCCCGGTAGGGGAGTCCATTGAGCCGGTAATAAAGGCAATCTGCTGATGGCCTGCGGCAATCAGTTCCGCCACGGCGTTAAAACTGGTTTGCTTTTGATCGCACCAGACGCAGTGGCTGCTATTTTTTCGTAACCGGCGGTTAAGCACCATAATCGGTTGCGAGTGGCTGTCGATAATTTTATCGATCTCATCCACGCTGAGAAAACGCGGGTAGATCATGATGGCGTCGCAGCGCAAGTCCAGCAGATACTGGATCGCCTGGCGCTCTTCTTCGGCGCTGTGCTTACCATCGGCAAGCAGCAACTGACGACCTTTGTCTTCCGCCATCCGCGCGGTGTGAAACAGTAACTCGCTGAAATAGACGCCGTGGTAGAGGGTGTTGGTCACCACAAGTCCCAGCGTTTGACTGGTTTTCGCCGCAAGGCTACGCGCCAGCAGGTTTGGCCGATAACCGCTCTCTTCAATCGCCTGAAATACGCGATCCTTCGTTTCCTGGCTGACGTAGCCATTCCCTGAAAGCACCCTGGAGACCGTCGCCTTCGACACTCCGGCCCGCTGCGCTACCTCCAGCATCGTCGTCATAATTTTTCTTCCTTTTCTCGCAATGAGATGCAGTGTACTTCACCGCTACGCGGTTGTCCTTGATGCTAAATCACGCCAAAAAACCACGAGTGATTCAAATCACAATTCACGAAAATAGATAAAATTAAATATTGCCTGATTAACACAATCTATTCATGATTTTGTGGAACCGGTTTCTCATCAACGTTTCATCACCGACGATCGTTCAGGCGAGCGAGCGGCAAAATAAAACGTACCCTACTGATAAAACAGGATAAAAATCCTATGTCCAAGAATTATGCAGCGCTGGCGCGCGCCGTGGTGACGGCTTTGGGCGGCGTCGACAACATCACCGCAGTGACACACTGCATGACGCGTCTGCGTTTCGTCGTGAAAGATGACGCGCGGGTCGACAGCGCCACGCTCAAAACTCTCAGCGGTGTACTCGGCGTGGTTCGCAGCGACAACCAGTGTCAGGTCATCATCGGCAATACCGTCTCCCAGGCGTATCGGGAAGTCGTTAGCCTGCTGCCGGGCGATATGCAACCAGCAGAACCCGTCGGCAAACCGAAGCTGACGCTAAAACGCATTGGCGCGGGGATCCTGGATGCGCTGATCGGCACCATGTCACCGCTGATCCCGGCGATTATCGGTGGATCGATGCTCAAACTGTTGGCGATGATCCTTGAAATGACCGGCGTGCTGGAAAAAGGCTCTTCCACCTTAACGATCCTGACCGTGATCGGCGATGGTGCCTTCTTCTTCCTGCCGTTAATGGTGGCTGCCTCGGCGGCGATTAAATTCAAAACCAACATGTCGCTGGCGATCGCCATTGCCGGGGTGCTGGTGCATCCGAGCTTTATCGATCTGATGGCGAAAGCGGCACAGGGCGAGCACGTTGAATTCGCGCTGATCCCGGTCACCGCGGTGAAATATACCTATACGGTTATTCCGGCGCTGGTCATGACATGGTGTTTGTCGTATATCGAACGCTGGGTGGATCGCATTACGCCCGCGGTCACCAAAAACTTCCTGAAACCCATGCTGATCGTACTGATCGCCGCACCGCTTGCCATCGTCCTGATTGGGCCAATTGGCATCTGGATCGGTAGCGCAATTTCCGCGCTGGTCTATACCATTCACGGCTATCTCGGCTGGCTGTCTGTCGCCATTATGGGCGCACTGTGGCCGCTGCTGGTGATGACCGGGATGCACCGCGTCTTTACGCCGACCATCATCCAGACCATCGCCGAAACGGGTAAAGAAGGGATGGTAATGCCGTCCGAAATTGGTGCCAACCTGTCGCTCGGCGGCTCCTCGCTGGCGGTTGCCTGGAAAACGAAAAACCCGGAACTGCGCCAGACCGCACTGGCAGCGGCGGCCTCGGCTATCATGGCGGGGATTTCAGAACCCGCCCTCTACGGTGTGGCGGTACGCCTGAAACGTCCGCTGATTGCGAGTCTTATCAGCGGCTTCATCTGTGGCGCCGTCGCTGGTATGGCCGGGCTCGCCAGCCACTCAATGGCGGCACCGGGCCTGTTTACCAGCGTTCAGTTTTTCGATCCGGCCAACCCAATGACCATCGTCTGGGTGTTCGGCGTCATGGCGCTGGCGGTCGTGTTGTCGTTTGTCCTGACGCTGCTGCTGGGCTTTGAGGATATCCCCGTCGAGGATGCAGCCGCACAGGCACGAAAAAACCAGGCGGCGCAACCGTCCGCGGTAAAAAGCGCCAGCGTCTGACTGTTATTCACTGAGGTTTACTATGGCTGTATTTCCGCAAGGATTTTTATGGGGCGGCGCGCTGGCCGCCAACCAGTCTGAAGGGGCATACCGGGAGGGCGGCAAAGGGCTGACCACCGTCGATATGATCCCGCACGGCGAACATCGCATGCCGGTCAAACTGGGACTGGAGAAACGCTTCCAACTGCGGAATGACGAATTCTATCCAAGCCATCAGGCGATCGATTTTTACCATCGCTATAAAGACGATATCGCCCTGATGGCGGAAATGGGCTTCACCGTCTTTCGTACCTCGATTGCCTGGAGCCGTCTCTATCCCAACGGCGACGAACTGACGCCAAACGAGGAAGGCATTGCGTTCTATCGCGCGGTATTTGCCGAGTGCAAAAAGTACGGTATTGAACCGCTGGTGACGTTGTGCCACTTCGATGTGCCGATGCATCTGGTCACCGAATACGGCTCCTGGCGTAACCGCAAGATGGTGGATTTTTTCACTCGCTATGCACGTACCTGTTTTGAAACCTTCGATGGTCTGGTGAAATACTGGCTGACCTTCAATGAAATCAACATCATGCTGCACAGCCCATTCTCCGGCGCGGGGCTGGTGTTTGAAGAGGGGGAAAATCAGGATCAGGTGAAATATCAGGCCGCGCACCACGAGCTGATTGCCAGCGCGCTGGCGACGAAAATCGCCCATGAGGTAAACCCGCAGAACCAGGTGGGTTGTATGCTGGCAGGGGGAAATTTTTATCCCTACTCCTGTAAACCGGAAGATGTCTGGACGGCGCTGGAAAAAGATCGTGAAAACCTGTTCTTCATTGACGTGCAGGCGCGCGGGGCGTATCCGGCTTACTCTGCCCGCGTGTTCCGCGAGAAAGGCGTGGTGATAGAGAAAACCCCGGAAGATGATGCCATCCTGAAAAATACCGTCGATTTTGTCTCTTTCAGCTATTACGCGTCGCGCTGCGCGTCGGCTGAGATGAATACAAAGAACACCAGTGCCGCAAACGTGGTGAAGTCGCTTCGCAACCCATACCTTCAGGTAAGCGACTGGGGTTGGGGAATAGACCCGCTTGGCCTGCGCATCACAATGAACATGATGTACGACCGCTATCAGAAACCGCTGTTTCTGGTGGAAAACGGTCTTGGGGCAAAAGATGAAATCGATGCCGACGGCAACATTAATGACGATTATCGCATCAGCTATCTGCGCGAACATATCCGGGCCATGGCTGACGCCATTGAGGATGGCGTGCCGCTGATGGGTTACACCACCTGGGGCTGTATTGATCTGGTGGCCGCGTCAACGGGGGAAATGAGCAAACGATATGGATTCGTCTATGTCGACCGCGATGATGCCGGAAACGGTACGCTTGCACGAACCCGTAAAAAATCGTTCTGGTGGTATAAAAAAGTGATCGCCAGCAACGGACAGGATCTGACCTAAACAAGATGCCGGATGGCGCTCTCGCTGTCCGGCCTCTACCGGTCTTCCCTCCCTTTCCCGTTACATCATTTGCATTCTGTTTCCGCTATCTCCCTTCCAGTTTCCGGTTTGCCCTTCCCCTCTTTTACTGGCATTTTATACAGGTATATTCTTCTACCCGTGGGCAACAAGGAATCGTTTATGACTATTGAGACTGACAGTCCTGAAGTCGCTATCAGCAGGCCCTTTCGTCGTTTAAAGGTGAGCTATGTCAGAAAGCGCCATGAAGATCCAAAAACCGGCAACACGCGCCGCTATAGCCGGCATGCGTCGTTAACCATTAACGGCGACTGGCTGGAACAGGCCGGTTTTCCTACCGGCACCATCGTCAATGTGGCGGTGATGCAGGGGAAATTAGTGATTGAACAGGTGAAAGAAGAACGGGCCGGATGAGGCCAAACCGTCATCCGGCATGAACATCACGACGCGTCCAGTTCCGCGAAACCGCCGTGGCCTTCCCAACCGTCGAGACGCTGGTAAACGGTGTCGACGGCATCCTTAATCGGCTGAGTCATGGGATAATAAAATCCGACAATATCCGGCTGAATACCGAGGAAGATCACCTCACCGACGTCTTCTTTGAGCTGATCGACCAGATAGTTCAGCGGCATATTATGGGTCGTCATCATGAACATTTCGGCGATATCGTCAGGATCAATGATGCGGATTTCGCCGGGATTCAGCCCCATATCGGTAGCATCCACGATCAGCAGACGATCCGGGCGCAGTTCGCGGATGGCCACGATGTCATTTTCCGGCGCACTGCCTCCGTCGATGACCACCCAGTTGCCCTTCGCCTGCGCCGCACATTTTTCTGCCAGTAGCGGACCCGCGCCGTCATCCCCCATCATGCTGTTGCCAACACACAATAAAACGTCAGTCACGATGTCTCCTCACCATCAGGTAGATGGCACTCTCCTGATGAATATCGTGCAGCATGCCGAGCATCTGTTTACTCCATGCCTGCTGCTCCGGAGTCTGTACGGCAAGCGCCCGATCGAACGCGTGCGCCAGCATTTGCACATGGTTAAAATCGATGACGATCTCCCCGTACTTCGGCACCCCTTCCATCTTTCGACGGGCCTCGCTCCCCTCTTCCAGCGTGGCAATCCACGCCAGATATGCATCCCACGGACAGGTCAGCGCCGCTTCAAGACAGTCGATGATCCCAAGATGATGGCCAATCGCCAGGCTGTAATAGACAACCTGCTGCGCCTCTGCGGGTGTCGCATTGTTCTCATCAATAAACTTACGGCTCAGTTGACTGAACACCACCGTTTCACTCATCGGATACGCGCCTCTTCAACAACCTGATTCAGATGCGAAACGATCTCAGTGAGACGTGGGTCGCTTTCCGCTTCCAGCCAGCGCGCCACCTGATGTTCACCCTGACCTAGCTGTCGCAGGTAGTCATCAGCAATCTGTCGCCCGTAGCGATAGCCCGCCAGACGACGCGCTTCGCGATCAATCTTCACGCGCAGCGGTTGCACCATTTCCGGGTGCAGAATTTCCGCAGGCTGTTCATCCAGTTCGCCTGGGGCGCGAGCATGAATTTTCTGCTCCAGCAGGCCCAGCGCCATCGCGAAACCGTACAGCGTAGCCGCAGGCGTCGGCGGGCATCCTGGAATATACACATCCACCGGCACAATTTTGTCGGTGCCGCCCCAGACGCAGTACAGGTCGTGGAAAATGCCACCGCTGTTGCCGCAAGCGCCGTAAGAGATACAGATTTTCGGATCGGGCGCTGACTGCCAGGCACGCAGCGCCGGAGAGCGCATCGCGCGGGTGACCGCGCCAGTGAACAGCAGAATGTCCGCATGACGCGGCGACGGTACGACTTTGATACCGAAGCGTTCGGCATCGAACAGCGGTGACAACGTTGCAAAAATTTCAATTTCGCAACCGTTACAGCCGCCGCAGTCCACGCGGTAAACATACGCTGAACGCTTGATGTTTTTCAGCAATGACGCCTTCATGCTGGCGATGGACTCATCCACCGTCATCGGTACCGGAATACCGTTTGCGTCACGCGGGCCTAATAAATTGCTCATCAGCTGGCCTCTTTCATATGGCGAGTCAGTTCAATACGGTCGGACGGCACCAGGCACTTCTGGCGCTTGCAGTCCGGGCAGGTCTCAAAGCTTTCGCGGTGATGCTCCGCGCGGCTGTCGCCGTTGTGCCTGAGCAGCGCAATGGCGTAATCAATCTCTTTCTGGACGGCGAAAGGACGGTGACACACGCGGCAGTTGCACAGCGCAAAACGAGACTGCTGGAGGAAATCTTCTTTCTTCCATACCGCCAGTTCGTACTCCTGCGAAAGCTTGATCGCCGCCGTCGGGCACACTTCTTCGCAGCGGGCGCAGAAAATGCAGCGCCCAAGGTTGAACTGCCAGGCCAGTTCGCCACGGGCGAGATCGGTTTCCACCGTCAGCGCATTCGACGGACAGGCATTCACGCAGGCCGCGCAGCCAATACACTGCTGCGGATAATGCTCCGGCTTGCCGCGGAAGTTTTTATCAACCGCAATCGGCTCCAGCGGATAAGACGAAGTCGGCGCGCCGGTTTTGATGACTTTTTTGATAAAGGTAAACATGGCGATTCCTTATTTCAGCGGCGAGTTTTTACGCTCAATGCTGTAGCGCTCAAGTTCTTTGTAGGGCACGACTTTGCTCTTCTTCTTACGCACATCCACCACGGTCATGCGGTCGGTACAGGAGTAGCAAGGGTCAAGGCTACCGATAATCAGCGGTGCATCAGAAACGGTGTTGCCGCGCAGCATATAGCGCAGAGTTGGCCAGTTGGCGTAAGTCGCCGCACGACAGCGCCAACGGTACAGCTTCTGGTTGTCGCCGGTCATACTCCAGTGGATATCATCACCGCGCGGCGCTTCGGAGAAGCCCAGCGCAAAGCGATGCGGGATGTAGGTAAAGCCTTCTACCATCAGCGGACCGCCAGGCAGGTTGTCCAGACCGAAGTCGATCATATTCAGCGCGGTATACACTTCGTTGATACGCACCTTCAGGCGCGAGATCACATCACAACCCTGTTCGCTGTGAACCGTCATCGGCAGCAGGCCGTAACCGACAAACGGGTGATCGGCGCGGGTGTCACGGGCGTGACCGCTGGCGCGAACCATCGGCCCAACGTTACTGAAATCACGCGCGATTTCCGGATCCAGACGACCAATACCCACGGTGCGCTGTTCCATGTTTGGTGTGCTGAGTAACATATCCACCAGTTCCTGCACGTCGCGACGCATCTGTTGCGCCAGTTGGCGGGTCTGAATCATGTCCTCTTTCAGCAGATCGCGACGAATCCCGCCGATCAGGTTCAGACCGTAGGTTTTCCGCGCCCCGGTCAGGATCTCCGCCATCTTCATGGAGGTTTCGCGTACGCGGAAGAACTGCATAAAACCGGAGTCGAACCCGGTGAAATGACAGGCCAGGCCAAGGTTCAGCAGGTGGGAGTGCAGACGCTCCACTTCCAGCAGAATGGCGCGGATCATCTGCGCGCGTTCCGGCACCACAATGCCCATCGCGTTTTCAACCGAAGTGGTATACGCGGTGCTGTGGGCAAAGCCGCAGATACCGCAGACGCGATCCGACAGGAAGGTGACTTCGTTGTAACCCATCCGGGTTTCCGCCAGTTTCTCCATGCCGCGGTGGACATAGAACAGGCGATAATCGGCGTCGATAATATTTTCGCCGTCAACGAACAGGCGGAAGTGTCCCGGCTCATCCGAAGTGACGTGCAGCGGGCCAATCGGCACCACGTTGTTTTTCTTGTCACCCAGTTCGTTGATGAACTGATAAGTCTCAGCATCGGTGGTCGGTGCCGGGCGCTGACGGTAATCCATGCTGTCTTTACGCAGCGGATAGAGTTCATCCGGCCAGTCATCCGGTAACACCAGACGGCGTTCGTCCGGCAAACCGACCGGGATCAGACCGTACATATCGCGCACTTCGCGCTCGCCCCACACCGCCGCAGGCACGCGCGGCGTAACGGACGGGTATTCCGGCTTGTTCGGATCGACCTCAACACGCACCGTTACCCAGCATTTGGTGCCCTGCTCCATCGACAGCACGTAGTACACGGCGTAGTGACCGCACAACTGGCGTTCATCGTTGCCGAACAGCACAGAGAGCCACCCACCCTGCTTGTAGTACAGGAATTCGACCACTTCCGGCAGATAATTGACCTTCACAGTGATCGTCAGCTGATCCCTGGTCTGCCAGGCTTCGTCCAGCACCACGCCAGGAAACGCCTGGTGCAGTGCAGCAAGGTATTGTTGACCTAATTTTTCTTCAGACATGCTCAAACTCTCTTAAATCACGCCACCAGCAAGGAGACGAACGCTAAAAACGCAAACCCAAAACCGGCCCAGGTCACGCGTGAAGTGGCGCAAAAACGCAGACGCGCCATGCTGTTTTCGAACAGGGCAATCACCAGCACGCCGACGAGCAGCTTGACGATGGCAACCACCAGCGCCAGCAGCAGTCCCCCCATGCTGAACGCTTCCATCTGTCCCCACGGCAGGAACACGCCGACAAACATTTGCAGTACCACCAGCTGTTTCAGGCTAATGCCCCACTTCAGCACCGCAAAACCGCTGCCGCTGTATTCGGTCAACGGTCCTTCCTGCAACTCCTGTTCTGCTTCCGCCAGATCGAACGGCAGTTTGCCCATTTCGATAAAGGTGGCGAAGGCGCAGGCGCACAGCGCCAGAATCAGCGGAATACTGTGGGCCGTCGGCCAGTGGTAGATCGTATCGGTGATATTGCTGATATGGGTGGAACCGGCCACCTGCGCGGCGACCCACAAACCCAGCAGCAGGATCGGCTCAACCAGCACGCCGAGCATTGCTTCACGGCTGGCACCGATCGCGGTGAACGGGCTACCGGTATCCAGACCGGCAATGGAAAAGAAGAAACGGGCGATGGCGAACAGGTAAATCAGGGTTATCAAATCGCCCAGTTGCGGCAGCGGAGAGCCGACGGTCACCACCGGCAGCGCGGTCGCGATAGTCAGCATCACGCCGACCATCACAAACGGCGTCAGGCGAAAGACCCACCCGGCGTCCGCTGGCGCGACGCTCTGGCGGCCCAGCAGTTTGATAATGTCACGATATTCCTGCAATACGCCCGGACCGCGGCGATTGTGCAGACGGGCACGTGCCACGCGGGTCACGCCGGATAGCAGCGGCGCGGCGGCAAACAACACCAGCGCCTGAACTAACGGATATAAAACACTCATTCTCAGGCTCCTCGTGAAACCACAATCACCACCAGCACGGCCAGCTCAATCAGCGCCAGACGACGGAACAGAACCGGCACAGCCGCGCTCTGCCAGCCCGGAACCCACGCTACCGGGTTAAGCCACTTCCGCAGTTTGAGGACCGGAGCAAAAGCTTCCTTCACCGGCATCGCGAAACCGTGCGCGGTAATGACCATTGACTGCTCGTGATCGTAACCGCAGACCCATGCCGTACCGCGTGAACGCGACGGCAGACGGTTGCCTTTGAACATCGCCATGAGGATGAACGGCAACAGCGGACAGGCTATCAGCAGCAGCGTGATCATCGGCTGCGAAACGGTGGTATTGGCGGTTTCCAGCGGCAGAGGGACGGCGGTCGCCAGCAGCGGCAGCAGCCACGGCGCGGCAACACCGCCCAGCACACAGCAAATCGCCAGCGCCACGACGCTGATACCCATCAGGATCGGCGCACAGCAGGCGTTTTCCGCCTCTTTCGTGCGCGGCGCGCCGAGGAAGGTGACGCCATACACTTTCGCCATACACATCACCGCCAGCGCACCGGTGATCGCCAGTCCAACCGCCAGTAATGGTCCCAGCAGACGACCAATAAACGCGCCGCTGTTGCCCAGTTTGAAGAAAGACTGATAGATAACCCACTCACCGGCGAAGCCGTTCAGCGGCGGCAGTGCGGCCATCGCCATCAGCCCGACCAACATAGCGATAGAAATCACCGGCATGCGTTTGCCGATGCCGCCCAGCTTTTCGATATCGCGATGTCCGGTACGAAACCAGATGCTGCCCGCACCGAGGAACAGTACGCTTTTGAACAGGCTGTGGTTCACCAGGTGGTAGAGACCGCCGGTCAGGCCAAGGGCAATCAGCGCCGGTTGATTGAGGGCAATCCCGGTCACGCCTGCGCCCAGACCGAGCAGAATAATGCCGATGTTTTCCAGGGTGTGATACGCCAGCAGTCGCTGAATATTGTGCTCCATCAGCGCATACAGACCGCCGACAAACGCGGTGATCATGCCGAGTATCAGCAGCAGCACACCCCACCACAGCGGCGCATTACCGCCAATCAGCGATAAAGAGAGAATACCCAGCAGACCGACCTTCATCACCACGGTGGAGAACAGGGCGGCAGCAGGTGCGCTGGCATTCGCATGTGCCTGCGGTACCCAGCCGTGCAGTGGAATGATCCCCGCCAGCAGACCAAAGCCCGCCACGCCGAGCAGCCAGATGTCGGAGCCCAGCGGCAGTTCCTGCGTGCGCAGATCGAGCAGACGCAGCTCCAGGGTGCCATAGCGCTGCCACACCAGATAGCAGGCAATCGCCAGCAGCAGCGTACCGAGACGTCCCAGCGCAAACCACAGCTTGCCTTCTTTGCTACAACCGGTCAGGAACACGGCGCACAGCGCCATAATTTCCGCCATCACCACCAGCGTGCCGAGATTACTGGCAGCAACGGCGCACACCGCCGCCGCCATCAGCAGATTCACCAGCAGGCCGTTCGCTTTGACCTGCGGATGACGATGCCAGTCGATGTTGTACAGGCTGACGAACAGCCCGCACAGCCCTAACGTAATCAGCCAGATGGCATTCAGCGGGGTGATTTGCACGCCGTGACCGATAAACGGCATCACGCCGCTCACGGCGACAGCGTTGATCAGTACGGTGAAACCCGCCGCCGCGGTGCACAGACTGCCAACCGCGCCGCCCACGCCGGCGATCCAGCCGCTCAGCGCTTTATGAAAAGAGAACAGAAATGCCAGGACGGCGGCGGCGGCAAACCAGGCCACGCCGCTTACGATCAGTGAAATTGCGCTCATTTTGCATCCCCACTCTGAGCCTGCTGAAACAAGGAGAGATCGCCGAAGTCGGTATTAAACGTCAGCTCACGTTTGCGTTTGCTGGCGCGGGCGATATCCATGTTGTTCACCAGATGCAGGGCTTTGGTTGGACACATCCGCACGCAGGCCGGGCCTTGTTCATCAAAGCTGCACAGGTCGCATTTCACCGCAATGGCGCGCACGCCCGGAACCCAGTCCAGCAGTGTGCTGACGCGAGCCGGTGCCGGTGGTGCAGGCGGGGCTTTTGGGGTATTGGCATTGGCCGGGATATGCAGCGGACGGCTGCCGGAAAATTCGATCGCGCCAAACGGACAGGCGATGCCGCACAGTTTGCAGCTCACGCACAAGCTTTCATTGAGCTGCACAGCGCCATCCACCCGGTTAATGGCGTTGACCGGACATACGCTGGCGCAGGGGGCATCTTCACAGTGGTGGCAAAGCTGCGGCGCAGATTCTTTTTCATTCAGCATCACTTTCAGGCGCGGCATAGACTGCAAGCCGTGCTGGCGATGCGTCTCTGAACAGGCGGCCTCACAGGTGTGGCAGCCGATACAGAGCGTGGAGTCAGCAATTACAAAACGATTCACCAGGCATTCCTCAGGTGATAGTCATTTTTGACGAAAACATGCCGATGAAATGTCAGTATCGACACTTATCGACACGTCTGTCCCTCAAATCGCCGTGACAACCGATGACACGACGTCACAACGCAAAGCGCCGCGTTCAGGCCGCTGGGTTTTGTCCCGCCACCAGTTGGCTCAGATTGATCGGCGATCCGCTCTCAACGGCGGTATACAGTCGGTCATAGACGCTGGAGATTTTATCGAGATAGTGTTCCAGCACCTGCTCGCGGTCACGGTTGCTGACCCGCTCGTCCACTTTGCCGTCAATGCTCAATTGCGCCTGTGCAATCCGTTGTTTATCTTCGCCATCTTTTGTTTCGACGTAATACTCGATGGTGTGGCTGTTGAAGCCATCCGCCATCGTGACGGTGATACGAAAGTGTTCGAACAGCACGAAGCAGAGATCTTTATCCGGCGCGCAGCTCATCGCATGATGCAAACGCGCTTTCGACAGGGTGATCCCCTGAACCAGCGAGTTACAGTAAATATGCCACTGGTCCTGTAGGCGACGATGCCGCTGCGCGATGTAATCGGCTTTTTCGCTTATTTCCCAAATAGTCATGTCAGGTTACCCGTTTAACAGAGATAGCCTGCCATAAGCATTTTCCATGCCAGTTTTTAACTAATTGTTTTTGCATGAATTTAAAAATAAATGACGGATGTCGACGTCCAGATGACATGTCATTTCGTCATCATCGTCATCGGCTAACGCACGCAATTTTCAGGCTGGCATAGTTATTGCTTAACCCTGCCCATAACATCGGGAGGCGACATGCACGAAATTACCCTTTGCCAGCGGGCGCTGGAATTGATCGAACAACAGGCCGTCGCGCACGGCGCAAAACGGATAACTGGGGTCTGGCTCAAAATTGGCGCATTTTCTTGCGTAGAAACCAGCGCTCTCTCCTTTTGTTTTGATCTGGTATGCCGTGGCACCGTTGCGGAAGGTTGTAAACTGCACCTCGAGGAACAAGAAGCCGAATGCTGGTGTGAATCCTGTCAGCAATACGTCACCTTACTCACCCAGCGCGTACGCCGTTGTCCGCAATGCAATAGCGACACGCTGCAGATCGTGGCTGATGACGGATTACAGATTCGACGAATAGAAATAGATCAGGAGTGAGCGATGTGTACAACATGTGGTTGCGCTGAAGGCAACCTTTATATAGAGGGTGATGAGCATAACCCTCATTCCGCGTTTCGCAGCGCGCCTTTTGCCCCGGCAGCTCGCCCGGCGCTGAATATTACTGGCATCAAAACGTCCGAATTCACCCCGAGCCAGACTGAAGAAGGCGATCTGCACTACGGTCACGGTGAAGCCGGAACCCACGCGCCAGGTATGAGCCAGCGTCGTATGCTGGAAGTGGAAATCGACGTGCTGGATAAGAACAACCGGCTGGCTGAGCGCAACCGCACCCGCTTCGCCGCGCGCCAGCAGTTGGTGCTCAACCTCGTCTCCAGTCCAGGCTCCGGTAAAACGACCCTGCTCACCGAAACGTTGATGAAGCTGAAAGACAGCGTGCCGTGTGCCGTTATTGAAGGCGACCAGCAGACGGTCAACGATGCGGCGCGCATTCGTGCCACCGGCACGCCGGCCATTCAGGTCAACACCGGCAAAGGCTGTCACCTTGACGCGCAGATGATTGCCGATGCCGCGCCGCGTCTGCCGCTGGCAGACCACGGTATTCTGTTTATCGAAAACGTCGGCAATCTCGTCTGCCCGGCGAGTTTTGATCTCGGCGAACGCCATAAAGTGGCAGTGCTTTCTGTCACTGAAGGCGAAGACAAGCCGCTGAAATACCCGCATATGTTCGCTGCCGCCTCGCTGATGCTGCTCAACAAAGTCGACCTGCTGCCGTACCTGAATTTCGACGTTGAGAAGTGCATTGCCAGCGCCCGGGAAGTCAACCCGGATATCGAGATCATCCTGATTTCCGCCACCAGCGGCGAAGGGATGGATCTGTGGCTGAACTGGCTGGAGGCACAGCGATGTGCATAGGCGTTCCCGGCCAAATCCGCACCATTGAAGGTAACCTGGCGAAAGTCGACGTTTGCGGTATTCAGCGCGACGTCGATCTGACGCTGGTCGGCAGTTGCGATGAGCACGGTGAACCCCGTCTGAACCAGTGGGTACTGGTCCACGTCGGTTTTGCCATGAGCGTGATTAACGAAGCCGAAGCGCGCGACACGCTCGATGCGCTCCAGAACATGTTTGATGTTGAGCCTGACGTCGGCGCTCTGCTGTATGGCGAGGGAAAATAATGCGTTTTGTTGATGAATACCGCGCGCCGGAACAGGTGATGCAACTGATTGAGCACCTGCGTGAACGTGCCGCGCATCTGCCGTACACCGCCGAACGTCCGCTGCGCATTATGGAAGTTTGTGGCGGCCATACGCACGCCATCTTTAAATTCGGCCTCGACCAGTTGCTCCCCGAAAACGTGGAGTTCATCCACGGCCCGGGCTGTCCGGTCTGCGTGTTGCCGATGGGGCGTATCGACAGTTGCGTGGAAATTGCCAGCCATCCGGAGGTGATTTTCTGTACCTTTGGCGACGCCATGCGCGTGCCGGGGAAACAGGGATCGCTGTTACAGGCGAAATCGCGCGGTGCGGACATTCGCATCGTCTACTCGCCGATGGATGCGCTCAAACTGGCGCAGGAAAACCCGTCGCGCAAAGTCGTTTTCTTCGGTCTCGGCTTTGAAACCACCATGCCGACGACCGCCATTACCCTGCAACAGGCGAAACTGCGCGACGTGCAGAACTTTTACTTCTTCTGTCAGCACATCACGCTCATTCCGACCCTGCGCAGTCTGCTGGAACAGCCCGACAACGGCATCGACGCGTTCCTCGCGCCAGGCCACGTCAGCATGGTTATCGGCACTGAAGCCTATCATTTTATTGCCAGTGAATTTCATCGTCCGCTGGTGGTCGCGGGATTCGAACCCCTTGATCTACTGCAAGGCGTCCTGATGCTGGTTGAGCAGAAAATAGCGGCCCACAGTCAGGTCGAAAATCAGTACCGCCGCGTGGTGCCCGATGCCGGTAACCTGTTGGCGCAACAGGCTATTGCCGAGGTATTTTGCGTTACTGGCGACAGTGAGTGGCGCGGCCTGGGGGTGATTGAATCGTCCGGTGTGCATTTGACGCCCGATTACCAGCGTTTTGATGCCGAAGCGCATTTCCGCCCGGCCCCCCAACAGGTTTACGACGATCCGCGTGCCCGCTGCGGCGAAGTGCTGACCGGGAAATGTAAACCGCATCAGTGCCCGCTGTTTGGCAAGACCTGTAATCCAGAGACCGCCTTCGGCGCGCTGATGGTCTCTTCAGAAGGCGCATGCGCCGCCTGGTATCAGTATCGTCAGCAGGAGTGTGAAGCATGAACAGCGTACAACTCGCCCACGGCAGTGGCGGTCAGGCCATGCAGCAGCTGATTAACAGCCTGTTTATGGAAGCCTTTGCCAACCCGTGGCTGGCGGAACAAGAAGATCAGGCGCGGCTTGAACTGGCGCAACTGGTCGCAGAAGGCGATCGGTTAGCCTTCTCCACTGACAGCTATGTCATTGATCCGCTGTTCTTCCCCGGCGGTAATATCGGCAAGCTGGCGATCTGCGGTACCGCCAACGACGTCGCCGTCAGCGGCGCGATCCCTCGCTATCTCTCCTGCGGTTTTATCCTCGAAGAAGGGCTGCCGATGGAGACGCTGAAAAGCGTGGTGAGCAGCATGGCCGCCACCGCGCGCGAGGCTAACATTGCAATCGTCACCGGCGATACCAAAGTCGTTCAGCGCGGCGCGGCGGACAAACTGTTTATTAACACCGCGGGCATGGGGGCGATCCCGGCCAATATTCACTGGGGCGCACAAACCCTGAGTGCAGGTGATGTGCTGCTGGTCAGCGGGACGCTGGGCGATCACGGGGCAACCATTCTTAATCTGCGTGAACAACTGGGGCTGGATGGTGAACTGGTCAGCGATTGCGCGGTATTGACACCGCTGATTCAGTCGCTGCGCGATATCCCCGGCGTGAAAGCTCTGCGCGACGCGACGCGTGGCGGCGTGAACGCGGTCGCCCACGAGTTTGCTGCTGCCAGTGGTTGCGGGATTGAGCTGTCCGAATCCGCACTTCCCGTGAAGCCCGCCGTTCGTGGAGTCTGTGAACTGTTGGGTCTGGATGCGCTTAATTTCGCTAACGAAGGCAAGCTGGTGATTGCGGTTAAACGTCAGGCGGCAGAGCAGGTGTTGGCTGCCTTGCATGCCCATCCGCTGGGGCGCGATGCGGCACTGATTGGCGACGTCGTCGAACGTAAAGGTGTGCGTCTGGCCGGTCTTTACGGCGTGAAGCGCACACTGGATTTACCGCATGCCGAACCTCTGCCGCGTATTTGTTAATTCTGTAATTATGCCGGATGGCGGCTACGCCTTATCCGGCCTACACACGCTTTTGAACCGTAGGCCGGATAAGGCTATTTTGCCGCCATCCGGCGGAAGTCGAGTATATCTATCTATAATTTAGTTTCTTTTTCGCACCGCGCAGCGGTACTTTCCTGGAAAAGCAATATGTCGTATACACCGATGAGCGATCTCGGGCAGCAAGGATTGTTCGACATCACTCGCACATTGTTACAGCAGCCCGATCTTCAATCGCTAAGTGAGGCGCTTTCGCAACTGGTAAAGCGCTCGGCGCTTGCCGACAGCGCGGCAATTGTACTGTGGCAAGCGCAAACGCAGCGCGCGTCGTATTACGTCACGCGCGATAACGGCAATCCTGTCGTCTACGAAGACGAAACCGTATTGGCCCACGGCCCGGTCCGCCGTATTCTTTCCCGACCTGATGCCTTGCACTGCAATTATCACGAATTTACGGAAACCTGGCCGCAGCTGGCCTGCGGCGGACTTTATACACCCTTTGGTCACTACTGCCTGCTGCCGCTGGCGGCGGATGGGCGCATTTTCGGCGGCTGTGAATTCATCCGCAATGAAGACCGCCCCTGGAGCGAAAAAGAGTACGAGCGGCTGCAAACCTTCACGCAGATAGTTGGCGTGGTGGCGGAGCAAATTCAGTGCCGGGTCACGAACAACGTCGATTACGATCTCTTGTGCCGCGAACGCGACAACTTTCGCATTCTGGTCGCCATCACCAACGCCGTGCTCTCCCGGCTCGACATGGATGAACTGGTCAGTGAAGTCGCCAAAGAGATCCACCACTATTTCAATATCGACGACATCAGCATTGTCCTTCGCAGCCACCGCAAAAATAAGCTCAGCATTTACTCCACCCACTACCTCGATGAAAATCATCCGGCGCACGAACAGAGCGAAGTGGATGAAGCTGGCACCCTGACGGAGCGGGTGTTTAAAAGCAAAGAGATGCTGCTGATTAACCTGAACGAACGGGATGCGCTGGCCCCCTATGAACGCATGCTGTTCAATACGTGGGGCAACCAGATCCAGACGCTGTGCCTGCTGCCGCTGAAGTCGGGTAATACCATGCTCGGCGTGCTCAAGCTGGCGCAGTGTGAAGAAAAAGTGTTCACCACCGCCAACCTGAACCTGCTGCGCCAGATTGCCGAGCGCGTGGCCATCGCCGTGGATAACGCCCTCGCCTATCAGGAAATTCATCGACTGAAAGAGCGGCTGGTGGATGAAAACCTGGCGCTCACCGAACAGCTTAATAATGTCGACAGCGAATTTGGCGAAATCATCGGGCGCAGCGAAGCAATGTACAGCGTGCTCAAGCAGGTCGAGATGGTGGCCCAGAGCGACAGCACCGTGCTGATCCTTGGGGAAACCGGCACGGGGAAAGAGCTTATTGCCCGTGCTATCCATAATCTGAGCGGGCGTAACGCGCGCCGGATGGTGAAGATGAACTGTGCCGCCATGCCCGCCGGACTGCTGGAAAGCGATCTGTTCGGCCACGAGCGCGGCGCTTTCACCGGTGCCAGCGCGCAGCGTATTGGCCGCTTTGAGCTGGCGGATAAAAGTTCACTATTCCTGGATGAAGTCGGCGACATGCCGCTGGAATTACAGCCGAAGCTTCTGCGCGTCTTACAGGAACAGGAATTTGAGCGTCTGGGCAGCAACAAGCTGATCCAGACCGACGTGCGTCT
Source organism: Citrobacter sp. Ct235 (assembly GCF_030332305.1). Lineage (NCBI taxonomy): Bacteria > Pseudomonadati > Pseudomonadota > Gammaproteobacteria > Enterobacterales > Enterobacteriaceae > Citrobacter > Citrobacter sp. Ct235. The sequence continues at coordinate 134,870 of NZ_JAOWIC010000043.1, forward strand.
GATCGCCGCCACTAATCGCGATCTCAAAAAAATGGTCGACGATCGCGAGTTTCGCAGCGATCTCTACTACCGCCTCAACGTTTTTCCGATCCAGCTTCCGCCGCTGCGCGAACGCCCGGAGGATATTCCTCTGTTGGTGAAAGCGTTCACCTTTAAAATCGCTCGCCGCCTGGGACGTAACATTGACAGTATCCCGGCGGAAACGCTGCGCATCCTCAGTAATATGGAGTGGCCTGGCAACGTGCGTGAACTGGAAAACGTGGTTGAGCGCGCCGTTCTACTGACGCGGGGAAGCGTACTACAACTCTCACTTCCGGATGTTGGTATGCTCTCACCGGACGTCCCCCCTGTCGCAACGGAAGTCGCGCAGGAAGGCGAGGACGAGTATCAGCTCATCATGCGGGTGCTGAAAGAGACCAATGGTGTGGTCGCGGGTCCGAAAGGGGCGGCTCAGCGCCTCGGACTCAAGCGTACAACGCTGCTGTCGCGCATGAAGCGCTTAGGTATTGATAAGGATGCATTAGTGTAAGTCGTTCAGGCTATACTCTGTGAAACATAAACAAAAGGAGGCAACATGGCGGTATCAGCACGTAATCAATTGACCGGTACGGTTAGCGCAGTCGCAACAGGGGCAGTGAATGACGAAGTTGAGTTGACCCTGGCTGGCGGTGCAAAACTGGTCGCCATCGTCACCCACAGCAGCCAGCAGGCGCTGGGCCTGGTGAAAGGCAAAGACGCCATTGCGTTGATCAAAGCGCCGTGGGTCACTCTGGCAACAGAAGATTGTGGTCTGAAATTTTCAGCCCGCAACCAGTTCGTCGGTAGCGTTTCTCAGGTCACTGAAGGCGCGGTTAATGCCACTGTCCACATCAAAACCGACGCCGGATTTGAGATTGTGGCAGTCGTCACCAATGAAAGTCAGCAAGAGATAAAACTGAGCCAGGGCAGCCGCGTGATCGCGCTGATTAAAGCCTCAGCGATTCTGATTGCCACCAAAGCGTAATTCTGGTGCCCGATAACGTCATGCTGTCGGGCTTACCAACGCCCTACTTCTTGCGCTGATATTTTTCCGGTAATGCCGGCACGGGGCGTTTATCGTCGATAAGATGACGAACGGTTAAAATCGGGTGACGCCAGAGCATTCTTGGCCCCGCCCAGCGCATGATCTGCTTCATCTCTTCACGTTTTGCAGGCTGATAGCAGTGTACCGGACACTGTTTACAGGCGGGTTTCTCCTCACCAAAGACGCACTTATCCAGACGCTTTTGCGCATAGGCGAACAGCGCGTCGTAGTGCCCCGACTCGTCGGAAGCCTGCGGACACTGGCTCTCGTACAGCGCGATCATCTTTTTAATCGTCAGTTTTTCGCGAGCGATACGCTTGCCGGACATGATGCGCCCTCCACAACATTAAGGTGCATTTATTCTACAACTTAAATTCTCGCGACACTATCACCCGAAGGTGACATCTCCCTCACCACTCAAATAAGAATTATTTTCATTTAACACTATCTTTATATATGCCTTGTGCTATATAACATAGCAAAGGCTATATTTGATGGATAATTAACCACTTTTTTAGGAGGGATACTATGTCACATCTTTCCCGTCTGACGTCGTCTCTGCTGGCTGGCGTACTGGTCATCTTTGCGCTGTCACCGGCTTACGCCAGAGAGAAACTCAACGTCGTTACCACCTTCACCATCATTGCCGACATGGCGCAAAATGTGGCGGGCGAGGCGGCAAATGTCAGTTCGATCACCAAACCTGGCGCAGAAATTCATGAGTATCAGCCCACTCCGGGTGACATTAAGCGGGCACAGGGTGCGCAACTGATCCTCTCTAACGGCCTGAATCTGGAACTGTGGTTTGCCCGCTTCTATCAGAATTTGTCGGGCGTACCGGACGTGACGGTGTCTGACGGGGTGAAACCGATGGGTATCAGCGAAGGTCCGTATAACGGAAAACCTAACCCCCACGCCTGGATGTCTGCAGAAAATGCGATTATCTACGTCGACAATATTCGCGACGCGCTGGCGAAATACGATCCGGATAACGCCGCGGTTTACCAGAAAAATGCCGAACGTTATAAAGCGCAAATTCACCAGACGCTGGCCCCTCTCCATGCCGCGCTGGCAAAGATCCCTGCCGATAAACGCTGGCTGGTGACCAGTGAGGGGGCGTTCTCTTATCTTGCCCGCGATAACGATCTGAAAGAGCTGTACCTCTGGCCGATCAACGCCGATCAGCAGGGAACGCCAAGACAGGTGCGTAAAGTAATCGATGCGATAAGACAACATCAGATCCCCACCGTGTTCAGCGAAAGCACCGTCTCGGATAAACCGGCTCGCCAGGTCGCCCGGGAGTCCGGTGCACATTACGGCGGCGTGCTGTATGTCGATTCGCTGAGCGCCGCCGATGGCCCCGTGCCCACCTATCTCGACCTGTTGCGGGTCACTACCGAGACCATCGTCAGCGGCATTAACGACGGTCTGAGGAACCAGAAATGAGTCAATCGGCGATTACCGTGAATCAGGTGACGGTGACGTATCGCAATGGTCATACCGCGCTACGCGATGCCACCTTTCAGGTGCCCGGCGGCTCTATTGCCGCGCTGGTAGGGGTTAACGGATCGGGAAAATCGACGCTGTTCAAGGCGTTAATGGGCTTTGTCCGTCTGGCGGACGGCGAGATATCTATCCTGCGACTGCCGGTGAATAACGCGCTGAAACAGAATCTTATTGCTTACGTGCCGCAGTCAGAAGAGGTCGACTGGTCATTTCCGGTGCTGGTGGAGGACGTGGTGATGATGGGTCGCTACGGGCATATGGGTTGGTTGCGTCGCCCAAAGGCAGCGGATCGAGCCAGCGTCGACGCTGCGCTGGCGCGGGTGGACATGCTGGAATACCGCCACCGGCAGATTGGTGAGCTTTCCGGCGGGCAGAAAAAACGCGTCTTTCTCGCCAGAGCCATTGCCCAGGACGGCCAGGTGATTCTGCTGGATGAGCCCTTTACCGGTGTCGACGTCAAAACCGAAGCCCGCATTATTGCGCTGTTACGCGAGTTGCGCGATGAGGGGCGCACCATGCTGGTCTCCACCCATAATCTCGGTTCAGTCACCGAGTTCTGCGATTATACGGTGATGATCAAAGGCACCGTACTGGCAAGCGGCCCAACCGATACGACCTTTACCGCCGAAAACCTTGAGCTGGCATTCAGCGGCGTTTTACGCCACGTCGCGCTCAGCGGCGGCGAAGAACACATCATTACCGATGACGAACGTCCGTTTATTTCCCGGCGTACGGCAGGCAGCGGAGAATCATCATGAACTGGCTGACGGAACCCTTTGGCTATCAGTACATGCTCAATGCGATGTGGGTTTCAGCGATGGTTGGCGGCCTGTGCGCCTTTCTCTCCTGCTATTTAATGCTCAAAGGCTGGTCGCTGATTGGCGATGCGCTTTCGCACTCCATTGTGCCTGGCGTTGCCGGGGCGTACATGCTCGGCTTACCTTTTTCGCTCGGCGCCTTCCTCTCCGGTGGTCTGGCGGCGGGCAGTATGTTGTTTCTGAACCAGCGCTCGCGGCTGAAAGAAGACGCCATTATTGGCCTGATCTTCTCGTCATTCTTTGGCATTGGGCTGTTTATGGTGTCGCTCAACCCGATGTCGGTAAATATTCAGACCATCATTCTCGGCAACGTGTTGGCGATCGCGCCGGAAGATATTGTGCAACTGGCCATTATTGGCGCGGTTTCCCTGCTTATCCTGCTGCTGAAGTGGAAGGATCTGATGGTCACCTTTTTTGATGAAAACCACGCCCGCTCGATTGGCCTGAATCCGGATCGCCTGAAGCTGCTGTTTTTCACCCTGCTGTCGGTGTCCACCGTGGCTGCGCTACAAACGGTGGGCGCCTTTCTGGTGATCTGCCTGGTGGTGACGCCCGGCGCAACGGCCTGGCTGCTGACCGATCGCTTCCCGCGCCTTCTTATCATTGCCGTTGCGATCGGCAGTGTAACCAGTTTCTTCGGTGCCTGGCTCAGTTACTGGCTGGACGGCGCTACCGGCGGGATCATCGTGGTGCTGCAAACGCTGCTGTTCCTGTTAGCGTTCGTTTTCGCCCCCAAACACGGCCTGCTGGCGAACCGTCGTCGTGCACGTCGTAAGGAGCCGTCATGTTCCTGAGCATCCTGCTGGAACCTTTTCAGTTCGACTTTATGGTGAATGCGCTTTCCGTTTCCGCCCTGGTAGCCGTTCCCTGTGCGCTGCTGTCGGTATTTCTGGTACTGAAAGGCTGGGCACTCATGGGCGATGCCATGAGCCATGCCGTCTTTCCGGGAATTGTACTGGCGTATATCGTCGGCATTCCGCTGGCGATTGGCGCGTTTATCGCCGGGCTGTTCTGCGCCGTGGCAACCGGGTATCTCGACGACAATAGCCGGATCAAACGCGACACCATCATGGGGATCGTCTTCTCCGGAATGTTTGGGGCCGGACTGGTGCTGTATGTCTCTATCCAGTCAGAGGTCCATCTCGACCATATCTTATTTGGCGACATGCTGGGGATTTCGCTCAGCGATATTGGGCAAACGGCGCTCATCGCGCTCGGAATTGCGCTAGTCATCGTCTTCAAATGGAAAGATCTGCTGCTTCACGCCTTCGATCCACATCAGGCAAAGGCCTGCGGTCTTAACACGACGCTGTTGCACTACGGATTACTCTGCATGATTGCGCTGACCATCGTGGCGACGCTGAAATCGGTGGGGATCATTTTGTCGATTTCCCTGCTGATAGCCCCTGGCGCGATTGCCGTTCTCCTCACCCGACGCTTTGCCCACGCACTGCTGTTGGCAACAGGGCTGTCGGTAGTCACCTCATTTTTGGGCGTTTATCTGTCGTTTTTCCTCGACAGCGCTCCCGCTCCCACGATCGTGGTGCTGTTTACTATTATCTTTATCGTTGCGTTTGTTTTTGCCACATTACGCGACCGGCGCTCGGAATTGCGACAACAACAATCGGTGTAAAATTCTGAAACGGAAGAAGGATCGAGAAGTCGGCGATCCTGGCTTTCCCTGAAATGCGTATCTCCGCTATCATGTGCCCCTAATGTGATAACAACGAAAACTAAAAGTATCGCAACCCATTTACATTCAGGGAACTGGACACAACTCCATGAGTACAATCGATAATCTCGACGCCCATACCCCCATGATGCAGCAGTATCTCAAGCTGAAAGCCCAGCACCCGGAGATCCTGCTTTTCTATCGCATGGGCGACTTTTACGAACTCTTTTACGACGATGCAAAACGGGCGTCGCAACTGCTCGACATTTCGCTGACCAAGCGCGGCGCATCCGCAGGCGAACCTATCCCGATGGCGGGCATTCCCCATCACGCGGTTGAAAACTACCTCGCCAAACTGGTGAATCAGGGTGAATCCGTCGCCATTTGTGAGCAGATAGGCGATCCCGCCACCAGCAAAGGGCCTGTTGAGCGTAAAGTCGTTCGTATTGTCACTCCAGGTACCATCAGCGATGAAGCCCTGTTACAGGAGCGCCAGGACAACCTGCTGGCTGCCATCTGGCAGGACAGCAAAGGCTACGGTTATGCCACGCTGGATATCAGCTCCGGACGTTTTCGCGTGAGCGAACCGGCCGATCGGGAAACGATGGCGGCCGAACTGCAGCGTACCAATCCGGCGGAACTGCTGTACGCCGAAGACTTCGCTGAGATGGCGCTGATTGAAGGCCGTCGTGGATTACGACGTCGCCCGCTGTGGGAATTTGAAATTGATACTGCCCGTCAGCAGTTGAATTTGCAGTTTGGTACCCGCGATCTCATTGGCTTTGGCGTTGAAAACGCGCCGCGCGGGCTTTGCGCTGCCGGCTGCCTGTTGCAATACGTCAAGGACACGCAACGCACTTCCCTGCCGCATATTCGCTCTATCACCATGGAGCGCCAGCAGGACAGCATCATCATGGATGCCGCGACGCGCCGCAATCTGGAGATTACCCAGAACCTGGCGGGCGGCGTAGAGAACACGTTGGCCTCCGTGCTCGACTGTACCGTAACGCCGATGGGCAGCCGCATGCTCAAACGCTGGCTGCACATGCCGGTACGTGACACGAAAATCCTGACTGAACGCCAGCAGACTATCGGCTCGCTACAGGATGCGACCAGCGAACTACAGCCGGTGCTGCGTCAGGTAGGCGATCTGGAACGTATTCTTGCGCGTCTGGCACTGCGTACCGCCCGTCCTCGCGATCTCGCCCGCATGCGCCACGCCTTCCAGCAGTTGCCGGAACTGCGTGCGCAACTGGAATCGGTGGACAGCGCCCCCGTACAGATGCTGCGCGAGAAAATGGGCGAATTCACCGAACTGCGGGAACTGCTTGAACGTGCGGTCGTTGACGCGCCACCGGTACTGGTCCGTGACGGCGGCGTTATCGCACCAGGCTACAACGAAGAACTCGATGAGTGGCGCGCGCTGGCAGACGGTGCGACCGACTATCTCGACAGGCTGGAAATTCGCGAACGTGAGCGTACCGGACTGGACACGCTGAAAGTCGGCTTTAACGCAGTACACGGTTATTACATCCAGATCAGCCGTGGGCAGAGCCACCTCGCGCCAATCAACTACGTTCGTCGCCAGACGCTGAAAAACGCCGAGCGCTACATCATCCCGGAACTCAAAGAGTACGAAGACAAAGTCCTGACCTCCAAGGGCAAAGCGCTGGCGCTGGAAAAACAGCTCTATGATGAACTGTTCGACCTGCTGCTGCCCCATCTGGCGGATCTGCAACAGAGCGCCAGTGCGCTGGCGGAACTCGACGTACTGGTGAACCTGGCCGAGCGCGCATATACGCTGAACTACACCTGTCCGACCTTTAGCGATAAACCGGGTATTCGGATTACCGAAGGTCGCCATCCGGTAGTGGAACAGGTGCTGAATGAGCCGTTTATTGCCAATCCGCTGGACCTCTCACCGCAGCGCAGAATGCTGATCATTACCGGGCCAAATATGGGCGGTAAAAGTACCTACATGCGCCAGACCGCGCTGATTGCACTGCTGGCCTATATCGGCAGCTACGTGCCGGCGCAGAAGGTAGAGATTGGTCCTATCGATCGCATCTTTACCCGCGTGGGCGCAGCGGACGATCTGGCCTCCGGGCGCTCCACCTTCATGGTAGAGATGACCGAAACGGCCAACATTCTGCACAACGCTACCGAGAATAGTCTGGTGTTGATGGATGAGATTGGCCGCGGGACGTCGACTTACGACGGCCTGTCGCTGGCGTGGGCGTGCGCAGAAAATCTGGCGAATAAGATCAAAGCGCTGACGCTGTTCGCGACGCACTATTTCGAGCTGACACAACTGCCGGAGAAAATGGAAGGCGTTGCCAACGTGCATCTGGATGCCCTGGAGCATGGCGATACCATCGCCTTTATGCACAGCGTTCAGGATGGTGCGGCCAGTAAGAGTTACGGCCTGGCGGTCGCGGCGCTGGCGGGCGTTCCGAAAGAGGTGATCAAACGAGCGCGACAGAAACTACGCGAGCTGGAAAGCATTTCGCCAAACGCGGCGGCAACGCAGGTGGATGGCACGCAGATGTCGCTGCTGTCCGTCCCTGAAGAGACCTCTCCCGCTGTTGAAGCCCTGGAAAATCTCGATCCGGATTCCCTGTCGCCCCGTCAGGCGCTGGAGTGGATCTATCGTCTGAAAAGTCTGGTGTAAGAGAAATGCCCGATGACGCTTTGCGTATCGGGCCTACACACTCACGGTACTGTACTTTCGTAGGCCGGATAAGGCGTCAGCCGCCATCCGGCACTCCGTTAACGTTTATCTTCCGCCAGCAGCGGCGGAATACTCGGCACCATCGGCGCGTCATCAATATCTTTTTGTGTCATGCGAAACGCCTGCGGATAATGTTCGCGGCTGGTGCGGCGCAGCGGTTCCGTATTACGCCAGGTATAAAGGCAGTGCTGGCACTGATACACCGTCCAGACATCTTTCACCGGCGATGTCGCCATCACTTCAATATGTTCATCAGCACAACGTGGGCAAATCATCTTCTTCTCCTTATTTGCGTGCAGCCAGCATCGATGTCAGTTTTTCAGCCCAGGCTTTGGTTTCCGGTAAATCCACCACCGGCTGGCTATAGTGACCACGGTTGTCTGGTGCGACTGGCGTGGTGGCATCGATGATCAGTTTGTCGGTGATCCCCGCAGGGCTTGAACCTGGATCCAGTTCCAGTACCGACATATTCGGTAGCTGAACCAGGTCACCCGCCGGGTTCACCTTCGAAGAGAGCGCCCACATCACCTGCGGCAGGTTGAACGGGTCAACATCTTCATCAACCATGATGACCATCTTCACGTAACCCAGGCCATGCGGCGTGGTCATCGCACGCAGGCCCACTGCGCGGGCAAAGCCACCGTAACGTTTTTTGGTGGAGATAATCGCCAGCAGGCCGTGGGTGTACATCGCGTTAACCGCTTGCACTTCCGGAAATTCCGCTTTCAGTTGCTGATACAGCGGCACGCAGGTGGCCGGCCCCATCAGATAGTCGATTTCCGTCCACGGCATACCCAGATAAAGCGATTCAAAAATCGGTTTGCTGCGATACGAAACCTTATCGATACGCACCACCGTCATATTGCGACCACCGGAATAGTGACCGGTGAACTCGCCAAACGGCCCTTCGATTTCGCGTTTGCGGCTTTCAATCACCCCTTCCAGGATCACCTCCGATCCCCACGGTACATCAAACCCGGTCAACGGCGCGGTGGCGATGGGATACGGGCTTTCACGCAGCGCACCCGCCATCTCATATTCGGACTGATCGTATTTCAGCGGCGTTGCGCCCATCAGCGTGATGATAGGATCGTTGCCCAGCGTGATGGCGATCGGCAGGTCCTCGCCGCGCTCTTCCGCCTTATGCAGATGCAGCGCGATATCGTGCATCGGTACCGGCTGCAGGCCCAGCTTACGCTTGCCCTTCACTTCCATGCGGTAGATCCCGACGTTTTGCTTGCCGAAATGTTCAGGGTCAAGCGGATCGCGGGAGACCACACAGGCTTTATCCAGGTAAAACCCACCATCCCCATCGTTCAGGCGAAACAGTGGCAGAAGGTCGAACAGATTAATCTCTTCGCCATCGACGCTGTTTTCCGCCCAAGACGGATTCTCGCGACGCTCCGGGGCTACCGGGAACTTATCCCAGCGACGGATAAACTCATCAATCTGCTTTTTCACCGGCGTATTCGGTGGCAAGCCCAACGAAATGGCATGATTTTGCCAGGATCCGATGGTGTTCATCGCCACGCGCGCATCGGTGAAGCCGCGAATATTGTCGAACCAGAGTGCCGGCGCACCGTCGCCAATACGGCCAGTGGCGTTGGCGGCTGCCGCCAGATCCGGCTCTGCATTCACCTCTTCACTGATTTTCAGCAGTTGCCCCTGGTCGTCGAGCGCCTGCAAAAAGCTGCGCAAATCATCAAATGCCATTATTCATTCTCCTGTGAAAAATTTTGTGCCTGTGACAACCCCTGCCAGCGACGTGCGTGCGGATGCTCCAGCGCAAACTGGTCCAGGATGCGGGCCACAATGTGTTGTGTAATATCATCAACGGTTTGCGGATGGTTGTAGAAAGCGGGCATCGGCGGCACCATTGCCACACCCATGCGAGAAAGCGCGAGCATGTTTTCGAGATGAATCGTGCTGAGCGGCATTTCACGCGGCACCAGCACCAGTTTGCGCCCTTCTTTCAGCACTACGTCGGCGGCGCGTCCCACCAGACCTTCGGCGTAGCCGGCGCGAATTCCGGCCAACGTTTTCATACTGCAGGGGATAACGATCATGCCGTCGGTGCGAAACGAACCTGACGAAATCGTCGCCGCCTGATCCGCCGGGCTGTGGCAATAATCCGCCAGTCCAGCGACATCGCGTGCGCAGTATGGCGTTTCCAGTTCAATGGTCGTTTTGGCCCACTTCGACATCACCAGATGCGTTTCCACATCCGGCATTTTTTGCAATGCCTGCAACAGCGCCACGCCCAGCGGCGCACCCGTTGCCCCCGTCATCCCCACAATCAATCTCATCCATCACTCCACAAATTGTTCGTATACGAACGTTTTATCTAAATTACCCCTATACAACCGCAGCGACAAGATCGCCCACTCTTTTTCGCACGTATAGCTTAAGCTTTCCTCGTTAAAAAACGCGACGTTACCCGTTATGATAGGAGACACGATTTTCAGCCTGGAGTTTTCATGGAGTTACGGAATAAAGCGTTTCACCTGTTACGCCAGCTTTTTCAGCAACATACGGCGCGTTGGCAGCACGAGTTGCCGGATCTCACTAAACCGCAATACGCAGTGATGCGTGCCATTGCGGAACGTCCCGGCATTGAACAGGTTAATCTGATGGAGGCCGCCGTCAGTACCAAAGCGACGCTGGCTGAAATGCTGAGCCGGATGGAAAAACGCAGGCTGGTGAGGCGTGAGAACGATCCGCTGGATAAACGTCGCCGCTTCGTTTATCTGACCACGGAGGGAGAAGCCTTGCTGAAAGTATGCATGCCGCTGGGAAACCAGGTGGATGAGGAATTTCTGGGACGGTTGAATGACGAGGAACGTGCGCAATTCACCCTGTTAATCAAGAAAATGATGCCCGATTGACGAACCTGAGTATGCATGAAAATGCCCCCGTCTGCTTTCACCTGCGAAACCACAGCAAAAAAGCCAGAAAGAAAAAGGCCAGCCTCAAAGAGGCTGGCCTTTCTTGTTAGAACAGTACTTACTCGCGGAACAGCGCTTCGATATTCAGCCCCTGAGTCTGCAGGATTTCACGCAGACGGCGTAGGCCTTCAACCTGAATCTGACGAACACGTTCACGAGTCAGACCGATTTCACGGCCTACATCTTCCAGTGTCGCCGCTTCATAACCCAGCAGACCGAAACGACGTGCCAGCACTTCACGCTGTTTGGCGTTCAGTTCGAACAGCCATTTGACGATGCTCTGTTTCATATCGTCATCTTGCGTGGTGTCTTCCGGACCGTTCTCTTTCTCATCGGCCAGGATATCCAGCAACGCTTTTTCGGAATCGCCACCCAACGGGGTGTCTACCGAGGTAATGCGCTCGTTAAGACGAAGCATACGGCTAACGTCATCAACCGGCTTATCCAGTTGCTCTGCAATTTCTTCCGCGCTGGGTTCGTGGTCCAGTTTATGGGACAACTCACGCGCGGTACGCAGATAGACGTTCAGCTCTTTAACGATGTGAATCGGCAGTCGAATAGTACGGGTTTGGTTCATAATAGCCCGTTCAATCGTCTGGCGAATCCACCAGGTTGCGTATGTTGAGAAGCGGAACCCGCGTTCCGGGTCAAACTTCTCGACGGCACGGATAAGCCCCAGATTGCCCTCTTCAATCAGATCCAGCAGCGCCAGACCACGATTGCCATAACGGCGGGCAATTTTCACCACCAGACGCAGGTTACTTTCAATCATCCGACGGCGAGAGGCGACATCTCCACGCAGTGCGCGACGCGCAAAATACACTTCTTCTTCGGCCGTTAACAGTGGCGAATAACCAATCTCACCAAGGTAAAGCTGAGTCGCGTCCAACACACGCTGTGTGGCCCCCTGCGATAACAGCTCTTCTTCAGCCAAATCGTTATCACTGGGTTCCTCTTCAACTAAGGCTTTTTCGTCAAAAACCTCAACTCCGTTCTCATCAAACTCCGCATCTTCATTTAAATCATGAACTTTCAGCGTATTCTGACTCATAAGGTGGCTCCTACCCGTGATCCCTTGACGGAACTAGCAAGTGTCAGCCTGGTTCCGCCGCTTTATCGCTGCGGTAAATAACGCAGCGGGTTTACGGATTTCCCCTTGTAACGAATTTCAAAATGCAAACGTGTAGAACTGGTTCCGGTGCTACCCATCGTCGCTATTTTTTGTCCTGCCTTCACTTCTTGTTGTTCCCGGACCAGCATTGTATCGTTATGAGCGTAGGCACTCAGGTAATCATCGTTGTGTTTGATGATAATAAGATTACCGTAACCGCGCAGAGCGTTACCGGCATAGACCACGCGCCCATCGGCGGTCGCGATAATAGCCTGTCCCTTACTGCCCGCAATGTCGATCCCTTTATTGCCTCCCTCGGAAGCCCCAAAGTTCTCGATCACTTTGCCGTCAGTCGGCCAGCGCCATGTGGAGATTGGCGAACTGGTAGACGAACTGCTTGCTGTCGATTCGGTTGCACTAACTGCTGGAGCCGTTACAGGCGCTGTGACGACTGTCCCAGCAGGCTTGTTGTTCGGCAACATTTTGTTAGCACTTTGTTCACCTGAATCCTCAGAATACGTAATTGTCGGTTTAGACGCAACAGCAACGGCGGAATTTTGTGCAGGCCTGGTCACAACTCCTTGCTCTGCTGCATCGGCCCGGGTAATCGCATTACCACCGGTAATTGGCGCACCTGATGCGTTACCTACCTGTAGCGTTTGTCCGACGTTCAGGCCATACGGTGCCTGGACATTGTTGCGCTGCGCCAGGTCACGGAAATCGTTCCCGGTTATCCAGGCGATGTAAAAAAGCGTGTCGCCTTTTTTAACAGTGTAGGTGCTGCCGCCGCTGTAGCTACCTTTCGGAATGTTCCCATACTGGCGGTTGTAGACAATTCGTCCGTTTTCCATCTGCACGGGTTGCTCGGCTACCGGCTGAACGTGCGTCGGTTGCGTCGTCGGGCGCTGCACCGGTTGAATTTGTGGTGTCTGCGAGGCGGATGACGACGTCCCCATCTTCGGTGGCGGCGTGATCAGCATACCGGAACTGGTATTCGCCGGGGCATTACCATTGACTGAGCTTACCGGCGCAGGCGGATTCGATGAATTTGAACAACCCGCCAGCCATAGCGAAACCAGTGACAGTGCCGCAATGCGGCTAACGGTGAATTTTGGGCTTCCCGCGCTCATTTATCCCCCAGGAAAAATTGGTTAACAACCAGTGACGTATAATCGTGCAGACAGCAAATGGGCACTGGAAAATGTGACCACGATACGCTGACCCGTTCCAAAAACTCCAGGAAAACTCCAGGTATTCGGAACCGCGTCTTACGCGAGTTCCCCTTTTACTAAGGGAACAAAACGTACCGCCTCCACGGTGTCGATAATAAATTCGCCGCCCCGACGACGCACCCGTTTCAGAAACTGATGCTCATCCCCCACGGGCAAGACGAGAATGCCGCCTTCATCCAGTTGCGTCATCAACGCGGTCGGAATTTCCGGCGGAGCTGCCGTCACAATAATAGCGTCAAATGGCGCGCGTGCCTGCCAGCCTTGCCATCCATCACCGTGACGAGTTGAAACATTGTGTAAATCGAGCTGCTTCAGACGGCGACGCGCCTGCCATTGCAGACCTTTAATGCGTTCGACGGAACAAACCTGCTGTACCAGGTGCGCCAGTATCGCCGTCTGATACCCGGAACCGGTGCCAATTTCCAGCACCCGCGACTGCGGGGTCAGTTCGAGCAGTTCGGTCATTCGCGCCACCATGTACGGTTGCGAAATCGTCTGTCCCTGACCTATCGGCAACGCGATATTGTCCCAGGCCTTATGTTCAAACGCTTCATCAATAAATTTCTCACGCGGCACCGCGGCCAGGGCATTAAGCACCTGCTCATCGCGAATCCCCTGCGCGCGCAATTGTTCAAGAAGCGTCTGTACGCGTCTGCTTACCATTGCGTGCCAACTCCCACGCTATCTAACCAGTCGGAAACCACATCATGCGCGCTGTGCGCGGTTAAATCCACATGCAACGGCGTAATGGACACGTAACCTTCATCTACGGCCGCAAAATCGGTATCAGGCCCGGCGTCGCATTTATCGCCCGGTGGGCCAATCCAGTACAACGTGTTACCGCGCGGATCTTCCTGCGGGATCACTTTGTCTGCCGGATGACGGCTACCGCAGCGCGTCACGCGGATGCCTTTGATCTGCTCCAGCGGTAAGTCGGGCACGTTGATGTTGAGGATCCGCCCGGTACGCAGCGGTTCCCGACGCAGTGCGCGTAAGATCCGACAGGTGATGGCCGCAGCAGTCTCGTAATGCTGATGTCCGTCTAACGATACGGCAAGCGCAGGAAAACCAAGATGACGCCCTTCCATCGCCGCCGCGACGGTGCCGGAATAAATAACGTCATCCCCCAGGTTGGGGCCGGCGTTAATTCCTGACACCACAATATCTGGACGCGGACGCATGAGCGCATTGACACCCAGATAAACACAGTCGGTGGGCGTCCCCATCTGCACGGCGATGTCGCCGTTTTCAAAGGTAAACGTCCGGAGAGAAGATTCAAGCGTCAGCGAGTTTGACGCGCCACTGCGGTTCCGATCCGGGGCGACGACCTGTACGTCAGCAAACTCCCGCAGGGCTTTTGCCAGCGTTTGTATACCGGGCGCGTGGACCCCATCATCGTTACTCAGCAATATGCGCATAATCACCCATTGTGTTGATCAGTTCCCTCACAACGCTGGTGGCGAAGCTCCCCGCGGGCAGCCAAAAACGTAACTCAACAGTGACATCATCCCACCAGTTCCAGCTTAATTGCTGCGGATAGAGCAGCATCGCTCTTCGCGAAGCCTCGACTTTTTCGCGCAGCAGCAGTGACTGCAACTCGCACTCTTCGGCAATCGCGGACTGTTCGAACGCCAGCGCATCCCGCTGGGTTCCCCACTCGCCGCTGCCGGGAAGTGAAGCCGTCACCATCAATTCTTTTTCATCGACACGACGCTGTAATTCCGCCAATTCTTCTTGTGTGGCGACAAACCAGCTTCCGCGTCCCGCTAATTGTAGCGCATCGCCGTCAACAACTTGATTAAAGTCTGTTTTTTTCAGACGCTCGCTGACAATTTGATTAAACAACGCACTGCGGGCCGCCGACAACCAAAAACTGCGTTTATTGCGATCCCGCACAGGCGCATCGCTTTGCGCCCAGCGCAGCGCGCCTTGCAGATTGCTGCCACCAATGCCAAAACGCTGAGCGCCAAAATAGTTTGGTACACCGCCGGTGTTTATCGCCTGTAGACGAGATTCTACCTCGTCACGATGGCTGACTTCGCGCAGCACCAGCGTGAACGCATTGCCCTTCAGCGCGCCTAAACGTAGCTTGCGTTTGTGACGTGCGTATTCCAGCACCTTGCAGCCTTCAAGCTGGAAAGCGCTCAGGTCGGGCATTTCTTTGCCCGGTACGCGCGCGCATAGCCACTGTTCAGTGACCGCATGCTTATCCTTTTGCCCGGCGAAGCTCACTTCGCGGACATGAATTTTCAGAAACTTCGCCAGCGCGTCGGCGACAAAACGGGTATTACAGCCGCTTTTGAGAATACGCACCAGAATGTGCTCACCTTCGCCATCCGGTTCGAAACCTAAATCTTCGACCACCACAAAATCTTCCGGACTGGCTTTCAGCAACCCAGTGCTTTGCGGTTTTCCGTGGAGATACGTGAGATTATCAAACTCTGTCATTTCGCGGCCTTAATGAGTAACGCCACCGCTTCGCAGGCAATCCCTTCCCCACGTCCGGTAAAACCGAGTTTTTCGGTGGTGGTTGCTTTCACGTTCACATCATCCATGTGACAACCGAGATCTTCAGCAATAAACACGCGCATTTGCGGAATGTGCGGCAGCATCTTCGGTGCCTGAGCAATAATGGTCACATCGACGTTGCCCAGGGCGTAGCCTTTGGCCTGGATCCGACGCCAGGCTTCACGCAGCAACTCGCGACTGTCCGCGCCTTTAAACGCCGGATCGGTATCCGGAAACAGCTTGCCAATGTCACCCAGCGCCGCCGCGCCAAGCAGCGCGTCGGTGAGCGCATGCAGCGCAACATCGCCATCAGAATGCGCCAGCAGCCCCTTTTCATACGGGATGCGCACGCCACCAATGATAATTGGGCCTTCACCGCCAAAGGCGTGTACGTCAAAACCGTGTCCAATTCGCATTATGCATCCTCCAGATGGATTGTTCGGGTCAGATAAAATTCAGCCAGCGCTAAATCTTCCGGACGAGTCACTTTGATGTTATCAGCTCGTCCTTCAACAAGTTGTGGATGGAAGCCGCAATATTCCAGCGCCGACGCTTCATCGGTGATGGTCGCCCCTTCATTCAGCGCACGCGTCAGGCAGTCATGCAGCAGTTCACGAGGGAAAAATTGCGGCGTCAGCGCGTGCCATAAATCGTTGCGTTCAACGGTATGGGCGATGGCCGTTTTGCCCGGCTCCGCGCGTTTCATGGTGTCGCGCACCGGTACGGCGAGGATCCCGCCGGTGCGGCTGGTTTCGCTAATCGCCAGCAGGCGCGCTAAATCATCCTGATGCAGACAGGGACGCGCCGCATCATGCACCAGCACCCATTCAGCGTTTCCGGCGGCCTGTAATCCAGCCAGCACGGAGTCTGCCCGTTCATTTCCCCCGTCCACGACGGTAATGTGCGGATGCTGCGCCAGAGGAAGTTGAGCAAAGCGGCTGTCGCCAGGGCTGATAGCGATGATCACGCGGGTCACCCGGGGATGCGCCAGCAGCGCAGAGACCGAGTGTTCGAGAATGGTTTTATTACCGACTGAGAGATATTGCTTCGGACATTCCGTTTGCATACGGCGGCCAAATCCGGCCGCCGGCACCACGGCGCAAACATCCAAAAAAGTGGCTGCCATGTGATTTCCTGGGCTGGTTTAACGAGTATTTTGCCCCGCAGTTTGCGCGCGTTTAGACGCGTCGGGCACCAGACGATAAAACGTTTCGCCCGGCTTAGTCATGCTGAGTTCGTTGCGTGCACGCTCCTCGATAGCCTCCTGACCGCCATTGAGATCGTCAATTTCGGCAAAGAGCTGATCGTTACGTGCTTTAAGTTTGGCGTTTGTCGCCTGCTGCGCCGCCACGTCATCATTGACGCGACTGTAATCATGTATGCCGTTCTTACCGAACCACAGCGAATACTGTAGCCAGACCAGTAAAGCCAGCAACAGCAGCGTTAGTTTACCCATCCTGCCCCCTGAAAAACGGCATCATCCTCCCATACTTCCGCAAACGACACGACGTTTGCGGGCGGGAAAGCCGCAACAACGCGGGCAAATGTACCACAATTGCCCTTTATAACGTATACCCAGAACCCTGAGAACATCATCTCATTGTTAGTTACGGTTTGAATTATGGACAGTGGTCGCGCTTTAGCCCAGCAGCCACATAAACAATGCGCCGAACATCGCGCAAACGGTCAGCAGGGTTATGATAATGCTGTAGCGCAATTTGCCGTTGAGCAGGGAATGCAGCGCGATACCCACGACGACCGCAACGGGCATCAGCGCCAGGAAGAAAGGCCAGGTGTAGATGAAGAAAAACAATGTGTTAGGGCCATACACCAGAAAGGGGATCCCCAACGCCAGCAGCCATGACACGAAACCCACCACGGCGCCCGGCAGCGACCAGGTGGTTTCGTCATCAGTAGCAAACGCGTCTGTCGTTGTGAGTGTGATGTTCTGGCTATCGCGCATATTAAATCCTGTAACCTTGACTGACTGTACACACAAGTCAGGTGTCTCAGGATCTGATAATATCGCTCTGTCTGAGCAGGTCTAATAATTGGGCGACCAAATTTGTTACTAATTGTTCGCCATTAAGATGAACCTCAGGCGATTCAGGCGCTTCGTATACGGAATCAATTCCGGTGAAATTGCGCAACTCGCCGGCGCGCGCTTTTTTATATAATCCTTTCGGATCGCGGGCCTCGCAGATTTCCAGCGGCGTATCCACGAACACTTCAATGAAGCGTCCTTCACCGACGCGCTCACGCACCATCTGCCGCTCCGCGCGGTACGGAGAAATGAACGCCGTCAGCACCACCAGACCGGCATCCGCCATCAGGTTTGCCACTTCGCCCACGCGACGGATGTTCTCTTTACGATCGGCATCGCTGAACCCCAGATCGCTGCACAGGCCGTGGCGAACGTTATCGCCATCCAGCAGATAGGTACTGACGCCCAGTTGATGCAGCGCTTCTTCCAGCGCCCCGGCGATCGACGATTTACCGGACCCCGACAGCCCGGTAAACCACAGCACAGCACCACGATGACCGTGATGTTGCTCGCGCTGTTGCGGCGTGACGGGATGGGCATGCCAGACGATGTTTTCGTCATGCTGCGCCATTATTTCCCTCCCAGCAGATCGCGAGCGCCCCAGTGCGGGAAGTGACGACGCACCAGCGCATTCAGCTCCAGCTCAAAGGCGCTGAATTCTGACGGCGCAGCGGTCTCCTGCACAATCGGTTCGCGGACCATACCGGCACCCACGGTGACGTTACTCAGACGATCAATAAAAATCAGCCCGCCGGTCACCGGGTTCTGCTGATAAGTATCCAGTACCAGCGGCTCATCAAAGGTCAGATTCACCAGACCAATGCCGTTCAGCGGCAGATTGTCCACCTCACGCTGCGTCAGATTGTTGATATCCACCTGATACTGAACGTTATCAACGCGCGCACGGGTCTTTTTGCCCGCGATTTTGATTTCGTAACGTTGTCCCGGCGCCAACGGCTGTTCCGCCATCCAGACCACATCGACAGCAGCGTGCTGTACCGCCGGCAGGCTTTCGTCCGCCGCCAGCAGCAGATCGCCACGGCTGATATCAATCTCGTCTTTCAGGACAAGGGTAATGGCTTCACCGGCAAAGGCTTCGTCCAGATCGCCATCAAAGGTGACGATCCGCGCCACGCTGGATTCCACGCCGGATGGCAGCACCTTCACGCGCTGTCCCACCTTAACGCGACCAGAGGCCAATGTGCCGGAATAGCCCCGAAAATCGAGGTTCGGACGGTTTACGTACTGCACAGGGAAGCGCATTGGCTGGCTGTCGACCACACGCTGGATCTCAACCGTCTCCAGCACTTCAAGTAAGGTCGGGCCGCTGTACCACGGCATGCTAGTGCTCTGGGAGGCCACGTTGTCACCTTCCAGCGCAGAAAGTGGCACAAAGCGGATATCCAGATTGCCCGGCAACTGTTCAGCAAAGGTCAGATAATCTTCGCGAATGCGTGCAAAAGTCTCTTCGCTGTAGTCGACCAGATCCATTTTGTTGATCGCCACCACCAGGTGTTTGATCCCCAGCAGCGTTGAGATGAAGCTGTGACGACGAGTCTGATCCAGCACGCCTTTACGGGCGTCAATCAGCAGGATCGCCAGATCGCAGGTTGATGCGCCGGTCGCCATATTACGGGTGTATTGCTCATGCCCAGGGGTATCGGCAATGATAAATTTACGCTTCTCGGTAGAGAAATAGCGATACGCCACGTCAATGGTAATCCCCTGCTCGCGCTCGGCCTGCAGGCCATCCACCAGCAGCGCCAGATCCAGCTTCTCTCCCTGCGTGCCGTGGCGTTTACTGTCGTTGTGCAGCGATGACAACTGATCTTCATAAATCTGACGCGTATCGTGCAACAGGCGACCGATCAGCGTACTTTTGCCGTCATCCACGCTGCCGCAGGTTAAAAAGCGCAGCAGACTTTTATGTTGTTGGGCGACCATCCAGGCTTCGACGCCGCCTTCATTGGCGATTTGTTGTGCAAGTGTGGTGTTCATGGCGGCTCCTTAGAAATACCCCTGACGTTTCTTCAGCTCCATAGAGCCCGCCTGGTCGCGGTCAATCACGCGGCCCTGACGTTCACTGGTGGTCGAGACCAGCATCTCTTCAATAATTTCCGGCAGCGTTTGCGCGTTTGACTCCACGGCGCCGGTCAGCGGCCAGCAGCCGAGGGTACGGAAACGAACCATCCGTTTTTTGATCATCTCGCCGGGCTGCAGGTCGATGCGATCGTCATCGATCATCATTAACATGCCATCGCGCTCCAGTACCGGGCGTTCTGCCGCCAGATACAGCGGGACGATCTCAATATTTTCCAGCCAGATGTACTGCCAGATATCCTGTTCGGTCCAGTTGGAGAGCGGGAAAACGCGGATGCTTTCGCCTTTGTTAATCTGCCCGTTGTAGTTGTGCCACAGTTCAGGACGCTGGTTTTTAGGGTCCCAGCGGTGAAAGCGGTCGCGAAAGGAGTAGATGCGCTCTTTCGCCCGCGACTTTTCTTCATCGCGACGCGCGCCGCCAAATGCGGCGTCAAAACCGTATTTGTTCAGCGCCTGCTTCAGTCCTTCTGTTTTCATGATGTCGGTGTGCTTGGCGCTGCCGTGGACAAACGGGTTGATGCCCATCGCCACCCCTTCCGGGTTTTTATGCACCAGCAGCTCGCAGCCGTACGCTTTGGCAGTACGATCGCGGAATTCATACATCTCGCGGAACTTCCAGCCGGTATCGACATGCAGCAACGGGAACGGCAACGACCCCGGGTAGAATGCCTTACGGGCAAGATGCAGCATGACGCTGGAATCCTTGCCGATGGAGTACAGCATTACCGGGTTAGAGAATTCAGCCGCCACCTCGCGAATGATGTGGATGCTTTCGGCCTCCAGCTGTCGCAGGTGGGTGAGTCGTTTTTGGTCCATAACCGTTCCTTTACAATACCGCGAATGTCGAGCACGTCAGATAACCCGACTATAGGGAGCGCAGGAGAACGAATGAAATTACGAATTGGAATGAGTAGTTCCTCAAAGGAATAACGATCTGGCAAAGCAAATATCAAAAAGTGCTTAACCCGCCGGAATTCGGGCATTTAAGAGCAAATGAAATTGTCTTAGCGAGGTCACCGTTTCATACTAGATGGATTAAAATTTTTGCTTTGTATTCAGGGTTTCCCCCGCTGGCTATTAAGGATTCACTATGTTTTCCGCAACGCGCCGTCTTTCTGCTCTCCTGGCGCTCGGCGTATGCTTTATTGTCCCCGCTCAGGCGTCATCCCCAAAACCGGGCGATTTTGCGACAACGCAGACCCGTCATATTGCGACCGTTTTCCCGGGAAGGATGACCGGTTCCCCGGCAGAAATGTTGTCTGCCGACTATTTACGCCAGCAGTTTGAGCAAATGGGCTATCGCAGCGATATCCGCACGTTCAACAGTCGCTACATTTATACCGCTAAAAATAACCGCAAAAACTGGCATAACGTGACCGGCAGTACCGTCATTGCCGCTCATGAAGGCAAAGCCCCGCAGCAGATTATTATCATGGCGCATCTGGACACCTACGCCCCGCAAAGTGACACCGATAGCGATGCAAATCTTGGCGGTCTGACACTGCAAGGTGTGGATGATAACGCCGCCGGACTGGGCGTTATGCTCGAACTGGCAGAACGCCTGAAAAATGTGCCTACCGAATACGGTATTCGCTTTATTGCCACCAGCGGCGAGGAAGAGGGAAAACTGGGGGCCGAAAACCTGCTCAAACGCATGAGCGCGGCCGAGAAGAAAAACACACTGTTGGTGATTAACCTCGATAACCTGATCGTCGGCGATAAGTTGTATTTTAATAGTGGGCAAAATACCCCGGAAGCCGTGCGCAAATTAACCCGCGACCGGGCATTAGCTCTCGCGCGCAGTCATGGTATTGTCGCTACCACTAATCCTGGCCTGAACAAGGATTATCCAAAAGGCACTGGTTGTTGCAACGACGCAGAGGTTTTCGATAAAGCGGGAATTTCGGTGCTTTCCGTCGAGGCGACGAACTGGAATCTCGGCAAGAAAGATGGTTACCAGCAGCGCGCCAAAACCGCCTCTTTCCCGGCAGGAAATAGCTGGCACGATGTACGTCTGGATAATCAACAGCATATTGATAAAGCCCTGCCTGGACGTATTGAACATCGCAATCGCGACGTCATGCGCATTATGCTGCCGCTGGTGAAAGAATTAGCGAAAGCGAGCTAATCATACGGCCGGATAAAGCGATATTGCTATCCGGCAAAAGACGCGAAGAGTGACACTATGCTGAGCGTCGTTTATTTCCATTACGCTCTTTTGTAATAACTTATTGAATGCCCATGGACTGCTTCATTTGCACCAGTGCGGCAGCGCCTTGTTTACAGCCAGCATCCTGATTTTCAGCCGGTAATGCTGCAAGTTGCTTTTTAGCCTCTTCCAGTTGAGGTTTCATTGCTTCCATCTGCTGTTTAGCCTGATCGCTGGTTTTTGATGCCTGAACAATCAACGCATCAACATCATCAAAGTATTGCTGACAAGTATCAGTAATTGCTGCAAAAGAAGAACCAGACACCAGAGTTAGCATCGCAACAAAAAAAATCTTTTTCATTTATTTAATCCCTCAGTTTTAAATTGACGTCACTGCCTCCGGCAATAACGTCACCAAGGGTAAAACAAAGCGATTTATAAAACAGCCCGGGATAATATTTTCAGATTTTTATTTTAGCCTTCGTGCAGTCCGCACTCACGCTTCAACCCAAAGAAACGTGTCTCTTCTTCTGCCATGCCGGGTTCCCATTTGCGCGTGGTATGTGTATCCCCCACGGAAAGATAGCCCTGATCCCACAACGGGTGATACTTCAGCCCGTGCTTTTGCAGGTACTGATAAACCGTGCGGTTATCCCAGTCGATAATTGGCAGCACTTTAAAGACCCCACGCTGGATAGCCAGCACGGGCAGATGCGCACGACTACCGGACTGTTCGCGACGCAACCCCGCAAACCAGGTTTGCGCATTGAGTTCCTGCAGCGCCCGGTTCATCGGTTCGACTTTGTTGATCTCATTGTATTTCTCAATGCCTTCCACGCCCTGCTCCCACAGTTTGCCATAACGTGCTTCCTGCCAGGCGGCGCTTTCGGGGGCGCAATAAACCTTCAGATTCAGTTTGAGCTTGTCCGTTAACTCATCAATAAACTGGTAGGTTTCCGGGAAAAGATAGCCGGTATCGGTCAGGATCACCGGGATATCCGGGCGGATCTGATTGACCAGATGCAGACTCACCGCCGCCTGAATCCCGAAGCTTGATGAGAGGACGTATTCGCCAGGCAAATTCTCCAGCGCCCAGGCTACCCGCCCCTCAGCGTCAAGTTTTTCCAGTTGGCTGTTGGTTTCAGCCAGTGCCATCACGCGCTCCACTTTCGGCAGCGCGTTCAGAGCGTGTAGATCGAGTCTGGACATAAGTTCCTCACTGTTTGACTGCCTGATGGCGCTTCGCTTATCAGGCCTACAACGGCCACCGGGCGTCTACAAAATCCGTAGACCGGATAAGGCGTTCACGCCGCCATCCGGCAATAAGACTGTTTGACTGCCTGATGGCGCTTCGCTTATCAGGCCTACAACGGCCACCGGGCGTCTACAAAATCCGTAGGCCGGATAAGGCGTTCACGCCGCCATCCGGCAATAAGACGTTATTCCCAGAAGTCCCGGGCAGGATCGAGCACCGGGCGAATAATGCCCGCACGCACCGTAAAGTCGCCGAAGCCTTCACCCGCTTCTCGCTCTTTCGCCCAGCGCCCAATCAGTTCGTCCAGCGAGTCGAGAATTTCCGGCTCGGTGATGTTCTCTTTGAACATCCGCGGGATACGCGTGCCGATTCGGTTACCGCCAAGATGCAGGTTGTAGCGTCCCGGCGCTTTCCCGACCAGCCCGACTTCTGCCAGCATCGCGCGGCCGCAGCCGTTCGGGCAACCCGTCACACGCATCACGATATGCTCGTCACTGACATGATGCTTCGCCATCAAACCATCAATTTTATCGATAAACGTCGGCAGGAAGCGCTCGGCCTCCGCCATCGCCAGCGGACAGGTTGGGAAAGACACGCAGGCCATGGAGTTTTCACGCTGCGGCGTCACCGTGTTCATCAGGCCGCTCACTTGCGCGATCTTCTCAATCTTCGCCTTCTGGCTCTCCGGTACACCCGCGATAATCAGATTCTGATTCGCGGTAATACGAAACTCGCCTTTATGGATTTTCGAAATCTCCAGCAGGCCCGTTTTCAGCGGACGTCCCGGATAATCGAGAATTCGACCATTTTCGATAAACAGCGTCAGATGCCATTTATTGTCGATGCCCTTCACCCAGCCAATACGATCGCCACGACCGGTAAATTCGTACGGACGAATCGGTTCGAATTTGATGCCGGCACGACGTTCCACTTCCGCTTTGAACGTCTCGACTCCCACGCGTTCCAGCGTATATTTGGTTTTCGCATTTTTACGGTCAGTACGGTTACCCCAGTCACGCTGCGTGGTGACAACGGCTTCCGCCACAGCCAGCGTGTGCTCCAGCGGCAGATAGCCAAATTCGCTCGCCGTACGGGCGTAGGTTTTCTTGTTACCGTGCTCGATGGAAAGACCGCCGCCCACCAACAGGTTAAAGCCTACCAGCTTGCCATTTTCCGCAACCGCGACAAAGTTCATGTCGTTAGCATGCAGATCGATATCGTTCTGCGGCGGGATCACCACCGTGGTTTTGAACTTACGCGGCAGATAGGTCTGACCGAGGATCGGCTCCTCATCGGTGGTCGCGACTTTTTCCTGATCGAGCCAAATTTCAGCATAGGCGCGGGTACGCGGCAGCAGATGCTCGGATATCTTTTTCGCCCATTCGTAAGCTTCGGCATGCAGCTCTGACTCGTACGGGTTCGAGGTGCACAGCACGTTACGGTTCATGTCGTTGGCGGTTGCCAGCGCGTCCAGCCCAACGGAGTGCAGCATCTGGTGCACCGGCTTCACGTTCTTCTTCAGGATGCCGTGGAACTGAAACGTCTGTCGGTTGGTCAGGCGAATGCTGCCATAAAGGGTGTTGTCATGGGCAAACTTATCAATCGCCTGCCACTGTTTGGTGGTGATGACACCGCCCGGCAGACGGCAGCGAAGCAGCATCGCGTGACGCGGCTCCAGCTTCTGTTCTGCACGCTCGGCGCGGATATCACGGTCATCCTGCTGGTACATGCCGTGAAAACGGATCAGCAGGAAGTTATCACCTTTAAAACCGCCGGTGAGACCGTCATTCAGATCCTCAGCAATGGTGCCGCGCAGATAGTTGCTTTCCAGCTTCATGCGCTCGGCGTCCGTCAGTTTACCTTCGACCACCAGGGGCCCTGGATGTTTTTCGCTCATTAGTAGACATCTCGCTGATAACGGCGCTCAACGCGCAGCTCACTTAAAAATTCATCCGCTGATTCCGCGTCCATCGCGCCGAATTCAGCAATCACTTCCAGCAATGCCTGCTCAACGTCTTTCGCCATGCGATTAGCGTCGCCGCAGACATAAATATGCGCACCGTCATTAATCCAGCGCCACAGTTCTGCGCCCTGTTCGCGCAGTTTGTCTTGTACGTAAACTTTTTCTTTTTGATCTCGTGACCAGGCGAGATCGATACGGCTCAGTACGCCCTCTTTGACGTAACGCTGCCATTCCACCTGGTAGAGGAAATCTTCAGTAAAGTGGGGATTGCCAAAAAACAGCCAGTTTTTACCTGATGCTTCATCAGCGGCGCGCTGCTGCATGAAGGCGCGGAACGGCGCGATGCCCGTACCTGGACCAATCATAATCACCGGCGTTTCAGGGTTCGTCGGCAGACGGAAGTTATCGTTATGTTCGATGAACACACGCACTTCACCCTCTTCTTCAACGCGATCGGCGAGGAAGCTGGATGCGCCGCCGGCGCGCGCGCGACCTTCCACTTCATAACGCACCGCACCGACGGTGATGTGCACTTCGTTCTCCACTTCAGCCTGAGACGACGCAATAGAGTAAAGGCGCGGCGTCAACGGACGTAACAGGTCGACCAACGCCTGTGCATCCAGCTGTGCTGGCGAAAAACGCAGCATATCGACAACCGGCGTTGTCGTCGCATAATGCTGCAACTGTGCCCTGTCGCCAACCAGCGGCAACAGCGATTCACTGCGCGTTAAGGTGGCATAGTTTTCAACGATATTGGCGGTATTGACGGTCAGTTCGACATGCCACTGTAACGCGTCGGACAGCGACAGAGACTGGCCATTGACCGTCACGGGCTCATCACCTTTCAGCCAGACCAGTTCCACTATCTCTTTCACCAGCGCAGGATCGTTCTGATACCAGACGCCCAGCGCGTCGCCAGGCTGGTAGCGCAGACCCGACTCACCGAGATCGATTTCAATATGGCGAACATCTTTCTCTGAATCACGGCCGGTGATTTTTTGATTCACGGACAACGCCGCGCTCAGCGGCGCTTCTTTGGTATACGGGCTGGAGTGGATCTCATTCACCGCTCCGCTGGCAATCGACGGAGTCTGTGTCGCAACCGGCGCACGTGATTTCAACACCTCAACCACACGGGTACGCCACTCGGCGGCGGCGGCCTGGTATTCCACATCGGCGTCAACGCGATCCAGCAAACGCTCACCGCCAAGTTCCGCCAGTTTGCTGTCAAAATCTTTGCCTGACTGACAGAAAAACTCGTATGACGTATCACCCAGACCAAAAATAGCAAATGCCGTGTTTTCGAGCTTCGGCGCTTTTTTAGAGAACAGGAACTTATGCAGCGCGACGGCTTCTTCCGGCGGCTCGCCTTCACCCTGTGTAGACGTGACGATAACCAGCAGTTTCTCATTGGCGATTTGTTTGAATTTGTAGTCGCCTGCGTTCACCAGCGTGACGCTGAGCTTTGCCGCCAGCAGGTCGTCACGCAGCGCTTCTGCCACACGACGCGCATTGCCCGTTTGTGACGCGGAGATCAATGTGATGCCCGGCATTTCAGCAACGGGGGCCGGCGTCGCAACGGTCGCGCCGGGTTGCTGATTCAGCGTGCCCCAGAAATAGCCAGAAACCCATGCAAGCTGCATGGGCGAGAGATCGGTAGTGGCCGCCTGAAGGCGGGCCAGTTGCTCCGGGTTCAGCGGAAGCAAAGCGGAAGGTGGGGCCTGTGTCGTCATGCGTCGTTATGTTCCAGTAAGCAAAGCGGATTTAAGCAATAAAACCCAAACTGAAGATAAGGGTAACGGCGGTGATAGTAACAATTAAAGAAGGGATGGAAATAACAAATAACCAAATGGACTAACCTGTTTTAGTTATAGTTATTAACAACAAAAACGATTAAATAACCACATGAAATATATGAACTTATCTCCTATAAAGTTGATGAATGACGTAATCTGCGACGGAAAGCCGTTTTAGTTAATGATAAAAAATGTACTTTCCGGTACCCTACGGCGGTTTTTTGCCTGACTGAGAGTTTAAGATGACCACCACCCTGTTTAAAGATTTCACCTTCGAAGCCGCTCACCATCTGCCCCATGTTCCTGAAGGGCATAAATGTGGCCGTCTGCACGGACACTCCTTTATGGTGCGCCTTGAAGTCACCGGTGAAGTCTGTCCACATACAGGCTGGATTATCGATTTCGCCGAATTAAAAGCCGCGTTCAAGCCAACTTACGACAGGCTCGATCATTACTACCTGAACGATATTCCCGGTCTGGAAAATCCGACCAGCGAAGTGCTGGCAAAATGGATTTGGGATCAGGTCAAACCGTCACTCCCCCTGTTGAGCGCCGTGATGGTGAAAGAAACCTGTACGGCGGGCTGCGTCTATCGCGGCGAGTAAATGTTTCGTCTTGCCGGATGGCGACGCGAAACGTCTTATCCGGCCTACAGATAAGCCCGACAGGTTAACCCGCCGGGCTTTTTATCAGGCAATATTCAGATATTTGTGCGTCTGCATCGACAGGCGCCAGTTGCGCGCGATGCAGGTTTCGATGCACAGGCGTGTGGCATCCTCTTTCTGACTGATGGGTTGCAGCGCAATCACTCGCGGTTTGTCGTCGCTCAGCGTGGCAAGCAGTTCGTCCAGCGCTTCAATGTCACGCACGCGACCGACCGGATGTTTAATCTCATTCGCGCGTTCCAGGGCCTGTGAAAGAACGTCATAACCACCACGCATGTTCACCTTTGGCGAAACGGTCACCCAGGTATTGGGTGTGCAGCGCACTTCATGCGTACCGCTGGTCTCTATCTGGCAGCTGAATCCATTTTTTTCCAGCAAATCAGTAAGTGGCATCAGGTCATGGATACAGGGCTCGCCGCCGGTAATCACCACATGACGCGCGGTGTACCCTTGTCGGCCAATCACGGCCAACAGATCTTCGCTGCTCGCCGCGCCCCATTTATCGCTCTCTTTGGTTTTCGCCAGGATGCTGTACAGGGAAACTTCCCGATCCTCAAGCTTATCCCAGGTGTGTTTGGTATCGCACCAGGCACAGCCGACCGGGCATCCCTGTAAACGAATAAAAATGGCGGGGACGCCGGTAAAGTAACCCTCACCTTGCAGGGTCTGGAACATCTCGTTAATCGGGTACTGCATAGCGTTCTCTGTTAAAGGGATAATCTGTAATTATCGCAGATTTCGTCTTCCTGGTCATGCGCAGCGGCTGCGCTAACCGCAGGCATAAAAAAACCCGCCGAAGCGGGTTTTTCAGAGCGTAAAGCGGCAGTAATAAATTACTGGCCTTTGATCTCTTTACGACCGTTGTACGGTGCTTTTTCACCCAGCGCTTCTTCGATACGAATCAGCTGGTTGTATTTAGCAACGCGGTCAGAACGGCTCATAGAACCGGTTTTGATCTGGCCTGCAGCGGTACCAACAGCCAGGTCAGCGATGGTTGCATCTTCAGTTTCACCGGAACGGTGAGAGATGACAGCCGTGTAGCCAGCGTCTTTCGCCATCTTGATTGCAGCCAGCGTTTCGGTCAGAGAACCGATCTGGTTGAATTTGATCAGGATGGAGTTAACGATGCCTTTCTCGATACCTTCTTTCAGGATCTTGGTGTTGGTTACGAACAGATCGTCACCAACCAGCTGGATTTTGTCGCCCAGTACTTTGGTCTGGTAAGCAAAACCATCCCAGTCAGACTCGTCCAGACCGTCTTCGATAGAAACGATCGGGTACTGTTTGGTCAGGTCTTCCAGGAAGTGAGTGAACTCTTCAGAGGTGAACGCTTTGTTGCCTTCGCCCGCCAGAACGTATTTACCGTCTTTGTAGAATTCAGATGCTGCACAGTCCATCGCCAGAGTGATGTCTTTGCCCAGCTCGTAACCTGCTGCTTTAACCGCTTCAGCGATAACAGCCAGCGCTTCTGCGTTAGAACCCAGGTTCGGCGCGTAGCCACCTTCGTCACCCACAGCCGTGTTCATGCCTTTCGCTTTCAGAACTTTAGCCAGGTTATGGAACACTTCAGAACCCATACGTACGGCTTCTTTCAGGGTTTTCGCGCCAACCGGCTGAATCATGAATTCCTGGATGTCGACGTTGTTGTCAGCGTGCTCACCACCGTTGATGATGTTCATCATCGGAACCGGCATGGAGTATTTGCCCGGAGTACCGTTCAGCTCAGCGATGTGCTCGTACAGCGGCATGCCTTTAGCGGCAGCAGCAGCTTTGGCGTTTGCCAGAGACACAGCCAGGATGGCGTTTGCACCGAAGTTGGATTTATTTTCAGTACCGTCCAGGTCGATCATGATTTTGTCGATGCCAGCCTGATCTTTGGCATCTTTGCCAAGGATTGCCTGAGCAATCGGGCCGTTAACCGCGCCAACAGCTTTCAGTACGCCTTTACCCATGAAGCGGGATTTGTCGCCATCGCGCAGTTCCAGCGCTTCGCGGGAACCCGTAGAAGCACCTGACGGAGCTGCTGCCATACCGACGAAACCACCTTCCAGGTGTACTTCGGCTTCAACAGTCGGGTTACCACGGGAGTCGATGATTTCACGACCGATGACTTTAACGATTTTGGACATTAGGTTTTCCTCAGTACAAGTTAAACTAAAACTCCAGACAAACAACGCGTACCTTTGGTACGCGTTGCCGTTCTAACTTTTTTACTTCTTACTTCGCCTGACGCTTCTGATGCTCGCTGGCGGCTTTCACAAAGCCAGCAAACAGCGGATGTCCATCACGTGGCGTGGAAGTAAATTCCGGATGGAACTGACAGGCCACGAACCACGGATGATTCGGTACCTCAATGATCTCGACCAACTGATCATCACCGGAACGGCCTGCAACACGCAGACCCGCAGCTTCAATCTGTTTCAACAGCATATTGTTGACTTCGTAACGATGGCGATGACGCTCAACAATGGTCGGTGCGCCGTACAGTTGACGAACCAGACTATCGTCGCCAAGCTGACACTGCTGCGCGCCCAGACGCATCGTGCCGCCGAGATCGCTCTTCTCAGTACGAACCTCAACGTTGCCTTCTTCGTCACGCCATTCGGTAATCAGCGCCACAACCGGGTACTTACAGTCTGGCACAAATTCCGTCGAGTTGGCGTTGTCCATACCGGCGACATTACGCGCAAACTCAATCAACGCAACCTGCATACCCAGGCAAATGCCCAGATAAGGAATATTGTTCTCACGCGCATAGCGTGCAGTGGCGATCTTCCCTTCCACACCACGGTAGCCAAAGCCGCCAGGGATCAGGATAGCGTCCAAATCTTTCAGGATTTCGACACCACGCGTTTCAACATCCTGCGAATCGATAAGCTTAATGTTGACGGTCACACGATTTTTCAGACCACCGTGTTTCAGCGCTTCGATAACGGACTTGTAGGCATCCGGCAGTTCGATGTACTTGCCCACCATGCCGATAGTCACTTCGCCTGCCGGATTCGCTTCTTCATAAATAACCTGTTCCCATTCAGACAGGTTAGCTTCCGGACAGTTCAAGCTGAATCGTTTACAAATATAATCGTCCAGGCCCTGCGATTTCAACAGGCCTGGAATTTTATAAATGGAATCGACATCTTTCATTGAAATAACGGCTTTTTCCGGCACGTTACAGAACAATGCAATTTTTGCGCGCTCATTTGCCGGAACGGTGCGATCGGAACGACAAATCAGGACATCAGGCTGAATACCGATGGACAGCAGTTCTTTCACAGAGTGCTGGGTCGGTTTGGTTTTAACTTCACCCGCGGCGGCCAGGTAAGGTACCAGGGTCAGGTGCATGAACAGCGCGTGTTCACGACCGATATCAACCGCCAGTTGTCGAATCGCTTCAAGGAACGGCAGAGATTCGATATCACCGACGGTGCCACCGATTTCAACCAGGACAACGTCATGGCCTTCGCCGCCTTCCAGCACGCGTTCTTTGATAGCGTTGGTGATGTGCGGGATAACCTGTACGGTCGCCCCCAGATAGTCGCCACGACGCTCTTTGCGCAGAACGTCAGAGTAGATACGACCCGTAGTGAAGTTGTTGCGGCGGCTCATTTTGGTGCGAATGAAACGCTCGTAATGACCCAGGTCCAGGTCGGTTTCAGCGCCGTCTTCAGTAACGAACACTTCCCCGTGTTGGATTGGGCTCATGGTACCCGGATCGACGTTGATATACGGATCCAGTTTCATGATGGTCACGTTGAGGCCACGGGCTTCAAGAATGGCTGCGAGGGAGGCTGCGGCAATGCCTTTACCCAGAGAGGATACGACCCCGCCGGTCACAAAAATATAGTTCGTTGTCATGCTGAACCTGAGAAGTTAGGGTGAAACGATGGAATAACCAGGACGGGAAAGTAGTATACCCGAACATGACGTACGCCACAAACTTTCATTATCCCTCCTCTTCGTCAGCTCACATTTAACATCGGGAGTGAGAAAATAGCCCCTTTGGGGTAAATGTTTTTGACGCAAATCAAGAGCTTGTTATTTAAAAAATCACACAAAACGCCCTTGACCGCTCAAACTCCTTAGAGATCAATTTCCTGCCGTTTTACCTGCTGCCAGACTTCTTCCATGGTTTCCAGATCAACACCCGTCATTTCCAGGCCCCGCGCCGCCACAATCCGCTCGACCTCACGAAAACGCCGCTCGAACTTTTCGTTGGCTTTTTGCAGGGCGGTCTCCGCTTTGGTGCCTAAGTGACGGGCCATATTGACAGTGGCAAAGAGCAAATCGCCCATTTCCTCTTCCAGTTTAGCCTGGTCGACCACGACCTGCCGCGCCTCGTGCATGACCTCGTCAATCTCTTCGTACACCTTGTCAACCACCGGGCCCAGCGTCGTCCAGTCAAAGCCAACATTCGAACAACGCTTCTGGATTTTCTGTGCCCGCATTAACGCTGGTAAGCTACGCGGAATATCATCAAGGGCAGAATGCTGCGCCTTTTGCGCCCGTTCGCCGGTTTTAATTTGCTCCCAACGAGCCAGCACTTCGCTGCTGTTATGAGCCTGAGCATCGGCAAAAACGTGCGGATGTCGGCGCTCCAGTTTGTCACTGATGGCGGCACAAATGTCATTGAAATCAAAGCGCCCCTCTTCCTGGGCTATCTGCGCGTAAAACACCACCTGGAACAACAGATCGCCCAGTTCGCCGCGCAGATCGTCAAAATCTTCACGCGAAATCGCGTCGAGTACTTCGTAGGTTTCTTCAAGGGTGTAGGGGGCAAGCGTGGCGAAAGTCTGTTCGTTATCCCACGGGCAGCCGGTTTCCGGGTCGCGCAGGCGCTGCATGATGCCAAGCAGGCGGTCAATTTGAGTCATTGGAACATCCTGAAAAATAGGCCCGATAAGCGAAACGTCATCGGGCATTGTGATATTGCCGGATGACGGCTAACGCCTTATCCGGCCTACAAATAATTAATTGCCGTGCAAACGACGCGCGTCAATCACATCAGGGACCTGATTCAGCTTGCTGAGCACGCGTCCCAGCACCTGCAGGTTATAGATTTCAATCGTCATGTCGATGGTGGCAAGCTGTTGTTTGGTATCGCTGCGGCTGGCAACGCCAAGCACGTTGACCTTCTCGTTCGCCAGAATCGTCGTGATATCACGCAGTAAGCCGCTGCGATCGTTGGCCTGTACGCGCACCACCAGCGAGTATCCCGCCGAGTAGCTTTCGCCCCAGACGGCCTCCACGAGGCGCTCTGGCGCATGCGCGCGCAGTTCGACCAACTGCTCACAGTCCGCCCGATGGACGGAAATCCCGCGCCCCTGGGTGATGAACCCGACAATCTCATCGCCCGGAATCGGCTGGCAGCAACGGGCAATGTGATGCATCAGGTTGCCGACCCCTTCCACAACCACGCGACCATCATCTTTACGGCGGTTCTGCGGGGAATGCGTTTTCTGCTGAAGCTGCTTCAGCGCGGCGGCATCCTCTTCGGCGGCGCTCGGTTTGTTGAACTGCGATTGCAGGAAATTCACCATCTGATTCAGACGGATATCTCCACCGCCAATCGCCGCCAGCAACTCCTCCAGTTCGTTAAAGTTGTAGCGCGGCAGCAGGTGCTTTTCCGCTTCTTTCAGACTGATACCGAGATGCGACAGCTCATCATCCAGAATCTGCCGTCCGGCAAGGATGTTCTTGTCCCGATCCTGTTTACGGAACCAGGCGTGAATTTTCGAGCGCCCACGACTGGTCGTCACATAGCCCAGATTCGGGTTCAGCCAGTCACGACTGGGATTTGGCTGTTTCTGGGTGATAATTTCGATCTGATCGCCCATCTGCAACTGATAGGTGAACGGTACGATGCGCCCACCGATTTTCGCCCCAATGCAACGATGACCTACATCACTGTGAATGTGGTACGCAAAATCGAGCGGCGTGGAGCCAGCGGGCAGATCCACCACATCACCTTTCGGCGTAAAGACGTAGACCCGGTCGTCAAAGACCTGACTGCGGACTTCGTCGAGCATCTCGCCGGAGTCCGCCATCTCTTCTTGCCAGGCGATCAGCTTACGCAGCCAGGCAATGCGGTCCTCATGACCTGAACGCGCCCCGCCCGCGACCGCGCCTTCTTTGTACTTCCAGTGCGCGGCAACGCCCAGTTCGGCGTCCTCGTGCATCTGCTTAGTGCGAATCTGGATCTCAACCGTTTTGCCGCCCGGCCCTAATACCACGGTATGAATCGACTGATAGCCATTCGGTTTCGGGTTGGCAACGTAGTCGTCAAACTCATCCGGCAGATGGCGATAGTGGGTGTGCACAATCCCCAGCGCAGCGTAGCAGTCCTGCAAACGCTCGGCGACAATACGTACGGCGCGGACATCAAACAGCTCATCAAACGCCAGATGCTTTTTCTGCATTTTTCGCCAGATGCTGTAGATGTGTTTCGGGCGCCCGTACACTTCTGCCTTCACGCCTTCGGTTTTCATTTCCGATCGCAGATGACCGACGAACTCTTCGATGTAATGCTCCCTGTCGATACGTCGTTCGTGCAGCAGTTTGGCAATGCGTTTGTACTCGGCAGGATGCAGATAGCGGAAGCAATAATCTTCCAGTTCCCATTTCAACTGGCCGATACCTAATCGGTTCGCCAGAGGAGCGTAGATGTTGGTGCACTCTTTCGCCGCCAGTACGCGTTCATCTTCCGGCGCGTCTTTCACCTCGCGCAGATGGGCAATGCGTTCGGCAAGTTTAATGACCACACAGCGGAAGTCGTCGACCATCGCCAGCAGCATCCGCCGCACGTTATCGACCTGCTCTGAGGAGACGGAATCGGTATGGGTCGCTTTCAGTTGGCGAATGGCCGCCATGTCACGCACGCCGTGAATCAGGTTGACGATAGACTTACCTACGCTTTCCTGCAGGGTATCTTCGCTAACGACATTGGCATCTGCCAGAGGGAACAGCAGCGCAGCCCGCAGCGTGTCGATATCCATACTCAGCGTTGAGAGGATTTCCACCATCTCCACGCCACGCCACAGCAGCAGTTCCGCATCCGGATGCCCCTGTGTCTGTTGCAGGCAATACGCCCAGGTTTCGGCTAAGCGTTCACATGACTGCTGGCTGGTGATCCCAAGACTTTCGATCCATTTTTTCGGGTCAAATTCCCCAGCTTTATTTAGATGTGCACTTCTTACCGCAACCATTGTCCTCTCCTTAAGGGACGTGACCTGTCGAAGTCGACAAGTCGTGATTCATTATGAATGCTCAAACAACACCATTGACTCCAGGTGTCCCGTGTGGGGGAACATGTCGAGCATCGCCAGCCGCTGAATTTGGTATCCTGCGCGTAATAACGCCTCGCTATCACGCGCCAGCGTGGCAGGATTACAGGATACATAAACAATGCGGCCAGGCTGCAATTTTATAATATGTTGCATTACGCCTGCAGCCCCTGCACGCGCAGGGTCGAGCAAGACCTTATCAAAACCGTTTTTGGCCCACGGCTGTCGGGTAACATCCTCTTCAAGATTTTCATGAAAGAATGTCACATTGTGTAATTCATTTTGTTGGGCGTTTTCGCGCCCTTTCTCCACCAGCGCGGGCACGCCTTCCACCCCGACGACGCTTGCCGCCCGGGTTGCCAGCGGGAGCGTAAAATTACCCATCCCGCAAAAGAGATCCAACACGCGATCGCCAGGCTGTACGTCCAGCCACGCCAGCGTACTGGCCACCATTTTCTGGTTCACCCCTTCATTGACCTGAATAAAATCACGCGGGCTGAAGTTTAAGCGTAGTCCGTTTGACTCATACCAGGGCGTCTGACCAGATACCGTTTCCAGTATCTCGCTTTGCGGCGCCAGATACAGAGACAGTCCCTTTGAATGCGAAAAGCGTTCCAGTTTTTCGTTATCCTGCACAGTAAGTGGCGCGGTATGGCGCAGTATCATCAGCGTGCCGCTGCCCGCCTGCACCAGTTCAACGTGTCCCAGATAGCGTATTCCCTGCAGGCTACTGAGGCATGCCCTGAGTTCGGGCAGCAACGCTTCAAGTTGGGGCACCAAAATGGGGCACTGTCTGATATCGACGATGTCGTTGGACGCCGCCTTGCGAAACCCCATCTGGAACTGCTGGGTTTTCGTCTGGAAGTTGAGACTTA
Source organism: Citrobacter sp. Ct235 (assembly GCF_030332305.1). Lineage (NCBI taxonomy): Bacteria > Pseudomonadati > Pseudomonadota > Gammaproteobacteria > Enterobacterales > Enterobacteriaceae > Citrobacter > Citrobacter sp. Ct235. The sequence goes on from NZ_JAOWIC010000043.1 coordinate 170,583, forward strand.
ACCGCGCGCGACGACGATAGCCCCACGGCGCATCGGCGATCGCCTCAGTGACATCGTGGTTCATCAGGCGCGACAGCGCGGCGCTTTTACTGCGCTGTTGCAGTTCGATACTGGCATGCTGTTGCTGGCAGCCGCCGCAAATGCCAAAGTGTGGACAGCGCGGCGTTACGCGATCCGGACTATCATTCAAACGGCGCTTAACCTGAGCTTTCGCGTACTGTTTTTTATCTTCGGTGATCGCCACGTCCGCACTTTCCTGCGGCAGCAAACCGGGGATAAACAGCGTCTTTCCGTTGTGCCGCGCAACGCCCTGACCAAAAGCATCGAGGTCATTGACGGTAACGGTTATGATCTGGCGCGTCGTCACGCGCCGTTTTGCAGAGTAGAATTGCGCCATCGACGAGATTGTTCTCAATTTAACAGTGTGACCCTAATTGTCCCATAACGGAACTCCATGACCAACTACAGCCTGCGCGCTCGCATGATGATTCTGATCCTGGCCCCAACCGTACTTATTGGTTTACTGCTCAGTATCTTTTTTGTTGTGCATCGCTACCACGACTTGCAGCGTCAACTGGAAGATGCCGGTGCCAGTATCATCGAGCCTCTCGCGGTCTCTACCGAATACGGTATGAACCTGCAAAACCGCGAATCCATCGGCCAACTCATCAGCGTTCTACATCGCCGCCACTCTGATATCGTGCGGGCGATTTCAGTCTACGATGAGAGTAATCACCTCTTCGTCACCTCGAATTTCAATCTCAACCCGTCGGAAATGCAGTTGCCCCCGGGCTCACCGTTTCCGCGCCGACTGAACGTTGAGCGTCATGGTGATATTTTAATCCTGCGAACACCGATCGTTTCGGAAAGTTATTCGCTGGACGAATCCCCAGCCACTGACGCAAAAAACGCGGGTAATATGTTGGGATATGTGGCGCTTGAGCTCGATCTCAAGTCGGTCCGCTTACAACAGTATAAAGAAATCTTCATCTCCTCCGTCATGATGCTGTTCTGTATCGGCATTGCGCTAATCTTTGGCTGGCGTCTGATGCGCGACGTGACGGGGCCGATTCGCAACATGGTCAATACGGTTGACCGCATCCGACGAGGGCAACTCGACAGCCGCGTCGAGGGCTTTATGCTCGGCGAGCTGGATATGTTGAAAAACGGCATTAACTCGATGGCCATGTCGCTCGCCGCCTATCATGAAGAGATGCAGCACAATATCGATCAGGCCACCTCCGATTTGCGTGAAACGCTCGAACAGATGGAGATCCAGAACGTCGAGCTGGACCTGGCGAAAAAACGCGCGCAGGAAGCCGCGCGCATCAAATCTGAGTTTCTGGCCAACATGTCCCATGAGCTACGTACCCCGCTGAATGGCGTGATCGGCTTTACGCGCCTGACGCTGAAAACCGAACTGAATACCACGCAGCGCGATCACCTGAATACCATCGAGCGGTCGGCAAATAATCTGCTGGCGATCATCAATGACGTCCTGGATTTCTCCAAGCTGGAAGCGGGTAAACTCATTCTCGAAAGCATTCCTTTTGCGCTTCGCAATACGCTCGATGAAGTGGTGACGCTGCTGGCGCATTCGTCGCACGACAAAGGGCTGGAGCTGACGCTCAATATTAAGAATGACGTACCGGATAACGTGATTGGCGACCCACTGCGTTTACAGCAGGTGATCACCAATCTGGTCGGCAACGCGATCAAATTCACCGAGAGCGGCAACATCGACATTCTGGTGGAGAAGCGCTCGCTGAGTAACACCAAAGTGCAGATCGAAGTGCAGATCCGCGATACCGGCATCGGCATCCCTGAGCGCGATCAGTCGCGCCTGTTCCAGGCTTTCCGTCAGGCCGACGCCAGTATTTCCCGTCGCCACGGCGGCACCGGGCTGGGACTGGTGATCACGCAAAAACTGGTCAACGAGATGGGAGGGGATATCTCCTTCCACAGTCAGCCGCATCGCGGTTCAACCTTCTGGTTCCATATCAATCTCGATCTGAATCCGAATGTGATCAGCGACGGCCCGGCCACCGCTTGTCTGGCCGGTAAACGCATTGCCTACATCGAGCCGAATGCCGCCGCCGCGCAATGCACGCTGGATATTCTCAGCGAAACGCCGCTGGACGTGGTCTACAGCCCAACGTTTTCCGCGCTGACCGTTGAGCATTACGACTTTATGCTGCTCGGCGTTGCCGTCACCTTCAAAGAACCGCTGACTATGCAGCACGAGCGGCTAATACAGGCGACCAAAATGACCGATTTCCTGATGCTGGCGCTGCCGTGCCACGCTCAGGTGAATGCCGAAAAACTCAAGCAGGACGGCGTTGCCAGCTGTCTGCTAAAACCCCTGACCTCTACGCGTCTGCTGCCCGCACTGGTGGATTTGTGTCGTCAAAACCACCACGAAAGCATGCTGACATCAGACGAAAGTAAAATCGCCATGACCGTCATGGCGGTCGATGATAATCCGGCGAACCTGAAGCTGATTGGCGCACTGTTGGACGATCTGGTTCAACACGTTGAGCTGTGTGATAGCGGCCAGCAGGCGGTCGATCGCGCGAAGCAAATGCAGTTTGATCTAATCCTGATGGATATTCAGATGCCGGATATGGATGGCATTCGGGCCTGCGAACTGATCCACCAGCTGCCGCATCAACAGCAAACCCCGGTAATTGCCGTCACGGCGCACGCGATGGCGGGTCAGAAAGAAAAATTACTGAGTGCCGGAATGAATGACTACCTGGCAAAACCGATCGAAGAAGAGAAGCTGTGTAACCTGCTGCAACGCTATAAACCTGGCGCAAGCGCCCCGACGCGCCAGGTCGGTGCAGAAACGATCGAACCGATCTTCAACCCGAACGCCACGCTGGACTGGCAACTGGCGCTGCGCCAGGCCGCCGGGAAACCGGATCTGGCACGGGATATGCTGCAAATGCTGATCGATTTTCTGCCGGAAGTGCGTAATAAAATTGAAGAGCAACTGGTGGGTGAAAACCCGCAAGGCTTAATCGACCTGATTCATAAACTGCATGGCAGTTGCGGCTATAGCGGCGTACCGCGCATGAAAAATCTGTGTCAGTTGCTGGAAAATCAGTTACGAGAAGGCACGTCAGAAGAGGATCTGGAACCCGAGTTTCTGGAACTGCTTGACGAGATGGATAACGTAGCGCGTGAAGCGCGCAAATGGCTGTTATAGGCCGGACAGGCATCGCGCCATCCGGCCTGCCGATTGCTTCAGCGTAGCGTCTGTCCCATTTTGAGCGTCGCCGCGACGTTGCGCGCGGTCATGCGCACGTTCTCTGCGGCGTTCTTCAACGCATCGTCCAGCGTACAGATGGTATAAATCACGCTAAATACGGCATCAAGTCCATGCTCATGGACAATGCCGACATCGGCCGTCAGGCTGCCGGCAATACCGATCACCGGTTTGTTGTAGCGTTTCGCCACCTTCGCCACGCCTACCGGAACTTTACCGTGGATAGTCTGGCTGTCGATGCGCCCTTCCCCGGTGATCACCAAATCGGCATCGGCAACGCACTCATCCAGTTGCAGCGCATCGGTGACAATCTCAATCCCGCGCCGCAGTTGCGCACCGCAAAACGCGTACAGCGCCGCCCCCATACCGCCTGCCGCGCCGCCGCCTGCCAGTTCAAGGACATCCACCTCCAGGTCACGGGCAATAATCTGCGCATAATGCGCCAGTGCAGTATCCAGACGATCGATTGTCTCGGCCGTTGCACCTTTCTGTGGGCCAAACACGGCCGACGCCCCCTCTTTTCCGATCAACGGATTGGTCACATCACACGCCACTTCAATACGGCATGTGGCAAGACGCGGATCCAACCGGCTGATATCGATCTGTGCAAGCGCGTCGAGCGCCGCACCGCCCTTACCAATTTCATTCTGTTGGGCATCAAGCAATTTTGCCCCTAACGCCTGCACCATGCCTGCGCCGCCGTCATTGGTCGCACTACCGCCGAGCCCGATAATAATATGGTCTACGCCCGCATCCAGCGCATGACGAATCAACTCCCCGGTTCCCCAGGAGGTTGTCTTTAATGGATCGCGTAACGCGACAGGCACCTGCTCCAGACCGCTGGCCGCCGCCATCTCAATGAAAGCCGTGCGCTCGTCACCGGATAAACCATAAAACGCGGTGACCGGTTCCCCAAGAGGGCCCGTAACATCGACTTCAACAATGCGTCCCGTCGTCGCCTCAACCATGGCTTCGACCGTTCCTTCTCCCCCATCAGCAACCGGAAGTTTTACGTAATCCGCATCGGGCCAGATTTCACGAAAACCTTGCTCAATGGCGTTCGCCACCTCGAGAGCACTCAAACTTTCCTTATACGAGTCCGGTGCGATCACTATTTTCATAAGCCGTCCTTACGCATGTTGACTCAGCTAAGCATACACCCGGTTTACAGATAAAAAATAACCGGTCCTTTTGGGACCGGTGTCTATCTTAACGAACCATGCACGGACGTTTGTTATCGAACGTCCAGTTCGGGATCAGATACTGCATCCCCATCGCGTCATCGCGCGCGCCCAACCCATGCTTCTGATACAACTCATGGGCTTTCATCACCTGGTCCATATCCAGCTCAACGCCCAGGCCCGGTTTCGCCGGTACCTGCACCATACCGCCTTTAATTTCAAACGGCTCTTTAGTCAGGCGCTGGTTGCCCTCCTGCCAGATCCAGTGGGTATCGATCGCCGTGATCTTGCCCGGAGCCGCTGCCGCGACGTGGGTGAACATCGCCAGTGAAACGTCAAAGTGGTTGTTGGAGTGTGAACCCCAGGTCAGACCGAACTCATGGCACATCTGCGCGACGCGTACAGAGCCCTGCATCGTCCAGAAATGCGGGTCAGCCAGCGGAATATCCACCGACTGCAACGACAACGTCTGACCCATCTGACGCCAGTCGGTGGCGATCATGTTTGTCGCCGTCGGCAAACCGGTAGCGCGACGGAACTCCGCCATCACCTCACGACCTGAGAAGCCCTGCTCAGCACCGCACGGATCTTCCGCGTAGGCCAGCGAACCCTTCAGGTACTTCCCGATTTTGATCGCTTCATTCAGCGACCATGCGCCGTTGGGATCCAGCGTGACGCGCGCCTGCGGGAAGCGTTTTGCCAGCGCCACAATGGATTCCGCCTCTTCTTCCCCTGCCAGCACGCCGCCTTTCAGTTTGAAGTCGTTGAAACCGTATTTTTCGTATGCGGCTTCAGCCAGACGGACGACCGCATCGGGCGTCATCGCCTCTTCATGACGCAGACGATACCAGTCGCACTTCTCATCGGGCTGGCTCTGATACGGCAGCGGCGTGGCGTTGCGGTTACCGACGAAGAACAGATAACCCAGCATTTCCACTTCATTACGCTGTTGACCGTCGCCCAACAGAGAAGCCACGTTAACGCCCAGATGCTGTCCCAACAGATCCAGCAGCGCAGCTTCAATCCCGGTGACGACGTGGATGGTGGTACGCAGGTCAAACGTTTGCAGGCCGCGACCGCCTGAGTCACGATCGGCAAAGGTATTGCGTACCGCATTCAGCACGTTTTTGTACTCACCAAGCCGTTGACCCACCACCAGTGGGATCGCCTCTTCCAGCGTCTTACGAATTTTCTCGCCGCCGGGGATTTCACCAACGCCAGTATGACCCGAATTATCTTTGATAATCACAATATTACGCGTAAAGAATGGCGCATGCGCACCGCTCAGGTTCATCAGCATACTGTCGTGTCCCGCAACCGGGATAATCTGCATGGCCGTAACCACTGGGGTGGTAAATTGTGCGTTCATTATTGAGTCCTTATACAAAATCAGTGACGGCCGAAAACGGGACGTTTACGGTCAAAAGTCCAGCCGGGGATCAGATACTGCATAGGCCCTGCGTCATTTCGCGCGCCGCCCGGCAGTTTTTTATAAGCTTCATGTGCCTTCTGCACTTGATCCCAGTCCAGTTCAACACCCAGTCCAGGCGCGTCGGGAACGGCAATTTTTCCGTTTTTAATCTCAAGGGGATTTTTCGTCAGGCGACAATCGCCCTCCTGCCAGATCCAGTGCGTGTCGATGGCGGTCGGTTTACCCGGCGCCGCGGCGCCAACGTGGGTAAACATCGCCAGTGAAATATCAAAGTGGTTGTTAGAGTGACAGCCCCAGGTCAGCCCCCAGTCGTCGCACAACTGTGCCACCCGCACCGCACCGGAAAGTGTCCAGAAATGCGGATCGGCAAGCGGGATGTCGACAGCATTAAGCATCACCGCATGGCCCATTTCACGCCAGTTGGTGGCGATCATGTTCGTCGCCACCGGCAACCCCGTGGCCCGGCGGAATTCCGCCATCACTTCGCGACCGGAGAATCCCTGCTCTGCGCCGCACGGATCTTCTGCATACGTGAGCACATCGTTCAGCCCTTTACACAGCGTGATGGCCTCATCAAGCAGCCAGGCACCGTTGGGATCAACGGTAATCCGCGCATCCGGAAAACGTTTTTTCAGCGCACGGGCGGTGTCTATCTCTTGTTCGCCAGGCAGCACGCCGCCTTTGAGTTTGAAATCTTTAAAGCCGTAGCGATCCTGTGAGGCTTCCGCCAGGCGAACCACGGCATCGCTGTTCAACGCTTCCTGATGACGCAGGTGATACCAGTCGTGATTGCCCGGGGTGGTCTCCAGATAGGGCAGATCGGTTTTTGTGCGATCGCCGATGTAGAAGAGATATCCGAGCACGGTCACCGCATCGCGCTGTTTGCCTGGCCCCAACAGTTCACAGACCGGTACGTTGAGCGCTTTGCCCAACAGATCAAGCAGGGCTGCTTCCAGCGCGGCTACCGCGTTTACGCGCAGTTCGAAGGTCCATGCGCCGTTACCAAAGGTATCAAAGTCAGCGGCCTGATTGCCTTTGTGCACCTGCTGAACCACTTTGTTCAGTCGGGCCACTTCCTGACCGAGCACCATCGGGATGGCATCCACCAGCGTCTGGTAGATCACCTTACCGCCCGGTGCTTCACCTACGCCAGTGTTGCCGGCGTTATCGGTGAGGACCACGATGTTGCGGGTAAAGTACGCGTTATGCGCGCCGCCAATATTGAGAAGCATACTGTCATGTCCGGCGACCGGAATGACCTTCATGTCCGTGATAACGGGACTGGATTGTGTCGTCATGATAGTTGTCCTGCGACAGGTTTCAGTTCGATACGCTTAATATCACCCACCAGCACCAGATAGCTCAGTACCGCCACCAGTGCATGCACGCCCACATAGATCAGCGCGCCGTTAAAGGAGCCCGTCGTGCCGACGATATAGCCAATCGCAATGGGCGTTACGATACCGGAGATGTTGCCGAACATGTTGAACAGACCGCCGCTCAGGCCGCTGATCTCTTTCGGTGCGGTATCGGCCATCACCGCCCAGCCCAGCGCACCGATGCCCTTGCCAAAGAACGCCAGCGCCATGAAACCGATGATCATCCACTCGACGTTAACGTAGTTACAGAACACCATCACCATCGACAACAGCATCCCCATCACGATAGGCGTTTTACGCGCAATGTTCAGCGAGCCGGTCCGACGCATCAGCCAGTCGGAGATAATGCCGCCCAGAACCCCGCCGACAAATCCGCACACGGCCGGAACCGAAGCCACGAAGCCCGCTTTCAGGATCGACATGCCGCGAGCCTGCACCAGATAAACCGGGAACCAGGTGATAAAGAAGTAAGTCAGCGCGTTGATGCAGTACTGGCCGATGTATACGCCGATCATCATGCGGGAACCCAGCAACTGCTTGATTTGCCCCCACCTCACGCTAAACGGCACTTTGGCCTTGGTGTCTTTCTGATCCATGTTGATCAGCGCACCGCCTTCTGCAATATATTCCAGCTCTTTCTTGTTCACACCCGGATGCTGGTTTGGTTCGTGGATCACTTTCAGCCAGATAAAGCTGATAACAATCCCGAGGCCGCCCATAAAGAAGAACACGTGCGACCAACCCACTTCATGCGTCAGCCAGCCCATGATCGGGGCGAAAATAACGGTGGCAAAGTACTGTGCAGAGTTAAAGATTGCGACTGCCGTTCCCCTCTCCTGCGCCGGGAACCAGGCCGCGACAATGCGACTGTTGCCGGGGAAGGACGGCGCCTCCGCCAGACCGACAAGGAAGCGCAGAGTAAACAGCGCGACGATAATGCCGAATCCGCTGAAGATATCGACGAAGCCCTGTAACAGGGTAAACATGGACCAGATGAAGATGGACCAGAAGTAAACACGTTTGGAACCAAAACGGTCCAGCAGCCAGCCGCCCGGGATCTGCCCGATAACGTAGGCCCATGAGAACGCAGAGAAAACGTAACCCATACCGACCGGATCCAGACCAATGTCTTTGGCCATCTCCGAACCGGCAATGGATAAAGTGGCGCGGTCGCCATAGTTGAAGGAGGTGACGATAAACAACATCACCACTATCCAGTAGCGAGCATTTGTGCGTTTTTCCGCACTGCTCGCAGCCTGACTTAATGAACTCATTGTTGCACTCCTGAATTTTCGCGTTAGTCACGCTCACTCTGAACAGCACAACTGGTAGGGGATCAGAGGTGACGTTTCGTGTTTTTTTGCAGCTTTTATTAGGTCGTTCGCCTTGCTAACTGCATTTTTTTATAACTGGCAGGAGAAGTATAAAAAGCACCAGGTTCTTGCTCACCGTGCAAGAACCCAACATTTAGACAACGTATCACTTATGTTTATGGCAAAAGCCCAGGGTGATGGAAGCGACTTCACGGAAATGAAAACATATAACGGAAATCGCGCAGGGCTTACGTGGAAAAGGCAGGAGTGTGAAACAGGTCGCTTGACCCTATGAAAACGCCCCTAAAAACCCTTCAATAGCGAAGGCTTTTAGGGGCGTTTGCCCGAGGCTAACACGATTCAGTATTGGGTAGACTAGAGACAGGTCGTTCCCGTGCCTGGCGTCACAAGGGAGTCCCTCCCGGTAGGGGGAGGGTTAACTCTCAGGGTAAGAGTGTGCCCCAATGTTCAACCCAGGGATTGGATTCGCTTTCGGGCTCCGGGTGCTCACTGGCATCAATCAGCAACATTTCCCCCACGCGCTGTGCGCTTTGTTCCTGCAACAGGGCGTCAAACTGTTTACCGCCATTGCAGAAATTGACGTAACTGCTGTCACCCAACGCAATCACGCCGTAACGCAGATTGGGCTGAAAACCCAGTTGGTCTTTGACCCCCTGAAACAGCGGCACAATGCTGTCAGGTAAATCGCCCTGCCCGGTCGTGGAGGTGACCACCAGCGCGATTTTGTCCTGATATTCCTGCCAGTCCGTCAGTTCAGGATCTTCAAAAACGGTCGCTTTGTGCCCCTGTGCCGTCAGGATCGCTTCTGCCTCTTCGGCAACCAGTAGCGCATTGCCATACATCGTCCCGACAAAAATCCCAATTTCCGCCATGCTTAATTACTCCCTGGATGAAGAACTTATGCCTTCATCCTGACCTGCTGGCTCACTTAACTCAACCCTTTCATTCTCAGGGAGAAGTCCCTGCCAGCCAAACTGTGATAGTGCCTGCATCCAGACCGTATCCAGCCCGGCATGAATCGTCAACGATTCACCGGTAAACGGGTGCGTCAACGAAAGCTGGCTGGCGTGCAGCATCAGCCGGTTGCAGGAAAAATGTTCCGCCGCGCTGCGGTTCTGCCGTAAATCGCCATGCTTGCTGTCGCCAATAATCGGATGGCGCAGGTGCGCCAGATGGCGTCTGAGCTGATGCTTGCGTCCTGTTTGCGGATCCAGTTCCACCAGTCCGTAACGCGTCGTCGGATAACGCCCGGTCGCCACAGGCATTTCAACGGTGGCGAGGCCGCGATAATGGGTCACCGCAGGCTGCGGATCCTTGTTTTCACGGGCAAACTTATCGGCGATTTTATCCAACTCTTCCACCAGCGGATAATCGAGTACCGCTTCCTCCATTAGCCATCCGCGGACAATAGCGTGATAGCGTTTTTGGATCTGATGTTGCTCAAACTGCTGTGCGAGGCGGCGCCCGGCTTCGCTGGATAGGCCCATCAGCAGCACGCCGGAGGTTGGTCTGTCGAGGCGATGGGCGGTAAACACGTGCTGACCAATCTGGTCACGCACCGTCTGCATCACCACCACTTTTTCGTCGCGATCCAGCCAACTGCGGTGCACCAGCCAGCCGGAGGGTTTGTTGACCGCAACCAGCCACTCGTCCTGATACAAAATCTCCAGCATCAGGATTCATCTTGCGCAAAAAGCGCATCCAGTGCCTGCAACGCCTCCAGCAGGAGCTCACGCTGCGGATGATCGGCGGTCAGCGCCATTTCGTAGTAGGGTGCGACGGCAAACGCCTCTGGCAGCGGCTGCGCGCTGTCCAGTAAAGCATGCATACGAGGGAGCAGAACCCATTGCAGCCACTCAATCGGCGCCATCGTATCCATACAAAACGGTTGGGTACTGGAAAACAGGTGGGCTTCGGGTTCATCCATCCGCCAGTGTTGATGCTCACGCAGCAGCGCTTCAAGTGCATGGAGCTGCTGACGCACACGGTCATGAGTCGTCATGAAAGTCACCTCAATGATGAAAAATCTGGCGCGAAGGATACCACCAGTAAAAAAAGAAACAAAAAAAGGGAGCACTGTAAAAACAGTGCTCCCGGTTCGTTTCGCAGCATTCCAGCTACTTTTCGTGCTCCCTGCTCATCCGTGACAACTTTTCCTGGGGTCTTGCGACCTGTTGTTCATCCTGAACATTTGCGTCCTGCACACACCACCCCGATGTGATGACTTCATCCTGAAGCGTCCTGGCCATCCTGACCCACCGACTATCCTGACCGGCTCTCGTTCTCCTTCCTGGAGGTGTCCTTTAACGCGCTCCTGCGTTTTCCTCTTCACTTCATCCTGAAGCCTTTCCCTGTAACACCGTCCTGGTGTGTCCTGCCGAAGTGCCATCATCCTGATGTTCACTTCGTTGTGCGACTCCTTGTCGACGTAGATAGAATCGCCTTTTTCACGCCGTCTTACAAGGTGCTTATAGGCAATGCCTTAAGGAAAATTTCATATGAAAGTTGACAGAAAATGGTTAACTTGCTGATTTATTGGGAAATTGGCTATTTTTGTTTCGCAATGTCTTCTGTTATCACCTGGCGATCTCCTACAGGGCTTGTAAGAGATCTCTCACACGCTGATGGGGTAAATGGATTACAGAAGAGGCTTAAGTCGCGTAAGGAAATCCGCAAGAGAAGGCGCCAGAACGGAACGACTACGGGTTCCCAGCGTTTCTTTGATCACTTCACCGGACAGATTGCAGAGTGAAATCACCTCCAGTTCATTGTCCAGCGTGGCAATAAAAAGGGTCGGTGACAGTTTCAAACGTTTCTGCGTCACCAGATGACCAATCAGGTTCTCCTGAACCCGTCTGAAATCATCCGCGCTCCAGGTCTGCAACAGCGTCAGCGTTTCACTGGCCAACTGTGCACGCATGTCCCCGGCAAACTGCGTGGTATAAAATGCATGAAGGGCTGGTTGTATCACAATATCGAAGGCACGTTCAACCGCGTTTACATTCTGTTCACCTTCAAACGGCTGCGGTTGCCAATAAACGGCATCACGGGTTGTAGAAATAATGCACGGAGAAGGCACCCCGTACAGCTCTTCGCTCATGGGCCAGCTTGCGTGTTTTTCGTGCCATTCGTTGCAGTAGCGCGTCGTAAAGTCCTTCAGGGCCAGAGCTGTCTGTTCGTCCACCGGTTTCTCTCTTCATAAAAGCCAGGATACACTTGACGCATAGTGTATCTGGTTTATGACGGTGAAACATGTCTTCTTATGAAAACCATCAGGCTCTTGACGGCCTGACGCTCGGTAAATCAACCGATTACCGGGATCTTTACGACCCCAGCCTGCTACAGGGCGTACCCCGCAGTTTGAATCGCGACCCGCTGGGATTAAAAGCAGGCAGTCTGCCGTTTCACGGTGCCGATATCTGGACGCTGTATGAACTGTCATGGCTGAATGCCAGAGGATTACCGCAGGTGGCGGTAGGCCATGTTGAACTGGATTACACCAGCGTTAATTTGATTGAATCCAAAAGCTTTAAGCTGTACCTGAACAGCTTCAACCAGACGCGGTTTGATTCCTGGGAGGCGGTACAACAGACGCTGGAAAACGATCTGCGCGCCTGTGCCGAAGGGGATGTGACCGTGGCATTGTACCGTCTCGACGAACTGGAAGGACAACCTGTCGCGCATTTTCACGGCACCTGCATTGATTTTCAGGACATCGACATCGACAACTACCAGTTCACCACTGACTCTCTGCAGTCCGCCGCCAGCGGGGAAAAAGTAGTGGAAGAGACGCTGGTAAGCCATTTGTTGAAATCAAACTGCCTGATCACCCATCAGCCGGACTGGGGCTCCATACAAATTCAGTATCGTGGACGTAAAATTGACAGAGAGAAGTTGCTCCGTTATCTGGTTTCTTTCCGTCATCATAACGAGTTCCACGAGCAGTGCGTGGAACGCATTTTCAATGACCTGCTACGCTTCTGCCAGCCAGAGAAACTGAGTGTTTATGCACGCTATACACGCCGTGGCGGTCTGGATATTAATCCATGGCGAAGCAACACCAACTTCGTTCCGGCAACCGGCAGATTAGTTCGACAGTGAATTATTTCACCATTTTGCGCGCCGGATTCCACGCGCAAGGTTGTGAAAGGTCATAAGCCAGGGCTATTGTAATCTACAGGGAATGACGTTTTGCGTCCCATAAGGAGTTTACTTGATTACACATATTAGCCCGCTTGGCTCAATGGACATGTTGTCGCAGCTGGAAGTCGATATGCTTAAACGCACGGCCAGCAGCGACCTGTATCAACTGTTTCGTAACTGTTCGCTTGCCGTTTTAAACTCCGGCAGTCTGACTGACAACAGCAAAGAGCTGCTGTCCCGCTTTGAAAGTTTCGACATTAACGTGCTGCGTCGCGAACGCGGCGTGAAGCTGGAACTGATCAACCCGCCAGAAGATGCATTCGTCGATGGTCGTATCATCCGCGCCCTACAGGCAAACCTGTTTGCTGTGCTGCGCGACATTCTGTTTGTTAATGGTCAGATTCATAACGCGGGTCGTTTCCAGCATCTGGATCTCGAAAGCTCCGTGCACATTACTAACCTGGTGTTCTCTATTTTGCGTAATGCCAGAGCGCTGCACGTGGGCGAAGCGCCAAACATGGTTGTCTGCTGGGGCGGCCACTCCATTAATGAAAACGAATACCTGTACGCCCGACGCGTCGGGACGCAGTTAGGTCTGCGCGAGCTGAACATCTGCACCGGCTGCGGACCAGGTGCGATGGAAGCCCCCATGAAAGGCGCGGCGGTGGGTCATGCTCAGCAGCGTTATAAAGACAGCCGTTTTATTGGGATGACCGAACCGTCGATTATCGCTGCTGAACCACCGAACCCGCTGGTTAACGAGCTGATCATCATGCCGGACATTGAAAAACGTCTGGAAGCTTTCGTGCGTATCGCCCACGGCATTATCATCTTCCCGGGCGGTGTGGGAACGGCAGAAGAGCTGCTGTATCTGCTGGGGATCCTGATGAACCCGGCGAACAAAGATCAGGTTCTGCCGCTCATCCTGACCGGCCCGAAAGAGAGTGCCGACTACTTCCGCGTGCTGGATGAGTTCATCGTGCATACGCTGGGCGAAGCCGCGTGCGCGCATTACCGCATTATCATTGATGACGCGGCAGAAGTGGCGCGTCTGATGAAAAAAGCGATGCCGCTGGTCAAAGAGAACCGTCGTGACACCGGTGACGCCTACAGCTTCAACTGGTCGATTCGTATCACGCCGGATCTGCAAATGCCGTTCGAACCGTCCCACGAGAACATGGCCAACCTGAAGCTGTATCCCGACCAACCGGTTGAGGTGCTGGCAGCAGACCTGCGTCGCGCCTTCTCCGGGATTGTGGCGGGTAACGTCAAGGAAATGGGCATCCGCGCCATTGAAGAGTTTGGCCCATACAAAATCCATGGCGACAGTGAAATGATGCGTCGCATGGACGATCTCCTGCAAGGTTTTGTCGCGCAGCACCGTATGAAGCTACCCGGCACCGCCTATATCCCCTGCTACGAAATCAGCGCCTGACGCGTAAAGCGTTTCATGAACCGGGAGCGGCTACTGCCTCTCCCGTTTTTTTTATAATTACCAAAGAGATAACGTCTTTACTTTATTAAGGTAGCTAATACATCATACAAAAATTATCGCAACGCAAACGATTACCCACCTAATGCAACCGCGTTTTATCAGCCTAAATTTAACTTAGTCATCATAAACCACCAAAAACAACGCTTTTTACAACGCAACCTCCGCATCTACCTCGCAATACTTTCAGCCGATATGTCGTTAATGCTAGCCTTCGCGCGCGTAAATTCGCTTTGATGTTTTTTTAACAGACTAATGATCCAAACATATCCCTGTTAGAAGTGGATTATTGCATTTGGGATCGCGATCACTGATAGATTCATTAGTTAAATGTATCTTTCTGCCCGCAAATTACTACGGTTAAAAATTTTATAAAAATCGTCATTGCAAGAATTTCGTTTTACTGTCAGGAATTTTTTCCTGATTTTTAGCTTCCTCCAGGAGAAACAGATGGAAACCATTCAAACCAGCACGATTGCTTCGACTGAAACACGAAGCGCATGGCGCAAGACTGATACCATGTGGATGCTGGGCCTTTATGGCACGGCTATCGGTGCGGGCGTATTGTTCCTGCCAATCAACGCAGGTGTCGGCGGTATGATCCCGCTGATCATCATGGCAATTATCGCCTTCCCGATGACCTTCTTCGCCCACCGTGGTCTGACTCGCTTCGTGCTGTCCGGCAAAAACCCGGGCGAAGACATTACAGAAGTGGTTGAAGAGCACTTTGGCGTTGGTGCAGGTAAACTGATTACCCTGCTCTACTTCTTCGCGATCTATCCAATTCTGTTGGTTTACAGCGTCGCGATTACCAACACCGTTGAAAGCTTCATGACCCACCAGTTACAAATGACTGCGCCGCCGCGTGCGATTCTGTCGCTGATTCTGATTGTCGGGATGATGACCATCGTCCGCTTCGGTGAGCAGATGATCGTGAAGGCGATGAGTATCCTGGTGTTCCCGTTTGTTGCGGCGCTGATGCTGCTGGCGGTGTACCTGATCCCTCAGTGGAGCGGTGCGGCGCTGGAAACCTTGTCCTTTGACACTGCCGCGTCAACCGGCAACGGCCTGTGGATGACGCTGTGGCTGGCAATTCCGGTGATGGTTTTCTCCTTCAACCACTCTCCGATCATCTCCTCTTTCGCAGTGGCGAAACGTGAAGAATACGGTCAGGGTGCTGAGAAGAAATGTTCCAAAATTCTGGCCTGCGCGCACATCATGATGGTACTGACCGTTATGTTCTTCGTCTTCAGTTGCGTACTGAGCCTGACGCCGGCAGACCTGGCGGCGGCAAAAGCACAGAACATCTCAATTCTGTCTTACCTGGCGAACCACTTTAACGTCTCGTTCATCGAATGGATGGCGCCAATTATCGCCATTATCGCTATCACTAAATCCTTCCTCGGTCACTACCTGGGCGCGCGTGAAGGCTTTAACGGTATGGTGATTAAGTCGCTGCGCGGTAAAGGCAAATCCATCGAAATCAACAAACTGAACAAAATCACTGCGCTGTTCATGCTGGTTACGACCTGGATTGTCGCCACCCTGAACCCGAGCATCCTCGGTATGATTGAAACCCTGGGCGGTCCAATCATCGCGATGATCCTGTTCCTGATGCCGATGTACGCTATCCAGAAAGTACCGGCAATGCGTAAATACAGCGGTCACATCAGCAACGTGTTCGTTGTCGTGATGGGTCTGATTGCTATCTCCGCGATTTTCTACTCCCTGTTCAGCTAAGTTTTTTAGCGCCGCTTTCGGGCGGCGCTTCCTCCCTGATATAACCGCAATGGATGCCCTATGATTAGCGTATTCGATATTTTCAAAATCGGCATTGGCCCCTCCAGTTCACATACCGTTGGACCAATGAAAGCCGGCAAACAATTCACGGATGACCTGATTGCCCGCAATATTCTGACGGATGTCACCCGCGTCGTGGTGGATGTGTATGGCTCCCTGTCGCTGACGGGTAAAGGCCACCACACTGATATCGCGATTATCATGGGTCTGGCGGGAAATCTGCCGGATACCGTCGACATCGACGCCATCCCGGGCTTTATCCAGGATGTGAACACCCACGGGCGGCTGCTGCTGGCGAATGGGCAGCATGAAGTCGAATTCCCGGTTGATAAGTGCATGAATTTCCATGCTGATAACCTGTCTCTGCACGAGAACGGGATGCGCATTACCGCGCTGGCGGGCGATAACGTTCTCTACAGCCAGACTTACTACTCTATTGGCGGTGGTTTCATCGTTGATGAAGAACATTTCGGTTTACCGAACAGTGCGCCGGTCAACGTACCGTATCCGTACAAATCGGCTGCCGATCTGCAGAAACACTGCCAGGAAACCGGGCTTTCTCTTTCCGGCCTGATGATGCAAAACGAACTGGCATTGCACAGCAAAGAAGAGCTGGAACAGCACTTTGCTAACGTCTGGGACGTGATGCGCGGCGGCATTGAGCGCGGCATCACCACCGAAGGCGTACTGCCAGGAAAACTGCGCGTACCACGCCGTGCTGCGGCGCTGCGTCGTATGCTGGTAAGCAGTGACAAAACCACCACCGATCCGATGGCGGTTGTTGACTGGATCAACATGTTCGCGCTGGCAGTGAATGAAGAGAACGCCGCTGGCGGACGCGTGGTTACCGCACCAACGAACGGTGCCTGCGGTATCGTGCCGGCAGTCCTCGCCTACTACGACAAATTCATCCGCGAAGTGAATGCTAACTCGTTGGCGCGCTATATGCTGGTCGCCAGCGCGATTGGCTCACTGTACAAGATGAATGCCTCCATTTCCGGCGCGGAAGTGGGCTGTCAGGGTGAAGTCGGCGTGGCCTGTTCGATGGCGGCAGCCGGTCTGGCAGAACTGCTGGGCGGCAGTCCGACGCAGGTGTGTATTGCGGCGGAAATCGGCATGGAACATAACCTCGGTCTGACCTGCGACCCGGTTGCGGGCCAGGTTCAGGTACCGTGCATTGAGCGTAACGCGATTGCTTCCGTCAAAGCGGTCAACGCGGCGCGTATGGCGCTGCGTCGCACCAGTGAACCGCGCGTCTGCCTCGATAAAGTCATCGAAACCATGTATGAAACCGGCAAAGACATGAATGCCAAGTATCGCGAAACCTCTCGCGGCGGCCTGGCCATGAAGATTGTCACCTGCGATTAAGACCTGCCTGTAGGCCGGATAAGGCACATGCGCCTTATCCGGCTTTGTTTTCCCTAATGGCGCTACGCTTATCAGACCTACGGACTGACTCCTGACATTAGCCACAATTTGCGGTGAATGTTACCCTATACGCTGACTGGTAAGGGAGAACACCGTGGCTGTCCATCTGCTCATCGTCGACGCGCTCAATTTAATTCGCCGGATCCACGCCGTTCAGGGGTCGCCCTGCGCGCAGACCTGTCTGCACGCGCTTGATCAGTTGATTGTCCACAGTCAGCCCACTCACGCCGTGGCGGTGTTTGATGATGAAGCGCGGAGCAGCGGCTGGCGTCATCAACGCCTTCCGGACTACAAAGCCGGTCGCCCCCCCATGCCTGACGAACTGCACAATGAGATGCCCGCCCTGCGTGCTGCCTTCGAGCAGCGAGGCGTCGCGTGTTGGGTGTCGAGCGGCAATGAAGCCGACGACCTGGCAGCAACGCTGGCGGTAAAAGTTGCGCAAGCGGGCCATCAGGCCACCATCGTATCGACTGACAAAGGCTATTGTCAGTTGCTCTCCCCAACCTTACGCATTCGTGATTACTTTCAGAAGCGTTGGCTGGATGCACCCTTCATTGAAAAAGAGTTTGGCGTTCAACCGCAGCAGTTGCCGGATTACTGGGGACTGGCGGGGATCAGCAGTTCAAAAGTGCCAGGCGTCGCCGGTATTGGCCCGAAAAGCGCAACCCAACTGTTGGTGCAGTTTCAAACGCTGGAAGGTCTCTACGCGCATCTGGATGAGGTGCCGAATAAATGGCGCAAGAAACTGGAAGCTCACCAGGAGATGGCATTCCTGTGCCGTGATATCGCGCGTTTGCAAACCGATTTGCATCTTGACGGTAACCTGCAACAGTTACGCCTGACGCGGTAGTGTTAGGGCCAGATGGCGCAGACCGTCTGACCCGACACACAAACAGCGACGGACTCTCCGCCGCTTATTCTTCGATGCGTAATCCGTAAGTTTTAAACTTCTCCAGCACAACGGCGATCTCTTCATCGGATAACACCGGCACCGGATCCACCACCGCCAGCGTCTTCATATAGAGTTGCGCCAGCACTTCTACTTCATGTGCCAGCCACAGCGCCTTTTGCAGATTCGCCTCACAGGCAATTAAACCGTGATGTTGCAACAGCGTGGCTTTGCGATTTTTCAGTGCCACGACGACATGTTCAGAGAGCTCGCGGGTTCCGAAGGTAGCATAAGGCGCGCAGGGAACAGAATTTCCCCCCGCCGCCGCAATCATATAATGGATTGCCGGAATAGGTCGGTTGAGAATAGACACCGCAGTACAGTAAATGGCGTGATTATGCACAACCGCATTCGCCTCCGGGCGAGTCTGATAAGCCGCCAGATGAAAACGCCATTCGCTGGACGGTAATTTCCCCTCTTCGTATTTGCCGTCGTTATCCACGTAGACAATCATCTGTTCGGTCATTCGCTCATAAGGGATACCGCTCGGGGTAATCAGCATACCGCCCTGATAACGCGCGCTCACATTTCCCGCGGTCCCCTGGTTTAAACCCAGGCGCGTCATTTCCAGACAGGTTTCGATAATTTCTCGAGATAAACGAGTTCTTTCCATCTCAGTTCTCCGGGGTAATCGGTTCAATGACTGATAACGCTCTTTTTGTCGCGCGTATTATTTTTGTCTTAAGCGCTTAATTAATTTCATTTCCACTTTTACCGTCTCATGGACGGGACGATCTTCAATGGCATTGAGCATCATCGCGAAGGCTTTTTCCGCCCAGGCATTCTCGTCCTGCTGCATTGACCACACGTTATTGGACAGAAATCCCAGCATCGGATGTTCGTCGAACGTGCCGATATTGATCTCGGGTGGAATGACGCCAAAACGGTCGCGGATGGCTCTTACCGCGCCTTCCAGCACCGGTAACGACGAGGCGATAAACGCCTGTGGGCATCCCACTTCGTCGATCAGCGCCTGCATGATCTGGTATCCCCCTTCCGGGGTGTTCACCGGTCCTTCACGCACCCAGTCGCGGTGATGAATCCCTTTTTTACTGAGCGCATTCAGATAGCCCGACAGACGATCGCTGATACTCGGCAAACCGGTGTCGCCGACCAGAAACCAGATCGGCAGCTTTTCTGCATCCAGTAGATTTTGGGTTAATTGTTCACCGCCTGAAATATTGTGACTTTCCACCAGCGCGTTATCCGTGTACTTAAAATCACGGTCCAGCAATACCATCGGTTTTCTCACCTGACGTAAATGATGCTGCTGGTTTTCTAACGTCGACGGGACAATAAACAGGCCGTCCACATTACGGGCAATTAAAGCCTTGGTTATTTTGTTTTCGTAATCGACATCATCATAGGTACAGCTAATCATCAACTGGTAACCGGAGCGGCGACAGCGCTGCTCCAGTTTCTCCGCCAGCGTGGCAAAGAAGACGTTAGAAATATTCGGTACGATAAGACCTAGCGTATCCGTTTTATTCAGCTTCAGACTGCGGGCGGAATGGTTAATCACATAACCATATCGCTCAACATATTCATTAATACGCGTTTGCGTTTTGAGGCTGATCCGATACTGTTCAGCTTTTCCGTTTAGCACCAGTCTCACGGTTGTCACCGATAAATTCAGGTCGCTGGCTATCTGTTCTACTGTTTTAGCCATATATGTGCCCCAGTCACCGTCCACGCGTCAATTGACAATCATAAAAGCATTTTACACTTTTGTCTTACCGCATCAGTCGGTTAAGCGCACGCTGTTGATCTCACCAGCTAAGCGGGGGCGCAGACGCCGCCCCCTGCCTGTTTATTTCTTGCCGAAAGGATGTAACAGCTTGTCAATTTCTGGCGTATTGATGTTCTGAGCGCTGACGAATTTCACCGGGATATCGATCTCTTTCGCGACCGTTTGCCCGGACAGCGCGGCATTCAGGGTTTTGATCCCCTGATAACCAATCTGATAAGCGTCCTGGACGACAAAGCCCTGGATAACCCCGGTGTTGAGGAAGTTAATAATGGCTTCGGTACTGTCGAAACCAATGACTTTCACCTTCCCTTTCAGATTCTGACTGTCGATAGCGTTAGCGACGCCCAGCGTTGAGCCTTCATTGGTGCCATAGATCCCAGCCAGATCGGGGTTGGCCTGAATCATATCAATGGTCTTATCCATCGCTTTTTGCGGATCGCCATCACTGTACTGCACGGGCAGCACCTTGATATCCGGATACTTTTCCTTCATGCGGGCGATAAACCCTTCCGAGCGCTCAATCGCCGATGACGTTCCGGCGACGTGAGCGATAATGCCGACCTTACCTTTATTATTCACCTGCGCCGCCAGCGCATCTGCCGCTTCAGCGCCAGCTTTACGGTTATTGGTCGCGACAAAGCTGACTGGAATATCGGAGTTCACGCCAGAGTCAAAGGTGACAACCTTAATGCCACGTGAATTTGCCGTTTCCACCAGCGGAGCAAGCGCATTCGCATCCAGCGCGGCCAGCAGCAGGCCGTTCGGTTTTTGCGCCATGGCGTTTTCAACCAGCTGAATTTGTTCCGCAATCTGGGTTTCGTCCGCAGGTCCGACATAGCTGGTTTTATCGCCCAACTCTTTCGCCGCCGCTTCCGTCCCCATTTTCACGGTTTGCCAGAATTCATGCTGGAAACCTTTACTGATGACCGGAAGGTTCAAATCTTTCGCTAACGCGCTGGACGTGATGCACGCCAGCAGGGATAACGCGTAGACAAAATGCCTGGTTTTCATTGTGGTACTCCGTTGTAAGTGTGTCACCCTTAACGTCAGGGTCAGTGTTCCCCGTGACTGCCGGGAGCGTAAATCAACGAATCTTTTTGCGTAATGTATCGAGATAGACGGCGGCGACGACCACAACCCCCATCGCAACCATTTGCCAGAACTGGGAGACTCCCATCAGGTTCAGGCCATTTTTCAATACGCTCATAATGAATGCGCCAATGATGGTGCCGCCGATGGTGCCAATCCCGCCCATCAGACTGGTGCCGCCAATCACCACTGCCGCGATGGCTTCCAGTTCATAACCAACGCCGACCGTTGGCTGACCGGAGTTCAGGCGCGAGGCCAGAATCACCCCGGCAATGCCAGTCAACAGCCCGCAAAAGGCATAGACAAAAATTTTGACGCGCTGGACTTTGATCCCGGAAAGGTGCGCCGCCACTTCATTACTGCCCACGGCATAGACGTAGCGACCAATCACCGTTTTCTTGAGGATGTAACCGGCAACCAGGGCGACAATCACCAGATAGAACACCGGATACGGCAGCACATCGAATAAACGTCCCTGCGCCAGCAATTTAAAGGTGGGGTAATCGGCAAAATAGATGGCGCGGCCGTCGGTCATCACCATGTTGATTCCCCTGACGGACATCATCAGGCCCAGCGTGGCGATGAACGGCGGGATCGTCATTTTGGTCACCAGCAAACCGTTCACGTAGCCGCATAATCCCCCGGCCAGCACGCCGGCCAGAATGCAGACCGGCAGGGGCAGTCCGAGTGTCGCGCAGATGCCCACCGCAACGCCGGAAAACGCCACCACTGACCCTAAGGAGAGGTCGATTCCTGCCGTAATAATCACAAACGTGACGCCAATGGCCATAATGCCGATAACCGACGTTTGCAGCGCAATCGTCATAATATTTTCGGTATTAAAGAAAAACGGCGAACTGAAACTGAAGAAGACAACCAAAATAATCAAACTGAACAGCGGCGCAAGGCGCATTAAAAGTTCTTTATTAATTTTTATTTTCTTATTATTGCTGTCTGAAGAGGTTACAGAGATGGTCATGATTTAATCCTCTAACGTCGCATATTGCATGATTTTTTCCTGGGTGGCGTTATCAGCAGTTAATTCTCCGGTAATACGACCACTGCGCATGACTAAGATACGATCGCACATGCCCAGAACCTCCGGTAATTCCGAGGAAATCATAATGATCGACTTCCCTTTCGCCACAAGACGATTCATTAATTCATAGATTTCTAATTTTGCGCCGACATCAATTCCCCGGGTGGGTTCATCAAAAATAAGAATATCGGTATCTTTACACACCCAGCGGGCAATAATTATTTTTTGCTGATTTCCCCCACTCAGATTCAGGGCCGCCTGTTGAAGGTGCGGTGTTTTAATTCTGAGCGCCCTGACCTGTTCTTCACTTGTTTGCTGGCAGCGTTTCGAATCAACGTTACCAAAACGGTCGGCGTATTCAGGGTAATTCCCCAACATGATATTGCGCTCAACGGACAAATTAAGCGCCAGCCCCTCTTTTTTGCGATCTTCGGTTAAATAGCTAATACCTTGCGCAATGGCGTCAGAAATACTCTTTATCACAATGACCTTGCCGTTCAGCGTAATGGTCCCGCTGTCGATAGGATCGGCGCCAAAAATGGCCCGCGCCAGTTCCGTACGCCCGGCGCCCATCAAACCGGCAAAACCCAGGATCTCTCCCCGATTCAACGTAAAGTCGATGTTATTGAGAACGCCTTTGCGCGTGAGGCCGCTGACTTCCAGCACCGGTTCCTGATGTGCCCGCGCTTCGCGGCGAGGATAGATGTTTCCCAATTCACGCCCGACCATCATCGCAATCAGGTCGCTTATCTTCACGTTTTCATAATCAACGGTATCAATGTACTGGCCGTCGCGCATAACCGTCGCGCGATCGGCAATCAGCGCCAGTTCTTCCAGACGATGCGAGATGTAGACAATCCCGGTTCCCTGTGCTTTAAGCAACCGGGTCACCTGGAATAAACTTTCTATTTCCGTTTCCGTCAGCGCCGCCGTAGGTTCATCCATAATCAGGATTTTGGCATTGACGGAAATCGCTTTCGCGATTTCCACCATCTGCTGTTGTGCCACCGTCAGGTCTGCCACCAGCGTTTCTGGCGAAATATTCAGGTTTAATTTCTGCAAAATCTCGCTTGCCGCCTGTCGCTGTTGCTTTTCATCCAGTCGCCAACGGTTATTTTTACAAAACTCTCTGCCAATAAAGATATTTTCTTCCACGGTTAATTCCGGAAAGAGATTAAATTCCTGATGAATAATAGTGATCCCGGCATTTTGCGCACTGAGCGGATCGCTGAATGACACAGGATGATCCTCAAATATAATATCCCCTTCATCCGGTTGATAAACACCGGATAAAATTTTCATTAGCGTGGACTTTCCTGCACCATTTTCGCCTAATAGCGCATGCACTTCGCCTTTGCGAAGAGTAAAGTTCACATTGCTCAACGCTAATACGCCGGGAAAGCGTTTGGTAATATGATTCATCTGTAAAAATGTTTCGGACATTGCTGCTTTCCTCAATAATCAGAAACTGCAGGCAGTGAATCAGGCGAAGTGCATTCTCAGGGAGCGAGCGTCACCATGAATGTGAATACTTCCTGAAAACACGTATACGTCACGTCGATATGTTGCCAGATATTGCTAACTCGAGTTAGCGATTTGCCCTTTTAAAGCTATTTTAGCCACCAAAAATAGCCAAATCATTTGGGTTAAAACTGTGATACCGGACAGACATTTATTTCTAATTATTTGATTTTAAATATTTTAATAAATTTGACTGCCTCTGAATTATTTGATGCAGATCGAATTTTAACCACTTCTCGTGAAGCCACTCACAATCCCATCAGAAAAAAGTTGTGTAAAAAACACACCAATATCTAAGCTAACTCGAGTTAGCAATTTTATCTGTTTCAGCCGCCTGCTGCGCTGGTGCTCTTTTCATCCGCCTGAGCAGCGCGCCAATACGTGAGATGAGGAACCCCGAATGAAGAAGATCAGCCTACCGAAAATTGGTATTCGTCCGGTCATTGATGGACGCCGAATGGGCGTTCGTGAATCACTGGAAGCACAGACGATGAATATGGCAAAGGCGACTGCAGCCCTACTGGCGGAGAAGTTGCGCTACGCCTGCGGCACGCCGGTTGAATGTGTTATTGCCGACACCTGTATTGCCGGAATGGCGGAATCCGCCGCCTGTGAGGAAAAATTCAGTCGTCAGAATGTCGGTCTGACGATCACCGTGACGCCGTGCTGGTGCTACGGTAGCGAAACCATCGATATGGATCCTCTACGTCCGAAAGCCATCTGGGGCTTTAATGGCACCGAACGCCCGGGCGCGGTTTACCTGGCTGCGGCGCTGGCGGCGCATAGCCAAAAGGGGATCCCTGCGTTCTCCATCTACGGCAAGGATGTACAGGATGCCGGCGATACGTCTATCCCGGACGATGTTGAGGAAAAACTGCTGCGCTTCGCCCGGGCAGGACTCGCCGTCGCCAGCATGAAGGGCAAAAGCTACCTCTCTCTGGGCGGAGTGTCGATGGGGATCGCCGGTTCCATCGTCGATCATCATTTCTTTGAGTCCTGGCTGGGGATGAAGGTCCAGTCCGTCGATATGACCGAGCTACGTCGTCGCATCGATCAAAAAATCTATGACGAAGCCGAGCTGGAAATGGCGCTGGCATGGGCGGATAAACACTTCCGCTATGGCGAAGATAAAAATGCTAAACAGTATCAGCGTAACGCCGAACAAAGCCGGGCGATCCTGCGGGAAAGCCTGCTGATGGCAATGTGCATTCGCGACATGATGCAAGGGAACCCTAAGCTGGCAGAAAAGGGACGCGTGGAAGAGTCACTCGGCTATAACGCGATTGCCGCGGGCTTTCAGGGGCAACGTCACTGGACCGATCAATACCCCAACGGCGATACCGCCGAAGCGTTGCTGAACAGTTCGTTTGACTGGAACGGCGTGCGCGAACCGTTTGTGGTCGCCACCGAAAACGACAGTCTGAACGGCGTCGCCATGCTGCTTGGACATCAGTTGACCGGCACCGCACAGGTCTTTGCCGATGTGCGTACCTACTGGTCGCCAGAAGCGGTTGAACGAGTGACGGGCCAAGCGCTGACCGGACGTGCTGAACACGGCATTATCCATCTGATCAACTCCGGTTCCGCCGCGCTGGATGGTACCTGTAAACAGCGCGACAGCGAAGGAAAACCGACGGTGAAACCGCACTGGGAGGTGACACAGCAGGAGGCTGACGCCTGCCTGGCGGCCACCGAGTGGTGTCCGGCTATCCATGAATATTTCCGCGGCGGCGGCTATTCATCACGCTTCCTGACCGAAGGCGGCGTACCGTTCACCATGACCCGCGTGAACATCATCAAAGGTCTGGGGCCGGTACTGCAAATTGCCGAGGGCTGGAGCGTCGAACTGCCGAAAGCGGTGCATGACACCCTCGACAAACGCACCGATTCCAGTTGGCCCACCACCTGGTTTGCACCACGCCTTACCGGTAAAGGACCATTCTCCGACGTCTATTCCGTGATGGCTAACTGGGGCGCGAACCACGGCGTCCTGACCGTCGGCCACGTCGGCGCAGACTTTATCACCCTCGCCGCCATGCTGCGCATTCCGGTCTGCATGCACAACGTGGAAGAGGCGAAAATTTACCGCCCCTCCGCCTGGGCCGCGCACGGTATGGATACAGAAGGCCAGGATTACCGCGCCTGTCAGAACTACGGGCCACTGTATAAACGTTAAGCATTGCGCAATTGCCTGATGGCGACGCTGAGACAGCTTATCCTGCCTACGGGTAAACAACGTGTAGACAGGATAAGCGCGGTGCCATCCGGCAACGGGAGTCATAATGAAAAATGAAATCATCCTGGTTCTCGACTGTGGCGCAACAAACGTGCGGGCCATTGCCGTCGACTGTCAGGGACACATTGTCGCCCGTGCTGCGGTTGCCAATGCCAGCGAGATTGCCGCAGAAAACAGTGCCTGGCACCAATGGTCGCTGGATGCCATCCTGCAACGTTTTGCACAGTGCTGCCAGAAACTATCCGCTGAACTCTCGGTCTGTCGGATCCGCGGCATCACGGTCACCACTTTTGGCGTTGACGGCGCGCTGGTCGATGAACGCGGCGAGTTACTCTACCCCATCATCAGTTGGAAATGCCCACGCACCGCCTCGGTGATGGAAAACATCCGTCGTTTTATGTCGCCGCGTCAACTTCAGACCCTTTCCGGCGTCGGCGCATTTAGCTTCAACACGCTGTACAAGCTGATATGGCTTAAAGAAAATTACCCACAGCTGCTGGAGCGGGCCCACGCCTGGCTGTTCATCTCTTCACTCATTAATCATCGTCTGACCGGCGAATTCACCACTGACATCACCATGGCTGGCACCAGCCAGATGCTGGATATCCAGCAGCGGGATTTCAGTACCGATATTTTACAGGCCACAGGACTGCCGCGACGGCTCTTCCCGCGACTTGTAGAGGCGGGTGAACAGACAGGTTCGCTACAGCCTGCTATGGCAACGATACTCGGTCTCCCGCCGGGAATTCCCGTGATCTCCGCCGGACATGATACCCAGTTTGCGCTGTTTGGCGCCGGCGCGGAGCAAGACGAACCGGTTCTCTCTTCCGGCACGTGGGAGATCCTGATGGTGCGTAGCGCGAGGGTTGATACGTCGCTATTGAGCGGACATGCGGGTTCAACCTGTGAACTGGACAGCCAGTCAGGACTTTATAATCCTGGCATGCAGTGGCTTGCTTCCGGCGTACTTGAATGGGTGCGCAAGCTACTGTGGACACCCGAAACCCCCTGGCAAACGTTGATTGCACAAGCGCAAGCGATTCCTGCCGGGTCCGATGGCGTGCAGATGCAGTGCGAACTGCTCTCTTCTGCAAACGCAGGCTGGCGAGGCGTTACGCTCAATACCACCCGCGCGCATTTCTATCGCGCGGCGCTGGAAGGATTAACGGAGCAACTGCGACATAACCTGCATACGCTGGAAAAAATTGGTCAGTTCCGCGCGACGGAACTGCTGTTGGTCGGCGGCGGGAGCCGCAATGCGCTGTGGAATCAGATCAAGGCCAATACTCTTGAGATCCCTATCAAGGTGCTGGATGACGCGGAAACCACCGTTGCCGGCGCGGCGATGTACGGTTGGTATGGCATCGGCGCGTTTTCCAGTCCGCAGCAGGCCAGAGAACAGGTGCGCTACCAGTACCGTTATTTCTATCCCCGCACAGAGTAAAGGAATATATATGCTTAAAACCATTTCTCCTCTCATCTCACCAGAACTGCTTAAAGTTCTGACGCAAATGGGGCACGGCGATGAAATTATTTTCTCAGACGCGCACTTCCCGGCGCACAGCATGGGACCGCAGGTGATCCGTGCCGATGGTCTCAGCGTCAGCGACTTACTGCGAGCCGTGATCCCGCTGTTTGAGCTCGACAGCTATGCGCCACCGCTGGTCATGATGGCTGCCGTCGAAGGCGACACGCTCGACCCGCGCGTTGAAGCGCGCTATCGCGATGCACTTTCCGCACAGACGCCGTGTCCGGAGATTACTCGTATCGATCGCTTCGCCTTCTACGATCGTGCGCAAAAGGCTTTTGCGATTGTCATCACCGGCGAGTGCGCAAAGTACGGGAATATTCTTTTAAAAAAAGGGGTAACACCGTAATCTCAATCGCGGTTGGGGCATTTGATTGAGAGGTGATAAGAGATGAAAGCGGCACGTCAGCAGGCGATCGTGGATCTGCTCAGTCAGTATAAAAGCCTGACCACGGAGACACTGGCCGTTCAGCTCAGCGTCAGTAAAGAGACCATCCGCCGCGATCTCAGCGAACTGCAGATTCAAGGCAAAATACTGCGCAACCACGGGCGCGCAAAAAGGATCCTGCGGGAAAATCCGGACAGCGGCGATCCCTTTCATATGCGCCTGAAGAGCCATTACGCGCATAAAGCCGATATCGCCAGAAAGGCGTTGAGCTGGATTGAAGAAGGCATGGTCATTGCGCTGGATGCCAGTTCTACCTGTTGGTATCTGGCTCGGCAACTGCCGGATATCAATATACAGGTCTTTACCAACAGCCAGCCCATTTGCCAGGAACTCGGTAAGCGCCAGCATATTCAACTCATCAGTTCCGGCGGCAGACTCGAGCGCAAGCATGGTTGTTACGTCAATCCTGCGCTCATTTCGCAGCTCAAATCCCTTGAGATCGACCTGTTTATTTTTTCCTGCGAAGGGATCGACGGCGGCGGCGCACTATGGGATTCCAGCACCTTTAACGCCGATTTCAAATCGGTCCTGTTGAAACGCGCGTCGCAGTCGCTATTGCTGATCGATAAGAGTAAATTCAATCGCTCAGGAGAAGCCCGACTCGGGCATCTGGATGACGTAACGCATATTGTGTCGGACAGTACGTCGATGTAATCAGATCATCACATTCAACAAATAAAAGTCATTACTCTCGCTACAGTGGCAATGTCCCTGACAATATCATCTAACGCGTTAGAAACAATCATAAGAATAATTAACCATAAAATTATTATTTAACATATTAAATTAAAATAGTTCATTAACTCAACTCCCCCTGTAAAATACAAAGCAAGAAAAAAACATTAAAAACACATAAAGATAGCAATCTTCTTTTTGATTTCAACCCCAGATCGTGTGGGTTCAACAGAGGTAATTGCCTGGCGTGTGGAATGGTTGTCGGAAGGTGAAATACGCCTTCATCTCCCCGATGAAACGATTTCCGTCAATATTGCTCTTCGCTGACAAGACGAGATAAATAATTAAGTCATTAGACCGAAATTATAACACGTCACCCTTTTCTTCACATCATCAGTTTCAATCAATGAAATTCAGGTAAAAGTTGAGTTTTTACTGTGTCATAGTAACGTGGTACTTACGCATTGATCTGCTGGATAAAAGAATGATTTCTCAGAGTGTGCTGACTTTACGTGGGTAAGACAGATGCTGAGCCAACCAGAGCGGTTGGCTCAGACAGGATTACTGATCTACAGGACCACAGCCACCAATAATCTTAGAAATAGAAATTGCCGGGTGTAACAAATAATCGTAATCACAATTTTTTTGTTTGTTATAGACACTACCTGTGCAACCAGAAATCACAGAGATAGCAATAGCAAGCAGAGAGAATTTAATTACCTTTGACATGTTGTCTCCTTGGTATAATAATGCCAACCTAATGTTTTTAGCCATTAAGCTCTGGAAATTTAACTTGCCATATCATGGCATTTAACGTTACGTTTTCTTCAGAACATCAAAAAATGCATAGTACTACTATTATTCACATTCAATACAATGTCTGTTTTTCGGCCAGGTAACAAATCTGACCGGGAAAACGTATAATCATTATTATCAGCAAGATCTGACGAACGCAATACATAAAAGAAAATTAGGACAATATAAACATTATCGACTTTATATTTTTTTGGACGTTTATATGACCATCAGTCTAATAACATTCCTTGATGGATACATGAATATCTTATTCCATGGCAACATTCAGTGTTTTGTCCATTCAAAACTACACAAACCAGCGTTTTATCTTTAAAGTATTAATTATGCATGCCAAAGTAAATAATTAGCTTTTTAATGATATTAATATTGATGTATCCCCTTCTCAGGCCGGATTAATGCTGATGAAAATAAGAAATACTGATGGGAAGAACAGCGCCTGACGGCGCTGTGGTTACTCTTGCAAAAGACAAAAGCAGACGCTAGCGCTCGTCGCGACGCCCACCGACCGCTGCCCACAGGCGGCGGACGTGCACCGTCACCTCTTCACGATCGTGATACAGCTGACGCGCCTGAATCTGCGCATTCACGCCGTGCTCGTCGAGTTGCGCCTGGATATAGGCCAGGTTCTGCGAAACCTCTTCGTAGCGTTTTTTCATCGGCAACTTGAGGTTAAAGATGGTTTCCCGGCACCAGCCGTTGACCAGCCACTGCGCCATCAGCGCCGCCACTTTCGCCGGCTTCTCAACCATGTCGCACACCATCCACGAGATGTTGTTGCGGTTGGGGCGATACCTGAAGCCGTCTTCGCGAAGCCAGGTGACCTGCCCGGTATCCATCAGGCTTTGCGCCATCGGGCCGTTATCGACTGAATACACCCACATATTGCGTTTGACCAGCTGATAGGTCCAGCCGCCGGGGCAGGCCCCTAAATCCACCGCGTACATCCCGTTTGCCAGACGCTCATCCCACTCATCTTGCGGAATAAACACGTGCAGCGCTTCTTCCAGCTTCAGCGTCGAGCGGCTTGGCGCATCGGCCGGGAACTTCAGGCGTGGAATGCC
The DNA here is from genome assembly GCF_030332305.1 of Citrobacter sp. Ct235. Lineage (NCBI taxonomy): Bacteria > Pseudomonadati > Pseudomonadota > Gammaproteobacteria > Enterobacterales > Enterobacteriaceae > Citrobacter > Citrobacter sp. Ct235. Next base: position 201,155 of record NZ_JAOWIC010000043.1, read on the forward strand.
CATATAGTACGGCGAGTTGTTACTGGCCCAGGAGTAGCCGGTATAGCAGCAGCCCGGCGCAATAAAGAAGACGTGCACTACCGGGCGCTTCGGCGTCTCATAATTCGTCAGAACGCCAGCATCGCGCAGCGCGGCTCGCAACGGCACCGTAAATTTGCGGCAGAACTTCATCAGCTCTTTGCTTTCATTCGTATCTGCCACTTCCACGCGCAAATCGCCGCCTTTCTCCACCACGCCCTGCAACATGCCAACAATCGGCGTAATGCGATCTTCCGGTGGCAAATGCTGGAGCAATTCGCCGACCACAAACCATTGACGAGCAAAAATCAGTGAACTGAACGGCAGCTCGCTGATAATTTTTTCGGCGTCTTCTGCCTGATAGCACTCATAGATGACATAGCCCGCGTTCTCTTTGACGCGAGCAAAACCGAAAAGCTCCCGACGCCCTGCTTTGTCGGTAATTTCGGCGGCACACTCTTTTTCAAAGCCCGGGCGACACAACAACACAACCTTATTCATGAACTACGCCCTTACGCTTCAAACGGATGGCGCCAATTAACATCAGCACCCAACCTGCCAGGAAGCTGACGCCGCCGACAGGGGTAACAAACGCCCACAGGCGCAGATGAGACAGCGCCAGGCAATACAGACTACCGCTAAACAGCACCGTGCCCAGGGCAAGAAAAACACTACTCCAGTAAAACCAGATGCTGATCCGGCGTTGCATCGCCACCGCCAGCCCGAAGATAGCCAGCGTATGAAACGCCTGATATTGCAGGCCGGTCTGGATCCAGCCCATTTCAACCACACCGAGGGTTTTGCTCAGGACATGCGCACCGAAAGCCCCCAGAGCGACATAAATAAAGCCACTGATCGCGGCAAAAATCAGCATAAAACGGCTGGTCATGGTAATACCCTAAGTAAGTTATTGTTCGTAACGAAAGCGGAATTTCTCTTGTTCCGTGGCCGCTTTCGCCAGTATCCACTGACGGAACGCGGCTATTTTACCCAGTTCTGCCTGACTGTCATGACAAACCAGATAAAATGCATTTTTACTGACCAGCACATCATTAAACGGGCAGACGAGTCGTCCCGCCTCAATTTCTGACTGCGCCATCACGTTATTCGCCAGCGCAACGCCCTGTCCGTGGATAGCGGCCTGCAGCACCATCGCACTATGGCTAAAGATAGGCCCTTGCTGCACGTTGATGTGATTCAGCCCCAACTGTCGCGTATAGGTTTGCCAGTCACGACGTGAGGCATCATGCAGCAAAGTATGCGAAGCCAAATCCGCGGGTGATTTCAGGGGATTATCCCCCGTCAGCAGCAGCGGCGAGCACACCGGCAGCAGATACTCGGCGTACAATTTTTCTACGCGTAGCCCAGGCCAGTTGCCGCGGCCATAAAAAATCGCCACGTCGACGTCGTCCGCCAGTTTATCTTCCTGACGGTCCACCGCCTGGATCCTGACATCAATTCCCGGATAAGCTGAGTTAAAGCTAGAGAGTCGTGGCACCAGCCACTGAATCGCAAAACTGGGCAATAAACTGACCGTCAGCGCCCCTTTTGCACTCCGCGCCTGAAGTTTACGCGTGGCTTCGGTTAATTGCGAAAAAATCTCTTTTATGTCGAGGAAGTAGCTCTGCCCTTCTTCGGTAAGAAGAAGAGAACGGTTGCGTCGACGAAACAGCTTCAGTCCCAAAAAATCCTCAAGTGACTTGATTTGGTGGCTTACTGCGGCCTGCGTCACAAAAAGCTCTTCTGCTGCGCGGGTGAAGCTCAGATGCCGTGCGGCGGCATCAAAAACACGTAATGCGTTCAGCGGTGGAAGTCGTTTTGACATGGCTTTTAAACTTTGATGTTAAAAGAATTTAACAATTAAGCTACACTATGTAACCTATTAGTTTTTTTAATCTGAGCCATTATAATTTGTCCGTTGAGGAACTACCAGCAAATACCTATAGTGGCGGCACTTCCTGAGCCGGAACGAAAAGTTTTATCGGAATGCGTGTTCTGGTGGGCTTTTGGCTTACGGTTGTGATGTTGTGTTGTTGTGTTTGCAATTGGTCTGCGATTCAGACCACGGTAGCAACGCTACCCTTTTTCACTTCCTGTACATTTACCCTGTCTGTCCATAGTGATTAATGTAGCACCGCCAATTTGCGGTGCTTTTTTTTACCTGATATCTGGCGACTACTGATCCAACTCGACCATCTCTTTCACATCGGTACGATTGATCTGCTGTTTGTTGCCATTAGCGTCCTTGTACGAAATCATCCCGGTTTCATCATCGGTTTTCGGCTTACCGTCCGCGACGATGCTACGACCATCATTGGTGTGCATCACATAGTTCGGACCGGAACAGGCGCTCAGGGCAAAAGTCAGCATACATGCAGAGATAATTGCGGCAGTCTTTTTCATCTTCTTCTCCTTAAAGCTGTTTATGCTATTTAAAACGTACTCCGTAACAGGCATAAATATTTACCTAACATAATTCAGCATAAGCTACTGGTCTGATTTCGCCACAACATCCAGAGTATTCCTGGTGGCCGCACAATCCTTGAATCAGCGACCAATTTGCGCCACGATCGGATCACTGAATCGAGGAATACCATGAACGCTTTCAATCCCGCGCAGTTTCGCGCGCAATTTCCCGCATTAGCTGACGCGGGCGTCTATCTTGATAGCGCCGCGACGGCCCTCAAACCACAGGCCGTTATTGAGGCGACCCGACAGTTCTATAGTCTGAGCGCCGGCAACGTCCACCGCAGTCAGTTTGCCGAAGCCCAGCGCCTGACCGCGCGCTATGAGGCCGCGCGGGAAAAGGTGGCGCGTTTGCTGAACGCGCCTGATGACAAAACCATCGTCTGGACCCGTGGCACCACGGAGGCCATCAACATGGTGGCGCAGAGCTATGCCCGCCCTCGCCTGCAACCGGGTGATGAGATTATCGTCAGCGTCGCGGAGCACCATGCGAACCTTGTGCCGTGGCTGATGGTCGCGGAGCAAACCGGGGCGAAAGTGGTCAAGCTACCGCTCAATACCCAGCACCTGCCTGACGTCGAACGCCTGCCGGAGATTATCACCCCGCGAAGCCGAATTCTCGCACTAGGGCAGATGTCGAACGTTACCGGCGGCTGCCCGGACTTAGCCCGAGCCATTACGCTCGCCCATGCCGCTGACATGGTGGTGATGGTGGATGGCGCGCAGGGGGCGGTCCATTTCCCGGCGGATGTCCAGGCGCTCGATATCGACTTCTACGCCTTCTCCGGACATAAGCTGTACGGCCCAACCGGCATCGGCGTGCTTTTCGGCAAACCAGCGTTGCTGGCAGCCATGTCGCCCTGGCTTGGTGGCGGTAAGATGATCAACGAAGTCAGTTTCGAGGGCTTCACTACTCAAGCCGCACCGTGGAAGCTGGAAGCGGGCACTCCTAACGTCGCTGGCGTGATTGGCATGAGCGCCGCGCTGGAATGGCTGGCCGACATTGATATCATCCAGGCGGAAAGCTGGAGTCGCGGGCTGGCCACGCTGGCGGAAGAGGCGCTGGCTCAGCGTCCGGGGTTCCGTTCGTTTCGCTGTCAGGACTCCAGTCTGCTGGCCTTTGATTTTGCCGGGGTTCACCATAGCGATATGGTCACCCTGCTGGCGGAGTATGGCATCGCACTGCGTGCCGGTCAGCACTGCGCGCAGCCGCTGCTGGCTGAACTTGGCGTCACGGGTACGCTACGCGCCTCATTTGCGCCGTATAATACCCAAAGTGATGTGGATGCGCTGGTCAACGCTGTTGATCGCGCACTGGAAATACTGGTGGATTAATGACTAGCCCAATGTTTGCCGGACACCCGTTCGGCACAACCATAACCGAAGAGACGCTGCGCCATACCTTTCTCCCGCTGACCCAGTGGGAAGACAAATATCGTCAGTTGATCCTGCTCGGTAAACAGCTTCCGGCATTGCCCGACTATCTCAAAGCGCAGGCCAAAGAGATTGCTGGCTGCGAAAATCGCGTCTGGCTGGGATATACATGCTCTGAAAAGGGCACGCTACACTTTTTCGGCGACAGTGAAGGTCGCATCGTGCGCGGACTGCTGGCGGTATTGCTGACCGCCGCAGAAGGGAAAACGCCGGCGGAACTTCTGGCCCATTCGCCGCTGGCGTTGTTTGATGAGCTGGGGCTACGAACTCAGCTCAGCGCGTCGCGCGGCCAGGGCCTGGCGGCGTTGAACGAGGCAGTCATTAATGCGGCTCATTCCGCCGGATGACGACGCTGAAGCGTCTTATCCGGCCTACCCCTGGCGTGCCGCTTTTGCCATCATCTTTTTCAACGCATGGGATACTGCCACGAAACCGAACGTGGCGGTGACCATCGTTGCCGCGCCGAAGCCCGACGCACAGTCCATCCGCTTTGGTCCTTCTGCCGTCGCCTTCATGGCGCAGACGCTACCGTCTGACTGCGGATACACCAGCGCTTCCGTTGAAAACACACAGTCGACGCCGAGTTTGCCTTTACTGTTTTTCACTACGCCAAAATCGCTTTTCAGCCGTTCGCGCAGTTTTGCCGCCAGCGGATCCTGGATAGTTTTCGCCAGATCGACGACCTGAATCTGCGTAGGATCGATCTGACCACCCGCACCACCGGTGGTCACTAACGGGATCTTATTGCGTCGACAGTAGGCAATCAGCGCCGCTTTTGGCCGTACGCTGTCAATGGCATCAATGACATAGCTGAATCCCACGTTCATATATTCCGCGACGTTATCCGGCGTAACAAAGTCATCGACTACCGTCACCCGGCACTCGGGGTTGATCAGGCGAATACGCTCGGCCATCACTTCCGCCTTTGCCAGCCCGACATTGTCGCGCAGCGCATGGATCTGGCGGTTGGTGTTCGTCACGCAAACGTCATCCATATCGATAAGCGTAATCGCGCCGATCCCGGTTCGCGCCAGCGCTTCCGCCGCCCAGGAGCCGACGCCGCCGATCCCAACCACGCAGATATGCGCATCGGCAAACAGCTGTAGCGCTTTTTCACCATACAGACGCGCGGTGCCGCCAAAACGCTGACGCCAGGCATCACTAATTACAACAGACATAACACCTCAAATTCATTAATACCGAGCGGGATGGCTGCCTGATGGCGGCTGCGCCTTATCAGGCCTACCCGATGATGTAGGCCGGATAAGCGAAGCGCCATCCGGCGACTAGCCGCTAAACACGTTACCCGCGCCAGGCGCGCTCTTCAGTACCCATACGCGACCATAGTGATTATACCAGCCCGCGCGGTGTCCGGCGTCCGGTCCAATGCCCTGGTAAATATCGAAGTGCTGACCTTTAATCGCCCCACCGACATCCAGCGCCACCATCAGACGCAGCTCATACTGACCGTTAAATTTCCCGTTGTTGTCCAGCAGCGGAACTTCGGCGAGCAACGTCGTGCCCGCCGGGATAATACTGCGGTCAGACGCCACCGACGCGCGGCCAATCAGCGGTACCGCACTGGCCCCTTTCACCGGGGCAAAAGATTGCGGTTTAAAGAAGACGAATGACGGGTTCTGCTCAAGCAATTCACGCACTTGTGCTTCGCTGTGCGTTTCGCCCCAGTGGCGAATCGCCTGCATCGACATATCTTCTCTCTTCACTTCACCGCGATCGATCAACACTTTGCCAATACTGCGGTAGGCGTGACCGTTTTTCCCGGCATAGCTAAAGAAGTTCAGCGGGGAACCGTCGCCAAAGTCGATATAGCCGCTACCCTGCACGTCCATAATGAAGTTATCCATCAGGGAGTTGCTGTACGCCAGGATATAGCTGTCGCTCAGCGCACCGGAGTAGATCTCGGCGCGTGACGGCAGACGACCTCGCTTCGGCGGCATACGATAGATAGGGTACTGGAACTCGCCCTGGCGCGTATGACGCGCCTGAATCACCGGCGTGTAGTAACCGGTAAACTGCACGTTACCGTAGTTATCAGCGCCTTCCATCTGCCAGGCGTCAAGGCCAAACTGGCGCATGGCGCGCGTATCGCCACCGGCGCGCAGCCAGTCCTGCACGGCGTTATAAACATTGCTTTGATTACCGTACAGGCGCGGAGAAGCGCTGCGGATCTGATTGACCTGTTCGGCAAAATCGCCGGCGTTGATCGGTGCGCCGATGGCATCCGGCTGGTTCACCAGTGAGAAAGGCTGGGTAAACTTCCCGTCTTTATACTGCTGTCCGCGATCGGTTGGTTTGGAGGAACAGGCAGCCAACATTGCAACTACCGCGCCCACGAGAAGGTAACTGACCCAACGTCCTTTCATTGTTCTCTTCTTTTAGCTGTAAATCATGCGCAATGAAGATAACAAACCCGGCCCGCTAATGAAACGAGCACCGCTGCCCTGACGCAAATTTTGCACATTATTTAAACTGAAATGCCTTGTTTTTGTTCATTTTCATCCCGAAACCGTGATCCATGTGAAAAAAGGGTTGCATGAAAATGCGAGCAGAGTATAGTGCGCATCCACGGACGCGGGGTGGAGCAGCCTGGTAGCTCGTCGGGCTCATAACCCGAAGGTCGTCGGTTCAAATCCGGCCCCCGCAACCAATTAAAATTTGATGCAGTAAAGCTTTTGCATAGTCGTTCGAATCACAGTAGAGCCAACGCTCATGTGGTTTGAAATACGCAGCAGAAAGACGGACGCGGGGTGGAGCAGCCTGGTAGCTCGTCGGGCTCATAACCCGAAGGTCGTCGGTTCAAATCCGGCCCCCGCAACCAATCAAATTTGAAGTAGTAAAAGTTTCTGCATAGCAGTTCGAATCACAGGAAATGTGGTTTGAAATGCGCAGCAGAAAGACGGACGCGGGGTGGAGCAGCCTGGTAGCTCGTCGGGCTCATAACCCGAAGGTCGTCGGTTCAAATCCGGCCCCCGCAACCAACATCAAACACCTTAACGGGTGTTTTTTTGTTTCTGCGGTTCATAAAAAAAGCGCTTTTCAGCGCTTTTTTATTATCCTCTTCTCGCCAGCGTCGCGCCATCGGCGAAGTACGCTTTGATCCCTGCCAGAATCGACTCCGCCACTTCCTGCTGGAAGGTTGCCGTTTTCAGCTTCCGCTCTTCTTCGATATTACTGATAAACGCCGTTTCGACGAGAATCGATGGGATATCCGGCGCTTTCAGCACCGCAAACCCGGCCTGTTCCACCTGATTTTTATGCAGATTGTTAATCCTGCCGAGCTTGTTGAGCACCGCTTTACCAAACTTCAGGCTATCGGCAATGGTCAGCGATTGCACCATATCGAACATGGTGTGATCGACATAGCGGTCGCCGCTTTTACTTACGCCGCCGATCAAGTCCGAGGCGTTCTGCGTCTGCGCCAGATATTTCGCCGCCGTACTGGTTGCCCCTTTGGTCGACAGCGCAAACACGGATGAACCGCTGGGTTGCCGACTGGTGAAGGCGTCCGCATGAATCGAGACAAAGAGATCCGCACGCTGCTTCTGGGCTTTCGCCACGCGTACCTTCAGCGGAATGAAGATATCTTCATTGCGCGTCATGTAGACCTTCATGTTGCCTTCTTTCTCGATTAAGGCTCGCAGCCGCCGGGCTATCTGCAACACCACATCTTTCTCACGCGTGTTGTACTTACCGACAGCGCCGGAATCCTCACCGCCATGTCCCGGATCGAGCATGATCACAATCGGGCGATCGCGACCGGCTTTACCCGGCTGCGGGCCACTTTGCGCGGGGGGAACCTGCTTATCGAGATCGCCTTTGTTGTAATCTTCCAGCAGCGCCAGCAGCGGATCCTGCATATCCTGCGCATTGGCCGGATAGAGATCCATCACCAGACGTTCTTTAAAACCGGCCACCGGCGCCAGCGCAAACAGCTGCGGCTTCACGTCTTGCTTCAGTTCAAACACCATACGTACGGTCTGCGGATCGAACTGCCCTACGCGTGCCGACTTGATAAAAGGATCGTCGGGACGAATTTGCGCCGCCATACCTTTCAGCACGGAATTCAGGTTCACACCTTCAATATCCACCACCACGCGCTCAGGATTGCTCAGCGCAAACTGTTTGTACTTCAGCTGTTGATTCGATTCCACCGTCACACGGGTGTAACTGGATGCTGGCCAAATACGAACCGCAACGACCTGACTGACCGCAGCCAGACCGACCTGACTGACGCTCAATAGCCACATGGCGCCCGCCCCTTGCAGTAAACGACGGCGGCTGATAGGTGGATTGGATCCTGACATGCTTCTCCCGAGCAAAATAAAACGTAATGGTGATGAGATACTAAACGTCTAAATTGACCGGAAACTTTATCGAATGACGCATAATCTGTCATCTATAAAAGGGTAAACATTGTTATTGTATTCACGGTATTACTGAGAAAAAACTTTGTCAGGGTCAAAATTTGCACTTGCGCGCGGCGGAAAAACAGAATAAAAATACACTAATTACGAATAATCATGCAATGAGGATATGCCGTGGTGAAGGAACGTAGAACCGAACTGGTACAGGGATTCCGCCATTCTGTTCCCTATATCAATACCCATCGGGGAAAAACGTTTGTCATTATGCTCGGCGGCGAAGCCATTGAGCATGAAAACTTTTCCAGCATCGTCAACGACATTGGGCTTCTTCACAGCCTCGGCATTCGCCTGGTGGTGGTCTATGGCGCGCGTCCGCAAATCGACGCCAACCTCGTCACCCATCACCATGAACCGATGTATCACAAAAATACCCGCGTCACTGACGCCAAAACGCTGGAGCTGGTAAAGCAGGCAGCGGGCACTTTGCAACTGGATATCACCGCTCGCCTGTCGATGAGCCTGAACAACACGCCGCTACAGGGCGCGCATATCAACGTGGTCAGCGGCAACTTTATCATCGCGCAGCCGCTGGGCGTCGATGATGGAGTGGATTACTGCCACAGCGGGCGTATCCGTCGTATCGATGAAGAGGCGATCCATCGTCAACTGGACAGCGGCGCCATCGTATTGATGGGCCCCGTCGCGGTGTCTGTCACCGGCGAAAGCTTTAACCTGACCTCGGAAGAGATCGCCACGCAGTTGGCTATCAAACTGAAAGCCGAAAAGATGATCGGCTTTTGCTCTTCGCAGGGGGTGACCAACGACGACGGCGATATCGTCTCTGAGCTGTTCCCGAACGAAGCGCAGGCGCGCGTAGAAGCACAGGAAGAAAAAGGCGATTACAACTCGGGCACCGTACGCTTCCTGCGTGGCGCGGTGAAGGCCTGTCGCAGCGGCGTGCGTCGCTGTCACCTGATCAGCTATCAGGAAGATGGCGCGCTGTTGCAGGAACTGTTCTCGCGCGACGGTATCGGGACGCAGATTGTGATGGAGAGCGCCGAGCAGATCCGCCGCGCCACCATTAACGATATTGGCGGGATCCTGGAGCTTATTCGCCCGCTGGAGCAGCAGGGGATTCTGGTGCGTCGTTCGCGCGAACAGCTGGAAATGGAGATCGACAAGTTCACCATTATTCAACGCGATAACATGACCATCGCCTGCGCCGCGCTGTATCCCTTCCCGGAAGAGAAGATTGGTGAAATGGCCTGCGTGGCTGTCCATCCTGACTACCGCAGTTCTTCAAGAGGAGAAGTGTTGCTGGAGCGAATCGCCGCCCAGGCGAAGCAGATTGGTCTGAGCAAGCTGTTCGTCCTGACGACCCGCAGCATTCACTGGTTCCAGGAGCGCGGCTTCACGCCCGTGGATATTGACCTGCTGCCAGAAAGCAAGAAAGAGATGTACAACTATCAGCGGAAATCCAAAGTGCTGATGGCCGATCTGGGTTAGCGGTTATTGAATTGCCGGATGGCGGCGTAAACGCCTTATCCGGCCTGGCGTCATGAATTCAACACGGGCCGGATAAGCGCAAACGCCATCCGGCAACCTGTCATTTAAACAACGTCGACAGCCCGCTGCGACGTTCGGTACGGGTGGCAACCGCACTGCCAAGAATGCGTTCATCAGCATACAGCGACAGGCGGCGACGTGCGCGGGTGACAGCGGTATACACTAACTCCCTTGTTACCACCGGCGTACGCTGCGTGGGTAACACCAGCGCGGCATGATCGAACTCTGAGCCCTGCGATTTGTGCACCGTCATCGCCCAGGTGGTTTCATGCTCCGGCAGGCGACTGGGCTGTACAGATTTAATACTGCCATCCGGCATCGCAAACCAGACCCTTAATCCTTGCCCACGATCGAGCGCCACGCCGATATCGCCGTTAAACAATCCCAGCGCGCTGTCGTTACGGGCAATCATTACGGGTCGCCCTTCATACCAGCGGGAATGGGGCAGACGATGAATTTTACGCTTTTGCTGCATAGCCAGTTCGATGCGTTCATTCAGTCCGCTCACGCCAAACGGCCCTTCACGCAGCGCACACAGCAGCTGGAATTCATTGAATGCCTGAATGATTAACGCCGGCTCCGCGCGCGCCTGAAGCAACGTCAGGTAGTGTCCGTAACCTGTCAGCGCGTCTTCAAGCATGGCGGTATAATCTTCACTGCTCTCCAGCGTCCGTTTATCGATATCGCTGAAGCCCTGCTGGAAAACGCCGTTTATCGCGGCCTTATCGCCACGGTTGATCGCCGCAGCCAGTTGTCCGATGCCGGAATCACGACCAAAACGATAGCTTTTTTGCAGCAGGCAGAGACTGTCACGCAGCGTGGCGGCGTCGTTGCCCACGCCTGCCGGAACGGGCATCCCCGTCAGGCGAGCCAGCTGCTGCGCCCGTTCTGGGGTATAGCCCGCATTCACCCAGGCGCAGATATCGCCCAGCACCGCCCCCGCCTCAACCGAGGCAAGCTGATCGCGATCGCCGAGGAAAATGACGCGCCCGTGCGGCGGCAACGCCTCGATCAGTCGCGACATCATCGGCAGGTCGATCATCGACGCTTCATCCACCACCAGCACATCCAGATGCAACGGGTTGCCTGCGTGATGGCGTAAGCGCTGACTACCCGGCTGCGCGCCCAGCAGTCGGTGTAAGGTGCTGGCATCATCCGGGATGCGTTTCTTTTGTTCATCCGTCAGCGGCAACTGGCGCAGCGCCTTGCCTAAAGACTCTGTCAGACGCGCGGCGGCTTTGCCCGTCGGTGCCGCCAGACGAATACGGCAGCGTTCGCCTTCCGTCATCTGGATCAGCGCCGCCAGCAGTCTCGCCACGGTCGTCGTTTTCCCCGTACCCGGCCCGCCGGAAATCACCGAAATGCGGCGGGTCAGCGCCACCGCAGCGGCAACTTTTTGCCAGTTGATTTCGTTTGTTGTCGGGAACAGCGCTTCCAGCGTTTGCGTCAGCAAGGCTTCATCCACCGCGATGGGTTGATTCACCTCGCTAAAGAAACGGGCGACCGTGCGTTCGTTGCGCCACATCCGGTTCAGATACAGCCGATCGCCGTGGAGGATCATCGGCGATGGCCGCTCTCCACGACTGACGGCATTCGATGCGAGCAGGCATTCCTCCCAGTCCGCCGGTTCGCCTGACTCACTCAGGCAGGCTGCCAGCAGAGGCGGCAGGTCGGCATCCATCGCCAGTCGGGCGAGTGGTAAACAGACGTGCCCTTCTCCGGCATCCCGACTGAGTAACGCCGCTGCCAGCGTCACCGCAGGTTCATGTTCGCCGGTCACCGCCAGCGCGAATTGCGCATCCAGAGGGCGCAGTTGCTTCTGCTCGACGGCCTCAAGCAATCGCTTTTGTAGCGTCACGATGCCTCCTCCAGTGCCACACCGGCAAACATCTCGTCCATCCGGGCAACCAGTTCCTCCGACGGGCGGGTGGTGTAAATTCCCTGCTGCGGCTGTTCGCTGTCCACGCCGCGCAGGAACAGATAAATCACGCCGCCAAAATGGCGCTCGTAGTCGTAATCCGCGATGCGATGGCGCAAATACCGGTGCAGCGCGAGGGTATAGAGCTGATACTGCAAATCGTAGCGATGCGCCTGCATGGCCGTCGCCATCGCCTGTGGGGTGTAAGCCGAGCTGTTTTCACCCAGCCAGTTCGATTTGTAATCCAGCAGGTAATAGCGCCCGTTGTGACGAAACACCAGATCGATAAAGCCCTTCAGCATCCCGCGAACCTGGGCGAACTCCAGCGGCGGACAGCCTGCCGAGAGCGGGTCATACTGGCGGATCAGCGCATCCAGTTTTTCTGCGATAAGCGGTTGGCTAATGGGCAGATAAAACTCCATCTCGACCTGTTTTTCACGCGCAGAAAGCTGGCTCAGGCTGATGCCGGTTTCATTAAGCGGCGCATGGAGAATGGTCGTCACCCACGCGGTGATGACCGGTTCCCAACTGGCGTCATAGCCGCCAAGTGTGAGTTTTTCCTGCACCCAGGCGGCCTCTACCGGTTGGGTAAAATCGAGATCTTCAAACAGGCTGTGTAAAAACGTCCCCGGCGACGCGCCGCGCGGAAACTGGTGCGGCGTCAGTTCCGGCTCTTCAACCACCTCACCGACGCCTGTCGCATCGATGTCCAGTCGCGGCATGAGATCCTGCGCAATACCATGACCGCGCTGTTGCAGGCCAGAATAACTGGTCACCCGCCAACTGTCGCCAGGCGTTCGTTGTACTCGTCGGGCATTCAGCGACGCCCCGCTCGCCGCAGTGACGGGCAACGGCTCCATGCTGACCGCTTCCGGGACACGACAGATGATGTTCTCATCGCAAACCGCCTCTATCGCCGCGCGTAGCCCGGCGGCATCCATCGGTTCGCCCTTTTGCAGCAGACGCCCCAGCGCGCTCTGATGCACATCGGTATCGCCCTTTTTATCGCCCCGACGACGCACCAGAGGGGCGACGCCCAGACTACAGTGCCAGACTGAACGGGTCAGCGCCACGTACAGTAAACGCAGATCTTCCGCCAACCGTTCGGCTTCTGCCAGCGCCACGCTTTCGTCCGCTTCGCTCAGATCCAGTACCGCTTCAAACGAGTTGCGATCGTGATAAAACGCCTGATCCTGAATGCGGAAATGGGTGATAAACGGCAGCCAGACCAGCGGATACTCCAGCCCTTTTGACTTATGGATAGTGACGATTTGCACCAGATGGTTGTCGCTTTCCAGGCGCATTTGCTGGCTGGAGGCGTTGCTGTCAGGCTCAAGAATATGCTGCGAAAGCCAGCGTACCAGTGCATGTTCGCTTTCCAGTTGCGATGCCGCCTCCTGCAACAGCTCGCTAATGTGCAAAATATCGGTCAGGCGACGTTCGCCCCCCGCCGTCGCCAGCAGGTTTTCCGCAATCTTTCGCGTCGACATCAGCGCGCGCAGCATCGGCATCACGCCCCGTTTCTGCCAGATCTGGCGGTAGACGACAAACTCTTCGACCACCTGATCCCAGGCATTTTCATTGTCGTTGAGCATGTCAATGTCGCGCGCGTTCAACCCCATCATGGAGGTTGCCAGTGCGCTACGCAGCGTATTTTCTTTTTCCGGTGCCATCACCGCCTGTAAAACCCAGAGCATCTCCTGCGCTTCCAGCGTTTCAAACACGCTGTCGCGGTTGGAAAGATACACGGAAGGGATCGCCAGATGCGTCAGGGCGTCGCGCACCAGCGCCGCTTCCTGACGGCTACGTACCAGCACGCTGATATCCGCCGCACTCACCGGACGCGCATCCTTGCCGTTGAAAAGTATCGCCTCACCGCTCAACCCGGCCTTCAGCCAGTCGCGGATCTGCGCGGCGCACACCTGCGCCATATAGCTTTGATAATCCCCTACTCCGCAGCTTTGCCCTTCCATCAGCCACATCGTCATCGCGGGCTGAGTTTCGCCATGAAATTCAAAGCGCAGCGACTGATTTTTATCGGCGTATTTCACTGGCTGAAACGGGATTTCGCGGAACATAAAGGCATCGTCCATCAGGCCGAACAGCCTGTTGACGCTGTTCACCATGCCCGGCGCGGAACGCCAGTTGGTGTCGAGGGTATAGTGCGCGCTGACCTCACCGCGGGCCTTCATATAGGTAAAAATATCCGCGCCGCGAAACGCATAGATCGCCTGCTTCGGGTCGCCTATCAGCAACAGCGCGGTGTCCGGCTGATGCTGCCAGATGCGACGGAAAATGCGGTATTGTTGCGGATCGGTATCCTGGAACTCATCGATCATCGCCACCGGGAAGCGGGTTCGAATCGCCGCTGCCAGCGCATCGCCGCTTTCACTGCGCAGCGCGCCATCCAGTCGGCTGAGCATATCGTCAAATCCCAGCTCACCCCGGCGACGTTTTTCTTTCGCCACCGTCTCACGGATCTCCGCCAGCGCACGGGTGATCAGCAGATCTCTGAGGGTCAAAGGTTCTGACAGCAGTTCATCTATCGCGACAAACAGCGGATGCTGCGGCACAGCGCCGCCTTCTTTGGTGCGATCCTCAAGAAAACGCTGCGAGAATTTCTCCAGTGCCTCTGGCAACTGATAGCTTTGCGTCCCGGACTGAGCCCAGACGCTGATCTTCTCGATCCATTTACCCTGGTTGCCACGATTAAATTTACGCCGGTCGATGTCTGAGGCTTCCATCAATCCCTCAAGCTCACCCACCGCGTCACACCACTGTTGTTTAAGCGCGTTGATTCGCTGCACAATCTGTTGATGACGGGACGCCAGCGTTTCGTCATCCGGCGGCGGCGCTTTGATGACCGGCGCTTCCCCTTGCAGGTAGCGGTTAATATCTGCCAGCAGCGCCTGCGGTCCTTTCCACGTTTCAAACACTACCTGGGCAATGTCACGTGATAAGGGGTAACAGTGTCGACGCCAAAAATCCGCGCAGGCCTGGTAGCGCAGCAGAGATTCATCTTCGATCAACTGTTGCTCAAACAACATGCCGGATTCAAAGGCATTCAGACTCAGCATGCGCTGACAAAAACCGTGGATGGTGAACACCGCCGCCTCATCCATCTGTCTCTCGGCGAGCAGCAACCACTGAGCCGCCTGTTTTTTATCGTCGATCTCGTCCAGCAGACGGGCATAAAGGGGATTGTCGGTCGATTCGCGCAGACAGGCTATCCGCAGCTCATGAATATTACTGCGGATGCGACCACGCAACTCGTCGGTGGCGGCCTCAGTAAAGGTCACCACCAGCAGTTCTTCAACGGTCAGGGGACGGGGAAAGGCAGTGGAACCGCCAAGTCCGAGGAGCAGACGCAGATAGAGCGCCGCGATAGTAAAGGTTTTGCCGGTGCCCGCAGAGGCTTCAATCAGGCGCTCGCCCGTGAGGGGCAAGCGCAGGGGATCAAGGGACTCGGCGACATCATTCATTCTGTTCTCTCACCAGGGGCAAAGTTTGCTGCAACGCGCTGACGTTGTCCCACACTTTCCAGCCTTCCGGGTGCACATAGTGTGGCTTCCCGTTTTGACCACCGGAAATCTGCGACAGTACCGCCATGCCTTGCGGCTCTACCACCGCCTGATGGAAGAAATCAGCAAGTTTTTGCGGCGTCAGCTGTTTTATCTGAGCCACAATTTTATCACGTGAATCGAATCGCATATTAGCGCGATCGAAATCTTTGCTTAATTTCGATGCCTCTTCGCCCAGCGTTTGCGGTGCCTGCAACATCTGCGCAACGATAGCCTGCTTAATCTGGGCAAACTCTTCCGGTTTCATCGCCCGCAGCTTCTCCTCCGCCGTGGGGAAAAACGCCTTGTAGCGCTCCCAAATATATGACGGCTGTTTATCGCTGCTTTGCAGCAGGAAGCCCATCCCCCACTGGCGTCCGACGCTCATCGGGAAGGCGAACACCGCATATCCTAACTGCTCTTCCGTACGCAGTTGATTGTAGAACCACGGCTGAACAATCTGGCCCAGCATGGCGCTGTAGGCCGCGCTGGCATACTCATCATAGCCGGTAGGAACAAATACCGCCGCCAGTGCAGAGTCGGTGCTGCTGCCCGCTTTTTCAAAAATGATCGACTGCTTCTTATCCACCAGCACATCTTTGTTGCGACACCATTCGGAACCGTTCGCACCAAGCTGTTTCTGGATATCCCGCGCCATCGTTGTGACCTGCGCTTCGCTCATGTTGCCAATTGCCAGGAATTCCGGACGGGCACCCGATTTTAACGCTTCACGGTAGGCCATCACCTCTTTCAGGGTGATCGACGGCAGCAGCGCGCGCCGCTCATCGCGCGAGAAATAGGGCACCTGAGAGATCATCTGCACCGGCATAATCGCCTGCTCGTAAGCTTTCCCTTTCTCGGCGGAATCCATCATCTGGCTATACCAGGATTTCGCCTGCTCAAGCTGCTCCTCGGTTGCGGTGTAGCTGAAGTAGCCTTCAAGCAATGCCTGGAAAAGCTGCGGCAGACGCTGTGTGTAGCCGTCAGCGTTGAGCATTAAGCCATTGTTGGCATTGGTTGAAAAACCGATGCCACCCACTGCCGCCTGATTACTTAACTGATCGAGCGCAATCCCCGCCAGATAGTCGTTCAGTGCAAACATAACCTGATTTTTGGCGCTGTCCATCGCCTGCGGATTACGCAGAATGACGCTCACGTCCGCCTTTGGTTCGCTGGCAAAATGTTGGCTCGGGGTGTACACCACGCGCAGATCAGGCTTATCCACGATCAGCGCCGGACGGTCATATTTCTTTTCCGGTTTAATCAGCGTGAAATCGTCAGGAATATAGGGGTTCAGTTCCGGCAGAGACAGCGCAATACCCTGCGTTTTTTTCTGCCAGTCGCTGAAGGTCTGCTTGCTGATTTTATTGACCTGATAAGGGGCATCAACAAAGTAAGCGGTTTTGTTGTGCGGTTCTTTCGGGCTGATGTACCAGATACGCGCATTTTGCGGCGTCATCATCTCCAGACGCGCCTGAATCGCTTTCGCATCGTACTGATCGGCGATGTTCACCGCATCCAGCGTATGCGCCACCGGCACGCGGATCATGGTATCCGCCAGCCATTCGACGTAGTCCATATCACGGGTGATCGACGGATAACGGAAGTCGAGATCAAGCACATGCGACAGCTCGTCAAAGTAGCGTTTATCCACGCCCTTATCACGTAACAGATTGAGATAGCTGAAAATAGCCGCGACAACCTCTTCGCGATTCGCCAGGCCTTTATCGGTCAGCGTGGCGGAAATGGCTAACACACCGCTGTTGCCGTTGACCACCGGATCGGAATCCGCGCGAATACCTTCCACCAGCCCTTGTTTTTGCAGCCAGTCAGAAAGCGTACCCGGACTACGGTTGCCAATCAGATAAGTGATCAGCTCGTCGGTTTTACTGCGAAACTGCGCGCTGTTGTTGTCAATTCGGAACTCAACGCGCAGCACTTTACGCGGCAGCGCAGGAACGTAATGGATAATGACACCCTTCTGCGCATCGGTGACAACCGGAACGGTAATTTCCGGCTTTTCGATATTCTTGTTTGGCACCCGCCCAAAGGTCTCTGCAGCAATCTTTGCCAGGTCCGGCAAAGGCTTATTGCTGTAGATAACCGCTTTCATCAGATTGGCGGAGTAATACTTGCTGTGAAAATCGCGCAATGCCTGCTGCACCGGGTTACCCGGTTTGTCTTTTAAGGTTTCCAGATTACCACCGGAAAAACGTGAACCAGGATGCGCCGGGTTGATGGTTTCCGCACTCACCTGCGCCATCCGCATACCGTCACGGGTGCGCGCCATCGTCAGCTCTGCGTTTACCGCATTGCGCTCACGATCGGCATATTTTTTATCCAGCAGCGGTTCGGCAATAGCATCGGCCAGACGATCAACAGCACCGGTAAGCGCGTCGTTCTCCACTTCCAGGTAGAACGCGGTACGGTACGGCGCGGTACTGGCATTGTGGCTGCCGCCGTGCAATTTCAGGTATTCCGCCAGGCTGTCGGCCTGTGGGTACTTTTTCGATCCCATCAGACACATGTGCTCAAGATAATGTGCCAGTCCCTGATGCGCATCGGGATCTTCCAGCGACCCCACGGGTACCACCAGCGCAGAAAGCGATTTCACCGCTTGCGGGTCGGATACCAGTAATACCACCATGCCATTATCCAGACGAATGGCCTGATACTGGCGGGTATCTTTGTCGCTTTTACGGATGGTTTCCGCAATGGGCTGCCAACCGGTGTCTGCCTGACTTAAGGGCGCCCAAAAGGCGACCAACAACAGTAACGCTTTGAACCAGGTGCTGCGGGGCATTCAAGAACCTCATCATTAACTTTCTTTCTGCGCAAAGACATGTTGGATGCTTCTCTGAGCAGGGCAACGCATCATAAAGGAAGCATCAAAATTGCGCAATTTTTATACAATCATCACGACTGATTAAATCTGAAAAGCGGAAGCAGGTAACGTTGTGACTGCAAAATAATGGCCTCCAGGGTCTCGGAGTCCAGTTGCCGCCACAGGCGCTGATACCAGATATCCTCGCCTTCGCCACGCACGACCATGTTGCCTTCGTAAGCCTGCATAAACTTCACGCGGGCTTTTTGTCGCGTATCATCGTCATCTAACATGGCATCATTTGTCGCGTCATAACAGGTTTTTATCCACGCGCCGCCGCTTTCCGGAAGCACCAGCAGCGGTGCGGACATTCCTTCGCGATATCCGTCAATCAGTTGCGCCAGGTAACCCAATGCCTGCTCTTTTTCCAGCGGTGGGAAACGCCACTCTCCGTCTTTTCGCAAAAACAGCCGGCTTTCACCTTTTCCCCCGCAGGCACAATAGACAAGGTGTTCGAGCCAAAGTTGCACGCCTTGTGAAATGCTGATTAACGAAGGCCGCCAGCGCAGCAGCCCATCTTCCTGCACCTGCGGTAGCCACCCGGTCAACTGTACGCCGTTACAGTGCAGATCGACCTCCAGACTTTGGCTCGGCTGACGGCAGGCCACGATCCTGTCCGCCAGCGTCTGCATTTCCTGATGCTGAACTTCCCAGAGGATCTCGCCATAAGCCCCATACGGCAGATCCCCCGCCGCGCGGAAGCGACGGAACAGACGTTCGGCATCCTCCTGTTCGACCAGTGCATTCAGTAACTGCTGGTTAAGCTGATAGCGGGTTAGTCCTTCCAGGGTAAATGGTTCGGTATCCGGGATTTCACTCTCTTCGGAGCGGAAATTGACCTGCAAGCGCTGCTGAAAAAACGCCCGTACTGGATGCGCCCAGAAACGTTGCAGCGTTTCCAGACTCAGCATCTCTGGCATGTCAAAGGCCAGCGGCTGCACAAAATCGCTATGGGCCTCTCCGCAACGGCTTGCCGCGGGCAACCACTCGCTGGCGTAGCTCTGCTGCTCACCGGGCAGGAAATTTTGCGCATCGAACGGCATACGGGTATGCAGTCGGGCGATATGCGCTTTGACTCGTTTCTCGCTCTCATCGCTGGTCAATGCTTCGTCACCCGGCAAATAGTGGCTTTGTCCGATGTAATCGAGCAGTTCCTGAACCAGCACGGAAGGGAAGCGTTCGCTATTATCCTGGATCGAGCGCCCGATGTAGCTGATATAAAGCGACTGCTGGGCAGAAATTAAGGCCTCAAGGAACAGATAACGGTCATCATCACGACGACTGCGATCCCCACGCATCGGTTTCTGGCTCATGAGATCAAAGCCGAGCGGCGCAAGCTGGCGCGGATAGACACCGTCGTTCATTCCCAGCAGGCAGACGACTTTGAAGGGAATAGAACGCATCGGCATCAGAGTACAGATGTTCACCGGCCCGGCTAAAAAACGCTGGCTGATCCGCTCCTGATCCAACCGCTGCGCCAGCTCATCGCGCAGCAGTGACAGGGGGACCGCGTCGTCATATTCAGCCTTCAATCCTTCGGCGATCATCGCCTGCCACTGTTGCTCGATAAGCGTCATGGCCGCCTCGGTTTCAGTGTCCGGCAGGAAGAAGTCGTTGAGCATCTCACGACACACCGGCAGCCACTCTTCCAGCGGACGCTCCTGTGCCAGACTACGACGCCAGAGATTAAGCTGCATCAGTAATGACGCCAGATGCCCCACCAGCTCGGCGATCAGCCCACTGGACTCATCATAAGGCAGAACGGACTGCCACTCGCCCTGCGCACTTTCCATGGCATAGCCCAATAGCATACGCGTGAGGCCAAATTGCCACGTATGCTGTCCCGTTGCCGGAAGTTCCAGCTCCCGCACGTTGTCATCATCAATTCCCCAGCGAATGCCCGACTCATTGACCCACAGTCGCAAATAGCGCAGCCCTTCTTCGTTGATATTGAAGCGCGCCGCCAGCACCGGGACATCCAGTAGCGCCAGCACATCCTCAGAAATAAAGCGACTGTCAGGCAGTGACAGCAGGCTGATGAACGCCTGCAATACCGGATGCGACTGACGCGCCCGGCGGTCGGAAATGGCATAAGGCAGATAACGCTCTGCAGGGGCGCTGCCAAAGACCGCCTGAATAAACGGGCTATAACTGTCGATATCCGCCACCATCACGATGATGTCGCGCGGCGTGAGCGTTGGGTCCGCTTCCAGCATCGCCAGCAGACGATCGTGGAGGATTTCAACTTCACGCTGTGGGCTATGACAGACGTGAAAGGTGACGCTGGTGTCATCCGGGTCAAGGCGTCGCTTATTATCGCTGCGCGAATACTCTTCCAGGCTCACCCCCGCCACTGCGCGGTTTTCCAGCTCAAGGATATCGGCCTGAATGTTATGCAGCAGGTTATCCGGGGTCACATCGACAAACGCATCAAGCTCCTGGCTGTTTTCCAGTTCTGAGAGCAGATAAATATAGTCGCGTCCCAGTTTCCCCCACGAGGCCAGCATCGGGTTACCGACATCCTGTTCACCATCGCCGTTAAACAAACGTTCGGCATTCGAATTGTCACGGAACAGAGGTAAATGGCGGTCTTCAAAACTATGTCGCCGCTGACGCGCCAGCAGCTTTGCCAGATATGCCGGGTCTTTTATATCGCCCCAGTAGTAGCGGCAGGGATTGGTGAAGAGCAGATGAATGTCGATATGTTTGCCGAGCGCCTGCAATGCCTGTAGGTACACGGGCGGCAACGCGGAGATCCCGCAGATAAACACACGGGAAGGGAGGCCTTGCGGGCAGGTATCGGCGTTTTCGAGAGTCTGGATAAACCGTTGATAGAGATTGGCACGATGCCAGCGCGGCTGACCCAGCGTATCGGTGTACTCCACCAACGCTTTCCACAGCGGCGCCTGCCAGCATTGCGCCTCGCCTAACCCCTCGACCGTTCGCCCCGCTTCCCACTGCGTTAGCCATTCCGGTCGATACACCAGGTACTGATCGAAAAGATCCGCCGCGCGCGACGACAGCTGAAACAGCTTACGCTTGTCGGTATCGTCCGTCAGATAGTGGCGTAAAAGCGCAAAGTCGTCATGATCCAGCAGTTGCGGGAGCAGCGTCATCAACTTCCAGCTCATGCTTTGTTTGTTGAAGGCGCTCTCTTTGGGGATCTCCGGCAGTACGCGGACGAACATATCCCAGATAAAGCTTGCCGGGAGCGGGAATTCTATGTTGGCGGCAATACCAAATTTCTGCGAAAGGGTCATCTGTAACCACTGCGCCATCCCGGTACTCTGCACCAGGATCATTTCTGGCTCAAAGGGATCGTCCAGCCGTTCGCGCTCGACGATGAACTCCATCAATGCTTCCAGCACATCCAGACGGTTTGAGTGGTAGACCCTTAACATAGAGACTCCTGGCAACTAACGGTTGGGCAGTGCAGGCGCGTCATTTTCCCCTGCCTGCCCTGAGGTGAAGATAGCGTAACGCTGATGCTGACACATCCCGCCTGCGTTGTCTGCATCCGGTTAACCTGCCAGTTAACAGGTGGCGAAAACGAATGCAGTTGCGTCTGCTGCCAGCCCTGCCGCCAGAGCTGAAGATACTGACCTCTGATGAAAAAACTGTTCATCAACGCGCGCTGATACCCGGAAAGCGCCGTCACCACCATCACCATGAGGACCATTGCCAGTATCACTTCCGGCAAGCTAAACCCACGCTGTCGGCTCAGGGGATCTGGCATAATGCGGCCTCCCGTAGCGGACAGAAATCGCTCCAGCCATGAGGAGAAAAAATAACGATTTCCTCCTTTTGTTCGCCTTCTCGCCATACGGACGTTCCCTGATAGTTGGCAATAAGCAACGCGCGACTGTCAGCGAGTCTGCGCAGGCAAACAGCAACATTGTCCTCTCCATAGTACCGACACGGTTTATCGG
Organism: Citrobacter sp. Ct235; assembly: GCF_030332305.1. Classification (NCBI taxonomy): domain Bacteria; kingdom Pseudomonadati; phylum Pseudomonadota; class Gammaproteobacteria; order Enterobacterales; family Enterobacteriaceae; genus Citrobacter; species Citrobacter sp. Ct235. Next base: position 223,315 of record NZ_JAOWIC010000043.1, read on the forward strand.
AGTTTACTGACCATTGCTGCATCCTGCCCCACTCCATGGCTGACTGCACGACAGCCTGGCGCTGCAAAGCCTGACTTTCTATCGCCACCCGCGAAGCAAAACTGCTCTGCTGCTGATTAACGCCCTGCAACAGGAGGCTGCCGAGGACCAACAGCATCAGAACCAGCGCCAGAGAGGAAACGCCCCGCTCGCGATTCATAAATTAAAGCCGCTGACGCTGTAGCGCGCGTCAACCACGGTTTGCGGATCTGCCCGACTACTGCCGCGCAGATGTAAGGTCAGTTCGGGTGCAAAGCCCGCGATATCCTGGCGCGTGACCTCAAATGCCGTAATCTGCACAACATCAGGATCGGTCATTTTATCCCATCCTTTTCCGCCGCACGTTTTCGCGCCGCGCTGCGTCTCCAGCACGTTGTCATTCAGGCGAAATCCGGTTTGTTCAGCCTCCTTTACCGGCTCGTTTTCCCAGATACCATTCGCGTTTGCGTCCCACTGTACGATAACGCACTGGCCCGCCTCGGCAATGTTTACCCCTTCGCCACGACAACTACCGTGACAATATCCCGCGCGTTGAAGGTGCTTCGCGACGGTATACACCCGCTGCCACACGTCATCCTCCAGCGCGAGTTTGCGGGTCTGCTGCAAAATATCGCGCTGTAACGCCGGTAAAAACCGGGCAGCCCCCAACAACAGTACGCTACTGATTGCCATCGCAATCAGTACCTCAAGCAGAGAAAAACCACGCTCACTCACCGACAGCCCTGGGTATCGTCGCGTTCGCACAGGCGAATGCGTCCCCAGGGCGAAACCACCACTCGCCACTCCCCTGCCGTATTTTTCAGGCGAATATTCCCCGGCCACGCGGTATTGCGTTGACCATAAAACGCCAGCGAGGCGGTGATCCCGACGAGATCGACATCGCGCCAGAGCGGCACAAAAACGAGCGCAGAGCGCGGCGTACAGGTATTTCGTGAGGCTGTCGAACTGACAAGACACCATGACGCGTCCTCCCTGATGGCGGTAATGATGTGGTCGCGGTTATGCCAGTTGGCGTCCTCCCGTAGCTGCAGCAAGAAATCGCGCAGCTGACAGGCGGTCTGCCAGAGATGTTGCTGTTGCTGCCACTGCTGCCAGCCGTAGAGACCCGTTGCGCTCAGGCTGACAATAATAAGCATCGCGACCAGCGTTTCGATGAGCGTATAGCCCTGCTGTGTATTCATGGCGGCAGTATGACGCGTCGGGAAGTTAAAACGAGGCGAGAATTCAGGTTTTTCGGCGCGTTACGAGGGAAATTTACGCTGTTGCAGCAGGTTGCAACCTTTCAGGAATCCACGCCGAAAAAACAAAACTGGGGTAAAAAAAACCGACGCGCAAAGGCGTCGGCTATGTCAGGATAAGGCCAGTTTAAATAGCAACCGGCGCTTTAATTCCCGGATGCGGGTCGTAACCTTCGATTTCAAAATCGTCGAAGCGGTAGTCGAAGAGGGAATCGGGTTTACGTTTGATCACTAACTTCGGCAGCGCGCGCGGTTCGCGAGTCAGTTGCAGGTGCGTCTGCTCCATGTGGTTGCTGTACAGATGAGTGTCACCGCCGGTCCAAACGAAATCGCCAACCGCCAGATCGCACTGCTGCGCCATCATGTGTACCAGCAGCGCGTAGCTGGCGATGTTAAACGGCAAACCGAGGAACACGTCGCAGGAGCGCTGATACAGCTGGCAGGAGAGTTTGCCGTCCGCGACATAGAACTGGAAGAACGCGTGGCACGGTGCCAGCGCCATTTTGTCCAGTTCGCCGACGTTCCACGCCGAAACGATAATACGGCGCGAATCGGGATCATTTTTCAACTGGTTCAGCACGGTCGTTATCTGATCAATGTGGCGACCGTCCGGCGTCGGCCAGGCACGCCACTGTTTACCGTACACCGGGCCCAGATTGCCGTTTTCATCCGCCCATTCGTCCCAGATAGTGACGTTATTTTCGTGCAGATAGGCCACGTTGGTGTCACCTTGCAGGAACCACAGCAGTTCGTGGATGATGGAGCGCAGGTGGCAACGTTTTGTCGTCACCAGCGGGAATCCTTCCTGCAGGTTAAAACGCATCTGATGACCAAAAATGGAAAGCGTTCCGGTTCCGGTGCGGTCGTTTTTCTGTGTGCCTTCATCCAGCACTTTTTGCATCAGTTCTAAATACTGTTTCATGGTTCCTCAGGAAACGTGTTGCTGTGGGCGACGGCGATAGGCCCACATCATCATGACAACACCAGCGACAATCATCGGAATCGAGAGGATCTGCCCCATGCTGATGTACTGTACCCATTCACCGGTGAACTGCTGATCCGGCTGACGGAAGAATTCAACGATGATACGAAACGCGCCGTAGCCAATCAAAAACAGTCCGGAGACGGAGCCCATCGGGCGCGGTTTACGAATAAACAGGTTAAGAATGATAAACAGCACGACCCCCTCCAGCGCCATCTCATAGAGTTGAGACGCGTGGCGCGGCAAGGAGCCGTAGGTATCGAAAATGGATTGCCATTGCGGGTTGGTTTGCAGCAGCAGAATATCTTCGGTGCGTGACCCAGGGAACAGCATGGAGTAAGAGAAATTCGGGTCGACACGGCCCCACAGTTCGCCGTTGATAAAGTTGCCCAGACGCCCGGCCCCCAGGCCAAAGGGGATCAGCGGAGCAATGAAATCAGAGACCTGGAAGAAACTGCGCTTCGTGCGTTTGGCGAAAATAATCATCACCAGAATCACGCCAATCAGGCCACCGTGGAAGGACATGCCCCCGTCCCAGACGCGGAACAGGTAGAGCGGATTATCCAGGAACAGCGGGAAGTTATAAAACAGCACGTAGCCAATACGCCCACCGAGGAAGACCCCGAGAAAACCTGCATAGAGTAGGTTTTCAACTTCAGTCTTCGTCCAGCCACTGCCAGGACGATTGGCACGGCGCGTCGCCAGCCACATCGCGAAAATGAAGCCCACCAGATACATTAAGCCGTACCAGCGAAGTGCAACGGGCCCAATTGAGAAAATGACCGGATCAAATTCCGGAAAATGCAGATAGCTACTGGTCATCTGTCACCACAAGTTCTTGTTATTCCGCTGAAAAGACTCAGCGAGCGATATGCGCACCCACTGCTTACAGGCGCTCCAAAGGAGCGAATGATAGCATAAGGGGGTTAACGAGGCTGCGCAGAAGATGTAAAAGATCTGTATAGCGCTTTTACATCCCTCCACGAATCAGACCGCCCATGCCGCGACGCTCCATAAACGCCGCCACCTGATGGCGCACTTCCGTTGCCAGTTGCGCCTCAAGGCTACGCTGGGCAAGCGTTTTTGCCTCTTCGTAATCAATACGGCGCAGCAGGTATTTCACGCGCGCCACGGAGCGACCGTTCATTGAGAGATGGCGGAAACCCAGCCCAATCAGGATGGTCACGCACATCGGATCGCCCGCCATTTCGCCACACACGCGCAGGTCGATATCGCTGCGCTCGGCTTCCTGCGCAATCATCGACAGCGCACGTAACATCCCCGGATGCAGACTGTCGTAGATGCTGGCGACGCGCGTATTGTTGCGATCCACCGCCAGCACGTACTGAGTCAGATCGTTCGTGCCGACGGAGATAAAATCGATACGACTTGCCAGATTCGGCAGCATAAAGACCATCGACGGCACTTCGAGCATGATGCCGATACGCGGTTTCGGGATCGCGTAACCGATCATCTCTTCCACTTCACGCCCGGCACGTTCAATCAGGCGGCGCGCTTCATCCACCTCGTCAATACTGGTTACCATCGGCAGCAGAATACTCAGGTTGCCTGTCGCCGCATTGGCGCGCAGCATGGCGCGGACCTGGACAAGGAAGATCTCTGGCTGATCGAGCGTAATGCGGATCCCTCGCCAACCCAGGCAGGGATTCTCCTCGCTGATCGGCATGTACGGCAACTGTTTGTCCGCGCCAACGTCCAGCGTTCGTAGCGTCACTGGCTTGTCGTTAAACATCTGCAACATACCCTGATACTGCGCCACTTGCTCCTCCTCAGAAGGAAAACCGCTTTGCAGCATAAAGGGAATTTCGGTGCGATACAGGCCAATACCGTCGATACGACTGCCCAGCTTTTCTTCATGCTCCGGGCTGAGACCCGCGTTCAGCATGACCTTGACCCGCTCGCCGCTTTTCAGCTGTGCAGGTAAATTGACGTCATCTTCCGCCAGACGGCTAAGCTCGTTTTCTTCACTGATAAGCCGCTGATATTCCTGGATCAATACCGGTTCAGGATCGACCAGCAGCTCACCGCGATAGCCATCCACCACCAGCGTACGCCGGTGCAGTACAGACGGCTGGATATCAGCCCCCATCACGGTAGGAATGCCCAACGCACGCACCATAATGGCAGCATGGGAGTTGGCCGCCCCGTCGCGAACCACAACACCCGCCAGTCGGTCCTGCGGCAGTTCCGCCAGCGTCGTGGCGGAGAGTTCGTCAGCCACCAGCACGAAGCGTTCTGGCCAGGCATTTGGCCCTTGTACGGAATCATCAAGATGAAACAGCAGTCGCTGACCCAGCGCACGCAGATCGCCCGCACGCTCTTTGAGGTAGTTATCGCTCAGCGCGGCAAACTGTTCGGCAAACTTTTCGATGATCGTTTTGACCGCCCACTCTGCCACCGAACCATTATCGACTTCGGTAAACAGTTCGCGTCGCAGGCGGGCATCGGAGAGCAGGTGCGAATAGAGATCGAATATCGCAGCGGTCTCTTTCTGCGCGCCTGCGGCAAACCGCTTGCTGTAACGGCGAAACTCATTTGCCGCCTCTTCCAGCGCACCGGTCAGGCGCTCACGCTCCAGAGCAGGATCCAGCGTCGAGGCTTGATACACCTGCTCCATCAGCGGTAGCGTCGCGTCCTGCCAGCCTTCTGCGATCGCCACGCCCGGTGCCGCCGGTAACGCACGAATACGCGTCTGGCGATACTGGCCAAACAGGGCGGTAAGCTGAGATTGTGACAGGATCGCCGCCATCTGCGTGGCGAGCGTCACGAGGAAAGATTCTTCGCTTTCGTCATACTGGCGCAGTTCACGCTGCTGTACAACGAGGACGCCCAGCAGTTGACGACGCTGAATGATCGGCACCCCGAGGAAGGCACGGAAGCGCTCTTCTTTTACCGAGGGGATATATTTAAAACTGGGATGTTTTTGCGCATCGGCAAGGTTGATAGGTTCCGCCAGCCTGCCAACCAGGCCGACGATACCTTCATCAAACGCGAGTGCGACAGTGCGACCGCGCGGTTTTTTAAGCCCCCGCGTCGCCATGAGGTAATAACAACGCCGGTCATGATCGGCCAGATAAACCGAGCAGACCTCTGTATCCATCGCAAGACAGATGTCAGTAACCAGAATATTCAGCGCTTCATTAAGACGCGGAGCACTGGCCACCTTTTCGACTATTTCGCGCAGGCGGGTGAGCATAATTTGCGTGGCTTAACCTCTTTTACGTCGATAAGCAGGTGTACTTTGCGGCTTCGGCGTCGTTTCCTGAAGCGCCATCACAACACTTGCGAACTCTTTCATCACCCTGCGGTAGACATCGCGTTTAAATGAAACCACTTGCCGGACCGGGTACCAGTAACTTACCCAACGCCAGCCGTCGAACTCAGGAGTGCTGCTGGTTTGCATATTGATTTCCGCGTCCCCGCTCATCAACTGCAAAAGAAACCACTTTTGTTTCTGGCCGATACATACCGGCTTTGTATCCCAACGCACCAAACGTTTTGGTAACTTGTAACGCAACCAGTTGCGAGTAGAGGCAAGGATTCGCACATCTTTACGGCTTAACCCTACTTCTTCAAACAGTTCCCGGTACATCGCCTGTTCTGCTGATTCTCCTGGGTTTATCCCACCCTGTGGGAACTGCCAGGAGTGCTGACCAAACCGCCGGGCCCACATCACCTGCCCCTGACGATTACAAATTACGATACCTACATTTGGGCGGTAGCCATCGTCATCAATCACCGGACTACCTCAATATAAACCTTATATGAGAATGATTGTTTCACACTCCTGACAGACGGTAAACCACTGAGTTAAGACGGTGTGCATCTAATAACAATTGAATAACTCACAGTTAAAGACAAAGTTATAAACAGACACTCACCCATATGGACGATTTTATTCACCTTTTCTGTGGATAGAGTTGTGAAGAAGTACGGAATTACTCCGGGAAAAACCGGTACAGTTTGAATAAACTGCCAACAGGGTAAAAAAAATCTTTTCTTATATTCATGAGGTTACTTGGTCATTCCACCTGTTATCAGGCAAAAAAGTGACAAGTATCACACTGACGATCCTCAGGCTGATGAAAGATCGAACAGCGCCGACTTTATCCACAGATTGTGCCAATAAGTTAAACACAAATTGTGTGAAAATTCGATTTTCGTCGCACGTCAAGGCTGTAAATGGAAACAGTAGTCGGGGTTTTTCACAGTTATCCCATCTTTCTGTGGATAACATGGTGTAAGATCCTGTTTATTTTCAGTGACCAGAAATGGAAAACCCATTCTGGTGTTGCGCAATACGTGATGCCGTAAACTAAAAATCAATATAAATCATGGCATTGGATATCGCATGTGGAAAACGATAAACTTCTTTTCCACGGTATAAAATCATTGTTTATTTTTTCACCTAAGGTATGACGCCATGTCCGGACTCCATCCTTTACGCTTTCCGCCGGAATCTGAAGCCCTTCTGCTCCAGCAGGCGCAGCAGCTTTCGGGCTATTCGTTAGGCGAACTGGCTGCGCTGGCGGGCATTGTTGCGCCGAAAGATCTCAAGCGGGACAAAGGCTGGATCGGCGTGTTGCTGGAACTCTGGCTGGGCGCCAGCGCCGGAAGTAAGCCTGAGCAGGATTTCGCCGCACTCGGCGTCGAGTTGAAAACCATTCCTGTGGACAGCCTTGGGCGCCCGCTCGAAACCACCTTTGTCTGCGTCGCGCCGCTGACGGGAAACAGTGGCGTGACGTGGGAAACCAGCCACGTGCGGCACAAACTGAAGCGAGTGCTGTGGATCCCGGTGGAAGGCGAGCGCAGCATTCCCCTCGCACAACGGCGGGTGGGTTCGCCGGTGCTGTGGAGTCCCGATGAAGAAGAAGACCGTCAGTTGCGTCTGGACTGGGAAGAGTTAATGGACATGATTGTGCTCGGTCAGGTTGAACGCATTACCGCCCGGCATGGCGAATTTTTACAACTGAGACCGAAGGCGGCAAACGCCAAAGCGCTCACCGAGGCCATCGGCGCCCAGGGCGAGCCAATACTGACGTTGCCGCGTGGTTTTTATCTGAAAAAGAACTTCACACGCGCCCTGCTGGAACGCCACTTTTTGTTACAGCAGCGTTAGACTTTCGCCTGGTGCCCCGGAAGCATATAATTAGCGCTTCTTTTTTTTGGCAGGACTTTGTTCAATGTTATTTGCATGGATAACCGATCCTAACGCCTGGCTTGCGCTCGGTACGCTGACGCTGCTGGAGATCGTGCTTGGGATCGATAATATTATTTTCCTCTCTCTGGTGGTTGCAAAACTCCCGACTGCGCAACGCGCACATGCCCGACGTCTGGGTCTTGCGGCGGCGATGATCATGCGTCTGGCGCTGCTGGCCTCCATCGCCTGGGTGACCCGGCTGACCAATCCGCTGTTTGACGTGTTTGGTGAGGCCATTTCCGCCCGCGACCTGATCCTTCTGCTCGGCGGATTGTTCCTGATCTGGAAAGCGAGTAAGGAGATCCACGAATCCATTGAAGGTGAAGAAGAAGGGATGAACATGCGCGTCACCTCCTTCCTGGGAGCAATCGTGCAAATCATGCTGCTCGACATCATCTTCAGCCTGGACTCGGTGATCACGGCGGTCGGCTTGTCCGATCATCTGTTCATTATGATGGCGGCGGTGGTGATTGCCGTTGGCGTAATGATGTTTGCGGCACGTCCTATTGGCGAGTTTGTCGACCGACACCCGTCCGTGAAGATGCTGGCGCTGTCGTTCCTGATTCTGGTGGGCTTCACCCTGATTCTGGAAAGCTTCGATGTTCACGTACCGAAGGGTTACATCTATTTCGCCATGTTCTTCTCGATTGCGGTCGAGAGCCTGAACCTGTTGCGAAACAAAAAAAACCCGCTGTAATTGCCTTTTTCGCTCCCGGTGGGGAGCGAAATTCTTTCCTTTTCCCCTCTCAGTTTAAGATTTTCCTGCTTTTCCTGCCCATAACGTCAGGTTATTACTAGACTATTATCAGACGCAGGCCACGTGAGGATAAATGGATGAAAAAATGGGCAGTGATAATTTCCGCAGTTGGACTGGCTTTTGCTGTTTCCGGCTGTAGTAGCGACTATGTGATGGCGACCAAAGATGGTCGGATGATCCTGACCGACGGGAAACCCGAAATTGACGATGATACCGGTCTGGTGAGCTACCACGACCAGCAGGGCAACGCCATGCAAATTAACCGTGACGAGGTTTCTCAGATCATTGAACGTTGAGGGTTGAGGTCAGCCACGCTGCTGGCCTTAACAATTTTTCTTCCCTTTTTCCCTTCCCTCAGCCATTTTTATAATCCTTATGTCGTGATTATAAAAAGGAAACGGCTATGCAATATCACCGTATACCCCACAGCTCGCTTGAAGTTAGTACACTGGGGCTGGGCACAATGACGTTTGGTGAACAAAATAGCGAAGCCGACGCACATGCACAGCTCAACTATGCCGTCGCCAACGGCATTAACCTGATCGACGTGGCCGAAATGTACCCGGTCCCGCCGCGCCCGGAAACCCAGGGGCTCACCGAAACTTACGTCGGAAACTGGCTGGCCAAACATGGCAACCGTGAAAAACTGATTGTCGCCTCCAAGGTCAGCGGCCCGTCGCGTAATAACGACAACAGCATTCGTCCGAACCAGGCACTGGATCGTAAGAACATCCGCGAAGCGCTGCACGACAGCCTGAAGCGTCTGCAAACCGATTATCTGGATCTCTACCAGGTTCACTGGCCGCAGCGCCCGACCAACTGTTTTGGCAAGCTCGGTTACAGTTGGACCGATGCCGCGCCGGTGGTGTCGCTACTGGATACGCTGGATGCGCTGACCGAGTTTCAGCGCGCGGGTAAGATTCGCTACATCGGCGTCTCAAATGAAACGGCCTTTGGCGTGATGCGCTATCTGCACCTGGCGGATAAACATGACCTGCCGCGCATTGTCACCATCCAGAACCCTTACAGTCTGGTCAACCGCAGTTTTGAAGTGGGACTGGCGGAAGTGAGCCAGTACGAAGGCGTCGAACTGCTGGCCTATTCCTGTCTGGGATTTGGCACGCTGACCGGTAAATACCTGAACGGCGCGAAACCGGCCGGAGCGCGCAATACGCTGTTTAGTCGTTTTACCCGCTACAGCGGCGAGCAGACGCAAAAAGCCGTGGCCGCGTATGTGGAGATAGCCAGACGCCATAACCTCAGTCCGGCGCAGATGGCGCTGGCATTCGTTCGTCGTCAGCCGTTTGTTGCCAGTACGCTGCTTGGCGCCACCACCATGGAACAACTGAAAACCAACGTTGAGAGCTTACATCTGGAGTTAAGCGAAGAGGTGTTGGCAGAGATTGAAGCGGTGCATCAGGTTTACACCTATCCTGCACCGTAACAGAAGCGCGCCGGAGGAATTCCGGCGCGTTGATTACGCCTGACGGCGCTGCCAGATCCACAGCGCCGCAATGGCCAGCGCGAACAGACCGCCAAAACCGATACCCACGGCAATGACCGGGATCCCTACCCATACCGCCAGCGAGTAGAGCCCCAGCATCAACAGCATCGCACTGTTCTCACCGAGGTTCTGTACCGCAATCGCATTACCCGCGCCGACACTCTTCTTACCGCGCTCCTGCAACAGCGCATTCAGTGGAACCACAAAGAAGCCGCCCAGCACACCAATCAGCATCAGCAGCGCATAGGCAGGCAGCAGCGCGTGTTGCAGAGAAAAAATCAGCACGACGACGCCAATCAGGATCCCCGCAGGCATGCAACGCACCACCGTATCCAGCGTCACCAGTCTGGCAGCGGCACCCGCCCCGACCACAATACCGACCGCGACCATCGCGTTAAGATAGGTTGGCGTGGCGTTATCGGTAATGCCTAACGCCACCGGCACCCACAGCACCAGCAGGAAACGCAGCGTCACTCCCGCGCCCCAGAACAGACTGGTGCCCACCAGCGAGAAACGTGTTTCGCCGTTGCGCCACAGTGAAACACAGGCGCAGAAGAAACTGCGGGTCATTTTTGCCAGATGCCAGGACTGCCCAGGACGCGCGGCGGCCAGTTTGGGAATAGAGAGGTTTGCCACCACGGCACCGGCGTAGGCCAGCGCACAGGCAACCAGTGCGGCAATGACATGCCAGTCGGCCAGCACCCCACCGGCCACCGAGCCAAGCAGGATCGCCGCAATGGTGGATGCTTCCATCAGACCGTTGGCTTTCACCAGCTTATCGCCGGTGGTCAGTTCACCCAGAATGCCGTATTTGGCCGGTGAGTAAGCCGCCGCGCCAACACCCACCAGCGTATAGCCGAGAAACGGATTGAAGCCAAAGCAGATGCTTGCCGCCCCCAGCAGTTTAAGGCCATTGGCGAACATCATCACCCGACCTTTGGCAAAGCTGTCAGCGACCTGCCCCACAAATGGCGCAAACAGGATGTAAGCGCCCACAAACACCATTTGCAGAATCGGCTGACTCCAGTCCGGATAGAACTGTTCCTTCAGCAGCGCCAGCGTGGCAAACAGCAGGGCGTTATCGCCAAACGCCGAGAGAAACTGCGCCGCGATAACCGACATCATCCCTTTCGACCAGACAGAGGTATTGGTATGTACTGACTCAGGCATTTTGTTTTTCCGGATTATCAACCCAGCTTTTCAGCGTCACGAAATCCGGCTTACCGCTGCCGAGTAACGGGAGTTGTTTCAGGTAACGGATATCGCGCGGCACCGCCAGTTCAGGGATGCCGTGCGCGCGGGCGTACTGCTGTAAAACGTCACGCGTCAGTTCGCTGTCGGTGGTAAAGAGCACCAGCGCTTCGCCTTTGCTGACATCACTCTTGATAGCCGTTGCATGCATTTTCTCCGGCGACACGCCGAGCGCCAGCTGCTCCACCATCTCCAGCGAGACCATCTCGCCGGCAATTTTCGCAAAGCGTTTGGCGCGTCCCTGAATCTGCACGAATCCCTGCTCATCAAAGCGTACAATGTCTCCGGTGTCATACCAGCCGCGCTCCAGTTCTCCCGCGGCGTTTTCCGCCGCTGGCACTTCCAGCACGCCCGGTTTTTCCACGCGCAGGTAACCGTTCATGATGTTTGGCCCTTTCAGTTGCAAACGTCCTCCCTCTTCAATGCCGGGGATCGCCAGCAGGCGCGCGTCCATGCCGGGCAGGATCCGTCCTACGGTTCCAGGCTTCGCTGCCATCGGGACGTTAATCGAGACCACAGGCGCACATTCCGTCACGCCGTAACCTTCGAGAATGCGCAGACCAAACTTGTCCTGCCAGAGCTGTTTTGTACTCTCCTGGAGTTTCTCCGCTCCCGCCACCACATAGCGCAGGCGATAGAAATCATACGGATTGGCAAAGCGCGCATAGTTCCCAAGAAACGTGGAGGTGCCGAACAGCACCGTGCAGTTCCGGTCGTAAACCAGTTCCGGCACAATGCGATAATGCAGCGGACTGGGATAGAGGAACACTTCAGCGCCGGTGAGCAACGGCGTAAACAGCCCCACCGTCAGGCCGAAGGAGTGAAACAGCGGCAGCGCCGACATAAAGCGGTCATTGGCGGTGAAGTCAGCAATGGTTTTGATCTGCTCGACGTTAGCCAGCAGGCTCTTGTGGCTATGCACCACGCCCTTTGGATGGCCTTCAGAGCCAGAGGTAAAAAGGATCACCGCCGCCTCTTCCGGCTGCTGTTTGACCTGCGCCCGATGCGGCATCAGCAGGTGCGCAAAGATCCACAGCTTGTCTGCCGTGGTCACATCAGCTTTGAGATCTTCCAGATAGACCCAGCGAACCTGCGTCAGTTGCTCCGGCAAGTGCCAGAGTTTGCCTTTATCCAGGAACTGACGGGAGGTAAAAATGGTTTTGATTTCCGCGGCGGTGATGGCGCTGGTCAGCCCTTTGACGCCCGCCGTGTAGTTCATCATTGCCGGGATACGACGGCGAGACACCGCGCCGAAAATCACCGCCGCGCTGATGGCGGCATTCGGCAGCATCAGGCCAATTTTTTCGCCCTCTGCGCTGTATTTTTCCAGAATACGCCCGACAAACAGCGTCTTAGTGAGCAACTGTCGGTAGCTGTCCGGCTTGAAGTTGATGTCTTCGATACAGTGCTTACCCGCGCCATAGCGGTACTTCGCTGCCAGGAGCGATTCATACAGCGTTTCGCGCGGGCGCACCGCCATTCGCGCTTCCATCATTTTTTGATGCAGCATTTCGCCAGCAATTTTACGACGATCGCGCGCGCGCGGCGCGTCTGGCATAGGCAGACGGGTTGGCGGCAAAACATGCAGATGGATCTGCGGGAAGAAGCGACGTTTCACCAGCCCTTTCAGGCGGCTAAAATGGGTGAGCTCTGCCCCTTCAATCCGTACCGGCACCAGCGTCGCGCCGGATTTCGCGGCGACAAATCCGGCACCGTCGTAGATTTTCATTAGCGAGCCGCTCACCGATATGCGTCCTTCCGGGAAAATCACCACCGGACGACCCTGCTCGATCAGGCGAACCAGATGTTTAATCGCCATCGGCTTCGTCGGGTCGAGCGGCACAAAATCAATCAGCGAGGTTAACCAGCGCATGTACCACTGCTGGCTAATTGAGGTGTAGACCGCGAACACCGGGCGTACCGGCAGAAACAACGCCAGCAGAATACCGTCGATAAAAGAAACGTGGTTAGGGGTGATTACGACGCGCTCTCCCTGTAACGCCTGCATATCCCCCGTCACGCGTACCCGGTAGAGCACACGGCACAGGTTACGGAAAAAGCCAAATAACATTTCAACTCCCTTTGCGCACGATTCGGTAAAATAATGGTGGCAGATTACACGAACAAGGCAACAGGAGCGACAGTAAAGTCGGGGCGAAAAAAAACCTGCGCATCCGCGCAGGTTGGTGCAAGAGACAGAGTACGAAGAGCGTACCGAATAATCTCACCAATCAATACCTCTGGGATCTTGATTGTGGTCGGTACGTGACCGCTTCGCCAGCGAGAAAACGCAAAGGAATGAAGGGAAATGCAACCAGTTGTGTAAATTATCGCTTACTGTTACAGATTGCGGAAATCGCAAAAAAAAACCTGCGCAACTGGCGCAGGTTGGTGTAATTCGTGTGCTCAACCCGAAAGTTGACTTCACCTATCAATACCTCTGGGATCTCAACTTTATCAAGCCGCCAGGAAACGTCGCCAGCGAACAATCGCAACAGCCCTTCGCAAAGTGTAACTAATGGTTTGCATCTTTCGATTTTTGTCTTAATTCCGAGGGTGTTGCTCACATTTGCCGCGTCGTAACAGGCAATCTGCTTGAACCAGCAGACGTTTTCCGTAACACTGACAGAATGTAAGCGTTTACCCACAATAGGTACTGTCATGGCGACCATAAAGGATGTAGCCCGACTGGCTGGTGTATCAGTCGCCACCGTTTCCCGCGTCATCAACCATTCCCCCAAAGCCAGCGAGGCGTCACGCCTGGCGGTAACCAGTGCGATGGAGTCGCTCAGCTACCATCCCAACGCCAACGCGCGCGCCCTGGCGCAGCAGTCCACCGAGACCATAGGTCTGGTGGTTGGCGATGTTTCCGACCCTTTTTTCGGCGCGATGGTGAAAGCCGTGGAGCAGGTCTCCTATAACACTGGGAATTTTTTACTGATTGGCAACGGCTACCATAATGAACAAAAAGAGCGCCAGGCGATCGAGCAACTCATTCGTCACCGCTGCGCAGCGCTCGTCGTTCACGCCAAGATGATCCCGGATGCCGATCTGGCGTCATTAATGAAGCAAATGCCCGGCATGGTGCTGATCAACCGGATCCTGCCCGGTTTCGAACAACGCTGTGTGGCGCTGGATGACCGCTACGGCGCCTGGCTGGCGACCCGTCATCTGATCCAACAGGGCCACACCCGCATTGGCTATCTCTGCTCGAATCATTCTATTTCGGATGCGGAAGATCGCCTCAAAGGCTATTACGATGCCCTTGAAGAGAGCCATCTCCCGGTTAACGATCGCCTTGTGACGTTTGGCGAGCCGGATGAGAGCGGCGGGGAGCAGGCGATGACCGAACTGCTGGGTCGGGGCAGAAACTTCACTGCAGTAGCCTGTTATAACGACTCCATGGCCGCAGGCGCAATGGGCGTGCTGAATGATAACGGCGTGGACGTCCCGGCGGAAATTTCGCTTATCGGCTTTGATGATGTGCTGGTTTCGCGTTACGTTCGCCCGCGGCTGACCACCGTGCGTTATCCCATCGTGACGATGGCGACGCAGGCCGCAGAACTGGCGCTCGCGCTGGCGGAAAAACGTCCGTTGCCGGATGTCACCCATGTCTTCAGCCCTACGCTGGTCCGTCGCCATTCCGTGACGACGCCAGTGGAGTCGGGCAATGCGTCATCAAACGAGTAATCAGGAACGCGTCATGATAACAATGCTGGATGTTTCCCGTCGTGCCGGTGTCTCGAAAGCCACCGTTTCTCGCGTGCTGAACGGCACCGGTCAGGTTAAAGAGAGTACACGTCAGAAAGTGTTTAAGGCGATGCAGGCGCTGGACTATCGCCCAAACTTTCTGGCCCGATCGCTGGCGAACCGGACCAGCAACAGCATTGGACTGGTCGTATCGACCTTTGATGGCTTCTACTTTGGCCGCCTGCTACAGCAGGCCTCGCGGCAGACTGAATCTCATGGCAAGCAGTTGATTGTCACCGATGGTCACGATACGCCAGAGCGCGAACAGGAAGCGGTGCAGATGCTGGCCGACCGGCAGTGTGACGCCATCATTCTCTACACCCGTTATATGAGCGAAAAGGCGATCCTGGCGCTGGCGGATTCGATTACGATGCCGTTGATTATCATCAACCGCGACGTCAGCCTCGCCCGTGAACGCGCCATCTTTTTTGAACAGGAAGATGCGGCATTTCAGGCGGTGGATTACCTGATTTCTCAGGGACACCGCGAGATTGCCTGTATTACCGTGCCGGGACACACGCCGACCGGGAAGTCGCGTCTGATGGGCTACCGTAAGGCGCTGGAGAAAAATGGCATCGCCTGGGATCCGGCGAAGGTGAAGTATGGCGATTCCAGCATGACGCGCGGCTATGACGCCTGTAACGAACTGCTGCGGGAAGGGGTAACGTTCAGCGCCCTGTTCGCCTGTAACGACGATATGGCGCTGGGCGCATCGAAAGCCCTGCACCAGGCCGGGCTTAACATTCCGCAGGATGTGTCGCTGTTTGGGTTTGACGATGCGCCGAGTGCGAAATGGCTTGAGCCAGGACTGTCGACGGTTTATCTCCCCATCGACACGATGATCACCACCGCCATTGACCAGGCAATTCGCATGGTCAATGGTGAAGAGGTTGAACCGATCCCGCCCTTTACCGGCACGCTGGTCCTGCGCGACTCGGTGACCACCGGGCCGTATTTTAACATATAAATCGTAATGTTATCTGCGCGACGCAATGCCTGATGGCGCTTCGCTTATCAGGCCTACAAACGACGGTAACTCCGCAGGCCGGATAAGCCGCTGCCCGACAAGAAATTAAAACACTTCCAGCGCTAACAGTTCTTCAATGGTCTGGCGACGGCGAATCAGTCGCGCCTGACCGTTGTCAAATAACACTTCCGGCAACAGCGGACGGCTGTTGTAGTTCGACGACATCGACGCACCGTATGCGCCGGTATCATGCAGCACCAGATAATCTCCCGGTGCCACCACCGGCAGCGCACGCGTCTCCACCTTGCCTCCCTCCTGCTGGGTAAAGACGTCGCCCGATTCACACAGTGGTCCTGCGACGACCGTATCGACCCGTGGTGCCTTCTCCAGCGAGCGGCCATCCGCCGCCAGCGCGGTAATATGGTGATAACTGCCGTACATCGCCGGGCGCATCAGATCGTTAAAACCCGCATCCACCAGCACGAAATGACGACTGCCCATCTGCTTCACGCTGCGTACCTGGGTAACCAGTACGCCTGACTGAGCGACGAGAAAACGTCCAGGCTCAATTTCCAGCTTCACGTGATGCCCCAGATGACGGGCGATCTGCTCGCGCGCGGCGTTCCACAAGCCAAAGTAATGCCGGGTGTCCACCGCCTCTTCGTCATCGTGATAAGGAATCGACAGGCCGCCACCGGCGGAAATGGCCTCCAGATCCTGACCAAAATCAACCACCTGACTCACCATCGCGCCACACACCTGCTCCAGATGTTCATAGTCAACGCCTGAACCAATGTGCATGTGAATACCGACCAGTTTCAACTGATGGCGCTGCATCACCGCCAGCGCCTGCGGCAAATCGGTATGCCAGATGCCGTGTTTACTGTTTTCGCCACCGGTATTGGTTTTCTGGCTGTGACCATGACCAAAACCTGGATTAACGCGCAGCCAGACGCGATGGCCCGGCGAAACCTGTCCAAGCTGATCGAGCATATCGACAGAGCCGGCATTGACCGGAATGCGCAATTCGCTGACGCGGGCCAGCGTGGCGCTATCAATCACATCGGCGGTAAACACGATGTCATCCGGGTGCGCTTGCGGATCGTATCCCGCCGCCAGCGCACGCTCGATTTCGCCTAATGACACAGAGTCCACTTTGACGCCCTGCTCACGCATTAAACGCAGAATATGAATATTGGAGCAGGCTTTCTGCGCGAAGCGCACCACATCAAACTGCTGCAACGCCGCAATCTGGCGACGAACGATCTGTGCGTCGTAAACCCAGACCGGACAGCCAAATTCAGCCGGCAACCTGAGCAGGTTTTCCGCAGTGAGATCGGTATCGGTGCAATACAGTGAATGAGGCATAACGGACTCCGGACATGACGTTTTTTATCATTACGCCACAGTGCGAAGAGAATAAAAAATATCGTTTTATATCGACTCTATGCAAAAATGATATGGATTGAATCAAACGAGGTGACTATGGCTGCCGTTAACTTACGTCATATTGAAATTTTTCATGCGGTCATGACCGCCGGAAACCTGACTGAAGCCGCGCGACTGCTGCATACGTCACAGCCCACCGTCAGTCGCGAACTGGCACGATTTGAAAAAGTGCTGGGATTAACGCTGTTTGAACGCACGCGCGGTCGCCTGCATCCGACGGTCCAGGGGTTACGTCTGTTTGAAGAGGTTCAGCGATCCTGGTACGGGCTGGATCGAATTGTCAACGCGGCGGAAAGCCTGCGGGAGTTTCGCCAGGGAGAGTTGTCGATTGTCTGTCTGCCGGTCTTTTCGCAGTCGCTGCTGCCTGCGTTGATTCAGCCGTTTCTCGTCCGCTACCCGGACGTCAGCCTGAACATCGTGCCTCAGGAGTCACCGCTGCTGGAAGAGTGGCTTTCCGCTCAGCGTCACGATCTGGGGTTAACAGAGACGCTGCATACGCCTGCCGGAACGCAACGTACGGAACTCTTCTCGCTCGATGAAGTCTGCGTGCTGCCGCCGGGACATCCGTTGGCGGAAAAACCGGTATTAACGCCGCAGGATTTTCAGGGGGAGAACTACATCAGCCTGTCGCGCACGGACAGTTACCGGAAGCTGCTGGACGCGTTGTTTAATGAGCACGACGTTAAACGGCGAATGGTCGTGGAGACCCACAGCGCGGCGTCAGTGTGCGCAATGGTGCGCGCCGGCGTTGGTCTTTCAGTCGTAAACCCGTTCACCGCGCTGGATTATGCGGCGAGCGGCGTGGTCGTGCGCCGTTTCAGTATTTCCGTGCCGTTTACCGTCAGCCTGGTTCGTCCGGTCCACCGCCCCGCTTCCGCACTGGTCGAGGCCTTCAGCGATCATCTGCAAACCCGCCATCACCTTCTGGTGACGGCGCTGGAGCAGATCCTCGGACCGGTTACGACAGCATAAACGTCACGGCGTCTGCGGCATGGATCGCGGCGGTGTCGAACACGGGAATTGGACTGCGCTCTACCGGTACCAACAGGCCAATCTCGGTGCAGCCAAAAATGACGCCCTCTGCACCCTGCGCCGCGAGGTCTTCAATCACCTCGACATAGTACTGGCGCGAGGTCTCGGTAAAGTGTCCCAGGCAAAGCTCATCAAAGATAATCTGGTTGATCTTCGCCCGAGCCTGCGCATCTGGCACCAGGCTCTCAATAGCAAACTGCTGTTCCAGACGACCGCGATAAAAATCCTGCTCCATGGTGTAACGCGTACCCAGCAGTGCAACCCGGCGCATTCCCTGCGAGGAGATGACGCGACCGGTTGCATCGGCAATATGTAGAAAAGGCAGCGAGCAGCGCGATTCAATGGCTTCCGCCACTTTGTGCATCGTGTTGGTACATAAGACGATCCCTTCCGCCCCCGCCTGCTGCAGCCCGATCGCGGCTTGCGCAAGTATCTCTCCGGCTTTGTCCCACTCACCGCGACTCTGACACGCTTCGATCTCATGGAAGTCAACGCTGTGCAGCAGCAGGCTCGCAGAATGAAGCCCACCCAGTTGCTGTTTGATCCCTTCATTAATTAACCGGTAGTACGGGATCGTCGATTCCCAACTCATGCCGCCTAACAAGCCGATCGTCTTCATTACCTGCTCCTTCATCAGTGATTTACAGCAGTGAAGCAAACTTGTGATCAAGTTTCCAGTTCATTCGATCTGCCGTTTTCTTTATCGCGTGCCTGAGTTAGCTTGAATGAAACATTGTTTCAAACACTAACAGGATCCCGCATGTTTGTTTTCCATAACGAGACGACGCTTGAAGATCTGGGCAATGGCGTCACCCGCCGCATCCTCGCGCATAATGGCAACATGATGGCCGTTGAGGTGAATTTCGAACAAGGGGCGATCGGCCCGCTGCATCATCATCCTCATGAACAACTGACCTATGTCTTATCCGGTGAATTTGAATTTACCATCGGTGACGAGAAGCAGGTGGTACGCGCAGGGGATACGTTATATAAGCAACCGGATATTGTGCACGGCTGTGTCTGCCTGAAACCGGGAACCCTGCTGGATACTTTTACACCGGTTCGCGAGGATTTTCTCAACACCTGATTTCATCAATAAAAAACCCTGCGCGATGGCAGGGTTTTTTCGATAAACGGGGGCGAATTAACGTGCCAGCCAGCCACCGTCAACAGCCACGGTGTAGCCGTTGATGTAATCAGATGCGCTGGATGCCAGGAACACCACCGGTCCCATCAGATCGCTCGGCAGACCCCAACGGCCAGCCGGGATGCGGTCGAGGATTTCAGCGCTACGCTGTTCATCGGCACGCAGCTGCTGGGTATTGTTGGTTGCCATGTAACCCGGTGCGATCGCGTTGACGTTGATACTGTGCTTCGCCCATTCGTTCGCCATCAGACGGGTTACCCCCATTACGCCGCTTTTGGACGCCGTGTAAGACGGGACGCGGATACCGCCCTGGAAGGAGAGCATGGAAGCGATATTGATGATTTTGCCGCCGTTACCCTGCGCGATGAAATGTTTTGCCGCCGCCTGAGACATAAAGAACACGCTCTTGATGTTCAGGTTCATCACGTCATCCCAGTCTTTTTCGCTGAAATTGATCGCATCTTCACGACGGATCAGACCAGCGTTGTTAACCAGAATATCGATATGACCAAACTCAGCAACCGCACGCTCCAGCAGCGCCGGGATCCCGTCGATCTGACGCAGGTCAGCGGTCAGGCTCAAAAAGCGACGGCCCAGTGCGGTCACTCGCTCGATGGTTTCGGTCGGTTCAACGATGTTAATCCCGACGATATCGCAGCCGGCTTCCGCCAGACCGAGCGCCATGCCCTGGCCCAGACCCGTGTCACAACCGGTCACGACAGCGACTTTACCTTCGAGAGAGAATGCATTCAAAATCATTGTAAATCCTTAGTTTTTCATACCTGTCACGGACAGGCGTTATGAGCGCCCGCGACTAGCGCAGATCTTTCACCGCAACGTGGTCCATGTCATCAAAGACCTGGTTTTCACCGACCATGCCCCAAATGAAGGTATAGGCTTTGGTCCCCACCCCGGAGTGGATCGACCAGCTTGGCGAAATGACCGCCTGTTCATTGTGCATAACGATATGACGCGTTTCCTGAGGCTGCCCCATCATATGGAAGACACAGGTGTCTTCTTCCATATTGAAATAGAAGTACACTTCCATGCGGCGTTCATGGGTGTGGCACGGCATAGTGTTCCACAGGTTGCCCGGTGCCAGTTCGGTAAGGCCCATGCTCAGCTGGCAGGTCTCCAGCACATCCGGCACGAAATATTTATTGATGGTGCGACGGTTACTGGTGAGATTGTCGCCTAACGTCACGGGCGCAACATCGGCAGGCGTCACTTTTTTGGTTGGGTAGGTGGTATGAGCCGGCGCGCAGTTGTAGTAGAACTTGGCTGGCGTCGCGCTATCCACGCTGGCGAAGACCACTTCTTTTGCCCCTTTGCCGACATACAGCGCGTCGCGGTGGCCGATTTCATAGCACTGACCGTCGACGATGATGGTGCCTGCGCCGCCGATGTTGATCACACCCAGTTCGCGACGTTCCAGGAAATAGGTCACACCGAGTTGTTTACCGACTTCGCCGCCGACGGAGACCGTTTTTGCCACCGGCATAATGCCGCCGACGATGATGCGGTCAATGTGGCTGTAAACCATTGTGTATTCGTCAGCCACGAACACTTTCTCAACCAAAAACTCCTTGCGTAGCCCCTGGGTATCCAGTGTTTTGGCGTGCGCGCTGTGAATACTTTGTCTTACGTCCACATTTACCTCCAGTGATGTACTGAGCGGGAATTCCTCGACGGAGAGCGAAACGCTGTTCCGTTTTACGTTATGCGCCCATGATAGTCCTCCAGGAACCCGTTTTCAATTACAAATAAAACATCGTTTCACTTTTTCTGCATCTTATTGTCAAAAGTGTAATTCCGATCACGATCGATTCATTCCATGATTAAGCGCAGGGGTAAAATCGTATAGTAAAACAAAGAAATAGGATTTAACCCCGAGTCTGCGACACCCCCACTCCCAGGCAAACCGCTGTAAGTTCATTCGCTTAGTTCATCTGTCTGATGCTAATAATGAAGGGAATACAAAACAAAACGCAGTAATGCCGTCACGATTTCTCGCACGGCATAACGGCTATGAATGGAATGTAGAGGGAGAGAAAAAAGGGGAGTTAATCGCGTTCGATGGCTAATGCTACGCCTTGCCCACCGCCAATGCACAGCGTCGCCAGACCTTTGCGGGCATTGCGTTTGACCATTTCGTGAACCAGAGAAACCAGAATACGACAGCCGGAAGCGCCAATCGGATGTCCAAGGGCAATCGCGCCGCCGTTGACGTTCACCCGGCGCTCGTCCCACTCCAGCATTTTGCCCACGGAAAGCGCCTGGGCGGCAAACGCCTCATTCGCTTCAATGAGATCCACATCGGCCAGCTGCCAGCCGACCCGCTCCAGACAGCGGCGAGTGGCATACACGGGGGCAATGCCCATCAGAGCAGGATCTACGCCGACGCTGGCAAAAGCGCGGATGCGGGCCAGCACGGGCAAATCCAGCTCCTGCGCTTTGGACTCGCTCATCATCATCACCGCCGCTGCGCCATCATTAATCGAAGAAGCATTGCCGGCGGTCACCGATCCTGACAGTTCGAAGGCCGGATCCAGCCGCGCCAGACCTTCTGCGCTGGCATCGGTTCGCGGCTGCTCGTCAGTATCCACCATCACGGTTTGCCCATTACGCTGGGTGGCAACCGGAACAATTTCCGCTTTAAAGCGACCGGCATCGATGGCCGCTCGCGCCTTTTGCTGCGAACTGAGGGCATACGCATCCTGCAGTTCCCGGCTGATGCCGTATTCACGCGCCAGATTCTCGGCGGTCACGCCCATGTGGTAATCATTGAAGGCATCCCACAGGCCATCGTGCACCAGACTGTCAACCAGTTGGCTGTTGCCCAACTGCGCGCCGGTTCGGCTGTCGGTGAGGACATGCGGCGCACGGCTCATGTTCTCTTGCCCACCCGCAATCACAATGTCCGCTTCGCCACACTGGATCGCCTGCGTGGCAAGATGCAGCGCTTTAAGCCCTGAGCCACAAACGTCGTTGATGGTGATAGCAGAAACGGTATTCGGTAATCCCCCTTTGATTGCTGACTGACGCGCCGGGTTTTGTCCCGCCCCCGCCGTCAGCACCTGCCCGAGGATCACTTCATCAACGGCATGCGCCTTCACGCCGCTGGCTTCAATCAACGCTTTGACCACCATACTGCCCAATTCCACGGCAGAATGACGTGCCAGCGTCCCCTGAAAACAACCAATTGGCGTACGCAACGCCCCGACTATCACCACCTCTTTCATTACGACCTCAGCGCAAAATAACACCGCAATAGTAGAGGATTGTTAAAAATAGTTATCTTGATTGTTTAAGAAAAGTGAGTTTTATCACAAAGGAAATCGTTATAACGCCCCGCGACCAGGGACACTGCCTTGCTGTAAATGGTATCTCAGCCAGTTCCCTGCCGCGCCGGGCGGTGATTTTTTGTTCCAGAGCAGATCGATAGCAATCGCTTTGGGCCATCCCGGAACATCGAGTTGCATCAGTGGTTTTTCCGCCGCAAATTCCTCCACCAACGCACAGGGGAGCGCACACCAGCCAAAACCCTGTACTGCCATACTCAACAACAGCAAATAGTTCGGCGCGGACCACACCGGACCACGGGCAAGCGGAGCGCCACGATCGATGTAGGTGTTAAGGCGCAACTCACGCCAGACGTGCAGCTGATCCCATTGCAGTTTCTTCTCTTTCGCCAGGGGATGGGAAGCGGCAACGTAGAGCCCCATCCACGTTTGCATCGGCAAGCGCGTCGCACCGATATCGGTGGGATAGTGGTCCCTGGCTTCAATCAAACCGACCTGCGCCCGCTCTTTTTGCAGCAGATCGATGACGTCGACATCTTCACCAATCAGGCACTCAAACTCGGTATGCGGAAACTGGCGATCAAACTGCACCATCAGTTCCTCCAGTACATCGGGGTGCAGGGTGTCGGAGAGCACAAACGTCAGCCGCGCTTCGGTTTCTCCGGCCAGCGAAAGCGCTACCTCATCAAGACGCTCGCTGGCCGAGAGAATCGCCTGAACGTAGACGAGCACTTTCTTTCCTTCTTCCGTCAGCACCGGCTGACGCGAGGAACGGTCAAAAAGTTGAACGCCAAGATCGGCTTCAAGATGGGCAATCGCCGTGCTAATGGTGGACTGACTTTTACGCAGTCTGCGTGCTGCAGCCGAGAAAGACCCACAGGAAACGGTCTCGACAAATGCGGTTAAAGCTTCAGGTGAGTAACGCATAAACTATCTACTTTATCGATGGATACTATCTTTTAGATATCATATAAAGCGATAAAATACCCTCTATTCCGTTATCCGGGCGTTTTTAATAAAGGTAAGTTATGCAACACAATGCGGTTCAACGTCGTTCGTTACTGGAGCGTGTCTTCCACGCCGTATGTTTTGAAGGGATTGCCACGGCGATCCTGGCACCGACCACGGCCTGGTTAATGCAGCGATCGGTGCTGGAAATGGGCGGACTGACGATCCTGCTGGCGACCACAGCGATGATCTGGAACATCATCTACAACGCGCTGTTTGACCGTTTCTGGCCTTCACATCTGGTGAAGCGAACGGCGAAAGTGCGTGCATTTCACGCGCTGGGGTTTGAAAGCGGCTTTATCGTCATTGGCGTGAGTATCGTGGCATACGTGCTAAACGTTAGCCTGATACAGGCCTTTACGCTGGAGATTGGCTTCTTCCTGTTCTTCCTGCCCTACACCATGTTCTACAACTGGGCTTACGACACGTTACGCGTACGCGTTATGAAGCGTCGCGAACAGCGCGTGACTGCCTGATAATTCACACATTTGCCGGAATCACCTGGGTTCCGGCAAGGCCCGTTGCCACCCCTTCTCCCGTTCAGTCCTCACGCCCGCCCGCTCATTTATGGTAAATTGCGCTTCTTTTTGTTTATTTTATAGTTGATACGTTCAAGAAATGTCGAAAATTTGGTCAAAAGAAGAGACGCTCTGGAGCTTTGCGTTATATGGGACGGCCGTTGGCGCAGGAACCCTGTTTCTCCCCATCCAGCTTGGCTCCGCGGGCGCGATGGTATTGTTTGTCACCGCCCTGGTCGCCTGGCCTCTCACATACTGGCCGCACAGAGCCTTATGTCAGTTCATTCTCTCGTCTAAAACCTCCGCAGGAGAAGGGATCACCGGCGCGGTGACACATTATTATGGTAAGAAGATCGGCAGCCTCATCACCACGCTGTACTTTGTTGCCTTTTTTGTTGTGGTTCTGATTTATGCCGTCGCCATAACCAACTCCCTGACAGAGCAGTTAGCCCGGTATCTTGAGATTAGCCTGGGCATCCGCATGGGCGTCAGCCTCGGTGTGGTGTTAATCCTGAACCTGATTTTCCTGATGGGCCGCCATGCGACCATTCGGGTGATGGGATTTTTGGTGTTCCCGCTGATCGCTTACTTCTTATTTCTCTCGCTGTATCTGACCGGCAGTTGGCAACCCTCGTTGCTCACGGGACAAATGGCGTTCGATCAGCACACCCTGCGTCAGGTCTGGATATCGATTCCGGTGATGGTTTTTGCTTTTAGCCATACGCCTATTATCTCCACGTTTGCCATCGACAGACGTGAGAAATATGGCGAGCTGGCCATGGGTAAATGCAAAAAAATCATGAAGGTAGCCTATCTGATTATCTGCTTAAGCGTGCTGTTCTTCGTCTTTAGCTGCCTGTTATCGATTCCGCCGTCGTATATCGAAGCCGCCAAAAATGAGGGCGTCACTATCCTTTCGGCCTTATCCATGATGCCTGCCGCCCCGGCGTGGCTCTCTGTTTCGGGTATCATTGTCGCCGTGGTGGCAATGTCGAAATCCTTTCTCGGCACCTACTTTGGCGTTATCGAAGGGGCAACCGAGGTGGTCAAAACCGGTCTGCAACAAGTTGGTGTGAAGAAAAGCCGGGCCTTTAACCGCGCCCTGTCCATCATGCTGGTATCAGCTATCACCTTTATTGTCTGCTGCATCAACCCGAATGCCATCTCGATGATTTACGCCATCAGCGGACCGCTCATCGCCATGATTTTGTTCATTATGCCGACCCTGTCGACATACCTGATCCCGGCGTTAAAACCGTACCGTTCTCCAGGTAATCTGATCACCCTGATTGTCGGCCTGCTCTGCGTGTCCGTGATGTTTCTCGGCTAATGCTGGAGTAAACGGCTCGTCCGGGCCGTTTACTCAATACTGCGACACAGCAGCGAAGGGGCGCCTACCGTCGTAAAGACCCACCCTTCCCGATAACGTTTAATCAATAGCGAAAAAGAAGCACGCTCGGAGAGATAGAGCGAGGGCAGTGACCGGTATCCTTTTTTCGCCTCTAAATTATCACTCGGAAACCGCACGAGGTTATTGCTGCTAATAACATAGTTGTCCCGCACCTTGTAATAAGTGAAATAGATAATCCGGCTAATTTTATAATTATCAGTTTCCGGCGTATGCAAATCGCCGGTGATTGTGACTATCCCCTGGTTATTCTGCATCTGGTAGGCGACGTCTCCCCGGAACTCCTCATTATTAATTTCCCATACCACGCGCCCCTGGCAATCAATCCCATTTTTGCCTTTATGTGAATACCAATAACCTGCGCTTGCCAATATCACTACTACAACCAGTAAAATGAATACTACTATTTTAATTTTTATCATTAATCGAGTACCACGTCGTACATTTGGTCTGAGGGCTTTCCCTTATATCTAACTGACAGGCGACTGCCGCAATATTTTTCGCGCTGTTCATTCCCGAGAGATACACATATTTATGGCTCTGACAGATATCCGGGTGTCTTGTCAGGAATGTTGCATAGCGAGTATTTAGCGTACTATTGCCTTTCAGTAACAGAGTACAGGATGAAAAGGAGGTGGTATCGACAATAGTATAGGAAGAAAACAGCGATTCCGCCGTCGGATATAACAAACCAAAAGAAAGGCCGACACCGATCAGCAATACCGACAGTAAAACGGCCCCCACCATTAGCGTTTCCCTTGAAGGCCGCATTTTGAGCGGAGTTGCCGTCAGCGCGGGTGATGTTGACTCCTCCCCGGTAACGTCCTCTCCCGCATTATCAACCGATTCCATCTCCGTACGTTGAATTTCTGCGGTCATCATCATACCGCGCCGGGCAACGGTTTTAATCAGATCGCGCGGCAACCCGACTTCAGTTAACGCATTTCTGAGCGTGAGCACCGTCTGATATAACGTATTGACGGAGGTGATAGTGTTTTTATCCCCCCAGCCCACCTCTACGAGCTGAGTTTGTGGAATAACAACCCCACAATTTGTGAGGAGATATAAAAGAATGAAACTCGCAGGGTTTTGAAGAATGACCGTTTTTTGCGTATTTTTATTTGTCAGCGTTCTGTCACCCGGGTGAAAGTCAACCAGGTTATTAATTGTGTATAATGTTGTGTGCGTGTACTTCTCAAACACGGTGTGCATTCTCGCATTTACTTGATGAATGACATGCTACAAAAATCTTATACAGAGATCACCAAATATATAATAGATATGTCAGTGCGGTCATAGCTCAAAAATAAAATTTCTTATAAATCAATACACTTCCAGCTGAAAAAGATCATGTATTCTTAATTAAGACCATTTTAGATGCTTTATCACTCAGCACTCATTATTATTGTTTCACGTTTAAAAAACGGACAAACAGATAAATAGCATTACTTAATAAAAGACAAAAGCATTGTTACAATTGTTTCAGACAATTTAACATAAGTTCAACTTTTTGCCATTAATGCCATTTAGCGATAAAACTTAAACATTTTTGCAATATAGATTTTCCTGGTGGTTGTTACAAAATTCCTGGAGGCGTTTTTTCATGCTTCGCCCGTTGGAGAATGACCCCGATAGAAACCTGAATTGATACAGAGGCAACGCCCTAACAAAAGTCACGATTAAGAATAATAGCAATAAATAAATTTTCGGATTTTCTCTCTATCAAAGTTGCATTTTGTTGAGTATTGACATGTTTTAAAACGGATGAAATTATGAAATCATCTACGGATAGGGAGGCTCTCAATATGGGGCTGGACGTTAAATTAAAGAATTTGACATGCAGCAGTTGTACCTTGCATTGTAAAATAATGCCCGAAAAATCACCCCGCTTACAGTATTGTGCCAATGCTTGCTTTTGCATGTGGCCAGAAGAAAGCATTTATTTTAATAAGGGGGTCATTGAAGGGATTTTAAATAATAATCACAACGCCAGACTTAGTGGCTATATTTTTGTAGATTTCTCTATCAGCTTTTTACGCCTGTTTTTGGATATAGAGTGGATAGAATATCTCGCAAGCACGCGCATGGGCATTATTTTGATAAGCGATCGCAACATGCAGTCGCTCGCCAACTACTGGCGTAAAAAACATCCTGCGATTTCCGCCATCATTTACCACGATGACGGACTGGATGTCGCCAATGAGAAGATCCGCCAGGTGTTTATCGGACGGCATTTGTCGTTCACCAAAGGGAATACGTTGACGCAGATGGAGTTCACCATTCTGGGCCATATGGTTGCAGGCAGCAATCCGCACCAGATCGCTCAACTGTTGGACATGGATATCCGCAGCATCTACGCCTACAAGCAAAGAATTGAAAAAAGAATGGGTGGACGAATCAATTCGTTGTTTATTCACTCGCATCCGGTTTCTGGCGATAAGTCATCTTATCCGCTGTTGCTTAAAGAGACGGATGGTACAGCAGTGCATTTGCAAAGACGCAGATGAGTCCGACAACAGGGAACGAAATGGACAAGGTATATAAAGTGGGATACTACGAAGAAGAAACGCGCGCGCTGAGTGCGATATTGTTATCGCTCTTTACGGCACGTAATGAACTCGCCTTTGGAGAGTTGGAGCGCTCTCTGCAAAAACTCGCCTTTCCACCTGCCGTGCGCAAGTTATGCGAAGAGGCGTTGCAAAGTCATAGTGAAGACGAAACCGATCGAACGAATGCCCGGGCGGTCTGCTGCCTGTTGCATGCGCTGGAATCCATTAGTGGCTATAAGCACGTTGAGCGCTATATTTCCCAGCGGAATCAGGCTGTAGTGTATTGCTAAGACACAGAGTCGGGACAACGTTCCCGGCTATTTTATATAGGAATCCAGAACCTTAAGAACCACGTCCAGATCCTCTTCTCGCTTCTCTTCATCACTCTGATGAACGATATGCTCGGTCAGATGCCCTTTGATCACTTCCCGCATTAATCCATTTACCGCCCCGCGTATCGCGGCGATCTGCTGCAACACAGCGGCACACTCATGGGGTTCGTCGAGCATTTTCTTCAGCGCAACGACCTGTCCCTGAATTTTGCTGGTTCGGGCTTTTAGTTTCTGTTTATCCCGGATGGTATGTGACATCGCAACACCTCATTAACATAAATCATTGTGGATTATAGCATTACGCTGCTACTGGGGGGTAGTATTTGGTACTGGGGGGGAGTAGAATCTGGCAAAACAGGCAACTAAGAATCATTATCATGGGCGAATTTTCAACACTTCTTCAGCAAGGTAACGCGTGGTTTTTTATTCCCAGCGCGATTCTTCTCGGCGTGCTGCATGGACTGGAGCCCGGCCACTCGAAGACGATGATGGCGGCATTTATCATCGCCATTAAAGGGACCATCAAACAGGCGGTGATGCTGGGACTGGCGGCAACGCTCTCCCATACCGCCGTGGTCTGGCTGATTGCTCTCGGCGGCATGTATATCAGTCGGGCGTTTACCGCAGAGTCCGTGGAGCCCTGGCTGCAACTGATTTCAGCATTTATTATTCTGGGCACTGCGACCTGGATGTTCTGGCGGACGTGGCAGGGGGAGCGAAACTGGCTCACCGATATGCAGCATGACGACCACGCTCATGCCCCTCATCACGACCATGACCACGATCATCATCACGATCATCATGCTCACGATCATCATGACCACCACGATCACGCGCATCACGATCGCGAGCATCAGCACGACCACAACGTTCTGGCGGAACTGTCGGAAGGGTCGAAAGCCTGGCAGGACGCCCACGAGCGTGCGCATGCCAGTGATATTCAGCGCCGTTTTCACGGCAAAGAGGTGACCAATGGGCAAATCTTGCTGTTCGGTCTGACAGGTGGGCTGATCCCCTGCCCCGCAGCGATTACCGTGCTGCTGATTTGTATCCAGTTGAAAGCCTTTACTCTCGGTGCAACGATGGTGCTCTGCTTTAGTCTGGGACTGGCTATAACGCTGGTGGTGGTCGGCGTGGGTGCGGCAGTTAGCGTCCACCAGGTCGCCAAACGCTGGAGTGGATTCAACGCACTGGCAAGAAAAGCGCCCTATTTTTCCAGCCTGCTAATCGGTCTGGTCGGCCTTTATATGGGCATTCATGGCTACATGGGGATTGTTCACGCTTCCTGAAAATACGTTTCTGACGCACAGCGCCTGTCGCTGTGCTCACTCATCTTTCCAAAAAAACCTCATTTTTCTCGTTGTGAAGATAAGGGTTTGTCAGCGCAAAAGAATCAACGCGTACCGCATGGCACAAATTGCTGGTGAAAAAATTGTCAAAAGTCATCTCTTTCAGGGTCTGACACCGCGTTTTTTGCCATGAACCTGGCAAAAATGACGCGACATCAATTGCAGAGGAAAAAAATTTTTCTTGTTTTTTGATGTTGAGCAGTCCGCGATTACTGGAACCCTCGACATTAAGCTTCCAGAAGCAACTCTATAATCAAATAAAATTCTCATCCCTGAATGTCATCAGCAAAATAATTAGCACGGTGCACTATTCATTTTTCTTTATGTATAGCGTGTGAATTTTCCTGGTCCGGGAACCTGTCAGGCGGGAATACGCTTTTCACCCGGCGAAACACTTCAACATTAATCATCTAATAATCTAAAATTCCTAATAAAGCTACCGCCGATCTATTTCCAGATTTTAATAGACTCAACCTATCACCAGTAATCTATCTGTTCGTTTTAAACGATTTTCCTCTTTATGGATATTCTCGGTAATATCCACGCAGACAAATTAACTGATTAACCAGGGTGAATTTATTCTCGCTACGAAAATATAATCATTGCCGTTACGATATTCCTGATACAGGAAGCATTCACCTTTTAAGAAAATCACCAATTATTTTATTTTGTCCCCATTCCCGCACAGAGCCATCGCGATAAATGTCCCTGCGCATGGAAGAACCCTGTCCCGCAGGGTAAATCAACACGACTGAAAAAAATGGAGTTTATATTATGACCTTAAATCGTGCCTTCCTTTCGGCGCTGATGGCCTCTGCGCTCTTTTCCACGAATGCACTAGCCTCTGACAACACCATTACGTTTATGGGTGAAGTGAGTGACGAGACCTGTTCAATATCGGTAAATGGCTCTGATGCCTCTCCGGTGGTATTGCTGCCGACCGTGACGGCCACCGAACTGAATGCCAATCAGGTGGCTGGCGCGACGACATTTGATGTTGGTGTGAGCAACTGTACCGGCTCACCTTCTGGCGTGCAGATCTCAACGGTCTTCGTTGGCAACAACATCAGTTCAGCCACCGGGAACCTCGGCAGCACGGGCTCTGCGACAGATGTGGAGATCCAAATCCTCGATACCAGCGGCGATGAAATTGACTTCCGCAGCGCCTTTACCGGTACCGGCGACCTCTCTCTCGCCGCTAACAAGGACTCCGCGAGCGCGACCTATAAAGCTCAGTATTACAGCGGTGGTGCCGCCACCACCGGTACGGTGCTGGCCTCACTGCAATACGCCGTTTCTTATCAGTAAAAGTAGTCCTGGCGGGAATGAACTCCCGCCATCCACCTTCAGGGAAAATACAATGCGAACTTCTCATCGTTATCGTCCGTTTATTTCAGGTTGCCTGTTTCTCTTTTTTAGCGCCTGCTGTAGCCACGTGAATGCCAGTATTACGATGACAGGAACGCGTATTATTTATAATGGTGCAGCGAAATCTACCGATGTGCATCTGAAAAATAAAGATGCCATTCCCTATGTTGTCCAGAGCTGGTTCGATAACGGCAATATGGCCGATGGTCCGGATAAATCTGCACAGGTTCCGTTTATTGCCACACCTCCGGCATTTCGTATTCAGTCTGGAGAAGGGCAAATCATTCGTATTGTTTACACCCGGGGGAAAGAATTACCTCAGGACAGGGAATCGCTGGTCTATTTTAATTTCATGCAGATCCCGCCCGCCAATGCCGGACAATCCGCGACCCACACAGAAAAACAAAACAGTCTGCTGATTATGTTGCGCAATCGGGTCAAACTTTTTTATCGCCCGGCAGGTCTCGTCGGCGATCCGCAAAAAATGCTGGAAAATCTGCAGGTCAAACGTATTAGCGGAAATAAAGAACTGGCGATAAGCATAAAAAATAACCAGCCTTATTTTGTCACGGTCGCAGTCCTGCAACCCGGTCGCTCATCGGAAATTCTGCACCCCAAAAACGACATGATTTCGCCCTTTGCCAGCGAAACGTTTCACTTTCCGCGTACCTCTGGCGCTGACGCACAGCGCGTACGCGTTACCTTGATCAACGATCAGGGAGCACGCATCAGTGCCGACTATCCGCTATAACGTCGTCGCGCCCCTGATAGGCCTGGCGTTAACCCCGGCGACGGCGTGCGCGGAATATTACTTTGACCCGGCGCTTTTGCAGGGTTCCGATGTGGGTAAGACACTGGATCTGGATCGCTTTAATCAGCGAGATGACGCGCTTTCAACGGGCAACTATGTGCTCGACGTCTATCTCAATAACCAGTTGATTCGTCACCAGGAGTCAATCACGCTGGTAAAACCGGAAGGCGACAATGCGCGGGTTCAGCCCTGTCTGTCACCTGAACTGATTGCCGCCAGTGCTATTCGTACAACGCAAAATTCTACGCCCGACGCGTGTCTGCCAATTGACAGTCTGGGACAGAAAATCAACTGGGAAGTGGATTTAAGCGCGTTACGCCTGAACATGGTGATTCCTCAGGCGGGGCTGTTACATTCGCCAAGAGGCTTCATTCCGGTATCCGAATGGGATGCCGGTGAAACCGCGCTGTTTCTGCGCCACAACACCAATTTTTACCATACCGAAAACACGGACAGCCATCTGCGCTATGACTATCTGTGGAGCAATATCAACGGTGGGATCAACCTTGGCCTCTGGCAGGTTCGTCATCAGGGTAACCTGCGCTACGCCGATGACAATCAGACGGGAGGTCACTACAAATACAATGCGGTCGCCACCTCGGTACAACGGCCTTTGCCGCAGCTGGACAGCATCATTGCCTTCGGTGATAACTACACCAACAGCAGTCTGTTTGGCAGTCTGTCATTCAACGGCGTCAAGCTCAGCACCGATCAGCGCATGTGGCCGCAGGGAAAACGGGGCTATGCGCCGGAAGTGCGCGGCGTCGCCACCACAACGTCCCATGTCGTTGTGCGCCAGCAGGGAAAAGTCATCTACGAGACCACTGTCGCGCCCGGTGCCTTCGTCATTAACGATCTGTACAACACCCGCGGTCAGGGCGATCTGACGGTCGATGTGATTGACGCCAACGGACAGGTATCGCGCTTTACCGTCCCCTACTCCGCCGTACCAGACTCGATTCGTCCCGGTAACTGGAACTACGAGCTGGCGATGGGCTACGTTCGTCAGTACTACAGCGTGGAAAATAAGTTTATAGAAGGTGTGTTGCAGCGCGGGATGAGCAACGTGCTGACGGCCAACATGGGGTCGCGACTGGCGGATAATTATCAGGCCATTCTCGCGGGCGGCGTGCTGGCGACCTCTGTCGGCGCCTTCGGTCTGAACACGGTATTTTCCAGCGCCCGTGTGGAAAATGACGAGAAGCAACAGGGCTGGCGCGTCGAGGCGAGTTACAGTAAGACCTTCACCACCGGAACCAACCTGGTCCTCGCGGCGTATCGCTATTCCACCAGCGGCTATCGCGATTTGCAGGACGTACTCGGCGTGCGTCGCCAGGAAAAAAGCGGCACCACCTACTACTCCGACACGCTCAATCAGCGGAACAACTTCTCGGCGACCCTCAGCCAGCCGATGGGCAACTGGGGCATGCTGAGCTTTACCGGCAGCACGTCGGATTACTACAACAACGCCTCACGCATCACTCAACTACAGCTCGGCTACAGCAATAGCTGGCGGGATATCAGCTTCAATGTCAGCGCCGCACGCCAGCGTAGCACTTACTCCAGCCGCTACTTCAGCAGCGTCAACGATCGCGATTTCGATAATGAGAACCAGCGCAAATACACCGAAAACACCGTGTCGCTGGGGATTTCGATTCCGTTCGACTTTGGCTCCAGCCGTTCGCAGATCAATCTGGACATGAACCGCAGTCGCGACAGCCGGACGGCAACGGTCGGGATGAGTGGGACAACGGGCGAGAAAAGTACCACCTCGTGGGCGCTCTACAGCGGTATTGAGCACAACAATGACAGCGGCGACAGCTCAACCTGGGGCGGTAATATTGAACGCCGCACCTCCGTCGGTGCCTTCCGCGCCTGGGCCTCCCGGGGTGACAGCTATCAGCAGTACGGGTTGGGCATGTCCGGTACGCTGGTCGCCCATCGCGGCGGAATTACCGCTGGCCCGTATACCAGCGATACCTTCGCACTGGTAGAGGCCCCAGGCGCACGCGGTGCGACGATACGTAATGGTCAGGGTGCGACGGTAGACCGTTTCGGCTACGCGATCCTCCCGTCCCTAACGCCCTATCGCTATAACACCATCAGTCTCGACAGCCAGAATATGGCCGATGACGTCGAACTTCAGGGCGGCAGCAAGCGCCTTGTCCCCTATGCAGGGGCGATTTCCCGCGTGACGTTCAAGACCACTCACGGCAAAGCGACGCTGATCAATACCACCCTGCCCGACGGCAGCCTGCCGCCGATGGGCGCGGACGTCACGGACGGCAACGGCGACGACGTGGGCATCATGGGTCAGGGCGGCCAAATCTACGCCCGAATCGCCGCGCAGTCCGGCGTGCTGTTTGTTAAGTGGGGCAAAAATGCCGCTCAGCGGTGCCAGGTCTGGTATCAATTGCCGACGACGAGCGACACGCCGTTGTATCAACTCACGCTACCTTGTCGCCAGGAATGATGACTCATGAAATTATCCTCTGTCCTCCCGCTACTGCTGGTCGCTGTCGTACTGACACCGCCCGCATGGTCTGCCTGTAAAAGGGTGACCTCAGCCAACGACCTGTCGCAGGTGGCAAAAGACGCAGGCTACGTCGGCGCCAGTTGGGGTGGCGTTGGCGATAGCGAAGTAAAAGGCAAACTGGGATTGCCCGGCGTCATCACCTTAAGCAGCGGCACCGGCTTTCAGAGTGAAGGCACGCTGCTCGCCAGCTCAACGGCCAGCTTTGTGCCTAACGGCCGCACCCAGGGCGTCAACGCCAACCAAATCTATTTCCGCTGTGATGTCGCAGAAATCGGCAAAGTGTATGAGTATTACGCCACCAACGGCGATGACGCCTGGGGCGGCAGAGAAGCGGTTGCGGGTATTGAAGGCGCGTACTACACCTACGTCAAAAACGTGGCGCTCCGACTGACGAACCTGAAAACCGGGCAATACTACTCGCGCTACTGGAAAACACGCCTCATCCCTGAAAGCGAGATGTTTAATGACGGGACCTATATTTACATCCCTGGCAGCGCCTTCAGCGATGTTTTCGTTGAGCTTTTTCGGGTTGATGACGCGTCGAAAGGCGTGAACGGTTCAAATCGCTATGGCTATACCTACGCGGGGCCGGCGGGCTATATCGCCTTTCACGGCGGTGGCATGAGTTCCGGACTCTTTGACGGCGCAGACAGCAGAACCAATTACGACGGCTGGGGTGCTATGCAGTGGCCAGGCGGCTGGACGCTCACCAGTCAAAGTTACTTTGTGCGCGGCGCCGCCTGTCGGATCGACGACTATCCCGCCATCGTCCGCCTGCCGCCGATTAGCGTCGGTGAACTGAGCGGCGGCGGCACGGCGCAGACGCCCTTTAACATTACCGTCGAATGCGAAACCGGTGCGATTTCCAGTACCGCGGTCTCGACCACCAGCAAAGCGAATGTGGCGATGGGGTTTCTGGTGAATAACCTGACGGCGGCGAATGCGGCGAACCAGTTAGGGCTCAAGACCGGATCGGGGGCCTGGACCTGGCTGCTCGATAACCATTACGGCGCCAGCGGCGTGGCGTCCGGCGTGGGCATTCGTATTTACAGCGAAAAATTGGGCGGTAGCGCCATCAACCTGTTGCCGAATCTGACGGCGACCGCGACGGGCAACGCCGGAGGGTGGTATGGCTATGCCGATTTAACCAGTAAAACCTCAAGCGGTTCGACCGAATTTTACAACGGTGAATTCACCGCCTCGCTGGAAGCAATTCCTGGCGAAGCCATTACAGCAGGATCGGTTTATGCACAACTTCAGGTGGTGGTTAGCTTTCAGTAGCGCGTTGCTACTGAACGTTCTGCCGTTCTCCAGCCACGCGGTAGTGAATAGCGAAGTGACCCGAGTGATTTTTAATGCCGGTGACAAAAGCACGTCGCTGGCGCTGATTAATTCACCGCAGCAGCCGGCACTGGTTCAGGTCTGGACCGATACGGGCAATCCGTCGAGCCAGCCCAACGAGGAGACGACGCCCGTCATCGCGCTGCCGCCGGTGTTTAAAATGCAGCCCGGCGAGTTGCGCAGCATTACGCTGCAACTCACCGACACCGCCGCCCTGCCGCGCGATCGTGAAGCGCTTTACTGGCTGAATGTGTATCAAATTCCCCCCATGACGCAGACCGATGCGCAGGCGGCACAAAAAGTGGTACTGCCATTACGCATCCGCATGAAGCTGTTTATCCGTCCGCAGGGCATTGGCGCGCTCCAGGAAAGCGACGCAGAAAAGCTGCGCGTGACGTATGCTGAACCACAGAATCAGTTGCAAATAACCAACCCTACCCCGTGGCATATCACGCTGGCCGGAATAAGCTGTGAAGCCGGCAGTGCAAGCGGCGTCATGATCGCACCGCTTTCTACTGTCCCGGTACCGCTACAGGGACGTGGTGCGCCGTGTTCGTCGATCCGCTATGACGCGATCAACGATCACGGCACTGCCTGGCACTACGAAAAAACCGTCTCGCCGCAACCGTAGCGGGCTCTCCCCCGTTTAGCGTGCGACGCTTCCCCACACCAGTTGCCCCTTATGGAACGTGGCGCTTCGTGGTGAAATACGTGCAACCGTCTCGGCAGAACAGGAGGCGTCTACCAGCACAAAGCTGGCGTCATCCTGCGCTTTCGGCCAGACACGCTCACCTTTCTCGTTCAACGGCAGCACGTTACCTGTCGCAAGGAACAGCGCGCGGGAAAGGCTTTGTTCATTGGGACGGATATAGAGCTGGGCGTAAAGGTTAGCCTTCTCCAGCATGTCGCCCAGACCGTAAGGCGACCAGTGGTCGATCACGCTGTCCGTGCCGGTCATCACCATCACGCCGCTATCGTGCAACTGCTTAAGCGGCATATGCAGCGTGCCAATCGGCACCGTTGACGCGATGGATATTTGCTGTGCCGCCATGCGTGCGGCAATCTCATCAACCTGCTGTGCATTCATCGTCGCCAGCGCAAAGGCGTGGCTGATGGTCAGCTTGCCCTTCAGTTGCGGCGTTTTCTCAACCGTTTCAACCATATACTTCACCGCCGCGACGCCCGCCGGGCTGGTTTCATGCAGATGGATGTCCACGCCCTTGTTATAATCGAGAGCGATCTGGAACATAGTATCGAGAGATTTTTCCATCGCGCCGTCGACGTTAGTCGGATCCAGCCCGCCGACATAGTGCGCGCCGGCCTGCATCGCTTCACGCATCAATGGTTCTGATTTCGATAACAGCAGGCCGTGCTGTGGGAACGCCACGATTTCACAATCGAAGCCCGCTTTACGCCGTGCCAGTACCGCCTGCAAATCCTCGAGATTTTTGAGGCCAGAGACCGGTTCGATATTACAGTGGCTGCGCGCCACGGTGGTCCCTTTCGACTGCAGCAGGTCGATCAGCTTTTCGGCATGTTCCTGCGTATAGGGCTGCAGTTCTGGCAACAGTTTTTGCTCAAGTTTGATCATGTCCTGAATGGTGGTCCTGCCGGACGGTTCAGCGAACGCCACGGCCCGCCGTAGAACGTTTTATCGAGGTGGATGTGCATGTCGCGCGTGGTCGGCAGCATCAGTTTGCCGCCCGCATCGTAATGCGGCAGCGTGGCGTCCGGATGACTTTTGTTGTCGCGCAGCGCGACAATTTTGCCCGCCTGAATCTCCACGGTTTGCAGCGCCGTACGCGTGTGAACCGCGACCGTGCCCTCATAGTCAAAGCCCGTCTCAAGCAGGACGTTGTCGAGGTAGTAATGGGTATCGTTAATCGTCATGGTGCCTCTGGCGTCACAGGTTGCTGCACCAGAGGTTGCCGCATAGGCGACCGGCGCGCCAGCACTCAATAGCGCGGCGGCGGTGACCATCTTCCCGCTCTGGCTCAAAAACTCACGGCGGCTTTTGTTTTCCTTCATCGTTGCTTCCTGTTATGAATGGACGATATGGGTGCCCGTCTCGCCGCGAATGGCCGCAGGCAAGCACTCAGGCGTAGTGATGATGACGCGTTTGCCGCCGTGCTGGAGGAAGGCCAGGCTGGCGATAATTTTTGGTAGCATACTGCCCGGCGGGAAGTGACCTTCCTGCATATAACGGGTCATCGTAGGGATGTCGACCCAGTCCAGCGCCTGCTGTTCGGGTTTGCCAAAGTGAATGCACACCTTCTCAACGCCGGTGGTGACAACCAGAATGTCCGCCTGAATCTCGCGCGCCAGCAGCGCGGTAGAGAGATCTTTATCGATAACCGCATCGACGCTCTGATAATCGCCCTGCTCGCCGCGCACCACCGGGATCCCGCCGCCGCCCGCGCCAATAACGACAAAGCCCTTCTGAGTCAGTGCCTTAATCGCTTCCGACTCAACAATGCGCTTCGGTTCAGGTGACGCGACAACCCGACGGTAGCCGCGCCCGGAATCTTCCACAAACCGCCAGCCAGGGTTAACCCGCTGTAATTCATCGCGCTGGGCTTCGCTAAAGAACGCGCCAATGGGCTTGGTGGGATGGGTAAATCCCGGATCGTTTTTATCCACCTCCACCTGGGTGACGACGGTGACGGCTTTCTGCTCGCCGCGCTTCGCCAGTCGGTTATTCAGCGCCTGCTGGATCAGATAGCCAATTCCCCCCTGCGTATCGGCGACACAGTTTGCCAGCGGCGTCAGCGGCAGCCCTTCACGTTCATGAGCGATCTCCGCGCGGCGCAAATCCAGTCCAACCTGCGGGCCGTTGCCGTGGGTCAGCACAATATTGTAGTCCGATGCCAGCATCTCCAGTACGGTATCGGCGACGGCTTTCACCGCCTCGGCCTGATGTTCAACCGACTGGCTGGCGTTATCTTTGATAATGCTGTTGCCACCAATGGCAACGACCACAAGTTCTTTCATCGTGTAGGTTTCCGGTACAGAGTGTGATGGGATTATTGTGTGTGTTGAGAAAGAACCCCCGGCTCAGAAAGCGCCGGGGGGTGAGTGGTTATGCGCCGTAGCGTTCGCACCAGCTCAGGATCGCTTTTTCGAAGCAGGCAAACGGCGGGTGGACAATCCCGGCGCCAATCATGCCGATACCGGCATCTTTATGCGCAATCGCGGTGTTGATCACCGGCAGAATGCCGCTGCTACCGACGCGGGTAATGTCGATCGCCGTCGGTATCCCCATAAAGCCCAGTAACGGAATGGTGACGTTCGGGTTTTCGCCCAACGTGATTTCACGCATCTGTCGGGAGAAATCGACCGCCTCTTCCACCGTTCCGCCGACCAGTGCAACGATAGCCGGTGCCGTGGCCATCGCAAAACCGCCGATGCCGTAGGTTTCGGTAATCGCACTGTCGCCAATATCCAGACCAGAGTCTTCCGGCTTGTACCCTGCGAACATGGGGCCAATCACCTGCTGTGCCGGACCGGTAAACCACTGACCCGGCAGGCCGCTAACCCGTAGCCCAAACTCCACGCCGTTACGTGCCATCGTGGTTACCACCGTGCTGTATTCGATACCGTGCGCCGCGTCCATTGCCGCTT
Organism: Citrobacter sp. Ct235; assembly: GCF_030332305.1. Classification (NCBI taxonomy): domain Bacteria; kingdom Pseudomonadati; phylum Pseudomonadota; class Gammaproteobacteria; order Enterobacterales; family Enterobacteriaceae; genus Citrobacter; species Citrobacter sp. Ct235. The sequence continues at coordinate 262,795 of NZ_JAOWIC010000043.1, forward strand.
TACACAGCGCCATCCACGTTGGGCCGGAGAAGTAGTCGCTGCTGGCAACAAAGTCGAACACTTCACGCTGTTGTTCAACCGGGTAACCGGCCTGAATGATGCCCGGCGTCAGCGCCTGAATCAGCAGCGTGGTGCCCGCGTTGTTACGGTTGTGGCACTCATCGCCCATATGCAGCGCCTGTGCCAGCATTAAGCGCAGATCGATTTCACCGATAATCTTCATCGCATCGCGTAGCATGGGCCCCTGCACGTCACGCATCCAGTTCAGACGGTCGATCACGCTCTGGTCGTTGGCTCCCATACGCAGGATCTTCGCCATCTGCTCACTCATGTTGGTGTACGCAATGTTGCCGTAAGTTTTGTTTTCGACAATGTGCATAAACATAGAAGCAGAAGTGACACCCGCCATCGAACCGACGCAGTCATGCTCGTGGCACGGCGAGAAGATAATCTCACCGGAGGCCGCCAGCTCAGCGGCTTCATCAATATCTTTTGCCAGCCCTTCAAATACCAGCGCGCCGGTGACCGCGCCTTTCATCGCGCCGCACATTTTTTCCCATGTAACGGGCGGACCGGCGTGGAGAATGGTTTTCGACGTCATGCCCGGCACAACGTTGATCGCCTGATCAAAACCAATCAGCACCGGATGTGACTGAATGATCCGCTCCAGCGCCTGCTGGTTCGCAGCGGCGATTTTCTCCGCCAGCGGCGAATCGGCAATGCTGTCCAGCGCCTTCACCACCTGCATGTTGCCCTGGCCCGGCGGCGTCCAGTCAAGTTGGGTGACATCGACATGCTGTTTTTTCAGATCGTCGCTAAACATTGCGATACCCACGTTGATGACGTTCAGCGGTTGGGTAAACAGTGACTGGCTCATCAGGCTTCCTCCCCTTTGCAGATAAATTCACGCGCCAACAGACCGGTATTGGTGCTGCTGCTTGCCAGGATCACGCCCGCGTCGCTCAGCATCTGGCTCTGTTTTTCCAGCGACGGGGCATCGAGATCGGTGCCTAACACATAGGCGAGGATCGTAAGCTCACGCCCCTCAGCGGCGGCGATCGCTTTCGCCTCTTTGATCGCATCGATCGTGGAACCAACCGGATCCTCGTGCGAGCCAAAGCCAAGCACAAAATCCATCACGATCACACCCACTTGCGGATCTTTGGCCTCCTGCAGCAGACGGCTGATACGGTTGGTGGGGTCGATCATCGGGTGCGGCTTACCGTTGGTGAAGTCGTCATCGCCAAAGTCGAGGAAGGTGTGCTTAACGCTGCGATTCAGATCCGCCAGGCGGAAGGCCGGATCGGGCTGAATATTGCTGTAGACGTCGCCATGTTTTTCCATCACCGCAAACATGGTTTCATCACACAGCGTGCCGCCGCAGAACAGACCGCGAATGTACTTCTGTTGCGGGGTCAGACGCGCGCGCACTTCGGCAATCAGCGTCTCGTTCAGCGAATGCAGGTTTAACGATTCTTTCCTCACGCCGCTCAGTAGCACCGCTTTCAGTGCCGCCTCTTTCGTCCCGCGAGCATACTGCAGACCCTGCTCGTCAACTGGCGGTTCTGCGCGCCCAAGGAAGCAGGCCACGACGGGCTTACGGCAGGCACGCGCACGCTCCAGTACCTTACGCGCGACTGCCGGGGCTGGCGGTTTTGAGATCAGCGCGATGATTTCCGTTTCCGGGTCGTCTTCCAGCATTGCGATGGCGTCCAGCATCATCAGGCCGCCGATTTTCTCACTCAGATCGCGTCCGCCGGTGCCGATGAGCTGCGAGATGCCGCCGCCAAATTCATGAATGCGTACGCTCAGTTCCTGGCTACCGGTCCCCGAGGCGCCCACAATGCCAATGTTGCCGCGACGGACCGCGTTGCCAAAGCACAGTGCAGCACCGTTGATGATCGCCGTACCGCAGTCCGGCCCCATCATGAGCAACCCTTTTTCGTGCGCCAGCTGTTTGAGCGACAGTTCGTCTTCAACAGAGACGTTGTCAGAAAACAGCATCACGTGCAGATCGTTTTGCAACGCCTGGCGCGCTTCACGGGCAGCAAACAGGCCGTTAACCGAAATCACCGCCAGATTGCTGTCCGGAATATGTTTTTTCGCACTGGCCAGCGTGGCATAACGCGCTTCGTGCGAGCCGCTTTCCGCTTTTTTGCTGAACAACTCCTCAATGGCCGCCAGCGTCCGATCGTTGTCTGCGCCGTCTTTGCCGTTAATCACAATCATCAGGTCGCCGTTTTTCGCCTCAGCCAACTCCGGCGTCAACAACCCCAGATTTTTTAGCACCCCTTTGTTCATCTCGGTCGCCATCGCCACAAACGCCTGATCGACGCCGTCGAGTTTATTGGCGCGGGTGGAAATGGACATAAGCGACACGGAATCAAAATAGGTATTCTTTTTAATGACTATCTTAACTGACATAATTCCCTCCATATATTTGGCTCAGCGCGCAGGCATCCGCCATGCCATACAGCATGTCGCAACCGGAACTTGAGCCAATATTTTTAATATTGGCAATAGACTGGATAGAAAAGCCGTTGGGTTCATTAATCATGCAGCGAATAAACCCGGCAATATTTTCGCGATAACGTTGTTCAAATGCCGCTTCCAGCGTAATCGCGCTAAGCAGTGTGGTATTTCCCCTGCCCAATTGCAGTGCCGAACAAAATGCCTCCTTGTATTTTTCCGCCGGATGACCAGCAATAAATAAAATAATGCTCAGGCCAACCAGATAATCGTCTGCGGAGGGCGTCAGGCCAATACCTAACCCCATCATCTGGATTACCGCGGGCGCAATTTCGATTCCTTTTCGCATTGCACGTAATAACGTATTTCGTCGACGCTGTAGTTCGTGGCAAATTGCCTGATAAAATGGATTATCTCCACGCCAGAGAAATAATGTCTCATTCTCCTGTAACTGTTGATGGATTAGTTCGCTCCACCGTTGCCAGGGAATTTGCCGGAACCTTTCGGGACTCAGCTGCAGTTTCGGCATGTGCCAGTCATGACAGGATGTCTTGTCTATCCATTTATCATCACCCACCGTTATTCCCGAAGGATGAAACTGAACCAACTCACCAGGCCGGAACAGGCCGTCAAAGTGGGTGAGTGCTAACCGGGCGCTATTGGGCGCGTTGTCATACTCTTCACACAGCAGCGTCAGTAGTTGGTGCTGTGCCGGGAGATACAGATTGACCGCCCGGGAAAAGACCTGTTCGACCCGCCCACTACCGCGTTCGCAGAGAAAGCCCGCATCCGCAGTTAGCGCTTGCACACACCGCCGTTGTGGGGTGTCGATAACGTTTCTCCTTCGTCAGGCTCCTGCGGCAATCAGCAATTGGGCGATCGCCTCAAAGCCTTTTTCCCGTGCCAGTTCCAGCGGCGTTTTACCGTATTTATCGGTCATATGTGGACTGGCCCCCTTTTCCAGCAGTAAGGCAACTATCGCCTGCTGCGTAGCACCGCCGTCATTCAGCACAATGGCTTCCAGTAGCGGCGTCCAGCCAACAAAGTTAGTGTGATTCACATTAATCGTTGTCTGCGTTAATAGCTCCTTGACGATATCAAGATGGCCTTTTTCACAGGCGGGCGTTAATCCCACGCCGCCAAAACGCGTTAATCGATTAAGATCGGGGCTGGCCGGTAAAATTAAACGCAAAAGTGTGAGATCGTTATTCAGACAGCTCAGTAGAAAAGGATTTAAACAGGTCTGATCCTGCTGATTAATATCCGCGCCTGCGCGAATTAACGCCGTAACACAGTCATATTTTTTATGCAGGCTCGCCAGAATAATGGCCGTCTGCCCCTGGCGGTTACAGGTATTCACATCCACACCCTGCTCCAGACAGGCGGTTAATTTCTCCACATCACCCTGCTGCGCAGCCATTAGGTAGTCTGTCATCAGACTGGTATTTGTCATGTGCATTCCCCTGATTTTTGTGGCTGTATCTGATGGACTGAGAATAGCAACGAAATTTATAGAAAAGAACCCGCTTAAATTTTATTCGCCATAAGCGGATTAATTATTGAATGGTTTTTAACAATCCGCACAGACTGTGCTGTAGTGCACCCTTTATTTCTTTGCTGCTATTCCCCTTAACTCAATCGGGTTTTCTTTCTATATAGTTGCTGGATGAAACCACTCTATCCAGACGTTAATAACGGGAGATAAAGATGAACGGACTCACCGCAACAGGCATTACTGTCGGCATTTGTGCAGGTCTCTGGCAGATGGTGTCCTCGAGGGTTGGGCTGGCTCCAGGCTGGGAATTACTGGGCACCATTGGCTTTGTCGCGTTTTGCAGCTTCTATGCTGCCGGAGGGAGCAAGGCGGGGTTTGTGAAAAGCCTGTTTGTGAACTACACCGGTGCCGTCTGGGCTTTTCTGGCGGCGCTGGCCTCCGGATGGCTGGCTTCCGCGAGCGGGCTTTCTTCGTTCTGGGCAGGTGTGGTCATGACCGTACCGTTTTCCGCCGTCATCGTCTGGCAGGGGCGCTTCTGGTTAACCTCGTTTATTCCTGGCGGCTTCCTTGGCATGACGCTGTTTTTCGCCACCGGGCTGAACTGGACGGTGACGCTACTGGGCTTTTTAGCCGGGAACTGCGTGGGTTTCATTTCGGAGTACACCGGGCGGAAACTGAGTGAATCCACGTCGAAAAACCGTGCCTGAGCCCGACTCAGGTATTAAAAGTTATTCAAAAGTGATTGCTCAATGGCAAGCCCAGCCAATACAGTCATCTCCGGGGAGACGCGACGACCGCCGATCGGAACAGGAACCAGTGCATGAATTCAATTTTTACGGAAGAAAACCTGTTGGCCTTTACCACAGCCGCTCGTTTTGGCAGTTTCAGCAAGGCGGCGGAGGAGCTGGGCCTGACGACTTCAGCCATCAGCTATACGATCAAACGAATGGAGGCGGGTCTTGATGTGGTGCTGTTTACCCGCAATACCCGCAGTATTGAACTCACCGAGTCGGGGCGCTACTTTTTTCGCAAGGCCACCGACCTGCTAAACGACTTTCATGCCATTAAGCGCAGCATTGATACCATCGCGCAGGGCATTGAGGCGCGGGTGCGTATTTGCATTAATCAGCTCTTATATACGCCAAAACATACCGCGCGATTGCTCCAGGTGCTGAAGAAGCAGTTTCCGACCTGCCAGATTACGGTCACCACCGAAGTGTATAACGGCGTCTGGGACTCCATCATCAACAACCAGGCCAATATTGCCATCGGCGCGCCCGACACGCTGCTGGACGGCGGCGGTATTGATTACACTGAAATTGGCGCCATTCGCTGGGCATTTGCGATCGCACCGGATCACCCGCTGGCTTTCATGCCAGAGCCGATCGCCGAAAGTCAGTTGCGCCTCTACCCGAATATCATGGTGGAAGATACCGCGCATACCATTAATAAAAAGGTGGGCTGGTTGCTGCATGGTCAGGAATCGATTCTCGTGCCGGATTTCAATACCAAATGCCAGTGTCAGATCCTCGGTGCAGGAATTGGCTTTCTACCGGACTACATGGTGCATGAAGCGATGGAAGATTCGCTGCTGGTCACGCGGCAGATCCATAATCCACGTCAGGATTCGCGGATGCTGCTCGCCACCCAGCACTCCGCCACCGGTCAGGTGACCCAGTGGATCAAAAAGGAGTTTGGACCGCAGGGGATATTAACCGGCATCTATCAGGATTTACTGCATCGGGAAGGGTAAATTTAGCCGGACTGCTCAGGCGCATTGTCCGGCATGTTTTCAGGCCCGAATATCGTCATACTCACGCGTTTTATCAAACTCATGTTTGGCAAACGGACAAAGAGGGATAACTTTGCGATTCTCGCGGCGCATTTTCTCCACCACTTTCGCCACCAGTTGTTTTCCGACGCCTTGTCCTTTCAGACTGGCATCGACATCAGTATGCTCAATAATGCTTAAATGTTCGCCGGTCGGAACAAAAACAATTTCAGCGACCTGATTCCCCTGCGCATCATTGACATAGAATTTATTGTGGCCTTCCCGTATTTCCATCTTTCCCTCGCTTTATTTATGACGATATTGCAGCGCCCCGCTTGGGCAGGTATCGATAACCCTGGTCACCGTTGAAACATCAACTTCATCAGGCATGATCCACGGTTTGCGTTTCAGATTGAAAAGGTTAGCACTACCGCGTACACAATTTCCGGAATGCTGGCAAATCGACGTATTGAAGTAAACATCGATTTTCTCACCGGTATAGACGCGGTAACCCGCATCCTCAAGTTGCTTATCCATGACATTGCCTCTTTTTTGTTTATCCCTTAAGCATAGCGTGTGAATGTCCCCGTTACGATTTTAATGTTAGATGAGTAAATGCTCACCTATCTCTTATTCATAAGGATAAAAAACCAGTTGTGGAGATATTTAAGGCTTTATATTATGTATTTAATGATATTTAAGGTTATTTGCTCTAATTGACTATTTGATGCAAGGTCGGCATAATATTTATATCAAAAAAAACGATTTAAAAACCCTTGTTTTCATTAAAAAATACTAATCAAGAAGCGTGATCACATAAAGGGGAATCTGTCTGATATCGAATCTTAAATCAACGTGTTGAAGCTGATCTCTACTCCGTTTTCTCCACTTTTGTTGATTATCAGGCAGTCAAAACGACGTATTTATAAGCGGAAAGTCATCGACTAACGCCATTTAGGGACAGAATATCAGCAGGAATCACTACAAGATGAACATAACAAGTACAATATATTTATTCGCTTCTCAAGTCCAACACCTGATAATCAAACTAACTGTTTGATCTTTTTGACATAAGATCAACATTTCCGCAATGCGGCAGTAATCAATCCGAGTTTAATCATTGAAATGCTCAGACGATTACACTACCGGATTAAACATAGCGGCAGAAACCACTAGTTTTATTAACAAAATTCCTTATTGTCTATATACATATGTGAAACTACAGCACAAAAACATTAGTTTCATAAATCAAACGGCTACTGTGTTCGCATATAGTATATGTAATACTATGCTCAGAATTTTCTACACTTAAGTCTCTACTCTTTATAACTTTCGCACATCGTGAACCTATATGTACTGGATTATTAACGATAATATTGAATTCAGACCTGACAGTAAAAAGTTAATTTCTGTGACTAATCCAGAAATTAACGTCGTTTTGACAACGCCTGCCAGCCGTTGTCTGCTTTTGCTGCTTGAGGCTTCGCCGGACGTGGTCACTCAGCAGGAGTTTTTCAAAAAGGTGTGGGAAGATGAAGGAATGCTGGTTCCAGCAAACACCCTTTATCAGAATATCTCTATTGTCCGTCGTGGGCTACGCGCCGTCGGTGAGACCGACCGAATCCTGGTCGCCACGGTACCGCGCAAAGGGTTTCAAATCGACAAAAGCGTTAAAATCGCCCGCGTTGCGGCAGATCAGGCTGATGAAGTGGTCTCTGAAACCCTACAGGGTGAGGATGAACTGGATGTCGAGTACCACGCTGACGCTGAGCCGGAGTTTACACCGGAAGAAACTGCACTTCCTGCCCATACGGTAACGGTGAGTAAGCGCAGCAGATTGCCCCTCTTCGTCGGTATCATCGCCATGGCAGCGGCATTTTTCATCGGTGCAATCGGCATGAACTTTGCCTGGCACTTTAGTGATACGAAGCCTTTCTTCGCTGGCTATACCTTCGTCGAGCAGGACAAAGGCTGTCATTTCTATATCACGGATGACAGCCACGATAATAAAAACAGTTATGCACGCTTCAAGACGTTGATATTGGGTTCTGGCCTCGATTGCGAAAAGTATCCCTGGGTGTACTTTCCGCTGTCACAAACGTCTCCCGGATTAGCCGTTCTTGTCTGTCGCAAGAATTACCTGAAATCAGCCATTCCGGGTTGTATCACACTCTCTTTTCGTGGAGTAGGAAGTGAGTAAAAAAACGATCATGATGATGAGTGCGGTGTTTTTACTCGCGGGTGTGCTCATCGGCGCGATATACAATGTTCTTATGTCTAAACATTACGATAAACAGGAATGTTCGATGTCGCTGGTGGTGTTTCATAAAAACGCGCGCGCAAATATTACGCTGAATTACATGTATTCCCTGAAGAATCAGAACGGCATCGTGGCCGTCAGCGGGACCTACATTGAAGATAACAAACTTAAAGGACGGATCAGACGAGATGTCGCCTATAACTGGACAGAGAACCAGGATTCGTATCACTTACACTCAACCAGAATCAATAAGTTCGAAATCATCGAGACGTTACCGGATGCATTATTAGCCAATATTCTGCCTGATTTCTACGTCTATCCCGATAAGAATGTGAGTTACTCTATTCTCAATCAGGGCGTCCACGGGTTCCTGTTTACCATCGGAAAACGCCCCCTGCTATACTGCGCCCGCTAAACGAACTACCGCCGTCAGCTCTGGGCTTAACAGGGCTGACGTTTTTTACAAAAACATCGTCTCTTCCAGTAAATTCTCTTTGATTAGCAGCAGATCGTGGACCCTGTGGCCCCCCAATTTCTTGCACGCGAGATTGCGATAGGTGTATACCCGTTTCGGAGGCAACGCCAATGATTCGGCAATCAGGTTAATATCTTTTCCCTGCAGCGATTCACAAATAATCATTTTCTCGACGCGATTGAGAATATGATTCCGGATAACCTGCCGCTTTTCCATGCTCGCCAGACGCGTAATAATCATCGTCAGTGCCAGCAGAGACTGTCGGGCACTGACAATCATGTCGGCATCAAATACCAGTGCGCTGCGCTCAGAATTCAGTATAATCAGCAACTTACATTTTTTGTTGAGACGGGATATTTCCCTGGCACAACTTTTGTTGAACAGATTGAGATGCAAAATCACGGTATCGTCGAAAGTGAGTTTTTCTACAGGCAAGTGGTGCATGGTTTCTTTCACAATTTCCAGGTTGGCCTCTTTTGCCAACAAGACTATCCCGTCCTGCAAAAAGTTATTGTTGCTTATAATATATATCGTCATCGCTTTTACTTCCGTATTAATAATCCATTTAACTTGCCGTTTATTTCCGTTCTGCTATATCATCTGGCGCGGTATTAAAACTATATTAGGAAATAATTGAATACCTCAATTAAAAAGTCTTAACTGACATGATTTCCCTAACTTATTGAAAATATAGATTTTAGTTTGAATTCTTAAACATTCTTAAATGGATGATAACTCGTCTCTTTCTGTATTCTGTCTTTTTCTCTATGCTATGTTGTGCCACTAGCGCACAGGCAGATGGGATGGGGGGAAAAAAATGACCAGGCGTATCGATTACCTGATTGAGAAATATCACTTCACTGAAATCAACGAGTCGTCGCGTATTACCCGCCAATGGCAGGAGGTTCTGGCGGAGTGCCAACAAGAGAACGCTGGCGTTGAAGAACGACTGCGTATTGCGCTGCTCAACGTCGATTACGTGACCAGCTTCGAACTGCCCTTTCGTTTACTGCTCACCCGCACCCCGCAACTGATCGATAAACTGCGGAAAGAGTTTGCCCTCACCCAAAAAAACGTCCTGATTAATGATAAACGCCGTGGGCAGGTTTACAGCATCAGTGCCGATCTCAGTCGCGTCCCCGATGCCTTTCGTTATCGTCTGTCGTCGCGTATTCGCCGTATGGATGAGGAAACGATTACCACGGCCCCCTATCAGCAGGTAGCCAGTCAGACAAAACACCCCGAAGAACGGCTTCGACTGGCGCTGGAGAGCGGTTTGCAGGTTAACGCCCTGGATGGGCTGTTCTGGTTGGGGATCCAGCGAATTGCCGCAGATATACAGCGGCTCCGCGCATCGGGGATGCCTGTTCAGGCGTCGGATGTCGAGGTGTTCGATTCACTGACCGGGACGCACAGAACCGTGACGGCTTACCATCTTTAACCCGTTGTCAGTTCCTGAAAGCGGGATAAAAAAAGCGCTCGCGCCTGCCGTGGCATCAGCGGATTGACGGTCAGCCGCGTCGTGGGCGACACGCCTGCCAGCATCGGCCAGTCATTTCCGGGATCCAACTTGAGATCGCGCCGCTCGGTCGCCAGCACCATCAGATCCACCTGCTTGATCACCTTGCTCGGCGTGAGAGGAAGATGAAAACGCTGACGAATGGCGTTGTCCAGCCGCGCTTCAATCTCTTTGTACTCAGGAAGCAAACGCTTTAGCGGCGAGGGAAGATCCTGGCAATAGGCCTCAGCGGCATCGTGCAGCAGCGCTTCAAGCGCAAACTCTGGCGGTGTTAACTGGCTGCACAGAACCACGTGCTGGGCGACGCTGTAAAATTCAGGCACATGCCCGGCAAAGCGACAGATGTTCGACAGTGCCACAGCGATGTCTTCAATCACGATATGTTCCGGTCGAATATCGCTGTAGTCAATGTGTTGCCCGGTTAAGGTGGCGATAAATTTCATTCGTTCTCCTGTTTCCTTACCGTTTTTGCCCGCGTCAGCGGTGCCAGGACATCCCTGAAGACACTACGTACTTACATTTATCCTGTAAATATCTTTTAACGCTCATCGCACGCCTTCCCAGGGAACTCAACGCGGAGAAGGCGTTTAGCTGATGGGCTGTCACTGCCTTAATTCTGGCTCGCCGTCCACTTGGAAGCGGGCGGCGTATACGTCGCAAAATACTCAACAATTTCCGGCAAGGAATCGGAGAAAAACAGCATATCCACGTAGCTCTGCTTCATAAAACCTTCATCGGCCATCTTCTGTACCATGGCCTGCAACGGTTGGTAAAAATCGTTCATGTTATAAAACGCGCAGGGCTTGTTATGGATGCCCAGTTGCCCCCACGTCCACTGCTCAAAAATCTCTTCCAGGGTGCCAGCCCCGCCGGGTAAGGCGATAAAAGCAGAAGACAGCGCCGCCATGCGATCTTTACGCTGGTGCATATTCTCAACGACCTGCAAATCTGTCAGCCCGGTATGCGCAATTTCACGTTCAAGCAAAGACACGGGGATCACCCCCGTCACGTGCCCACCGTGTTGCAGGGCAGAATCCGCCACGGCCCCCATCAATCCAACCCGACCACCACCAAAAACAATACCCAGTCCAGCCTGGGCCAGAAAGGTTCCGGCTTCGCGCGCGGCCTGCATGTAAACAGGAGAATGACCTTCAGATGAACCGCAAAAAATACCGATAGACTTCATATCATTTCCTTCAGTCATCACCCAATCCGTAAATCTTCAGTAACGCAATGTCGGAACAGCATAATTCAAAGGGACGCAATACACTATGTCACACTGAAAAAAGAAAGTACCGATCATGTGAGTTCCAGTAATTACCAAAATGAGGCGTAATGTCAGCAGCAATACAATATCAGAAAACAGCGCTGTCTCTTTAGAACGCTACCCGTAAACACCTTTGTCCGGACAAGAGTAATTTCAAGCGTTATTATTCCGCCGCTCACGTTTTATTTGTCGCAAAATATTTCATCACATTTGTATTCTAATTTTACCACCCGCCTCTGTCAGTCAAATATACCCGTATCATTACACTTTTCGCATGATAAACCGGGAGCATTTTGCTCCCGGTTAAATACCCGGCACATCTCTTAACGCGGTTGTCATACCTATTATGACTATTCTCTCTGTGATTTTTGCAGTATTGTTTAGTCATTGTTGTGGTTCTACAGTGAATGCTAGCGAGGTTGTTATGTTGTTCTCCGCCTTCAGAGAAGTCCCTTGCACATCATTCAGGATGTTCCAGAATGGACTCGATCTTAGAGCAGCAATAAATTTTTTTGATTCAGCAAGATAACCCCGAGCACAAGATAAGAGGAGGCTACCAGTCGATAATGGCACGACGTTATGACGTAACAACATACAGCCATTTTCATTATCCGGTTAAGTCTTTCTGTGACGTAGCGGTGTTGTATACGATTTACGCCTACCGTGCTGTACTAATAAATAATGAGCTAAAACCGGATAAGACCATTGGATTAATGGGAATCAGCAGAATGAGTGCACACCTGCAATCAAAAGGGAACCTAATGAAAAACAGCGCAGATAATAAGAAGAGGAATTTTTTGACTCAAAATGAAATAGAGTCGCTTCTCAAAGCAGCAAATACCGGACCAAACGCTACCCGCAATTACTGTCTGACATTACTGTGTTTTATTCATGGATTTCGCGCCAGTGAAATCTGTCGCCTGCAAATTTCAGATATTGATATCAAATCACGATGCATTTATATTCACCGTCTGAAAAAGGGGTTTTCGACAACGCATCCATTATTAAGTGAAGAAATTCAGGCATTAAAGAACTGGCTGGTTATTCGTGCCGCCTATCCCGATTCCAACAGTGAGTGGTTATTTTTATCAAGAAAAGGGAATCCTCTTTCTCGCCAACAGTTTTATCAAATCATTTCAGCCTCGGGCGATCACGCAGGACTCCCGCTTGAAATTCATCCACATATGCTTCGTCACTCTTGCGGTTTTGCGTTAGCCAATATGGGGATCGACACCCGTCTCATCCAGGATTACCTGGGGCACCGTAACATTCGCCATACCGTCTGGTACACTGCCAGTAATGCAGGTCGATTTTACGGTATCTGGGATGACGCTAAACTCAAACAGCATAATGCTATTTCACTGTGACATTTTCAACGCCATGGATGGTGTTAAAAAACAACCCCGTGGCTTACGAGACATTAATAATATTTAACCTTATGTTTATTATGCTTATTATTCACGCATATCTTTATTTGCATTAAAATTAAACAATTTTATTATATCCCTGTAATTAACAATGATATGTCTTTTACCAAAGTTAACGTTTCATCAAACAAACCTTCGCGGGAATCACTACCGTCTGTAACTATTTTTCTTTTAAATTTATACACCTGACTTTGTCTACCACAGACGCTATTGTCGCACCTGATAAAATCAATAAAAATAAGATTTATCATGTAGCAATAATAGCTGCGTGTGTAAAAGTGATGTAATCACAAACTGTGATTAATCCCCTAAATATAATATGCCTTTAACATCGCAGATTATTTTTTAATCGCATGATGTTGGCTACAGGCGTTCACTATCAGAAACATATTTCAGGAGTAATGTATTGTGAATCGACGTCGTTATCTTACCGGCAAAGAAGTACACGCTATGATGTTGGCCGCCCGGCATGGCGCGACCGGGGAGCGAGATTATTGCCTTATTTTACTGGCATTCCGTCACGGCATGCGCATCAGTGAACTCCTCGATCTGCATTACCGCGACTTCGATCTTAACGAGGGACGAATCAATATCCGTCGACTAAAAAACGGTTTTTCCACCATCCATCCACTGCGTTTTGATGAGCGTGAGGCCGTTGAACGCTGGAGTCAGGCGCGAGCAGACTGGAGAGGCGCAAGCCGGACTGACGCCGTGTTTATCTCCCGTCGGGGGACACCGCTTTCTCGCCAACAAGCGTATCGTATTATCCGGGCTGCAGGCATTGATGCCGGAACCGTCACCCATACCCATCCCCATATGTTACGTCACGCCTGCGGTTATGAACTTGCCGAAAGGGGGGCAGATACGCGCCTGATTCAGGATTATCTTGGCCACCGTAATATTCGCCATACCGTCCGTTACACCGCCAGCAACGCCGCACGTTTTGCCGGATTATGGGAGAGGAGCAGTCTGTTAGAAGTCATTTCACAGGAGAAAAAGAAATAAGATAACTTATTGATATAGAAAGGGAAGTCTTTGCATGAATAGGTCAATTGGGGCCAAACTGTTTATATCATAAAAAAAATGCGTAAAGCTTTGCAACTAACAAGTTGAGCATTATCAAAAATCACTAATTATCTCGTTGATTAGAATAGCATTATCCTCAATATTTTTTCTCACCCACCTCCGCGTTTAAAGACTTTTGGGATTTCTCCCTCTGAAATCTGCCCTGTATCCGCCCGCCTGTTAAAAATCACAATGTAGTTTTTTGTGTTTATAAAACACAAAAACAAAACATAAAAATCCGACAAATGAAATAATAATCGCCATTTCAAGACATTTATCCCAATGAGTCAAAATGGCCCCAATTGTCTCATTCGTTGGGCGAAAACTGTGCAGAACCGGCAGTCGTACCATTATGTTGAAACATGGAATGCCTGGAAGGCATAACGACTGCCCATTTGGGTTCGTTATATCGATATTGTTTAAAGGAAAACAGCATGAAAATTAAAACACTGGCTATCGTTGCTATGTCAGCTCTGTCTCTGGCTTCCGCGGCGGCTCTGGCCGATACCACCACGGTAAACGGCGGTACAGTGCATTTTAAAGGGGAAGTCGTTAACGCCGCCTGCGCCGTCGATGCCGGTTCTGTCGATCAAACCGTACAGCTTGGTCAGGTTCGCTCGGCAAAACTGGCGACGGCGGGCAGTACCAGTTCTTCCGTCGGTTTCAACATTCAGCTTGATGACTGTGATACCAGCGTATCAACCAAAGCCTCTGTGGCGTTCTCTGGCACGGCGATTGATACCACCAATAACACCGTACTGGCGTTGCAGAGCTCCGCAGCCGGTAGCGCCACCAACGTTGGCGTCCAGATCCTCGACAACAAAGGCACCCCACTGGCGCTGGACGGCGCAACCTTTAGCGCCGCGACAACCCTGAACGATGGCACCAACATCATCCCGTTCCAGGCCCGTTACTTTGCAACGGGCGCAGCAACAGCCGGTACTGCTAACGCTGACGCCACCTTCAAAGTTCAATACCAGTAATTCATCAGGCAGGGAAGCGAATGGGGCCAGGACGGCCTGTTATCCGCAATGGGACTGAGGTGATAACGATGCACAGGATGAAATCAGGACTGCTGATGCTTTTACTCCCCGCCTGCGCGCTGGCTGGAAACAAGTGGAATGTCACGTTGCCCGGCGGAAGCATGCGTTTTCAGGGCGTCATCATTGCCGAATCCTGCCGTGTTGAGGCAGGCGATCGTCAGATGACCGTGCAAATGGGGCAGATCAGCAGCAATCGATTTCATGCGGCAGGGGAAGATGCCAACCCTGTCCCTTTCGACATTCATCTCCAGGAGTGCAATACAGCCGTAAGCCAACGTGTCGGGGTGACGTTTCATGGCATTGCCGATGGGAAAAACCCCGATGTCCTCTCCGTGGGGGAAGGGCCAGGGATCGCCACCGGTATTGGGATAGCGTTATTTGATCAAGAAGGCAGCCAACTTCCTCTTAACCTTCCACCGGTTAGCGGATCGCGCCTCTACAGCGGGCCAACCACACTGCATTTCGTAGCGAAATATCGTTCTACCGGACGTCAGGTCACCGGAGGAACCGCCAACGCACAGGCCTGGTTCTCTTTGACCTACCAGTAATTAACCCGCAGAGATATCGAATACAGGAAATAACGGTGAGAACAACAGGGGTAAACATGAAAAAAACACGCACAATGATGCGCCGTCTGCTGGCAGGCGTGCTGCTGGTAACCGCCATGGGATCCTTCACCCAGGCCGAAGCGGGCGTGGCGCTGGGCGCGACTCGGGTGATTTATCCGGCGGGTCAAAAACAGGTGCAACTGGCGGTCACCAATAATGATGACAACAGTACGTATCTGCTCCAGTCATGGGTTGAAAATGCCGAGGGCGTCAAAGACGGACGCTTTGTCGTTACCCCGCCACTGTTTGCCATGCAGGGAAAAAAAGAGAACACCTTGCGTATTCTCGATGCGACCAATAATCAGTTGCCCCAGGACCGGGAAAGTCTGTTCTGGATGAATGTCAAAGCGATCCCGTCGATGGACAAATCGAAGCTCAGCGACAACACCCTCCAGTTGGCCATTATCAGCCGCATTAAGCTGTATTACCGTCCGGCCGGACTCGCACTGTCGCCGGATCAGGCCCCCGAAAAACTCACCTTTCGCCGTAGCGCAGGCTCG
Organism: Citrobacter sp. Ct235; assembly: GCF_030332305.1. Lineage (NCBI taxonomy): Bacteria > Pseudomonadati > Pseudomonadota > Gammaproteobacteria > Enterobacterales > Enterobacteriaceae > Citrobacter > Citrobacter sp. Ct235. The sequence goes on from NZ_JAOWIC010000043.1 coordinate 278,694, forward strand.
CTGACGTTGATCAATCCAACGCCGTACTACCTGACGGTGACTGAACTCAGCGCGGGCACCCGAACGCTGGAAAATGCACTCGTCCCACCGATGGGCGAAACCCGCGTGGCATTACCCGCCGATGCAGGCAGCGAAATTACCTATAAGACCATTAATGACTATGGCGCGCTGACGCCGCGCATGAAAGGCGCAATGTAATAACGCACGGGGAAACCAGCGTCATCCCTGAATAAAAAAAGAACTGACAGCCGGGCGATCTCGAACCGGAGGGACTAATGTCATATCTGAAATTTGGACTCGACCGTTTGAGCTCCCGCCGTATACGGCAGTACGCGCCACGTTTGGCAGGCATCATTGCGCAGACAGCCCTTGCCCTTCTGCTCGTTTTGCAGACATTTTCCGCGCGGGCAGAGCTCTATTTTAACCCGCGTTTTCTGGCGGACGATCCATCTGCCGTCGCGGATCTTTCCGGTTTTGAGAAAGGGCATGAGTTGCCCCCCGGCACGTACCGCGTCGATATCTGGCTGAATGACGGGTATATGACCACCCGCGATGTCACCTTCCATGCCAGCGAAAACAGTCACGAACTGGCTCCTTGCCTGACGCGTGGACAACTCGCGGCGATGGGGCTTAACACCGCATCAGTGAATGGAATGGATGCGCTGGCGACCGACGCCTGCGTTCCGTTAACGGAGATGATTAAAGACGCTACCGCACGTTTAGACGTGGGGCAACAGCAGTTGCATCTGACTATCCCTCAGGCGTTTATGGGTAATCAGGCGCGGGGCTATATCCCGCCGGAACAATGGGATAACGGTATTACGGCAGGGTTACTGAACTACAACTTCACAGGTAACACTGTCCAGAACGACATCGGCGGCAGCAGCAATTATGCGTATCTGAACCTGCAAAGTGGGCTTAACCTTGGTGCGTGGCGTCTGCGTGACAATACCACGTGGAGCTACAGTAGCGGCGGTGGATCTTCTGGCAATGACAACACATGGCAGCACGTCAATACCTGGCTGGAACGGGATATCACGCCGTTACGCTCGCGCCTGACGCTCGGCGATAGCTATACCAACGGCGATGTCTTTGACGGTATTAACTTTCGCGGCGCGCAACTCGCCTCTGATGACAATATGCTGCCGGACAGCCAGAAAGGTTTCGCCCCGGTGATCCACGGTATTGCCCGCGGTACGGCACAGGTCTCCATTAAACAAAACGGCTATGAGATCTATCACAGCACGGTACCGCCCGGCCCCTTCACCATTAGCGATCTTTATGCCGCAGGTAACGGTGGCGATCTGCAGGTCACCATCAAGGAAACCGACGGCAGCAGCCAGAATTTCACCGTTCCTTACTCCTCAGTTCCGGTGCTGCAACGTGAAGGCCACACCCGTTATGCCGTCACCGCCGGAGAGTACCGTAGCGGTAACGATCAGCAGGAAGAACCGACGTTCTTTCAGAGCACAGTACTCCACGGCCTTCCGGCAGGCTGGACCCTGTACGGCGGCACTCAACTGGCGGACCGCTACCGCGCCTTCAATCTGGGGGTGGGGAAAAATATGGGGGTGTTGGGGGCGCTGTCGGTAGATGTCACTCAGGCCAATGCCACCCTGCCCGATGACAGCAAACATCAGGGGCAGTCGGTACGCTTTCTCTATAACAAATCACTGAGCGACGTTGGCACGAACATCCAGTTGGTGGGCTATCGCTACTCCACACGCGGTTATTTTAGCTTTGCCGATACCACTTACCGTCGTATGAGCGGCTATAGCGTTGAAACGCAGGATGGGGTCATTCAGGTACAGCCAAAATTCACGGATTACTACAACCTCGCCTATAACAAGCGCGGCAAAGTGCAGGTGAGTCTGACCCAACAGTTAGGCCGCACCGCCACGCTCTATCTGAGCGGAAGCCACCAGACATACTGGGGCACCGACAGCGCCGACGAACAGTTGCAGGCTGGGTTGAACACCGCCATCGACGATATCAACTGGACACTGAGTTACAGCCTGACCAAAAACGCCTGGCAGGAGGGGCGCGATCAGATGCTCGCGATTAACGTCAATATCCCCTTCAGCCACTGGTTGCGATCGGACAGCCAGTCCGTCTGGCGACACGCCAGCGCCAGCTACAGCATGTCGAACGACCTTAACGGTCGAATGACCAACCTGGCGGGGCTGTATGGCACCTTGCTGGAAGACAATAACCTCAGCTACAGCGTGCAAACCGGCTATGCGGGCGGCGGTGAAGGTAACAGCGGCAGTACAGGCTATGCCGCGTTGAACTACCGCAGCAGTTACGGCAACGCCAACGTCGGTTACAGCCGTAGTGACGGTCTCAAACAGCTCTATTACGGGATGAGCGGTGGCGTACTGGCGCATGCTAACGGCGTCACGCTGAGCCAACCGCTCAATGACACGGTGGTGTTAATAAAAGCACCGGGCGCTGAGGGCGTGAAAGTCGAAAACCAGACCGGAGTCCGTACCGACTGGCGGGGTTACGCCGTCCTGCCTTACGCCACCGAATACCGCGAAAACCGGGTTGCGCTGAATACCAATACGCTCGCCGACAACGTTGATCTCGATGATGCCGTCATCAACGTCGTCCCCACGCACGGTGCGATCGTCCGTGCCGAATTTAATGCCCATGTCGGGATGAAACTGCTGATGACGCTAATCCACAACGGCAAACCGGTTCCGTTTGGCGCAATGGTCACCTCTGACAGCAATAAAAGTGGCAGCATCGTCGCCGATAACGGTCTGGTTTATCTGAGCGGCATGCCGCTGGCGGGAAAGGTGCAGGTGAAATGGGGGAACGCTGCGAGCGCCAGTTGCGTGGCGGATTACCGCCTGACCGCAGAGAACCAGCAACAACGACTCATTCAGCTCACGGCGGAGTGCCGCTAAGGACATGATGATGAAAAAACGTCTTTATCTGCTGGGTGTCGTTTTCTCGCTGATTGCCGCTAACGCGCTTGCCGCCGACAGCACCATTACGATCAGCGGGTATGTCAGGGATAACGCCTGTGCTGTGGCGGGCGAATCCAAAGATTTTACTGTCGATCTACTGGATAACGCGGCAAAACAGTTCAGCCGCGTCGGCGCGACCACGCCTCCCGTCCCGTTCCGTATTGTGCTCTCCCCCTGCGGCAGTTCAGTCACTGCGGTAAAGGTCGGTTTTATCGGTATTGCTGATAATGACAACACCCATTTATTGCAACTCGATAGCGGAAACTCGGCGGCGGCCGGAATGGGGATCCAGATCCTCAACGGACAGCAGACGGAGCTGCCCCTCAATGCCGGATCATCCACCCTACCCTGGACCACCCTGACGCCCGGCCAGACCAACACGCTGAACTTTTATGCCCGCCTGATGGCGACGCAGGTGCCCGTCACGCCAGGACACGTTAATGCAACAGCGACATTCACTCTTGAATTTCAGTAAGCGGAGGCTCTGATGAGATGGTTTCAACCCGGGTGGCTACTGGCTGTAATACTGGCAGCCCCCTCAGCGCTACAGGCAGCCGACGTGACTATTACCGTGAACGGAAAAGTGGTAGCGAAACCGTGCACGGTATCCACCACCAATGCCACCGTCGAGCTTGGCGATCTCTACACCTTCAGTCTGGTCTCGGCCGGTTCCACCTCCGCCTGGCATACCGTGGCGCTCGATCTGAGCAACTGTCCGGTCGGTACGTCCCGCGTTACAGCCAGCTTCAGCGGTACGGCCGACAGTACCGGCTATTACAAAAATCAGGGGAGCGCCGGAAATATCCAGCTTGAACTCCAGGATGACAGCGGTAACCGACTGAACACCGGCGCGACAAAGTCTGTTCAGGTGGATGACGCCACGCAGGCCACCCGTTTTCCTTTACAGGTCAGAGCGATATCCGTCAACGGCGGCGCAACCCAGGGAACTATCCAGGCCGTGATTAACGTGACCTACACCTATGCCTGACCAGGAGAGTATGTTAATGAAAAAAATCATCACCCTGCTGACGACGTTGCTACTGTTGGGCTGGTCGGTCAATGCCTGGTCCTTCGCCTGCAAAACCGCTAGCGGGGCGACAATTCCTATTGGCGGCGGCAGCGCTAATGTCTATGTCGACCTCGCACCGGCGGTGAACGTCGGGCAAAACCTGGTTGTCGATCTCTCAACGCAGATTTTTTGTCACAACGATTATCCTGAAACCATAACCGACTATGTCACTCTCCAGCAGGGGTCCGCTTACGGCGGCGTGTTAGCGAGTTTTTCCGGCACCGTAAAATACAACGGTTCCAGCTACCCGTTTCCCACCACCAGCGAAACCGCGCGGATGATCTATGACTCGAAAATCGATAAACCCTGGCCGACCGTACTGTATCTGACGCCGATCAGTTCTGCCGGCGGCGTGGCGATAAGCACCGGAACGCTTATTGCCAAACTGATTCTCCGCCAGACCAACAGCAAAGACAGCGATGACTTTCAGTTCGTCTGGAACATCTACGCCAACAACAATGTGGTCATTCCTACCGGCGGCTGCGACGTCTCCGCCCGCGACGTGACGGTGGCCCTGCCTGACTACCCTGGCTCCATGCCCATCCCTCTGACCGTTTACTGCGCGCAAAGCCAGAAACTGGCGTATTACCTCTCGGGAACCACGGCGGATTCCGCCAGTTCAATCTTCACCAATACCGCATCGTCCTCTCCGGCATTGGGCATTGGCGTCCAACTCACGCGCAACGGCAGTGTCGTCCCCACCAACAGCACCGTGTCATTAGGGACGGTCAGCACCTCTGCCGTGAGCCTCGGCTTAACGGCCAATTACGCGCGAACCAGCGGACAGGTTACGGCGGGAAATGTTCAGTCAATCATCGGGGTGACGTTTGTTTATCAGTGATACGGGAAGCCCCACGATGGACTACATTCTGTCGCCCTGCCCCTATGCTGGCGAAGGACTCGCAAGGATGATGGCGTCAGACCGCCAGCAGTTGACGCAGTTGGACGCACAGTCGCTGGATATTTCGGCGCTTGCCGCCCTGGCGCCAGCACGCCGAATTGTGGTGTTTCTTCCTGACGATCCCCTTGGGTTGCTCACGACGCTGCAGCAAGCGGCGGTTTTGCTGGACCAGTCCGCCGCTCCCCTGCCGATGCTAATCCTTAGCCGCTGTCCTGACCGTTGGTTGTGGCACACGCTGGGGCATCTTGTTACCCGTCGCAGTCTGCTTAGCGAAATCCGGGTCGCCGCCTCCGACTTGCCAACTCGCTGCATTGCGGCACAGCTGCGCGGGCATGGATTTCAGGAGGCCCCTTTTCTGATGCAACGAGCAGAAAAAGCGAGGCTGGTTTATGGCAAACCGGCGGTTGGCCTCAGCAAACCTGAGCTAAACGCCATTCTGGATTTATTGCATGGATACAACATCATGGAGCGGGCACAACAGCAGGGTATCAGCCAAAAAACGCTTTATAACCAGAGGACATCAGGACTCAAAAAGATGGCAGAACATCACCCAAAACTGGCAGCACATTTTCCCGGCAATCCGGAAACCCGGCAGAACAGAAGCGGCATCAATCCGCTATCCCCCTTCGAACGTGAATTCATCCATGCCATCCATTGCCGACAACTCTTTCCGGTATTTCAACCGATTGTTGATAGCACCCATCGATTACAAGGTGTGGAAATTCTCTCACGCTGGCGTCGCAATGGAACGGTCCTGCAACCCGGCGAATTTTTGCCACAGATACGCGCCGAATACGCCTGGCAGGTACTGACTGCGTTTGTTTTGCAGGAAGCCATACAGCGAATCAACCAGCATCCCGGGGAGTTTTATTTCTCACTGAACATCCCTGCCGCCATTGCCGGTCATGAATGCCTTCCGCGAATGCTGGAAACCGCAAAACAGCAGTTGCATTCGCCGCAGCGAACGGAGAGGCTGGTACTGGAATTTGCTGAAACCATCGATGTCAGTCAAAGAGGGAAAACCGCCGCGAACATCGACAAATTAAAACAGCTCGGCTTTCGTATTATGCTGGATGACTGCTTTTCACAAGGCAGCGTGATGTTTCCGGTCAGGCAGATCCAGTTTAGCGAATATAAGCTGGACAGGGGCATTATCAATGATATGCAACGCGATCCACACGCACTGGCGCTGATAAAAAGCCTGAACTATTACTGTATGCTGACAGGCAGTCGCTGCGTTGCCGAAGGGGTGGACAGTGCAGAGAAATTTGCGATATTAAAAGCCTTAGGTATCGATCGCTTTCAGGGATATCTCATCTCCCCGCCGGTAGGCGGGAATATGCTCGAAACGTTTATGGGCAACGCCATATCATTCTGATCAAACATGCTTTTCGCCTGCACGATAGCGAACGGGCATCAAATCAGACCTTTTCAGGCGGTAAACAGACTCGTCAAGAGGACAGAAAATATCGACTGTTGTGGGATAAGTCCATTTTGTCAGGCAACGAGGCAGGTTATACTTATTCAAACACTCATCTCAGAGGCAGCAGCTGGCGTGAAGGATATGTATTACAGCGATGAAGGGATCAATGCGTTAATCCAGAACGAACTGAATACGTTCATTAAGGACTACAAAAATACGGTCTACGCATATGCGATCATGAACAAGAAAGATCCCTCGCAAATGCAGATTATCAATAATAATCCTGAGTGGTTTGATATCTATCTTGAAAGAAAATATCAGTTTATTGACCCTGTTATTATTAGGGCATTAAGCAGCGTTGAGGATTTTTTCTGGGAGAACAAGGTACTACTGGCAAGCGGTTATAATCTTACCCGCATTTTCAGTGAAAGTTCTGAACACAATATTTTTCAGGGCCAAACGTTTCCCCTGCATGACTATCTGAATAATCTTGTCGTGTTGTCCATCATCAGCCAGAAGGATTCGGGTATTGAGATGGAAACCTGTCGTGCACATTTCATGCATTTTCTCATTCAGTTACATCAGAAGACACTCGATCTCTACAGTAAAGTTCATCAAAAAAAGAACGTTTTTTTGTCACCGCGCGAACGGCAGATTTTGAAATGGGTCAGTGCAGGTAAAACGTACGCAGAAGTCTCGGTTATTTTATCAATTGCTGAGCGAACCGTGAAATTTCATATGGGTAATGCGATGAAGAAGCTGGGCGTGAACAACGCCAGACATGCGGTAAAACTCGGAATGGAGCTCAGATTACTGGATAACTGAACTCCGTGCGCAATTACATACGGCGAAGTTGTTGAAGTATCTCGCGGAGCCAGTGGCTGTCCTTGTCTTTACTGATGATGCTTTCGACCGCGCTTTCACTTGCCGGCATAAAAATATAGTAGATAGTTTCACCTTTCTCAGAAAGACCTTTCTGAATCACGTCTATTTTCCAGTTAGCATGACGAAATATGGCATACATGCCGCGACTGGCAACGGCGTACATACCCCGATACTGTTTTTTCATGCAATAGATGATCATCGCGAGGAACAGTGCCTTACTGGCTGGCATCCCGCGAAGGTTTCCGGAATCACGTCTGGCTTTATCTAAAAACAGGCGACTCACTTCGCAACAGGGAATATCCGTTGGAAGGGAGATATTATCAAAGTACTCATGGAATATTTCGCTGATCATCGTCGGTTGCGTGGCGTCGATAAATCGGGCGCCGCACAGGATCTCTCCCCCATGCATGCCTAAAAGGTAAGTCGTGTTTTCGTTATCAAATTGATCCTTTTCCAGGCCATCAATACATTCCACTTTCCAGTCGAGTCGCTCACGAAATGTTCGGTTTCGCAGTCTGTAGAGTTCAGTGGCAAAACCTGACGGCAACTTATCGCGATCAAGCAAAAAAAACTCAACAAAAGAGTTCATTTATTCATTCCTGATAATAACATTCCGAAATTATTATCCCCTGTCTTTTAGGACAGCTTTTTTTTAGGGCGGGTCTTCCTTATACTTAAAAAATACCTGACTAATAGCGCTCGCGGCGCATACTAGTCAGGCGGTCAAAGACCAACGTAACACCAGGGATAAATCCACCCGAGATTATCTAACATTTAGTCCCTCGGGTACAGAATGCAATAAGCACTTAATCAATAAAAAACCATTAAAATACGACAAATATCAAATATTCACCTTTATTATATTGCCCCTTGTATTTTCAAGGGGTAATATTTAGGGTCGCATTAATTCAAAAATTCAGTACAGTCCTGCCTTGTTTCAGTCCCTTGTCATCACGACGCTCAATCTTTCCTTATACCACCTTCCGGCGACAAATCCCTTCAACGCCAACGTCATCACTACTTTCAGTAAGAAAACAACGGCTTGCCGGTGAGTCGCTATGAAAGGCAATTCTGCCCTGTTGACGATCCTCATCCAGGCAACGCGTGGTAAAAATGACCACCAAACAATTTCGCAATAATTCTCAGCGGAGCATCGTTTATTCCTAACGCCGTTTGTCCCTTTACACAGAAGAAACACATCTCTCTTCTCTCTCGGGTCAACCGCACGTTCCGATGGTGCTGATGGCTCAGCCTGGCATCCCTCTGCTAATTTGACGGCGACCAGTGCGCTGTCAGGATTGTCGTCCACGCGTCGGATAACGGCAGCACCTGTATTCCCACAAATTATTTATGGGTTAAAGGTTATATCCCTCTCATCTACGGCAGCGGAAAGGCGGTATTATCCGTGACGATTTATATATTGACGAATTTCAATCTCAACAGATCCACGGTGAGGTTTCTCTCAAATGAAGTAACCAACACGCTATCGGATAGCTAAACTTCATTTGGCCCGCACTTTAACATAAAGTGCTATTTTTTCTTTCTGATACCCTTCAAATCCTTGCAATAATGGCTTAATGTATGGAATAAATTCTTATTTTACTCGTGTAAGAGAATAGTTCCATTTGCATATATTGCATGAAATCATCGCAAATCACGCTTGCTTTAAATATAAGAATTTTACCCTTTACGGTATTTTACCCACACGCATTATAGGCTCATTTCAATAGCAGAACTATTGACATCACGTAATATTGACTTTACTTTTCATAAAAGTCATACATATGAAAAATTGATTAGTAACGTGTCAAATAGTCTTACTTTATATTGTTCCCCCTTAAGGACAGGAGATGGGTCTATTTTCAAAAAAATATTTACCTGGTGCGTCAGGTGTTTCTGTGACTCTTTTTTCTCAGTATCCCGTCCCCCAGACGTTCTGTATTGCATTCGACTGTTTAAAGGAATTGGGTTCGGGAACCGATTTACCTGTGCTCATTGAGACGTATATGCCACCCGCGAGCACCAGGATAATTACCAAAAACACGACAACACTCTCCTGTGTCTGGCAAAGGAATACCGATACGTTCTCTGTTCATGACGAGGGCCTGACGATCAATAGTCCGGGCATGGAACCTTTGAATACGCCTCTCCCACTGGAAAAATTGTTTTACACGGATAGTTTTTTAACATCTTTTGGAAAAATCTCAGACGTGTATAGAAACCTAACAAATGAATGAGAACGACTTGGGAGAATTTATATATGAATGCGTATTTGAAAAAACAGATTCATTGTATTAGTTGTGAGACGTCATGTCTTATTTCCCCAGAGAAGAGCGTCTGTTCTCTGTATTGTGACCATACTCAATTCGCAGTATGGCCGGAGGTGAATATTTATTTTAAAAATGGGGTCATTGAGAAGTTTTTAATGAAGTATAAAAACCATTTGCCACGTGGTTTTATCTTTATCGACTTCTCCTTTGCTAACCTGAGATATTTTGTTAAATCGGATTGGGTTGATTACCTGATCGGTACAAAAATGTACATTATCCTGATCGCCGATAAAAAAATGAGTTCCTTAGCGAATTACTGGCTTGTCAATCGTCAGGAAATCAGAGGCGTTATTTACTCCTGTGATAGAGAAGATGCCATTGAACAAAAAATCAAGCGATTATTCAGAGGTGAGTTAGCCAATCGCCGGATGGGAGAAACGCTGAATCGGGCTGAGTATTCCCTGCTGGCTCATTTTATTGCTGGCAGAGGGTTTAAAGAAATCATCGAACTTGATCAACTCAAACCCAAAGAAGTCTATGTCAGAAAATTACGTCTGGAAAATAAATTTGGCTGTCGAACCAATGCTATTTTCTGTCAGATTGCGGGGCAATGACCTGTCATTCACAGCGGCTCAGAAATAGCGCCCCCAGCGTATGGTACTTTCCGTTCCCCTGTATGCTTTGGATACCATTCTGCTTGCGTAATGGCTGTGATTCCCCTTCCTCTGTATTGGTTACAGAATGTCATGGGTTACTGGATTTTCTGCTCAACATCGAAACGCAGAGCAACCTGATCGGCTTGCAGGCATTCAGGCTGTAATCGTGTATCGGCGAAGAACAGAGATATAACCCTCCCCCGACGGCCAGAAGCGACGTCGGGGGGTATTCCATTCGCTTCTCATTCGGATGAATAATCACGCAGAACGTGCGCAACGCGGATTCGGTAAAACGAAAATATCGACTCCCTTCCTTCCATTTGCGCGGCCCGATGTTTCATGTTGTTTTTCCACACCGTAACGGCGTCTTCACTCTCCCACCACGACAGCGATAAAATCCGCCCCTCCTTGCTCAAACTTCTGAAACGCTCAATTGAGATGAAACCCTCAATATTAACGAGTTCCGTCCTGAGTTCAGCGGCGAGTTGTAAATATCGTTCCTGCTGAGCGGGCACCGCATCCGCTTCAAAAATCACTGCAATCATAGCAACCTCCGGCATAAGCACTTCCGCTACTTTAGAGGGTAATTGCGGGCAATACTTCGCTGGAGACCGAATGATGAAGGATTGGGGTTATGTAAATATCAGGCGTTCTATCTCGTTAGTGGATAACGCGGCTTCCTCCGTCGCGACCATGATCATAACGACACATCCGCATCCGCATCCGAATCGAGCTTACTGTAAAACCCTTGCTCCAGTTTCGTTTCCAGTATCGACCGGACTTCAATCGCCAGATGTTTATAAAACTCAGACAGTTCGTCGTCCTTACACAACAGGACAATTTTGCGCCGCTCTTTACGGTTGTTGATACGGATGATCTTCAGCGAGTCGGTAAACGTGGGAATGGTGGTCATAAACAGCGGCGTGGTCAGCGTCCATCCATAACCGTAGGAAATAAGTTTCAGAATGTCATCAGCATTGTCCATTTCAAACTGTATGGATGGAGACAGGTTATTCCATTTCAGCCAGTTGAGCGTCTGGATGCCGGTTGGCGTACTGGGGGTGTAGGCGATGTAGTTCCTGTTTTTACACAACTCTTCCAGTCGCGTCTCCGGCCAGGCTTTGGGGCAAACGCACAGAAACTCTTCCTCAATCAACGGGTACATTCTGACGTTAGGCGGCATCTCAGTATGCAGCATGGTGATTGCCAGGTTAATGCTGCCTGTATTCAGTGCGGAAAGCAGTCCCGATGCCGTACCGGTAACCTGAAAAATATGTTTTACCTGCGGTTGCAGGAACTTAAGGATATCCAGCCCAATGGATTTACCGATCGAATCAACAAAACCAATTTTCAAATGTGAAATATGCCCGTGACTGATCGCGTTAATATGTTCCTGCAAATAAATGCCGCTATCGATAATCTTTTTCCCCAGCGGATACAGCGCTTGCCCGGCTATCGTCATCTGAATGGGTCGCTGTGAGCGGTTAATCACATCTGTCTTTAGGCCATTTTCCAGATTCGCTATCTGCTGAGAAATCGAGGATTGAGTCAGGTTGAGCTTCTTTGCCGCAGCGGTAAATGAACCGGTCTCAATCACCGCTAAAAACGCCTGTAACTGCTTAAAATCGAAGTTAATGTCCTTCATCCCCGCCTCTACTATTACATTTTTTAATAATGAGTATTTATCTTTTCAATGGTTTTTTTTCTTTGAGCCACTTCAAATTATCTGTACAGCCAGCAAATTAAGGTAGCGACACACCTTAATACAGGAAGAGAGATAACGATGCGTGAAGAAAAGGATCTATTAGGAACTTTAATGGTGCCGGATGACGCCTACTACGGTATTCAAACGCAACGGGCGGTACTGAATTTTTCAGTATCGGGACAAACGGCCGGCGATATTCCGCATTTCCTGTGGTCTATCGCCGCGATCAAACAAGCGGCGGCTCAGGCGAACGCGCAAATTGGCGCGTTGGAACCGCGGAAAGCCGCCGTCATCGTGACGGCGTCGCAGGAGGTGATGAACGGAAATTTTGCTGCCCATTTCCCGATTGATGTTTTTCAGGGCGGTGGCGGCACCTCGACCAACATGAACATGAATGAAGTCGTCGCTAACCGCGCGAATGAACTTCTCACCGGCGCACGGGGATATGACGCGATTCACCCGAATACGCACGTCAATATGGGGCAGTCAACTAACGACGTCATCCCTGCGGCAATGAAAATGACCAGCCGCATGAATATTAAACATTTGCTCGTGCAACTGGAAAAACTGGAAGCCGTGTTAGCGGACAAAAGCCGTCTGTTTGCCGACAAGGTGAAGTTAGGCCGCACCTGCCTTCAGGATGCGGTGCCGATGACGTTTGGTCAGCAGTTTGGCGCGTATCGCACACAGGTCAGCAGACTCAAAGAAAAGCTGACCGAGGTTAACGAAGAGGCGTTGTGTTTACCCCTGGGGGCGACGGCGATCGGCACGGGGTTATCCACACATGAGGGATATCTTCCGGCCGTTTATCAGTGGCTGGAAACCCTCACAGGCGAAAAATATCGACCAGAAACGGATTTCTTCGATGGTCTGCAACACGGTGATTTTTATATTGAATTCTCCGCACAGCTCAAAAAAATCGCAGCCTTTCTCTCCAAAATGGCAACCGATTTTCGTATTCAGGGTTCAGGACCGCGCGCAGGCTTTAATGAAATTATCGTCCCGGCCGTGCAACCGGGATCGTCCATCATGCCGGGCAAAATCAACCCGGTGATGCCCGAACTGATGAATCAAATTGCGTATCAGGTGATAGGTAATGACGTCACGGTGACCATGGCCGTTGAGGGTGGCGAGCTTGACCTGAACGTGTGGGAACCTGTACTGCTGAAGGCGCTTTTCGAATCCTGTTCGTTACTGAGTCGGGGGATACCGTTATTCATCGATAAATGCCTGAAAGATATTGCGATCAATGAAGAAGTGAGTGCTCGCTACGCCGAGGAAAGTACGGCGCTGGCCACCGTCGTGGCAACGCTGTTTGGTTATCAGGTGGGATCGCGAATTGCAAAAGCCGCGTATCAACAACAGTGCAGCGTAAAGCAGGTCGTGCTGGCAGAAAAACTGCTGACGCCGGAACAGGCGGACTATTTGCTTGATCCGATGAATATGACCGACCCGCAAAAAAGTACGGCAGCGATTAAACGCTATCAAACAGAAATGAATATGTCGTAATCATCTGTTTTCGAGAAATAAGCGTTAACTGCAGGTAATGAATATTCACTATTCATTACCTCGCCACCTCGTTGCCGATAAATAAAATATAACAAAGAGCAGGTTAAATATATGGTGATATTACATGTCGTTTTATTGCTGGGAACCATCATGCTTGCCGCCCGCTGGGGCGGAATTGGCGTCGGGTTTGCCGGCGGGATCGGATTAGCGATTTCGGTATTTATCTTTGGCGTTCCAGCGGGATCTCCGCCTGTCGACGTGATGCTCATTATTCTGTCGACCATTGTGGCACTTTCGGCCATGCAACAGGCCGGTGGAATGGATTATCTCGTCACCCTGACAGAAAAGTTATTACGTCATCATCCTGGCTACCTTAATATTCTCGCCCCTACCGTGACCTTTATTTTGACGGTACTTTCCGGTACCGGTTATACCGCGATGTCGGTGATGAACGTGATTCAGGAAGTGGCGAAAGATAATGGTATCCGGCCCAGCCAACCACTGAGTTCTGCGGTTGTGGCGTCACAATTGGGGATTACCGCCTCCCCGATCTCTGCCGCCACGGCTATCATGTACGGCACTGTTGAAGTGATGGGCGTCAGTTTCGGCGATGCAATGCTGGTTATCCTGCCCACCGCGTTATTCGCCATGCTGATCGCGGCGTTTATTGCCAGCAGACAGGGCGCAAAACTGGCCGACGATCCTGTGTGTCAAAAAATCATGCAGGAGAATAAAATTGTACTGAATAAACATACCCACCGCCCGATTCCCGCTGGTGGAAAATCTTCGGTTGCTATATTCCTGGCAGGTGTTGTCTTTGTGGTGTGTATGCTGCTATTTAAATCGCTTATCGGGCATACCATCAACTCCCGCGACTTAATCATTATTACGATGTTTGTCGTGTCCACCATCATTATTTTTACCTGCAAGCTGGACATGAAAGAGCTGAAGAACTCACCGATATTTAAATCAGGTGCGGAATCGCTGGTGGTCGTTTTAGGGATTGTCTGGTTAAGCAGCACGCTTATCGGTGCCCATATTGATGAGATCAAAATGGAAGCCAGTGACATATTGCGCACCTGGCCGGTCTTATTAGCAGCCGTATTTTTCTGTACCAGCGCAATGCTGTTCAGCCAGGGGGCGACCAGTGCATTACTGATGCCTATTGCCGCGTCTATCGGCATTAGCGCAGATGCCATATTAGCCAGTTTTGTCGCAGTCAGCGCACTCTATATCACGAATATTTATCCGACAACCGCGTTTGCGATAGCCACTGATGATACGGGATCGTTTCTCAGTCCACGCTGGAATGGCTCAAGGATCATTAATCATCCCTTCTTCCTGCCGGGATGTTTGTCGATTATTTTCTCGGTACCGTTTGGCTTTTTACTGGCACAGATAATTTTGTAATGGCAAATAGAGAATAAACGGCTGTTGGTGGCTTTCTCCCTACGGCATCGCAAACGTAGCCGCATTAAATGTGTCCTGATTAACAATCCGCTCAGAACAGGTTGACGTTAGCCTGTTCTGATGTGCATTCGCCTGTTAGTTACTGGTATGTCATCGTAAAAGACAGGACGCCATTCGCCGCCCCGGTGGTGATGCGCTCGCCCGTCTGATAGTAACGCGCCTTAAGCGGTACCGAAAATCCGCCTCCCGTGCCTGATGCCCCAACCGCAACATCTGAGCCCAGCCTCATCGGCTGATTGTCATAAAGCAGTTGGATTCCGACCCCTGTGGCGGCGTTACTCCCACTGGTCGTATTGATAACGCCTTTCGTTGCGTCATAAATATCGCCTTCCATCCTGACGCTGACCGCCGTTCCGGCATTGCAGGTCATCGGCAGACTGAATGACTGGGTATATGTCTCTCCCGGCGTCGTGCCTTTGCCATTAAAGGCGTTTTTATCGACCTCTTTCATATCGACAGGGATTGATGCTGTGGTGAGTTTGCAGGCCGGCGTGGTCACCGTGAACGCATTGATATTGACTGCGGCCTCTGGGGATTGCCAGAGCAGCGAGTTATTCAGCAATACCAACGACCCCACCGTTCTTGCCGATATCGTCCCAGACCCCGTCTCCGTCGCCGTTTTATAAAACGTCACCGTGACTGACCCATTTAATCCAGGGCTTATCATTCCCGTGGTATTTTGACACAGTTGAGCGGTGTTAATATCCCCTCGAATAGTATTCGACCCGGTGACGGTGGCATTCCCTCCGGCACACTTTGCCGTTGTAGCGGAAATAGCATAGCCAATACCGTTAACGTTGGTTTTATAAACGCGTACTCCATTGACCATCGAATCGAAGGTACCTGTCGCCTTTACGCCAAACGTTTGATTGGAAATGACCCCTTGTTGTGAGTCAAAACAACTGAACGCATTCACTGTCGGGGTCATTATCTGCGTACCAATAACGGCCCCCACCGGCAGATCCCTGGAGATAGTGATATTCTGTGGCGATAATGTTGTTGAAGGCGTGACCGTCGAACAATCCCACGCCAGCACGGTACGTGAAAACAGTCCCAGAGCCACCAACAGTAAACTCGCAATAATTCGATTCATCTTACTCTCCACTTATCTGCATTCTGCGGTGACGTTATGCGTTTTGTCAGAAATCTGCGCAATCTGATAACTTGCCTGACAACTTTCCCCAGCCCAGTTCACCACCACGGAGCCTTTTTCCGGTGCACCGCTAAACCAGACTCGCTGACGATCGTCAACAATTCCTTCTGGCGCATTGTCGCGATTGTTTATCTTTGCCGTCGCCCCAAACGGAATCGTTTTACCCGTCAATTGCAGCATGATCCGGTAGCCGGTAACGGTCGGGAAGTCAGCCAGCGCCAGCGCACCTTTTGTGGGTATGACCGTGCGCGTGTCATTTAACACATCGGTATTGTTATTCAAGGCGTCGGTATTTAACGTCAGACTGTTCTGCCGATATGGCGAAACGTATGGCACAACGGCAAAACCTTTACTGTCCGTGTAAATGCCACTGTTATTCGCCACTTTCGCATCTGCCGCGTTCTCGGCCCTCACCAACGCCATCGTCTCGCCAAGAGGCTGAGTCGCAGAGACGCCATACGGATGAACCACCAGTCCCCCCATTGCGCCAACCGACACCTGTCGGTTATCGCGAGAGTAGTTATAACCAAGCTGATATTCACCGTGACGCCCCTTATAATTTGCCGACGCGCTACCCGTCACATCTGACCCCTTACTGTTGTATCCCTGCTGGACGTTCCAGCTCAGATTTCTGTCTTCCAGCGCGGAACCGGACAGCCCCACCTGTGAAGTGGCATCGCCTTTTTTATTCGCGCTTGCCGAAATCGTCATCCAGCTATTTGGCAAGAAACGTGAGAACGGAATCTGCATCGTAAAAGAGACGATATGATCATTGTCGTTGTGCCAGGGACCACGGGAATAGCTGTAGTTCAGGCCATAATTAATATTGTTAATACTGGTGTTGTAACCCAGGCTGACGTTACGTTCGCTATCGCCGCCCCAGTAGTCCTGGTGCCAGGCCGAAAGGTTGAGATTCCCGAAACCACCGAGTTGCTGGTTCAACGTCACCTGTGCCTTACTGCGTTTGTTACGCTGATAGCGCCAGTCATTTCCTTCCAGAGCGTTATCACTCGCCATCCGGTATTTATTCACATCGCCATTCGCTTCCTGAAAATCATGAAAACCGGAAGAGGAATACCGATACCCCATCAGACTCAGCGAGGTGCCCGTGGATGAAAAATCTTTGGCGTACTGCGCACGAAGCGAGATACCGCCTTCCGTTTTGCCTGGCATCTGCGTATGTGCAAAGGTGGTGTCAAAAGAAAACGAACCAAAATCACCCAATCCTTTGCCGATACCGACTGCCGCAGCCTGGTAATCCCCCGACGCCAGCGTGCCGCCGTAGAGCGTGGTGTCCCACGGCAACCCGTAACGCATCGTGGCCTGAAGGAATTCCGGTTCCTTATCCGTGCTGTTTGACGCACGATATTTCCCCGCGGCCAACGCATATTTAAACTGGCCTTCACGCTGCATGATCGGCACAGCCGAAAATGGCTGAATAAACTGATGTACCGAACCATCGGCTTCACGCACAGCCACGGTAAGATCGCCGCTAGCGGCAGTAGGATAGAGATCGTCAATCACAAACGGCCCCGGCGGAACATAAGACTGCCAGATAATATTCCCGCCCTGACGAATGGTGACTTGTGCGTTACTTTGCGCAATACCACGGACCACAGGCGCAAATCCACGTACGCTTTCCGGTAGCATGGTGTCATCCGAATAAATTTGCGCGCCGCGGAAATGAACACTGTCGAATACGCCGGCCTGTGTATAACCATCACCCATACTGAACTGACTTTTCAGCACTTTAATATCACGCTCCAGTGAAGTGCTGAGGGTGTTCCAGCGACCGTCCCCTTGGTTATTGTTATACGTCGAGTAATTACGCAACCGCCAGGGACCGACGTTAATCCCACTACGCAGGTTCAGATAGCTGTCATTACGCGAATCTCCCTTGCCATGGCTATTGGCAGCAGAGAAGTTGTAATTCAGGAACAACATATTCAGCCCGTCGTCCCACTGTTCCGGTGAGACTGAGCCGCGCGGATCGCGCTGCATATATTCTTGCGGTACTGAAATCTCCAGCCGCATCCTGTCAAACTGAAAATTGAGTTGGCTTCCGGGGAGTAACTCACCAATATTATCGATGGTTGCGGAATCCGCCATACTCATCCAGTCAGGCTGTGCATTATGCTTCACACCCCATTTCACGAAATCGGCGTAAGTTAACGATGGCGTCAATTCACTCGCTTTACCCAAAAAAGTGATATCACGAGATTCGATATAATTTCCGTTCAGATAGACATCAACGTGATAAACACCGGGAATCTGTCCGTCAGTTCTGCTGAAACGAGAGATATCAATATCGCGTGGGATATTCCCTCGGGTTTCAATAAAGTCTGGTGAAAAATAATCCTCAGCTAACACAGTTGAAGCATGTGTAGTCAGATAGACCAGGACTGATAATTTTGTTAACGTTGCAAAACCTGAGACCGCATTGAGATGGAGCATAAGTAATTAACCTACATTTTAACTTTTTGTTCAGTCGTGACGCCTCCAAAATCATTAATCGCACGCCATGATACCTCTCCGCCTGTTATCCCCGACGGTGGTAGCGTTACTGTTTGAAATGGTAATACCATTGGAGGTTTTGTTATCGCTCTGCCGTTCACCTTTACTTCATTAAGCGACACGCTATAAGGCGTTGGATTATTGACAGTCAACTTTCCGCCCTCGCGCGAAAAAATTAACTGCTGGTACGCTAATGACGGGTCGCCCTTTAATCCCGCGGGACGATAAAATAGCTTCATTTTACTTTTTACTGCGATCAACAATTCATTTTTCGCATCCGGCGAGGATGACGGAATCGCTTTAATATTCAACCAGTAAACACTTTCCCTGTCCGAAGGTAAGTGGTTTTCTGCCAGCATGACGCGAACGGAATTCTGTGAATTTGGGTTTAATTTAAACAAGGGTGGTGTCGTGGTAAATTCGCTTCCACTGTCATCACCATTTTCACTTTTACTCACCCATGACTGGATTAAATACGGTTTATTGTCCGGGTTTTTCACGCTTATTGTGGCCTGACTGGCATTACTATTATAAATAAGACGGGTGCCGCCTATTTCAACACCACTGACTGCCGCTGTTGAGACCAATATCATCCCCACAGCAAGCGTTTTATATAATTGCTGAAACATGAGAGTTCCTGATTGATTACTCAGGGCCACTGGTGGCCCTGCTTTTACTGATAAGTCACGGTGAAGGACGTTGACGCGTTTGCCGTCCCCGCGCCGACAGTCCCCGTGGCCATATATTTCGCGAAATAGGTCAACGTATTGTTGACGTCTTCCAACAACGTCACGTTAGCCGAAGAAGAGCCTACCGGGATCAATGTGGCGCTGTCCTGTTCATAGATAGCGACGCCGACATTCGTCGCCGTTTGCCCCGTGGTCAACGCCAGAATCGAAGGATTCGCCGTGTTAGTGGCACCGTCAAACCGAATGCTGGCGCTGCTCACACTCGCCGGGCAGGATTTCAGCACAATATTGAAGCGCTTGGCTGCCGCGGTTGCGCCATTCCCGCCAGAAAATGCCGCCGTTGAGACGGTACCCAGCTCAACAGGTTGTGCAATCGCAGAAGGATCAACCACGCACGCCGTTCCCGTAATCGTTCCGGTAAAGTTAATTACGCCATCGGCTGCATTGGCTGCTTGCAGAGTAGAAAGCGATAAAATCGCGGAGATCAGTGCAATTTTTTTCATATATAAATCCAGATAGTTAAGTTAATAAGTAATTAAAAGCATGGATATTAAAAATAATTATTCCCGCGTTCACCTCCTCTGTATATTATCGCCCCTGACATTAATGCAACAATTTATGCAAGGCCAGATTCATGAGTACACTGTTTGCACATCCTTATTCGCGCGATATTGCGATACAGAGACACTCGATTACCGAGTTGAAGTTTAAATATTAAACTGCGACGATGTGCATAAAACGTCTTCATCGACATGCCCAATAACTCACCAATCTCATTCGCATCCATTCCTTTTTGCATACAAGCAAGAACCTCATTTTCCCGGAATGAAAGTGTGTATTTCACCCGATAAGCATACCGAGGGTCATTGACAAACAGGCACGAGAGAATTTCGTTTATCCGGCGTTTCTTATCAATAAAGGTAATATCGCTCAAATGGTTCAAAGCATAGTAGTCTAGATCATTAGTGATAAATGCAATGATTTTCCTACCAGGCGACAAATACTCAGTACTCCGTTGAAAACTAGACTCATCAACATCGACTATATAGTAATTTTCATCAATCAACTCCGGCGTTAACAACGCACTTATGCCGACAATAAAAAAATAATCATCAGAAAAAACGGAGTCTGATAATTTCATAAAACTTCCCTTTTCGACACGTCCTGTTTGCTTTTATAACGTCAGTAAGCCACTTCATGTTTCGCTGTAAAATTTACAGAAAATAATTCAGCATGACATCACAAAAGTCGTGGATTTCGTCAGAAAACATAAAAACGATCGTTTCTACTATCTTTTCATCATCAAAAGAACAACGATCCACACTTAACTATTTTAACCAATACAAAAGCCCACACAGAAGAACAAAATAAGAATTAAACACTGACTACATGGATAGGTTTGGTTTAATGATCCGAGCATGTTTGATAGCTGAAACTTGTAATAAACCAAAACATGGATTTTTCTTAGGAAATATACCAGGTTTAATTAACTAATTTTATTCTGTTGGAACAGGGCTTATTTTACCTGGTTAACACGAGAGCAACATCAGCGGTGCCTTATTATTCTGTCAGGCACCGCCTACACGTGTAGGAAGGGGAATTAGGGCGTGAACTTCTCGATTGCGAGCTCCAGTTCGTCCAGCAGCGTCTGGATATGCTCAAGCTCACCAGACAGTGCTGTGGCGGTAATAGCATCCGGGAGTTTATCCTCCAAAGACTGTGCAGCCGTCATCAAGGTCTCAACCCCCAATAGCTGGGCGGTCCCGTTAATGCGATGAATATGATGTTTCACCAGACGATAATCACCAGACTCACTGGCTTTATGAGCCGCGGTTAAATCGCAGCGATTTTCTACCTGCGCATCCTTTAATGCGCGAAGCATCAATGCCCGATTCCCTTGCGCCAGCATCGCCAGTCTTTCGAGATCAAATACGGTGTCGTGGGCGTCACTCACACCGGAGAGCAAATGAGAAAGCTGCGACAGTGTGATCGGTTTGAAAAGACAGGCATTCATACCCGCCGACAAACAACGTTCGCGCTCGTGTTCCTGCGCCGTTGCCGTGAGCCCCCAGATAACAAGCGTCGTATTAAATTGTCTTACCTGGCGGGCAAGCTCAACACCCTCCATAACCGGCATATTGAGATCGGTAATCAACAAGTCGTAATCTCTTTGCTGAAGATAATGTAATGCGGTCTCTCCGTTGTCGGCTTCATCCGCCATGATGCCCAGTGTTGCCAGTTGACGCTTGAGGAGTAATCGGCTGAAAGGAAGGTCATCAGCGATTAATACCCGGAGCGTTCCTTGAAATGCTGGCAGAGGCGAGTCAACGTCCGCAACGGTGGGCGTGATATCAAACGACGTCTGGATTGGCAGGCTCAACGTCACGGTCGTTCCCCGATTGAGCTCACTTTGCAGTTCGATTGTTCCTCCCATTTGCTTCAGTAATGCCCGACTGATTGCTAATCCAAGCCCCGAACCACGATGATGTGCTCCCGCTTTTCCCTGGCTAAAAGCGGTGAATAATCGACGCTGTTCTTCTTCGCTCATCCCCGGACCAGAATCACTCACCGAGATCACCAGCGTTTGCTCATGCTTCTCCGCTGAAATTCGCACATCACCGCGTTCGGTAAATTTCACCGCATTACCGATAATATTGGTCAGAACCTGCCCCAATAATTGTGGATCCAGTCGCATCGCTTCACGTGCATCTAAACGAGAATCGTAATGCAGCGCGATCCCTTTTTGCGCCGCCAGCGCGCTAAATAGCGCAATGTTGTCTTGTACCAGACCGTCCGGATATTTCCATTGAGGGACAACCTCTAACAAACCCGATTCGATCTTCTCCAGATCGAGGATCTCGCCGATAAGTTTTAATAACGAACGTGAGGCTTGAGCAGCCTGGTCCACTGACGCTTTATCTTCCGGGCTAAACTTCGCAGGAGAAAGTTGCAGTAATTCAAGAAATCCCATAATGGCGCTTACCGGGGTTCGTATCTCATGGCTCATATGAGAAAGAAATTCTCTCTTCTCCTCATTAGCCCTGAGAGCCCTGTTCCGTTCCTCTTTGAGTAAGCGTTGAGAACGTTTTCTGACACGGACTTCCCGCACCAAATAGACTGCCCATAACAAGGTGCTGAGTACCAGTAACGATGCTAACGTAGCTACCAGATAAAAAGGCCTGTTGTATAACTCCCAGGTATCTATTTTGACATCCGGCAGACGGATCCATTTACTGACTATCTGCAGGACCTCTTTTTGTGGAATATCATCTAACGCTTTATCCAGAATTTGCCGTAGCTCCGGTTCAGAGCGGGGCACCGCAAAACTAATTGCCGCAGGATCTTCTCCTGTAAGCGGTATCCAGGAAAGCTGATCGGGATAGTAATGTTCACTCAGATAACGCGCGGTCAGTTGATTCGAAATGGCGGCATCCACTTTTCCTGTTGCGACCAGATTCAACGCCACGCTGGAATTTTCCACCTCTTCCCACAGAATGCCTGAATATTGCGCCTTCAGTTTGGTCAGTAAAGTGTGATCGGCGCTTATTGCCACATGATTACCGGGTCGCAGCGCATGTTCTTTACTTTCCTCTTTTCTGATCACGGCAACGAATTGTGTGGTGATAAAGGGGTGAGTAAAAGAGAGATAATTTTCCCGGCTGAGATCATAGGTTGCCGCCTGCACAATATGCCAGTTACCTTTCTTCATCTCAGCGATCATCTCTTTATTCGATTTGACGACAACCGTCTCAAACTGAATACCCGTTTGCAGGCCAATCAAGTTAAGGATGTCGCCAACAATACCTCGCGTCTGCTGGCTGCCATCAACCATCGTGTAGGGGGCAAACCAGGGATTGATAATCACACGTAGCGTTTTGTGATTATTCAACCACTGCTTTTCGCGTGGCGTCAGGTTCAGGGGTTCAATCAGGAAGGAGAGATTGCTTTTATCAATCATCGACTGGGCAATTTGCCCATGGATATTTTCATCAATTGCGCTAAGCGTATTGTTCACAATTTCCCGCAACCGTTGCTGTGCGGGTAAAAATAAAAAGTAGCTCTTTCTTTGCGGTGCAGGCCAGTACTTTACCGTTGTCAGCGCAAGACTGAACTCCTGGGAAAGCCAGGTACTGGTAGTGAGTGAATCACCGAAAAACCAGGTATTGCGTCCATTATTAACGGAATTCAGCGCCTCCTGATAGCTGTTATAGTTATTTATCTCGGCATCGGGAAAGGACTGGCGGATAAAATCGTCATCCGGATAGTGGTTAACAATCGCCACACTCGTACGTTGCGCGCTCTGCAACGGCGCCATAACGTTGCCAAGGGAAGTCACTAAATTTGGCCAGGAATGAATCAGTGGCAGAGAAACCTGAACACTTGCTTCACGCCAGGATTGACTCTCCAGCCCGGTCAACACCATATCGACTTCGCCCTTTTTTAGCGCGTCGACAGCGTCCGTTTGCCCCGGAAATACCATCACACTGATTCGTGTATTAAGGGAATGTTGAATCAATGCCAGATAGTCAGCATTCATTCCCCGATAACGTCCCGTCAGCGTTGTCAGAACAAGCGGTGGCTGACCGGGTTCATAAACGCCGACCCGGAGTATTTTTTTCTGTTGCAGCCAGCGTTTGTCATCCTCACTCAGATAAACCGGTACAGGCGTTATATAATTGAATCCTGATAGTTCCAGCTCAACGGGCGGTTTTTGCTGTGCGTAAACGGTGCGTCCACCTACAGATAAAACAATGAACACCACTATCAGCCATTTATTCATCATCATGTCAGCTTATTTTGGTGAGCAAAAGAGAGCAGTTCGATTAATGATTTACAACCGAGTTTTTCCATCAGTCGCGTTTTATAAGTACTGACGGTTTTACCACTAATATGCATCGCCTCACCGATCTGCGAATTGTCCAGACCGTTAAGCACATGTCCCATGACTTTCATCTCTTGTGCTGAGAGGGACTCCAGACGCTGCGAATCGGTAAGGATTTCGGAGGCTTCTTCGTAGAAAAATGGAAAATAGGTATACCCATTCTGCGCGGCATTAATAGCCGCCAGAATGTTATCCATGTTCTGCTTTTTACTGATAAACGCATTCGCCCCCGCCTGCGCGCAACGTTTGCTGAAGTAACGATCGTTTTTCGCTGAGACGACAATTAACACACCGCAATAGCGTTCCGATCTGAGCCTTTCCACCAGTTCGACACCATTGATGCCGGGGATCTCAACGTCAATAACGACAATATCCGCTGTCGTTTTTACCAGACTCTTTAACGCAATCGCACCGTCTTCATACTCTCCGAGAACCGTAATGTGATCTTTTTCCAGCACACCGCGAATAGCCATACGCGCCAGAGGATGATCGTCCACAATAATTGCCGTGCGGGAACGCATTCCACTCATAATTCCCCCGAAGACCATGATGCATAAACACGCTATGTCACTAAGAATAGCGTAAACGATACGGCAGATTATCCCCTACATTACCCTTTGTCATGAGGAGTCATTCACTGTTCCTGTCAGTTCCCCGCTCTGCTCAACTGAATATATTTAAAAATAAGGTATCGAATGCTCACGCATACGCGATCGCGATGACTGCGGTTTTTGCATGCCGGGAAGAATGCCGTTGTATTGACTCTCGTTACAAGAACGGAGGGCGAAATTACCGGCAACATTAAAACCAGACGGAAACAGACGGGGGGTTTCATGCCCACGCTTCCTGCCGCATTATGCAAGAAACGCATAGCGCGAAACATTCTTGCATTTTCCCCATATCCGCATGACTGATAAGGTCATTGAGTTCGGGCCACTTCTGGCCTGTCGCGACAAACACACATCATCAAAAAAATAACGGGGTTCGCTATGGCGCAACAAGGGGAACAGGCGGCGCTGCCGCTTGCAACAGAAAAAGTCGGACTTAAAGGGTATCTGGCATTTTTTCTGACCATCATTTTCTTTTCCGGCGTATTTTCCGGAACGGAAGGTTGGTGGCGTGTTTTTGATTTTACCGTGCTGAACGGTTCATTTGGCCAAATCGCGAATGGGGCTGGACAAACGTCTGTAACCTTCCGGGGGGCGGGCGGTACTGGCGCAAAAGATGGTTTTCTTTTCGCGCTGGAGCTCGCGCCGTCAGTCATTTTGTCACTGGGCATTATTTCTATCACCGACGGTCTTGGCGGATTGCGTGCGGCTCAACAACTGATGACGCCAATCCTGAAGCCGCTGCTTGGCATTCCGGGCATCTGCTCGCTGGCGCTCATCGCGAACTTACAAAATACCGATGCGGCTGCGGGTATGACGAAAGAACTGGCGCAGGATGGCGAAATCACTGAGCGTGATAAAGTCATTTTTGCGGCATACCAGACCAGCGGTAGCGCGATTATTACCAACTATTTTTCCTCTGGCGTCGCCGTCTTCGCATTTCTGGGAACGTCTGTTATCGTCCCGCTGGCCGTCATTCTGGTGTTTAAATTTGTCGGTGCCAATCTGCTACGTCTCTGGATCAATTTTGAAGAACGCCGTAACCCAACGCAAGGAGCACAAGCATGACCACTCAGGTTCGCAAAAATGTCATGGACATGTTTATCGACGGTGCCCGCCGCGGCTTTACTATTGCCACCACTAACCTGCTGCCAAACGTGGTCATGGCGTTCGTCATTATTCAGGCGCTGAAAATTACCGGTTTACTCGACTGGGTTGGACACATTTGCCAACCGATCATGGCGCTTTGGGGGCTTCCCGGTGAAGCGGCCACCGTGCTGTTAGCGTCGCTAATGAGCATGGGCGGCGCGGTAGGAGTTTCCGCCAGTCTGCTCACGGCGGGGGCATTAAATGGTCACGACGTCACGGTTCTGCTCCCGGCGATATACCTGATGGGTAACCCAGTGCAGAACGTAGGCCGCTGCCTCGGTACCGCCGAAGTGAATGCCAAATATTATCCCCACATCATTGCAGTGTGCGCCATCAACGCATTGCTGTCGATTTGGGTTATGCAACTCATTGTTTAAAAGGGAATTACCATGCCTGATTTATCCTTCGCAGATTTTACGTTGCTGCAAGGTGCACACCTTTACACCCCTGAAGACCTGGGGATTTGCGACGTGTTTCTCGCCAACGGCAAGATTATTGCCGTTGCACGCGATATCTCTCCTCAGATCGTGCCGGATTGTAAGGTTATCAATCTCAAAGGACGGATTCTGTGTCCTGGCTTTATCGATCAGCATGTTCACCTGATTGGCGGCGGCGGCGAGGCCGGCCCCACAACCCGAACGCCAGAAGTCAGGTTGAGCAGACTGACCGAAGCCGGGGTCACGACCGTCATTGGCCTACTCGGCACCGACTCCGTAACTCGTCATCCGGAATCACTGCTGGCAAAAACCCGGGCGCTGAATGAAGAAGGGATCACCGCCTGGATGTTGACCGGCGCTTATCATGTCCCTTCACCGACGATCACCGGTTCCGTAGAAAAAGATGTGGCGCTGATCGACCGCGTCATCGGCGTAAAATGTGCCGTCTCTGACCACCGCTCTGCCGCCCCTGGCGATTATCAACTGGCAAACATGGCCGCTGAATCCCGCGTGGGCGGCCTGCTGGGCGGCAAACCGGGGGTCAGCGTGTTCCATATGGGCGACAGCAAAAAAGGACTCAAACCGCTGTACGACATTCTGGAAAATAGCGATGTGCCGATGAGTAAGCTGCTTCCCACCCACGTTAACCGCAATGAGGCGCTGTTCGAAGAAGCACTGGCCTTTGCTCTCAAAGGCGGCACCATCGATATCACCAGCGGTATTCCCGATCCGGTCGCACCGGCTGAGGGTGTGGCTCGGGCAGTGAAAGCCGGTATACCGCTTGCCCGAATAACGGTCAGTTCTGATGGTAATGGTAGCCAGCCGTTGTTTGATGATGCCGGAAAACTCACCGGAATTGGCGTGGCGGGCTTCGAGAGTTTGCTTGAGACCGTACAATCGCTAATAAACGATCACGGATTTACCCTGACCGACGCACTGCGTCCGCTGACGACCAGTGTGGCTGCCTTTCTTAACCTTTCCACTAAAGGCGAAATCGCGCCAGGGAAGGATGCCGATCTGCTGGTTATGACACCAGAATTAGGTATTGAGCAGGTTTATGCTCACGGCAAACAAATGGTGGTTGACGGTAAAGCCTGCGTGAAGGGTACCTTCGAGTAAGCTCAATCGGTTGTCAGCCGTGTGAATGCCCGTAAAATGGCGCAGACAGACGGCTGACAGGTGATGATAAATGGATGTGAGTGGTGCAGGTTTGTATAACATTGAAACGAAATGGCTGTATGACTTTCTGACACTGGAAAAGTGCCGAAATTTCTCCCAGGCCGCGATTATCCGTAATGTCTCGCAACCCGCTTTCAGCCGCCGTATTCGCGCACTGGAAAACGCGGTAGGGGTTGAATTGTTCAATCGTCAGGTCTCGCCGCTGCAGCTCTCCGAGCAGGGAAAAATCTTTCACTCTCAGATACGTCATTTGCTACAACAGCTGGAAAGCAACCTGGCTGAGCTACGTGGCGGCAGCGATTTCATGCTGCGTAAAATCAAGATTGCCGCGGCGCACTCCCTCTCACTGGGGTTGTTACCCGGTATCGTCAGCCAGATGCCAACCCAGTTTACCTGGTCAGTTGAAGCGATCGATGTCGATCAGGCAGTAGATATGTTGCGGGAAGGACAAAGTGATTTCATCTTCTCTTATTATGATGAAAACCTGCTCCAGCCTCCGTTTGCCAATATTCCCCTGTTCGAGTCGCAACTGTTTCCCGTCTGCGCAAGCGATGCGAACGGAAAACCGCGATACACACTCGACCAACCCTCTTTCCCGCTGCTCAACTATAGCCAGAACTCCTACATGGGGCGGCTTATCAACCGAACGTTGACCCGTCATACCGAGCTGAGTTTCAGCACATTTTTTGTCTCTTCAATGAGTGAATTGCTTAAACAGGTTGCGCTGGACGGTTGTGGAATCGCCTGGCTCCCGGAGTACGCGATTCGTCAGGAGATTCGGAGTAAACAGCTCGTCGTGCTGGACAAGGACGCGTTAATTATTCCTATCCAGGCCTATGCTTACCGGATGGATACGCGGATGACTCCCCTGGCGGAACGGTTCTGGAAGGAGTTGCATCACCTGCATACGGTCCCCTGATCGCCATTCACACGCAGGCAACCTGTTGCACAGGCTCATCCACCTGCGTATCCGGCCATGACTCATACCAACGAATAGCGGCATTGACCAGAGACGCAGTTGAATCAATAAACCGGCGCCCAAATTTGTTCTCATGCCCGGCCACAATTAACGGGATCTCGGTGCAGCCCATAATAATTATCTGCGCCCCGTGGGAAACCAGTCGCTCAATTTGGGGAAACAGCAACCTTTGCGCTGCGGATTTATCGCCGCTTTTCAATGCGTAAATGGCCTGCATCACCTGCTCCTGACCGGTCTCTTCCGGCTGAACCAGAGAGAGTCCCTGCGCAATCATTTTTTTTTGGTACAACCCCGTCGCCAGCGTGGCATTCGTGGCCAGCAGGCCGACGCGGGTCACGCCGGAAGGAATATCACTCAGCGTGG
Organism: Citrobacter sp. Ct235; assembly: GCF_030332305.1. NCBI lineage: Bacteria > Pseudomonadati > Pseudomonadota > Gammaproteobacteria > Enterobacterales > Enterobacteriaceae > Citrobacter > Citrobacter sp. Ct235. Next base: position 307,510 of record NZ_JAOWIC010000043.1, read on the forward strand.
CATCCAGAATGCTGATCATTTCCGCCTTTGCCACTGCCCGTAAATCATCAAACCAGTAATGCGCAGTGTTGCAAGGTATGACGATACATTCAGCCCCCGCATCTTCCAGCATGTGCAGATAACGCTCAAGATAGTGCCAGGGAGAGGGACCGCCAGAAAGCAGGCAGGCTGTACGATCGGGAATGTCAGGAATTGAGCTAACGATTAGCGGAATATGCTGCTGATCGCAGCTGGCGCTGCGAAGTTCAACAAATTTTTCCAGCATATCCGCCGTTGCAGCAGGCCCCATGCCGCCCAGAATCCCAATGGTATGTTTCATTACCGCACCGCTCTTTCTCTGCTATTTCAAATGACACTATCAGCTTGATGCATATGTAAAAAATGCCATTTTCTTAGCCGCTATGCGTAAAAGTTATCGCCTGACAGACGCGAATCTGTTTACACAGAGGGCTGACAGCGCCTTCGGCTGTCTGCGAAGGACCTGTTTCTGAGCCTTGCGCCGCTAAACAGTGACTAAACAGCGAACACCCCGTTTCGGTTTTGTAACACCCACCCGCAAATTAGCGATGCCCGCCACAAAATTCACATATCACTGGCGTTGATGAAAGGAAGCATATTGCATTTGCACAGTGAGTCGGATAGCGTCTGTAACGTTACACTAAAACGTTACAGAAAACAGATTCAGCGACTTTTTCGTTAAACCAGCTGGCCGTGTCAGCCTTGCCAGATGGCGTTATCGCGACCTCTACACTGTGAGAAAGGATAATCATGATGAAAACAACACCGTTTCGTTCAGCCAGACGTTTTCTGGCACTCGCTTGCCTCAGTAGCGCCCTGATTGCAGGTAGTGTGCTGAGCGCTTCAGCACAGGCAGCAATCAATTTTCGTGTTTACTCGTCTCTGCCAGGAGATGACTCCTCTGCGCACTATATTTGGTTCAATCGATTCCAGGAAAACCTGAATAAAAACGAGAAGTTAAAAGGCCAGATTAAGCTTAATTATTTCGCCAACGCCATGCTGGGAAAAGAAGCCGATGCCACACAGCAGGTCCGTATCGGTGCCATTAACATGATGATTTCAGGCACCTCAATCTGGGCCACGCTGGTCCCTGAAGTCGGTGTTCTGGATCTGGGTTATCTGTTTAAAGACTATGACCAGGTCGGGAAAGCGCTGGACGGCAAACCCGGTGAGCAGCTTTCTAAGTTGATGATGGATAAAGCGAACGTGATGGTGTTGGGTTATGGCTATAACCTCGGCGCACGTAACGTGTACACCAAGAAGGCGATTGAAAAACCAGAGGATTTAAAGAATCTGAAAATCCGCGTTCTGCCGGTGCCTAACTTTATCGCCACGCTGAATCACATGGGAGCAGTAGCGATTCCAATGCCGGGCGGGGAAGTCTATTCCAGCCTGCAAATGGGCGTGATCGATGGCGTCGAGCATGATGCGCCCACCATCTACGCCAGCAAATATTATGAAATCATCAAGAATGGCACGCTGACCCGCCATAGCTATAATCCACTGATGATCGCCATGAACAAGAAGAGCTTCGAGCAGATCCCGGAATCATTACGTGCCGACGTGCTGGCCGCTGCGAAAGAAGCCACGGAATACGAACGCCAACAGGCCAGCCAGAAAGAGCTGGAAGCAATTAAAAACCTGGAGGCCAAAGGCGTCACTTTCCGGGAAACCGATCGCGCGTTCTTCGCGCAGGCCGTACAGCCTGTCTGGAAAACCTTCCTTGATAAATACCCGGATCTGAAACCTATGGTGGACGAGATCAGCGCTGCGGCGCCGAGCGACAAGCCATAAGCCGTGCATCGTCGGCCTGCGGAATTTCGCGGGTCGGCGATGTTGCCCAAACAAACCATGAAAGGAGTTCACCATGGCAGATATCTCGATGAAAACAAAGGATGAAAATACTTTGTTGACGCTGTTGGGGCGGCTGAGTCGATTTTTGACAACCTTAACGTCGTGGGCCGGGGCGCTGGTGCTGTTTATCAACGTACTGGTGGTATTCGCTTCGGTGATCTGGCGTTACGCCCTGCATTCACCGATCCACTGGGCGGAAGAAGTGGCGCGTGCGCTGATGATTGCGCTGGTCTTTTTTGGCGTTGCCACCTCAACGGGCAGAGGCGGACACATTGGTGTCGATCTGTTCTTACGCTTCCTGCCTGAAAGCGTTCGCCCTTACGTTATCCATGCCAGTCGCTGGATCCTGTTTTTGGTCTCCGTCGGGCTGGTGATTTCCAGTTATGACCTGGTACAGGCCGCGCGATTGCAAACCACCGAGACAGGCCTGCCGCAGACCATCTACGTGATCCCGGTGTTAATCGGCTCCGTCGTTATGATGGTGGCCGCGCTGGAACATGCCCTGCATGAACGCGCCAAAGTGGTGTTGCTCAGCGGTGTTGGGATCCTGGTGCTGGCGGCGCTGGGTTATCTGAAACTGTCGCTGATGGCCGATCCTGCCAGCGCAGCGGCGGGCCTGATGCTGATTTGCTTCGTGCTCGGCATTCTGGCCGGTGTGCCGATCGCCTTCACGCTCGGCATGTCCGCAATGGTCTTTTTCATCTGCGACCCTTCCCTGCCCTTTGTCTTTTTCTCTCAGCAGGTGGCGGCGGGCGTTGACCACTTTGTTCTGTTGGCGATTCCGTTCTTCTTGCTCGCCGGTGCGGCAATGGAAATCAACGGCATGTCCACGCGACTGGTCGAACTGATTGTGCGCGGTATGGGACGGTTTCGCGGCGGTCTGAACATGACAACCGTGCTATCGATGGCCTTTTTCTCCGGCATCTCCGGTTCCAAACTGGCGGATGTGGCGGCCGTCGGCGGGGTGTTAATGCCAGCGGTACGCCGTGCGAAGCAGGATAGCGAAGAAGCCGCCGGGGTATTTGCCGCCTCCGCAGTGATGGCGGAGACCATTCCTCCCTGCGTGAACCTGATTGTGATGGGCTTTGTCGCGAATATTTCCATCGGGGCGTTGTTCATCGCCGGTCTGGTGCCTGCGGCCTGCCTGCTGGTGTTGTTAATGGTTGCCGCCAACCGTTTCGGCGGAAAAATTAACGTCAGCGAAGCCTACCCGGTATTACGTCCGAGAACTCAGCTTTACCTGGGTGCCGCTGTTGGCCTGGTCATGATCTTCATGATTGGTCGTGGCGTCATGATGGGGATCGCCACCTCCACAGAAATTTCCGCCTTCGCGGTTATCTACGCCATTGTGGTGGGTCGCCTGGCATTTGGTGAACTGACGCTGAAAGCCACGGTTAAAATGTTCGTTGATATCGCGGCGATGTCCGGCGTTCTGCTGTTCATCGTGGCCTGTGCAACCAGCCTCTCTTATGCCCTGACCATTCAGATGATCCCGCAGCAGATCGCTGAACTGCTGGTGGGAATTGGTATGGAGCAAGGTGCCTGGCTGTTCCTTATGTTAACCATTGTCATTCTGATCATCTTTGGTGCGGTTCTCGAAGGTGCGCCTGCGCTGATCATCTTCGCCCCTATTCTGGTGCCGATTGCAATTCAGCTTGGCTTTAACCCGCTGCACTTTGGCATTGTGATGATCATGGCGATGGGCTTTGGTCTGTTTTCACCCCCGATCGGCCTGGGTTTGTACACCACCTGCGCGATTTGCGGAGTGGAAATGAAACACGTCATCAGACCTATGGCGAAATATCTGGCGGTGATTTTTGTCGGCATCATTATTGTCGCCATGGCGCCACCGTTAACCACCTGGCTGCCTGGACTGGCCGGCTACTGATAATTAAGTTCTGTATTTGCCACATTCAGGTGGCAGGGATATCCACGCGTAAAAAACGGCAAAACGATGTTACGTCATTGCCTGATGCCGTTTTAAATATGAATAACGGGAGTATGAAATGGGATTATTAACGGGTAAAAAAGCATTTATTACGGGTGCAGAACAAGGCATTGGTAAAGAGAGTGCGAGAAAACTGATTGAAGCGGGATGCGATATCTATATTCATTATTTCAGTGGCGAAGAAGGCCCACGGGAATTAATCGCCCTCGCCGAACAGCAGGGCTGTCGGGCGGCCTGTGGTTTCGCCGATTTAACCGATGAAGAAGATGCGGCCCGCTGTGTGGCGCAGGCGGCGGAATTTCTCGGCGGTATCGATATTCTGGTCAATAACGTCGGCGGCATTATTGCCCGCAAATGGCTGGGCGAGATTGAGCCACATTTCTGGCGCACCGTTATCGATGTCAATATGACGACGATGCTGAATGTCACTCAGCAGGCATTACCGTGGCTGAAAGCCGCGCCAGAAGGCGCCAGTATCGTCAACCTGGCCTCTCTGGCCGGGCGTTCCGGCGGCCACGCGGGTTCTCTGGTGTATTCCACCACCAAAGGCGCGGTGCTGACCTGGACACGCTCGCTCGCCGCTGAACTCGGTGAACACGGCATCCGCGTCAATGCCGTTGCCCCAGGGCTGATTCTGGGCACGCGTTTTCATAATCAACACACCACGCAGGCCTCTGCCGACCAGACCATCCAGGCAATTCCTTTGGGAAGAGCGGGTACGCCGGAAGATGTGGCAAGGGTCATCTGTTTCCTCGCCTCTGAATATGACGGTTTCGTTTCCGGCGCAACCATTGACATTAACGGCGGTATTTACCGGGCATAAAAATGTGGCGGGCAATCAAGCCCGCCAGTTTTAAAAAGGTATGACATATGATCAAGTCAGATATTATTCATCCTGATTTATTACAGGCACTGGCACAGTGCGGACACAAGGCGAATATTTTAATCACCGATGCCAATTATTCTTTTTTAACCAATACCTCTGCGCAGGCACGGATTATCTGGCTTAATTTCACTCCGGGAATGATCGGCAGCGTCGTCATTCTGGAGAAAATCCTCGGCTATATTAATGTGGAAAAAGCCACGTTAATGGCAAGCCCGGCGGATTTTGATAATACGGTCGAGCGCGAATACCGCGGCATGCTTTCTGAGACCATCGAGTTTGAGCACGTTGAACGCAACGCGTTTTATTCGCTGGCCAAATCATCCGACACTATCCTGGTTATCGCGTCCGGAGAAACCCGCCGCTTCGCCAATATCCTGCTGACCGTAGCCCCAACGCTGGTATGACAAAACGAGAAGAACGTAATGTTCTTCTCCTGCCACGCCGTTACCGTACCGATTGCCGGGAGACCAACGACGGAGGGAACAGAAACTCCTCTGGCGGAATGGCCGGGTTTTCGGTCCTGTCAATCAACCGGTCAACCATCACCTCTGCCATCTCCCGAAGCGGCGGCATGATGGAGGTCAGGCCAGGGAAAACCAGTCCGGAGAGTGGGATATTGTCGATACCCACAATAGAAATTTGTTGCGGCACATGGATCCCCGCCTGATGCAGACCAGCCATCAGACCAATACCCAGGGCGTCGTTGATTGCCACGATGCCATCCGGGAACGCCGGCTGTTGGCTGATTTTTAACGCCAGCGCCCGCCCAAGTTCCGTCATTTCCGTGTCGCCATAGGCGGCCACGGCCTGGCCTTCAATGATCATCCCTTCCCGATAAAGTCCATGGTCTTGCACCGCACGAAGAAAGCCTTCGATTTTGTGCGCGCGGCTCGGCGTCATCCCTTCCACCGTGGCAAATGCGAGACGACGGCATCCCTGCGCGATCAGGTGTTCTGCCGCCATTCGCCCGGCATCAATGTTGTCCATGGATACGCTGTCCAGCGCAAAATGGTCTGACTGAGCGCGCGCAGGCATGCGGCCATCATAGTTCACCATCACCATGCCCTGCTCTACCGCTCGCGCAAAGTGCGCTTTTTCAATATCGCAGGCGGCAACGATAATCCCGCGGACGCCGTGAGAAAACATGTCGTCCAGAAAGGCCTCTTCTTCTTCAATCTGCCGGTAGGTATTACCAATCAGCACCCGGAACTGACGCTTTTTGGCCGCCAGGTCAACTTCACGGGCCAGGGCGGCAAAGCTGGGATTCACAATCGACGGCACCAGCAAGCCAATCATTTTGGCCTGCCCAGTTTTGAGCTGTTGCGCCACCCGGTTTGGAAAGTAATTCAACGTCTGCATGCTCTGCTGGATGCGCGCCAGCGTTTCGGCACGCATTTGATCGGTACGACCGTTGAGCACATTGGATACCGTACTGACGGAAACGCCAGCATGCTTTGCGACATCACGAATATTCGCCATACATCTCCTTTGCGGCAATCGATGAATGGCGGAAGACACTAACACCCGGCATCGCCATCTTCTTAGGAATTATGAACAACAACGGTTTAGTGTAACGTTACAGGTCTTGCTGTCAATGCAATGTGTTGGCGAAAAGAAAACGGAGTTGAGCGAGAGACGATGATTAACAGGAGAAGTGTCAGTAGAAAGGGGGGGAATGCCCCCTTTGCAGACTTAACCGTTAGCGACGATGCGTGTTTCTCCCTGCGCGTCGGGATACTCGGGCAGAATGGCATTCAACAAATAGCGCGTGTAGTCATGACGCGGTGCAGCAAAGACTTCTGCGGCTTCTCCCTGCTCAACGATCTCTCCCCGGTACATCACCCCCACGCTGTCAGCAATGTGCCTGACCACGTTAAGATCATGAGAGATAAAGAGATACGCCAGCCCATAGTCACGCTGTAATTGCATCAGCAGATTGAGAATTTGCGATTGGATCGAGACGTCCAACGCGGAAACCGGCTCATCACAGACGATCAGCTTCGGCTTCAGGATCAGCGCCCGGGCAATACCGAGACGCTGGCGCTGACCGCCGGAAAACTCATGCGGATAGCGGGCGCTATCCTGTGGCCGCAGGCCAACCTGCTCCAGCATCTCAGCAACCTGCGTCTTGCGATTACCGGCACCATGGATAATCAGCGGCTCTTCCAGGCTATAGCCAATGGTGCGTTTTGGATCGAGCGATGAAAGCGGGTCCTGAAAAATCATCTGCATGTCGCGGCGCACGCTCCGCCATCCAACGGCGTTACGCCCCGCAAGCGGTCGCCCCTCAAACGCTATCTCGCCCGCGCTTGCGGACGTCAACCCCAGCACCAGGCGGCCGGTCGTGCTTTTTCCACTGCCGGATTCCCCTACCAGCGCCCAGGTTTCGCCCGCATTCAGGGTAAAACTGATGTTATCAACCGCCTGTACCGACTGCCCACGACGGCTAAAGGTTTTCGACAGGTTTTTAACGCTTAACAACGGTGTCGTCATCTCAACACTCCCGCTTCGTCGGCCCGCCAGCAGCGAACCTGTTGTGCCTTGTGCCCTACCGCCCGCAGTTCAGGTGCCTGTGCCCGACAGCGCGGCTGCGCCAGCGGGCAGCGATCGGCGTAAGTGCAGCCTAAAGGCAAGTCATGCAACGCGGGCACCTGACCACGAATTTCCGCCAGCGGCGTTTTCGGTGTGTGATCCGCCGACGGACGCGCCGCCAGCAGCGCACGGGTATATGGATGACGTGGACGCTCAAACAGCGTGTGTACATCCGCCTCTTCCACAACCTGTCCGGCATAAAGCACCACCACCCGCTGACAAAGCCGTGCGACCACGCTCAGATCGTGCGTGATAATGACAATACCCATACCCGACTTCTGGTTAATGTCCTCCAGCAAATCGAGGATTTGTGCCTGAATGGTGACGTCCAGCGCCGTGGTGGGCTCATCGGCAATCAGCAACGACGGTGACGTCGCAATGGCCATTGCAATCATCACGCGCTGACGCATACCGCCAGAGAGTTCATGCGGCCAGGCACCCGCGCTGCGGGCAGGATCGACAATACCAACCTGCGTCAACAGGCTGATAATTTTCTGCTGACGCTGCGCTCGATTCAACGAGGTATGCAGCCGCAGGTTCTCATCAATCTGCAAGCCAATGGTCATCACCGGGTTCAGGCTGGCGAGCGGGTCCTGAAAAATCATCGCCATTTCATGCCCGTTTCGCTGACGGCGCGCTTTCGCCGACAGCGAATGCAATGCTTTTCCTGCCAGCGTTACCTCGCCGTGAACCCGACAGGTACGGGGAGACAGTAGCCCCATCAGTGCCTGCGCGGTCACGCTCTTACCGCAGCCGGATTCACCAATAATACCGAGAGTCTCATGTGTGTTAACCCGAAAGGAGACGCCACGCACCGGAGAGACAACGCCCTGCCGGGTAGCGAAATGAACCTCAAGATCCTTCACGTCAAGCAAGATATCAGCCATGGCGACCTCCTTGTTTTAGCCGTCGTAACACGCGACGCGGCAGAGGCTTCAGGCTGGGATCGGCATTATCTCTCAGGTCGTCGCCTATGATATTCAGCCCCAGGATCAGCAGGACAATGGCAACCCCTGGAAAAAAGGTCATCCACCACGCGTTAAAGATAACGGCCTTACCTTCCAGTAACAGGTTGCCCAGGCTGGGCATTGGCGCAGGCACGCCGGAGCCGAGAAAGCTCAACGCCGCTTCGGTAAGAATGGCCACCGAAAATACCCAGCTCACCTGCACGATAAACGGCGAGATGACGTTAGGCAGCAGGTGCAGCCAGATAATGCGCGAAGCGTTCGCCCCCTGCGCGCGCAGGGCTTCGATAAAATTCTTCTCTTTAATGACCATGGCCGCACCGCGGATCACCCGGGCTATCGACGGTACGTAAACCAGCGATAACGCCAGCACCACGTTGGCGATATTCGGCCCCAATACCCCCACAATGGCGATGGCAAGCAACAGAGACGGAAACGCGAACAGACCATCGCAGACACGCATTAACACTCTGTCGACCGGACGATACCAGGCACACAGTAAACCGATGACGATCCCCGTGACGCCTGCAATCAGCGCTACCGCAGCACCCACCGAGAACGACACCCGTACCGCAAGCGCCACGCGAACAAAAAGGTCTCGCCCGAAGTTATCGGTACCAAACCAGTGCTCAACGGAAGGGGGTTTCAGGCGGCTTAACGGATCGATGCTGTAGGGATCGTAAGGGCTCACCAGGCTGGCAAAAAACGACAACAGTACGATCGCCACCAGTACGGCGGGCCAGATCAACAGCGTCGGGTTTCTCGACAGGTTCATTTTTCCCCTCCGTCTATAGACAGTCGCGGATCGGCCAGGTAGCTCAGCAGATCCACCGCCAGGTTGATCAACACGTAACAAACCGTGATCAGCAGCACCACGCCCTGGATCACCGTCACGTCACGCCGTTCGATCGAATCCACAATCAGCGAACCCACGCCCGGAATACCGAACACACTCTCGATAACGAGAGTGCCGGTCACCAGCGAGGCGAACGATTCGCCACAAATGGTCAGAATCGGGATCAGGCTGTTTTTCAAAGTATGCCGCAGCAGCACCAGCCGCTCCGGAACCCCCTTTGCCCGTGCGGTGTTGATAAAAGGCTCCTGCATGACATCCAGCATCACAGCCCGGGTCATACGGGCTATCAGCGCGGCAATGCGCAGTCCCAACGCGAATGCAGGCAAGGTTAAATACCAGACGTTTAACCAGAAAGAATCGTTGGTGGAGCGATAGCCCACCACCGGAAACCATCGCAGCTGAACGGCAAAGAAAAAGATCAGAAACAGGCCAAGCAAAAACCCCGGCACCGACATGCCAAACGTCGCCAACATACGAATGATGCGATCCGCGATGCCGCCATGTTGCCAGGCGCTTACCACGCCGCCCGCCAGCCCAAGAATGAGCGCGATGAGCTGGGCGTATAACGCCAGTGCCAGCGTCGGCGTCAGATGCTGTAAAAACAGCGACATGACGCTGGTATTCAAAAACAGTGAATGCCCCAGATCGCCAGTCAGTATCTCGCCAAACCAGCTAAAGAACTGCACAAGCAACGGCCTGTCCAGCCCCATCTGCTGGCGCAGCGCGGCAATATCCTGAGGACTGGCATCGTTCCCCAGGATCACCAGCGCCGGATCGCCCGGCGCCAGGTGAATCAGACAGAACACCACCACCGACACCACCAGCAGCACCGGTAGCAGTGCCAGCAGGCGGTGAAAAAGGTATCTTTTCATCGCCTTTCTCCATCAGGGTTTCGTCACGCTAACGTTCCACAGAACGGGACCTATCAGATCCTGGTAGCCTTTCACATTGTTTTTGATCGCCACCGCATCCGGCGTAGTACGGCCCAGCACGATAACCGGCAGATATTGCCAGCTCAGCGTGTTCAGTTTATCCACCAGCGGTTTGGCCGCTTTCAGCGACGACGCTTGTTTAATCTGATCCAGCACGTTGTCAATTTCCGGGCTGTTGCTCAGGCCGGGGAATTTCGCCCGGGAATCCAGGAAAGGATACTGATGCAGTACCTGACGCATAGAGAATTCCAGCGCGCAGAGATCGAAGTTTTTCGGATCCTGGCGGCGTTGCAGCACCGTCGGCCAGTCGTACACGTCCAGCCGCGATTTCACGCCAATCTGTTTCAGCACCTGTTGGGCCACAATCGCCAGGTTATACAGTTCGGCATACTCTTTAGTGGCAATGATCACCACCTCTTCACCCTTGTAGCCCGAGGCCTTCACCAGCGCACGAGCCTCGTCCAGCTTATGTTGATTCCAGAAGGGTTTGCCGGCTTCGCTGTACCAGTCCACCTGATCCGGGAAGCCCAGTGAGGGATCTTCTTTGAAGAAACGCGGATCGCTGTAACCCGCCAGCAGCGTCTGATGAACGTCGAGCGCCAGGTTAAATGCCTGCCGCAGCTTCACGTTGGCGAACGGCCCCTGGTTTTTATTGAACAGGTAGGTAATGAGCGAGCCGCCGCTTTGCGGCTGAAACAGCGACAGATCCGGCGCGCTGCTAAGCGTGTCGATATTGTCCTTCGGCAACTGGAATACCAGATCGTATTCACCGGTCATCGCCCCGGCCAGGCGCGTGGATTCATCGGTTATATAGCGAAACCAGATGTCCTTCACGTCCGCTTTCTTTTCGCCCGACAGGCCGCTCGCCGGTTCGGCGCGTGACTGGTACTGGTCATAGCGGGTCAGATGCAAATAATCACCAGGCTTGAATTCCGCCAGCTTGTAAGGGCCGGTGCCTATCAGCTCGGCGATCGGCTTCTTGCTGCTGTTGGCCTCGTCGACAATGCGTTTCGGCATAATTGCGGCAATGTTCTTCACGTCCGCCAGCACGTTGAGTGTAATGAGCGACGGAGCAGGCAGCGTAAAGGTGACTGTTTTATCATCCACCTTACTGAACTGCACACCGGGGAGGTTGGCTTTCCCCTGCGTGGACACCGCCAGCCAGCGGTTCATTGACGCCACCACGTCATCGGCAGTCAGCGGTTGTCCGTCATGAAAATGGATCCCATCGCGCAATACAAAGGTGTAGGTCTTGCGATCGTCGCTCAGGGTATAGCGTTGCACCAGCTCCGGTACGGGCTCAAATTTAGCGTTGATGGTGAACAGCGTTTCGAAAATATGCCTGTCCACGTCTGAGGTGGCGTTGTTGGTCGTCAGATAAGGATCCAGCGTGCCCGGCCGGTTTCCATAGGCAATATTCAGCGAAGCGTTACGATCGACGTTCTCAGCCTGCGCGCTTCCCAGGGGTAAAACCGCCGCCAGCAGGAGTGCGGCGGCAGAAAACAGCATTTTCATTGTTATGATACTCCGGCTAAGGTCATGCGGCTTGCGTGGCGGCGGTTTGCCCGGCAAATTCGTCTTTCGCTTCCTGCAGCAGTGCGGCATCGGTTAACAGACGCAGCCCGGTTCGCGCCAGCACTTGTGCCCCCGCGATCAGCGCGTCATATCCCTGCACTGAGTTCGCGGCTTCGCGAAACGCCACGGTGTGTCCAATCAACTCATCGGGGCCAATCTTGATGTACGGATGTGCGGTCGGCACCGCGTGGCTGATATCGCCTGCGTCGGTGGAGCCCAGCCCCTCTTTTTCCTTCAGCTCGACGTTTTCTCCTGCGGCGGTGAACTCGTCCAGCAGCACGCCGTTCAGCGTGTGGTTGATATTGAAATCTCGCGGCCCGACCTGGTGCTCAATTTTCACCGTGGTGCCGGTTGCCAGCGCAACACCTTCCGCAATGGCACGGATACGGGGTTCCAGCGCTACCACCTCTTCACGGGTATGGGCGCGGATGTAATAGTGCGCCGAGGCATACTCCGGGATCACATTCGGCGCCTGGCCGCCGTTGGTAATAATGCCGTGAACGCGGATACCGTCCGGCAGTTGCTGGCGCAGAACGCTGATCCCGTTGTAGAGCAGCACAAGCGCATCCAGAGCATTCACGCCTTTATGCGGCGAGCTGCCCGCGTGGGACGGTTTGCCATAAAAATGGAAGTACAGATGATTGTTTGCCAGCGACGGGCCAGTCAGTCGCGTTTTACCCGCCGGGTGGATCATCAGCGCCGCATCGACGTCCTTCAGGAAACCGTGCTCCACGAACCGGGCCTTCACATTACCATTCGGGCCGCCTTTACCCCGCAGTCCGCCCTCTTCCGCAGGCGTACCGAGTACCACTACCTTACCCCCTGTCGTGTCCAGCGTTTCGCTAAGGGCAATCGCTGCGGCGATACTGGTGACCCCAATGATGTTGTGACCACAGGCATGGCCAATATCAATAAGCGCATCGTATTCCGCGAGGTACGCGATAGTTGGACCGGGTTTGCTGCTCTCCTTTACTGCATAAAAAGCCGTTTCATGGCCGGCGACATTGAGGGTGACAACAAAGCCGTGCCTCTCCAGCAGTTGAGTCAGCAGGCCGCTGGCGTAATACTCGTTGTTGCCCGTTTCCGGGTGGGCGTGAATATCTTTGGCGATGGCCACATATTCATCCCGGTGCTGTTGAATACTGGTTTCAAGACGGTCTCGTAATTCGCTGTTGCTCATTGCTTCCACCTCAGTCATGACGGTTGATTCATTCCCGACACCGGGAACTACGTTTAAGATAAGTGCCGTTTCGCCTCCTGGCGCACCCGATGCAGAACGTGATGTTTGATCTCGCTGTAGGCGGGGTGTTCGGCAAGCGTTTCGATATCCCGATCGCGACCAAAGGGCAGAACGATCTCATCGACGATTTTTCCGGGTTTTGCTGACATGATCAGAATGCGATCGGCGAGAAACAGCGCCTCTTCGACATCGTGAGTGACGAAGAGCAGCGTGGTGCCGGTGGAAAGCCAGGCCTCACGCAGCAGTTCCTGCATCATCAGCCGGGTTTGTGCATCCAGTGCGCCGAACGGCTCATCCAGCAGCAGCACTTCCGGGCCGGGAAGCCAGGCACGTGCCAGCGCCACGCGCTGTTTCATGCCGCCTGAAAGCTGCCAGGGGGCGTGATGTTCAAAGCCTTTCAGCCCTACTCGCTCAAGCCATGCCTGCGCCTGCGCGTTGGTTTCATCCTTGTGGTGTTTGCCCAGACGTGGGCCAAAGGTGACGTTTTCCAGCACCGACAGCCACGGGAACAGGTTGGGTTGCTGGAAGATCATCCCGCGATCGGGACCAGGCTGTCGTACCGTTTTGCCGCCAGCCACCACTCGCCCCCGATCCGGTTTACTAAACCCGGCGACCAGGTTCAGGATGGTGGATTTACCACAGCCAGACGGCCCAAGCAGGACCACAAACTCGCCGCTGTTGAGGCTCAGGTTGATCTCTTCCAGCACCGTAAACGGCTGCGGTTTCGCTGCAAAAGAGAGCGACACATTTTCCAGGTTAATAGCACTCATTATTCTTTCCCCGCCCAGGGCACCGTCAGGCGCTGTAACCCCAGCAGCAATAAATCCAGGAGATAGCCAATACCGCCCAACAGCAAAATACCAAGCATGACAATATCGGTGCGCAAGTAAGCGCTGGCGTTGATCACCATCCAACCCAGACCAGAGCTGGCAGCGACCATCTCTGCGGCAATCAGCGACGTCCAGCCGATGCCAATGGAGAGCCTGACGGTGGTAAAGAGATCCGGCAGCGCATCCGGCAACACCACGCGCAGGAAGATTTGCCTGCGTGATGCGCCCAGCGTCTGCGCCACGCGGATGCGCGAACGACCAATACGCTCAACGGCCGCCGATGCACCCACCACCACGCTCAAAAATGTGGCGATGAAAATCAGGAAAAACTTGGATGCCTCGCCAATCCCCAGCCAGACGACGGCCAGCGGGATCAGCGCAATTTTTGGCAAAGGACGCAGGAACTGCACGAAGGGATTAAGCACCGCCGCCAGGCCATCAGACAGCCCCATCAGTAAACCCAGCGGAATACCGATGATAATCGCCACGGAAAACGCGCCGAGTGCACGCGCGAGGCTCACCGCAATGTGTTCCCAGAGCGGCACCTGGCGATAGCCATCGGCCAAAAGCTCTTCAGTCGTCAAACCGATGTCCGTCAGCGATGGTAACAGCAGCGGATCGACCCACTGCTGCGTTGCCGCCACCTGCCAGACGATAAAGAAAATCGCCACCGACACCACGCTGATGGCGATATGCTGACTCAATCTCATTGCGCCGCCACCGCCGCATCACGAATGTAGCGGGAATCAATCGCGGTATCCCAGTTGGCGGGAATATCACGCTTGCGAATCTCACCGATGTCGGCAAGGAAGCGGGAGGTTTTGGTCAACGCTTTGCCAATACCACTGTCTGTGGTTTGGGTGCCATTTCCCAGCCAGTCAGCCGTCCCTTGCTGGGCCAACGTGGGATATTCCAGCCCGCCCAGCGTATTGGCGGCGGTGGTGACCGGAGCACCCACTTCTTTCGCGACAATGGCTGCGGCGCGTTCCGGATCTTTCCTGAACTCATCCACTTTCTGCTGGTGTACGCGCAGGAAGGCGGTCACCGCTTCCGGATACTGTTCGGCAAAGGCTTTACGCACCACATAGTTGTTGTAAATCAGGTAACCCTCTTTCTGCAGATCTTTGGTCGCAAAGACCTGATGGCCACCCGAGGCCTCCAGCTCCTGCGCAAACGGCGCCCAGACATAACCAGCATCAATGTCACCACGTTTCCAGGCCGCCACCATTTCTGCCGGACGCAGCGGCAGCAGCGTAATTTTGCTGCGATCCAGTTTGTTTACATCGATCGCGGCTTCGAGAGCGTACTGTGCCGTTGAATTGGGTGGATAGGCGACACGCTTGCCCTCGATATCATTGATTTTCACAATGCCGTCTTTGCCGATCAGTCGCTCGTAGCTGGCAATCACGCCCGAAACGCCAATTATTTCGACCGGTAATTTACGCACAATACCCGCTGTCGCCGGGCTGGAACCAAAATTGGCAATATCGATCGCGTTACTGGCGAAATAATTCAAAGCATCTGCACCAGAGGCAAATTGCACCCATTTCACTTTGCTGTTTAACGCGGTATCCAGAGAGCCGTCGGCTTTTGCCAGCATTAATACCTGGGAACCGCCGCTATAGGCCACACGAACTTCAGTTGGCGTTGCAGCAAAACTTATATTTGCCCATACCCCACCCGCTGCAATTAATAAGCAGAGACTTTTCTTCATTTTATTTTCCCGTGATTGTTCTGAATTTATCGTCCGTTATCGCACCGGACAGCGTTCTAATTAAACTGTGCGTAGGTTTGCCATAATTGCGAACATCGCTCTGCCAGTGCCTGAGCCGGATCCCAGGTGAGATGGAGGAAAGGCGCATTGGCCGCTTCCAGCGCAACCGGCACTTCAGTACAGGCCAGTACTAACTTTTGCGCGCCCCGGGCAAACAGTGCGTTGGCCTGCAACGTCAGTAATTCCCCACCTTCATTTAGCGAACCCCGTTTTACTGCGTAGCAGCCCGGTACAAACCAGTGCTCCAGTTCCTCAGGGACTGGCACGATTGCCTCAATACCCAGCGCTGCCAGTCGCTCCTGATACCAGCCCGCCTCCAGCGTGCCTTTAGTGGCGATCACCCCCACCCGCTGAGGCCTATCCTCAGCCTGTGACAGCGCATCCAGCGTGGCATCAACAATGTGCAGAATGGGCGCATTACTGGCTTCACTCAGCGCGTCGTACCAGTGGTGCGCCGTGTTGCACGGTATGGCGATATGGCTTGCCCCTGCCTGGTTAAGCTTCTCAACAGCGTAAAGCAACTGCGGCAGGGGCGATGGCCCTTTGCCCGCCAGCGCGTCCTGGCGATCGACAATTTGCGGCACATTCCAGACGACCGTGGGGATCTGCTGTTGATCGCTCTGTGCGGGCGTGGCCTCCAGCAGGCGGCGCTGAAAATCCAGTGTTGCCAGCGGCCCCATACCGCCCAGTACGCCAAGCAGGAAAGGCTTAGACATGCTCCAGTACCTGACGATAACCAAACAGACCCGCCGCGCCGCCGGTATGGATAAACACGACGTTTTCATCCTGACGGAAATGGCCTTTACGGATGAGATCGATAAGCCCGGCCATGCCTTTGGCGGAATAGACCGGATCGAGCAGAATGCCTTCATGGCGGGCGAGCAGCGCCAACGCTTCCAGCGTGCCTTCTGTCGGCAAACCGTACCCATCACCGACATAATCACTGTTCGCCACCACCGCATGACGCGACAGTTCCCCCGGCACACCGAGCAGATCCAGCGTCCGCGAGGCCAGATTCCAGACGTTCTCTTCCTGTTTTGTTTTTGGCGCCCGCACGCTAATGCCAAGCACGGGAATATGGCTGTTGGTGGCGGTAAAACCGGCGACTAACCCAGCTTGCGTGCCGGTACTGCCGGTGGCGTGAACCACATGATCGATGCGCAGACGGCGCTCTGATGACTGGTACAACAGCTCTTCCGCGCAGGCCACGTAGCCCAGAGCGCCGATCGGGTTCGAGCCCCCGCCGGGGATGATATACGGCGTGTGCCCCTGTTCACGCAGCGTCGCCGCGTATTCCTCCATCGCCTGTTGCATATCGGTACCGCCCGGCAGGTGGGCGACGATGTCGCCGCCGAGCAGCGTATCCAGCAATACGTTACCTGAACGCTGATAATCTTCACCAAAATCGGTAACGCGTTTTTCCAGCAGCGCCTTCGCTTTCAGCCCGAGACGCGCGGCGCCCGCGATCGTCTGGCGCACATGGTTTGACTGCGTCGCCCCCTGGGTAATGACCACATCGGCTTTTTTCTCCAGCGCATCCGCCAGCAGGAATTCCAGCTTGCGGGTTTTATTTCCGCCCGTTGCCAGACCGGTTGCGTCGTCGCGTTTAATCCATATTTTAGGTCCGCCTAATAATTTGCTTAAATTATTCAGCGGCTCCAGCGGCGTGGGGAAATGACCAAGTGAAATTCGTGGAAACCGGGCCAGATGCATAAATGCTCCTTGCTAATAAAAAGGGCTTTATAAAAGTGAAATTCACTATACACATCTGCCAGATGGGGCCAATCAAGAATACTAAATAACGATTACTGAAAAATGAATAAGCAGAAAAAGAGTGGCTGACGGGATAAGATATATTCTGTTCTGGAATGGCTTGCAGCAAAAAAGAATAACGCCTTCCCTTCGCAAGGCGTTACAGGAAGGCTTACTTCATAGAAATCAGCCATTGTTTTAAGTCATCAAGTAAACAGGGGGACATTCCTCCCCCCTGATGTTTACTTCACTCTTTGACCTGCATCATTAACCACTTTCTCGCCATCTTCTTTCGCGAACGCGCCTTTTTGCGTATCAGGGAGAATATCCAACACCACCTCTGAAGGGCGGCACAAACGCGTTCCCAGCGGCGTCACCACAATCGGACGGTTAATCAGGATCGGATGCAGAAGCATAAAGTCGATTAACTGGTCGTCAGTAAAGTTATCTTCCGCAAGCCCCAGTTCTTCGTAAGGCTCAACGTTTTTACGCAGCAGAGCTCGTACTGAAATGCCCATATCTGCAATGAGTTTGACCAGCTCATCGCGTGACGGTGGATTCTCAAGGTAATGAATAATCGTCGGCTCAGTACCGCTGTTGCGGATCATCTCCAGCGTATTACGCGACGTGCCGCAGGCCGGGTTGTGATAAATGGTGATGTTGCTCATATCAGTATCTCATTACAAAGTGAAAGAGAGACGTAGCGCCAGCGCGGCCAGCGTTACAAACAGCACGGGTAGCGTCATGATAATCCCGGTGCGGAAATAATACCCCCAGGTGATGGTCATGTTCTTCTGTGAAAGGACATGCAGCCAGAGCAGCGTTGCCAGACTACCAATAGGGGTAATTTTAGGTCCCAGATCGCAGCCAATCACGTTGGCGTAAATCATCGCCTCTTTGATTACGCCGGTTGCAGTGCTGCCATCAATCGAGAGCGCGCCAACCAGCACGGTAGGCATGTTGTTCATGATGGAAGACAGGATAGCCGTCAGGAAGCCCGTACCCAACGTCGCGGCCCAAAGTCCTTTATCTGCCAGCACGTTCAGCACAGCGGAGAGATATTCCGTTAGCCCGGCGTTGCGCAGGCCGTAGACCACCAGATACATCCCCAACGAGAAGATGACGATTTGCCAGGGCGCACCGCGCAGTACTTTACCGGTATTAATGGCATGGCCTCGTTTCGCCACCGCAAACAGGATGACAGCGCCAACAGCCGCAATCGCGCTGACCGGAATACCGAGCGGCTCAAGGACGAAAAAGCCAACCAGCAGAAGAATCAACACTATCCAGCCGGTTCTGAACGTTGCCAGATCTTTAATCGCATTCGCCGGTGCTTTCAGAAGGGCTAAATCGTAAGTCGGCGGAATATCTTTGCGGAAGAACAGATGCAGCATCACCAGTGTGGCGATAATGGCGGCGATATCCACCGGCACCATCACCGACGCATACTCAGTAAACCCCAGTCCGAAGAAATCAGCAGAAACGATATTCACCAGGTTTGACACGATAAGCGGCAGACTGGCCGTATCGGCAATAAACCCGGCAGCCATAACAAATGCCAGCGTAGTGCCTTTACTGAAACCCAATGCCAGCAGCATGGCGATAACAATCGGCGTCAGAATAAGCGCTGCGCCATCGTTAGCAAACAGCGCCGCGACCGCTGCGCCAAGCAGAACGATATACGTAAAGAGCAAACGGCCATGACCATTTCCCCAGCGCGAAACGTGCAGTGCCGCCCATTCGAAAAAGCCGGATTCATCCAGAAGCAGGCTGATAATAATCACGGCAATAAACGTTGCCGTCGCATTCCAGACGATATTCCATACCACCGGAATATCGCCCACGTGTACAACGCCCGAGATTAACGCCAGCACCGCGCCCAACATCGCACTCCAGCCGATCCCTACTCCCTTCGGCTGCCAGATAACCAAAACGAGGGTCAGGACAAAAATAGCGCCCGCCAGTAACATACATCCTCCTGACAGGGCGACTCTGCCGCCCTGTATACACTAAAATTAACCCGCCAGCGCTCTGAGTTTTTCGATGCCAGTAGGTTCTGAGGCCAGAACCGGAACAAGTGCTATACGGTCAGCATGCT
Organism: Citrobacter sp. Ct235; assembly: GCF_030332305.1. Taxonomy (NCBI): domain Bacteria; kingdom Pseudomonadati; phylum Pseudomonadota; class Gammaproteobacteria; order Enterobacterales; family Enterobacteriaceae; genus Citrobacter; species Citrobacter sp. Ct235. The sequence goes on from NZ_JAOWIC010000043.1 coordinate 326,830, forward strand.
GATGCTTAACAACCTCAATCTGAGGTAGTTCCTGCCGGGCACGCTGGCAAAGCAGCGGTGAGTGAGTATCGGCAATGGAAAGACTGTTATTGATTATCCAGCCCCAGGGGTGGATCCCCGCGCGTTCCAGATCGGCCTGCAAATTTGCCGCTTCCAGCACAGGTGTGGTTTCAGGCAGAGTGACAAGCAGAACGTTGGTACGTTCCGGATCCTGAAGCTGCATCATCGGGGTGGTAAAATGACCCTTGTCACCCATTTTCTTAGCAATCTCACGGTGATAAGCCCCGGTTGCATCCAGCAGCAGCAGCGTATGCCCGGTAGGTGCCGTATCCATGACCACGAACCGTTTACCTGCTTCACGGATCACGCGTGAGAACGCCTGAAACACCGCAATTTCTTCTGTGCAAGGGGAACGTAAATCCTCTTCGAGCAGCCGTTTCCCTGCTGCATCCAGATCTCTGCCCCTGGTCTCAAGAACGTGCTGGCGATAGCGTTCGGTTTCATCATGAGGATTGATTCGGCTGACCTGAAGATTCTTGAGGCTGCCATTGAGCGTTGTACTCAGGTGTGCAGCAGGATCTGAGGTAGTGAGATGCACATCAAAACCCCTGTCCGCAAGTCGTACCGCAATTGCCGCAGCCATCGTGGTTTTACCCACCCCGCCTTTACCCATCAGCATAATCAAACCGTGTTCACTGCGGGCGAGATCATCGACCATGACAGACAGAGACATATTCTCTGGCTTGCATTGTACGCACTGTTCAGGAAGCCGTGCTGGCTCAGCGCATTCGTTGAGCAGCCCTTTCAGGGCGGACACGCCAACCATGTTCAGCGGCTGAAGGAATAGCGTGTCTGTCGGCAACTCAGATAAACCGGCAGGAAGATTTGCCAGTGCCGCCTGCTCCCGTTGCCCTATTGCCGCAGCCAGGGCGTCACGCTCTGCTTCGGCTGCAGGCAGGACACCGTTAATAACCAGATACTGATTTTTCAGGCCAATGGCTGACAGTTCGTCATGCGTGCGGGCGACTTCCTGCAGCGTGGATTTTTGTAGGCGTGCGACCAGTACCAGGCGCGTGCGTTCGGGATCGGATAACGCCTCAACCGCATGAGCATACTGCTCGCGCTGCTTTTGCAGCCCGGCCATCGGCCCAAGGCAGGAAGCACCCTCCGGGTTACTTTCAATGAAACTGCTCCAGGCGCCGGGAAGCTGGAGCAGACGAATAGTGTGGCCCGTCGGCGCTGTATCAAAAATGATGTGATCGAAGCGGGTCAACAGAGTGGCGTCTGTCAATAAGCCGGTAAACTCATCGAATGCCGCAATCTCCGTCGTACAGGCTCCCGAAAGCTGTTCGCTGATACTGTTTACGACGTCGTCGGGCAGAAGGCCTTTAACAGGATCAACGATTCTGGCCCGGTATTGCTGAGCGGCTTCTTGTGGGTCGATCTCCAGCGCTGAAAGACCGGGCACCGCAGCCACGGGTTGGATCGTATTACCGATAGCCTGATCGAATACCTGACCGACATTGGAGGCGGGATCGGTACTCACCAGCAAAACCCGCTTGCCCTGCTCTGCCAGGCGGATAGCCGTTGCACAGGAAATGGAGGTTTTACCCACGCCGCCCTTACCGGTAAAAAACAGGTAAGGCGGGATATTGTGTAAGAATTTCATATGTCCTCCTGACATACTCAACAACAGGACGTATTACCACCACAACAGCGAGTGGGAGCTACCCCCACTTTCTCCAGCGGAATACCGAACCAACGAGCCAGCTCAGCGCGTTTTGGGTATCGCCCCGCCATCACCGTTTCACCGTCCAGCAACAGCAGCGGAAGCCCTTCAGCTCCAGATGCGTCGAGGAATGCTTTCGCCTTCTCGTTCTGAACAAAGCTCATGGGCTGCTGCGCCAGGTTGTAACGTTCAACCTGCACGCCACGCCCTTTCAGCCATTGCACATCCGCAGAAAAATCGACCAGAACCTGATCGACATCGGAACCACAAACGCCGGTACTGCAGCACATCGCCGGATCAAACACCGTTAACGCCTTCATCTTTAACACCTCACATTCGTAAAAACATATATGTACAGGTAAATTTTTTAGATGCAAACAGCTTTACCGCTACCAGAGCAGTTAGCCGATGCCAGCTTACGGGCGATGGCCTGCACGTCGTCCTGCTGGCTTAGCCAGGCCTGCTCAATCACCTGCGCAGCCCAGGAAGGAATATGCGGAGATAAGCGGTAATGAACCCATTTCCCCTGCTTGCGATCCAGCAATAATCCACTTTCACGAAGCATTGCCAGGTGACGGGAGATCTTGGGCTGGGACTGTTCCAGCGCCGTGCAGAGATCGCACACGCACAGTTCCCCCATCTCCCTGAGCAGCAACACGATGCCCAGACGAGTTTCATCGGAGAGGTTTTTGAAGAGTTGTATTGATGATAATTGCGGCATAAGCCCTCCTGCTTCTGTCTGGCAGTCTCTCTCCGCAACCATAAAATGTCAAAATTATATTTTAATTTTCATATATGAAATGAGAGATGATTGAATACGCCGCCACACACCATTGGCTGGCCTTTCAGCTAAACCGTACTCCCACATTCAGGCTGATCCTGAGGGAGCAAGTAGGGTTGGACTCAATTGATGAATAGAATTTAATGACTCTTTATTTATCAAGGGGAAAGTTGAGAGTGGTGATGTTTTGAGAAACAGAGTCTGGTGCAGGCGACGGAAATCTCCACGCTCCAGACAGATCGTAATTTCATGGATTTATTAACAAAAGCGCGATGCTTTGTAGGATGCGCTACAACGACTTACACACCCTTTCACTCCAGAACGCTGATAAGCTTAAGCGCATCATTTCTGACAGAATCTTGTATTCGCCCAGAGTCGGCAACCAACGTCAACGCTTCAATACTTAAACCATCCCTGATCACTTTTCGCGCTTTACTGAGACGGGTCCGGCAACTTTTCTCTGTATACCCCTCACGTGAGTGCATTTGCTCAATGATGTCAGCGCTTGATAAATTTGAATCGGCAAAACGATGGTAGTAGTTTACGAAACACTCCATCCCGATAGCCTTAAGGAGGTCTGTCAGCGTAGCGCGGCTTGTTATCCTCTCTTGCTGATTCAAAACGTCCGCCATGGCGTTGAGCGGAGGGTTTTGGGAAGAGACTTCATTTACTGAAACTGAATTGCTGACAATCAAGTTTTCTTTGATGGACATAACGCGGGGATCGGTAAGAATTGCGCCCTTAAGGTTAATGATGTGCGCGTTAACATGATCACTATGCCGAGCATAATCTTGTATTACTTCATGCGGGATTTTGTAACTATCAAGAATGTTGTAATTTTCATCGAAAATAACCGCAATTAAATAATCAAAATCGGCTGCCTCATAGTTTCGCAACGCACTCAGTTGCCGGGAAGGATTATCCGGCGTCACTCTCCTCGCTTTGATCTGCACTTTCATGCCATCAGCATCGATGGCATCAGCCCCCGCTGACGAATTACTGAGAAGAGTCATACCTAGCGCTTTAGAAACCAACCATTCGGCGTAATCACCTACAGGATTATTCTTGGTGCGTATAACATCTCTCGAACGTAATACTGTCAAAATTTTGGAATGAAGTGACAGTAACTCAAGATTACTCAACGAGGCCAGGTAACCATCTGATATTAAATTTATATTTTTCATAATCTTTCGCCCTGACTGAAGTGAAACGCCACTGTAACGCCTACGTAGTGCATCTGTATTTTGATTTTTTAGAGATACTTATAGCTATCAGTTTTAGATAAGACAGACAATTATTATCCGCACCCGGTATCTGTTTACCCATCCAGTAATTAAAACTCAGAATATGACATCTACTCTATTGTTTCAGCTTATCTTATTTGAGCGCAGATACGATACCTCAATTGTCATTGGTATTGGGCCTGCACCGCTTTGCGGTCCCCATACTACGTACAACAGCGACGTGCTAATCCGCACCGTTCAGCAAAAGCTTCCTGACGCATTCCGGTGGCAATGCACAATGCTTTTACTCGTTGTTCAAACAGGGTTCGAAGGGACTTTTTCATCGCTGAATTTGCGCAGATGACCACTAAAGAGCCATTCACTTATCGTGATATTACGAATCAAACGTTTATTATGTTGTTAGAAACACCGCATGGGTGGATTTCGAGGAAAGAACAACATGCTTAAAGAGCAGATTAGAAAAACAGGCTTTATGTGCAAGGCAGCGTTAGGCACTTTACTCATCACAGCGTCAACAACATCCTACGCAACCGAAAGCATTGATCAACTGGCTACACGTATCGGAATGGATCACTTCCGTGAAGCAATAAAAAAGGGCGACCGCAACGCCTACAAAACCCTACCGGCAAAAGGCTATAAAAACGGTTTAACCGGGTTATTGGTTAAAACGAATACTTACGTTAATCCCGAATACAGCTTTGCCGATTGCGACACGGACACGGTGATAGTTTCTGTTCAGGAAAACAAAACGTTGCCCGGTTGCCGAATCTCATTAAAACTCGCAACCAAAGACGCAGATGGCAGTTATCACGATAATGGCATTCGCATCGAATACGGTGTTGCCACTGGCTCCAAAAAGTTTATCGCCAACAATTCAGCGTGGGCGCAACATGCCATTAGTGGTGATAAAGTGCTTGAAGGTGCCCTCCACCCGGATAAAGCGAGTAGCGACAAAGATCAAATGTGCATGGGTATGGCTCAATTTACCGCAAACGTAACCGAGGGCCGAAACGGAGGAATGACCAAAGGAGAATATTATCAGCGTCTCGATAATATGAATGGCAAGTCCGAAGTCACTCCCCAGATGATTACGCTCTATAAGACTTTCGTTGACTACGTATATGAACACCCGAAACAGGATGCTCAGGTTTCAGCGAAATTCATTTACACTAACTGTATGAATAACTTTTAATTCTTTGTTGATGCAATAGTGCGACGATAGTTGCTCTGGAAATATCGTATTCACGCGGTAACGCGCTGTCACTGGCTTCTTCTCCATAATCGCTCTACGGGCTTGTACACCGGCAGATCGCCGGTGTCGTTCGGCGCAACCTCTTTGTTGCGTCTTGTCATGTGCCATAGACCTTCATTATTTGTTCGGCCGAAACGGCGCATCGGGGCAAAAGTTGTCACACCAGAAACGTTGCAGGCAAAATGGCTGTAGCTGACTGAAAGTATTCCCCATCCATACCCTCACATTGAGCTTGACCTTGGGGGAGTACAATTGCGTTCAATAGACTAATAGAATGCAATAACTGCTGATTTATCAAGGGAAAATTGAGTTTGGTAGACTTCAGGAGACTTGAGTTTGGAGCGGGCGAAGGGAATCGAAGTATCGAAGACAACTCACCGTTAACCATTTGTTTCTTAAAAGATGATGAATCCTTATGGTTACAGTTATGGTTACACGTTGAGTGATCTTTGGTCAAGGCCGGATACATGTAATATTCCCACAAAAAGAATAGAACAAAGGTTAGAACATCTGGAAGGGTCTCAATGTTTCAACTTCAAGGGGTAGCCTCCCTCGTTTCAGGGCAAAATCAAGGAAGGCTACGGGGACAATACGAGAGAGTAAACTATTAGATAGACGCTCAGATTTTTGTGGGAGATTTTAGAAAAAGGCTGTAAGCATCACTCACCGCCACCAAGCACTGCCGCCAACCGCATAATGAAAACCTGTCAGCACCAGAGCTACAGCAATGGCTACAAATAAAAGGATACCGCACATACCTGACAGCCTATTGAAAACAATGCGATACACTATGCCGGCAATGAACAATATTCCGGCGGCCCACCAAAACGCCTTAACAGCCCGACCAACTGCGTAATAGGTAGACCACGAGATACCACCGTATATATAACCAGCCATACATCCCATAGCCAACAGTAGCGCAGCCATAACAATGAACGCCCCCATACCTCTTACCATAATGATTTTCCTAAAGTAATCCATTCAGTGACTGAGGGTAGGATAGCCTGATTGCAGCCTTTGTGTTGATCGTTTGTCTCGATCGGTAACATGAAATTGATCGCTCATATCTATGGAGATCGATAGCTATCATAGATTCAGTGTTCGGGCATACCAGACGCTGCTGCGAGAAATCATGGATAACCCTTGGGATTTCGTCAGGTGACCGTTAAGCACAGCCCTGTAGATGCGCTCAGGTTTCCTACCGTCAACACATTTACCAATCTTGTTAAGGGTCTGCATAGCTTCCCTGTAGTCGTCCTTATGACGTTCCAATAGCTCAGCTTCAGCGAGATAGCCAAGTTCGACCATCTTATTAGCAACGACCGTGGCAACTTCAGGCATCTCAAGGATAGCCTCAAAGGCCGCATAGACCATGTCCTCGAAATCTTCAGAGACCCATCCGGCATACTTGAGGGTTGCCTGTTTGTCTGCGTAGGTTATGCTTTCAATACCAATCTTCTCGACGTGCATTTTTTGCATGTCGGCGAGCCTCTTTGTTACCTTGCCGCGCCACTGAGAGGGTAGCTTATTGTTTGGTAATCCGAGGATTTTCCATATTTCTGTAAGGTTCCACATGCCAGACTCATTAGATTTAAAGCTGTGGCCTTCAATATTAATAATATGACCTGCATGTTTATGTTTATTATTCATTACTTGGTTACCTTTTAAATATGCACCCTAAACCGAACCCTACTGACCCACTCAAAGTCCCCAAGCGAAGGGAGACCAGCAGGACAAAGGATGCACATTTAGAATGTCTTTGAGATTAATAGGAATGGTTTCATGTGGAGACACTGAACGTTTTTTTCAAATTGAAACGACTAATGAAGTAGATAACGCTAAGTTCTCATAAAGTTCTTCTTTAAGTTCTTATTATTATCTTGTGTAAACAAGTAATATAACTCTAAGGTCTTTAAGTAATACTTTAAGTTTAGCCCCTGTAGGCCAGAGGCCATATTAATATGATTACTGTCATTGGCTATTCACTTATCGACTGACCCAGAGCACACAGGAAGCATTCACTTTAAGTTGAACGCTTGGTGTCTGTAATTGGTCATCCCGCCCCTGAAAGGATGCGATAAGCTACGGTTAGTTGTCATAGAGGGAAAACTCTTTGTCGTCCCTCTCCCTTATAGTGAGTCGTATTGATTTTTGCTGATATTAAAGTAGGTTTGCGAGCTAAACCTGACAACTAAAGGCATGGAACCACACTTTCTGTTAGTTACTCAGAGTTCCTCTCCCTAAAGTGAATCGTATTGATTGCTAAGCTGTCTTTTTGTCGCGCTTTTCGATTCCCTGACGCGGCCCCTCAGGCATGCTCTGGAACATCTCCTCAATCTCCTTTGGTCTCGTAATTCGGTCATCAACAATGATGTTCAGCAGTTTAAACAGACCGTGTGTTAACTGTGGGTCATCATCAAGGCTAATCTCACCGGGATGGACCGCCTGATTGCCAACGATTCGACAAATGTCTGCGGCTTGCTGAATACGAGGTGGTAAGCCTTTCTCCACGAGAGACTTAATGTCGTCGTTAATGTTTTTCCCCGGCTCGCCTAGATGGACCATTAACTTCTGGAGACACAAGCGGAGGAGCGCAGCGGCCCCTTTAGGAGAAAGGTTGACGATGCTTCTGGCTTCCATGTAGTCGGCCTTGCAGTCATCCGGCATATCAGTATTGGGCAACTCAACATTCGCAGATGCAGGAATTATGAGGGACTCCTCAAACCAATATGAGTGCTCCTCACAGCGCTGACATTCTGACACATGCATGGGGAAAGCCATTCCATCATAGTAAGGAAATAATTGGACCCACTTTTGCTTAGCATACGCCTGACAGTACGGGCAGTTAAAAGCTTCTTTTTTGAACTCCGCTGGTTCATAGGGAATTGCCATTTACTTTACCTCCTTATAAATACCTACCATCACATTAACCAACCTATCCACCTCAACTTCTTTAGCGTAGCGGTCATAAGTAATAGACCCTGAACTATGCCCCAGAATTGACTGAGCATACGCTAATTCGACGCCATGTTGTTTTAGCTGAGTCGCAACTGTATGCCTGAACGAATGGAAAGCCAGCCCGTTACGTTCAGCAATCACTTTAGGCAGCAACGTACGGTTAAACCATTTACTTACCTGCTCGCCGTAACCGTTCTTCATTAGGCGAAGCCCCTCAAACACCATAGCGTCATCACCATCAGCGCCTCTACGAGCCTCTACAAGCGCCTTAAAGTCAGCCAATACAAAACCATAGGCTCCATCAACCAAAGGCACACTGCGATCACTGTGAACGTTCTTGATACTCTTACCCGGCAGACGGCTATCGTCTTCATTAATATGGATATAGAGGGTCCCAGCCTCAGTGGTCCTAACGTCTTTGACCTGAAGTTGAGCCACCTCATTAAGCCTCGCCCCAGTGATAGCAGCCAAAGCGGTAACGTAGTAGTGATAGGGCTTACCAGAGGGCTTCAGAGAGTAAGCCTTAGCGGCGACCAGTAGTTGCCTCACCTGCTCCGTAGAGAAGGCGTTACGGGCCTCAGAGGCTTTACGCTGAGGGACTTTAAGTTCCAGCCCCTCAGTCATATTCTTTTTGATCAGGCCATTACGGACAGCCCACTTAAAGACTGCCGCCATTTTGATGAGATACTTGTTATTGATGGTGACAACATCCAGACAATCAGTCCTATCATCACGGCTCAGCAGGTCAGCCAATGAGGCAACCTTGAAGCGCTGCTTACGGTTCTTAGGTAACTGCTGGAGCACATCACGAACTCTGAGCATGTCTGCTCTACTGGCTTCAGCATTGAGACCCAGATAGTCGAATATTTCGATTAACGCTGCGTGTGACGCTTTGTTTTCCCTTAAGGTTGCAGGCTTCCAGTTCTGAGCGTTCTCCGCTTCGTATTGCTCAAAGAGGCTCGCTACGGTGACCACAGGTTGAACTTCTGGTTTTACTTCTGGAGCACCAACAGATAGGGACACAGAGGCTTGGTCACCTTGCCGCTCAATATCATCAAATCCATCGATATAATCTATTAGTGGCTTACTGTCTCCCGCATCGATACGCTTCATACAGGCCTTAAGCACTCCCAAAGCCTCGTGAATGTATCGATGCTGGTCAATACTAAGGGGTTCACAGGCTAGTGCATCAACAAGGTTCCCACCAAGTTCTGAATAAAGCCCGCTATATGTTTCCCTCATGTCAGGCTCGAAGAGGTCAGAGCGTCCCGTCGATAATTCCCACTCAGCGATGTCCTTAAGGTGCTCCCTCATCTCCTCATAGGTAGCGTTGGGTCTGTCTGCGTGTATAGCCTTGAGTGCTGCCTTGATATGCCTTGAGTGAGCCATAGCGGTGCGTCTATCCTTGGTCCGTAATGATACTGATGTCATTCTATCATTGTTTGATTGTCTGACCCGAAGACGGAAGTAGTAGACGCCGTTACGCTGGTAGAGATAGGAGACGGCTGGAAGTTTGTGACTGCTGGATAGCTGAATCATATGTCTGTATGCCCTGAGAGGGTTACACAGTGGGTTACAGTAAGTAACTCTGCAAGGAGGCTTTAGGCCATATCCCTTAGGATTCAGTGAGTTGGAATACTTTAAGAAGTGTCATGGAGCGGGCGAAGGGAATCGAACCCTCGTATAGAGCTTGGGAAGCTCTCGTTCTACCATTGAACTACGCCCGCTTTGGTGTGCGTAAGGCATTATAAACCTTACGCTCTTGTTGGCAAGGGACAGGCCTGCTGACTGGCGATTAATTCGCCGTCAGCATTTTGGTTTGCTGCCCTGCGGTGGCAGGTAACGCTGCGGATCGATGGCCGTCGCACGATAGCGAATCTGGAAATGCAACCGCACCGAGGCCGCATCAGTACTGCCCATCGTGGCAATTTTCTGTCCGGCCTTCACGCTTTGCCCGTTATTCACCAGCATCGTGTCATTGTGCGCGTAGGCAGTAATGTAATCTTCACTGTGTTTGATCATGATGAGATTACCGTAGCCGCGCAGTTGGTTGCCCACGTAGACCACCTTCCCTGCCCCGGCAGCATAAACAGGCGTACCACGGGCAGCGGAAATGTCGATCCCCTTGTTGCCACCTTCCGCCGTGGAGTAAGGCAGGATCACCTTACCGCTGGCAGGCCATTGCCAGCAACGTTGTCCCACCGGAGGCCAGGACGATTGCGGCACAGAAGAGGACGGTCTGACCGCTGCCGTTTTGGTGGACGATTTTTTAGTGGATTTCGCTGAGGCCGTTTTCGAACCACCGAGCTTCAGCTTTTGCCCCACCTCAATGGTATACGGCGGAGAAATGCCGTTCAGACGCGCAAGATCTTTGACGCTGGTGCCGGTAGTGCGTGAAATACGGTAAAGCGTATCCCCCCGTTTAACGGTATAAACGGCGCCAGACCCGGATCCAGAATTAGACGATTTGCTCCCCGAGCAGCCTGCGATCAGCAATCCTGCACAAAGCAGCATGGCAATACCCAGGCTATTTTTCTTCAGGCGTCCTGCGCTCAAAACCGTTCCTCGCAACATTCACAGACGCCATATGATAGCAGTCATAATCCGGATGCCAAATTTATTGAGTCGGTAAGTATCATCACAGACTGCCAGATAAACGCTATCACTGCCACTTACCGTGTATCACAATGAGTTGATTAAACTCATAATGATACGCAAGACATCCATTTTTCCCGGTCTGTTATCCCTTTCAGCAGGCCATATTATTATCTCCGTCACACTTCCCGTCTCCCACCGTTCGACTTTGCGCTTCTGGCGTAATTCTTGCCTGATTTAACGGTTGTTCAGGAACCGAATAGTCAAATCAGGGGGACGTTTATGGATGCGCGGGAAGCAACCGCTACCGGTGAGTCATGTATGCGCGTGGATGCCATTGCTAAAGTGACCGGGCGGGCTCGATATACTGATGATTACATGATGGCGGGTATGTGTTATGCCAAATACGTTCGCAGCCCGATTGCCCACGGTTACGCCACCAGCATCGACTGTGACGAGGCGAAAAGCCTGCCCGGGGTGTTGGCCGTGTTTACCTGGGAAGATGTACCTGATATTCCATTCGCCACGGCTGGACACGCCTGGACGTTGGATGAGAACAAACGCGACACCGCCGACCGTTTACTGCTGACCCGTCACGTACGCCATCATGGCGATGCGGTCGCGATTGTCGTGGCAAGAGACGAGTTAACCGCGGAGAAAGCCGCCCTGCTGGTGAAGGTGGAATGGGAAAAACTCCCGGTGATTACCACGCCAGAGGCCGCTCTGGCACAGGAGGCAGTCCCCATTCACCCCGGCGGTAATCTGCTCAATCGCAGTGAAATGACTACGGGGAATGTGCAGCAGGCCATTGATGCCGCAGATTATCAACTCCAGGGACATTACCAGACCCCGGTCATTCAACACTGCCATATGGAAAGCGTCACCTCATTTGCCTGGATGGAAGATGACTCACGTATTTCCATCGTCTCCAGCACGCAGATTCCGCACATCGTGCGGCGGGTTGTGGGTCAGGCGCTGGATATTCCCTGGTCATGCGTGCGGGTCATCAAACCGTACGTCGGCGGCGGGTTTGGCAACAAACAGGATGTGCTGGAAGAGCCAATGGCCGCGTTCCTGACCCGTAAACTGGGCGGTATTCCGGTGAAAGTTTCGCTGAGTCGCGAAGAGTGTTTTCTCGCTTCCCGGACCCGCCATGCGTTCACGATTGATGGACAGATGGGACTCAATCGCGACGGCACGTTGAAAGGCTATCGTCTGGATGTCCTGTCAAATACCGGCGCCTATGCCTCGCACGGACATTCAATCGCCTCGGCGGGCGGCAACAAAGTGGCCTGGCTCTATCCCCGTAGCGCGTATGCTTACCGTTCCACCACCTGCTATACCAATCTCCCTTCCGCTGGCGCGATGCGCGGCTACGGCGCGCCGCAGGTGATCTTTGCCGTGGAATCGATGCTGGATGATGCCGCGACGGCGCTGGGTCTCGACCCGCTCGAGGTTCGGTTGCGTAATGCGGCCTGCGAAGGCGACAAGAACCCGATTACCGGCAAACGCATCTACAGCGCGGGACTCCCGGAGTGTCTGCAAAAAGGCCGCACGCTGTTTGAATGGAATGCCCGTCGTGCTGAATGTCAGCACCAGCAGGGCAATATCCGCCGGGGTGTCGGCGTCGCCTGCTTTAGCTACACCTCCAACACCTGGCCGGTCGGCGTGGAAATCGCCGGTGCCCGTCTGCTTATGAATCAGGATGGCACGATCAACGTTCAGAGCGGTGCCACAGAAATCGGTCAGGGGGCGGATACCGTCTTCTCGCAGATGGTAGCGGAAACCCTCGGCGTACCGGTCAGCGATGTACACGTCATTTCGACCCAGGATACCGATATTACCCCGTTTGACCCCGGCGCATTTGCCTCTCGCCAAAGTTATGTCGCCGCACCGGCACTGCGCAAAGCGGCAATGCAACTGCGCGATAAAATCCTCCATCACGCTGCCGACATGCTGCATCAGTCCGTCATGAACCTGACGCTGACGGCAGGTAGCATCGTCCTTATCGATCGCCCGGACTCTCCGTTGCTGTCATTAAAAGACCTGGCAATGGATGCGTTTTATCACCCGGAACGCGGTGGCCAACTGTCAGCGGAATGTTCCGTGAAAACAACCACCAACCCACCGGCGTTTGGCTGTACGTTTGTCGATCTGAGCGTCGATATCGCCCTGTGCAAGGTCACTATCAACCGCATCCTCAATGTCCACGATTCCGGCCATATTCTGAATCCACAACTGGCGGAAGGACAGGTGCACGGCGGGATGGGGATGGGCATTGGCTGGTCGCTGTTTGAAGAGATGATCATCGATGCGGAAAGTGGCCTGGTGCGAAACCCCAATCTCCTCGATTACAAAATGCCAACCATGCCCGACCTGCCACAACTGGAAAGCGCATTCGTTGAAACCCAGGAGCCGCAATCGGCGTATGGGCATAAATCCCTCGGCGAGCCGCCCATTATCCCGGTGGCTGCAGCCATTCGTAACGCCGTGAAAATGGCCACCGGCGTTGCGATTAATACGCTGCCCCTGACGCCAAAACGGTTGTATGCGGAGTTCCACCAGGCTGGCTTGATTTGAGGATAAGACCATGTTTGACTTTGCTTCTTACCATCGCGCGTCAGGCATTGCCGAGGCTATCAGCCTGTTGGCGCGCTATCCGCAGGCGAAACTGCTCGCCGGTGGAACCGACGTCCTGATCCAACTTCATCATCATAATGCGCGTTACCGCCATATCGTTGACATCCATGATCTGCCCGAGCTCCAGGGAATGACATTGACGAAGGAGGAGGGGTTGCGCATCGGTTCCGCCACCACTTTTAGCGAGATTATCGAGCACCCCATTACGCAACGATATCTGCCAGCCCTGTGCGCCGCTGCCGCCTCTATCGCCGGACCGCAAATCCGTAATGTCGCCACCTACGGCGGGAATATCTGCAACGGCGCAACCAGCGCAGACTCGGCGACGCCAACGCTGATTTATGACGCCACGCTTGAGATAGCCTCGCCGAAAGGAGTGCGTTTTACCAGTATCAACGGTTTTCACACCGGCCCCGGGAAAGTCGCTCTTGAGCAAGATGAAATCCTTGTCGCCTTTCATTTTCCCCCGCAGCCCAGGGCCGATACCGGCAGCGCGCATTTTAAATACGCCATGCGCGATGCGATGGACATTTCGACCATTGGCTGCGCGGCACGATGCCAACTGGATAACGGCGGTATTAAAGAACTTCGCCTGGCGTTCGGCGTTGCGGCTCCCACGCCAGTTCGCTGTCAGCATGCGGAGAGCGCGGCGCAAAATGCGCCATTGACCCTGCAAACGCTGGACGCGATCGCTGAATCCGTTCTGCAAGACGTCGCCCCGCGCTCTTCCTGGCGGGCCAGTAAGGAATTTCGTCTGCATCTCATCCAGACGATGACCCGGAAAGTTGTAACTGAAGCCGTTGTCGCGGCGGGAGGAAGGCTGCAATGAATGACACTAACCGAATCACGCTGGAATGCGTCATCAATGGTCACCCTTTTCAGCTCAGCATTCTGGCGGGAATGCCGCTCTCTGAACTCCTGCGCGAACAAGGGTTGCTGAGCGTCAAACAGGGATGCTGTGTCGGTGAATGCGGTGCCTGTACGGTTCTGGTCGACGGTACGGCCATTGACAGTTGCCTGTATCTTGCCGCGTGGGCAGCAGGAAAAGAGATCCGCACACTGGAAGGCGAATCGGCTGGCGGTCAACTTTCACGTGTCCAGATGGCTTATGCCGCATCCGGTGCCGTACAGTGCGGCTTTTGTACGCCAGGTTTGATTATGGCGACCACCGCAATGCTGGCAAAGCCGCGGGAACAGCCGTTGACCATTCTGGAGATCCGTCGCGAACTGGCGGGAAATCTGTGCCGCTGCACCGGATATCAGATGATTGTCGATACCGTACAGCGCTGCACCGGGCCGGAATAAATAATAGACGCCGCCTCTTTCAGATTGCCTCCGGGATGGAGGCATTCACACGTTTGCGTGCCGAGTTAAACGTTCAACAGCTCGTACTTTTTAATCTTGCGATAGAGCGTCGCAATCCCGATGCCTAACTCATCCGCCACCTGCTTTTTGTTGGAGTGGCGGGACAGCGCTTCGCGAATCATCTGCTTTTCCATCTCTTCCAGCGCGGTTCCGCCAGTGTCATCGGACAGCAGCTGCGCCATGTGAGCCACCGCACCAACCGATTCCGGCGCTTTACCGTTGTTGATGAGATTTGGCGGTAAGAGCGTACTGTCTATCACCTCACCCGAAGGAACCACGTTGACCAGATACTCCATCAGGTTGCTGAGCTCGCGCAGGTTGCCCGGCCATTGATGGTGCCTGAGCAGGGTTACCACATCCGGTGCAATACCCGGGTAAACCAACCCTAGGCGGCGAGTATGCAGATGCAGAAAATAGTGCACCAGCAGTTCAATATCGTCCTGTCGCTCACGTAGCGGCGGCAGGGTCAGTGGGATAACGTTCAGTCGATAGAACAGGTCTTCGCGGAATTTACCTTCAGCGATAAACTGCCCGAGGTTCTGATTGGTGGCTGAAATAATGCGGATATCGACCTGAACCGGGCTGCTCGCCCCCAGCGGCAACACCTCTCTCGCTTCAATTGCCCTGAGCAGTTTAGCCTGTAGCATCAATGGCATATCGCCAATTTCATCGAGAAAGAGCGTTCCACTGTTCGCCGCCTGAATCAGGCCGGTTTTCCCATTGGCGGAAGCGCCGGTGAATGCGCCTTTGACATAGCCGAACAGTTCACTTTCCAGCAACGGTTCCGGTATCGCAGCGCAGTTGATGGCGATAAACGGTTTATTGCGTCGTTCACTCAGTTTATGAATGGCGCGCGCGACCACCTCTTTCCCGGTGCCGCTTTCCCCCACAATCATGATGCTGGACGGACTGGGTGCAATGCGACTAATCAGTCGCTTAAGCTGGCGCATGACCCGACATTCACCAACCAGTTGCTCAATATGCGGCTCATCGGTGGCAATCGACACAGAGGAACTGGTATGCGACTGATGGAAGGCCATCAGGAATAACTGCCGCCCCTGAACATGATGCAACTGACCAATAATCAGTTCACTTTTATCATCCCAGGAGACGATATGCTGCATATGCCCGTGGGTGAAATTACTTTCAAACGTTAATGGCCGGAACCTGACCGACTTTCCCATCATATTATTCTGCGCCGCGCCGAGAATTTTTAACGCGGTTTGATTCGCGAACTGTACGCGGTTATCTTCATCAATGACTAACACACCTTGATCCATATTCTCGATCATTGTCGAAAATATTTTACTGATGTTGTCACTCCCACTCTGGTCTTCGAGAAGTTTTGAAACAAAAATGGTGGATATATGGCGAACATAATCTGAAAACTCGCGCAGGTTGTCATTGATATGTTCCTGCTGTTCATGCGTTACGGCAATCAAACTGATCACGCCTACACAGCGGTCCTGTAGAATGACCGGCGTTCCCAGAAAAGCTTTCTCACGACAGTTCTCCTTGCTATCGCAATCTTCGCACAACGGATCAAAGCGGGAATGCGTCACAACCTTTTCTTTTTTACTTTCCAGTACATAGCGCAACAGTCTGGAGTTACCGCTCAACGGGCGTCCGAGGTATTTACCGTAGGCGCCGGTACCTGCGACGCGGCAGAGGTTGTCGTCGACAATCTCAACTTCGAGTTGCAAAACGCTGGCAAGCATTCTGGCGAAACGCTGAATGGTCGGTTGAATCTGCATCAAAACGGACTGCGTTGTTGCAAGCACCATAGTCTTACCTTCCGGAATCACTTAAATGATTGATCATTGAAGACATTGATGGTTCGTAGAATATAAGGATACTAACTCAGACAAATTTTGCTTTGATAAAAACACAGGCTCTTTATCATTTTATAATGAAAATATGCAAGAGAAATCACATTTCCATATCAATATGAGAATCAGCGGAGTGAGTTTATCAAACTGACGGTATTTACACCCCTTCCGGGTATTATTCCGCCAGTAATTTCATTGACAGATTGCGATATTTATTAAGCCAAACGTTTTCGTATATTCATGACGAATTACAGATAGCTTTATTCTGTGATCGAAACCACATATTGCCGGATGAATTTCTGTTTATCCGCCGCCGGATTCATTTTGGCACGCTTATTGTTAGTCCCTGGTATATCGGTGATGCCGCTTGTCATTACCGCGAATAAGCCACCTTGCCGTCATTCCACTACCAGGATCTTACAATGAAAACTGTTAATGAGCTGATAAAGGATATCAATTCGCTGACCTCACACCTTCACGAGAAGGATTTTTTGCTTACGTGGGAACAGACGCCGGATGAACTGAAACAAGTCCTGGACGTCGCTGCCGCGCTGAAAATGCTGCGTGCCGAAAATATCGCGACCAAAGTCTTCAATAGTGGATTAGGAATTTCCGTCTTCCGCGATAACTCCACCCGTACCCGCTTCTCCTATGCCTCCGCCCTTAACCTGCTCGGTCTGGCTCAGCAGGATCTGGATGAAGGGAAATCACAAATCGCGCACGGCGAAACCGTCCGCGAAACGGCCAACATGATCTCCTTCTGCGCCGATGCCATTGGTATTCGCGACGACATGTATCTTGGTGCGGGCAACGCCTATATGCGTGAAGTCGGCGCCGCGCTTGATGACGGCTATAAACAGGGCGTACTCCCGCAGCGTCCGGCGTTAGTTAACCTGCAATGCGATATTGACCATCCGACACAGGCGATGGCGGATCTGGCCTGGCTGCGTGAGCACTTCGGCTCTCTGGAAAACCTCAAAGGCAAAAAAATCGCCATGACCTGGGCCTACTCACCCAGTTACGGCAAACCCCTCTCCGTGCCGCAGGGCATTATCGGTCTGATGACCCGCTTTGGTATGGACGTCACCCTGGCGCATCCGGAAGGTTATGACCTGATTCCGGACGTGATTGACGTGGCGAAAAACAACGCGAACGCGTCCGGCGGCAGTTTCCGTCAGGTCACCAGCATGGAAGAAGCCTTCAAAGATGCCGACATCGTCTATCCGAAGTCATGGGCACCTTACAAAGTGATGGAAGAGCGTACTGAACTTCTGCGGGCTAACGATCATGCGGCCCTGAAAGCGTTGGAAAGACAGTGCCTTGAACAGAACGCGAAGCATAAAAACTGGCACTGCACTGAAGAAATGATGCAACTCACCCGCGACGGCGAAGCGCTGTATATGCACTGCCTGCCAGCGGATATCAGCGGCGTCTCCTGCAAAGAAGGCGAAGTCACCGACGCCGTATTCGAAAAATACCGCATCGCGACTTACAAAGAAGCCAGTTGGAAGCCCTACATCATCGCCGCGATGATCCTCTCCCGCAAATATCCGAAGCCAGGCGTACTGCTGGAACAACTGTTGAAAGAAGCGCAACCGCGCGTGAAATAACCCCCTGAGCCGACCTGCCGGTCGGCTCTCCTTTCCGGAGGCCAAAAGGATAGGATATGTCCGTTTTCTCATTGAAGATCGATATTGCCGATAACCGCTTTTACAACGGTGAAACGTCGCCCCTTTTTTCGCAAAAACAGGCCAAAGTCGCTCGCCAGTTCCATCAAAAGATCGCCGGCTACCACCCAACGCCGCTTTGTGCGCTGGATGACCTTGCCTGCCTGTTTGGCGTGAAGAAAATTCTCGTCAAAGATGAATCAAAACGCTTTGGACTCAACGCGTTCAAGATGCTCGGCGGAGCCTGGGCCATCGCCTGCCTGCTGTGTGAGAAATATCATCTTGATATTGAGACGCTCTCTTTCGAGCAGCTCAAAAACGCCATCGGCGAAAAAATGACGTTTGCCACCACCACCGACGGCAACCACGGTCGCGGTATCGCCTGGGCGGCACAACAGCTTGGACAACATGCGGTGATTTACATGCCGAAAGGCTCTGCGCAAGAGCGCGTGGACGCCATTCTCAACCTCGGCGCGGAGTGCATCGTCACCGACATGAACTATGACGATACCGTTCGTCTGACGATGCAGCATGCCCAACAGAACGGCTGGGAAGTGGTGCAGGATACCGCCTGGGAAGGCTACACCAAAATTCCCACCTGGATTATGCAGGGATACGCCACGCTGGCCGATGAAGCCGTTGAGCAAATGCGCGCCCTGGGCGTCACGCCAACCCACGTGCTGTTACAGGCCGGCGTTGGCGCCATGGCGGGCGGCGTATTGGGCTATCTGGTGGACGTCTATGGCCCACAAAATCTGCACAGCATCATCGTCGAACCGGACAAAGCGGACTGCATTTATCGTTCTGGCGTGAAAGGCGACATCGTCAACGTCGGTGGGGATATGGCAACCATCATGGCCGGTCTGGCCTGTGGCGAACCTAACCCGCTTGGCTGGGAAATTCTGCGCAACTGCGCCACACAGTTTATCTCCTGTCAGGACAGCGTTGCCGCGCTGGGCATGCGCGTACTGGGCAATCCCTTTGGCCACGACCCACGCGTGATCTCCGGAGAGTCCGGAGCCGTAGGGCTAGGCGTTCTGGCAGCCGTCCATCATCACCCACAGCGTCAGGCCTTAATGGACAAACTGGCGTTAGATAAAGACGCCGTTGTGCTGGTCATCAGTACCGAAGGCGATACCGATGTGAAGCACTACCGCGAAGTGGTCTGGGAAGGTAAACATCCGGTCGCACTGTAATCACCCCCTATTGGACAACGCTCCCCAGGAGATTCGGGAGCGAACACTGGAGAAAAGTCATGGCGAAGCACATTCCCTTTAAACTGATTCTTGAAAAAGCAAACGACTACAAAGAGGACATGACGCGTTTCCTGCGCGACATGGTCGCCATTCCCAGCGAGAGTTGCGATGAAAAACGTGTCATCCATCGTATCAAGCAGGAAATGGAGAAAGTCGGTTTTGATAAAGTCGAGATCGACCCGATGGGCAACATTCTGGGGTACATCGGTCATGGTCCGCGCCTGGTTGCGATGGACGCGCATATCGATACGGTCGGTATTGGCAACATCAAGAACTGGAATTTCGATCCCTACGAAGGGATGGAGACCGACGAACTGATCGGCGGACGCGGCACGTCTGACCAGGAAGGCGGCATGGCGTCAATGGTTTACGCCGGGAAGATCATTAAAGATCTCGGCCTGGAAGATGAGTACACGCTGCTGGTCACCGGTACGGTACAGGAAGAGGACTGCGACGGCCTGTGCTGGCAGTACATCATCGAGCAATCCGGTATCCGCCCGGAATTCGTCGTCAGCACCGAACCAACCGACTGCCAGGTCTATCGTGGACAGCGCGGACGCATGGAGATACGCATTGATGTACAGGGAGTCAGTTGCCACGGTTCCGCCCCGGAGCGCGGCGATAACGCCATTTTCAAAATGGGCCCCATCCTCAACGAGCTACAGGAATTGTCACAGAATCTGGCCTGGGACGACTTCCTCGGTAAAGGAACCTTAACCGTTTCCGAAATCTTCTTCACGTCACCCAGTCGTTGCGCCGTGGCGGACAGTTGCGCCGTCTCCATCGACCGTCGTCTGACCTGGGGCGAAACCTGGGAAGGTGCGCTGGAAGAGATTCGCGCCCTGCCGGCAGTGAAAGCGGCCAATGCAGTGGTCTCGATGTACAACTATGACCGCCCCTCCTGGACCGGGCTGGTTTACCCCACCGAATGCTACTTCCCAACCTGGAAAGTGGAAGAAGATCACTTCACCGTCAAAGCGCTGGTCAGTGCCTATGAAGGACTGTTCGGCAAAGCGCCGGTGGTCGACAAGTGGACCTTCTCCACCAACGGCGTATCGATTATGGGACGTCACGGTATTCCGGTGATCGGCTTTGGTCCGGGTAAAGAACCCGAAGCCCATGCGCCAAACGAAAAAACCTGGAAATCACATCTGGTGACCTGCGCCGCGATGTACGCAGCTATTCCACTGTCCTGGCTGGCAACGAAATAACAATCCATCTACCTCCCCCGGTTTACCGGGGGATTTCTGGAGTGTGCTATGCGCGTATTGATTAAAAATGGCATCGTCGTTAACGCCGACGGACAGGCAAAACAGGACTTACTGATTGAGAACGGCATTGTTCGCCAACTGGACGCGGAGATCGCGCCGCCTCCCTCTTGTGACGTCATTGACGCAGCGGGATGTTACGTATTTCCCGGCGGCGTGGATGTGCATACACATTTCAATATCGACACAGGCCTCGCCCGTAGCTGTGATGATTTTTTTACCGGCACCCGCGCGGCGGCGTGTGGCGGTACAACAACCATTATCGATCATATGGGATTTGGTCCGAGAGGCTGCCGCTTACGCCATCAACTGGAGGTCTATCAGGAATATGCCGCGCATAAAGCGGCGATCGACTACAGTTTCCACGGCGTCATTCAGCACGTTAATCACGCCATTCTCGATGAGATCCCGATGATGGTGGAAGACGGCATCAGCAGCTTCAAGCTCTATCTGACCTACCAGTACAAACTCAACGATGATGAAACCTTGCAGGCGCTGCGCCATTTGCACAAGTCCGGCGCGCTGACCACCGTCCACCCGGAAAACGATGCCGCTATCGCCAGTAAACGGGCCGAATTCATTGCCGCTGGCTTAACCTCGCCGCGCTATCACGCCCAGAGCAGACCGCTGGAATGTGAAGCCGAGGCCATCGCCCGGATGATCAACCTTGCACAGCTTGCAGGGAACGCGCCGTTGTATATCGTTCACCTGTCCAACGGTCTGGGACTGGACTATTTACGTCTGGCGAAAGCGAATCATCAGTCCGTGTGGATAGAGACCTGCCCACAATATCTGCTGCTGGATGAACGCCGTTATGACGCGGAAGATGGCCTGAACTTCATTCTCAGCCCACCGTTACGCAATGTTCGTGAGCAGGACAAGCTCTGGTGCGGCATCAGTGACGGAGCCATCGACGTGGTGGCAACCGATCACTGTACCTTCTCAATGGCCCAACGCCTGCAGATCTCAGGCGGTGATTTTAGCCGCTGTCCGAATGGTTTGCCCGGCGTGGAAAACCGCCTGCAACTGCTCTTTTCTGAAGGCGTTATGAGCGGACGAATTACCCCTGAACGTTTTGTCGCGCTGACCAGTGCGATGCCCGCCAGACTGTTCGGCCTGTGGCCGCAAAAGGGTCGGCTGGCACCTGGCGCTGATGGCGATGTGGTGATTATCGATCCCCGTCAGAGTCAGGAAATCCATCATGCCCACCTGCACGATAACGCTGACTATTCGCCCTGGGAGGGTTTCCGCTGTCAGGGAACGATTGTCAGAACGCTGTCGCGTGGCGAAACGATCTTCTGCGACGGCATCTTTACAGGGAAAGCAGGTCGGGGCCGCTTCTTACGGCGTAAACCGTTTACCCCGCCCGGCGTTTGTGAAACAGACAACTGTGTATGATAAGTGAGGAAAAATGAGGAAGAAAATAGTTCTCGCGCTGGGTGGTAACGCGCTGGGTGA
This sequence comes from Citrobacter sp. Ct235, assembly GCF_030332305.1. NCBI lineage: Bacteria > Pseudomonadati > Pseudomonadota > Gammaproteobacteria > Enterobacterales > Enterobacteriaceae > Citrobacter > Citrobacter sp. Ct235. The sequence goes on from NZ_JAOWIC010000043.1 coordinate 348,872, forward strand.
GGATCTGGCCGGACAGATGCAGGCCGTCAAAATTACGGCGCAGGCCATTGTGGATCTGATTGCGCAGGGCCATGAAGTTATCGTGACCCACGGTAATGGGCCGCAGGTAGGTATGATCAACCAGGCATTTGAAGCGGCGGCAAAAACAGAAGCGCACTCTCCCATGCTGCCGATGTCCGTCTGCGTGGCATTAAGCCAGGGCTACATCGGCTACGATCTGCAAAACGCGCTGCGTGAAGAATTACTCTCACGTGGGATGCACAAACCTGTCGCCACGCTGGTGACGCAGGTAGAGGTCGACGCTAACGATCCTGCGTTCCTGAATCCCACCAAACCCATCGGTTCGTTCTTCACGCAGCAGGAAGCGGAACAGCTGGAGAAACAAGGCTATACGCTCAAAGAAGATGCGGGTCGCGGTTATCGTCGCGTCGTTGCTTCTCCTAAGCCGGTGGACATCATCGAGAAAGAGACCGTCAACGCGCTGGTTGAGGCCGGACAGGTGGTTATTACCGTGGGCGGAGGCGGAATTCCGGTGATTCGAGAGGGTAATCATCTGCGTGGTGCCAGCGCGGTGATCGACAAGGACTGGGCCAGTGCCCGCCTGGCAGAGATGATTGATGCGGATATGCTCATCATCCTGACGGCTGTCGAAAAAGTCGCGATTAACTTTGGCAAAGAAAATGAACAATGGCTGGATCGTCTGTCGTTGAGCGACGCGGAGCGTTTTATCCGCGAGGGGCATTTTGCCAAAGGTTCTATGCTACCGAAAGTCGAGGCCGCGGCGTCGTTTGCCCGCTCCCGTCCCGGCCGGGAAGCCCTGATTACGGTGCTGAGTAAAGCGAAAGAAGGGATTGAAGGAAAAACCGGAACCGTAATCTGTCAGTAATCTAATGCGTTTATCCAGCGCGTTTGCCGGGGAGCTTCGCTTGCCCGGCCTACCGTTTACTCCCCGTAGGCTGGATAAACGCAGCGCCATCCGGCAACGCCTTTTACGCCACTTCAAGCACCTCATTCGTTGACTTCACGCCCTGATGCATCAGCATCATTAGCGCTTCCAGCACACCGCCGCCTATCGCTCTCGCCTTGTCGGAGACGCTGGTAAAATCAGCCGTCACGCCGCGTGGATCGATATCGCCGATCTTAAAGCCGCCCACCACCGCCAGTCCGTCGCTTAACAGGCCGCGCACCATACCCGACAGCGGCGCTTTGATTTCGTTTTCGCCAATCCAGGCAATCACGTCGCCTTCTTCCACCAGATCGCCTAATTTCACTCTGGCACGCATGATGCCTGCGGCAGGCGCACGGATCACCCGTCGTGCGGTATGCCCCATGATATTGCCAGGAATGCCGGTATTTTCCTGCGCGCAACCGGCGTAAATCACCTGTCCCAGCCAGTGTCCGCGATTCGTTTCAATCACCGCATGGCAGTCTTCACCGGCAGTAAACCCTGGCCCCAACGCAATGGTGACGGGCGCCATCTCTTTACGCATGCCCAGATTCTGTTTTGCCAGGATAGCATCGACCACGCAGACGGGTTTCAGTGCGTCAATCAGCGAACCGGCAGGATCAACCAATATCGGAATGAAGCCGCGCTCGGCTAACGCCGCTGCCTCTGCAGACGAGGTGGCCAACCGGGCCGTCACGCCTTCCACGATCATTTCGCCATCAAAGACCGCCTGCGCGAACGCGACGCTGCGGCGAATGACGGTCGGTTTCTCCACTTCCAGCATGATTACTTTGAAACCGGCATGAAACAGACGCAGCGCCACGCCGCTGGCAATATCCCCCGCGCCGCGAATCACCACGCGCTGATGACCGGATGGATGTGCGGCTCGCATCATCAGTCCGCCTGGGGCATTGTTTTTAACCTGTAGGATCTCCGCCAGCACGCTAACCGCAATTTCCTGCGGCGTTTCCGCACCAATGTTGTAACCAACAGGCGCATGCAGACGCGCAATGTGCTCTTCACCGACGCCCTTTTCCCGCAACTGACGCAGGAACAACTGCACTTTTCGACGGCTCGCCAGCAAACCCAACCACGCGACGGGCTGCGCGATCAATTTGTCCAGCGCTTCCCGATCCTGATTATTCGTCGCGATAAGCACAAAGTTGTCTGGACGAATCTCCAGCGCATCCACCGCCGCGGAAAAAGAATCGGCATGTAACAGCTGTACCGAAGGGGGGAAAGCGTCCGGATTGACACTCTCGCGATAAACATCCGCCACGGCAATATCAAACCCTAGCAGTGCCGCACTCTGCGCAATCGCCCGGTTCACATGCCCACCGCCAATTAGCACCAGTCGCGGACGCAGGCCGTGCACGCTAATAAAGACCGACATCGCGCCGCCGCAGTCCGAGCCAACGGCATCGGCACCGTTGCGGGCCATCCGGCCATGGAACATGCGCGGCTTTCTCTCCTGCAACGCCAGCAGCGCCTCCTCGATAACCTTGCGCTCCACCATGCCCCCGCCAATAGTCCCGACGATAGATCCATCCTGATGCACCAGCATCTGTGCCGAATGGCGGGGTGTGGAACCCCGGCTGTCGACAATCTGCGCCAGCGCAAAGGGGCGGTTTTGCTCTTCAAGTTTTGCAGCCTCTGTGAAAATATTCATACGAACCTCAATGGATATCCTTTCAGTAACCCGGTGTTCCCGGCGTCGCTATCTCACAAATCTGCGCGCGATTGCAGGTGTTTCCTGTACATTCCCCAGCCAGATAGCCTCCACATCACCGTCTAACAACGGCTGGATGAGCTCACTTTCATCAATAGCATTCTCAGATTGAGAAAAACGATTGAGAAACCAGACTCGTCGACTGGCAGGCGGTGCATTTTTGAATGCCCCCTGTGGATGCTGAACCAGTCGGATAAGCGCCTTCAGCGGTAAGGGGGATCCCTCCGTCAGACCAGTAATCCCGGCGAACTGCGGCCAGCGATGCACCTGCTCTCCCCCCACGCTTTTCCCCATAAGGTGTCCACCCATAACGGCAATCACGCAGCAACTGCTTTCAGGTATGCAAGGTTCGTGCTCATCTGGCGCTTTGAGCGGCATTCCGCGGGCACCGTCTGCCTCGACGAGAACCACGTCACATTCCGCCCGCCGGGCTAGCGCATCTATGGCGTCTGGTGAGAAGCCACACGCTTTTCCTGATGCCGCTTTCCATGACTGAAAGCAGGTTATGATGGGTTGCATTAAGGTGTGATATGGCAACGCGGCGGGCTCCCGACAGAAAAGGGTCGGCCAGGGCTGGTCAGACAGAAACATATGCGTCGTGGTGGTGATAAATACCCGTCGACCTGATAATTGAAAGAGGCGAGCGAGCCAGAAAAGGGTACTGGTTTTCCCACCGGCACCGACAACCGAAATAACCGTAGGCCGTTTCTGTGCACCCAAATCAAAGAATAAAGAAGCATGACCCGATATACTCATAAGCCTCTCTGAAGTGACGCAACGTCTAATAGACATTATGGAGTCGCTATGCCTGCGGTCGACTGTATAATTACTGCTGCTGGGTTATCATCCAGAATGGGAAAATGGAAAATGATGTTACCCTGGCATGGGGGAACAATTCTTGATGCAAGTATCAAAAACGCGCTGCAATTTTGCAACAGAGTGATATTAGTTTCCGGCTATCGCGCAACGGAGATACATAATCGCTATGCGAATCAGCCTAATATTATTATTACGTACAATCCAGATTATGCTCAGGGCTTATTTACATCAATTAAGGTCGCCGCCACCGCCGTGCGCAGTGAATATTGCTTCATTACGCACGGTGACATGCCAGAACTGAACCGCGATATCTTTCGTAAAATCTGGGCATTACGCAATGACAGCGCCCTTATCCCCTGCTATCAGGGCCAGCCAGGGCATCCTATTTTACTCTCTAAAAAATGCCTGTTGCAGGCCATATCACAGCCGAATGTCAACAGCATGCGTCAGGCATTGCTGCGCGGGAAACATAATATCGCTGAAATGAACGATCCCCGGATCACGCTGGATATTGATACCCAGGAGGATTTTATCAATGCGCAGAACCGACACAAATAAATAGAGAACCCGTAGTTAAACGATTGCGTTCAAATATTCTCCCGCCTCATTTTCCACTTATCATAATGATAAGAGTCCACCATTTTTGAGAAAATAGAATGCGGCAATGAAATTGCCTTATCGCAATAACTCCCCGGCTGATTTTCATTCTCATTTAGCGTTTGTGAGATATTTCACAAAGCGGACTTAAGATTAGAACCGCTTCACAAAATTATATTTTTATAGCGCTGTTTTGTCAGAGTGGTGCGAATGTTGCTCTATCTCTCCAAACCGCTGGCCTTATTAGTCCCGGTCAACCAATGACATCTATGAACACGCGCTCCTTCCCGTTGCCTTGCAACTCCCTGAAGGAGGTCGAGTAAAGCTAAGGAGAGGGGTATGGGGGATATAATGCGTCCGATTCCATTTGAGGAACTTTTGACGCGCCTATTTGATGAATATCAGCAGCAGCGCTCGATCTTTGGTATTCCTGAGCAGCAGTTCTATTCACCGGAAAAAAGCAAATCGGTAAGCGTCTTCGGTGAAACCTGTGCCACCCCCGTCGGCCCCGCCGCCGGCCCGCACACTCAACTCGCCCAAAATATCATCACCGCCTGGCTGACAGGCGGCCGGTTCATCGAACTCAAAACCGTCCAGATTCTCGATCGGCTGGAGCTGGAAAAACCCTGTATTGATGCGGAGGATGAGTGCTTCAATACCGAATGGTCAACTGAATTTACCCTGCTGAAAGCGTGGGATGAGTATCTTAAAGCCTGGTTCGCACTGCATTTGCTGGAACAACTGCTGCACCCTTCCGGTGCTGGTAAGTCGTTCATTTTTAATATGAGTGTCGGCTATAACCTTGACGGCATCAAGCAACCGCCCATGCAGCAGTTCATCGACAACATGATGGACGCGTCGGCGCATCCTAAGTTCGCGCAGTATCGCGACACGTTGCAGCACTGGCTGCACGATGAGACGTTCCTGGCTCGCCACGGGCTGAACGAACATCGACAGCGTCTACAGGCGCTGCCAGCACGCATTCCCGCAAAACTGGTGCAGGGCGTCACGCTGTCCACGATGCACGGTTGTCCACCGCACGAAATAGAAGCCATCTGCCGCTACATGCTGGAAGAGAAAGGCCTGAATACCTTTGTGAAGCTGAATCCGACGCTGCTGGGTTACCCACGCGCGCGTGAAATTCTGGACCGCTGCGGCTTTGGTTATATCGGCTTAAAAGAGGAGTCGTTCGAGCACGATCTCAAACTCAGCCAGGCGCTGGAAATGTTGCAGCGGTTGATGACGCTGGCAAAAGAAAAATCACTGGGTTTCGGCGTCAAACTCACCAATACGCTGGGCACTATTAATAACAAAGGCGCGCTTCCCGGTGAAGAGATGTATATGTCCGGCCGGGCGCTGTTTCCCCTCTCGATCAACGTAGCCGCCGTGCTTTCCCGGGCCTTTGACGGCAAATTACCCATCTCCTATTCCGGCGGCGCCAGCCAGTTGACCATCCGCGATATCTTCGACACCGGAATCCACCCGATCACGATGGCGACCGACCTGTTAAAACCAGGTGGTTATCTGCGTCTTAGCGCCTGTATGCGTGAGCTGGAATCCTCGGATGCGTGGGGAATGGAACATGTCGATGTCGAACGGTTGAATCGGTTGGCGGAAGAGGCCGTTACGATGGCCTACACCCAGAAACACTGGAAGCCTGAAGAGCGCATTGACGTGGCCGACGGCTTACCGTTGACCGACTGCTACGTGGCCCCCTGTATTACAGCCTGCGCCATCAAACAGGATATTCCGGAGTATATTCGCCTGCTTGGCGAGCAGCGTTATGCCGACGCGCTGGAGCTGATTTATCAGCGAAACGCCCTCCCCGCGATCACCGGCCATATCTGCGATCATCAATGCCAGTACAACTGTACCCGTCTGGACTACGACAGCGCGCTTAACATTCGTGAACTGAAAAAAGTGGCGCTGGAAAAAGGCTGGGAAGAGTACAAACGGCGCTGGCATAAACCTGCAGGCTCGGGTTCATGTCATCCTGTTGCGGTCATCGGCGCGGGTCCGGCCGGGCTTGCGGCCGGTTATTTCCTTGCCCGGGCAGGACATCCGGTGACGCTATTCGAGCGCGAAGCCAATGCGGGTGGCGTGGTGAAAAATATCATTCCCCAGTTCCGTATTCCGGCAGAGCTCATTCAGCACGATATCGATTTTGTCGCCGAACACGGCGTGAAGTTCGAATATGGCTGTGCACCGGATCTGACCGTTCAGGGCTTGAAAGATCGGGGTTTCCACTATGTCCTGATCGCAACCGGTACGGATAAAAACAGCGGCGTGAAGCTCAACGGCGACAACCCCAACATCTGGAAATCACTTCCTTTCCTGCGTGAATACAACCAGGGAACGGCGTTGACGCTCGGTAAACATGTGGCGATCGTCGGCGCGGGCAACACGGCGATGGACTGCGCCCGTGCGGCACTGCGCGTGCCGGGCGTGGAAAACGTCACGGTGGTCTACCGTCGTTCGCTACAGGAGATGCCCGCCTGGCGTGAAGAGTATGAAGAAGCCCTGCACGACGGAGTTGAATTCCGTTTCCTCAACAATCCGGAACGCTTTGATGCGGATGGTACGCTCACCCTGCGCGTCATGACGCTCGGGGAACCGGATGAGAAAGGGCGTCGCCGTCCGGTGGAAACCGACGAAACGCTGACCCTGCACATCGATAGCCTGATTACCGCCATCGGTGAACAGCAGGATAGCGACGCGCTGAGCGCAATGGGCGTACCGCTGGATAGCAAAGGTTGGCCTGCGGTGAACAACAATGGCGAAACCCGTCTCTCCGACGTGTTCATGATTGGCGATGTCCAGCGCGGCCCGTTATCCATTGTTGCCGCCATCGGCTCTGCGCGACGGGCCACAGATACCATTCTCTGGCGGGAAAATATCCGCTCCCACCACGGCGATAAGCGCTGGAGTAACGTCAGTCCCGCTGAAATCTATCAGCGTAAAGGTGAGATAGCGGTCGCGAAGGTCGATAAAGACGACCGTGACGCCTTTGTCGCCCAGGAAGCGGCCCGTTGCCTTGAATGTAACTATATCTGCAGCAAATGCGTGGACGTCTGTCCGAACCGCGCCAATGTGTCGATTCCCGTTCCTGGCTTCCAGAACCGCTTCCAGACGCTGCACCTGGACGCTTACTGCAACGAATGCGGTAACTGCGCCCAATTCTGCCCGTGGCAGGGCAAACCGTATAAAGACAAAGTCACGCTCTTTAGCCTGGCCGAGGATTTCGACAACAGCAGCAACCCCGGTTTCCTGGTGGAAGACGGTCGGGTCAGGGTCCGGTTGAATGACCAACGCTGGACATTGAACATCCGCAGTGATGGGCAGTTCGCCAGAATCCCGCCGGAGCTGGATGACATGTGCCGCATCATCAGCTATGTCCACCAGCATCACCATTACCTGTTAGGCCGCGTGGAGGTGTAATCATGTTGATTCTGAAAAATGTCACCGCCGTACAACTTCATCCGGCCAGCGTGCGCGAAGGCGTGGATATTGCGATAGATAAAGACGCCATCGTCGAAGTGGGCAATGCGCTGACGCAGCGCTACCCGCAGGCGCAATGGAAAGAGATGCACGGGCGAATCGTGATGCCGGGACTGGTCTGCGCGCATAACCATTTTTACTCCGGTTTATCGCGTGGGATCCAGGCCAATATTGCCCCCAGCCCGGACTTTATCTCAACGTTGAAGAACCTGTGGTGGCGTCTGGACCGGGCTCTGGACGAAGAGTCGCTCTACTACAGCGGGCTGATTTGCTCGATGGAAGCGATTAAGAGCGGATGCTCTGCAGTTATCGATCACCACGCTTCGCCGGGCTACATACAGGGGTCGCTCTCTACGCTGCGTTCAGCATTTATAAAAGTGGGCCTGCGGGCAATGACCTGCTTTGAAACCACCGACCGTAACGAGGGAATCAACGAGTTGCAGGCCGGCGTCGAAGAGAATATCCGCTTCGCCCGTCAGATAGACCACGCGCGGGAGACCGGTAACGAGCCGTATCTGGTGGAAGCGCACATTGGCGCGCACGCCCCGTTTACCGTATCCGACGCCGGTCTGAAGATGTTGCGCGAGGCCATCAACGCCACCGGGCGCGGCCTGCACATTCATGCGGCGGAAGACCGCTACGATGTCTCCCACAGTCATCACCTGTACGGTAAAGACCTGCTGGTAAGGCTCGCGGAATACGGACTTATCGACAGTAAAACGTTGGTGGCACACGGCCTGTACCTGTCTGCGGAAGATATCGCGTTGCTGAATCAGCAGGATGCCTTCCTGGTACACAATGCCCGCTCCAACATGAATAACCATGTGGGTTACAACCCCCACCTTACCCACATTCGCAATCTGGCGCTGGGGACGGACGGCATCGGCTCCGACATGCTTGAAGAGATGAAATTTGCCTTCTTCAAACATCGTGACGCGGGCGGTCCTCTGTGGCCTGACAGCTTTGCGAAAGCGCTGGCGAACGGCAACGAACTGTTGCACCGCAACTTCGGGGAAAACTTTGGTCAACTGCAAGCCGGTTATAAAGCCGATTTAACCTTCCTCGACTATTCGTCGCCGACGCCGATGATCGCTGAAAACGTTGCCGGGCATATCGCTTTCGGCCTCGGTTCAGGCAGCGTGCACAGCGTGATGGTGAATGGTGTGATGGTGTATGAAGACCGTCAGTTCACTTTCGATACCGATTCCATTTATGCGCAGGCCCGAAAAGCCGCCGCCAGCATGTGGCGGCGAATGGATGCGCTGGCATAGCCCATACCCTCTCCTGAACGGGAGAGGGAGTGATGAGGAATGATTGATGATTGAACAATTTTTCAGGCCCGACTCCGTTGACCAGGCGCTGGAACTCAAGCGCCGCTATCAGGAGGACGCCGTCTGGTTTGCCGGGGGCAGCAAGCTCAACGCCACGCCAACGCGTACCGATAAGCGGATTGCCATTTCACTGCAGGAGCTGGAGCTGGAGTGGATCGACTGGGACAATGGCGCATTGCGTATTGGGGCGATGACTCGCCTGCAACCGTTACGCGACGCCCGCTATCTCCCGGCGGCACTGCGGGAGGCAATCGGCTTTATCTACTCGCGTCATTTACGCAACCAGGCAACCCTCGGCGGAGAGATTGCCGCGCACCAGAAAGAGTCCGTGTTACTCCCCGTCCTGCTGGCGCTGGACGCTCAGTTGGTTTTTGGTGATGGCGAAACCCTGTCGCTGGAAAGCTATCTCGCCTCCCCGCACGATCGCCTGATCACCGAAGTTATCATTAAAGATCCCTTCCGCCCTTGCGCCACTCGCAAAGTGAGCCGTTCACAGGCCGGACTCACCGTCGTGACGGCGGCGGTCGCGTTAACCGAACACGGAGGGATTTGCATCGCGCTGGACGGCGTGGCGGACAAAGCACAACGCCTGCGTGATGTGGAAACACAAACGCGTGAAGGTACGGAACTGGAACAGGCGGTCGCTAACGCGATATTCCCGCAGGAAGATATACGGGGCAGCGCCGCCTATAAGCGCTATATCACCGGCGTGGTGGTGGCCGATCTGTATGCCGACTGCCTGATGGCCGGGGAGGACGTTGTATGATGATTCACTTCACATTGAACGGCATGGTCCGTGAAATGAAGATTAACCCGGGCGAAAACGTACAGAAACTGCTGTTCAACCTCGGTATGCACTCGGTGCGCAACAGCGACGACGGATTCGGCTTCGCCGGTTCGGATGCGATTCTCTACAACGGTCGCATCGTCAATGCCTCATTACTGATTGCCGCGCAGTTGGATCACGCGGAGATCCGCACCAGCGAATCACTCGGTAAATGGAATGCGCTGAGCCTGGTACAACAGGCGATGGTGGATGTCGGCGTTGTACAGTCCGGTTACAACGATCCTGCCGCTGCGCTTATCATCAGCGATCTGCTGGAGCGTATCGCACTCCCCACGCGGGAAGAGATTGACGATGCGCTGTCCGGTCTGTTCAGTCGCGACGCGGGCTGGCAGCAATATTATCAGGTGATCGAACTGGCGGTAGCGCGTAAAAGCGATCCGCAAGCCCATATCAATGTCGCCCCCACGTTCCGCGACGATCTCGCAGTCATTGGCAAGCCCTGGCCAAAAACCGATGCCGCAAAAATGGTCCAGGCCAAGCCCTGCTATGTGGAAGATCGCATCACCCCTGACGCCTGCGTGATTAAAATGCTGCGCAGTCCGCATGCCCATGCGTTGATTACTCATCTCGACGTCAGCAAAGCCGAAGCGTTACCCGGCGTGGTTCACGTTATCACCCACCGTAACTGTCCCGATATCTACTATACGCCAGGCGGGCAAAGTGCGCCGGAACCCTCCCCGCTTGACCGTCGCATGTTCGGTAAGAAACTGCGCCACGTCGGCGATCGTGTTGCCGCCGTGGTTGCAGAAAGCGAAGAGATTGCACTGGCAGCGCTGGCGCTTATCGACGTGAAATATGACGTGCTTAAACCGGTATTGTCGATTGACGAAGCGATGGCGGACGATGCGCCAGTCGTACACGATGAACCGGTGGTATATGTTGCTGGCGCGCCGGAGACGCTGGAAGAAGACAACCGCCATGCCGCCCAGCGTGGCGAGCACATGATCATCAACTTTCCGATTGGTTCTCGTCCGCGCAAGAATATCGCCGCCAGTATTCATGGCCATATCGGCGACATGGAGAAAGGTTTTGCCGAAGCGGATGTGATTATTGAGCGTACCTACCATTCCACACAGGCGCAGCAGTGCCCGGCTGAGCCTCACATCTGCTTTACCCGCATGGACGGCGATCGCCTGATCATTCACGCCTCAACGCAGGTGCCGTGGCATCTTCGTCGCCAGGTCGCCCGTCTCGTCGGCATGAAGCAGCACAAGGTCCACGTCATCAAGGAGCGCGTCGGCGGCGGCTTTGGTTCCAAACAGGATATCCTGCTGGAAGAAGTCTGTGCCTGGGCGACCTGCGTGACCGGACGCCCGGTCTATTTTCGCTATACCCGTGAAGAGGAGTTTATTGCCAATACCTCCCGCCACGTTGCGAAAGTCACGGTTAAACTGGGCGCGAAGAACGATGGTCGCCTGACGGCGGTAACAATGGACTTCCGCGCCAATACCGGCCCTTACGGCAACCATTCGCTGACCGTGCCGAGCAACGGTCCGGCGCTCTCGCTACCGCTGTATCCTTGCGACAACGTCGATTTCCAGGTCACCACCTACTACAGCAATATCTGTCCAACCGGGGCGTATCAGGGCTATGGCGCGCCGAAAGGCACCTTTGCAATGACGATGGCGTTAGCCGAGCTTGCCGAACAGTTGCAAATTGACCAACTGGAGATCATCGAGCGCAACCGGGTTCACGAAGGACAGGAACTGAAAATCCTCGGCGCAATCGGTGAAGGGAAAGCGCCGACCTCTGTCCCTTCCGCCGCCAGCTGTGCGCTGGAAGAGATCCTGCGCCTGGGGCGGAAGATGATCGACTGGTCTTCCCCCAAACCGCAGGACGGTGACTGGCATACCGGTCGCGGGGTCGCCATTATCATGCAGAAATCAGGGATCCCGGATATCGATCAGGCCAACTGCATGATCAAACTGGAGTCCGATGGCACCTTCATCGTCCATTCCGGCGGGGCGGACATCGGCACCGGACTGGATACCGTGGTCACCAAACTGGCGGCGGAAGTGCTGCACTGCGCGCCAGAGGAAGTGCATGTCATCTCCGGCGATACTGACCATGCGCTCTTCGACAAAGGCGCTTATGCCTCATCCGGCACCTGCTTCTCGGGGAACGCGGCGCGTAAGGCGGCGGAAAACCTGCGCGAGAAAATCCTCTTTCACGGGGCGCAAATGCTGGGCGAACCCATTTCTGACGTTCAACTGGCGGCCCCTGGCGTCGTGCGCGGCAAGCAGGGAGAAGTGAGTTACGGTGACATCGCGCACAAAGCGGAGACAGGAACCGGTTTTGGCACGCTGGTCGCCACGGCCAGTTACATCACCGCAGACTTCGCTTTCCCCTATGGGGCGAACTTCGCCGAAGTCGCGGTGAATACCCGAACCGGCGAAATCCGTCTCGACAAGTTCTACGCGCTGCTGGACTGCGGCACGCCGGTCAACCCGGAACTCGCGCTGGGGCAAATCTACGGGGCATCAATGCGGGCCATCGGTCATAGCCTGAGCGAAGCGATCCTCTATGATGCCGAAGGCCATCCTCTGACCCGCGACCTGCGCAGCTATGGCGCACCCAAAATTGGCGATATCCCCCGGGATTTTCGTGCCGTGCTGGTGCCGAGCGACGATAAGGTCGGCCCGTTCGGCGCCAAATCGATCTCTGAAATTGGCGTAAATGGCGCGGCACCTGCCATTGCTACCGCGATTCATGATGCCTGCGGCGTGTGGTTGCGCGAATGGCATTTCACACCGGAGAAAATACTGACCGCGCTGGAAAAACTGTAGCGACGCGGGCCGCTCAGGCGGCCCGTGTTCATGACTCAATAATGATTAAATGCCGTCTGCGGAAATGAGATAAGCCGTTCTCAGGGCAACCTGCGCCTCAAATTCGCAGAATTTAATTCTGCTGATTCAGATGATCAAATTTACTTATTAAGGAGTGAAGGGATGTCTGATATATCACGTGCAGGCTCAGATCTGATTTACGAACTGGAGGATCGCCCTCCCTTTCATCAGTCGATTATTGGCGCGATCACCCACCTGCTGGCCATTTTTGTTCCCATGGTTACGCCAGCATTAATTGTCGGCACCGCGCTACAGCTCTCGGCGGAAACCACCGCCTATCTGGTCTCAATGGCGATGATTGCCTCCGGCATCGGCACCTGGCTGCAGGTCAATCGCTATGGCATGGTCGGCTCCGGTTTACTCTCGATTCAGTCGGTGAACTTCTCATTTGTCACGGTGATGATTGCGCTGGGCAGCGGGATGAAAAACGACGGCTTCCATGAAGAGTTGATCATGTCATCGCTGCTCGGCGTTTCCTTTGTCGGGGCATTTCTGGTGGTGGGGTCGTCTTTCATTCTGCCTTACTTGCGCAGAGTCATCACCCCAACCGTCAGCGGCATTGTGGTGCTGATGATTGGCCTGAGCCTGATTAAAGTCGGGATCATCGATTTTGGCGGCGGCTTTGCGGCGAAAAGCAGCGGCACCTACGGGAATTACGAGAACATCGGCGTCGGGTTGCTGGTGCTGGTCGTGGTGATCGGTTTTAACTGCTGTCGCAGTCCGTTATTGAGAATGGGGGGTATCGCGATCGGCCTTTGCGTGGGCTATATCGTCTCTCTGTGCCTTGGCATGGTGGACTTCAGTGGTATACGCAATCTGCCGTGGGTCACCATCCCGACCCCGTTTAAGTACGGTTTCCAGTTCAATTTTCATCACTTCCTGGTTGTCGGGACCATTTATCTGCTCAGCGTGCTGGAAGCGGTAGGCGATATTACCGCGACAGCGATGGTTTCCCGGCGTCCGATTCAGGGAGATGAATATCAGTCGCGCCTGAAGGGTGGCGTGCTGGCCGATGGACTGGTCTCGGTCATTGCCTCTGCGGTGGGTTCACTCCCCTTGACGACCTTTGCGCAAAACAACGGCGTTATCCAGATGACCGGCGTCGCCTCACGCTATATCGGACGCACCATCGCCATCATGCTGGTGTTGCTTGGGCTGTTTCCGATGATTGGCGGCTTCTTCACTACCATTCCCTCGGCGGTGCTGGGGGGCGCGATGACGCTGATGTTCTCGATGATCGCGATCGCCGGGATCCGCATCATCATCACCAACGGGCTTAAGCGCCGTGAAACGCTGATTGTCGCCACCTCGTTGGGGCTGGGTCTGGGCGTCTCCTATGACCCGGAAATTTTCAAAATCCTGCCCGCCTCAATTTATGTGTTGGTGGAAAACCCCATCTGCGCAGGCGGTCTGACCGCCATTCTACTGAATATCATTCTCCCTGGAGGCTACCGGCCTGAAGAAGTGCTGCCTGGCATCGCCTCTGCGGAGGAAACGGATTAACGGTAAAGGAGTTTACGATGTCTGGAGAACACACGTTGAAAGCGGTGCGCGGCAGCTTTATTGATGTCACCCGCACCGCCGAAGACCCGGAAGAAATTGCCTCAGCGCTGCGATTTGTGGAAGACGGATTACTGCTGATTCGCCAGGGGAAAGTCGAATGGTTTGGCGAGTGGGAAGAAGGGAAAAAACGGATCCCTGACGCCATCCGTATCCGCGATTATCGCGGGAAACTGGTCGTGCCGGGATTCGTTGATACGCATATCCACTACCCCCAGAGCGAAATGGTCGGCGCCTATGGCGAGCAGTTACTGGAATGGCTGAATAAACACACTTTCCCGACCGAAAAACGCTACGAGGATCTGGAATACGCACGCGAGATGTCGGCTTTTTTCATCAAGCAGCTGTTGCGTAACGGCACCACCAGCGCACTGGTTTTTGGTACGGTCCATCCACAGTCCGTTGACGCGTTGTTCGAAGCCGCAAGCCACATCAATATGCGTATGATCGCCGGCAAAGTGATGATGGATCGTAACGCACCGGATTACCTGCTGGACGACGCCGAAAGCAGCTACCTGCAAAGTAAGGCGTTGATTGAACGCTGGCATAAAAATGGCCGCCTGCTGTACGCCATCACGCCGCGCTTTGCGCCGACCTCTTCTCCACAGCAGATGGCGATGGCACAGCGTCTGCGTGAGGAATATCCCGATACCTGGGTGCATACCCATCTCTCTGAAAACAAAGACGAAATTACCTGGGTTAAGGAACTCTATCCTGAACATGACGGCTACCTGGATGTGTACCACCAGTACGGGCTGACCGGCAAAAACTGCGTCTTCGCCCACTGCGTACATCTCGAAGAGAAAGAGTGGGATCGCCTGAGTGAAACCCGCTCCAGCATCGCCTTTTGTCCAACCTCTAACCTCTACCTCGGCAGCGGTTTGTTCAATCTGCAGAAAGCCTGGCGTAAGAAGATCAGCGTCGGCATGGGAACCGATATCGGTGCGGGCACCACTTTCAACATGCTGCAAACGCTGAACGAAGCCTACAAAGTGGTGCAATTGCAGGGTTACCGCCTCTCAGCATACGAAGCATTTTACCTGGCGACCCTCGGCGGCGCGAAAGCGCTGGGTCTCGACCATCTTATTGGCAACTTTATGCCCGGCAAAGAGGCGGACTTCGTGGTGCTGGAACCGACGGCGACGCCGCTACAGCAACTGCGCTATGACAACTCTACATCCCTGGTCGACAAATTGTTCGTGATGATGACGCTGGGCGACGATCGCTCTATTTACCGCACCTACGTCGATGGGCGTCTGGTGTACGAACGGACCTGACAGAACGCTAACATCCTGCTGAGGACATTATTATGTCTGGAGATATACTGCAAACCCCCGGCGCGTCGAAACCTCGCGGCGCGCTGGATAATTACTTCAAGATTACTGAGCGTGGCAGTACCGTGCGCCAGGAGATACTGGCCGGGTTGACCACCTTTCTGGCGATGGTCTATTCAGTCATTGTCGTGCCCGGAATGCTGGGGAAAGCGGGATTCCCACCCGCCGCCGTCTTTGTCGCCACCTGTCTCGTCGCAGGCTTCGGTTCGCTGTTGATGGGACTCTGGGCCAACCTGCCGATGGCTATCGGCTGCGCAATTTCGCTAACTGCTTTTACCGCATTCAGCCTGGTGCTGGGCCAGCAGATCTCGATTCCTGTCGCCCTCGGCGCGGTTTTCCTGATGGGGGTGATTTTTACCGCCATTTCGGTAACCGGAGTCCGGACCTGGATCCTGCGAAACTTACCCATGGGTATTGCACACGGCACAGGGATCGGTATTGGGCTGTTCCTGTTGCTGATCGCGGCAAACGGTGTCGGCATGGTGATTAAAAATCCGCTGGAAGGACTTCCGGTGGCACTCGGCGCATTTACCTCTTTCCCGGTGCTGATGAGTCTGCTGGGGCTGGCGGTCATCTTCGGGCTGGAGAAATGCCGCCTCCCCGGCGGGATCCTGCTGGTGATTATCGCCATCTCCATTATCGGTTTGATATTTGACCCTGCCGTCAAATATCACGGTCTGGTCGCCATGCCCAGTCTGAGCGGCGAAGATGGTAAGTCTCTGATTTTTAGCCTTGATATTATGGGGGCCTTACAACCTGCGGTGCTGCCAAGCGTACTGGCGCTGGTGATGACGGCGGTATTCGATGCCACCGGCACCATCCGCGCCGTCGCCGGACAGGCGAATCTGCTGGATAAGGACAACCAGATAATCAACGGCGGTAAAGCGCTGACCAGCGACTCCATCAGCTCCGTGTTTTCCGGGCTGGTAGGCGCAGCACCGGCTGCCGTCTATATTGAATCCGCTGCAGGAACCGCCGCCGGAGGGAAAACAGGGCTGACCGCCACCATCGTCGGCTGTTTATTCCTGCTTATCCTGTTTTTATCTCCTCTCTCTTACCTGATTCCAGGCTATGCGACTGCCCCTGCGCTGATGTACGTAGGCTTACTGATGCTCAGCAACGTCTCAAAACTGGATTTCGATGATTTTATCGATGCGATGGCCGGTCTGGTCTGCGCGGTCTTTATCGTCCTGACCTGTAACATCGTTACCGGCATTATGCTCGGTTTCGTGACGCTGGTTGTTGGTCGTGTTTTTGCCCGGGAATGGCAGAAGCTGAATATCGGTACCGTCATCATTACCGTCGCGCTGGTCGCGTTCTACGCCGGCGGATGGGCAATTTAAGCGATGCTCCGCGCGCACGCGCGGAGCTGTTCTATCGGCCTCGCCCTTCAGGAGAAAACGCATGAGCGCCATAGATTCCCAACATCCCTCACCTTCGGGGCAAGACCGCGCCACCGATGAGGTAGACCGCCTGTTATCGCCAGGCAAACTGGTCGTACTCGGTTTACAGCATGTGTTGGTCATGTACGCAGGCGCGGTCGCTGTCCCGTTGATGATTGGCGACAGGCTCGGCCTCAGTAAAGAAGCCATCGCGCTGTTAATCAGTTCTGATCTCTTTTGCTGCGGGATCGTTACCCTACTGCAATGTATTGGCATCGGCCGCTTTATGGGGATTCGCCTACCCGTGATTATGTCGGTGACGTTTGCCGCCGTGACGCCGATGATTGCGATTGGCATCAATCCGGATATCGGTCTGTTGGGCATTTTTGGCTCAACTATCGCCGCAGGGGTGATAACCACACTCTTAGCGCCGCTTGTCGGTCGCCTGATGCCGTTATTTCCGCCGCTGGTGACGGGTGTGGTGATCACCTCAATTGGCCTGAGCATTATTCAGGTGGGCGTTGACTGGGCAGCAGGCGGGAAAGGCAATCCTGAATATGGGAATCCGGTCTATTTGGGCATTTCGTTTGCGGTCTTAATTTTTATTTTATTAATCACCCGATATGCCAAAGGTTTTATGTCCAACGTCGCAGTCCTGCTGGGGATCATCTTTGGCTTTGCGCTCTCATGGATGATGAATGAAGTGAACTTGTCAGGCCTGCACGATGCTTCGTGGTTCGCGATTGTCACACCGATGGCCTTCGGTACGCCCGTCTTTGATCCAGTGTCGATTCTGACCATGACGGCCGTGCTGATTATTGTGTTTATTGAATCGATGGGGATGTTCCTGGCGCTCGGCGAAATCGTCGGTCGCAAACTCTCTTCGCAGGATATCATTCGCGGTCTGCGCGTGGATGGCGTCGGGACGATGATTGGCGGACTGTTTAACAGCTTTCCCCATACCTCGTTTTCCCAAAACGTTGGTCTGGTCAGCGTCACGCGCGTGCACAGTCGATGGGTCTGCATCGCCTCTGGCGTCATCTTAATTTTGTTTGGCATGGTGCCGAAAATGGCAGTTCTGGTCGCCTCCATTCCGCAGTTCGTCCTCGGCGGCGCAGGGCTGGTGATGTTTGGCATGGTACTGGCGACCGGGATCCGCATTCTCTCACGCTGCAATTACACCACGAACCGTTACAACCTCTACATTGTGGCCATCAGCCTGGGCGTTGGCATGACGCCGACGTTATCACATGACTTTTTTTCTCGCCTGCCTGCCGTACTCCAGCCGCTGCTGCACAGCGGCATTATGCTAGCCACCTTCAGTGCGGTGGTATTGAATCTGTTTTTCAATGGTTATCACCACCATACCGGGCTGGTACAGGAATCCATCTCGGATAAAAACCTGAAGGTCAGAACGGTGCGAATGTGGCTGCTGATGCGCAAGCTGAAAAAAAATCAGCAGGATGAGTAGCATGAATCTCTTTTTGCGCTGCCTGATAACCCTGCTGTTGCTTATGTTGATGTCGATCCCCGCCGTTTCAGACGGCATTGCGCTGGGTATCGAAAGTCGCTTCCAGTTTATGCTGCTGTTTTTCTAAAATCGCGCCTGCTCCCGACATCCGTACGGCAAGATACGGATGTCAAATTCCGCCGTTAAACGCTCCCTGAGCTAATCAATACGTCGTGAGATCTCATATACTGGTACGTGCTTAAGAATTACAGTGAGACATTATGCGACAGGAACACGTCATTTTGCTGGATGCACAGGACACCCCTTCCGGCACGCTGGAAAAATACAGCGCCCACACCGCCAACACACCATTGCATCTCGCCTTCTCTTCCTGGCTGTTCAATGCAGAGGGGCAACTTTTGGTGACTCGCCGATCGCTTGCGAAAAAAGCGTGGCCGGGAGTTTGGACGAACTCGGTTTGCGGCCATCCTCAACGGGGTGAAAGCCACGAAGAGGCCGTTATCCGCCGCTGCCGGCATGAGCTTGGCGTAGAGATTGCCAGCCTGACCCCCGTCTACCCTGCATTCCGCTATCGGGCGACCGATCCCAGTGGGATCGTAGAAAATGAGGTTTGTCCGGTCTATGCGGCACGGGTAACCAGTGAACTGCAGGTCAATCACGACGAAGTGATGGATTATCAGTGGAGCAGTCTGGAGGATGTTTTACGCGGAACTGACGCGACGCCGTGGGCCTTCAGTCCGTGGATGGTGATGCAGGCTGCTGATGATAATGCGCGCGAGCGACTGCGAGAATATTGCCGACGTTAATTGACGCCGGATGGCGCTACGCTTATCCGGCCTATGGCAAGCGTAACGCTATCCGACATTTCACCGCTTATTTTACCGGGCGCATCGCCGGGAACAGGATCACGTCACGAATAGTGTGGCTGTTGGTGAACAGCATAACCATACGGTCAATCCCAATGCCCAGACCCGCCGTCGGCGGCAGACCGTGCTCCAGCGCGGTGACGTAGTCTTCGTCGAAGAACATCGCTTCGTCGTCGCCCGCCGCTTTCGCGTCAACCTGATCCTGGAAGCGCTGCGCCTGATCTTCCGCATCGTTCAGTTCGCTAAAGCCGTTACCGATCTCACGACCGCCGATGAAGAATTCAAAGCGATCGGTGATCTCCGGATTCTCGTCATTACGACGCGCCAGCGGAGACACTTCTGCCGGGTATTCGGTAATGAAGGTCGGCTGAATCAGATGCGCTTCGGCCACTTCTTCGAAGATTTCAGTCACGATACGGCCCAGACCCCAGCTCTTCTCTACCTTGATACCGAGAGATTCGGCGATCGCTTTGGCGGAGTCGAAGTTATCCAGTTCAGCCATTTCCGTTTCCGGACGGTATTTCTTGATAGCTTCGCGCATGGTCAGTTTTTCGAACGGCTTGCCGAAGTCGAACACTTCATCACCGTAAGGGACTTCCGTTTTACCTAACACGTCCTGCGCCAGGGTACGGAACAGAGACTCGGTCAGTTCGATCAGATCTTTGTAGTCCGCATACGCCATGTAGAGTTCCATCATGGTGAACTCTGGGTTATGACGTACGGAGATCCCTTCGTTACGGAAGTTACGGTTGATTTCGAACACGCGCTCGAAACCACCCACCACCAGACGCTTCAGGTACAGTTCCGGTGCAATACGCAGGTACATATCCAGATCCAGCGCATTGTGATGGGTGATAAACGGACGCGCAGAGGCGCCGCCTGGGATCACCTGCATCATCGGGGTCTCAACTTCCATAAAGCCGCGACCGACCATGAACTGACGGATGCCCGCCAGGATCTGGGAACGCACCTTAAAGGTGTTACGGGATTCATCGTTAGAGATGAGATCCAGATAGCGCTGACGATAACGGGCTTCCTGATCCTGCAAACCGTGGAATTTATCCGGCAGCGGACGCAGCGCTTTAGTCAGCAGACGCAATTCGGTGCAGTGGATAGACAGTTCGCCCGTTTTGGTCTTAAACAGTTTCCCCTTCGCGCCAAGGATGTCGCCGAGGTCCCATTTCTTAAACTGCTCGTTGTAAGTGCCTTCCGGCAGATCGTCACGGGCAACGTACAGCTGAATACGACCACCCACGTCCTGCAACGTAACAAAGGACGCTTTACCCATGATACGACGGGTCATCATGCGGCCTGCAACGGACACCTCGATGTTCAGCGCTTCTAGCTCTTCGTTCTCTTTCGCATCGAAGTCAGCGTGCAGTTGGTCTGAGGTGTGATCGCGACGGAAATCGTTCGGGAAGGCGATACCCTGCTCGCGCAGTCCTGCCAGCTTCTCACGGCGCGTTTTCAGTTCGTTGTTAAGATCGGCTACCGCGTCAGCGCCCTGTGCGTGTTGTTCAGACATGTTGGTTCCTCATAACCCTGCTTTCAAACTTGCTTCGATAAATTGATCCAGGCTGCCGTCCAGCACGGCTTGCGTGTTGCGGGTTTCAACCCCGGTACGCAAGTCTTTAATGCGGGAGTCATCAAGGACGTAAGAACGAATCTGGCTTCCCCAGCCGATGTCGGATTTAGTATCTTCCATCGCCTGCTTCTCGGCGTTCTTCTTCTGCATTTCCAGTTCATAAAGCTTTGCTTTCATCTGCTTCATGGCCTGGTCTTTGTTCTTGTGCTGGGAACGGTCGTTCTGGCACTGCGTCACAATCCCGGTCGGGATGTGAGTAATACGCACCGCTGATTCGGTACGGTTAACGTGCTGACCGCCCGCGCCGGATGCGCGATACACATCGATACGCAGGTCTGCCGGGTTGATTTCGATATCAATATCGTCATCCACTTCCGGGTAAACGAACGCGGAGCTAAACGAGGTATGACGACGACCGCCGGAGTCAAACGGGCTCTTACGTACCAGACGGTGAACGCCAGTTTCCGTACGCAGCCAGCCGTAGGCATATTCGCCAGAAATCTTAATGGTCACGGATTTGATCCCGGCCACTTCCCCTTCTGACTCTTCAATAATTTCGGTCTTGAAGCCGCGCGCTTCTGCCCAGCGCAGATACATACGCTCCAGCATACTTGCCCAGTCCTGCGCTTCAGTCCCGCCGGAACCGGCCTGGATGTCGAGGTAGCAATCGGCGCTGTCATATTCACCGGAGAACATACGACGAAACTCCAGCTGCGCCAGTTTTTCGTCAAGCGTTTCGAGTTCCGCAACGGCTTCGTTAAAGGTTTCTTCGTCGTCGGCTTCTACAGCCAGATCCAGCAGGCCGGAAACATCTTCCAGCCCCTGAGACATTTGGTCGAGGGTGTCGACAATCGCTTCAAGCGAGGAACGTTCTTTGCCCAGCGCCTGCGCGCGTTCGGGTTCGTTCCAGACGTCCGGCTGTTCCAGCTCGGCGTTTACTTCTTCCAGACGCTCTTTCTTGGCATCATAGTCAAAGATACCCCCTAAGAACGTCAGAGCGCTCCGTGAGGTCCTGAATGCGGTTTTTTACCGGATTAATTTCAAACATGGTCTGATTTCTTTTATTGGACTTGTCAAAATGCGGTGATAAGAGCGGGATTGTAACCAATCCACGCTCTTTTTTATAGAGAATAGTGACGGTAAAGTGGTCAGATTACACGGGCCAGATATTATCGATGATTAACTGCAAACTACGGTTGCCACGAAATTCGTTAATATCCAGTTTGTAGGCCAGTTCAACTTCGCGCACGCCGTTATCCGGCCAGCAGGCGGTATCGACGTTAAAGGCGATGCCGTCCAGCAGCGGTCCTCCGCCAACGGGTTCGACCATCACTTTCAAATGCCGCTCGCCGACCAGACGCTGCTGAAGCAGGCGGAAACGCCCGTCAAACAGCGGTTCCGGAAACATCTGCCCCCACGGACCGGCGTCGCGTAGCAACTGCGCGACCTCCATCGTCATCTCCGCCACGCTCAGCGGGCCATCAGAGACCACTTCCCCCTGTAACAGCGACGGATCCAGCCATTCGGTGACCAGCTCGCCAAAACGCTGCTGGAACAGATCGAATTTCGCCTCTTCCAGCGACAGTCCCGCCGCCATCGCATGGCCGCCGAATTTAATCATCAGCCCCGGATGCAGCGAATCCAGCCGCTCCAGCGCATCACGCATGTGCAGACCCTGAATGGATCGCCCGGAGCCTTTCAGCGTGCCGTCACCTGCCGGTGCAAAAGCGATCACCGGGCGATGAAAACGCTCTTTAATGCGCGAGGCGAGGATCCCAACCACTCCCTGATGCCACTCAGGATGATACATCGCCAGACCGCCAGGCAGCGTCTCGCGGCTGCGCTCCAGCTTCTCGCACAGGGTCAGCGCTTCCGCCTGCATCCCCTGCTCAATCTCTTTACGCGTCTGGTTCAGCGCATCCAGCTCATTGGCCAGTACCCGCGCTTCGCCGATGTTATCGCACAGCAATAGCGCCACACCGACGGACATATCATCCAGCCGACCTGCGGCGTTCAGACGCGGACCGAGGGCGAAACCTAAATCACTGGCGGCAAGCTTTTGCGCATCGCGGTTGGACACTTCCAGCAGCGCTTTGATCCCCGGACGGCATTTTCCGGCGCGAATGCGGCTTAAGCCCTGCCAGGTGAGGATCCGGTTGTTGGCATCCAGCGGCACCACGTCCGCCACGGTGCCCAGCGCGACCAGATCGAGCAGATCCGCCAGGTTAGGCGGCGCAATGCCACGTTCGTCAAACCAGCCCTTATCGCGCAGGAAAGTGCGCAGGGCAAGCATCAGATAAAACGCCACGCCCACGCCAGCCAGCGATTTCGACGGGAAATCACAGTCAGTCAGATTTGGGTTGATGATGGCTTCGGCTGCTGGCAACGTCTCGCCCGGCAGGTGGTGATCGGTAACCACCACCGGGATCCCCAGTGCCCTGGCGTGATCCACACCGGCATGGGAAGAGATACCGTTATCGACGGTGACAATCAGCTGCGCGCCGCGCGCATGGGCCTGATCGACCACTTCCGGACTTAAACCGTAACCGTCCTCAAAACGGTTTGGCACCAGGTAGCTGATGTTATCGCAGCCCAGCGAGCGCATCCCCAGCACGCTCAGGGCGGTACTGGTTGCGCCGTCCGCATCGAAGTCGCCGACCACGATGATGCGCGTCCCCTCGCGAAAGGCGTTATAGAGGATTTCGACCGCTTTTTCGACGCCGCTCAGTTGCTGCCAGGGCAGCATGCCTTTTACGCTGCGCTCGAGATCCCGGGCACTGCGTACACCACGACTGGCGTACAAGCGGCGTAACAGCGGCGAGAGATCGGCAGGCAGTTCTGCCGATTCATCGACTTCCCGCCGACGAAGTTGTATCTGTTGTTTCACGCGAATTACTTACCACTGGTCTGTTTTTGGTGCTCGTCAAGAAACGCTTTCATCTCTTTCGGCCCCTGATAACCGGGTACGACATAGCCGTTGCTCAGCACAATGGCTGGCGTGCCACTTACGCCAAACTGCACGCCCAGCGCGTAGTGATCCGCGATGTTCACATCACAGGTTGCCGCTTTAACACCTTTGCCAGCCATCGCGTCATCAAACGCTTTGGCTTTGTCTTTTGCACACCAGATGGACTTCATATCCTGTTCGGCCTGGCTTTCCAGTCCCTGGCGCGGGAAGGCGAGGTAGCGGACGGTAATGCCCAGCGCATTGTAGTCCTTCATCTCTTCATGCAGCTTGTGGCAGTAGCCACAGGTGATATCGGTAAAGACGGTAATAACGTGTTTTTCCTGTGGCGCTTTATAGACGATCATTTCATTTTCCAGCGCGTTCAGGTGTTTCATCAGCAGCTGATTGGTCACGTTGACCGGCGTCGCACCGCTGACGTCGTACATTGGCCCCTGAATGATGTGTTTACCGTCTTCCGTCACGTACAGCACGCCGCTGTTGGTCAGCACCGTTTTCATCCCGGCAATTGGGGCGGGTTGAATATCCGTACTCTGCACGCCCAGTTTCGTCAGAGACTGGCGGATCGCGGCGTCGTCGGCGTGTGCCAGGCCGGAAAACGCGGTGGCCAGCAGGGTAAACAGCATTAAACCTTTTTTCATAACCTTTCCTGTTCGCTCAGCATTCACGCTCTTGGGTGATGCTGTTGATGAAGTTGACGCAAGCGCGCTGTCGCAACATGAGTATAAATCTGCGTGGTGGAGAGATCGCTGTGACCCAGCAACATCTGCACCACGCGTAAATCGGCGCCATGATTGAGCAAATGCGTGGCAAATGCGTGGCGTAAAACGTGCGGTGACAGCTTTTCACTGTCGATTCCCGCTAATACGGCATAGTGCTTAATGCGGTGCCAGAAGGTCTGGCGCGTCATCTGCTGGGCGCGTTGACTGGGAAACAGCACGTCAATCGACACGCCGTTCAGCAGCCACGGACGCCCATGCTCCAGGTACGTCTCCACCCAGTACACCGCCTCTTCGCCCAATGGAACGAGTCGCTCTTTATTGCCTTTACCGATCACCCGAACCACACCCTGGCGCAGACTGATGTCACTCATCGTCAGCCCGACGAGTTCAGACACACGCAGTCCCGTGGCATACAGGATCTCAAGCATGGCTTTATCGCGTAACTCCAGCGGTTGGTCAACCACTGGTGCCTGTAATAATCTCTCAACTTGCGCTTCACTGAGATCTTTCGGTAAGCGCTGTGGCAATTTAGGCGACGCCAGCGTCGCTGTTGGATCGTCTGAACGGATCTTCTCGCGATAAAGATGCTGGAAAAGCCGCCGCACCGCGCTCAGCAGTCGTGCGGTACTGGTCGCTTTATACCCGCCGTCCATCCGCTCGGCCAGTAATGCCTGCAGATCGTCGCTTTGCGCGGTATCCAGCGACACCTGACGGTGTGCGAGCCACTCCACCAACATGGTCAAATCGCGGCGATAGGCGCTCAGCGTATTTTCCGCCAGATTTTTCTCCAGCCAGAGCGCATCAAGGAATTGTTCGATGCGCGCAAGATCCTGTTCCACATCAGCCTCTTTGATTCTGCAACCCGCCATTATGACTCAATGATACGGGTTTCTGGTACACTACGCGCAAAGTCATAGCAAGTATTGAGACGTTTACGCGATGAATATTGGTCTTTTTTACGGTTCCAGCACCTGCTACACCGAGATGGCGGCAGAGAAAATTCGCGACATCATCGGCCCGGAACTGGTAACACTGCATAATCTGAAAGATGATGCCCCGGTCCTGATGGAGCAGTACGATGTGCTGATCTTAGGCATTCCCACCTGGGATTTCGGTGAAATTCAGGAAGACTGGGAGGCCGTCTGGGATCAACTGGACGAGCTCAACCTCGAAGGCAAAATTGTCGCACTTTACGGTATGGGCGACCAGTTAGGCTACGGCGAGTGGTTCCTTGACGCGCTGGGCATGCTGCATGACAAACTGTCGACCAAAGGGGTCAAATTCGTCGGTTACTGGCCTACCGAAGGCTACGAGTTCACCAGCCCTAAACCGGTCATTGCCGAGGGTCAGCTGTTCGTCGGTCTCGCCCTGGATGAAACCAATCAATACGATCTCAGCGATGAGCGTATTCAGGCATGGTGCGAGCAAATTCTTGGTGAAATGGCCGAGCACTATTCCTGATACCGATTTCCTGATACCGATTATCTGAGACAAAACCCCTGACCCGTAGGGCTGGCAGTAAAAACCGTCAGCCCTGCCAGCGCATTCCATCCATTACGCCTATCCCAGCGTCGAATTTTGCATCATCAGGCGGCGTAAATCTCGCCATTCAGCTTTATCCATACTGTCTGCCGCGAGCCACAAATGCTGGCGTTTACCGGTTTCTGACCGCAAGCGCAGCATCATGCCGGTTTTAATCATCCACGGCGCACTGACGATAAGCCAGTCCTGCCCCTGCCAGCGGAGCCGTCCATCCATCAGAAGTTTGACCTCCCCCTGACGGGCGTTAATTCGACGCTGGCTACGGACGCAGTCAAACACAACCAGCGAAAGCAGTATCAACCACAACGGCGTGTAGCTCAGCGGCCATGGCATTAATAGAATAGCCGCAGCGACCAGCCCATGCAGAAGCAGCGATAACCACTGTGCGCGCCATGAGACGCGGAGATCAGATTGCCACAGGACCACGATCCCGATTCCGTGTCTGAATGAGTCGTACCATCTGCGCCAGTTCAGCATCTGCCGGTTTACCGTGATTCATCAACCAGTTGAATAAATCCGGGTCATCACACTCCAGCAGACGAATAAAAATACGTTTTTCATCGTCGCTCAACGTGTCGTATTCATGTTCGAAAAACGGCATGATGGAAATATCGAGTTCACGCATACCGCGTCGGCATGCCCAGTGAATACGTGCTTTATTGTTAATATCCATTTTTTTCTTCCTGTCTCACACAAATGAACTACCCGGCTATTGTAACGTGTTTTTCATCCTGTTTTGCGGGAATATCCGTAATCACAAGCGCGATCGCTAATTAAATCCCCAATAACTCAATGGGTTCATGTTTTCTGGATGCCGCCTCGCAATCTATACGATAAGGCACAAATGGGACTATCAAAGCGCTTGCATTGGGCAATAGCTCTTTTACCATTAGTCATTATCACTGCGTTAAGCAAATCAGGACATTTTTATGGCATTTACTCCATTTCCACCTCGTCAGCCGTCAGCTTCAGCACGTTTGCCCGTGACGTTAATGACGTTAGATGACTGGGCGCTGGCCACGATTACCGGGGCTGACAGCGAGAAGTATATCCAGGGTCAGGTGACTGCTGACGTGAGTCTACTGACTGAGCACCAACACGTACTGGCCGCCCATTGCGACGCTAAAGGAAAAATGTGGAGCAACGTGCGACTGTTCCGCGACGGCGATGGCTTTGCCTGGATTGAGCGTCGTAGCCTGCGTGACGCGCAGGTGACCGAACTGAAAAAATACGCCGTGTTTTCGAAAGTGGCGATTGCCCCGAACGATGAGCGCGTGCTGCTGGGCGTAGCGGGTTTCCAGGCGCGTGCCGCACTGGCAAATCTGTTTAGCGAACTGCCTGACAGCGAAAAGCCCGTCACGCGTGAAGAAGCAACCACCCTGCTGTGGTTTGAACATCCGGTGGAACGCTTCCTGTTGGTTACTGATGTGACAACAGCGGAAGCCGTGACGGAAAAGCTGCGTGGCGAAGCCGAACTGAATAACAGCCAGCAGTGGCTGGCACTGGATATTGAGGCTGGACTTCCGGTGATCGATTCTGCCAACAGTGCGCAGTTCATTCCGCAGGCGACCAATCTTCAGGCGCTGGGGGGGATCAGCTTTAAGAAAGGCTGCTATACCGGGCAAGAGATGGTGGCGCGAGCGAAATTCCGCGGGGCGAACAAACGTGCATTGTGGTCTCTGGCGGGTAAGGCCAGCCGGGTACCAGAAGCGGGTGACGATCTTGAGATGCAAATGGGTGAGAACTGGCGTCGTACTGGCACCGTCCTCGCGGCAGTGCAGTTGGATGACGGTCAGCTACTGGTACAGGTGGTGATGAACAACGATATGGAAGCCGACAGCGTATTTCGTGTACGCGACGATGCCAACACGTTGCACATCAAACCGCTGCCCTATTCGCTGGAAGAGTAACAAAATAACGCCTGATGGCGCGTCGCTTATCAGGCCTACGAAGATATACCTCTCGCCCTGTAGGCCGGATAAGACGTTTACGTCGCCATCCGGTATCTCTCGCCTGATGGCGCTTCGCTTATCAGGCCTACGAAGATATACCTCTCGCCCTGTAGGCCGGATAAGACGTTTACGTCGCCATCCGGCATCTCTCACCTGATGGCGCGTCGCTTATCCGGCCTACGAAGATATACCTCTCGCCCTGTAGGCCGGATAAGACGTTTACGTCGCCATCCGGCATCTCTCGCCTGATGGCGCGTCGCTTATCAGGGCTGCATAGATGTACCTGTAGGCCTGATAAAACGTCAAACCATCACATCACGCCTGTCCTACGTACAAGTAGATCGCCAGAAAGTGGCACACGCTGCCGCCCAGCACAAACCCGTGCCAGATGGCATGGTTGTAGGGAATGCGTTTACTGACGTAGAAAATCACTCCCAGTGAATAGACCACGCCGCCGACGGCCAGTAGCGTTACGCCTCCCGCCGCCAGTTTGATTGCCAGTTGATACACCACAATCAGCGACAGCCAGCCCATCGTCAGATAGGTCACCAGCGACAGCACCTTAAACCGGTGGGCTATCGTCAGTTTGAATAAAATACCGAGCAGCGCCAGGCTCCAGATAACAATCATCAGCCCACGTGCCAGTGTTGAATCCAGCCCCACCAGCAGAAACGGCGTATAGGTCCCGGCAATGAGCAGGTAGATAGCACAGTGGTCGAATTTTTTCAGCCAGATCTTCGCCCGCTGATGTGGGATAGCGTGATACAAGGTCGACGCCAGAAACAACAGAATCATACTGCCGCCGTACAGGCTGTAGCTGGTAATCGCCGTCGCGCTGGCGTTCATATCCACCGCCTGCACCAGCAACAGCACCAGACCGACGATACCAAACACCAGCCCAATGCCGTGGCTGATGCTGTTGGCGATTTCTTCTGCCAGTGAATATCCCTGCGCGATTAATGGCTTCTGGACCATAACTTACTCCGGTGAAACGAACACGTTCGTGATTGCGCCTCTAGCGTAACTGAGAATGGTTCCAGTGAACACCTGTTAGCTAAAATAAATATCGAATTTAAAATAATCGTTATAAATCATAATATTGAAATGTATTTTTCAACTAACAGTTGTTCATTAAATTCAAAGGCATTTAAAATCAATCACATAAAACTGTGACTGATTCGGGTAAATCTCGCCAATCACCTGCCTGAGTTCCTCCAGCGTCATGTTTTCCTGCTGGGCATGTTTTTCCGTCAGTGTGTCGAGGGTGACGGTTGACGTACCCTGCACCTCGATCGTGCAAAAATAGCCATCGTCCTCGAAACGCCCTACCCGCAGAATGTCACCGGCCTTGAAGTGAGATTCAGACTCATCGCGAATGGTGATCGTTTTACGCCCTGCCAGAATGTCGTCCTGGAAACGCTGAAAAAAAGTGATGTCATTTGGCTGCATGTTATTATTCCCTGTAGATATATCTGATGAGTGAGTATTGCCATTGTGAGTATGTTCTCCCACGCTGCCATCGCCAGTCTCAACAACATTGAGATGTTGGTCTACAACTATGTCATCAGAAACCGTGACAAAGTCATGTATATGACCATTCGGGAACTGGCTGAAGCGGCGGGCGTATCGACGACCACCGTGCTGCGTTTCTGTCGCAAGCTTAACTGTGAAGGCTACTCCGAATTTCGCGTACGCTTTAAATTATATTTAGAGCAGAATGAACCGCAACAGGCTAATTTTGGTGCCAGCGAGATTATCAGTTTCTTTAAAGGGGTCAATAACGATGAATTTGATCAATTACTCGAAAAGGCGGTAGACATTATTTTATCGTCCGAGCGTATTATATTTGTCGGTGCCGGTACCTCAGGAGCCTTAGCGAAATATGGCGCGCGTTTTTTCTCAAACGTCGGAAAATTCAGTAACCATATTGACGATCCTTATTTCCCGGTCACTAACGACATGGCACGTAATGCGCTGGCGATTGTGTTATCTGTCTCTGGTGAAACCGAAGAGATCCTGCGCTTTGCCAGCCAGTTCAGCCTGCATAACTGCAAAGTGCTCTCGATTACCAGCCATGAACACTCGCGTCTCGCTAAACTGGCGGACTTTAATCTTTCCTGGCATGTGCCGCAAACCCGTATTGCCGGTGTGTACGATATCACCACGCAAATTCCCGTTATTTATATTCTCGAATCCCTCGGGCGAAAGCTGGCGAAAAAATTAGCGTAAAAAAACAGACTGTTTTTTGGCGGTAACAAATTACCGTTTCGCTATTTTGTTATATCGTGACATTTATCTTCCCTTTGTTAGACTCAAATCAGTTTGTATTAATTTGAGATGACGCAACGATGAAAAAACTCACCTTACCGAAAGATTTTCTCTGGGGCGGCGCGGTTGCTGCACATCAGGTTGAAGGCGGCTGGAACAAAGGCGGCAAAGGTCCCAGCATTTGTGATGTTCTGACCGGCGGCGCGCATGGCGTACCCCGTGAAATCACCCAGGAAGTGGAGCCTGGTAAATACTACCCGAACCACGACGCGGTCGATTTTTATGGTCACTACAAAGAAGACATCCAACTGTTTGCCGAAATGGGCTTTAAATGCTTCCGCACATCCATCGCCTGGACCCGCATCTTCCCGCAAGGTGACGAAACGCAGCCAAATGAAGAAGGGCTGAAATTCTACGACGACATGTTTGACGAGTTGCTCAAGTACAACATCGAGCCGGTTATTACCCTTTCTCACTTTGAAATGCCGCTGCATCTGGTGCAGCAGTATGGCGGCTGGACTAACCGCAAGGTCGTTGATTTCTTTGTTCGTTTTGCCGAAGTGGTGTTTGAACGCTACAAGCATAAGGTCAAATACTGGATGACCTTCAACGAAATCAACAACCAGCGCAACTGGCGCGCGCCGCTGTTTGGCTATTGCTGTTCCGGCGTGGTCTATACCGAGCACGAAAACCCGGAAGAGACCATGTATCAGGTGCTGCACCATCAGTTTGTCGCCAGCGCGTTAGCGGTGAAGGCGGCACGTCGCATCAACCCGGAGATGAAAGTGGGCTGCATGCTGGCGATGGTCGCGCTGTATCCGTTCTCCTGTAAGCCAGAGGACGTCATGTTCGCCCAGGAATCCATGCGCGAGCGCTATGTATTCACCGACGTTCAACTGCGCGGTTACTACCCTTCCTATGTCCTCAACGAGTGGGAGCGTCGCGGCTTTAACATCAAAATGGAAGATGGCGATACCGCGATTCTGCGTGAAGGCACCTGCGATTACCTTGGTTTCAGCTACTACATGACCAACGCGGTGAAGGCCGAAGGCGGCAGCGGTGATGCTATTTCGGGTTTCGAAGGCAGCGTACCGAACCCGCACGTCAAGGCCTCCGACTGGGGCTGGCAGATTGACCCGGTGGGCCTGCGCTATTCACTGTGCGAACTGTATGAGCGCTACCAGAAACCGTTGTTCATCGTTGAAAACGGCTTTGGTGCCTTAGATAAAGTGGAAGAAGACGGCAGCATTAACGACGACTACCGCATTGACTATCTGCGCGCCCACATCGAAGAGATGATGAAGGCGGTGACGTATGACGGCGTGGATCTGATGGGCTACACGCCGTGGGGCTGCATCGACTGTGTCTCTTTCACCACCGGCCAGTACAGCAAACGCTACGGCTTTATCTATGTGAACAAGCACGATGATGGCACGGGTGACATGTCGCGTTCCCGCAAGAAGAGCTTCGACTGGTACAAAGCGGTGATCGCCAGCAACGGCGAGGATCTCTAAGGGGTTGCCGGATGGCGCTGCGCTTATCCGGCCGACAGGTTCTGTTGCCACAGGCCGGATAAAGCGTTTACGCCGCCATCCGGCATTCCTTATCCTACTTCCCGCCCGCCAGTTCCAGAAAACTGCCCGTGACATACGACGCTTTCTCACTCAGCAGCCAGGCAATGGCTTGCGCCACCTCTTCCGGTTGACCACCGCGCTGCATAGGCAACATTGACTTCACGCGATCCACCCGACCAGGCTCGCCGCCGGAGGCGTGGATTTCGGTGTAGATAAGCCCCGGACGCACGCCGTTAACCCGGATCCCCTGCGCCGCGACTTCCAGTGCTAAGCCGGTGGTCAGTGAATCTACGGCCCCTTTCGACGCCGCGTAGTCAACATACTCTCCCGGCGCTCCCAGACGCGACGCCGCTGATGACACGTTCACAATCGCCCCGCCGTGACCGCCGTGTTTGTGCGACATGCGCTTTACCGCTTCGCGACAGCAGAGGAAGTACCCCGTCACGTTGGTCGCCAGCACGCGGTTAATCCGCTCGGCAGAAAGATTTTCGATGGTACTTTGTTCAAATAAAATTCCGGCATTATTGACCAGCGCCGCAAGGGGCTCATTTTCACGATCGATTGATTCAAACATCGCCACGACCTGCGCTTCGTCACTGATATCTGCACGCAGGGTAAACGCGTTTCCCCCGGCGGCGACAATGTTGTTCACCACCTCGGTGGCGGCCCGGATATTGTGATGAAAGTTGACGGCAACCGTGTAACCTTCCTGTGCCAGCAGCAAGGCCGTCGCGCGCCCGATACCGCGACTACCGCCGGTAACTAATGCTATTGCCATGCCATTTTCCCCCAAAAAGAATAAAGGCGCCGAAGCGCCTTTAAAAGATAGTCGAATCAGCAGATTACTGGTATTCGCTCATCGGCACGCAGGAGCAGAACAGATTACGGTCACCGTAAACGTCATCAAGACGCTTCACGGTTGGCCAGTATTTGTTCGCCACGCCCGCCGGGAAGACGGCGATTTCACGGCTGTAACCGTGATTCCACTCCGCCACCAGTTCATTCTGGGTGTGCGGCGCGTTAACCAGTGGGTTATCTTCCAGCGACCAGACACCCGCTTTCACGCTGTCAATTTCTGCGCGAATCGCCAGCATGGCGTTGATAAAGCGATCCAGTTCCACTTTGCTTTCAGATTCCGTTGGTTCAACCATCAGCGTACCCGCAACCGGGAACGACATGGTTGGCGCGTGGAAACCGTAGTCGATCAAGCGCTTGGCAATATCCAGTTCACTGATGCCAGTCTCTTCTTTCAGTGGACGAATATCGAGAATACACTCGTGCGCCACGCGACCATCGCGACCGGTATACAGAACCGGGAACGCGTCTTTCAGTCGGCTGGCGATGTAGTTGGCATTCAGAATCGCTACCTGGCTTGCCTGCTTCAGCCCTTCTGCGCCCATCATGCGGATGTACATCCAACTGATCGGCAGAATTGATGCGCTACCGAACGGTGCGGCAGAGACCGCGCCCTGACGGGTCAGCATCCCTTCAATCTGCACCACGCTGTGTCCCGGCACAAACGGTGCCAGGTGCGATTTCACACCAATGGGTCCCATACCCGGACCGCCGCCGCCGTGCGGAATGCAGAAGGTTTTATGCAGGTTAAGATGTGAAACGTCAGCGCCGATAAAGCCCGGAGAAGTGATGCCCACCTGAGCGTTCATATTTGCGCCGTCGAGATAAACCTGACCACCGAACTGATGCACTATCTCGCACACTTCGCGGATCGTCTCTTCGTAAACACCGTGGGTGGACGGATAGGTCACCATGATGCAGGAAAGGTTCTCGCCCGCCAGACCCGCCTTGTCACGCAGATCGCCAAGATCGATGTTACCGTTCTTATCACAGGCCACGACCACCACCTGCATACCCGCCATCTGTGCTGAAGCCGGGTTAGTCCCGTGTGCAGAGGCCGGGATCAGACAGATATCACGATGCCCTTCATTACGGCTTTCGTGGTAATGACGAATGGCCAGCAGCCCGGCGTATTCACCCTGCGCGCCGGAGTTCGGCTGCATGCAAACCGCGTCGTAACCGGTCAGTTTAACCAGCCAGTCAGAAAGCTGACCGATCATCTGATGGTAGCCTTCCGCCTGTTCTGGCGGGCAGAACGGATGCAGTTCAGCAAATTCTGGCCAGGTAATCGGGATCATCTCCGCTGCCGCGTTCAGCTTCATAGTGCAGGAGCCCAGCGGGATCATCGCCTGATTCAGCGCCAGATCTTTACGCTCAAGCCCGTGCATGTAGCGCATCATTTCGGTTTCGCTGTGATAGCGATTAAATACCGGGTGACTCAGGATAGCGTCATCACGCAGCATACTTTCCTGAATGGAACGACTGTCGTGCGCCACCTCTTTATCCAGCGAGTCGATATTCAGACCGTGGCTGTCGCCCAGCAGAACGCTGAACAACTGCACGATATTTTCACGGGTGGTGGTTTCGTCGAGCGTTATACCTACGGCGTTATGGATATCACTGCGCAGGTTGATTTCTGCCGCTTGCGCACGCGCCAGCACCGCCGCTTTGTCCGCCACTTCCACGCACAACGTGTCGAAATAGTGGGCGTGACGCAGTTTCAGCCCTTTCTGTTGCAGGCCTGCCGCCAGAATGTCGGTCAGACGGTGAATTCGATTCGCAATGCGTTTCAGGCCAACCGGGCCATGATAAACGGCATACAGGCTGGCAATATTTGCCAGCAGCACCTGAGAGGTACAAATGTTGGAGTTCGCTTTCTCGCGGCGAATATGCTGCTCACGAGTCTGCATCGCCATGCGCAGTGCGGTATTGCCCGCCGCATCTTTCGATACACCGATAATACGGCCCGGCATGGAGCGTTTGAATTCATCTTTCGCAGCGAAGAATGCCGCGTGTGGACCGCCGTAGCCCATCGGTACGCCAAAGCGTTGCGCAGAGCCGAAAACAATGTCCGCGCCCTGTTTGCCCGGCGCGGTCAGCAGAACCAGAGCCATAAAGTCGGCAGCAACGCTGACGATCGCTTTGCGCGACTTCAGTTCACTAATCAGCGCGCGGTAGTCGTGGACTTCACCGGTAGTTCCCACCTGCTGTAACAGCACGCCGAACACATCCTGGTGATCCAGCACTTTCGCCGCATCATCCACAATCACTTCAAAACCAAAGGTTTCTGCACGCGTACGCACAACATCCAGCGTTTGCGGATGCACATCCGCGGCAACGAAGAAACGGTTCGCGTTTTTCAGTTTGCTGATGCGCTTCGCCATCGCCATCGCTTCTGCAGCCGCAGTGGCTTCATCGAGCAGCGAAGCGGAAGCCATATCCAGACCGGTCAGATCCAGCGTCACCTGCTGGAAGTTCAACAGCGCTTCCAGGCGCCCCTGAGACACTTCCGGCTGATAAGGCGTATAGGCGGTGTACCAGCCTGGGTTTTCCAGCATGTTGCGCAGGATAACCGGTGGCAGCTGCACGGCGGTGTAACCCATGCCAATGTACGACGTGAAGCGCTTGTTACGCCCGGCGATGGCCTTTAATTCTGCCAGCGCAGCGTATTCGGTCACCGCCTCGCCGACCTGCGGCGGGGTCGCGAGCTGAATGTCTTTCGGCACAATCTGGCCGATCAACGCATTTAACGACTCGGCGCCAACCGCATTCAGCATCTCTTGCTGCTGCGCGGCGTCCGGTCCGATGTGGCGTTCAATGAAAGCGCCGCTGTTTTCAAGCTGGCTTAACGTCTGTGTCATGGGCGATGGTTCCTGAAACGTGCAGTGAATCGTGATTGTCTGACTGGTTTGCCCGGTGGCGCTCACGCTTACCGGGCCTACGCGCGATCGGTTGGCCGGATAAGCGTAAGCGCCATCCGGCCTAAGCGTATTTATTCGTCTTCGAGCAGAGCTTCGTACGCTGTCGCATCCAGCAGCGAGTCCAGTTCGCTCTCATCGCTGGCTTTGATTTTGAAGATCCAGCCACCGGCATACGGCTCGCTGTTCACCAGTTCCGGGGAGTCGCTCAGCGCGTCGTTGACGGCCACGATCTCACCGCTGATCGGCGCATAGATGTCAGAAGCGGCTTTGACCGACTCAGCCACCGCGCAGTCGTCGCCCGCGCTAACGGTCGCGCCAACGTCCGGCAGGTCAACAAAAACCATGTCGCCCAACAGCTCCTGAGCGTGTTCGGTGATACCAACGGTGTAAGAGCCGTCAGCTTCTTTGCGCAGCCATTCGTGTTCTTTGCTGTATTTCAGTTCTGCTGGTACGTTGCTCATCAATCAATCTCCAGAAAAGGATGAATCACGCGACGGCTTTGCCGTTACGCACAAAAACAGGTTTAGTCACTTTTACCGGCATTTCGCGGTTGCGAATCTGCACAATTGCCGTTTCGCCAATGCCCGCCGGCACCCGCGCCAGCGCAATACTGTAGCCCAGCGTCGGTGAGAAGGTACCGCTGGTGATAACGCCTTCCAGTTGATTGCCCTGGGCATCAGTGAAGCGTACCGGCAGTTCGTTACGCAGAACGCCTTTCTCGGTCATCACCAGACCAACCAGTTGTTCGTGGCCTTTTTCACGCTGAACTTCCAGCGCTTCACGACCGATAAAGTCGCGGTCAGTCGGTTCCCAGGCAATGGTCCAGCCCATATTGGCCGCCAGCGGCGTGATCCCCTCGTCCATCTCCTGACCATACAGGTTCATACCCGCTTCCAGACGCAGCGTATCGCGCGCGCCCAGGCCACATGGCTTCACGCCCGCTTCCACCAGCGCACGCCAGAAATCCGCTGCCTTTTCATTCGGCATTGCAATTTCATAGCCCGCCTCACCGGTGTAACCGGTCGTGGCGATAAACAGGTCACCCGTTTGCACGCCGAAGAACGGCTTCATGCCTTCGACGGCTTTGCGCTGCTCGTCAGTAAACAGGGATGCCGCCTTCGCCTGCGCGTTTGGTCCCTGCACGGCAATCAGCGACAGGTCATCACGCACGGTAATGTCGATGGCATAAGGTTCAGCGTGTTGGGTAATCCAGGAAAGGTCTTTTTCGCGGGTGGCGGAGTTTACAACGAGGCGGAAGAAGTCTTCGGTAAAGTAATAGACAATCAGGTCATCTATTACGCCGCCCGAGGCGTTGAGCATACCGGAATAAAGGGCTTTGCCGGTTTTCGTTAGCTTTGCCACGTCGTTCGCCAGCAGATAACGCAAAAACTCCCGGGTGCGACTGCCGCGCAGATCGACGATGGTCATGTGCGACACATCAAACATCCCGGCATTAGTGCGGACCGCATGGTGCTCATCAAGCTGAGAACCATAATGCAGTGGCATCATCCAGCCGTGAAAATCGACCATGCGAGCACCGCATAGCGTGTGTTGTTCGTACAAAGGAGTCTGTTGAGCCATCTTGTCCTCATTGAATAAGCGGGGCTGACCACCCTTTCGCGGCGAAATTATCGCCACGAAACCCGGCATCGACGCCACTGCAGGGCCCCGACGCAAACGTTCTCTTTGCCCCTGAACTTACCACCGAAACCCACGCTAAACCATAAAACAAAATTAACCATCACATTAGCTTATGGCCAAAACTCACCGAAACGCCGTCAGTATAAAAAACCACAACAAAAGCAAACTACGCAGATAAATAACTACAATTCGCGCTTAACAGGCGAACATAACCACATTAAACGCTAAAAAAATGTCAAAACTGGCGTTATGAAAAAATCGCGACATTAGAAAATATAATGCGAAAAGAACAGTGAAATTAGTTTATTTCAAATGAGAGATGCCCCCGGCGAAGTCGCCGGGAGGAGGAAATGTGACGGGTTTCAAATTCTTTAAAAGAGGTGAATACTTAGCGAAGCCACTCAGGCAGATCGTTGAGTCCCATTGCCTGACGGAGAAGTTGCGGTTTAACACCCGGAAGGGTATCAGCCAGTTTCAGCCCCATATCACGCAGCAGTTTTTTTGCCGGATGCGTCCCCGCAAACAGCTCGCGGAACCCCTGCATGCCCGCCAGCATCATCGCCGCGCTGTGCTTACGGCTGCGCTCATAACGACGCAAATAGAGGTACTGTCCAATGTCTTTACCCTGACGATGCAGACGTTTGAGTTCATCCACCAGTTCTGCTGCATCCATAAACCCGAGGTTCACGCCCTGCCCGGCCAGTGGATGGATGGTATGCGCGGCGTCGCCGACCAGCGCCAGACGATGCGCGGCGAACTGACGCGCATAGCGTCCCGTCAGCGGAAACACCTGGCGTTCGCTCTCCACGCTGCACAGCCCCAGACGATTATCAAACGCGATATTCAGCGCCTGATTAAACTGCTCATCGCTTGCCTGCTGCATCCGTTCAGCCTCTTGCGGCGCAAGCGACCAGACGATGGAGCACAAATGCGGATCGCGAAGCGGCAGGAACGCCAGAATGCCTTCGCCATGAAACGCCTGACGGGCAACGGCACCGTGGGCTTCTTCGGTACGAATGGTCGCGACCAGCGCATGATGGCGATAATCCCAGAAGGTCAATGGAATGTCCGCTTTATTGCGTAGCCACGAGTTTGCCCCATCGGCGCCAATCACCAGACGCGCCGTGAGCATGGCGCCATCTTTCAGCGTCAGGAAGGCGTCGTTTTCGCCCCACGCCACCTGCTGTAATTCAGCAGGCGCCACCAGCGTAATATCGGAGGATTGCTGCGCTTTTTGCCACAGCGCGTAATGGATAACCGCGTTTTCCACGATATGGCCCAGATGGCTGTAGCCCATGCTTTGGTCATCAAATTCGATACGACCAAAGCTGTCTTTATCCCACACTTCCATCCCGTGATAGCAACTGG
Source organism: Citrobacter sp. Ct235 (assembly GCF_030332305.1). Taxonomy (NCBI): domain Bacteria; kingdom Pseudomonadati; phylum Pseudomonadota; class Gammaproteobacteria; order Enterobacterales; family Enterobacteriaceae; genus Citrobacter; species Citrobacter sp. Ct235. The sequence continues at coordinate 387,491 of NZ_JAOWIC010000043.1, forward strand.
CGCGACGAGCCACAATGTCTGACCAGACGCCCAGTCGGGTAAGCAGTTTTTCACTGGCGGCATTGATCGCCGACACGCGAAGCGCGGGATCGGCATCTGCCGCCAGCGGTTGCGGTTCGCGCTGTTCAAGCACAGCGACACGTAAACCGCTGCCCTGCAGTCCACACGCGACAGCCAGGCCAACCATGCCTCCGCCCACGATTGCTACATCAACACTTTGCACTGTTTACTCCTGAAAATCGGAAACCGCCATCGGGCGTCATATTCGTAAAAATGCCGGATCGCGCTTCGCCTGTCCGGTCTGGAGGTGATGTTTACCGCGCCACCCAACCTAACGCCCGCTGTGCAAACGCATCGCGGGCGGGAGGGCATAATTCCATGGTCATCAGACCCACGTTGCGCCCGACAACCAGCGGCGCCCAGCGATTGGCAAACAGATGAACCAGACTGTCCGTCACGCCGACCGTGGCCTGGCGATCCCCCTGACGACGATGTTGATAGTGCGCGAGCACGGCGTAGTCGCCGACGTCCCTGCCTATCGCCTGAGCTGTTGTGAGCGTTTCGGCGAGGCTCATAACATCACGCAGTCCAAGGTTAAACCCCTGCCCCGCAATCGGATGCAGCGTCTGCGCGGCGTTGCCCACCAGCACGGTGCGGTGCGTAAACGCCTTCGCCGCCGTAGTGAGAGAAAGCGGATACGCGCTGCGTTTGCCCGCGTGGGTGATTTTCCCCAACCGCCAGCCGAAAGCTGTCTGAAGTTCACGGCAGAAACGTTCATCTGACCAGCTCAGAATTTCCTCTCGTTGTTCCAGCGGATGGCACCACACCAGCGAACAGCGCCCTTCAGACATCGGCAGCATCGCCAGGGGGCCATGCGCCGTAAACCGTTCAAACGCGCGGCCGTTATGGGCAACCGCAGTTGAGACGTTAGCGATCACCGCCAGCTGCTCATAAGATTCCTGCTGCCAGTCAACGCCGCAGGTGGTTGCCAACGCAGAACGCGTCCCATCTGCCGCCACCAGAACGCGTCCGGCGATCGTTTCGCCCGTTTCCAGCGTGACATTCACCTGTTCCTGGGTGCGCGACACGCTGGCAACCCGGTCCGGGCAGTGCAACGTGACGCCTGGCGCTTTTCGCAGCAGGGAAAACAAGCGCAGCCCCACGTCGTGCAGTTCAACCACCTGCCCCAGCGCCGGAATGCGATAATCATCAGCGTTGAGCGTCACAAACCCGGCATGGCCTCGATCGCTGACGTGAACCGTATGGATCGCGGTGGCACAATCGGCAATCGCCTGCCAGACACCGATTCGCGCCAGTTGTTGGCAGGTTCCCGCCGCAAGCGCAATCGCCCGGGCATCAAACCCAGGATGACTGTCTGCTTCAGGGGCGGTCGCTTCAATCAGATGAACCGGCAGTGTTCCCTGACTTAACCGGGAAATGGCCAGCGCCAGCGTCGCGCCCACCATGCCACCGCCAACAATGATCACGCTCATTACGCTCTCGCCGCCGCCATTAACGCTTCAATCTCATCCGCCTTTTTGACGACGCCGGCGGTCAGATTTTCGTTACCGTTTTCCGTAATCAGGATGTCATCCTCAATGCGGATCCCGATCCCACGATAAGCTTCTGGTACATCAGCATCGGGGGCGATGTACAGTCCCGGCTCAACGGTGATCACCATTCCCGGTTTCAGAATACGGGAACGATCCTGCTCATATTCACCGACATCGTGAACATCCAGCCCGAGCCAATGGCTCAGACCGTGCATGAAAAACGGTCGATGCGCGTTATCGGCGATCAGTTGATCCACTTCGCCTTTCAAAATACCCAGCTTCACCAGCCCGGTAATCATAATGCGCACGACTTCACCGGTGACCTCCTGAATCGAAGTACCAGGACGGTACAGACGCAGGCTGGTCTCCAGCGATTCCAGCACGATGTCGTAGATCTCACGCTGCGCCGGGGTAAATTTGCCATTCACCGGGAAGGTTCGCGTGATATCGCCCGCATACCCTTTGTATTCACAGCCAGCATCAATCAGCACCAGGGCGCCGTCGCGCAGTTCACTTTCGTTTTCGGTGTAATGCAGAATGCAGCCGTTTTCACCGCTGCCCACAATGGTGTTGTAGGACGGATAGCGCGCGCCGTGGCGAGTAAACTCGTGATGAATTTCGCCTTCCAGTTGATACTCAAACATCCCCGGACGGCATTTTTCCATCGCCCGGGTATGCGCCAGTGCCGTAATTTCTCCGGCGCGACGCATCACCGCAATCTCTTCTGGCGACTTAAACAGGCGCATTTCATGCACTATCGGCCGCCAGTCGATCAGGGTTGACGGCGATTTCAGGTTCTGGCGCGAACCTTTGCGCAGTTTTTCCAGCGCGGTGAAGACGACCTCATCCGCATACGCATATTCGCCCTGCGCGTGGTAGACCACGTCCAGACCGTTAAGCAACTGAAAAAGCTGTTGATTGATTTCGCTAAAGGCCAGCGCACGATCCACCGCCAGTTTTTCCGGCGCGGCATCTTGTCCCAGACGACGACCAAACCAGATTTCCGCAGTCAGATCGCGAACGCGATTGAACAACACGCTGTGGTTATGGGTATCGTCGCTTTTAATCAGTACCAGAACGGCTTCCGGCTCGTTAAAACCGGTGAAATACCAGAAATCGCTGCTCTGGCGATACGGGTATTCACTGTCCGCGCTGCGCGTAACTTCCGGCGCGGCAAAAATCAGCGCGGCGCTGCCTGGCTGCATTTGCGCAAGCAGTGCCTGGCGACGACGTTGGTATTCCTGCGGTGTCATGACGTGGCCTCCATTATCGTTTTACTTTTTAGTGTAGGGTCGGTTTACGCACTTCCGGTGCGGTCGGCGATTGGCGGGTAAAGGTGTCGTGGCACAGCAGCGCAGCGACACGCACATACTCGATGATCTCTTCGAGCGACATCTCCAGCTCTTCCTGATCTTCATCTTCGTCATAGCCGAGCTGCGCGATGTTGCGCAAATCGTCGATGGCTTCACCCGTCTCGCCGGTCACTTTATCGAGCTTAGGCTGCGTGACGCCAAGACCAAGCAGGAAGTGATTGACCCATCCCGCCAGTGCATCGGCGCGATCAAAGACGCTCACGTCATCGCCTTCAGGCAGATAAAGCTGAAAAAGGAAACCGTCATCTTCCAGCGCGTCGCTGGTCGCAGAGTGCATTTTACGCAGCGCCTGAGCCAGTTCATGACCGAAGGCCAGCCCTTCATTCGTCAGGTCGTGAAGCAGCGGCTGCCAGGAGCTATCGTTATTGCCACCGCAAATCATCCCACTGATCAAACCGTGCATTTCCGCCGGGGTCAGTCCGGCCCCTTGTTGGTTCAAATACTGGTTCATTTCACTGTAACCAGGCATTTCGTTCTGTATAGACATAAGCATTCGTCATCAAAGGGAGGATATTCATGGTATGCTACCACTTTGGACCCTGGTGAACCAGAATAGGGCTTGTATCTTCACATCAGGGTAGCTATAGTGTCGCCCCTTCGCGGACCCAGGGTCTGGAGACGAAGGCAGCGCAGTCAATCAGCAGGAAGGTGGCATGTCTGCACAACCCGTCGATATCCAAATTTTTGGCCGTTCACTGCGAGTGAATTGCCCGCCTGAACAAAGGGATGCGTTGAATCAGGCAGCGGACGATCTGAATCAGCGGTTGCAAGATCTGAAAGTTCGCACTAGAGTCACAAATACTGAGCAACTGGTATTCATTGCTGCACTGAATATTAGCTACGAACTGACTCAGGAAAAAGCGAAGACCCGCGACTACGCGGCGAGCATGGAACAACGTATTCGGATGCTACAACAGACCATTGAAGAGGCACTGCTTGATCAGGGTCGCATAACCGAAAAAACGAGCCAAAACTTTGAATAACACTTTTCGGTTTACTATGGTAGAGTGACCGTGAAGACAAAATTTCTCTGAGATGTTTGCAAGCGGGCCAGTCCCCTGAGCCGATATTTCATACCACAAGAATGTGGCGATCCATGGTTGGTGAGCATGCTCGGTCCGCCCGAGAAGCCTTAAGACTGTGACGACGCATTCACCTTGAACCAAGGGTTCAAGGGTTACAGCCTGCGGCGGCATCTCGGAGATTCTCCTTCTACCTGGCGACAGCCATGACATTACTTTCTGAACTCCCTTTATCACGACAAGCCCTTCGCCAGATGATCAGGCAACGTCGTCGTGCACTCACGCTTTCGCAACAAATCGCCTTCGGTCAACAGGCCGCGACACGCATGCTTGCGTATCCGCCCGTCTTGATGGCACAGACGGTCGCTGTGTTTTTGTCATTTGATGGCGAACTTGATACCCAGCCGCTGATTGAACAACTCTGGCGGGCGGGAAAGCGTGTCTATCTCCCGGTTCTACACCCGTTCAGCCCCGGTAATTTGCTATTTCTGCACTATCACCCACACAGTGAGCTGGTTACCAATCGGCTGAAGATTCAGGAGCCTAAACTGGACGTTCGTGATGTCCTGCCGCTTTCGCAACTGGACGTGCTGGTCACGCCTTTAGTCGCGTTTGATGAACAGGGCCAGCGTTTGGGGATGGGCGGCGGATTCTACGATCGCACCTTACAAAACTGGCAACAGCATGGACTGATACCAGTAGGGTACGCCCACGACTGTCAACGCGTGGAGAAACTGCCGGTAGAAGAGTGGGATGTTCCCTTACCGGCCGTTGTGACACCATCAAAAGTATGGGAGTGCCAGGCGCTTCTTTGTTGATTGACACCGCCGTTTTTTTGACCTAGATTCCTCGGTAAGGGTGAGGGAGGCGAACCTCCCTCCTGCGTTTTCGCTGTTAATATGCTGGCCAGGCGATGATTAACAGGATAAGCAGCATGATGACATGACTCATCATCGTCCCTTTCCTTCTAAGAGCCCCTGCTTCCCCAGGGGCTTTCCCGTTTCAGCGTTGTGCTGCGCCTCTATCGTAATTTCCTTTTGTTGATGTACAACGCGCAGTGAAGCCTTTAATCATCAATTGCGGCAAGGCTCGAAAACAGAATGTATGCGTTACAGAAAGGGATGACGGGAAAACGAAGGAAGAAAAGAAGAAATGACGGGCAGACTCCACGCCTGCCCGCACAGGTGAGAATTAGTACAACAGACGCGCGCGAATGGTGCCCGGAATAGCCTTCATCGCCAACAGCGCTTTCTCGGCGACATCTTCATCCGCTTCAATATCAATAACGACATAGCCCATTTGTGCCGACGTTTGCAGATACTGCGCGGCGATATTGACGCCCTGCTCAGCAAAAATCTGGTTCAGAGACGTCAGCACGCCGGGACGGTTTTCGTGGATGTGCATCAGACGACGCCCACCGTGCAGCGGCAGCGACACTTCCGGGAAGTTAACCGCAGAAAGCGTAGAGCCGTTATCGGAATACTTCGCCAGCTTACCCGCGACTTCCAGACCGATGTTCTCCTGTGCTTCCTGGGTGGATCCCCCAATATGCGGCGTCAGAATCACGTTATCAAAGTCGCACAGCGGTGAGGTAAACGGATCGCTGTTCGTCGCTGGTTCAGTCGGGAATACGTCGATTGCTGCCCCAGCCAGATGTTTGGTTGCCAGAGCATCACACAGTGCGGGAATATCCACCACCGTGCCACGTGCGGCGTTGATCAACAGCGAGCCTGGCTTCATCAGGGCAATCTCTTTCGCGCCCATCATGTTCTTCGTTGAGGCATTTTCCGGCACGTGCAGACTGACCACGTCGCTCATGTTAAGCAGTTCGGAAAGATGCTGAACCTGGGTAGCATTACCCAGCGGCAGTTTGTTCTCAATATCGTAGAAGTAAACGTGCATCCCCAGCGATTCCGCCAGAATACCTAACTGAGTCCCGATGTGGCCGTAGCCAATAATGCCCAGTCTTTTACCACGCGCTTCAAACGAACCGGCGGCCAGTTTATTCCACACGCCACGGTGTGCTTTGGCGTTTGCTTCCGGTACGCCGCGCAGCAGCAGCAGCAGTTCGCCAATCACCAGTTCCGCCACGGAACGGGTGTTGGAAAACGGCGCGTTAAACACCGGAATACCGCGTTTTGCCGCCGCCGCCAGATCAACCTGGTTGGTGCCGATGCAGAAACAGCCGACGGCGACCAGTTTTTCCGCCGCGCTGATCACCTCTTCTGTCAGATGGGTACGGGATCGCAGGCCAATGAAGTGGGCATCACGGATGGACTCTTTCAGCTGTTCAGCATCCAGCGCCCCTTTGTGAAATTCGATGTTGGTATAACCTGCCGCCCGAAGGCTATCCAGCGCCTTTTGATGCACGCCTTCAACCAGCAGAAACTTAATCTTGTCTTTCTCCAGCGATACCTTTGCCATTTCCCGACCCTGTCTTTTTATGCAATCTGATGTTGTGTGTGTGGATTTGCATCCGCCTTTCAACATATCAAAAATAATGATTGCGGCAATATGAACGTTTGCGTCGCCCTGTTGAGGAGCGTTCATTCAGGGGCAAATGGTAGAGGAAAATGCTGGGGATAAGTTTTTCTTTGGAGAAATCAGCAGGGCAAGATTCAAAACGTGATACATGTCACCAAATTTGCCCCACAAAAAAATTTTAACCGGGGAAGCGCTCCCCCGGTAAGATCATTTCACGATGGTTTTGACGCCGTCAGCGGTCCCGATTAACGCCACATCCGCGCCACGGTTGGCAAACAGACCGACGGTAACCACGCCAGGAATGGCGTTAATGGCATTTTCCATCGCCACCGGATCGAGGATCTCCATTCCGTGCACATCGAGGATCACGTTGCCGTTGTCAGTGACCACGCCCTGACGATATTCCGGACGCCCCCCCAGCTTAACCAACTGGCGAGCCACTGCGCTACGCGCCATTGGGATCACCTCAACCGGCAGCGGGAAGTTGCCCAGGATATCGACTTCTTTGGAAGCATCAGCGATACAGATAAATTTCTTCGCAACGGAGGCAATGATCTTTTCACGGGTCAGCGCCGCGCCGCCGCCTTTAATCATCTGCATGTGGCCGTTAATCTCGTCCGCACCGTCGACGTAGACGCCAAGGCTGTCCACTTCGTTGAGATCAAACACAGGAATGCCGAGGCTTTTGAGTTTTTCAGTTGAAGCATCCGAACTGGAAACGGCACCTTCAATCTGGCCTTTCATGGTGCCCAGCGCGTCAATAAAGTGCGCGGCTGTTGAACCGGTACCTACCCCTACAATGGTGCCGGGCTGTACATACTGAAGTGCCGCCCATCCAACTGCTTTTTTCAGTTCATCCTGCGTCATGATCGTCTCGCCTTTGTGGAGAAAAATTCACGCGCATTATAGACCATTGCGCGGAAAAATCTTCCCGACCCGCTCCCAGGCTACGGATTTCGTCTTTACCCAATGCAAATTTATGTCATAGTGCAGGACAAACAAAAATTTCAGGAGTGTGTCAGAGCAATGAAACGTCCGGACTACAGAACACTACAAGCACTGGATGCCGTCATACGAGAACGCGGGTTTGAACGCGCGGCGCAGAAGCTGTGCATCACCCAATCTGCCGTTTCGCAACGCATCAAGCAGCTTGAGAATATGTTCGGACAACCGCTGCTGGTCCGTACCGTTCCGCCGCGTCCGACGGAGCAAGGACAAAAGCTGCTGGCGCTGCTTCGTCAGGTGGAGTTGTTGGAAGATGAATGGCTGGGCGATGAGCAAACCGGCTCCACGCCGCTGCTGCTGTCGCTGGCGGTCAACGCCGACAGTCTGGCAACCTGGCTGCTGCCGGCCCTGGCGCCGGTACTGGCCGACTCCCCTATTCGCCTCAACTTGCAGGTGGAAGATGAAACCCGCACCCAGGAACGCCTGCGTCGCGGTGAAGTGGTTGGGGCGGTGAGTATTCAGCATCAGGCGCTGCCCAGCTGTCTGGTGGATAAACTCGGCGCGCTCGACTATCTGTTTGTTGGATCCAAAGCGTTCGCGGAACGCTACTTCCCGAACGGCGTCACCCGTTCCGCGCTGCTGAAAGCGCCTGCGGTGGCGTTTGACCATTTGGACGACATGCACCAGGCCTTCCTGCAGCAGAACTTCGATCTGCCGCCGGGCAGCGTCCCGTGTCACATCGTCAACTCTTCTGAAGCCTTTGTGCAACTGGCGCGTCAGGGCACCACCTGCTGTATGATCCCGCACCTGCAGATTGAAAAAGAACTGCAAAGCGGTGAGCTTATCGATCTCACGCCGGGCCTGTTCCAGCGCCGGATGCTCTACTGGCATCGGTTTGCGCCAGAAAGCCGTATGATGCGCAACGTCACCGACGCGCTACTGGCCTACGGTCACAAGGTGCTACGCCAGGACTGAGCCGCTCTTACTCTGCGCTGTAGAAGTGTCTGAGCTCATCGAACTGCATGGCAAATTCGATGTAGCTCATGAGCGCAGGAGAGTTCAGCTTACGACTGGGATAAACCAGCCACAGATCGTTTCCCGCCACCGTCCATTCCGGCAACACCGGTATCAGGTCGCCCTTTTCGATTTTATCTTCCAGCATGAATGCCGGCAACAGCGTGATCCCAGCCCCTGCGATGGCGCTTTCGCGGGCATACACCAGATTATCCGTCAGATGCACACGGTCAGGCAGGTGCTGGTAATCTTCATCGTCCCGATGGAATAACCATTCAGACCAGGCCTTGTGTGCAATGCAATGGTGTTCAACCAGTTGACGGGGGTGGCTCAGCGGCGCAAAACGTGACAGGTAATCGGGCGAGGCCAGCAGATAGCGCGGACAATGGCCAATCATACGTCCAATCAGCGAGGAATCCTGCGGCTTACCGGTGCGCAACGCGACGTCAAAACCGCTGTCCACCAAATCCAGCATCGCATCGGAAATACTGACATCCAGATAAACATCGGGGTAGCGCTGCTGGAACTGCGTGTTCAGGCGCGCTAACAGCGTCGCGCCAATGCCTGCTGGCGAGGTGATGCGCAATCGTCCGCTGGGGTTGTCGCGCAGTCGCTGAACCGCATATTCTGCGCGTTCGCTGGCAGCGAGAATTTCCCGGCAGTGCACCAGATAGTGTTCACCGGCGTAGGTCAGGTTCAGTTTGCGAGTGGTGCGGTTGATCAGCCGAATGCCGACGTGCTGCTCAAGCTGACTGATGCGCTGGCTGACGCTCGACTTCGGCAGCCCTGCCTTCTTCGCGGCAACGGTAAAGCTGCCGTGTTCGGCGACCAGGGCAAACAGCGCCATATCCTGCAAGTGCTTAAACATCGCGTTCACCCTGCGGCGTGGGTCACCCCTGCTCGCCCATCATCTCTTTGACCAGTTCAACGCAGCGCAGGAAACGGCCATCGTAATCCGCCTCTTCAACATGCACGAAGTCGATATTATTTTCGCGCAACATCTCCACCAGCAGCGTCTGAAATTCTTTACGATCCACGGAACTGCCGAGGCTGCGTAAACCGTCCGCCACCCATGGCGTGTTATTTTCCAGCAGGATCACCAGGTCAAAGCGATATTCATCGATCAATGCCTGTACAAATGGATGCTCCCGCCCTTCGTACTTTTTGCAGAAAGCCTGCGTGGTCACGAAGTCGGTGTCGATAAACGCCACTTTATTGGCATACTTCACTGCAAAATCAATATATTGTGCGTGACCCAGCGCGATTTTATCGTAGTCAGAATATTGCAGCGCCATCTCATCACCACCGAGGTGCGAGAAGACATAGTCGCGGCCATATTCCCACGCACTGGTGGTATTGAAGATATTCGCGAGCTTGTTGACCAGCGTCGACTTCCCGCTCGACTCTCCGCCCAGCACCGCCACGGTTCGCACGAAGAACGGCTTCACTTCGGTAGGAATGTACTCCCAGTAGCGGAACGGATTTTCACGGATTTGCGCGCCGCTGATGCTCATAAAGGTACGTTTGGGATCGATGAGTACCGTTTCGATGCCCAGATGTTCCAGGTACTGTGGCGCATCGGCTTCCTCTGAGGTATAGATCCAGTTTGGCGCAATCCCCTTCTCTGCCATGAACGCCTTAGTGCCCTTACTCCAGACATCCCAACCGTGCGGATACGGCTCCATTCCCTCTTCATTGAAGGCATGAATGCGGATATTTTTCTGATACTTGAACGTTTGTAACAACCAGCGCAGGCGATCCGAAACGGTTGGCTGTTGAGACATGGCGCTGTCTTCAAACAGCGCGCGGTCACGGGTATCGTCATAGCCCATGATGATATGCAGTTCGTCTACCTGGCTACAGGCGCGCTGAATCAAATAAATATGACCGGTGTGCAGCGGATAAAATTTGCCAAACACCACGCCGATATTTTTCTGCTGGCGGGGAAATTCCAGCCCAAGGAAACGATGTAGCGACTCCAGCTTTTGCGCGCTGGGACTTTTGATCTTGGCATTGAGGAGCTGGCTGAGATAGCCCTTGGTCATTCCACTGGCATCCGCCACTTGTTGCAGGGTACAGCCCTTTTGCTTAATCGCGGTTTTCAGATATTCAAATGACGACATGGGTAACCTCCGTTTCACTCATTATAAGTCGTCAAATACGTTTAACGCATCCGTCAGCTTCTTGACGCCGAAAACCTGCATCCCTTCTGGCGGCTTTTTCGGCACGTTGGCCGCCGGCACAATCGCGCGACGAAAGCCGTGTTTTGCCGCTTCCGAAATACGCTCCTGACCGCTGGGCACCGGGCGAATCTCTCCTGCCAGCCCCACTTCGCCAAACACCACCAGATCCTGGGGTAGCGGTCTGTCGCGCAGACTGGAGACCATCGCCAGCAGCAGCGCCAGATCCGCACTGGTTTCTGTGACTTTGACGCCGCCGACCACGTTAACGAACACATCCTGATCCGCCATTTGCAGACCGCCATGACGGTGCAGCACCGCCAGCAGAATCGCCAGACGGTTCTGCTCCAGACCCACTGCTACCCGCCGCGGGTTCGCCATCATGGAATGATCGACCAGCGCCTGAATCTCCACCAGCAATGGCCGCGTCCCTTCCCAGACCACCATCACCGAACTGCCGGAGGTGACCTCATCGCCACGGCTCAGGAAGATCGCCGAAGGGTTACTCACTTCGCGCAGGCCCTGCTCGGTCATCGCGAAGACGCCTAACTCATTCACCGCGCCAAAACGGTTTTTGTGGCTGCGCAGGGTGCGAAAACGGGAGTCGGCATCGCCATCCAGCAATACCGAGCAGTCGATGCAGTGCTCAAGCACTTTTGGCCCGGCCAGCGAGCCGTCTTTGGTAACGTGACCGACCATGACAATCGCCACGCCGCGCGTTTTGGCAAAGCGTGTCAGGTAGGCTGCCGTTTCACGCACCTGCGCCACGCTGCCGGGCGATGACTGGATATCCGCCATGTGCATCACCTGAATGGAGTCGATCACCATCAGCTTTGGCTGCTCTTCTTCCGCAATCAGGCAAATCTGCTCAATGCTGGTTTCCGAAAGCATGTTGAGGTTGCTGGTCGGCAGACCAAGACGGTGCGCACGCATCGCCACCTGCTGTAGCGACTCTTCCCCGGTGACGTACAGGGTTTTCATCTGCTCCGCGAGCTTACACAGCGTCTGCAATAACAGCGTGGATTTACCCGCACCGGGGTTACCGCCGATCAGAATTGCGCTGCCAGGGACGACGCCGCCGCCCAGCACACGGTCGAACTCTTTAAAGCCGGTGGAAAAACGCGGCAGCTCTTCCAGGCTGATGTCGGAAAGCTTCTGGACTTTTGCGACGCCCGCGTTCCCGGCATAACCACTGAGTCGCTCATTACGCGCCACCGTCGGCGACGCGGCCAGGCGCACCTCTGTGATGGTGTTCCAGGCATGGCAAGCGCTACATTGCCCCTGCCAGCGCGGATAATCCGCCCCGCATTCATTACACACAAAGGCACGTTTTGGAGCTTTTGCCACGTTTTACCTCGTTATTTCTGGTTCATGCTGCCGGAGAGAATGCAGAACACCCCCATCAGATCGGCGTGACGGATAGTAATCTCCGTCTTTTCATTCACTTTCGGCTTGGCATGGTACGCGATCCCCAGCCCCGCCGTTTTGATCATTGGCAGATCGTTAGCGCCATCACCAATCGCCACCGTCTGCGCGATCGGGATTTCATACTCCTGCGCCAGTCGGGTCAGCGTTTTGGCCTTATACTGCGCATCGACGATGTCGCCAGTCACGTTGCCGGTGAATTTACCGTCCATGATCTCCAGTTCGTTCGCCACCGCCGCCGTCAGACGCAGTTTCTCACGCAGATACTCGGCAAAGAAGGTAAAGCCGCCGGAGGCGATCGCCACCTTCCAGCCCAGCGTTTCCAGCTTCAGCACCAGCTGTGTCAGCCCCGGCATCAGCGGCAGATTTTCACGCACCTGATGCAGAATGTTGGCATCCGCGCCTTTAAGCGTCGCCACGCGGCTACGCAGGCTGGCGGTGAAGTCGAGTTCGCCGCGCATCGCGCGTTCGGTCACTTCCGCTACCCTTTCGCCGGTACCGGCCAGTTTGGCTATCTCATCAATACACTCAATCTGAATCGCGGTCGAATCCATGTCCATCACCAGCAGGCCAGGGGTGCGCAAATGCGGGATTTTCCCCAGCGGCGCAACGTCCAGTTGCGCATCATGCGCCAGTTTCGTGGCGCGAGGCGTGAGCGACCCGGCCAGGCGAATGACCTGATAGTCCTCGACGCACCACGCCGCGACAATCACCATCGCCGCCCCCAGTTTACTCTGGTACTGGGTCAGACGTTGTTTATCCAGCCCGCGTCCGTACAGCAGCCAGCCGCTACGTCCAGCGTGGTAATCCAGTGGCATCACCTCGTCACCACTCAAAGAAAGGGGCAAACCTGGCCATAAAGAGACATCTTCAGGCAAATCGCACCAGGTAATGTTAGGCATTAAAGCTCCTGTAAAATCATTCGGGCCGGAAAGGTTCTGGGGAAAATAACGCATGAGGCTACCTTGTAACCATCGCTTCTGGCAACATTAAGCCTCAAATTTTCAACAGGTGGAATATGGCTCGCGCAAAACTAAAATTCCGACTTCATCGTGCAGTGATTGTATTGTTCTGTCTCGCACTGCTTGTTGCGCTCATGCAGGGCGCGTCCTGGTTCAGCCAAAATCACCAGCGACAGCGAAATCCGCAGCTTGAAGAGCTGGCCCGCACGCTGGCACATCAGGTGACCCTGAACATCGCGCCGCTGATGCGAACCGAAACGCCCGACGAAAAACGCATCAACACCCTTTTGCAGCAGTTGACGAAGGAAAGCCGTATTCTCGATGCCGGGGTTTATGATAATCAAGGCGATATGATCGCCCGGGCAGGCGAAAGCGTAAATGTGCGCGACCGTCTGGCGCTGGACGGTAAAAAAGCAGGCGGCTACTTCAACCAGCAGATTGTCGAACCCATTCAGGGAAAAAATGGTCCGCTGGGCTATCTGCGCCTGACGCTGGATACCCATACCTTAGCCACCGAAGCAAAACAGGTCGATAACACCACCAACATTCTACGCCTGATGCTGCTGCTTTCACTGGCCATCGGCGTGGTGCTAACCCGCACCCTGCTGCAAGGTAAACGTACCCGCTGGCAGCAATCGCCTTTCCTGCTAACCGCCAACAAGTCGGTGCCGGAAGAGGAAGAGAGCGAGAAAAAAGAGTCACTCATTACAGGAAAGGAAAACTGACATGTCGACACTTCGCCTGCTTATTTCTGACTCTTATGACCCCTGGTTTAACCTGGCGGTCGAAGAGTGTATTTTCCGTCAAATGCCCGCCACGCAGCGCGTGCTGTTTTTATGGCGCAATGCCGATACGGTCGTCATTGGTCGTGCGCAAAACCCGTGGAAAGAGTGTAATACCCGGCGGATGGAAGAGGACAACGTGCGTCTGGCGCGTCGCAGCAGCGGCGGTGGCGCGGTGTTCCACGATCTCGGCAATACCTGTTTCACCTTTATGGCCGGGAAGCCGGAATACGACAAGACCATTTCAACGGCAATTGTCCTGAACGCGCTTAACGCGCTGGGCGTTGCGGCAGAAGCCTCCGGGCGTAACGATCTGGTGGTGAAAACGGCGGATGGCGACCGTAAGGTTTCCGGCTCTGCCTATCGCGAAACCAAAGATCGTGGTTTTCACCACGGTACGCTGTTACTGAATGCGGATCTCAGCCGACTGGCAAATTACCTGAATCCGGATAAAAAGAAACTGGCGGCCAAAGGGATTACCTCCGTTCGTTCGCGAGTCGCGAATCTCACCGAACTGCTGCCGGGGATCACGCATGAACAGGTTTGCGCAGCGGTGACCGAGGCCTTTTTCACGCATTACGGTGAACGCGTTACGCCTGAGATTATTTCTCCGGACAACACGCCAGATCTGCCGAACTTTGCCGAAACCTTTGCCCGCCAGAGCAGTTGGGAATGGAATTTCGGTCAGGCGCCGGCCTTTTCACATCTGCTGGATGAGCGCTTTACCTGGGGAGGCGTTGAACTGCACTTTGACGTTGAGAAAGGACACATCACCCGAGCCCAGGTCTTTACCGACAGTCTTAATCCGGCACCGTTAGAGGCGCTGGCGGGACGTTTGCAGGGCTGTTTGTATCGTGCGGATAGGTTGCAACAGGAGTGCGAGGCGCTGCTGGCCGATTTCCCGGAACAGGAAAAAGAGCTGCGGGAATTGTCGGCGTGGATGATGAAAGCGGTTCGATAATCTACTGCAAGAATTGCCGGATGGCGGCTGCGCCTTATCCGGCCTACAGCGTTTGTAGGCCCGGTAAGCGTGAGCGCCACCGGGCACAAAACAAAATTACGCTTTATCGCCCAGCAGAACGGATTCCAGCGCGATTTTGATCATGTCGTTGAACGTGGTTTGACGTTCAGCCGCCGTGGTCTGCTCGTGAGTACGGATGTGGTCAGACACGGTGCAGATAGTCAGCGCTTTCGCACCGAATTCTGCCGCCACGCCGTAGATACCCGCCGCTTCCATTTCCACGCCCAGGATGCCGTACTTTTCCATGACGTCGAACATTTCGCCGTCTGGAGAGTAGAACAGATCCGCAGAGAACAGGTTGCCGACGCGCGCGTCCACACCCAGTGCTTTCGCCGCTTCAACCGCGTCACGCACCATGCCGAAATCAGCAATCGCGGCAAAATCATGGTCTTTGAAACGAATACGGTTCACTTTGGAATCGGTGCAGGCACCCATACCAATCACCACGTCACGCAGTTTCACATCGGCACGCACGGCACCACAGGATCCTACGCGAATGATTTTCTTCACGCCGAAATCGGTGATCAGTTCTTTGGTGTAGATGGAGCAGGACGGGATACCCATACCGTGACCCATCACGGAAATCTTACGACCTTTGTACGTCCCGGTGAAACCTAACATGCCGCGAACGTTGTTTACTTCGCGCACATCTTCAAGGAAAGTTTCCGCAATGTGCTTTGCGCGCAGCGGGTCGCCCGGCATCAAAACAACATCCGCGAAATCGCCCATTTCTGCATTAATATGTGGGGTAGCCATCTTCAGTTCCCTTTTAATTTGAGTTTCTTTACCCGGCGGCGCTTCGCTTACCGGGCCTACGGTTTTGTAGGCCGGGTCAGGCGCAGCCGCCACCCGGCAATGACCTTAGAACATGGCTTTGCCATATTCCATGTCGGACGTACCAAAGTATTTCGCCAGCGTCTGACCGATATCCGCAAAGGTTTCACGGTGACCTAACGAGCCCGGTTTCACTTTCGGGCCGTACACCAGCACCGGAATGTGTTCACGGGTATGGTCAGTACCGGTCCAGCTCGGGTCGCAGCCGTGATCGGCGGTCAGGATCAGAATGTCATCTTCACCCACCAGCGCCATCAGTTCCGGCAGACGGCGGTCGAACAACTCCAGACCGGCGGCATAACCGGCAATATCGCGGCGATGGCCCCAGGAGGAGTCGAAGTCCACGAAGTTGGTGAAGACAATCGTCTTGTCACCGGCTTCTTTCATCTCTTTGACGGTGGCGTCAAACAGCGCGTCCAGCCCCGTGGCTTTCACTTTTTTAGTGATGCCGCAGTTGGCGTAGATGTCCGCGATTTTACCGACGGAAACCACGTGGCCGTCTTTCTCTTCGACCAGTTTCTGCAACACGGTCGGCGCAGGCGGTTCAACGGCCAGATCGTGACGGTTACCGGTACGCTGGAAGTTACCCGCTTTGTCGCCAATAAACGGACGCGCGATAACGCGACCGATGTTATAGCCGCCTTCGGTCAGCTCTTCACGGGCGATTTCACACAGCTCGTAAAGTTTATCCAGGCCAAAGGTCTCTTCGTGACAGGCAATCTGGAACACGGAGTCAGCGGAGGTATAGAAAATCGGTTTGCCGGTTTTCATGTGCTCTTCGCCCAACTGGTCCAGAATCACCGTACCGGAAGAGTGGCAGTTACCGAGATAGCCCGGCAGGTTCGCACGTTTGACCAGCTTATCCAGCAGTTCCTGCGGGAAGCTGTTTTCGTGATCGCTGAAATAACCCCAGTCGAACAGCACCGGCACACCGGCAATTTCCCAGTGGCCAGACGGCGTATCTTTACCGGAAGAGAGCTCATGCGCCCAGGCGTATGCGCCAATCACTTCCGCGTTAGCGTCCATACCGGCTGCGATTTTGCCGGTAGACCCTTCATGCGCTTTCACCAGACCCAGGCGGGTAAGGTTTGGCAGATTCAGTGGGCCTTTACGACCTTTGTCAGCCTCGCCTTTGGCACAGGCTTCAGCGATGTGCCCCATGGTGTCGGAACCGACGTCGCCAAAGCGATCCGCGTCTTCCGTCGCACCAATACCAAAGGAGTCCAGCACCATAATAAATGCACGTTTCATCTTGTTCTCCATTCATCTGCGCTGCAAAAAAGCGATCAGATCAGTATATCGCTATTCGGTAATGCGACGATAGACCGTTGGTGTGCTTTCCGGCGCTTTATCGTCAAAGATTATTGCCGCTTTGACGGCTTTCGCCGCCTCCTGCCAGCTGGCTTCATCTTTCGCGTGGATCACCGCCAGCGGACGCTGTCCGTCAACGCTGTCGCCCAGACGGGCCATATCGGTAAAGCCGACGCTGTAATCAATGGTATCCGAAGCCTGGCGACGGCCGCCGCCCATCGACACTACCGCCATGCCCAGTGCACGGGTATCCATCGCACTGACGAACCCTTCACTATCAGCATAAACCGCTTTACTGAGCATTGCCGTCGGCAGGTATTTCGCGTAGTTCTCAACGAAGTCGGTCGGGCCTTTCTGGGCGGCAACCATACGTCCAAAGACATCAGCCGCTTTACCGTTATCCAGCACCGCCTGTAGTTTCGCCCGCGCGTCGGCATCGTCTTTCGCCAGGTTGCCGGAAATCAGCATTTCAACACACAGCGCCATCGTCACATCGAACAGGCGTGGATTGCGGTATTCGCCGGTCAGGAACTGCACCGCTTCGCGCACTTCCACCGCGTTACCCGCACTGGATGCCAGTACCTGGTTCATGTCGGTTAGCAGTGCGGTTGTGCGCACGCCCGCGCCGTTGGCCACGCCAACGATCGCTTCCGCCAGCGCTTCAGAGAGTTCATAGGTCGGCATAAACGCGCCGCTGCCGACTTTCACGTCCATGACCAGCGCGTCCAGCCCTTCCGCCAGTTTTTTCGCCAGAATGGAGCCGGTGATAAGCGGAATAGAATCCACCGTCGCGGTGATATCGCGGGTGGCATAAAAACGTTTGTCCGCCGGTGCGAGCGAGCTGGTTTGCCCGATGATCGCCACACCCACGTCCTTAATGATTT
This sequence comes from Citrobacter sp. Ct235, assembly GCF_030332305.1. Classification (NCBI taxonomy): domain Bacteria; kingdom Pseudomonadati; phylum Pseudomonadota; class Gammaproteobacteria; order Enterobacterales; family Enterobacteriaceae; genus Citrobacter; species Citrobacter sp. Ct235. The sequence goes on from NZ_JAOWIC010000043.1 coordinate 405,281, forward strand.
CGCGGAAGCGGTTGTCGTCCGGGAAGATATCAAAGCCCGGGATCGCTTCCAGTTTATCGAGCGTACCGCCGGTATGACCCAGCCCGCGGCCCGAGATCATCGGAATGTAGCCGCCGCAGGCCGCTACCATTGGGCCAAGCATCAGCGACGTCACATCGCCCACGCCGCCGGTGGAGTGTTTATCCACGATCGGTCCGTTCAGATTCAGGCTCTTCCAGTCCAGGACAGTTCCTGAATCCCGCATTGCCATGGTCAGCGAAACGCGTTCTGGCATAGTCATATCGTGGAAGAAAATGGTCATCGCCAGGGCAGCAATCTGCCCCTCAGAGACTGTGTTGTCACGAATACCGTTGATAAAGAAACGAATTTCTTCATCGCTCAGCGCATGACCATCACGTTTTTTACGAATAATTTCTTGTGCGAGAAACAAGGGAACCTCCATGGGGAAAAGAGTTTGCAGGCGGTTTTGCCGGATGGCGGCTAACGCCTTATACGGCCTACGGTGATATGTCGTAGGCCTGATAAGCGAAGCGCCATCAAACACTTAGCACCTTAGTAGCTGCTTGCGCTTTTACCGTCGCCGTGGCCGAGCGCTTTCAACAGGCTTGCCAGCAGACTGGATGCGCCAAAACGGTAGTGACGGGAATCCGCCCAGTCAGCGCCAAACAGTTCGTCAGCAATAGCGAGAAACTGCTGAGCGTCTTCTGCACTACGCACGCCGCCTGCCGGTTTGAAACCCACGGTTTTGGATACGCCCATATCGCGGATCACTTCCATCATGATGCGTGCACTTTCCGGCGTGGCGTTCACTGGCACTTTACCGGTAGAGGTTTTGATGAAATCCGCACCGGCTTTAATCGCAATTTCTGATGCTTTACGAATAAGTCGCTCTTCTTTCAGCTCACCGGTTTCGATGATCACTTTAAGCAGTACGTTTGCCGCCGCACAGGCGTCTTTACAGGCTTTAACCAGATCGAAACCGACCTGTTCATTACCGGCGATCAGCGCGCGGTACGGGAATACCACGTCCACTTCGTCCGCCCCGTAGGCAATCGCCGCACGGGTTTCCGCCAGCGCGATCTCAATGTCGTCGTTGCCATGCGGGAAGTTGGTAACGGTTGCAATACGGATATCCGGGGTGCCCTGCTCTTTCAGCGTTTTACGTGCAATCGGGATAAAACGCGGATAGATGCAGACTGCTGCTGGGTTGCCGACCGGGGTTTTCGCCTGATGACACAGCGCGATCACTTTTTCATTGGTGTCGTCGTCATTCAGGGTGGTCAGGTCCATCAGTTTCAGTGCGCGCAGGCTGCTTGCAGTTAAATCGCTCATAACATTCTCCAACGGCGTCGCCGTATAAAATTTTCACCTTGCGAGGCTGTTAGTATTCTAACATCCACTCGCTATTACACTTCGATATACATCACAGTTAATGAAAACTACGTACAAATTTGCATTACTGTAATGAGATCAACTTCAAATAATCTCCCTTTTCTGTCGCTTTCTTCTCCACTCAGCCGCATCAGGATCAAAGTGCCGACAGCACATCTTTCTACAATGACATGATGATCTTCGGCCGATAAAGGAATCACGATGCCCACGCCCCATGAAACCGCGCTGCAACAACGTTGTCAGCAAATCGTCACCAGTTCACTCCTCAGCCCAGAACAGAAACGCCATTTTCTCGCTCTGGAAGCAGAGAACAACCTGCCTTATCCCGCACTGCCCGCCGGGGCCCGTCAGGCGCTGGACGACGGGGTTATCTGCGATATGTTCGAAGGTCACGCGCCGTATAAACCGCGCTATGTACTTCCCGATTACGCCCGTTTTCTGGCCAACGGTTCAGCCTGGCTGGAACTGGAAGGGGCGAAAGATCTGGACGATGCGCTGTCCCTGCTGACCATTCTGTATCACCACGTGCCTTCCGTTACATCGATGCCGGTTTACCTGGGGCAACTGGATACGCTGCTGCAACCGTATGTTAGAATTCTAACACAAGAAGCGATCGATATTCGAATAAAACGTTTCTGGCGTTATCTCGACAGAACGCTGCCTGACGCATTCATGCATGCGAATATTGGCCCCGCCGATACCCCCATCACTCGAGCCATTTTACGCGCCGATGCAGAGTTAAAGCAGGTTGCACCTAACCTGACGTTCATCTACGACCCGGAGATAACACCCGATGATCTCCTGCTGGAAGTGGCGAAAAACATTTGTGAATGCAGCAAGCCACATATTTCCAACGGGCCGATAAATGATAAAATTTTCACAAAAGGCCACTATGGCATCGTCAGCTGTTACAACTCTCTGCCCCTTGCCGGCGGCGGCAGCACGCTGGTTCGTCTCAATCTGAAAGCCATTGCCGAGCGCAGTACCTCTGTCTATGACTTCTTTAACCGCACGCTGCCGTACTATTGCCAGCAGCAAATCGCCATCATCGATGCGCGATGTGAGTTCCTTTATGAAAAATCACATTTCTTTGAGAATAGCTTCCTGGTGCAGGAAGGACTGATCGATCCACAACGTTTTGTACCGATGTTCGGTATGTATGGTCTGGCGGAGGCGGTTAATCTGCTGTGCGAAAAAGCGGGTATGAACGCGCGCTACGGCAAAGATGAGACGGCGAACGATCTGGGCTATCGCATCAGCGCCCAGCTTGCTGATTTTGTTGAAAACACGCCGGTGAAATACGGCTGGCAGCAGCGCGCCATGCTGCATGCTCAGTCGGGGATCAGTTCGGATATCGGTACCACCCCAGGCGCGCGTTTACCCTATGGTGATGAACCGGATCCAATCACCCACCTACAGACCGTCGCGCCGCATCATGCCTATTATCAGTCCGGTATCAGCGACATTCTGACGCTCGATGAAACCATCAAGCGCAACCCACAGGCGCTGGTACAACTCTGTCTGGGCGCGTTCAAAGCGGGAATGCGAGAGTTTACCGCCAATGTTAGCGGCAACGATCTGGTCCGCGTCACGGGGTATATGGTGCGCCTGTCCGATCTGGAAAAATACCGCGCCGAAGGCTCGCGAACCAATACCACCTGGCTGGGTGAAGAGGCCGCGCGTAATACGCATATTCTGGAACGCCAACCTCGTGTCGTGAGTCATGAACAGCAGATGCGCTTTCGTTAGTAAGGTTATTCCTTTCTCCTGTGTGGACGGGCCGGGCAGTCGTCTGGCCCTGTTTCTGCAAGGGTGTAATCTGCGCTGTAAGAATTGCCACAACCCGTGGACGATGGGACGCTGCAATAACTGCGGCGAGTGCGTCCCGCAGTGTCCGCATCAGGCGCTGAGTTTCAATGACGGTAACGTTGTCTGGCAGGCAGAGGTTTGCGAACAGTGTGATACCTGTTTGCAAATGTGCCCGCAACAGGCGACGCCGATGGCACAGACGATGAGCATTGACGACGTGCTGCGCCAGATCCGCAAAGCTTCACTGTTCATTGAGGGGATCACCGTCAGCGGCGGCGAAGCCACGACGCAACTGCCTTTCGTTGTGGATTTATTTACGGCGATTAAGGCCGATCCGCAGCTACAGTCACTTACCTGTCTGGTCGACAGCAATGGATTGTTGAGCGAAACCGGCTGGGAGAAATTGCTGCCGGTTTGCGATGGCGCGATGCTCGATCTCAAAGCCTGGGATAGCGCACGCCACATTGCCCTCACCGGTCGGGATAACGCGCAGATCAAGCGCAGCATTACGCTGCTGGCACAGCGGGGAAAACTGGCGGAACTGCGTCTGCTGGTGATTCCTGGACAGGTGGATTATTTGCAGCACATTGATTCGCTTGCGGTCTTTATTTCGCAATTGGGCAATGTGCCAGTGCGGTTAAATGCGTTTCATGCGCATGGGGTCTTTGGAGAAGCGAGTGAATGGGCGAGCGCTACACCGAACGACGTGCAGCAACTGGCAACGGCATTACAGCAACGCGGCGTGGATAATCTGATCTTTCCGGCGTTGTATTTATGACCTGCCGGATGGCGGCTGACGCCTTATCCGGCCTACAAAAGCTACATATGCCGACCATAGGCCTGATAAGCGAAGCGCCATCAGGCATGCAACTACTGGATGGTGGGCCAATCAATCGTATGATCGCTTATACATCAAACAATGTGGTCGTATTGCGATACAGCGCGTCAGCAATCAGCTCCGCGGGTTCCGGACGTAATTCGCACAACACCCCGAACACTCTCGCCACCTGCTCCGGACGATTAGGCTGCCCCTGAAAACCATTCAGCGGCATATCCGGCGCGTCGGTCTCCAGCAGTAGCGCCTCCAGCGGCAGTCGCGCCATCACATCGCGGGTTTTACTAGCGCGCGGATAGGTGATCGTTCCACCCACCCCAATCTTATAGCCCAGTTGCACAAAACGCTCCGCCTGCTGCAGGCTACCAGCGAAACCGTGCACTACGCCGGTTCGCGGCAGATCCTGACGCTTGAGATGCATTGCCAGCCTGTCATGCGTGCGCCGGGAATGCAGGATTACGGGTAAATCGTAGCGTCTGGCAAGCTGCAGCTGTGCTTCCAGAAACCGTTCCTGCTTCGCGAACTGCGGATCGTCGCGATACAGATCCAGACCGATCTCACCAATAGCAATCACCTTTGCCGGACGCGTCTCCAGCGCATGTTGCAGACGCGCAAGATCCTCATCAGTATGTTGCTCAATCACAATGGGATGCAGTCCCAGTGCGGCATACAGCGGGGAAAAACGTTCCGCCAGCGCCCGCACGCGGGCAAAGTTTTCCGCTGCGGTGGCCGGAATAATGATCTTCTCAACGCCCGCTTCGCCAGCGAGTTGCAGGCTGTGGGCTTCATCCCCCGTGAAAGGAGGGAAGTCAAAGTGACAGTGGGTGTCGATAAAGCAAAAACTCACGCCAGATCCTCATTACTGAATGTCGTATCGTTAGCCTGCGGCGCATCGCTCAGCGCCGCCACATGGGCATCGTTGGCGACCGGTGCCGGCGGAACCACCACCGGCGTCGGCGTGACGGTCGGCAGCAGGTGGCGCGATAACGGCGGCTCAGCTGCCAGCAGTTTTCCCACGGTCGCCAGGAAGTAGCGCCCGCACAGTCGTCCAATTTTATAGTCTTCCCGCAGCGCCGGAATACGACTTCCCAGCGCCATACTTTTCAGCGGCTTCGGCGGGTAAATTTCAAAGATCTTCAGCTTGCCCGGTGGTTTTTCAATGAATTGCTGAATTTCCGTATAACTGGCTTCGTGGTGCTGGACCAGATTGACCAGCGGCTGCAGGCTGCTTTCGCCCAACCAGCGCTCCATCCGCTTGAACCACTGCGGGGTGTAATACATTTGCGAAGGCACCGTGCGGATCACCACCAGCGTTTTCGCCCCCTGCTTCACGGCCTCACGAACCGGAATTGCATCGCTGATCCCGCCATCGAGATAATTGATCCCCTCCAGCGACACGCCGCTACGATAGAACCCCGGGATCGCACTGGACGCCCGGATCAGATCGAGCCAGTTTTGATTGTTGGGAGAGAAATAGTTCGGCGTGTAGTCATCACCCCGACAGGCGCACATGTAGAACGATTTCCCCGTTTCGAACAGGCGCGAGGCGGTATCCATCTGCAATGGCATCTGAGTCGCCGTGGACTCCACCAGCCAGTCGAGATCGATCAGATTCCCGCCACGCACAAAGCGTACCGGGTCAAAGAATTCACGTTTGGTGGTATAGCGCATGATGACTTTGCGCCCATAGCCGGGCTGGTTGCACAGATAGGCCGACAAATTTTGCGCCCCCGCTGAAGTGCCGTAATAGAGATCGAACGGATTAAACTGCGCGCGCATGAACTCATCCAGTACACCTGCGGTAAAGATGCCACGCTGCCCGCCCCCCTCGCAAACCAACGCCAGGCGACCCGGTTTAAACGTTCTTAATGACAACGGCGCAATATTGCCGAGCGTGACGGGTATACGCTGCCCCACCTCTGCCTTCCTGTTTTTTATTGTGTAAAGTGCCAAAGTAACGCAAATAGGCGGCGGCTAAAACCGAAAAAGCCAGTCCACCGGACTGGCTTAACAACAAAATCATGGTGTGGTTTAGGCGCTAGGGCCGCTTACGCCCTGTAAACAGACTGACCAGGAAGAGAATAATCCCGACAACGAAGACAATTTTCGCCGCACCCGCTGCGGTGCCGGCCAGTCCACCAAATCCCAAAGCGGCGGCAATTAACGCGATAACCAGAAATATAATGCCCCAACGAAACATACGCTTCTCCTTTACCATAGTTAATATCGACCGCTTGATATGAGCGCTCAGGCCACTCATTCACGCTATTGTTTGTGTCGTGCCCATGACGTCCTCCGACCCAGGTCGGAGGAGAAAACGAAGACTTACTGCGCTTTCAGATCGTTTTTGACGCTTTTTACGCCATCAACGGCTTTTGCAATGCTCTCAGCACGCTCAATTTGCGCCTGAGAATCAACGGTGCCGGAAAGTTGGACCACGCCATCGGTCGTTTCAACTTTCACTTTGCGGGAAGGAACGATGTCATCCGCCAGCAGTTTCGCTTTGATCTCGCTGGTCGTTGCCGTATCGCCGGCATAGCCTTTCACGGAATCTGATTTGCTGTCGCGAACGTGGAGTTTGTCGCTGACGGACGTGACGCCTTCAACGCCTTTCGCCACATTCACGGCCTCTTCCGCCTGCGCCTGGCTTTCAACGAAGCCGCTCAGCGTCACCACTTTCTGATCGGTTTTGACGGAAATATCGGTGCTCTTAATGCTTTCATGATCCACCAGTGCCGCTTTCACTTTCGCGGTAATGGCGCTGTCATCCATGAAATTACCGACTTTATTCATAGAGCTATCGACTTTCTGCCCTGCGCTTTCTACACCGGATTGCGCTTTATCCATTGTGGTGTTTTCTGCATACGCAGAACCCGTTGCCACAGCGGAGGTCAACATCACGGCCAGCAGAGTTTTAGAAATCTTCAGTCTTGTCATAGTCATCGATTAATTCCTGTATGGTTTGCTCATAATTTGAGCTCAGGCAACATAAGGTTGCATTGCTGAATGTGGTGAAAAATTCACCCAGCTCAGAAGTCAATGGCAGCGGTCACAATCACAAAAGGTGATGATGATGATGATGCGCTGACAGGTGGCTCGCTGAGTCAGTTATTAATATCGTGACTACAATAGACATTAGCTTTAAGTACTTAAATTCACACATTGAACGGTATTTAAAGCCAATATTTATGTCATCACTTTGTTAAATATAGATCACAATTTTGAAAAAGCGCGGCGAAGTGCGCAAAAAACAGGCAGTCATAAGCAAAACAGAGGGATTTAAGAACATTCCGCAACGGGCTAATAAGGCAGGAAAAGTCGCAGGGCGCAGCGGCTGCCACGCCCTGAAGGGGGGATTAGTGTTCGCGCGTCTTGCGGAACTGAACGTCAGGATAACGCTCTTGCGTCAGATTAAGGTTCACCATCGTTGGTGCGATGTAGGTCAGGTTATCGCCGCCATCGAGCGCCAGTTGAACTTCGTTCTTACGTTTGAACTCTTCGAATTTCTTCGCGTCAGCACATTCCACCCAGCGAGCGGTTGCCACGTTGACGGACTCATAAATGGCCTCAACGTTGTATTCGCTCTTCAGACGGGCAACCACCACGTCGAACTGCAGTACACCGACCGCGCCCACGATCAGATCGTTGTTGGCGATTGGGCGGAAGACCTGCACCGCGCCCTCTTCGGAGAGCTGGACCAGACCTTTCAGCAACTGTTTCTGCTTCAGCGGATCTTTCAGGCGAATACGACGGAACAGTTCCGGCGCGAAGTTCGGAATACCGGTGAACTTCATCATTTCACCCTGAGTGAACGTATCGCCAATCTGGATAGTACCGTGGTTGTGCAGACCGAGAATATCACCCGGATAAGCCTCTTCCACATGCGAACGGTCACCAGCCATAAAAGTCAGCGCATCAGAGATCACCACGTCTTTGCCAATACGGACCTGACGCAGCTTCATGCCTTTTTCGTACTTACCGGAAACGACGCGCATAAATGCTACGCGGTCACGGTGTTTCGGATCCATGTTGGCCTGAATTTTAAAGACGAAGCCGGTGAACTTCTCTTCTTCCGCTTCCACCACGCGAGTATCGGTCTTGCGCGGCATTGGCGCAGGCGCCCACTCCACCAAACCGTCCAGCATGTGATCAACGCCGAAGTTACCCAGCGCGGTACCAAAGAAGACCGGGGTAATTTCGCCCGCCAGGAACAGTTCTTTATCAAACTCGTTAGAGGCGCCCTTCACCAGTTCCAGTTCGTCGCGCAGCTGCTGCGCTAAGTCTTCCCCAACGGCCGCGTCGAGATCCGGGTTATCCAGACCTTTAACAATGCGTACTTCCTGGATGGTATGACCTTTACCCGTCTGATACAGATAGGTTTCATCTTTATAAAGGTGATAAACCCCTTTGAACAACTTACCGCAGCCGATCGGCCAGGTGATCGGCGCACAGCCGATTTTCAGTTCGTTCTCTACTTCGTCCAGCAACTCCATCGGGTCACGGATATCACGGTCGAGTTTGTTCATAAAGGTCAGGATCGGCGTATCGCGCAGACGGGTGACTTCCATCAGTTTACGGGTACGATCCTCGACGCCTTTTGCAGCGTCGATCACCATCAGGCAGCAGTCCACCGCCGTCAAAGTACGATAGGTATCTTCGGAGAAGTCTTCGTGCCCCGGGGTGTCCAGCAGATTGACCAGACAGTTATGATACGGAAACTGCATGACGGAGGTGGTAATGGAGATCCCACGCTGCTTTTCCATTTCCATCCAGTCCGATTTCGCATGCTGGCTGGAACCACGGCCTTTTACCGTACCGGCAGTCTGGATCGCCTGTCCGAACAGCAACACCTTCTCTGTGATGGTCGTTTTACCGGCATCCGGGTGAGAAATAATGGCAAAAGTGCGGCGCTTGGCCACCTCCTGCAAATAAGGAGACAACGTCATAGTTCATTCTTCTTGAGTAAACGCGGTGTCGCACCGCGCATGTTGAATACGAAAAATTGCGGCTATTTTACCCATCAGCGGGGGGGAGGCAATCAGTGTTTACACAGGAGCTGCTCCAGTTCGTGTAATGACGATACGGTCCACGTCGGCTCGATGCCTTCCGGCTGCTCACGATGATGCGCATTCAGCCAGCAGGTAGAAAGCCCGGCGTTGATGCCGCCGAGAATATCGGACGCAGCGGTATCCCCCACCATCAGCACCCGAGCGCGATCGGGATTGCCCGCCTGCGCCAGGGCGTAATCAAAAATCTTCGGATCCGGCTTTGCCACGCCAACTTCTTCGGAAATGACCAGCAAATCAAAGTAGTCGCGAAGTCCTGTACGTTCCAGGCGGATCTGTTGTAAAGAGGTGAACCCATTAGTAATAATGCCTATTTTGGCTTTGCCGCGAATCGCATTGAGCAGCGAAACGGCTCCCGGCAGCGGCGCACAAATTTCAGCCATCGCATTCATAAAGGCATCATTCAGCGAGCCGGGCTCGACCTTTAACCGTTCAGCCCAGCTCTGGAAGCGGGCATGCTGAAGCTGTAATGACGTGATCGCGCCGTTCTGATAATCCACCCACAGCGGTTTATTTACGGCCTGGTAGTCCTGAAAATCTTCAGCGGTAAAGGTGATGCTGTAATCGAGAAACATCCGCTGTAAGCCAGTAAACGAGTCAAATGTGAACAGCGTTTCGTCGGCATCAAAGAAAATCCAGTCCCACTTCATCATTACACCTTCTTTTACATACTGATTGGCAGTGCCATTATGATGGCGTCCTCACGACCGTCAGCGGTCGGATAATAATTGCGGCGAATCGTTGCCTCGTTAAAGCCTAAGCTTTCATACAATGCGATGGCGGCAACGTTGGAGGCGCGAACCTCCAGCCACAGCGTCAGGACGCCGCGTTTTTCTAACTCATCAATGAGATGTTCCAGCAGCGCTTTCCCGAATCCCCGGCGCTGAAAATCGGGATCAACGGCAATGTTGAACAGCGTAGCTTCATCCAGCACAACCTGCGTAATCGCAAACGCCGCCATTCTCCCTTCTACCGTCAATTGATAGTTGAGATAGCGCTCCCCCTGATTACTGGCAAAAGTGTGTTCGCTCCAGGGAAACGCATGGGCGCGTTTTTCAATCTGAAACGCGGCGGGTAAATCACTCTGACTGAGGGAAGAAATCGTGTTCATGTGTGCAGATTTGTTGCCATAGCGCGGCGCGTGCCGCTGGGTTTGCCCGCAATTCATCAAAAGCCGGCGTTGCAACCTGCGCACCTTCCAGTGACAGCGGCGCTTCTGTGCCCAGCCGCCAACTGTTGCAGCGGCTGCCCTGCGGCAGCATCGCAACGCGTTCCGGCGTCACCTGCAAAACCTGATCGGGGCTCAGGGTTAATGCACGCAGAATATCGCTTACCAGAGGTTCAGTCAGCGGCGGCAGTATTTCACCTACCATCACCAGACGGACGTGCGCAGGAATGGAAATCGCGATCTCTCCCTGCAACGCGCCGGGGCGACGCAGCGACCACTGGGTAATGCCCAGTTGCTGTAACTGCCAGTCTCGTCGGGTTGTCATAGCGAATCGCTCCTGTATTCAGGGGCGCAAATATAGCAAATTAGTCGAATAGACGCCATCAAACGTCTATAATCGCCCGCTGTATGAATTAAGGAGTTTTCCATGTCTGCTTTTACCCCGGCAAGTGAAGTCTTGCTGCGCCACAGTGATGATTTCGAACAAAGCCGTATTCTGTTTGCCGGAGATTTGCAGGATGACCTGCCCGCACGTTTTGAATGCGCCGCCAGCCGCGTACATACGCAGCAGTTTCACCACTGGCAGGTGCTGAGCCGCCAGATGGGCGACAACGCGCGCTTTAGCCTTGTTGCACAAGCGCAAGACGTTGCCGACTGCGACACTTTTATCTACTACTGGCCGAAAAACAAACCGGAAGCCCAGTTCCAGTTGATGAATATTCTGTCACTCCTTCCCGTTGGCACTGACATTTTTGTGGTTGGCGAAAACCGTAGCGGCGTGCGCAGTGCTGAGCAAATGCTGGCCGAATATGCCTCGCTGAACAAAATCGACAGCGCGCGCCGCTGCGGGCTGTATCATGGTCGTCTGGACAAACAACCAACGTTTGACGCAGAAAAATACTGGGGTGAATACCACGTTGAGGGGTTGACGATAAAAACCCTGCCGGGCGTATTCAGTCGCGATGGTCTGGATGTGGGTAGTCAGTTGCTGCTGTCCACCCTGACGCCGCATACCAAAGGGAAAGTGCTGGACGTCGGCTGCGGCGCAGGCGTACTTTCCGCAGCACTTGCCAGCCACTCGCCGAAAGTACGTTTAACCCTTTGCGACGTTGCGGCGCCGGCGGTTGAAGCCAGTCGCGCCACGCTGGCTGCAAACGGCATTGAGGGCGAGGTCTTCGCCAGTAACGTCTTCTCCGAAGTGACGGGCCGGTTTGATATGATAATCTCCAACCCGCCGTTCCATGACGGTATGCAAACCAGCCTGGATGCCGCGCAAACTCTGATTCGCGGTGCCGTACGTCACCTGAACAGCGGCGGCGAACTGCGCATTGTCGCTAACGCTTTCCTGCCGTATCCGCAGATACTGGATGAGACCTTTGGCTTCCACGAGGTCATCGCCCAGACCGGACGCTTCAAAGTGTATCGCACGGTCATGACCCGCCAGGCGAAAAAAGCGTGATATCACAATGACGGCCATACGAATGGCCGTTTTTGCAGCAATCACCGCTGCCCCACGTAATTAACTATTGACGAATAGCTGAAAACCACTAGAATGCGCCTCCGTGGTAGTGATTCTTTTTAAGAATCGATGGTATGCGAAGGTGGCGGAATTGGTAGACGCGCTAGCTTCAGGTGTTAGTGTCCTTACGGACGTGGGGGTTCAAGTCCCCCCCCTCGCACCATAAACCACGTTGATATTGCTCGCACTGGGCGAAGGTGGCGGAATTGGTAGACGCGCTAGCTTCAGGTGTTAGTGTTCTTACGGACGTGGGGGTTCAAGTCCCCCCCCTCGCACCAACGAGGCGATATCAAAAAGTAAGATGACTGTGCGAAGGTGGCGGAATTGGTAGACGCGCTAGCTTCAGGTGTTAGTGTCCTTACGGACGTGGGGGTTCAAGTCCCCCCCCTCGCACCAATTATCTTACATCCCTCTCTGTAGCATTCCCGGTTTTCATCCCTGATTCCAGTTCATCATTACCAGCATCATTCCACCGATCAGCACGACACACGATGGCAGCAACACAAAGTGCCGCAATTGTTTGTGATAGAGCATCACCGGGGTCAGCAATAGCCCTAATACAATGATGGCTTTCCATGCCCCGAGAGAAAGATCGGCAAATGCCAGCCCGGTAATGACGATTCCAGGCAGCAATACTCCCCAGCCACTCCCCAGCGCCCGTTGCAACATGGTTTCACCTCTCACATCGATAATGATAACCAATATCATATGACAATCTTTCTCATTTGTCAGCAATCCATACGTCACTTATATGAGCTTTACTCAAGCAATGATGACATGAATTATTTAAGGTGATAAATTGCACAACGGTAAACGTACAGATACAATAATCTGATTCCAGGCAAGCATCTTCTCACCCATTATTTATATGTCGTGAACAGTGTATGCGACGTGAACAGTGTAATTGTTAGATAAATAATGACGTTAAGATATGACTGCACAATCCTGGCAAACGCTGCGCACTAAAAAGTACCAACTCTCTCTGCGACTCTTTTTGTTTCTCAACGCTATTTCTGCGTTGTTTGTCATTGCTTTTCCTATCTATCCCAGTAAAACCGTCTCCACACCAGTGTCTCTCATCCTTGTGCTGAGCACTGCGTTGCTGACATGGCATGTCAGGTATACGAAGAAGCGGATTAATCTCCATGTCATCTCAATACTCTTTGGCGGTTTATGGGCAGCGCACATTACGCTGAAATACCAGACGTTGCAGAATCCTGACTATTCCTTTCTGCTGATCGCACTGCTGAGCGTGTTGTTTATTGGATCAATTGCGTTTGCCAATAACATCGTCGCATTTACCCTCCATTCACTGCCGTCCTTGTTGGCCTGTTTATGTCTGAACGGTAGCGAACACGCTCTACGACTGCTCTATTTTATGGCCCTGCCCATGGCTGGTATTGCCATTCAGCATGTGATTCAAAAGCGCTACGACGATTTCGCCCAGCAACTTATGTTCAAACTGCTCGCCGAAAGAGAGACGCTGACCGACCTGAGTATGCTCGACCCCTTAACGGGATTGTATAATCGGCGAGGACTCCAGCATAAGCTGAAAGCTGTGCTGGAACTGGGTACGCATGAGCATTACGTTTTGCTGATCGACATCGACCATTTCAAAGCCTACAACGATCACTATGGGCATATGATGGGCGATCAGGCCCTGATCCGCGTTTCCGCCGCGATCCGCAATGCCGTGCGTTCACGCGATATTGTCGCCCGTTTTGGCGGTGAAGAGTTTATGGTGCTCCTGACGGCGAGCGATCCACTGACAGCCCGCGAGGCGGCTGAACGCATCCGGCAGAATGTTTACGATCTTAAAATTCCCCATATGTTCAATGAGAACGTCGCAACGCAGGTCACAATCAGTATTGGTATTGCGCCTCTGGTAGGGGGAGATGTCGAAGAGGCGATTCGTCATGCTGATAAGGCGCTCTATAAAGCGAAAGATCTGGGGCGTAACCATATTTTAGTCAGTGACGATCCGGGTATCGCCTGACACGCCGTAGCCAATTAATGCGCCGTTGAACGTCAGACTGACAAAGATCTTGCTATCGGTTATGCCTGCCGCTAGGATTGGCAATCATTATCATTTAGATTACTATCTAACTCATGGCCTATCGTTCCGCACCGATTATTGACGATGTCATCTGGCGAGGGCATCTCCAACCGCAGATGCCCTCGCTGGCTGAGGCCGTGCGCGCAACCATAGCCCAGACGCGTGAGCATCTGCTGGATTTCATCCGTCTGGATGAACCCGCCCCTCCGAGCGCGATGACACTGGCACAATGGCGTCGCCCAAGCGAACTCCAGTCTCTGCTGGCAATTTACTCCAATCATATTTATCGCAACCACCCCACGCAGCCACGCGAAAACAAACCATTACTCTCGCTGTGGGCACAGTGGTACATCGGTCTGATGGTGCCCCCACTGATGCTTGCCCTGCTGACGCAGCAGACGGCAATTGATGTCTCTCCCGAACACGTCCACGTGGAGTTTCACGAGACGGGGCGTGCAGCGTGCTTCTGGATTGACGTGCATCAGGATCGCCTGGCGACGACGCAATCACCGCAGGCGCGCATGGAAACATTGGTTAAGCAGGCGTTGACTCCGGTCATCCAGGCGCTTGAGGCAACCGGAGAAATCAACGGTAAACTTATCTGGAGCAATACCGGCTATCTGATTAACTGGTATCTCACGGAGATGAAACCGCTGCTGGGTGAAGAGTTGTTGAACACGCTGCGCCAGGGCTGCTTCTTTGAAAAGCAGTTGTCCTGTGGTGCTGACAACCCACTCTGGCGCACGGTCGTCCCTCGCGAAGGGATTCTGGTACGCAGAACATGCTGTCAGCGTTATCGTCTGCCGGACGTTCAGCAGTGCGGTGACTGTACGCTGAAGTAATCAGGGAGCGTTCGCCCCCTGATGATTACAACGCAATCTGCTCGTTTTCCGCGTCTGAACGCTGTGCCTCTTCCGCCTCTTGTTCCAGCAGTTGCTTCTCGTACACTTTAAAGAACGGGAAATAGATGACGGCAGAAACGATAGCCAGAAGAACCACCAGAATCGCAGCGCGATAATCCCAGCCTAGCGCCCACGCCGCACCGACAGGTGCCGGCGCAGTCCATGGCACCACCGAAATCACGCGACCAATCAGATCCAGTTTCATCGCCGCCCAGGCCAGCACGGCATTCACCATCGGTGCCAGCAGGAAAGGAATAAAGAACACGGGATTCATGACGATAGGCGTACCAAAAATCACCGGCTCGTTAATGTTGAAGATACTGGGAACCACACTCAGTCGGCCTATCGAACGCAGATGTACGGAACGACTGCGCAAATAGCAAATCACCAGCCCCATTGTCGCACCCGACCCACCGATCACGATGAAGAATGTCCAGAATGCCTCCATGAAAATATGCGGTAATGGTGCGCCCTGCGCCAGCGCAGTCTGGTTCATACCGAGGTTGGTCAGCCAAAACATCTGCAGCATCCCGGAGACGATCGCCGCACCGTGAATACCGGCAAACCACAACAAATGACCAATCAGCACCGCCAGTAAGATCGCTGGCAGAGAATCGGCAGCCGATACCAGCGGTTTAAAAATAGACATAATGGCCTGCGGGATAAGCATGTCGAACTGTGCCTGAATCAGCAGGCTGAGCGGGTACAATGTGAGCACCACCACCAGCACCGGAATCAGGAGATCGAATGAGTTTTTGATCATCGGCGGAACCTGATCGGGTAAACGAATGCCAATGTTATGTGCCTTCAGAAAACGCATCATTTCTACGCAATAAATTGCCACCAGAATCGCCGTAAAAATCCCCGTTCCGCCGAGGCTGTCCACAGGCAGAGTGCCTTTTGTTTTAGGCGCAGCGACCAGTAAGAACGCCATGGTGGAGAGCATGGCGCACATGAACGGATCCAACTGATGTGACTTCGCGTAATGTTTGCCCAGGTTATAGGCAATAGCGGCACAAATATAGATCGACATGATCCCCATGGTCATATCAAAAGGGGTCAGGATCTGCCCTTCAAACTGTTTCGCCATATCCAGCCAGGCCCGGGCAAATCCCCAGGTGGTATCCGGCGAAAACGGAGGATAGGCAAATACCAACAGAAACGATCCGACAATCATAAATGGCATCGCGGAAATAAAGCCGTCACGGATAGACATAACATGACGCTGTGAAGAAATGCGCCCGGCAATCGGGCTGACATAGTTTTCAACAAACCGAAAAATCACATTAAAGACTGCATGGTTGGTAGATTTCATAAGTGGCTCTTTTTATGTGATACAGAGGAAGTGACAACTCCAGTATTAATCGCTCTTTCACAGACTGCAACCGGTTACGGTAACCGGTTTCCGTGATTGTGAAGAGGATCGAAAAATCACCCATGTTGCTGGTTTGTTATATTAAAATATTTACAGTACAGGACGACTTATGCCAAATTACACTCGCAGTTTTCTGAAGCGTCGGGGACTGCAGAAATGGTGTCAGGAGAATCGAATGAGTCTGCAATCGGTACGGCAATTTCTGGCCGAACATGCCCCGGATATTGAAATCATTGAATTAAAACAAAGTACCGCGACGGTTGAACTGGCGGCCAAAGCACATAACGTACAGCCCGGACAAATAGCAAAAACCCTTTCGCTGAAGGTGAAAGACACCATCATCCTGGTTGTCGCCAAAGGCGACGCAAGACTGGACAATAAAAAGCTCAAAAGCACCTTCGGTGCCAAAGCGCGCATGCTGAACAGTGATGAAGTCGTCAACGCGACGGGGCATCCCGTTGGCGGGGTTTGCCCTTTCGGGCTGGAAACTCCGTTGCCCGTTTATTGTGACGTCTCTTTACGATCGTTCACCGAAGTCCTTCCGGCAGCAGGCGCCACATATAGCGCAGTGCGTATTGCACCAGAGCGTATGGCTGAACTGACTTCAGCCACCTGGGTTGATGTGTGCCAGTAATCATCCGTTTTTAGCTTTCGCGGCGGTTAAAGCAAAATATCTGCCGCATGCAGTAAACCGGCGTCAGAATTGACGCCCAGTTTCGACATCACGTTAAACTTGTGCGCCCGGATGGTCTTAATATTCCGCGCCAGTTCAATCGCAATTTGCGGCATTGAGTAGCCATTGGACATAAAGCGCAAAATCTCACGCTCGGTTGGACTCAGCATGCGGCTCTGATTGAGATACCAGAGATTGTTATTACTTTCACTGATCCGCCGCGTGCCGCTTAATGCGGTAAATAACGCCTCCTGCAGCGCAGGGAGCGAGTTTGCTTTACTCAGCACACCATCTAACGGGGAGGGCGACAGTGCGCTGATTAAACGCGCTTCAGCATCATCATCCGCAATAACCAGACGACGCATAGCAGGATAGTTTTCAGCCAGTTCGGTAAGGCTCATTAGTTCTACCCGCCTGGCTTTTCGGACCGAGGAGAGAGAAAAAATAACGGCAGAAAAGACTGTCGAACTCATCGCCTGTTGAAAATCATCCAGCGTCAAATAGAGATGCAATTTGAATTGGTTATCTGAGGTTGCATTAAATAGATTCTGAATACCAATTCCACTCATAACACATTTTTCTATGAGTGCGACATTTCGCGTACGGTTTCTATTTTCCATTCCGCTGACTCTCCATATACCGAAGGTAAATTCAGCTCTCTGGCTCCCTGAGAACTGTTAATCCATGCATACATTTCCGCATTACTGTGTATTGATAAGCGGCGCATGGCGCTGTTTTTCTGGGCGCTAATAGTTTTATTACTTTTCTTAAGTAACGCCGCAATTTGATTGATCCCCCACCCCTTCCCCAACAGGCGCAGTACTTTTCGCTCCGATAGCGTCAAAAGAATAGCATGGGAACTGAATTCCAGATGTTCTAACGGGGGGGGCGACAACAGCATTTTGCTGATTCGGTCAGGACTGTTATGCCCGGAACGGATAGTGCTTACCAGACTCTCAATTGGTTCGACGTCAGACAGCAGCGTACTGGAGGGGCGTATCAGCAATTCAACCGCCTGCGCGTAATACGCACGTGACACCAGGAAAACCCAATGGATATCACGATATTGAGAAAGGAGTGCGTAGAATCGTTCGCAGACCGTGCGCGGGTGTTGGCATTCACCGGTTAAATCCACGATCGCCAACTCCGCCCGCCGGAGTTGTAGTGGCGTGAGTTCTTCTACCGCACCACAAGCGGTAAGCTCATACTCCGGGAAATGCCGTTGCATAACGCCGTGGAATCCCGCTTGTATAACAGGGACTTTACTGATGACAATTCCGTTTTTGCAGCATCCTGGCAACATATATCCTCCACATTCATATGAATTTATCTGCTATTAACTGGATCGCATGAGTATTAATACATACAACGATACAATACAAAAAACAGAATAATAGCCAATATGAATTGTTTATCCTTGGTGTTTTTCTTTAATTTCGCAAGATGTGGTTATACAACTATCACGGGGTATAATACAAGTCGATATTGTCAATATGTACACTATATTCCTGAATGGGACATTAAACATTCCTATTTTATATACGATTTTTTTATTTATCCAAATTTGGACAAACTATTTGTTTTTAATTAATTCCCGATATGACTTCGGAGACAACGTTGAATGTTTTTTAAAAAAACGGGAAAAATAGGTTACATCACTGAATCCCAGATAGTCGGAGATCTGACTTATGGTCATGCTGGTATATTGCAGGCTGCGCTTGGCTTCGAGCATCAACCGCTGATGCAAAACGTTTAATGCACTGCAATGATGAAATTCACGACATAACTGATTCAGATAATTGGCAGAGAGGCCGATTCGATGCGCATATTCTGTAAGGGGAAGATGCTCACGATAGTGGCTCTCAATCTGCCGGGCAAAAAGACGGAGTGTGCTACGCCGACGCGCCAGAGTGTCATTCGATTGCGCAATGGGCCGACTCTGCCGACGAAGCCAGACCAGCAACGCACTCAGCAACGAAAACAACATCATTTCCCGCGCCTCGTTATCCGTCTGATACTCCTTCTGCAAGGCGGAAAAAAGCGTGCGGATGTGACTGCGGGACTGAGCCACCGATATGCACTGCGGACTATTCAGCAAAGGCAGCGGCTGTGGAAACTGGGATTCCAGGCGGCCAATCAGCGGCAACGCCAGAGAGAGAACATAGCCCTGGGTTCCGGGGGAAAAGCGAAAACCGTGGACACAAAGCGCAGGAACGACCTGAATACAGGCATCGCGCCTCACCGTCGTCTGCCCCTCAATTTCAATCGTTGCTTCACCCCGATGCAAGTAGAGTAACTGGACGATCTCCGCATGCTGATGCACCCGAATATGCCATTCATACAAACTGCTACGCTGATGAATCGACTCGCAGTGCAGCAGATCGGGGGTTGGCCATCCCTGTTGTTCACCATACAGTTTAAAAACAGGAATAACGTCAGCCAGTTGCATCATTTACCCACCGTTTCATAAGGCAGTCCGACGTAATTCTCCGCAATCGTCGTCAGCCCAGCCCTCGAACCCAGATAGTACTGACGATCCGCCTCCTGCATCTTGCGATCAAAATCGCTCTTTTCCTGAAAATCATGCAGCAGGTGGGTCATAAACCAGCTGAATCGCTCTCCTTTCCACACCCGGTTAAGGGCCAACCGGGAATAGGTCGCCAGCAGATCGCTACGCCCGTGCTGATAGTACTGCGTCAAAATACGCCATAAATAATTCACGTCAGACGCGGCCAGATTCAGCCCCTTTGCACCGGTCGGCGGAACGATATGTGCCGCATCACCGACCAGAAAGAGCTTGCCGTACTGCATCGGTTCCACCACGTAGCTGCGTAATGGCGCGATACTCTTTTCAAGTGAGTGACCAGTCACTAACTTCGTGGCCAGTTCCTCAGGCAAACGCCGTTTCAGCTCGCCCCAGAAGCGCTCATCGCTCCAGGATTCCACCTGCTCGCTGAGCGGGACCTGCAAATAGTAGCGACTTCTGGTTAGTGAGCGCTGACTACAAAGTACAAATCCGCGCTCATGATGCGCATAAATCAACTCCGGATTGACCGGCGGCGTATCGGCAAGTAACCCCAGCCAGCCAAACGGCCAGATACTTTCGTACTCGCGGATGACATCTCGCGGAATACTTTGTCGCGAAATGCCGTGGAATCCATCACACCCGGCAATGAAATCACACTCAATGCGGCACTTCTCCCCCTCTTTCTCAAACGTGACTGAGGGGCGGTCACTTTTGGCATCGTGAATCTCAACCTGCTGGACGCCATAAATCGTAGGCGCGCCACAATCGCTACGCGCCTGCATCAGGTCCCGTGTGACTTCCGTCTGCCCGTAGACCATTACGCTTTTGCCGCCGGTTAATTCGCTCAGCGCGACGGGAATGCGTTTGCCGTCAAAAATAAACTCAACGCCGTGATGCACCAGACCTTCGCTGTCCATACGCTGCGCCACGCCGGCCTCCCGCAAGAGCGAGACGGTCCCACTCTCGAGGATCCCTGCCCGGATGCGCCCCAACACATACTCTGGCGTCTGACGTTCAATGATGAGTGTGCGGATCCCCGCCTTATGCAGCAACTGACCTAACAGCAGCCCGGAAGGTCCTGCCCCAATAATTGCGACCTGAGTTTTCATTACATTCCCCACCTGCTTGGTTGATTATTTGTTTAATCAATGTTGAATAAAAGTTTCAAATTGCATTTTTGATAAGCAGGCACAGAAAAAGAAGGTCCAAATGCGGGCAAAAATTGCACTTTTCACCGATTTAGCAAAACTGTGGAGCAGTTCAAATTCTGGCCACCGCATGGCAGGTTCTTTTTTCAACAAAAAGATTGATCTCAGCCGGAGCCAAAAAATGCGCGCTTCGTGATACAAAGGAGTCTTTCGTCATTCGACAGTACGCAATACGTCTTTTCAGCCAGGGCGAGTCATGCAAGAAGAGCAGTCATTACAGCGAACGGTTACACGGTTATGCATTCAGTGTGGGCTTTTTTTACTGCAACACGGCGCGGAGAGCGCGTTGGTTGATGAACTTTCTACCCGACTTGGGCTGGCATTGGGGATGGACAGCGTCGAAAGCGCTATCTCCTCCAATGCTATCGTTCTGACCACCATTAAAGACGGGCAATGCCTGACCTCCACGCGAAAAAACCAGGATCGCGGCATTAATATGCATGTGGTCACGGAGGTTCAGCACATCGTCATTCTCGCTGAACACAAGCTGCTGGATTACAAAGCCGTCGAGAAGCGCTTCAGTCAGGTCAGACCCTTGCGCTATCCGCGCTGGCTGGTCGCGCTAATGGTCGGCCTCTCCTGTGCCTGCTTCTGTAAGCTGAATGATGGTGGTTGGGACGGCGCGGTGATTACCTTTTTTGCCAGTATGGTGGCAATGTATATTCGTCAGATCCTGGCACATCGCCATTTACATCCGCAGATCAACTTTTGCGTTACCGCATTTGTCGCGACCACCATTTCCGGTCTGATGCTGCATCTTCCTACCTTTAGCCAGACGCCCTCGGTGGCAATGGCCGCCAGCGTCTTGCTGCTGGTTCCCGGCTTTCCGCTGATCAATGCGGTGGCGGATATGTTTAAAGGACACATTAATACCGGTCTGGCGCGCTGGGCTATCGCCAGCCTGCTGACGCTCGCGACCTGCGTGGGCGTGGTTATGGCGCTGACACTTTGGGGGCTTCGCGGATGGGTATAATCGATTTCATTCTTGCGCTAATGCAGGACATGTTGCTTTCCGCGATCCCCGCCGTGGGGTTCGCGATGGTCTTTAACGTCCCGCACCGCGCGCTGCCCTGGTGTGCGCTGCTTGGCGCGCTCGGTCACGGTTCGCGGATGGTGATGATGACCGCCGGATTTAATATTGAATGGTCCACGTTTGTCGCCTCGCTGCTCGTCGGTAGCATTGGCATTCAATGGTCGCGCTGGTATCTGGCGCATCCCAAAGTGTTTACCGTTGCGGCGGTGATCCCGATGTTCCCTGGAATCTCAGCCTATACGGCGATGATCTCGGCGGTGAAAATCAGCCACTTCGGCTACAGCGAACCGTTGATGATTACGCTGTTGACCAATTTCCTGAAAGCCTCGTCGATTGTGGGCGCGCTTTCGATCGGACTCTCCGTGCCCGGCCTGTGGCTCTACCGGAAACGCCCACGCGTTTAATCGCCGCGGCAGGCGCATCCCTGCCGCTGCTCCTCATCGATGTGTTACTATAGAAGCAGTGTCCCTTCTCGGTTGCAGTCAGTCTTGAGAAACGTTATGTCATCCAGAATTTTGACCCCAGACGTCATTGGTATTGACGCCTTATTACACGATCATCAGACGGTGCTGGCGAAGTCAGAAGGCGGCGCGGTGGCGGTGTTTGCCAATAACGCCCCGGCCTTTTACGCGCTGACCCCCGCTCGTCTGGCACAACTGCTGGCGCTCGAAGAAAAGCTCGCCCGACCGGGGAGCGATGTGACGCTGGATGCACAGTTTTATGAAGAACCGCAGCCTGTACCGGTCGCCGTACCGCTGGGGAAATTCGCCATGTACCCCGACTGGCAGCCGGATGACGACTTTCAGCGTCAGGCCGCGCTGTGGGGCGTGGCGTTAAGAGAACCGGTCACCGCCGAAGAACTGGCCTCATTCGTGGCTTACTGGCAAGCGGAAGGCAAAGTTTTTCATCACGTGCAATGGCAGCAAAAACTGGCACGCAGCGTCCAGATCGGTCGCGCGAGCAATGGTGGCCTGCCAAAGCGCGATGTGAACACGGTCAGCGAACCAGATAATCAAATTCCACCGGGTTTTAGAGGTTAACCATGAAAAACGTTGGCGATCTGATGAAACGTCTGCAAAAAATGATGCCAGCCCATATCGAACCCGCGTTCAAAACGGGTGAAGAGCTACTGGCATGGCAGAAGGAGCAAGGTGAAATTCGCGCCGCCGCGCTGGCTCGCGAAAATCGGGCGATGAAAATGCAGCGCACCTTTAACCGTTCTGGCATTCGTCCGTTGCACCAGAACTGCTCGTTCGATAACTATCATGTTGAATGCGAAGGTCAGATGAATGCGCTGAGCAAAGCGCGCCAGTATGTGGAAGAGTTTGATGGCAACATCGCCAGTTTTATCTTCTCCGGCAAACCGGGGACGGGGAAAAA
Source organism: Citrobacter sp. Ct235 (assembly GCF_030332305.1). NCBI lineage: Bacteria > Pseudomonadati > Pseudomonadota > Gammaproteobacteria > Enterobacterales > Enterobacteriaceae > Citrobacter > Citrobacter sp. Ct235. The sequence goes on from NZ_JAOWIC010000043.1 coordinate 428,224, forward strand.
CCATCTCGCTGCGGCAATCTGTAACGAACTGCTGCTGCGCGGAAAGTCGGTGCTGATTATCACCGTGGCAGACATCATGTCGGCGATGAAAGAGACGTTCAGCAATCGCCAGACCAGCGAAGAACAGTTGCTGAACGATCTCAGCAATGTTGATCTACTGGTCATTGATGAGATCGGCGTACAAACCGAATCGCGCTATGAAAAAGTGATCATCAACCAGATCGTCGATCGTCGTTCCTCTTCAAAGCGCCCGACCGGCATGCTCACCAACAGCAATATGGAAGAAATGACCAAGCTGCTGGGTGAACGCGTGATGGATCGCATGCGACTGGGCAACAGCCTGTGGGTGATCTTCAACTGGGACAGTTTCCGCAGTCGGGTAACCGGCAAAGAGTATTAAGACCATTCTTAGACTGAGCGGCGCTATACTTCGACGAAGGTCTATACACGAGTAATCATAATGAAAACGACAAAACGTTTGCTGTGCTGCGCGATAGCGGCCAGCGCCTGCTTCGCAGCCAATACTTTCGCCGCCTCCTGGCAAGACTCGCTCTCCAGCGCCGCCAGCGAACTGAGCAAGCAGAGTACCACCTCATCGCAAAGCGGCACGTCGCTCTCTTCCCTGACCAGCCTGCTGAATGGCGGCAACCAGGCACTGAGTGCAAACAATATGAATAACGCAGCCGGGATTTTACAGTACTGCGCGAAGCAGAAGCTGGCTTCCGTTACCGATGCGGAAAATGTGAAAAATCAGGTACTGGATAAACTGGGTCTCGGCGCAACCGAGCAAAAACAGGACACCAACTATCTGGACGGTATTCAGGGTCTGCTCAATACCAAAGATGGTCAGCAGCTTAACCTGAACAACATCGGCAGCACGCCGCTCGCAGAAAAAGTGAAAACCAAAGCCTGCGACCTGGTGCTCAAACAGGGTATGAGCTTTATTTCCTGATTCCCGACGCCGCGTTTTGGCCGTTTTTAGCCAGACGCGGCGCTTCTCGTCCCTTTTGGCCCTTCTCTTTTGCCCACCTCAGGAACAACGGGAGGTGACGGCGATCAAAAAAGTCCCGATCTAAACCAATTCTGAATAACAACGTAATTAAATGTCACTAGAATTGCAGCTAAGTGACAACCCCATTACATTGTACTTTCTGTAAACGCTGAACTGCCAGTCGAACACCTGGTTTAGAGCCTTATCGCAAGGCTATTTGTGAGGATCGTCCGTTGTCTGAGTTACTCTCCATCGCGCTGTTTCTTGCCTCTGTACTGATTTATGCCTGGAAAGCGGGTCGCAACACCTGGTGGTTTATCGCCACCCTGACGGTGCTGGGACTTTTTGTGGTTCTGAATATCACGCTATTTGCCAGCGACTATTTCACAGGTGATGGCATTAACGATGCAGTACTCTACACGTTGACGAACAGTCTGACGGGGGCCGGTGTCGGCAAATACATTCTGCCGGGCATTGGCATTGCGCTGGCGCTCGTGGCGGTGTTTGGCACGCTGGGCTGGGTGCTGCGTCGTCGCCGTCATCATCCTCACCATTTTGGTTACAGCCTGCTGGCATTGCTGTTGGCGCTGGGTTCCGTCGATGCCAGCCCGGCATTTCGTCAGATCAGCGAGCTGGTCAAATCTCAGACCCGCGACGGCGATCCCGATTTCGCGGCCTACTATAAAGAACCGGCGAAAAGCATACCCAACCCGAAGCTGAATCTGGTGTACATCTACGGTGAAAGCCTGGAGCGAACCTATTTCGACAATGAGGCCTTCCCGGAACTCACTCCGGAACTCGGCGCGTTGAAAAACGAAGGTATGGATTTTAGCCATACCCAGCAGTTACCGGGAACAGACTACACCATCGCCGGGATGGTCGCCTCCCAGTGTGGCATCCCCCTGTTCGCACCGTTTGAAGGCAATGCGTCAGCATCGGTCTCCAGCTTCTTCCCGCAGAATCTCTGTCTTGGGGATATCCTGAAAAACTCCGGCTACCAGAACCACTTTGTGCAGGGCGCAAACCTGCGTTTTGCCGGGAAAGACGTGTTCCTGAAGTCCCACGGCTTCGATTATCTGTATGGCGCCGAAGAACTAAAAAGCGTCGTCGCCGATCCAAATTACCGTAACGATTGGGATTTCTATGACGATACGGTACTGGATGAAGCGTGGAAGAAGTTCGAAGCACTCTCTCGCTCCGGCCAGCGTTTTTCGTTGTTTACCCTGACGGTCGATACCCATCATCCGGATGGTTTTATCTCGCGCGCCTGTCAGCGCAAACGCTATGATTTCGACGGTAAACCCAATCAGTCTTTTAGCGCCGTCAGCTGTAGCCAGGAAAACATCGCGGCGTTTATCAATAAAATCAAAGCCTCACCGTGGTTTAAAGATACCGTCATTGTGGTCTCTTCAGACCATCTGGCGATGAACAACAGCGCATGGAAATACCTGAACAAACAGGATCGTAACAACCTGTTCTTCGTGATCCGTGGCGACAAGCCTCAGCAGGAGACACTGGCGGTCAAACGTAACACCATGGATAACGGCGCGACGGTACTGGATATTCTCGGCGGCGATAACTATATCGGCCTGGGACGCAGCAGCCTGTCGGGTCAGTCGATGTCGGAAGTGTTCCTCAACAGTAAAGAAAAGGTCCTTGCCATGAAGCCGGACATTATTCGCCTGTGGAACTTCCCGAAAGAGATGAAAGACTTCACCGTCGACCGGGATAAAAATATGATCGCCTTCTCCGGCAGCCATTTCCGTCTGCCGCTGCTGTTGAGGATATCGGATAAGCGCGTCGAACCCCTCCCGGAAAGCGAATACTCCGCCCCGCTGCGCTTCCAGCTTGCCGATTTTGCCCCTCGCGATAACTTCGTCTGGGTCGATCGCTGCTACAAAATGGGCCAGTTATGGTCACCGGCGCTGGCGCTCTCAACCGACTGGTGCGTCTCGCAGGGCCAGCTTGGCGGAGAGCAAATCGTCCAGCATGTTGATAAAGCGCAGTGGAAAGGTAAAACGGCCTTTAAAGACACGGTGATCGACATGGAGCGCTATAAAGGCAACGTCGATACCCTGAAAATCGTCGACAACGACATCCGCTATAAAGCCGACAGTTTTGTCTTCAACGTGGCGGGCGCACCGGAAGAGGTGAAGCAGTTCAGCGGGATTTCTCGTCCGGAATCCTGGGGACGCTGGTCCAACGCGCAGCTGGCGGAAGAAGTGAAGATCGAGTACAAACAGCCGCTGCCGAAAAAATTCGACCTGGTGATCACTGCGAAAGCCTTTGGCGACAATGCCAATCGCCCGATTCCGGTGCGTGTAGGCCAGGAAGAGCAGACGCTGGTGTTAAGTCACGATGTCACCACCATCACGCTGCATTTCGACAACCCGACGGATGCGGATACGCTGGTGATTGTCCCGCCCGATCCGGTCTCGACCAACGAAGGCAACATCCTCGGCCACTCACCGCGTAAGCTGGGGATCGGGATGGTTGAAATCAAAGTGGTCAGCGCCCAGGGCTGACCACCGGTGATAAAAAAACAGCGCCCAACACAACCCCGGGCGCTGCATGGCAATCGTCAGAACGTAATCACCCCTTTGATTAGCGTCCGGTTATTAATCACATCGCGTTCGAAGACCTCCGCTAGTTGGCTAAACGGATAGCGATGCGTAAGCATCATTTCAGCGTTCAGTTTGCCTTCCGCCATCAGTCGTCCCACCTTCGCAAAATCCTCCGGCGTGGCGTTACGACTGCCCATCATCGTGGTCTCTTTCTTGTGAAATTCCGGGTCAGAGAACTGCAAGTCGCCTTTGAACAGCCCGACAAAAACAATGGTGCCGCCGTGGCGGATCAGGTTAACGGTATTGTTCATGGCATGCTGGTTACCCGTCGCATCGAGCACCTTCTGCGCCAGCGAACCGCCAAATTGCGAACGTAGCTGAGCCTCAAAATCGTCCGCAGAGGGATCCACCACCGGCAGGCCGAGGCGGGAAGTCACGTGTTCGCGACGAGCGATACTGGTATCGGCCACCACCACCTGTGCCCCATCAGCCCTCGCAATCGCTGCCGCCCCGATCCCAATCGGCCCGGCCCCAACGACCAGCACCTGATCACCCGGTGCGATCGCTGCCCGACGCACCGCATGTGCGCTGATCGCGTAAGGCTCGATCAAGGCTGCCGCGTGAGGATCAATCCCTTCCGCCAGCAACAGATTGGTCACCGGAACGCTGAGATACTCGCTAAACCCCCCATCCTGATGCACGCCGATCACGGAGATCTTTTCACAGCAGTTCGTCCGTCCCCCCAGACACGCCGGACACTGCTGGCACGCAACGTAGGGAATTACCGCCACCTGCTGACCCACCTTAAATTGCGTTACCTTCTCGCCGAGCGTCACAATATCCCCACATATTTCATGGCCTAATACGCGTGGATAACTGAAAAAAGGTTGATTGCCTCCCCAGGCATGAATATCGGTTCCACATATACCGACAGACTTAATTTTAATTAATGCTTCATGTTTATCCGGAATCGGAATGTCGCGTTTCTCATGAATTAATTTCCTGGGTTCCTGGCAAATCAACATATTCATTGTGGACATCGTTATGCGCTCCTGTTTCTTTGTTGCTTCAGATATTGATGAAAATAGAAATAGCCGCGTAACGAGAAAGCTAATTTGTGAAACCCTGCGCATTAAAATGTTTTAAATCGGGTTTTAATGCAGGCAAAAGGAGATCCCGATGAGCCGTTCGCAAAATTTACGTCACAATGTCATTAACCAGGTGATCGATGATATGGCGCGCGGTCATCTTCCTTCCCCGCTGCCGTCGCAAAGCGCATTAGCCGAGATGTACAACATCAGTCGCACCACGGTGCGGCACATGCTCAATCACCTCAGCGAGTGCGGCGTATTGACCCTGGTCGGCAACGACCATGTCATTACCCGTAGCCCTGAACATGATGATGGTTTTGCCTGTACTACCGCCTCCATGGCGGAGCAAAATCGTATTTTTGAGCAGGCGTTTTATACGATGATTAACCAGCGCCAGCTTCGCGCTGGCGAGACGTTTTCTGAACTTCAACTGGCCCGGATGGCGGGCGTCAGCCCGGTAGTGGTGCGAGAATACCTTTTAAAATTTGGGCGTTACAATCTCATCCAGAGTGAAAAGCGCGGCCAGTGGAGCATGAAAAAGTTCGATCAGTCCTATGCCGAACAGCTTTTTGAGCTGCGCGAGATGCTGGAAACCCATGCGCTACAACACTTTCTCAATTTGCCGGATGACGATCCGCGCTGGCTGCAGGCAAAAATGTTGCTTGAACGCCACCGTCTGCTGCGCGACAGCGTCGGTAGCAACTTCCGCATGTTCTCCCTGTTAGACCGTGATTTTCACGCGCTGCTGCTCTCTGCCGCCGACAATATATTTTTTAATCAGTCGCTTGAAATCATCTCCGTGATCTTCCATTTCCATTACCAATGGGATGAACGCGATCTTAAACAACGCAATATCATCGCCATTGATGAGCACATGACCATCCTCAGCGCGCTGATTTGCCGCAGCGATCTCGATGCGCTTCTTGCGCTGCGAAACCACCTGAATACGGCGAAACAATCGATGATTCGCTCCATCCGACAAGAAAATGAATGAATTAAAAACACATTAAAAACAACAAACCTTTAGCAAGAGCACGATTTCATACAACGCATACAGCACCATGATGACTTTCTGCTTACTTTCTGATTAGGCAGGATTCACTATGAATTTTTCCGCCAGTACAAATGTTGGTTTTATTCGTTGATCCCTGGGAGCAAGTAGAAAATGAACAAGATAATAGCCGTGCTGATTACTGTTTGTACTTTTTTTCTGCCATTCACCATTCAGGCTAAACCGCTTTCTATTAAAGTCGCATATGAGAATAATCCAGGCGAGCCATTAGATGTGGTGATGCGCTACTGGGCTGAGATTCTGAATAAAAAGAGTGATGGAGAAATAACGCTGGTTCTCTATCCCAGCTCACAGCTAGGGTCAAAACAAGATGTGACTGAACAAGCCATGATGGGAATGAACGTCATCACGCTCACCGATGTGGCTTTTCTCGCCGATTACGAACCTGATTTAGGTATTTTGTTTGGACCTTATCTGACCGATGACCCGCAGAAACTCTTCAAAATTTATGAGAGCGACTGGTTTCGTCAAAAAAATGAAGACCTGAAGAAAAAAGGAATTCATGTGGTGATGAACAATTATCTGTATGGCACCCGTCAGATTATTTCTAAAAAACCGATTCGCAAAGTGGAAGATCTTGCGGGAATGAAGATCCGCGTACCGAATAACGTGATGCAAATTAAAGCCATTCAGGCAATGGGTGCCACACCAACCCCAATGCCGCTGGGTGAGGTTTACCCTGCGCTGACTCAGGGCGTTATTGATGGCGTCGAAAACCCAATTTCGGTTCTGCAAGGGCAAAAACTGTTTGAGCAGGCGAAATATCTGTCGATGGTAAATTACCTGACCAACACCTCGGTATGGATTGGCGGCGAAGCCTTTTTCAGTACGCTCTCTCCTGAGCAACTGGAATTGATTCATTCAACGGGTTATGAAGCCGGCCTTTACAGCCAGAAATTAACGATTGAACGCGACGCCGAAATGCTGAAGAGCATGGAAGCGGAAGGCGTTGAAGTTATTTATCCGGATACCGAAGCATTCCGCCAGAAAGCACGCGAAGTTTACTCGCAATTCCCGGAGTGGACACCGGGCTTGTATGAAACCATTCAACAGCAACTGCAATAAATACAGGCACAGAGCGCCCAACGCCTTTTCCTCTCAAGGCCAGGGCGACTCTCTGAAGGAGGATTAATGCGTTTCTTTGGCAAGCTTGTAGAACTGAGCGCAGCACTGGCACTGTTTATCCTGGTGATAATGACCATTGCAGCCGTATTCATGCGCTATTTTGTAGGACAGCCCATTCAATGGACTGAGGAAATGTCCGGACTGCTGATGATTTGGGTTGTGATGTTGGGCGGAGTGGTGGCTGAACGCGATCGGGCGCATCTGACTATTCCTTTTGTCGTCGATATGTTTCCACATAAAGTCAAACGCATTATTGCCACGCTGGTTGCCCTGCTTTCCATTGGGTTGCTGGTTTATATGGCCTGGCTGGGTTACCGACTGGCGGAAATGGCGCAGTATAAGGTCACGCAAATATTGAAAGTTTCCTGGTTCTGGATTGATATCGCTGTTCCCGTCGGTACTCTGGCAACGGCAATTTATACGCTCTACTGGTTAATTAACGACGTTAAACAGGTAGATGTCGGCGAGGAAAAACAATGAGCTGGTTATTGATTATTCCACTAATGATCGTGTGCTTATTTCTGAATATTCGTGTGTATCTGGCAATGTTTATCGGCATTATTGCCTATTTCCTCTTTTTTTCCACGGTTCCGATTGAAATTGCCGTTCAGCGGTTAATTGCGCCAACCCAGAGCCCATCATTGCTGGCGATACCTTTCTTTATTCTGTTGGGTACGCTGATGAGTTATACCGGTATTGCAGAACGTATTCTGCAAGTGGCGAATATTCTGGTGGGTAAAATGCGGGGCGGACTCGGTGTCGCCAATATTCTGGTCAGTACCATGATGGGAGGGGTCAGCGCCTCAAACCTGGCCGACGCGGCGATGCTGTCGCGCATGATGGTTCCTGAGATGGAGCGTAAAGGCTACAACCGTGCCTTCGCTGCTGCAATCACCGCCGGAGGGTCTCTCGTCACTCCAATCATCCCGCCGGGGATTGCCCTGATTATTTATGGCCTGGTGGCAGACGTCTCCATCGGAAAGATGTTCATGGCCGGTCTGATTCCGGGTCTGCTCTGTGCGGTACTGTTAATGATTACGGTTTATCTGGTTGCCCGTAAAACGAACGCTAAGCCCTCACGCGACACCTGGCCTACCGGTAAGGAAGCGCTCTTTTCTATTGGACAAGCCTGGCCCGCGCTGTTTTTGATTTTTGCCGTCGTAGGAGGGATTCGCGCCAACATCTTCACTCCAACAGAAGCCGGCGCGGCTGCGGTACTCATTGTGTTGATCATCGGTTTCTTCATTTATCGTCAAATGACCCTTGGCCATGTCGTAAAAGCGCTGGGAGAAACGGCACGGGCAACGGCATCGGTCATGTTAGTCATCATGGCAAGTGCCGCGCTCGGTTGGATCTTCTCAATGGAACATGCCGGCGTCGCGGTGGCGAACTTTGTCACGACGCTGACAGAAAACAAATACATGTTCCTGTTAATTATCAATATTCTTTTGCTGACACTGGGGATGTTTCTTGAAGGGAATGCCATTCTGCTGATTCTGGTTCCATTGCTTAAACCTGTCGTGGCGCATTTTGGTATCGACCCGGTACACTTTGGTATCATCATGATCTTCAACCTTTCTATCGGCGCCTTCACGCCGCCGGTTGGCACCGTCATGTTACTGGTCTGCAATATTACTCAGGTTTCAGTCGGACAGTTTTTCCGTCAATCTCTGCCGTTGCTGGGGACTTTATTGCTCATGCTGTTGCTGGTGACCTACATACCGGCCATTTCGTTATTACTCGTTTAACCCGTTAACACCGTAAAGTCCCCGCTGCCGGGGACTTTTCCCTGTGGCGGGGCACCGCGTTATACTGCCCACACTGTCACCTTAATCCCGGTATCGTTATGCACATTACCTTTCGCCCAACCACACTGGCAGATGCTGCCGCCCTGCCCGCCATTGAACGCTCAGCAGGACAGCGCTTTTTAGACGTGCCGGAACTGGCATGGATCGCGGACGATCGCATTGTCAGCGTAGAACAGCATCGGGAATATGCCGGTAAGGGGATGAGTTGGCTGGCGCAGGTTGACGACAGACCCGTTGGATTTCTGCTGGGCGAAGCAATGGAATCGTCCCTGTATATTGCCGAATTTTCGCTGCATCTGGCGTGGCAGGGTAAAGGCATTGGCCGTCAGTTAGTAGACACAGTCGCGCAGTGGGCGCGCGAGCAGGGCTTTACCTCTCTGACGCTCACCACTTTTCGCCATGTCGACTGGAACGCGCCGCTGTATCAACATCTGGGATTTGAAATACTGGAAGATGACGCGTTGCCGACAGCATTGCGCCAGAAGCGAGAGGAAGAGACAGCGCATGGTATCGCGTTTGAATCACGTTGTGCCATGCGCCTGATGCTTAATTAAAACGTTTCCCAGTTATCCCCGGTCTCCGCCACAGCGGCTTTACGCGGTTGAACCGTCGTGGAAGCGGGCTTAACGCTGGCAACGTCACGCGCACGCCGCTGTTCCTGCTGGATGTGGAACACGGCAACGGCCTGAGTCAGACGACTGGCCTGCTCTTCCAGCGCGGCGGCAGCGGCGGCGGACTCTTCCACCAGCGAGGCGTTCTGCTGGGTGACGCGATCCATTTCCGCTACGGCCAGACCCACCTGGTCAATCCCACGACTTTGCTCATCGGAAGCCGACGCGATCTCGCCCATGATGTCGGTCACGCGGGTAACCGCATTCACGATCTCATCCATGGTTTCACCGGCGCTTTCTACCAGCGTAGAACCGACGTCAACACGGCTGACGGAGTCTTCAATCAGGCTCTTGATCTCACGTGCTGCCTGCGCGCTGCGCTGCGCGAGGTTACGCACTTCACCAGCAACCACCGCAAAACCACGCCCCTGCTCACCGGCACGCGCCGCTTCTACCGCCGCGTTCAGCGCCAGAATGTTGGTCTGGAAGGCAATGCCGTCGATCACGCTGATGATGTCAGCAATTTTCTGTGAACTGGAGGCGATATCACGCATGGTTTGCACCACGTTATCGACCACTTTCCCGCCTTTCTGCGCCGTTTCGGACGCGCTCAGCGCCAGATGGCTGGCCTGACGGGCGTTTTCGGCGTTCTGCTTAACGGTGGCCGTCAGCTCTTCCATGCTCGCCGCCGTCTCTTCCAGAGACGCCGCCTGCTGCTCGGTACGGGAAGAGAGATCGTTGTTACCCATCGCGATTTCGCTGGCACCGCTGTAAATGGCGTTCGCGCCGTTACGCACGTCGCCCACGGTACGCACCAGCTCACCCTGCATGTGGCGCAGGCTTTCCGCCAGTTGGCCCATTTCATTGGTGCCTTCCACATCAATACGCTTCACCAGATCGCCGCTGGCAATATGACGAATGCTCGCGATCAGGCGGTTCATCGGTGCTATCAGCGACAGCTTGATGCCAAACCAGACGGCAATAATGACCACCAGCACCGCCAACAACACGCTGACCAGAACCCACATCGCCTGGCTGTATGAGCGGTTGTTGTCCTCTACCGCCAGGTCATACAGGCGGTCGTTCTGTTGCAGATAGTTCACATACTGCTTCTCAAAACCGTCCTGATATCCTTGAGTGGGCTGATCGAAAAACTCGTTGATTTTCCCGGCACCCAGCAACTGGATCAGTTCAGCTAACGCGTTGTGATAGATGTCGTAATTGCGTTTGATTTCCGCCGATGCCGCTTCGCTTTGCCGCGGGTCACGCGGTAACGCTTCGTAATCCGTCCAGTTCTTTTCCGCCTGTTTCAGGGAGACACTGGCAATCTGCATCAGATCCGCAACGGTCGCACCGCTACCGATATTGCTCTGATCCATCATGTAGCGGATACCCGCACGGTTAAGGGTGTTACGCGTTTGCAACAGCGCCACCCAACTGCCATTCAGCGTGGACTGCTGCTGACGAATAGTTTGCAGAACGGTGAAGTTCTCTTTGTCATTTTTCAATGCATTAAAGAACAATCCGCCTGAAGTGAGTTGTAAAAGGCCAAATAAAACCAGAACCAACAGTAGGCTGGTCACAATCTTGATACGTTTTAACATGTTTTCTCTTTCCGCTAGACAGATACACTGGTTTTCGGCCCGGAATGAGAAAACTTTATGTAATCGCAGGGGGTATCACAGGAAATTTGTTCAATTAACTGGCAAAAAATGCGATTACCCTCTACCCGAACGGGAATCAGGCGAGGATGCCTCGCCCATTCTGCCTTATCTCAGCGCGGAAATGTCCGCAAACAGAGAACGGGTAATCGTCACGCCTTCCTGCAGTGATTTCTCCCGCGAACGGAAGCGCCTTTCTCCCGGCAGTCGCGCCCCCTGCGCCTGCATCGCGGCAAACAGGGTTTCTGCCCGCTCCAGATGGAGATGCGCCTCATCCCCGAGGAATCGGGACGGGTCAAACGCCAGAATCAGCTCACCGCCGTACGGCAGACCGCCCGCCCCGTCATCCCAGGCCAGCGATTCCGCGCTGGTCATATCACCGATGAGCGGCCCTGCCAGCAGTTCAACCATTGCTGCAAACGCCGAGCCCTTGTGACCGCCAAAGGTCAGCATGGCACCGTTTAATACCGCCTGCGGATCGGTTGACGGTTGCCCCTCACTGTCGATGCCCCACCCTTCCGGGATCGCTTTTCCGGCTCGCTGATGCAACTGGATCTCGCCGCGCGCCGCTGCGCTGGTTGCCATATCAAAAATGTAAGGCGGTTTGCCTTTACGCGGCCAGCCAAAGGCGATGGGGTTCGTGCCAAACAGCGGGCGCGTACCGCCTGCCGGGGCGACCCAGGCGTGGCTTGGCGTACAGGCGTAACCCACCAGTCCGGCGTCCGTCAGCGGTTCAATGTCCGCAAACAACGCGGAAAAGTGAACACAGCTGTTGATCGCCAACGCCGCAATGCCGCACGTGCTGGCTTTACTGATGAGCAACGGCAGCGCCTGTTCATAAGCCACCAGCGAGAACGCGCCGCCAGCGTCCGCCCTGACGATTGCGGGCGCCCGATCGGAAATCTGCGGACGTGCATCAGCGGAGACTTTTCCTTTACGCAGGGTCTCGACGATCCCCAACAATCGCCATAACCCGTGAGACGCGCAGCCATCACGCTCGCCTGCCGTCACGTTACGCGCGATGGCATCCGCATGTTCCGCGCTAAAGCCGTTGGTGCTCAGCACCTCACGCGCCAGCGTGTAAGCCTCAGATAGTGTGAGGTTTACTGTTTCCATGTTGTTCTCCTTATGATGTTGTCGGCAATAAGCGTAGTCGGTATTCGCCAGTCGTTGGCGGATTTTTCTTTGTGATCTCAGTCACATAATATCCGTCGTTCAGCGATCCTCTTTACCGCTTACTGACACTTCTGACCGCTTAACTCACCATTTGACCGCTCACTTATTTACCGTACTTTACGCGCGCGACTCTCTGGCAAGATCGTCACCAGCATAGCAGTCCAATTACCTCTTCAAACGCAACCCAAACCAAACGGCTTCGGCCAATTATTAATCTTATAAAACCAGGTTTTACTATGGATACGAAAAAGATATTCAAGCACATACCCTGGGTGATCCTCGGGATCATCGGGGCATTCTGCCTCTCGGTTGTCGCCTTACGCCGGGGTGAACACGTCAGCGCCCTGTGGATCGTGGTCGCTTCCGTGTCGGTATATCTGGTGGCTTACCGCTACTACAGTCTGTACATCGCCCAGAAGGTGATGAAGCTCGACCCTACACGTTCGACACCTGCGGTCATCAATAACGATGGCCTGAACTACGTTCCAACCAACCGCTATGTCCTGTTCGGACACCACTTTGCCGCCATCGCTGGCGCCGGTCCGCTGGTCGGTCCGGTTCTGGCCGCGCAGATGGGCTACCTGCCTGGTACCCTGTGGCTGCTGGCGGGCGTCGTGCTGGCGGGTGCGGTTCAGGACTTCATGGTGCTGTTTATCTCTTCTCGCCGTAACGGCGCGTCGCTTGGCGAGATGATTAAAGAAGAGATGGGCTCCGTGCCGGGGACGATTGCGCTGTTTGGCTGCTTCTTAATTATGATCATCATCCTTGCGGTACTGGCGCTGATCGTCGTAAAAGCGCTGGCCGAAAGTCCGTGGGGGGTCTTCACCGTTTGCTCCACCGTGCCTATTGCGCTGTTCATGGGGATCTACATGCGCTTCCTGCGTCCGGGACGTGTAGGTGAAGTGTCGGTGATTGGTATTGTTCTGCTGGTGGCATCTATTTACTTCGGTGGCGTGATTGCTCACGACCCGTACTGGGGTCCGGCGCTGACCTTTAAAGACACCACCATTACCTTTGCACTGATCGGCTATGCGTTTGTGTCTGCACTGCTGCCGGTATGGCTGATCCTCGCCCCGCGCGACTATCTGGCCACCTTCCTGAAAATCGGCGTTATCGTCGGCCTGGCGCTGGGTATTGTGATCCTCAACCCTGAGCTGAAAATGCCGGCCATGACGCAGTACATCGACGGTACCGGTCCGCTGTGGAAAGGGGCCCTGTTCCCGTTCCTGTTCATTACCATCGCCTGTGGCGCTGTCTCTGGCTTCCACGCGCTGATCTCTTCCGGTACCACCCCGAAACTGCTGGCCTGTGAAACTGACGCCCGCTTCATCGGTTACGGTGCGATGCTGATGGAATCCTTCGTGGCGATTATGGCGCTGGTTGCGGCTTCCATTATCGAACCGGGTCTCTACTTTGCGATGAACACCCCACCGGCAGGCCTGGGCATTACGATGCCGAACCTGCATGAAATGGGGGGTGAGAACGCGCCGCTTATTATGGCGCAGTTGAAAGACGTGACCGCGCATGCGGCGGCAACCGTCAGCTCATGGGGCTTCGTGATTTCGCCTGAGCAGATCCTGCAAACGGCGAAAGACATCGGCGAACCGTCCGTTCTGAACCGTGCCGGTGGTGCACCGACGCTGGCGGTTGGTATCGCGCACGTATTCCACAAAGTACTGCCGATGGCTGACATGGGCTTCTGGTACCACTTCGGTATTCTGTTTGAAGCGCTGTTCATCCTGACCGCACTGGATGCGGGTACGCGTTCCGGTCGATTCATGCTGCAGGACCTGTTGGGTAACTTCGTACCGTTCCTGAAGAAAACCGACTCTCTGGTTGCCGGTATCATTGGTACGGCGGGTTGTGTAGGCCTGTGGGGCTACCTGCTGTATCAGGGCGTGGTCGATCCGCTGGGCGGCGTTAAGAGCCTGTGGCCGCTGTTCGGTATCTCTAACCAGATGCTGGCAGCCGTGGCGCTGGTTCTGGGTACCGTGGTACTGATTAAAATGCAGCGCACCAAATACATCTGGGTGACCGTTATCCCGGCTGTGTGGCTGCTGATCTGCACCACCTGGGCGCTGGGTCTGAAACTGTTCAGCACCAACCCGCAGATGGAAGGCTTCTTCTACATGGCTAACCAGTACAAAGAGAAGATTGCCAACGGCGGCGAACTGACCGCTCAGCAGATTGCCAACATGAATCACATCGTTGTGAACAACTACACTAACGCAGGCCTGAGTATTCTGTTCCTGGTGGTGGTGTACAGCATCATCTTCTACGGTTTCAAAACCTGGATGAATGTGCGCAACGTGGACAAACGTACCGATAAAGAAACCCCGTACGTTCCGATTCCTGAAGGCGGCGTGAAAACCTCTTCACATCACTAAGCTGACGCCGGGTAACGTTTCGCTTACCCGGCCTACAGAATGCTGTAAGCGTAGGCCGGATAAGGCGAAAGCCGCCATCCGGCTTTAATCATTCACGAGGCGGCACAATGTTTGGTAACTTAGGTCAGGCAAAAAAATATCTCGGCCAGGCGGCAAAGATGTTGATTGGTATTCCAGACTACGACAACTACGTCGAGCATATGCAAACCAACCATCCGGACAAGCCGTACATGAGCTATGAAGAATTCTTCCGCGAGCGCCAACAGGCGCGCTACGGCGGCGACGGTAAAGGCGGCATGCGCTGCTGTTAGAAGGAGAAGTGAATGACCCCGATTGCAGTCACCCTACTCACCGGTTTTCTTGGCGCAGGTAAAACTACTCTGCTGCGCCACATCCTCAACGAAGAACACGGCTATAAGATTGCCGTTATCGAAAACGAATTCGGCGAAGTGTCCGTTGACGATCAGCTGATTGGCGATCGCGCCACGCAGATCAAAACCCTGACCAACGGCTGCATCTGCTGTACGCGTTCGAACGAACTGGAGGACGCGCTGTTAGACCTTCTCGACAACCTCGATAAGGGCAATATCAGCTTCGATCGTCTGGTGATTGAATGCACCGGCATGGCCGATCCCGGCCCGATTATTCAGACCTTTTTCTCGCACGAGATCCTTTGCCAGCGCTATCTGTTGGACGGCGTTATTGCACTGGTCGATGCGGTCCATGCCGACGATCAGATGAACCAGTTCACGATTGCCCAGTCGCAGGTTGGCTACGCCGATCGCATCCTGCTGACCAAAACCGATGTCGCAGGCGAAAGCGAGAAACTGCGCGAACGTCTGGCGCGTATCAACGCCCGCGCGCCGGTTTATACCGTGACACATGGCGATATCGATCTCTCCCTGCTGTTCGACACCAACGGCTTTATGCTGGAAGAGAACGTCGTTAGCGCTAAACCGCGCTTCCACTTCATCGCCGACAAGCAGAACGATATCTCTTCTATTGTGGTGGAACTGGATTACCCGGTGGATATCAGCGACGTCTCCCGCGTGATGGAAAACCTGCTGCTGGAGTCCGCAGAAAAACTGCTGCGTTACAAAGGGATGTTGTGGATTGAAGGCGAACCGAACCGTCTGCTGTTCCAGGGCGTGCAACGCCTGTACAGCGCCGACTGGGATCGCCCGTGGGGCGATGAACCGCCGCACAGCACGCTTGTGTTTATCGGCATTCAGTTGCCGGAAGAAGAGATCAGAACCGCGTTTGCGGGGCTTAAGAAGTCGTGATTCCCGTGCCCGATGGCGCTTCGCTTATCGGGCCTACGCCGATTTGTAGGCCCGATAAGGCGTAGCCGCCATCCGGCATCTACACACGAGTAAACACTCACTATTTCTTGTTTTGCTCCCGTAGCATCGCTTCCCGCAGAATCGCGTTAAGTCGGGTCTGATACCCTTTGCCCGGACGCTTCAACCATTCCATCACATCGGCGTCAATCCGTACGGACGCCTGAGTTTTTAGCGGGCGAAAAAACTTACCGCGTACCGCGTCAGACCACTGCGCCTCTTCCGAGGAGGGAATATCGCTGTAATCAATTTCATCATCGGATTGCTTCGCCAGCGCGTTGAGTTCAGCTTCATGCTGAGCACTGAGCGCGGATTGTGTACCGCGTTTATGTTTAACCATGCTCATAACGATTCCTCTCTTTACGATCCGCCTTTCGGGCGCTGATGATGCGAATGACTTCAATGCCGCTTTCAAACCGAATGCTGTGGGCAACCAGAATAATCACGATGCCATGAACGAGACCGATTGTTTGCCAGCGATATTCCCCGTTCTCTATGCGATCCTGTCGTGACAGATGTCGGGGATCGTCGAATACCAGAATCGCATCTTCAAAACGGACACCGTGTTTACCGACGTTGCTTTTTGCCTTGTTTGCATCCCATTCAAACTCCGTTGGCATATCACGCTTCCTGATTGTATATACAAAAAAGTATAGACAATTATCTTATGAGTATAACGACGCTGTTGGAAAAAGCATCACAATTTACGTATTTTTCTGCCTGCGTTCATGTGTGGATTAGCTGAGATCGCTATGAGGAACCTCACTCCACCACCACAAACCGTGTCGCGGCGAAGCAGTTCAATATCCGGTGGACCAGAAAAACCATGGTCAACGTCACCACCAGCGCCACGGTCACTGAGGTGATGCGATACAGATCGCTGAACACTAAGTCGCTGTCCGGGTGCAGGTTCTGGCCGAACATAATGCCGATAGTGGTGATGCTGGCGAAGCCAACGCCTGCACCCACTTTTTCCATCACGTGCAGACGGGCGCTGAAGGCCAGCCCGAGGCCAATCAGCGGCATCATCAGCAGCATATGGTTACTGAAATCATAAATAAGTAACTGCACCACCAGAATGTAGAGACAGGCCAGCACCACGCCCACGACGCGCCAGATAGAACTCAGGACCGCGCCGCGATAATGCATGGGAAACAGAATCAAAATCCCCGCCATCAGCGCCGACAGCGAATCACTCAGATCGCAGACCTGAAAGATGACAAAAATCATCGTCGCCACGCTCCCGGAAAGCAGCGATTCATGGCGAACGCGGGCGTCATCTTTCTCAATGCGCGGCGGCGGCTTGCGTGGTTCCACGTCGGGGATCAGATAGTGCAGCAGCGCGCTCAGCGCCACCGCCATCACGCAGGCTTCCATGTTGGAAAACATCAGCGTGTGCCAGTTCGTGGGGGAATAGCTCATAAAGTTGAGCATCGTGCTCTGGCAGACCACGCCCATTGACCCCAGCAAAAACAGCGGCCCCTTGCTCATAAAGCGAAAGCGCAGGACGTACAGACCAAACACCACCAGCGTCATGATCACCGGCCACTGCGAGAGATAACCAACGATAAGCACCATTTCGACGCAGTTCACCGCTGCACTGAACACAAACTGTCGCGCCACGTGGCGGTTGAATACCGGCACCAACGACATCAGCATCAGTGGATAAACCACGAAGAAAACGCCGTACTGCACGTTGTAAAAGGTCGAAATACTCAGCGCGATCGTCCCGGCAACGGCTATCCGCAGGGTCTGGCGAAAGTCGTTCGCCGTATAGACGATATTGTCATGTGGCGTAAACACACGCGCCAGCGTGTTAATAGACATAATGCAGCCAGCTAACCAGATGAATTTGCGCGCCGGCAAAGGTGCGGGCAAACGGCCCTTCACTGTTGTACAACTGCACCGTCGCGCGGGCACCGGTCGGCAACGGTTTATCCAGTGGCTCACTCAGCGTCACATGAATACGCATCCGCTGCGCATCGCGCACCCAGCGCGTGGATTGCTCCGGCTGCGACAACTGACCGTTGACCGCTTCCTGTCCGGCGAGGATCCCGGCATCGCTGCTGGTCACGCGCGCACGGAACACTTTGCCCGGCATGGCATCAAATACCACGGCGGCATCGGTGTTCACGCGGGTATGACGCAGGCTTTTCTCGCGAAAATCGGCCACGATATCCGTCTGGTTGCTGACCAGCGCCAGCAGCGGCGTGGCGGCGGTGGCGTAAAGCCCGGCGTTAAGCTGGAGATTACTCACCGTCCCGTCCGTCTCTGCGTGCACTTTTGTCCATGCCAGATTCAGCTGCGCCTCTTCCAGCGCATTACGATATTTTTGCAGCGTCACGTTATGGCTATCTTCACGCTCGCCACGCTGGATCAGCAGATTCTGGATGTTGGCATGCAGGGCGGTTACCGACTGTTCGCTGGTTTGCCAGGTCGTCCGCACCTTGTCGAGATCCGCCTGCGACACGTTCTGCATCGTGCTTAACCGCTGATAGCGATCGAACGTCAGCTTGTCATTACGCGCAGTATATTCGGCAGTACGCAGACTGGCGCGGGCAGAGGCAATCTGCGCATCCAGTTGCTGATTGCTCAGTCTGGCCTGCGCAAAGGCGATTTGCGCGGCCTCGACTTTATTGATAAATGGCGTGGGATCCAGCTCATAAAGCAGATCGCCTTTTTTCACCTGGCTATTATTGCGCACATAGACGTGCGAGACGTATCCGGAAACGCGCGACGAAACCGGCGTGACCGAGCGCATCACCGTGGAGTCCGGCGTCAACGGGATCCAGATATCGGCAACGATAAACCAGGCGAATATGGCAAGGAAAGCGGCAATACTCACCCTTACCCAACGGGCAAATTTCTGTTCTGGGGTCATCATAGTTTTTTAGTGTTGATTATCTTCTTCGCGGATTGTCCGCAAATTGCAGGCGATTAAATTTAGGGTGGCGCTGAAGGAAGCGAGATCCGCTTCAGGTATGGAACGCGTGACGCGATGTTGATAGGCCTCAATCACCCGATTTAACTCTTCCAGCCGGGCACGGCCTTCCGCGGTCAGCATAAGCAGGCGGATGCGTTTGTCATATGGCGATGTGGAACGCACCAGATAGCCCTGATTTTCCAGTTGCGTGAGAGTGCGCATCAGCGGCGGCAGTTCAATGCCCTGCACCTCCGCCAGTTCGCTGACCGAGACGTTATCGCCCAACTGATGCAGTTGCATCAGTACCGTCCAACTGGACTGGGTCAGGCCGGTATCGGTAATAGCCGCATCAATAATGGCACGCCATTGACGCACTACCATCGCCATACGCATTCCCATCGGGCGGCGGGCAAACCGCTCATCTTCAGTCATGTGTCTTTCCTCTCTTAGCGAAAGGGAAAATAATACTTATCAGGGTAAGTATCAAGAAACATACTGTCAGGAAGCATAAATTGATAAATTTTCTGAATGTAAAAAAGGCCGGACAGGGTCAACATCCAGCCTCTGACTCCCGAAATCGCGCTAGTCAATCTGATCCCGGCGTAATCCCAGGTCTTTGAGCCGTTCATCGCTCATCTGTTGCAGGATCCGTCGGGTCTGTACCTGCAAGCGCCATTTTTTAAACGCTCGCCAGATCAGGACAAAACCAATAAACGGCTGCTTCGCTCTGTTTTCATGAAATTCCATACTCCACCCCCTCGCCTACCAGAGCCTTTATTCTGGCGGTTTCCGGGCTGAACAATACAGATTCAAAAACAGCTTTTATTTAACATACAGATCCGCTAAAACAGTCTCTGCACCGCACATTTTCCGCCTGTCTGTACTGATTTTTGCATCTGTATGGCATCTTCGAGGGATACAGCATGACGCGTTACCAACATCTGGCCAACCTGCTGGCCGAGCGTATTGAACAAGGGCTGTATCGTCACGGAGAAAAACTGCCGTCGGTGCGCAGTCTGAGTCAGGAGCACGGGGTCAGCATTAGCACTGTGCAGCAGGCGTATCAGGTACTGGAATCACTGCAACTCATCACGCCGCAGCCCCGCTCAGGTTACTTCGTCGCACCGCAGAAAGCGCAGCCGCCGGTCCCGCCGATGTCGCGTCCGGTACAGCGTCCGGTTGAGATTACCCAATGGGAGCAGGTGCTGAACATGCTGGAAGGCCATCACGACCAATCGGTTATCCCGCTTAGCAGCGGTATTCCGGATGTCAGCCAACCCAGTCTGAAACCGCTCTGGCGCGAACTCAGTCGCGTAGCACAACACAATCTAAGTGCGATTCTGGGCTACGATGAACTGGCTGGCAGCCTCGCACTACGCCAACAAATCGCGAGGCTGATGCTTGATGGCGGTTCGGTTGTTAACGCCGATGATCTGGTGATCACCAGCGGCAGTCAAAGCGGCATGTCGCTGGCACTGCTGGCCGTCTGCCAGCCTGGAGACATTGTGGCCGTGGAATCCCCGGCTTATTACGGCACCATGCAACTGCTGCGTGGCTTAGGGATCAAAGTGATTGAAATCCCGACGGATCCGGATACCGGCATCAGTATTGAAGCGCTGGAGCTGGCGCTGGAACAATGGCCGATCAAAGGGGTAATTCTGGTGCCGAATTGCAACAATCCGCTGGGGTTTATCATGCCGGATGCCCGTAAGCGGGCCGTACTGGCGCTTGCCCAACGCCACGACATTGTGATTTTTGAAGATGATGTGTATGGCGAGCTGGCGACAGAGTATCCCCGTCCCAGAACCCTTCATTCCTGGGATATCGACGGTCGGGTTATCCTTTGCAGTTCATTCACCAAATCGGTCGCCCCCGGCCTGCGCGT
Source organism: Citrobacter sp. Ct235 (assembly GCF_030332305.1). Taxonomy (NCBI): domain Bacteria; kingdom Pseudomonadati; phylum Pseudomonadota; class Gammaproteobacteria; order Enterobacterales; family Enterobacteriaceae; genus Citrobacter; species Citrobacter sp. Ct235. The sequence continues at coordinate 448,858 of NZ_JAOWIC010000043.1, forward strand.
TGGCTGGGTCGCACCGGGTCGTTATCATGACAAACTGCTGCACATGAAATACGCCGTCATTGGCACTAACGTTCCCGCCACACAGCTGGCCGCGACGGCGTTTGTCCGGGAGGGGCACTATCATCGCCACGTTCGGCGAATGCGCCAGATTTATCAGCGTAACAGGGAGATGTATACCTGCTGGGCGCGGGAATATTTTCCCTGTGGGATCTGCGTTACGCGGCCAAAAGGCGGTTTTATGCTGTGGGTTGAACTCCCGGAGCAGGTCGACATGGTTTGTGTCGCCAAACAGCTCTGTCGCCTGAAAATTCAGGTCGCGCCGGGTTCATTGTTTTCCGCATCCGGAAAATACCGCAACTGCGTGCGCATAAACTGCGCGCTCCCGCCCAATGAAAAGCATCGGGATGTGATGCAGAAACTGGGTGAGGCGTTAAAGGTGGCGATGGAAGAAGTCGCGACGCCAGGGGCCGTGAACCTGTGATATAACAAATCATCACTTTGTCGGAGGCGCTGACCGTGACCCATACCCGAGATATTCCGCAATCGTTCTGGCGCGATGAACGGCTTACGTGGCTGGAACTGCGCAGCACCTGGCGCAGTCATCAGGCCTATAAGCGTCATCATCATCCGCAACTCTCTATTGGGGCCATTCTGGAAGGTGAAACCTGCTGCGTCAGCCACGGCAAAGAATATCGCCTGCAGGTGGGCGATCTGATTGTGATCCCGCCACTGGTGCCTCACAGCTGTAACCCTGTCGACGGACAGTTTCGCAGCTACCATATGCTCTACCTTGACGCCGACTGGTGCCTTGCTCAGTTGCCCGAACTGACGCCCCACACACCACTCTTCGCACCGAATCCGGTGGTCCGCAACCCACAACGCTTTCAGCACTTTCTGGATCTTGTTGCGTTAATGGAGAAGCGGCAAACCGCACCGCTTGTCGATGCCGCCCGCCTCCTGTTGCGCGCGCTCCCCTTGCAGTCAGGAAATCCGCAGCGTTCGCGTGCGACCAGTCAGTCTCTGAAAGCGCGACTGCAACGCAATTTGCTTTCTCCACCGTCGCTTGATGACGTCGCGCAAGAGTTCGGCATGCGTAAAGAAACGCTGATCCGCACCTTTAAGCAGGACACCGGTCTGACGCCGGGCAGCTATCTGAACATCGCGCGGATCGATTTTGCCAGGACGCGACTGCGCGCCGGAGACGACATCGCCGACGTCGGTTATCAGAGCGGTTTTGCCGACCAGAGTCATTTCCACCGTACCTTTGTCAGCTATACCGCCGCCACGCCGCGCCAGTATGCGCGGGCACGATCAATATCAGACAATAATTAGCGTTTCACCGGGCGTAACGTGACCTCAGGTTTGCACACTGAGGTCACTATGGAAGCGTTGTCTGTACTCTTTCCCCCAGCATTTCCCGCACTGGCGCTGGCGCACTTTGTGGCACTGCTCAGCCCCGGACCAGATTTCTTTTTGCTGGTGGGCTACGCCGTTCGCTATCAATTGCGCGGTAGCGCCGGGCTGTGCCTGGGGATCGCCGCCGGTAATGGGATCTATATCCTGCTGGCGATTGCCGGCTGGGGAATTCTCCGTCAGTATCCTCTGCTCTTCACGCTGATCGCGCTGCTGGGCGCACTCTATTTACTGTGGATCGGTAGTCTGCTGTTACGCAGTCGTCCGCAAGCGCTGACGGGCGCAGATGCCCAGTCCACGTGTCCAGGCCTGGGCAAACAGGTGCTGCTGGGGCTGGGGTCATCGCTGCTCAATCCGAAAAACGCCCTGTTCTATCTGGCGCTGATGACCGCCCTGCTTGGCCCGTCAGTGACGCTGTTGCAGCAGGCCGTCAGCGGCGTCTGGATGACCAGCGTCGTGCTAGGCTGGGATCTGTTGATTGTGATGGGAATTGGCCTGCCGTTTGTCCAGCGACGGCTCAGTCATGGGATCGTGTGGATCGAACGCATTGCCGGGGCCGTGTTGATCGCCTTCGGCTGCGGGATCGTCTGGCGTTTTCTCTTCCCGTAGACCACTGGCGCGCGGAATGTTTTCAGCTCAATCTATTGACTAACATCAAATTATAATGAAACTTAAGGTGTATATTTTCCGTTCAACTTACTTTTCCCGAGGTGTGATGTGCTGATAACCATTTGTAATCGATACACATTCTGACACAGGTCAGAATGTGTTCCCCTGTCTGTGATTCCCCATGGGCAGTGCTTTTGATTACATGAAATTCAGTACATCCGCAGTCTGCTGTTCTCTATTTTCTGCCTGATGTCCCTGTGACAGTATTGAATTTCGTTGTTCCCGTTAAGGGGTTCTCCACATGGAGTTCGTTTTGTATGCAATGGATTATTGAGTTTTTCAAGCGGCACGCCACGACGCTGTTCTTTCCGATGGCGCTGATTCTGTACGATTTTGCCGCCTATCTGTCGACGGACCTGATTCAACCAGGCATCATCAACGTCGTGAGAGAGTTTGATGCCGATGTCAGTCTGGCACCGGCAGCGGTCAGTCTTTATCTCGCGGGGGGGATGGCGCTGCAATGGCTGCTGGGGCCGCTTTCCGACAGGATCGGTCGTCGTCCGGTACTGGTCACGGGGGCGCTCATCTTTGCTCTCGCCTGTACCGCCACGCTGTTCACCACCTCAATGACACAGTTCCTGGCGGCACGCGTGGTGCAGGGCACCAGCATCTGCTTTATCGCGACGGTCGGTTATGTCACGGTGCAGGAAGCGTTCGGGCAGACAAAAGCCATCAAGCTGATGGCGATCATCACCTCTATCGTGCTGGTGGCGCCGATCATCGGCCCGCTTTCCGGCGCGGCGCTGATGCACTTCGTCCACTGGAAAGTGCTGTTTGCCATTATTGCGGTGATGGGTTTTATCGCCTTTATGGGCCTGTTGCTGGCGATGCCGGAAACGGTCCAGCGCGGTGCGGTGCCATTTAGCGCGATCGGCGTCGTACGCGATTTCCGTGATGTCTTTCGCAACCGCGTGTTCCTCTTTGGGGTCGCCACGATCTCGTTGAGTTACATCCCGATGATGAGCTGGGTCGCCGTTTCCCCGGTGATCCTGATCGACGCGGGCGGCATGAGTTCCTCACAGTTCGCCTGGGTGCAGGTCCCGGTATTTGGTGCGGTGATCGTCGCCAACATGGTCGTTGCACGTTTTGTGAAAGATCCGACCGACCCACGCTTTATCTGGCGTGCGGTGCCGATTCAACTCAGCGGCCTGTTTGTACTGATTGCCGGGAACCTTTTCTGGCCTCACGTGTGGCTGTGGTCGGTACTGGGCACCAGCCTGTATGCGTTTGGTATCGGGCTTATCTTCCCGACGCTGTTTCGCTTCACGCTGTTTACCAACAATCTGCCGAAAGGCACCGTGTCAGCCTCGCTGAACATGGTTATCCTGGCGGTCATGGCCGTTTCCGTCGAAATCGGGCGTGGACTGTGGTTTAACGGCGGCAGGATCCCGTTTCACCTGCTGGCGGTGATTGCGGGTGTGGCGGTGGTATTCACGTTGAAAGGGTTGTTAGCGCGGGTGCGTCAGTATCAGGCAACGGAGCTGGCAACAGAGAAGTAAAATCAGGCCTCGCCATGCGGGGCCTGTGACTTTTTACGCGATGCGGGCAAAGCCGGCTTCAAGGTCGGCAATCAAATCGCCGACATCTTCCAGACCGATATGCACCCTCACCAGCGTCCCGCTGAAATCGACATCTCCGGCCGGGCGAATACTGTTCAACTCCTCCGGCTGGTTTGCCAGAATCAGCGACTCAAACCCGCCCCACGAATAAGCCATATGGAACAGCGAGAAGTTATCAAGGAAATCCGCTAACTGCTCATCCGTCAGTCGTTTTTTCAGCACAAACGAGAACAGACCGGAACTGCCGCTGAAATCACGCGTGAAGTATTCGTGCCCCGGACACTCCGGCAGCGCCGGATGATTTACTCGCGCCACTTCCGCTCGTGCTGACAACCAGCGCGCAATCTGAATACTGCTCTCCTGATGCTGCTTCAGGCGCACCGACAGCGTGCGCAGGCCACGACTGCCGTTATACGCGGTATCAGCATCCAGCGTTTGCCCCATCAGATACGAGTTCTCACGCAATTGATCCCAGCAGCGCGCATTGGACACCGCCGTTCCCAGCATGCCGTCCGAGTGACCGATCGTGTATTTAGTCCCCGCCTGAATCGAGATATCCACCCCGTAGTCCAGCGCCTTAAACAGCACGCCCGCCGCCCAGGTGTTGTCGATCATAATGACGATCTCCGGATTCACCGCGCGGATCGCCTTCACCATTCCCGGCACATCCTGAACTTCCATCGTGATCGAACTCGGTGATTCAAGAAACACCACTTTGGTTTCCGGGCGGATCAGGTCGACAATCCCGGCGCCAATCATCGGATCGTAGTATGTTGTTTCGACGTTGAATTTACTCAGGATCTTATTGCAGAAATCCTGTGTCGGTTCATACGCTGCCCCGGTCATCAGCAGATGATCGCCGCTCTGTACAAACGCGAGGATCGCGTTTGTCACCGCCGCCGCGCCGCACGGGTAAAGCGCGCAGCCGACGCCGCCTTCCAGTTCACTCATCGCCTTCTGGAACGCGAAGTGGGTATAAGTGCCACGGCGACCGTAAAACAACTCGCCGTTTGCGCGATTGGCGGTGGCGAATTTTTTGTCCTTCACGGTATCAAACACCAGCGAAGAGGCGCGCTGGATAACCGGGTTTACCGCGCCCTGGGTATAGCGTTTATCGCGTCCGGCGATGATCAACTGGGTTTCGAGTTTCACTGAATCTTTCATAACTTTTCTTATCCTTAATTCTGCGTTAAACCTCGGCTACCGTAGCCGTCGCATCTATCTCTGCATTCACCGATTTTTTCCCGGAGAAGCGTTCTACAATTTGTGCCGCATTCAAATCATGAATCACGTTAATCAGCGTCGCCGGCGCATCGGTAATGGTGCCCAGCACCACTAACATAGGAATGGTTTCCATCGGCAGCCCCAGCGTAGTGACGATAAAGATCTCCCCAAGGAATGCCCCACCCGGCACGCCGCCGACGATAATCGCGGAAAGCACGGCGATCAGCATGGTCAGGAAGAAGGTTTCCGTCGTGAACGGAATCCCCAGCACCGAGTAGATAAAGACTATCTTCAGCGCCGCGATCATCGCCACGCCGCCCTTATTCAGGTTGACCAGCAGCGGGATCGAGACATCCACGATTTCCGGGTTAATCCCCATCGCTTTGCCCGCGCGCAGCGTTACCGGCAGCGTTCCCAACGAAGAACAGGTGCCCAGCGCCGTCACGGAAGGCTCAATAGCGTGACGCCAGAAGGCTTTCACTGCCGGTATGCCGCCGCCAATGTAAGAGTAAAGAATAGAACCCAAAATGTAGTAAGCCAGCGTGGCAACCATGAACAGACCAATCGCCCGGGCAAAGGTGAGCAGCAGTCCGGAATCCTGACTGGCCATCGTGGCGGCAAAGTAGCAGCCAAGCCCCAGCGGCGCGACCTTCATGATGATCGATACGATCTTCATAATGACGGTGTTGGCATCTTCCAGCAGCGAGGCAATGCGTTTGCCCGCCTGTTCTGACTGACCAATCGCGATCCCGGCAATGATCGCCATCACGATCAGCGCGAGGATATTCGACTTAGAAAACAGGCCAATAAAGTCGTTGGTGGTGATCATGCTGACAAAATCCATCTTGCCGCTGCCCGCCTGCACGGACTGCGAAAGATCGATGGTGACCCCCTGCGCCGGGTTGTACCACAGGGCTAACGCCACGATCCCGGCCGCCGGAATAAACGCCATTGCGATGGAAACGATAAAGATAATCGCCATAATTCGCCCTAAGCGTTTCAGGTCGGTCATGCTGGCGATGGAGGACATTACGCTGATTCCCACCAGCGGAACGATAATCATAAATAACAGGTTCAGGAAAATCTGACCTATCGGCTGGAGTTTACTGGCAAACGCGGGGGCGTAAATCCCTAATAAACCACCTGCAACCAGAGCAAGTAATAAAATAATTGACGATTTGTAGGGTTCGAGTCGTGTCCACATAATCGGTACCTTTTATAAGAATGGAATTAAATGAGAGTAAATTCACAATTTGGCGACGTTCTGTTTTTGCCTCCTTACTATTTGTGACGCAACTCACTTAAGTTGTTATTTTTTCATTTTGTGCGTAGGTCGTTTCCTGTGGTTCAATAGTTACATGTTTCAAAACCCAATGTAACGGCCTATTCGTACCGTTTTTGCAAATCACTTGTGAGTAAAAGGAAACAATGAGCACACCCATTTCTCTCAAGCATTTAGAATTTTTTGTCCGGATTGTGGACTGCGGAGGATTATCCGAAGCCGCGGTGCAACTTAACGTGTCGCCGTCGGCGGTCAGTAAAAGTCTGGCGGCAATGGAGGATACGCTGGGGACAACATTAATTAAGCGCACGACCCGCAGTATTACCCTGACCGACGCCGGGCAATATTTATTTAACCGGGCCAATAAATTACTGAAAGAGTTTGATGAAACGTTAAATACCACCTCCGGTTATTATCACAATCCGCAGGGTGAATTACGCATTACCTGTTCGATTGCCTTCGGCTATTCCCGACTGGTCAATCTGGTGGACAAATATCGCACCCAGTACCCGGATGTGAATTTGTATATCGATCTCAACGATAACTTCGTCAATCTGAACGACACGGATTTCGATATCGCCCTGCGCATCTCCACCGCGCCACCGCAAAACTATGCCATGCGTAAACTGGTGCCTATCCGCTGGGCGTACTGCGCGTCTCCCGGTTACCTCTCGAAAAAAGGAATGCCGCTACGGCGTACCGATCTGGTGAATCATGACTGTCTGGTTTACCCCGGCCTGACCCCCGTTCTGAAGGTTGCCGACGAGCAGGATCGCCTGCATCAGTTGAAACTGCATATGCCTATCCAGGCCAACAGCAGCCTGGTGCTGCTGAAATCGGTGCTGGAAGATCAGGGCGTCGCCTATCTGCCCACCTATCTGATTGGCGATCATATTCAGAAAGAGGAGATCACCCCGCTAATGCTCGACGGCACCATCACCTGCGAAACGCACACCCTTTATGCGCTCTATTTCCCCAGCAAATACAGCAACCCGAAGGTGCGTTCATTTATTGATTTTCTGGTCGCAGAGCTAGGGACGCTGCCGGCGTGGGACAACTGGATCCCCGGCTGATCCCCGGTTGTTTTTGCACGATCCCCCCGTCTGGCTCTATCCTTAACCCTATGAATAAAATCGCTGAACTCAAACGCGCCAAACTGTTGGCGCTCTCATTACTGCTGATCGCTGCCACCACGTTCGTCGTCACCCTCTTCCTGCCGCCCGGCTTTTGGGTCAGCGGGATCAAAGCCATTGCCGAGGCGGCGATGGTCGGTGCGCTGGCGGACTGGTTTGCGGTGGTGGCGCTGTTTCGCCGCGTCCCCCTCCCGTTCATTTCTCGGCACACGGCGATTATTCCCCGTAATAAGGACCGGATCGGCGAGAACCTGGGTCAGTTCGTGCAGGAGAAATTCCTCGATACCCAGTCTCTGGTCGCGCTAATCCGCCGCCATGAGCCCGCGCTACTGATTGGCAACTGGTTCAGCCAGCCGGAAAACGCCCAGCGGATCGGGCAGCATCTGTTGCAGATCATGAGTGGTTTTCTGGAGCTGACCGATGATGCCCGTATCCAGCGCCTGCTAAAACGTGCGGTGCATAAGGCAATTGATAAGGTCGATCTCTCTGGCACCAGCGCCCTGATGCTGGAAAGCATGACCAAAAACGATCGCCATCAGGAGTTACTCGACACGCTGATCGCCCAGTTGATAGCGCTCCTCCAGCGCGACAGTTCCAGAACCTTTATCGCCCGGCAAATCGTCCACTGGCTGGAGACCGAGCACCCGCTGAAGGCCCGAATTCTGCCCACCGAGTGGCTGGGCGAGCACAGTGCAGAACTGGTGTCAGAGGCGGTGAACTCGCTGCTTGATGACATCAGCCACGATCGCGCACATCAGATCCGCCACGCCTTCGATCGCGCCACCTTTATGCTCATCGACAAACTGAAAAACGATCCGGAGATGGCGAACCGGGCGGAAAGCATCAAGGATTACCTGAAAGAAGATGATGCCTTTAACCGCTATCTCGGCGAGCTGTGGGCGGATTTACGCCAGTGGTTAAAGAATGATATCAACGCCGAGGATTCCCGGGTGAAACAGCGAATCGCCCATGCCGGACAGTGGTTTGGCGAAACGCTGGTTGCCGACGATGCGCTACGCGCCTCGCTCAACGGCCATCTGGAGCAGGCCGCCCATCGGGTAGCACCGGAGTTTGCCGCCTTCCTGACCCGCCACATCAGCGACACGGTGAAAAGCTGGGATGCCCGCGATATGTCGCGGCAAATTGAACTCAACATCGGTAAAGATTTGCAGTTTATCCGCGTCAACGGCACGCTGGTGGGCGGGACTATCGGGCTGGTGTTATATCTGTTGTCGCAAATCCCCTCACTACTGCCCGCACTGCCCACTTTTTAAGGAGAAAAAATGGCTGACATTACCCTGTCCCCGGCGGAACGCGACGGTCTGCGCGAGGCGCTCAGAGACTACTGCCGCGATCATTTCGAACTGGAGCTGGAACAGTTCGACGCCGAGTTTTTTATTGATTTTATTAGCGAAAAATTGGGTCCGGCGTACTACAACGCGGGCATTGAGGAGGCGATTCGCACGCATCTTGCCTGGAGCGAGCGCATCCAGGAAGAGATGGATCTGAAGAAAATTTTATAGTGCCTTACCTGGCGGGAGATCAATAAACCCACAATAACGACATGGTTATAATGCGAACACTTTTAACATCTCCCGTGTCACGGGGAAGGAAAATCCATGTCGCTTATCACCGATCTACCCGCCATTTTCGACCAGTTTTCTGAAGCCCGCCAGAAAGGCTTTCTCACCGTGATGGATCTCAAAGAGCAGGGTATCCCGCTGGTGGGGACCTATTGCACCTTCATGCCGCAGGAGATCCCGATGGCGGCGGGAGCGGTGGTGGTCTCGCTGTGCTCAACGTCCGATGAAACCATCGAAGAGGCCGAAAAAGATCTGCCGCGCAACCTCTGCCCGTTGATCAAAAGTAGCTACGGCTTCGGCAAAACCGACAAATGCCCCTATTTCTACTTTTCGGACCTGGTGGTGGGTGAAACCACCTGCGACGGCAAAAAGAAAATGTACGAGTACATGGCTGAGTTTAAAGCCGTTCACGTCATGCAGTTGCCAAACAGCAGCCAGGATGCCGCCTCACGCGCACTGTGGAAAGCAGAAATTCTGCGCCTGCAACAGGCCGTGGAAGCACGCTTTGGGACGCCGGTAACTGAAGCGGCGCTGCGTGAAGCCATTGTCCTCAAAAACCGTGAACGTCGCGCGCTGGCGAATTTCTATCGTCTCGGGCAGCTTAATCCCCCCGCATTGAGCGGCAGCGATATCCTGAAAGTGGTGTACGGTGCAACCTTCCGCTTTGATAAAGAAGCCCTCATTGACGAACTGAACAGCATGACCGCGCGGGTGCGCCAGGCGTGGCAAGACGGCAAACGACTGGACGCCCGTCCGCGCATTCTGATCACCGGTTGCCCGATTGGCGGGGCGGCAGAAAAAGTGGTGCGCGCCATTGAAGACAACGGCGGTTGGGTGGTGGGATACGAAAACTGCACCGGCGCGAAGGCGACCGAGCAGTGCGTTGCGGAAACCGGCGACGTCTATGACGCGCTCACCGACAAATATCTCGCCATCGGCTGTTCGTGCATCTCTCCAAACGAACAGCGTCTGACGTTGCTCAGTCAAATGGTGGAAGAATACAAGGCGGACGGCGTGGTGGATGTGATTTTGCAGGCCTGTCATACCTATGCCGTTGAGTCACTGGCCATTAAGCGTCATGTTCGTCAGCAGCACAACCTCCCCTATATCGCCATTGAAACCGACTACTCCACCTCGGATATCGGCCAACTCAGCACCCGCGTCGCGGCCTTTATTGAAATGCTGTAAGGAACAGGCGTGACGTATTCGATAGGGATTGATTCCGGCTCGACGGCGACCAAAGGTATCTTACTGGCAGGCGGCGTGATTCAGCGCCGTTTCCTGTGCCCGACGCCATTCCGACCAGCCGACGCCATCCGCGAGGCCTGGGACGTTCTCGCACGAGGTCTGGAAACGCGACCGTACCTGACCTTAACCGGCTATGGTCGCCAGTTGGTTGATTTTGCCGACAAGCAGGTAACCGAAATTTCCTGTCACGGACTGGGGGCGCGGCTACTGGCTCCCGCCACCCGCACGGTCATTGATATTGGCGGACAGGACAGCAAGGTTATCCAACTGGATGACGGCGGCAACCTCACCGACTTCCTGATGAATGACAAGTGCGCAGCGGGCACCGGACGTTTTCTGGAAGTGATTTCGCGTACCCTGGGCGCCAGCGTGGAGCAACTCGACGCCATTACCGCCGGCGTTGCGCCGCACGCCATCAGCAGCATGTGCACCGTCTTTGCCGAATCCGAAGTGATTAGCCTGCGCTCTGCGGGTATCGCTCCGGAAGCGATTCTTGCGGGCGTGATCAACGCAATGGCGCGGCGCAGCGCCAACTTCATTGGTCGACTCTCCTCACAAGGGCCGCTGCTATTTACCGGCGGCGTCAGCCACTGCGCGGCCTTTGCCCATATGCTGGAAGGCCATGTCGGCATCCCGGTACACACCCACCCGGACGCGCAGTTTGCCGGTGCCCTTGGCGCGGCGCTGATTGGTCAACGGCAGAGAAAGCGCGAATGACGGAATACCTGTTTTTGTTTCATTCGACGGTGGGCGTGATTCAGACCCGCAAAGCGTTGCAGGCCGCAGGCATGACCTTTCGGGTTGCTGATATTCCCCGCCAGTTGCGCGGGGGCTGCGGGCTGTGTGTCTACCTGCATTGCCAGCCCGGAGAAGAAGAGCGGTGGGTGATCCCCGGTCACACCGAATCGATCTACCGCCGTGAGTCGGGCGACTGGCAATGCGTGGCAACTTTCGATGCGCCAGCGCGTTGACCCGCTAAACCGCGATAAATTTCACCCTGCAATTATCGCGAAGTTAAGGATTCATTAAGATAAATCGTTATACTTCTCATCTTGCTCTCTTTGATTTTATTTAAGGAAGAATAATGAGATTGTCCGCCCGATGTCTGAATCCCCCTCTGCGAGTCATGCTACTTCTTGCTTTACTCAGTGTGGGAGTGAGTGATGTCGTATCGGGTGGGGCCGCGCCCGACGGCGACAATAATTCCCTTGCGGATTATCGCGTGACAATAGATGGGGAACGAATCGCCGGAGTGAAAAAGAATGTCTCCTCACTCACCTGGTCTGATAAAAGTGACACGCTGTTCAGCACAATCAATAAACCTGCCGCGATTATTGAATTGACCAAACAGGGTCAATTACTGCGTACCATCCCACTCGATTTTATTCGCGATCTGGAGACCATCGAGTTCATCGGCGACGACACCTTTGTCATCAGCGATGAAAGTGATTATTCCATTTACGTTATTACTATCAATGCGCAGTCACAGGTGAACATTATAAAAAAGTTGAAGCTAGATCTGTATGAAACCCCGACCAACGATGGCTTTGAGGGACTCGCCTGGTCACGAGAGAAAAAGACATTCTGGTTTTTCAAAGAAAAGAGACCGATTGGGATCTATAAAGTGACGGGGCTGCTCAATAATGACAATTTGACTATTGCTAAAGACAATACTCTGCAACAGCAGCTTAATGTGAAGGATATTTCAGGCGCGGAATTTAATGCGCGACAGAATAGCCTGCTGATCCTGTCTCACGAATCACGCGTGCTCAAAGAGGTCAAAACCGACGGCGACGTCATCGGCGTCATGACGCTGACCGAAGGCCACCACGGGTTAGAACACACCATACGGCAGGCAGAAGGGATCGCGATGGATAACCAGGGATCGCTGTTTATGGTTGCTGAGCCTAATTTGTTTTACCGCTTCACGTCCAACACCGCACAATAATTCCTCCATCGCCTTACCCATTTGTTATAAATTTGTTACTCTCGCATTTCGCACACGACAAATAACAATGGGTAGGGTATGAGCCAGCCACAGCACATCGCAGACCGGTATTCACTCAGCACCGCCCTCTTCGGGATGATGGTACTCGCGCTGGGCATGGGGATTGGCCGTTTTCTCTATACCCCGATGCTGCCGGTGCTGCTGGCCGAGGGGCGCTTTACGTTTTCCGAACTGTCGTGGGTAGCCAGCGTCAACTATGCGGGCTACCTGGTCGGCAGCCTGCTGTTCTCCTTCGGACTTTTTCATCAGCCGGGACGTTTACGCCCCATGCTGCTGAGTTCAGCGGTGGCAACCGGCGGACTGATCCTCGCGATGGCGCTGTTCTCCGGGCCAGTGGTAGTAATGCTGGTACGCTTTCTGGCGGGCGTCGCCAGTGCCGGGATGCTGATCTTTGGCTCTACGCTGGTGCTGCAACATACCCGCAATCCTTTTGTCATTGCCTCACTGTTTTCTGGCGTCGGCGTGGGGATTGCGCTGGGTAACGAGTACGTGATTGCCGGATTGCACTTTGCGCTCTCCTCTCACGCGCTGTGGATCGGGGCGGCGGCCTTCTCCGCCGTGCTGGCGATTCTGCTGGCGCTGTTGCTTCCGTCCCGCGCTCACGCGCTGCCAGCCGTAACGCAGGCAAAAAACGCATCGCAGTCGATGCGCTGGTGGCTGCTGGCGCTGCTCTACGGCCTGGCCGGATTCGGCTACATCATCGTCGCGACCTATTTGCCGTTGATGGCAAAAGACGCGGGTTCGCCACTGCTGACGGTCCATCTGTGGACGCTGGTTGGCGTCTCGATTGTGCCGGGCTGCTTCGCCTGGCTGTGGGCCGCGAAACGCTGGGGGGTGTTGCAATGTCTGACCGCAAACCTGGTGATTCAGGCCGCCTGTGTGCTCCTGACACTTGCCAGCGGCTCTCCGCTATTGCTGGTACTGAGCAGCGTGGGATTTGGCGCGACGTTTATGGGTACCACGTCGCTGGTTATGACCCTCGCGCGCCAGCTTATTGTGCCAGGAAACCTCAATCTGCTGGGGTTTGTCACGCTGACCTACGGCATCGGGCAGATCCTGGGACCGCTATTAACCACGCTGTTGGGCAGCGGTACGCAGGCCATTACCGATGCCACGCTGTGTGGTGCACTGGCGTTATTTATCGCCGCAGCAATCAGCGCCCTGCAGTGCTATAAACAAAAGCGTTTGCTGGCGTGTCGTATCAACGACATGCGCTAACGATCATAATGCGGGGAGCCTGGTGAATCCACGCCAGTAATTCGTTAAGCAGTGAAGCCGCGACGATTTTACTGGCGGCGGCGGTTGACCAGGAAAAGAGCGTCACGCTGAGCTCCCACGCCATGAACGAAACGGTCGTCACGACCAGAGTCAGGCCAACTGCGATGACCGTAATACACGCCACAGAACGCCAGAATGGTAAAGGCATCATCCTGTAAAACCGGCCCGCACTTATTCACGACCGCCTTCATGGGCGATGCGATGAAGCATAAGCGCTTCGGCAATAATATCCTGTTTGCTTTTACGCGTTTCTAAAGCCAGTGTCCGGACATAGTCCCAAAGCGTGGTTTCAACACGGGCACTTAACAGCACCATATCTTTAGAACGGGTTCCTCTGGCTTTACGGATATCGGGATAATCGCGGGAAGGCATCGTCAGCTCCTGAAGGCTATTTCATCTTAACTGGGGAGGAATATGCAGTTGGCTGAATAACAAGTCAACGCACAGTATTTCAGCAGTCGGGTGATGAAAATGTTAAGAAAACGCCTTGAAATGGAACGCCGTTTCAAGTGAAAGATGACCCGTAGCAGACTAATGATGTCAGGGTTTATTGACATGCCAGGGTTAATTCAGTGATTTTCAGCCCCCGTTCTCCCGGCTAAACATTCACCGCAATTATTGAAAATTCCTATCCGCCAATACGTTACTTCTGCGATAAATGTTTACATTGAGGACAATAACGGGCTTTTTTAGAGCGAGTTACGACGACCTCTTTCAATTATTTTCGCTAAGGCAGCATATCCCTTTTGTCATCCGACGTCTTACCACCACCACCGCAAACGCCAAAAAGGTAAACAGGTCGTAAATAAGGACATTTTTTAACGGCGCAAATTAAGTGCGCATTAATTGATATTTATCAATTCTTAAAGGTGTGATTTGCCAGTTTTTGGTAAGAATCTGATGAAGCACACAAATACCGACGGCTTTTGTACACTAAATTTTACGTTACCTGCCAGATGCATAATAAACGACAGGCATTGACTTCATGCACCGCGCCGGTCTGTGCTGCTTCCCCCCATCAGCCGGAGACACGGCGCACTGTCTGTTATCGTTCCCTTAATGCCTCTTTCGCCTTATTCAGCGGTTTCAACAGGTACTCAAGAATCGTTTTATTCCCCGTTTTGATGTCCACCGTCGCAATCATGCCTGGAAAAACCGGGAAGGCTTTTTTCTGCTTGTTAATTAACTGATTACTGTCGGTACGGATATAGACGCGGTAGTAATACAGATCGCGTTTAACTTCATCCTGGATGGTGTCCGGTGAGATGACCGTCACCACGCCATTGATACCGCCATAAATGGAATAATCGTACGCCGTAATCTTCACCATCGCTTCTTGCCCGGGATGGATAAAGGCAACATCGCGCGGCAGGATCTTCGTCTCAATCAGGATCTGATCGTCTAACGGCACCAGACTCATCAGTTTTCCGCCTGGCGGGATCACCCCACCGACGGTGGTCACGTCGATATCTTTCACGATCCCGCGCACAGGGGCGGTAAAGGTCAGACGCGTCAGCGAATCTTCACGTCCGTGCATCACCGAACGCTCTGTTTCAATCTCCGCATTAGCCCGCGCCAGCTCTTCCCGGGCGCGAACGTAATATTGCGTCTGCAACTCGGCAATCTTATTTTCCATCTCATTCATTTGACGGCGCAGACGCAGTACTTCGACATGGCTGGCCGCCCCCTCTTTAATCAGCGGCTGGGTCAGCGCCAGCTCTCTCTGAATAAGTGCAATCCCCTGTCGCAGCCCTTCAACGCCTTTCTCAAGGCTTTCGCGGCGGGAATGATACAACGCGCGCTCCTGGTTAATCAGTGCCGTCTCGTTGTTCAGTTCTGCCGGAAACACCAGTTCGGTGCCGTTCACTTCCGCAGTAAGACGCGCCGACGTCGCCATCGCAGCATTCAGTTTCGATTCACTCTCTTTCACGCCCGATTCTGTTTTCGTCCGGTCAAGCTGCGCCAGAATCTGCCCTTTTTCAACGATATCCCCTTCACGAACATGCAGTTTGTAGATAATGCCGCCTTCCAGCGACTGAATCTCCTGCTCGTGGGATGATGGCACCACCTTACCGCTGCCAGTGGTGACCTCGTCGAGATGAAAGTAGCTCATCCAACCGACAAACACGGCCAGCAGAGCAAACAGGAACCAGGCGACCAGTGAAGAGCGCGGGAGCTTCGGTTCACTGAGGCGACTGTTAAAACGGTTAAAATCGCTCATATTACGACCTCCCAGGATTGTTTGACGGCGGGGTATTGATTCTCGACACATTACTTTGTGTCGCCTCCGGCTGCGCCATACCATGTTTATTCAGGATGGCGTCACGCGGACCGTCCATCACAATACGTCCGTTATCCAGCACGATAATGCGATCCACCAGTTCGAGGATCGGCAGGCGATGCGTCGCGACAACCATCGTGCGCTGGCTACCTAACCAGGTTTTGAGGTGCTGAATGAACTGCTTTTCGCCCATCTCATCCAGCCACGCGGTCGGTTCATCAAGCAGTAAAATAGTGGGTGATGTTAGCAGCGCACGCGCCAACAGCAGCGACTGACGCTGACCGCCAGACAACCCGGCCCCCCCTTCGCTTATCACGTAGTTCATCCCCATCTTCTGCTTACGGACAAAATCGAGTGCGCCACCGATCGCCAGAGCCTGCTGGATGTCGTCGTCTGTCGCCGTAGGGTTACCCAACGTAATGTTGTCGTGAATGGAGCCAAAGAACAGGCGTGCCTGCTGGCTCAGCAGTTGCATATCGCGGCGCAAATCCGCCGGGTCCAGATGATTCAGGGCGATGTCATCCAGTAAGACGGCCCCCTGCTGCGGCTCCTGCATCCCCGCCAGTACCTGAAGTAGCGTACTTTTACCTGAGCCATTGCGCCCGAGCAGCGCCACGCGTTCACCGGCTTTGATGTTCAACGCCGACACCGTCAGCACGTTCACTTTCTCTTCTTCGTCGTAGTAAAAGCTGACGTTTTCCAGTTGATAGTGGCCGCGCAGGTGCGCTTTGTGCACTTTCTTACCCTGAAGCGGCTCATCAATCGGGCGCTGCATCAGTTCATCCAGCCCTTTCAGCGCCACTTTTGCCGATTGCCAACGCGAAAGCACACCGGAGATCTGCGACAACGGCGCGATAGTGCGTGAGGCGAGGATCGAGGTCCCGACCAGCGCACCGGTCGTCAGATCGCCATCAATCACCAGGTAGCAGCCAATCAGCAGTACCACGGCGTAGACTATCGATTGCACTTCCTGGGTCCACGTCAGCAGCAGACTGGTCAGCCAACGCTGACGCATACCCACTTCAGCGGCCACAAAATTGGTGTTGTTCCACTGATTCTGGAAACGCTGTTCGGCACGCATCAGTTTGATGTCTTCGATGCCCTGCACCGCTTCCACGAGCGTTGCGTTGCGGATTGCCGATTCACGCATCCCTTCGTTGGAAAGCCGTCCCAGTGGGCGTTGTACCAGCAGACCGGGGATCAATAACAGGGGAACCGCCATCAGCACGACCAGTACCAGCGGGCCGCCAATCATCCACAAAATAAACACAAACAGCAGGAAAAACGGCAGGTCGGAAATAGCCGAGATGGTCGTTGAGGTGATCAGTTCACGCACCGACTCTAGTTCACGAATCTGGGCGATAAACGAGCCCGTCGATTTCGAACGCGCACCGTTTTTGATGCGCAGCGCATGGGCAAAGATACGCTCAGAGATACGGAGATCTGCGCGTTTACCGACGACATCAGAAATATAAACCCGCAGCATGCGCATAATAAATTCGAACAGGATTGCCAGCATCACCCCGCCAAACAGCACCCACAGCGTGGTTTCTGACTGTGAGGGCACGACACGGTCATACACCTGCATAGAGAAAATCATGCCGGAAAGCGCCAGCACGTTGGCAACCAGCGCAACAACCATAATATCGATATAGCGATGCCAGTCTTTTAACGCCAGTCGCCAGAACCAGTTTTTCTTATATGGCTTAATATAATCGTCAACGCGCGCATCGGGCGTGGATTCGAGTGGACGCAGAACCAGTAATGTTTTTATCCGTGCGCGTAATTCATCACGCGTTAACACAGTTTCCAGTCCTTCATCACCGCTGAACTGAAGGCTAATATTGCCGTCGCTGTCCATTCGGTTAATCACCGCGATTTGCCCTTCGCTAAATTCCGCAATCAGCGGCAAACGCCACGGATCGAGAAAAGAGATTTTTGCCGCCACAACGCGCAGTCCCAGCCCCAGCTGGCGAGCCATATCTTTTAACACCAGGTCGCGCGGCGAGTCGCTTTCATAATTAATCGACACCCGAACATGCTCTTGCGAGAAATCGAGACGATAATGCTGCGCCACACCGATCATTGCCTGTAACCAGGGTTCGTATTGCGACTGCGTGTTCATAGCGTTCGGTTCCTGTTGTGTGGCACTGCGCCATAACGGAATTGCATTAGGAATAACGGAATGTGTGCTCATACTTTTATATTCGTCCGAAAAGACACTCGTCATCTGCGGACGGTAATGTTCATGACTTTTATTTTAGTGCGATTTTGACGCGATATATTCCGGGGGAAATCATTCCCCCGGAATAGTGCATTACATAATCACTAACTGATGGTTTGCCAGCAGAGTGGCAAGGTCGGTTTGTACACCGTTCAGGGTAACCACATTGGTGGACGAGAAGTTACCGCCCGCCCCATCGAGATCCACATGGATTTCAGTGTTGCTGCCGTTCTGCACCACGCGGACGTAGTCCTCGATGTTCCCTGCCTGGGCATCCAGCGTCGCAACGCTATTCACATAGCTCGCGGCGCCGCTACCGGTGTAGCCGCTGCCGGACAGTAGTTCTCGCAGGTCGATACGGTCAGTATCTGCAGTCCCTTCCCAGGTACCGATGGTAAAGCCGTTTACAACATCGCTGCCGTTGCCGCCCGTGGCGTCTGAGGCAGTGATCAACTTGTACAACAGGGTATCCTGGCCGCCGTTACCAATATTGAAGGTATCGTCGCCACCGCGACCTTCGAAGAAGTTTTCCGTCGCGTTGCCGGTAAACACATCATTGCCGTTGCCGCCGGCAATCCCTTCCACATTCACGAACTGCGCGTTACCGAAACCGGTATTCTGCATTCCGGTGTTGCTCAGATCGATGTTCAGCGCGGAACTTCCCGCCAGTTCATAGTCGACAATGTCCATCCCACCCTGTGCGGTCCAGACGTCGGCATCAGACACTACGCGGCTACCGCCGCCGCCGTTATAAACGTGCGTTCCTGCCGTGGCATACAGCGTATCGTTGTAGCCGGTTCCGACAATACCCGTGGTGTTCGTCCCGTCCGTCGCTGCCGTGGCGCTGTTCGTCGCCGAGGCACCGTCTTCTGCGGTCAGCGTGTACGCGTGGTTCTTCTCAACCGCTTTCAGGCCACCCCAGGCGGCGTTGACGTTCTCGATGGTATTCGACACGCCGGAGGAGTCGAAATTCACCGAGGAGACGCCGCCATAGTCCTTACCGCTAGCCAGCAGTACTGCGCTGTACGACTTGCTCGCATCCAGTCCGTAGAAGTAGACCATGCCGGACGAGTCGTTCATGTTCACGCCGCCCTGCGGGTTAATGACCTGCGAGCTGACCACCTTGCCGGTACTTTCATCAATGAGCAGCACCGTGTTGCCATAGAAGGCGTTAATGCCGTTCGCATCCGAAATACGCAGGATAATGCTGGTTCCGTC
Source organism: Citrobacter sp. Ct235 (assembly GCF_030332305.1). Classification (NCBI taxonomy): domain Bacteria; kingdom Pseudomonadati; phylum Pseudomonadota; class Gammaproteobacteria; order Enterobacterales; family Enterobacteriaceae; genus Citrobacter; species Citrobacter sp. Ct235. The sequence continues at coordinate 467,978 of NZ_JAOWIC010000043.1, forward strand.
AGCGATAGTGCTGTTGTTGGTGATGTATTCCGTTTTACCGCCTGCGGCACGGAAGACCACCAGATCCTTGTCGCCGTCGTAATCCAGGTCCAGCGTCAGCGCACCGGTAGTGATGTTAGTGCTGCCCTGGTTTGCTCCGGTTAAAAGGGTCTGTGACGTCCAGTCGACCTGATTGCTGCCATTCACACCGTTATTGGTCCACAACAGACCGATGTTGTTGGTATTGGTGGCAACCGTTGAACCTGCTGCACCGGCAATTTCGATCAAATCCATCTTGCCGTCGCCGTTCCAGTCCACTGCCAGCGACGTCATACTGTTAACGCTGTCGCCCAACGTCTGCACGTTCGATCCGGCGCCCATGCCGTTTGCGGCTGAAGTTAACTTACCTGTACCGTCGTTATAGAAGATGGCGCTGGTGGCATTCCCCTGACCGGTCAGACCGCCAACAAACAGATCCATATAACCGTCGCCGTTTAAGTCGGACCAGGTCATGGTGGTGTAGTAGTTGGTCGTCGCACTGTCACCGTTAAACACACCCGTCACCACCTGGGTGTTGGTGAGCGTCATATTGCCATTACTATCCACGCCGTTGGTCACGACGACCAGACGACTGCTCGAAGTACTTGATCCTCCCGCCGAAGTGGTATTCGAGCCAGATGTACCGTGATAGGTGATGTCGACATAGCCATCGTTGTTCAGATCGACACCTGAAACCTCGCGGTCTGGGGTAGCATTGTTGCTGTTCGTCGATGCCACACCATCTTGTGTGGTGCTCGAGTTCACATAGGCACCCGTCTTATCAAATCCGGCAATTGTCCCGTCGGTATTGATCACAAACCCGGTGTCGTAGCCACCTCGCCCCTCAGAATCGTTCGGCGTTTCATCGCCGTACACCATATCAATATAGCCATCGCCATTGATATCGACGCCCATTGCGCCGCCGTACCAGCCGTAGACGTTACCGTTAGGATCGTTAGTTTGCCCTGATACGCCATAGGCCCCCACCTGGAAGGAGGTATAGGTCCCGTCTTCGTTGTATTTGAACGACTGCTGACCGTTCGCATAGCCGGTGTCCGCCCCCAGAATATCCATCAGGCCGTCGCGGTCAAAATCGACAAACGACGACTGCTGCTGTCTGTCCGGACCGCTAATTGCCACCGAATCAAACGACCCTAACGTCGTGGAATCGGTCGCGTTCTGGGTAAACACCGTCGAGTTGCTGAGGATGCGCCATGTGCCATCTTCACTCATCGTCAGCGCCGTTCCGGTATCTTCAGAAGAGGCCGCCGTTGACGTAAAGGAGATTGACGGCGTTGCGGCGACCGTCAGCTCGTTGCTGCTGTCATCTTTGGTAATTTCCGTGCCGTCCGCTTTATAAAGGACGGCTTTCACCTCGTACGTTCCCAGCGCCAGCGCATCGCTGTCAGGGATCTGCACGTACCAGGTACTGTTTTTCGGATCAATCACCACCGCGCCATTGCGCGAGCTGTACACCACGTTGTTGACCGTCACTTCCACGTACTCACCCGGAAGGATTTCAAAATCAACGCTGCCCGTAATGATTGGCGTGGTATCCAGCGTGCTTTGGGTATCGGCATACATCACCAGATCAACGGTGAAATCAAACACCGGAGAGTGCGTCCCTTCGTTACCGGCGGCATCAACCACCACCGCGTAGAACTCCCCTTTTTCACCATCGACCAGCGGGACGTTCAGTTGATACGTCCAGTCTGTGCCATTCACATCCGCTTCGCCCAACAGCGTGCCGTCGGCGCTGTAAATACGTACCCGTTCACCGGTTTGCAGCGTGGTCGACAGGGTGCCGTTCAGCACTGGCGTACGATCATCCGTGGTCGTACCGGAGGCAAAATCCCCCCGAGAAGAGGCCACATCATCGGTGTAGCTGACGATCGTTGCCGTCGTCGCCGACGGGGTCATGTCAACCGTCACGATCTGATCGTTGGTCGCCCCGACGTTTCCGGCGACATCCACCACGCGTACCTGATAAGTGTGATCGCCTTCCACTAGCGTACGTGAATCCACATACGACCAGTCGGTGCCATTCACGATGATATCCTGCCAGGTCACCCCGTTATCGATGCTGATCTGCACGCGATCGCCTGCCGCCAACGGCGCAGCAATAGAGCCTTTGATCGTCAGCGATGTGTCAGTGGTCAGCCAGTCTGTGCTGCTGTAGCCCGTATCCGTAGAGATGCTGTCGATGCTGACGGTAATGGCGCTATCCGGCGGCGTCAGATCGACCGTCACCTGCTGGTGCGCGGTCGAGCCAATGTTGCCCGCGGTATCAATCACGCGCACCCAGTAGTCATAAGTCCCTTCAGCCAGCGTACGACCATCATCGAAGAACCAGTTATTGCCAATCACCGTCACGTTCTGCCAGGTTGCGCCGCCGTCCAGACTGATCTGCACGATTTCGCCCGGGGCCAGCGTCGCGCCCAGAGACCCCTGCAGACTGAGCGACGTATCTTTAGTGATAAAGTCGCTGCTGCTCAGACCGCTGTCGTCAGAGATGCTGTCGAACACGATCGTTTTGCTGGCGTCCGGCACTTGCGTGTCGATAGTGACCGTCTGGCTGGTAGTCGCACTGACGTTACCCGCGTCGTCAATCACCCGCAGTTGGTAAACATAATCACCATCGGCAAGCGTACGTCCATCCGCGTAAGACCAGGTCTGCCCGCTTACACTGACGTCAATCCATGTGAGCCCGCCATCAAGGCTAATCTGCACATGTTCGCCGCTGGCAAGAACTGCATTCAGTGAACCATGCAGTGCAAGCTGATTATCGTGCGTGATGAAGTCGCTGGTCGACAGACCGGTATCCTGAGTAATGGAATCGACGGAAATCAACGTGACTGCCGGTGGCGTTGTATCCACCCGGATCGTCTGACTGTCGAGCGACCCAACGTTGCCTGCGGCATCAATCACACGTACCAGATACTGATATGAACCGTCCGCCAGGGTACGCCCATCGGCATATGACCAGGAGGTACCATTCACCACCAGGTCAATCCAGGTTGCGCCGCCGTCAAGGCTTACCTGCGCGGTTTCACCGCTTCCCAGAGGGGCGGAAAGTGAACCCTCAAGCACGACCTGATTCGTGTTGGTCACAAAATCGCTGGCGCTGAGGCCACTGTCACCTTGTACCGAATCGATAGAGATTGTCTGGCCGGGCGCGGTCAAATCAACGTTAACCACATGCATCGAATTGCTGCTGTTGCCGATGGCATTGCTGACTTCTGCATTCACAATGTACGCGGAGCCATCCACCAGAGCGGCAACGTCAGTACTGCTGACTACGCAGCTCCACTGACCATTACTGTCCACGACGGCTGTATATGTCTGGCCGTTCAGCGTGATCGTGACCATCTGACCCGCCGGCGCGTTCGTCGTCCCGCTAATCGTCAGCGGTACGCCGTGTTCCGCAGCATTGATCACATCATCCATACTGAGCGTATCAATCGTAATTGTCGGAACTTCACGACTCAACGTAACGTCATGATTGATATCAACGGTGTTACCCGCCTTATCGTTCACGGTTGCCTTGATAGTGTAATCACCATCCGGCAAGCCGTTGAAATCACTCGCTGGAACCAGTACCGACCAGTTTCCGCTGGCATCAACAAGTGCCTGATAGAGATGACCGTTAAAGGTCACCGTCACGATACTCCCCTGCCCTGCATCGGAGGTCCCGCTGATGGTCTGCCCGGCCTGTTGTTCTGCCGTGTTGACCACATCATCAAACGCGACCGTATTAAGGGTAATAACCGGTGGAGTGGTATCGACTGTCACCGTCACAGAAGACACCGCTCCGCCCATATTACCGGCGTCATCAACAACCTTAACCTGCCAGGTGTGATCCCCATCGGCCAGTACACGTGGATCCGTAAAGCTCCAGCCTGTGCCGTTTACGATTGCTTCAACCCACGTAGCACCGCCATCGACACTAATCATTAAATGTTCGTCGCCGCGCAGGGCGTTGCTAAGCGAGCCCTGAATAGTCAACGTGGTATCACTGGTAATAAAATCGCTGCCTGAAATACCGGTATCATTTGACACGCTGTCAAACTGGATCGTCGGCCAGCTGACGTCATTATCAACAGTCACCCTTTGAGACGTTGTCGCCCCAACGTTGCCCGCCGCATCAACCACGCGCAGCATATAGAGATAGTCACCATCCGCCAGGATACGGTTATCGTCGTAATGCCATTGCGTCCCGGTGACCGTCGTGGTAATCCATGTCACCCCATTATCCAGGCTAATCTGCACAACTTCGCCCGCTACCAGAGGGGCACCCAATGTCCCTTCAAGCGTGAAGATGCGCGATTGGGTCAGGAAATCATTGTTATCCGCCCCCGTATCGGAGGAGATGCGGTCAACGGTCACGGTGGTCGCGGCATCCGGCGGTGTCAGATCGACTGTCACCTGCTGATGCGCAGTCTCACCGACGTTGCCCGCCGTATCCATCACGCGCACCCAGTAGTCATAAGTTCCTTCCGCCAGCGTACGGCCATCATCAAAGGTCCAGCTATTACCAATCACCGTCACGTTCTGCCACGTCGCGCCACCGTCGAGGCTGATTTGTACGGTTTCATCTGCCGCCAGCGACGCCCCCAGCGTACCTTTCAGGCTGAGCGAGGTATCATTAGTCAGGAAGTCGGTATTGCTCAGGCCACTGTCGTCAGTAATGCTGTCAAAAGTGATTGTTTTGCTGGCGTCCGGTGCCTGCATATCAATGGTCACCGTCTGGCTGGTGGTCGCACTGACGTTACCTGCATCGTCAATCACCCGCAGTTGGTAAACGTAATCACCGTCGGCAAGCGTGCGTCCATCCGCATAAGACCAGCTCTGACCGCTCACGCTGACGTCAATCCAGGTATTCCCACCATCAAGGCTTATCTGCACATGTTCACCGCTGGCCAGCGGCGCGTTTAACGAGCCCTGTACGGTAAGTTGGTTGTCGCTGGTAATGAAATCACTTGTCGAGAGCCCTGAATCCTGAGTAATGGAATCGACGGAAATCAACGTCACTACCGGTGGGGTCGTATCCACGACCACCGTCTGGCTGATGACCGCGCCAACGTTGCCCGCGTCATCAAGCACACGCACCAGATACTGATATGAACCATCCGCCAGGGTACGCCCATCGGCATACGACCAGGAGGTACCATTCACCACCAGGTCAATCCAGGTTGCGCCGCCATCAAGGCTGATTTGCGCGGTTTCACCGGTAGCAAGCGTTGTTGAAAGAGAACCATCGAGCACAATCTGGTTATCGCTGGTGATGAAGTCGGAGGCACTCAGCCCCGTATCATTCTGCACCGCCACGATAGTGATGATCTGCGCCGGTGCGGTCAGATCCACGTTGATCGAATGATCGTCACTGGCGCTATTGCCAATGGCGTTGCTGACCTCCGCATGCACCGTGTAAGCCGTGCCATCTGCCAGCGCGGCAACATCGGCGCTGCCCACAACGCAGCTCCACTGACCGTTGCTGTCCACAACGGCTGTATATGTCTGGCCGTTCAGCGTGATCGTGACCGTCTGACCCGTCGGGGCAGTGGTCGTCCCGCTGAGGATCAGCGATGTCCCGTGCTCTGCAGCATTAATGATGTCATCGGTGCTGAGCGTATTGATGGTAATCGTCGGAGCATCACCGTTCAGCGTCACATCGTGGCTGGTATCACCCGCGTTGCCCGCCGTATCGTTCACCGTGGCGGTGATGGTGTAATTTCCATCCACCAGACCATTGAAATCCGTTGCCGGCACAAAGACCGACCAGTTTCCGCTGGCATCCACCGTGGCCTGGTAGGAATGACCGTTAAAGGTCACCGTTACCGTTTGACCCGGTTCTGCGGTTGTCGTACCGCTAATGGTTTGTCCGGCTCGCTGCTCCCCAGTATTCACGATATCGTCGCTTGCCACGGTATCAATCGTGATAAGCGGTGCCGTGGTATCGACCGTCACGTTATGCGTTGTCTGGCTTTCATTGCCCGCCTTATCGCTGACGGTGGCCGTCACAATCAACGCACCCTCACTGAGTCCAGCCAGATCCGCTGCCGGAACGGTAACGCTCCAGGTACCATCGGCGGCGACAACGGCAGTCCAGGACTGACCGCCTGCTGTGATGGTCACCACCTGACCCGGCTCTGCACTGGTGTTGCCCTGAATAGTCAAAGGCTGCTGCTGTTCGACAGCGTTGAGCACATCGTCTGCGGAGATCGTGTTGATAGTGACAACCGGAGCAGAGGTATCCACCGAGACCAGAGAGGAGGCCGACGCACTGTTGCCAGCGCTGTCCTGCGCCGTCACAGAGACGGTATAACCCTGGCCGTCGCCAAGCTGCGCCACATCGGCTGCCGGTACGGTCACGGTCCAGGTGCCGTTCGCCTGTACGGTCGCGGTGTAACTCTGTCCGTTCAGCATCACCGTGACGCTCGTACCTGCAGGCAACTGACCGCTGGTTCCACTGATGATGAGATGACTCCCCGCTTCCAGCGCGTTGATCACGTCATCGACGGCAATGGTATCCACTGCCAGCGTGACGGTGGCGGTATTAACCTCCACATCGTGGGTCGCGGAGCCGCTGTTGCCGGCCGCGTTCGTCACGGTGACAGAAATGGTATTCACACCGTCGTTCAGGGCACTGATGTCCGCTGCCGGCACGCCGACGCTCCAGTTGCCCGCCGCGTCCACCACGGTGGTGTAGTTTTTGCCGTTCACGGT
>NZ_JAOWIC010000044.1:0-96924 GCF_030332305.1 Citrobacter sp. Ct235
TTTTCATCAGACAATCTGTGTGGACACTACAAAGGCAGGTTCTTTAAGGTAAGGAGGTGATCCAACCGCAGGTTCCCCTACGGTTACCTTGTTACGACTTCACCCCAGTCATGAATCACAAAGTGGTAAGCGCCCTCCCGAAGGTTAAGCTACCTACTTCTTTTGCAACCCACTCCCATGGTGTGACGGGCGGTGTGTACAAGGCCCGGGAACGTATTCACCGTGGCATTCTGATCCACGATTACTAGCGATTCCGACTTCATGGAGTCGAGTTGCAGACTCCAATCCGGACTACGACATACTTTATGAGGTCCGCTTACTCTCGCGAGGTCGCTTCTCTTTGTATATGCCATTGTAGCACGTGTGTAGCCCTGGTCGTAAGGGCCATGATGACTTGACGTCATCCCCACCTTCCTCCAGTTTATCACTGGCAGTCTCCTTTGAGTTCCCGGCCGGACCGCTGGCAACAAAGGATAAGGGTTGCGCTCGTTGCGGGACTTAACCCAACATTTCACAACACGAGCTGACGACAGCCATGCAGCACCTGTCTCACAGTTCCCGAAGGCACCCTCTCATCTCTGAAAGGTTCTGTGGATGTCAAGACCAGGTAAGGTTCTTCGCGTTGCATCGAATTAAACCACATGCTCCACCGCTTGTGCGGGCCCCCGTCAATTCATTTGAGTTTTAACCTTGCGGCCGTACTCCCCAGGCGGTCTATTTAACGCGTTAGCTCCGGAAGCCACGCCTCAAGGGCACAACCTCCAAATAGACATCGTTTACGGCGTGGACTACCAGGGTATCTAATCCTGTTTGCTCCCCACGCTTTCGCACCTGAGCGTCAGTCTTCGTCCAGGGGGCCGCCTTCGCCACCGGTATTCCTCCAGATCTCTACGCATTTCACCGCTACACCTGGAATTCTACCCCCCTCTACGAGACTCAAGCCTGCCAGTTTCGAATGCAGTTCCCAGGTTGAGCCCGGGGATTTCACATCCGACTTGACAGACCGCCTGCGTGCGCTTTACGCCCAGTAATTCCGATTAACGCTTGCACCCTCCGTATTACCGCGGCTGCTGGCACGGAGTTAGCCGGTGCTTCTTCTGCGGGTAACGTCAATTGCTGCGGTTATTAACCACAACACCTTCCTCCCCGCTGAAAGTACTTTACAACCCGAAGGCCTTCTTCATACACGCGGCATGGCTGCATCAGGCTTGCGCCCATTGTGCAATATTCCCCACTGCTGCCTCCCGTAGGAGTCTGGACCGTGTCTCAGTTCCAGTGTGGCTGGTCATCCTCTCAGACCAGCTAGGGATCGTCGCCTTGGTGAGCCGTTACCTCACCAACAAGCTAATCCCATCTGGGCACATCCGATGGCAAGAGGCCCGAAGGTCCCCCTCTTTGGTCTTGCGACGTTATGCGGTATTAGCTACCGTTTCCAGTAGTTATCCCCCTCCATCGGGCAGTTTCCCAGACATTACTCACCCGTCCGCCACTCGTCAGCGAAGCAGCAAGCTGCTTCCTGTTACCGTTCGACTTGCATGTGTTAGGCCTGCCGCCAGCGTTCAATCTGAGCCATGATCAAACTCTTCAATTTAAGTTTGATGCTCTTAGAATTAAACTTCGTAATGAATTACGTGTTCACTCTTTGAGACTTGGTATTCATTTTTCGTCCGAGGACGTTAAGAATCCATGTCACTTTGAGTGCCCACACAGATTGTCTGATAAATTGTTAAAGAGCAGTGCCGCTTCGCTTTTTTCTCAGCGGCGCGGGGTGTGCATAATACGCTTTCCCGCTTCAGAGTCAAGCATTTATTTCGCTTTTCTCTGTGGGCGTTCATCTCTGAACCCCGCTGACCCGGCGGCTTGCGTGCCGTTGTTCCGTGTCAGTGGAGGCGCATTATAGGGAGTTATTTCGGGCTGACAAGGGGAAATTTAAAATAATTTTCCGAGTGCGCATTTTTTATTCTTTACGTTTATTTAACCAACGAATCGGGGGTTAACTGAGCGATTTCTCGGGCAAAACTCGCGACTTGTTCCCAGTCGGTATAAATAACTTCTTTACGCGTATCCGTTTCGCCGCCCGACATTTTCATAATGAGTTTAATCATCATTCGGTCATACCAGCGATAGCGCGGATAAAGTAGCGCCCCGGCGATAACCGCAGAACGGTCTGGCCGCCACTGCGAGTTCATTAAAAACTTGCGCGCGTAGCTGTTGGTTTGCGGCGTCCGCTTTTCCGGTTTCCGCGCCACCAGGTTGACGGAGTAAAACGCACTTGGCATGCGATTCAAGCGTGTTGCATGTTTCTTCACAAACGCGAGGAAGGCAGAATGATAGTGCCCATAACGAATCGATGCGCCAATGACTACCCGGTCATAGCGTTCCCAGTCAGGTTCATCGGTACGATGCAGATTGACCACATCCGTGCAGATACCAAGTTCTTTGAGTTCTGACGCCAGATAAGCGGCGATTTCCTGGGTCTGCCCGTCACGGGATGAGAAAAGAATCAGTGTTTTCACGTGTTACTCCATTATTCACGCCAGAAAGTCGGGGTAAAAAGTACCAGCAGAGTGAAGACTTCCAGACGACCGAACAGCATGTTGGCAATCAGGATCCATTTCGCCACCGGATTCATACTGGCAAAGTTGTCCGCCACGACGCCCAGCCCAGGCCCAAGGTTGTTCAGCGTCGCCACCACGGAAGCGAAAGCGGAGAAATCGTCCACACCGGTCGCGATAATCGCCAACATACTGATAATGAAGACCAGCGCATACGCCGAGAAGAATCCCCAGACGGCTTCAAGAATACGTTCCGGCAGCGCGCGGTTCCCCAGCTTGATGCTATAGACCGCATTGGGATGCACCAGACGCTTCAGTTCGCGGTTCCCCTGTTTGAACAGCAAGAGGATACGGATAACCTTCAATCCCCCGCCCGTTGAGCCCGCACAGCCACCTATAAACGCGGAACATAGCAGCAGTACCGGCAGGAAAAGCGGCCAGCGCGCAATACTGTCGGTCGTAAATCCGGCCGTGGTGGCCATCGACACTACCTGGAAAAAGGCCTGGTTGAGCGTCGTCAGCGCGGAGCTATAGATATTATGGAACCAGAGCACTAATGTGCAGATGACCACCAGCGTCAGTTGGACACCAATGAACATACGAAATTCGGGGTCACGCCAGTAAACCTTCAGGCTGCGGCCACTCAGTAACGAGAAGTGCAGACCGTAGTTACAGCCGGAGATTAATAAGAAGATAGCAATAATGGTGTTAATCGTTGGGCTGTCAAAGTAGCCCACGCTGGCATCATGGGTGGAAAACCCGCCGATCGCGATAGTGGCAAAACTGTGTCCGATGGCATCAAACGCCGGCATGCCGGCAAACCATAGCGCCAGTGCACAGGCCACCGTCAGCAGGACATAGATCAACCACAGCGTTTTTGCCGTCTCGGCAATACGCGGGCGCATCTTGTTATCTTTCAGCGGTCCGGGCATTTCAGCGCGATAGAGCTGCATCCCACCGACACCGAGTATTGGCAGAATCGCGACGGCCAGCACAATGATCCCCATCCCGCCAAACCATTGCAGCATCTGGCGATAAAAGAGGATCGCATGTGGTAGCGAATCCAGCCCCACCAGCGTAGTGGCACCGGTCGTGGTCAGTCCGGAGAATGATTCGAAGAACGCATCGGTAATCGTGAGGTTCGGGCTTTCAGAAAAGATGAAGGGCAACGCACCCACGCTGCCCAGCACAGTCCAGAACAGCACGACGATCAAAAACCCTTCGCGGGATTTCAGTTCGCCTTTCTCACGACGGTTCGGCCACCACAGCATGGAGCCAATCACCAGCGCGACAAAAAAGGTTTGCGTAAATGCGCGTCCCGCCCCATCACGATAGATAAGCGCTACCAGCCCCGGGAGGATCATCGTGCCCGAAAATAAGATGACCAGTAGTCCTACGATTCGGGTAATGGCGCGAAAATGCATCTCTGCCGCTTCCTTAGTTCTTCAAAATGAGGTGGGGATTATTCTTCAATCGCTAACAATTGCAATGAACCACGACTAAAATCCGCCAGCTTTGCTGAAAATTCATCCACTTTCGCATAAGGAAGCGCTACCCGTAACCGAATGAATGCCTGGTAATCACTGGTGACGATTTTGCCGTCATGTTGACCCAGAAGTGCTTCAACGCCAGCCAACTGCGCGTACTCACACTGCAAAGTATATTCGGTTAATGGCGTCTTGCGCTGCGTCGTTAACTGACGCAATGCCTGGTTTACGCCACCGCCGTAGGCTTTAACCAGTCCGCCGGTGCCGAGCAAGACTCCGCCGTAGTAGCGCACCACAACGGCGGTGATTTCCCCAACGCCGCTGCCCATCAACTGCGCGAGCATCGGCTTACCTGCCGTTCCCGCCGGTTCACCGTCATCAGAAAAGCCCAGTTGCTGTGAATCATCCGGCGCGCCCGCCACCCACGCCACGCAATGGTGGCGGGCGCTCGGGTGCTCCGCTTTCACTGACTCCACAAACGCTTTTGCCGCCTCTACGCCCTCGGTATGCGACAGCAGCGTAATGAAGCGGCTTTTTTTGATCTCTTCAACAACGGTGACCGGCGCCGCAGGGATTAACCAACTGTCCATTACGCCAGTTTCAGATCCCGCGTCATGTTCTCAACGTTGTTTTCGTGGATCACCACGTTGTCTTCAATACGAATACCGCCAAACGGTTTCAGTGCTTCAATTTTTTGCCAGTTGAAGTGTTTGCTGAACGGCCCTTCACGCCACGGCGCGAGCAGCGATTCGATGAAGTAAAAGCCTGGTTCAATGGTCAGCACCATACCCGGCTGGAGCACACGGGTGCAGCGCAGATACGGATATTTAGACGGCGCGGCGAGATGCGTACCAGAGTCATCCTGCATAAAGCCAGCAACATCATGCACCTGCAAACCCAGTGGATGGCCGATACCGTGCGGCATAAACGGTCCGGTGAGATCGTTTTCGACCATCGCCTCTTCGCTCAGATCGGTGACGATCTGGTGCTTACGCAGCAGTTTCGCAATACGCTGATGGAACTGAACGTGATAGTCCACATAGCTGACGCCCGCTTTCATAGTGGCGATCAGCGCCAGCTGTTCGTCATTCACATCTTTCACTAACTGCGCATACTCATTGTCGCTTTTCGCCGACCAGGTACGGGTCAGGTCTGCGGCATAGCCGTTATACTCCGCACCGGCATCCAGCAGGAAGCTGCGGATTTCAGACGGTGCCTGATGATCCAGTTTCGTGTAATGCAGAACCGACGCATGCTCGTTCAGCGCCACGATATTGCTGTACGGCACATCGGTGTCGCGATGACCGGTTGCGGTCAGATAAGCCAGGTTGATGTCGAACTCACTCATCCCTGAACGGAAGGCTTCTTCCGCCGCACGGTGCCCATTCACCGCCATTTTCTGCGCTTCACGCATGCAGGCCAGTTCGTAATCCGTTTTGTAGGCACGGTAATAATGCAGATAGTCGATCACCCCTTTCGGGTTGATGTTGTTGGCCGCAATCTCCAGTTGCAGTGCACGCTCCGGAACCGGGCCAATATAGCCAATATTGCCACGAGCGGCTGGCAGTTGACTGCCAATACCATCCGCTTTCGGCAGGGCAATCACCTCAACTTCTTCAGTCCAGAAGGAGGTCGGCAGCGGCTCAACGTTGTGCCAGTAGTCGACCGGCAAGTAGAACCACAGTTTGGGTTTGTTCACCCCATCAACCAGCAGCCAGCAATTTGGCACCTGAGTCACCGGTACCCAGGCTTTAAACTGCGGATTGACCTTAAACGGGTAAGGATGATCGTCGAGGAAAACATTAAACAGCTCGCCGGAGTGAATAAGAAGCGCATCAAGCTTAAAGCGTTCCAGCGCATCACGCGTCCGTTCTTGTAGGGTAACGATATGATTTTTATAGAGTGCGGCCAGTGATTCCATTTTCTATCCTTCTGTTTTTCGACCTCAAGTCTCCGCATCTTAGCACATCGATTCGAGAGAGCGTGATTTCTGCCAGGTGTGATCGGATCGGCATTTCTTTAATCAGTCATTTGCATTTTATTAACATAAAATACACACTTCGCTTCATCTGGTATGACCAGATCACCTTGCGGATTCAGGAGACTGACATGCTTTACAAAGGCGACAACCTGTACCTCGACTGGCTGGAAGATGGCATCGCCGAACTGGTGTTCGATGCCCCAGGCTCAGTGAACAAACTCGACACGGCAACCGTCGCCAGCCTCGGCCAGGCGCTGGACGTACTGGAAAAACAAACAGATTTAAAAGGGCTGCTGCTGCGTTCGAACAAAGCGGCCTTTATCGTCGGTGCGGATATCACCGAATTCCTGTCGCTGTTTCTCGTTCCCGAAGAACAGCTCAGCCAGTGGCTGCATTTCGCCAACAGCGTCTTTAACCGTCTGGAAGATCTGCCGGTCCCGACCCTTTCTGCCGTTAACGGCTATGCGCTGGGCGGCGGCTGCGAATGCGTGCTGGCGACCGATTACCGTCTGGCGACACCGGATCTGCGTATCGGTCTGCCAGAAACAAAGCTGGGTATCATGCCAGGCTTTGGCGGCTCCGTACGTATGCCGCGCATGTTAGGCGCGGACAGCGCGCTGGAGATCATTGCAGCCGGTAAAGACGTTGGGGCCGAGCAGGCGCTGAAAATCGGCCTGGTCGATGGCGTTGTGAAAGCAGAAAAGCTGATTGAGGGCGCAAAAGCGGTATTACGTCAGGCCATCAACGGCGATCTGGACTGGAAAGCGAAGCGCCAGCCGAAGCTGGAACCGCTGAAGCTCAGCAAAATTGAAGCCACCATGAGCTTCACCATTGCTAAAGGCATGGTCGCGCAAACGGCAGGTAAACACTACCCGGCTCCGATGACAGCGGTGAAAACCATTGAAGCCGCCGCGCGCTTTGGTCGTGAAGAAGCACTGAATCTGGAAAACAAAAGTTTTGTCCCGCTGGCGCACACCAATGAAGCCCGCGCGCTGGTCGGTATTTTCCTTAACGATCAGTATGTGAAAGGCAAAGCGAAGACGCTGACCAAAAACGTTGAGACGCCAAAGCAGGCTGCAGTGCTGGGCGCGGGCATTATGGGCGGCGGCATCGCGTATCAGTCGGCATGGAAAGGCGTGCCGGTTATCATGAAAGATATCAACGACAAATCCCTGACCCTCGGGATGACCGAAGCCGCGAAACTGCTGAACAAACAGCTTGAGCGCAACAAAATTGACGGTCTGAAGATGGCTGGCGTGATTTCGACCATTCATCCTACGCTGGACTACGCCGGTTTTGAGCGCGTAGACGTCGTCGTCGAAGCCGTCGTTGAAAATCCAAAAGTGAAAAAAGCGGTACTGGCGGAGACGGAAGATAAAGTTCGCCCGGACACCGTGCTGGCATCGAACACCTCCACTATTCCCATCAGCGAGCTGGCAAGCGTGCTGAAGCGCCCGGAAAACTTCTGCGGGATGCACTTCTTTAACCCGGTTCACCGGATGCCGCTGGTTGAGATCATTCGTGGCGAAAAAAGCGCCGATGAAACCATCGCGAAAGTGGTCGCCTGGGCCAGCAAAATGGGCAAAACGCCGATCGTGGTCAACGACTGCCCTGGCTTCTTTGTTAACCGCGTGCTGTTCCCTTACTTCGCCGGATTCAGTCAGTTACTGCGCGACGGTGCGGACTTCCGCAAAGTCGACAAAGTGATGGAAAAACAGTTCGGTTGGCCGATGGGCCCGGCGTACCTGCTTGACGTCGTGGGCATTGATACCGCGCATCACGCACAGGCCGTGATGTCCGCAGGTTTCCCGCAGCGAATGCAAAAAGATTATCGCGACGCGATTGATGCGCTGTTTGACGCCAGTCGTTTTGGTCAGAAGAACGGTCTGGGCTTCTGGCGCTATAAAGAAGACAGCAAAGGTAAGCCGAAGAAAGAAGAGGATGCCACCGTTGACGGCCTGTTGGCTGACGTCAGTAAAGCGAAGCGGGATTTCAGCGACGAAGAGATTATCGCCCGCATGATGATCCCGATGGTCAACGAAGTGGTGCGCTGTCTCGAAGAAGGCATTATCGCCAGTCCGGCAGAGGCCGACATGGCGCTGGTTTACGGTCTGGGCTTCCCTCCGTTCCACGGCGGGGCGTTCCGCTGGCTGGATACGATCGGCAGCGCGAAATATCTCGATATGGCGCAACAGTATCAGCACCTCGGTCCGTTATACGACGTTCCGGAAGGTCTGCGTAATAAAGCGCGTCATAATGAACCGTATTATCCCCCGGTTGAGCCTGCCCGTCCGGTTGGCGACCTGAAAACGGCTTAAGGAGTCACAATGGAACAGGTTGTAATTGTTGATGCGATCCGTACCCCGATGGGCCGTTCGAAAGGGGGCGCATTTCGCCACGTGCGCGCGGAAGATCTCTCCGCGCATTTGATGCGTAGCCTGCTGGCGCGAAATCCGGCGCTGGAAGCGGCAGCGCTTGACGATATCTACTGGGGCTGCGTGCAGCAAACGCTGGAGCAGGGCTTTAACATCGCCCGTAACGCGGCGCTGCTGGCGGAAGTCCCGCATTCCGTTCCGGCGGTGACCGTCAACCGGCTGTGCGGTTCCTCCATGCAGGCATTGCATGACGCGGCGCGGATGATCATGACCGGTGATGCGCAGGCCTGTCTGGTGGGCGGTGTGGAGCATATGGGCCATGTGCCGATGAGCCACGGTGTTGATTTCCACCCGGGCCTGAGCCGCAATGTCGCCAAAGCGGCGGGCATGATGGGGCTGACAGCAGAGATGCTCTCCCGCATGCACGGTATCAGTCGAGAAATGCAGGATGTCTTTGCCGCACGTTCACATGCCCGTGCCTGGGCTGCAACGCAGTCTGGCGCGTTTAAGAATGAAATTATCCCAACCGGCGGGCATGACGCCGATGGCGTGCTGAAGCAGTTTACCTATGACGAAGTGATTCGTCCGGAAACCACGATTGAAACGCTGTCCACCTTGCGTCCGGCGTTTGATCCGGTCAGCGGTACGGTTACGGCAGGTACTTCTTCCGCACTCTCCGATGGCGCGGCCGCCATGCTGGTGATGAGCGAAAGTCGTGCGCGTGAGCTGGGTCTGAAACCGCGCGCCCGCGTGCGCTCAATGGCGGTGGTGGGCTGCGATCCTTCCATCATGGGATACGGTCCGGTTCCGGCATCAAAACTGGCGCTGAAAAAAGCGGGACTTTCCGCCAGCGATATCGGTTTGTTTGAGATGAACGAAGCGTTTGCCGCGCAGATCCTGCCGTGCATTAAAGATCTGGGCTTGATGGAGCAGATCGACGAGAAGATCAACCTTAACGGCGGTGCGATCGCGCTCGGTCACCCGCTGGGCTGCTCCGGTGCGCGTATCAGCACCACGCTGCTGAATCTGATGGAACGCAAAGATGTCCAGTTCGGTCTGGCGACGATGTGTATCGGATTGGGTCAGGGTATCGCGACGGTGTTTGAGCGGGTTTAAGTTCATGTAGGCCGGATAAGACGCGCCAACGTCGCCATCCGGCATGTTTGCCGGGGGCGCTTCGCTTGCCCGGCCTACAACAGTGTTATCTCAAAGCCATTGGTGCCAGAACAAGGCGGCAAGCGAACGAATCCCGATGAGCTTACATAAGTAAGTGATTCGGGTGAGTGAGCGTAGCCAACGCAGTTATGGTGACAATGGCGAAGAGAGAGTTTAGTTGCCGTTCTTCCCGCCTGTCAGGGGCGGGTTTTTTCTGCTTCATTTTTCTTCTTAGATAAATGCAAACGCATCGCCAAACAGGCGATCTTCCCGCGCACTGCGCTCATTACAGAACAGGTCACGCGCGATTTTCGCCATCTCAAAGCGGCCCGCAATGTAGATGTCATGCTCAGCCAGCGTTCCGTGATCCTGCATCACCGCCGTTAAGACCGTTCCCGTACGCCCACGCCAGCCGGTTTCAGGCTGTTCCACCACCGCTTCAACGCGCAGGTTAGGATGGTTGACAGAGAGCGCTTCAAGTTCAGAGAGATCGTAGAGGTGCTTCTCTTCACGGCCGCCCCAGTATATGGTGACCTCACGATTGGGATTACGCGCCAGCGCCGTCAGCAGAATGGAACGGGCGTAGGAAAAGCCTGTGCCCCCGGCGATCAGGATCAGCGGACGCTCTTCATCATCACGCAGCCACGCGTCGCCGTGTGGAATATCCACCGTAATTTCATGGTCCTTCAGGATGCGATCCATCACCGCTTTGGCATAGAGGTTAATTTCTGATGCGCCAATGTGGAGCTCAATAAAACCCTGATCATTCGGCGTAGAGGCCATCGAGAACGGACGTTTATCCCGCTCATCCATCACGACCATCAAATATTGACCGGCGCGAAAGGAAAATGCCGCATCGGGTACTAAACGAACACGGTATACGGTATCAGTGATAGCTTCTACCGAGGTCACTTTACAGCTTAAGGTTGTCATGCGCTCCCTCTATGGGTCTGTAGGGCAAAACGAGCGCCTCAGGCGCCTTTACCGTCATTAAAGATGGCCAGTTCATCCCAAATCGCATCGATACGGGCGGTAACGTCAGGATCTTTTTTAATTGGACGTCCCCACTCGCGTTGGGTTTCACCTGGCCATTTGTTCGTGGCATCCAGCCCCATTTTTGAACCCAGGCCGGAAACCGGCGAGGCAAAATCCAGATAATCAATTGGCGTGTTTTCTACCAGCACCGTGTCCCTGGCCGGATCCATTCGGGTGGTAATCGCCCAAATCACATCATTCCAGTCGCGTGCATTGACGTCATCATCACAAACGATAACAAATTTGGTGTACATAAACTGGCGTAAAAATGACCAGACACCCATCATGACGCGTTTCGCATGACCGGCGTACTGTTTTTTGATCGTGACGACGGCCAGACGATAAGAGCATCCTTCCGGCGGCAGATAAAAATCGACGATTTCCGGGAACTGTTTTTGCAGAATCGGCACAAACACTTCGTTTAGCGCGACGCCGAGCACGGCGGGTTCGTCCGGTGGACGACCGGTGTAGGTCGAATGGTAAATCGCGTCCTCACGCTGGGTAATATGCGTGACGGTAAAAACCGGGAAGCTATCCACTTCATTGTAATACCCCGTATGGTCGCCATACGGGCCTTCCGGCGCCATTTCACCCGGGTCGATATACCCTTCCAGCACAATCTCCGCACTGGCGGGCACTTCAAGATCGTTAGACAGGCATTTGACCACTTCGGTTTTTGTGCCACGCAGCAGACCGGCAAACGCGTACTCTGAGAGCGTATCCGGTACCGGCGTCACCGCGCCAAGAATGGTGGCAGGGTCGGCACCCAGCGCAACGGAGACCGGGAAACGTTCACCCGGATGCGCCGCACACCACTCCTGATAATCAAGCGCGCCGCCACGGTGGGACAGCCAGCGCATGATCAGTTTATTTTTGCCAATCAACTGCTGGCGATAAATGCCCAGATTCTGCCGCTCTTTATGCGGGCCACGCGTCACGGTCAGCCCCCAGGTGATGAGCGGTGCGGCGTCTTCAGGCCAGCAGGTCATGATTGGAATACGGTTTAAGTCGACGTCATCGCCAGAGATGATTTTTTGCTGACAAGGCGCACCACGCAGTCGCTTCGTCGGCATATTCAGCACCTGCTTGAACTGTGGCAGCTTATCAAACAGATCGCGAAAGCCTTTCGGCGGCTCCGGCTCTTTCAAAAATGCCAGTAATTTACCCACTTCCCGCAGCGCGGAGACATCATCCTGCCCCATGCCCATCGCGACACGTTTTGGCGTACCAAACAGGTTGCACAACACCGGCATCGAATAGCCTTTGGGGTTTTCAAACAGCAGTGCAGGGCCACCAGCACGTAGCGTGCGGTCGGCAATCTCGGTGATTTCCAGGTGCGGATCCACTTCAAGCGTGATGCGTTTGAGTTCACCCTGTTGTTCAAGCAGCGTCAGGAAGTCGCGTAAATCGTGATATTTCATGGCGTCCATTATGGCCTCTTCGTAAGCGCCTCATTATACGGCGTTCACCATCGTGATGCTGTATTTTTGTTAAATTAGCGTGAACTCTGGCAGCCCACCGGCTCCACCGGGATTATAATTAACTTCACGCTTTGCTTTTGCTATGCTTGCGCCCCGGACAAGCGGATAAGAGTTATTATGCAATCCTGGTATTTACTGTACTGCAAGCGCGGGCAACTTCAGCGTGCCCAGGAACACCTCGAAAGACAGGCAGTGAGCTGCCTGACGCCGATGATCACCCTGGAAAAAATGGTGCGAGGAAAACGTACTGCAGTCAGCGAACCGCTGTTCCCAAACTATCTGTTCGTGGAATTTGATCCGGAAGTGATTCATACCACGACGATCAATGCCACGCGCGGCGTCAGCCATTTTGTCCGCTTTGGCGCATCACCCGCGATAGTCCCTTCCACGGTGATTCACCAGCTCTCCGTTTATAAACCGGAAGGCATTGTCGATCCCGAAACGCCTTACCCCGGCGACCGCGTGGTCATCACGGAAGGGGCTTTTGAAGGCCTGCAGGCTATTTTCACTGAACCGGACGGCGAGGCGCGCTCCATGCTACTGCTCAACCTGCTAAATAAAGAGGTGAAGCAGAGCGTGATAAATACCGGTTTCCGTAAGCTTTAACGGCGACTCAGAACGAAATTCCAAACAGCTTCCTGACATTCGCATCCGTTATGGCGGAAAGCCATTGCGGATCGTCTCCACGCCAGTGAGCAATACGCTCAAGAATATGTGGCAAATGCGCCGGTTCGTTACGCCGCGACGCGGGCTTCGGCGAAAGATCGCGCGGCAACAGATACGGCGCGTCGGTTTCAATCAGCAGTTGTTCGGCCGGAATAAACGGTAGCAATTCGCGCAGCTCAAGCCCACGACGTTCATCACATACCCAGCCCGTAATACCGATGTACATGCCCCTGTCGACACACTCCTGCATCTCCCCGCGCGTACCGGTAAAACAGTGCAGCACCGCGCCCGGGAGTTTGTCCAGCCACGGTTCCAGCAGCGTCATGAATCGCACGTGCGCATCACGACAATGCATAAAGACCGGCATTTGTAACTCAGCGGCAATACGCAACTGCGCGTCAAACGCCCGCTCTTGTTCCTGCGGAGTGGAAAAATTGCGATTGAAATCGAGGCCACATTCGCCAATCGCCACGACCTCCGGCTGGTTCGCCAGTGCCACAATCGCCTCCTCTGTTTCAGGTTGCCACTGGCTGCTGTCATGCGGGTGAACACCGGCCGTCGACCAACAGTGAGGATAAGTCTGCGCCAGCCGTTGCGCCTGCTGGCTTTCATGTAGATTGGTTCCGGTAAGAAGCAGCCCCTTCACGCCAGCAGCAGTCGCGCGTGCGACGACCTCATCACGGTCTTTCAAAAACTGCGAACTGGTTAAATTAACGCCGATATCAAACATGCTTCGCTCCATATAACAACCGCCCTGACGGGCGGTTGAATTTACTCTTCTGTCTTCTCGGCTTTCTCAGCTTCGGCTTCTGATTCCGCCTCGTTATCTTCATCCCGCGTCTGTCGCTTGCCGACGTAGAAACGTGAGAAGAAAACGCCGACCTCAAACAGGCAGTACATCGGAATCGCCAGTAACGTCTGCGAAAAAACATCCGGCGGCGTCAGCAGCATCCCTACCACAAACGCACCAACCAGCACGTAAGGCCGTTTTTTACGCAAGTCATCCGGTGTCGTCACACCCATCCAGCAAAGCAGCACGATGGCAACAGGCACCTCAAACGAGACGCCGAACGCCATAAACAGTGCCATAACAAAGCTCAGATAGCTGGCAATATCCGTCGAGACCTGCACACCTTCCGGCGCAGTATTGGCAAGGAAGCCAAACGCCAGCGGGAACACGACAAAGTAGGCAAACGCCATACCGATATAGAACAGTAAAGAACTGGAGACCAGCAGCGGTACCACCATGCGCCGTTCATGCTTGTACAGCGCTGGCGCGATAAACGCCCAGACCTGATAAAGGATCACCGGCGCTGACAGGATCAGCGACACCATGAAGGTCAATTTGATCGGGGTGAAGAACGGTGATGCGACATCCGTCGCGATCATGGTCGCACCCTGCGGCAACTGTTTGATGAGCGGCGAGGAGACCAGGTGATAGATGTCATTGGCAAAATAGACCAATGCCAGAAAGATCACGATAACCGCAATAATGCAGTTAAGCAGACGTTTACGCAGCTCAATCAGGTGCGTGATAAGCGGTTGAGTATCTTCTACAGCCATGTTTACGGTTTATCACTCGACGTAGGGGAGGAGCCAGCAACAGGGGCAGCGGTTTTCGGTTCAGCGTCCTTCACGTTGACGGCAGGGGGAGTTTCCCCGGCAATCTCTGGAGCCTGTTCCGGTGCGCTGGCCTGGACTTCAGCAGTGGCGGGCGTGACCCCTTCATGCTGTTCTTCATTCCCTTTCACCACCGGGTTATGGATGGTATGCGCTTCGTCGCTCGCTTTTTCGGGCTCGTTCACGCTATAGGAACGTTTCATTGACTCCGCCGCCTGACGCAGTTCATCCATCGAGGCTTTTAGCTCGGGAGTCAGATTTTCCAGGCTCGCTTTCTCAACCTTTTTCAGGCTGTCCTGAAACTCCTGGAGCTTAAGCTCCTGGGTCAGTTCATTCTGAACGGTTGTCGCAAGGGATCGCAGTGCGCGTACCCAGCCAGCTATCGTTTTGACGGCTACCGGCAATCGCTGCGGCCCCAGAACAACGAGGCCGATAATAAACACCAGTAACAGTTCGCTAAAACCGATATCAAACACGAATTACACCTGCTCTTTATCGTGGCTTTTCGCGTCTTCTTTTTTCGCAGTTTCTTTATCAGCGTCTGCCGGTTTGTCAGTAATAGATTTCGCGGTAAAGTCAGCGTCCTGACTGGCTTTATCCTGTTTAGCATCATCATCACTCATGGCTTTTTTGAAGCCTTTGATGGATGCGCCAAGATCGGAACCGATGGAGCCGAGCTTCTTGGTGCCAAACAACAGTACAACGATGACGGCAATGATCACCAACTGCCAAATACTGATACCACCCATACATGTTCCTCTGTGATAGATGATGAATTAATAAGGCCGTAGTATACGTTACCCGGCCTGCCTTGAGCGATGAAAAAATCAGCGAGTTTTGCGCCAGCCGACAATCCAGGCAACCAGGCCGCCCGCCATTAACCAACCGGGCATGTAGCCCCATTCAGGGCGATTAATCAACAAGAACGTCCCACTTAACAGCAACGTTGCGCCAATTCCCAATAAGTAACGGGATTGCCCCTGACGGACATGATTCTCCTGAAGCTCGCGCGCAATCTTATCAACACTGTGCTGTAAATATTTGCCCTGGCGCAAACTGTCGTACACCAGTTCAGGGAGTTCTGGCATTTTTTCGACCCAGAACGGCGCTTTTTCCTTAAATGCTCTGATCAGCGCTGGAATACCGACCTGATCTTTGATCCATGACTCCAGAAAAGGCTTCGCTGTTTTCCAGAGATCCAACTGCGGATAGAGTTGGCGGCCTACGCCCTCAACATACAATAATGTCTTCTGCAACAATACCAGTTGCGGCTGCACTTCCATGTTAAACCGACGCGCCGTATTGAAAAGGTTTAACAAAACGTGGCCAAACGAGATTTCCGCCAGCGGCTTCTCGAATATCGGCTCGCACACCGTACGAATCGCAAATTCAAACTCTTCAACGTTGGTATCCGGTGGTACCCAGCCAGAATCGACGTGCAGTTCCGCAACTTTGCGGTAATCACGATTAAAAAACGCGATGAAGTTCTCCGCAAGGTAACGCTTATCTTCCTTATTTAACGAGCCAACAATGCCGCAATCAATGCCAATATATTTCGGGTTTTCCGGGTGTTCATAGCTGACAAAGATGTTACCGGGGTGCATATCCGCGTGGAAGAAGCTGTCACGAAAGACCTGAGTGAAGAATACCTGTACGCCGCGCTCCGCCAGCAACTTCATGTTGGTGCCGTTTTTCTCCAGCGTCACCACATCGGAAACCGGGATACCGTAAATGCGTTCCATCACCATCATATTCTCACTACAGTAGTCAGAATACACTTCCGGGATGTAGAGCATTGGGCTGTCTTCAAAGTTTCGCCGCAGTTGAATAGCGTTGGCGGATTCACGCAGCAGATTCAGCTCATCAATCAATGTCTTTTCATATTCCCGCACGACTTCCGTCGGACGCAGGCGGCGGCCATCTGGCAGCAAGCGTGGCACCCAGCGAGCAAGACGATAGATCAGTCTCAGATCCGCTTTGATAACCGGCAGAATGTCCGGGCGGATGACTTTGATGACAACCTCTTTGCCGTTCGATTTCAGTCTCGCCGTATGCACCTGGGCAACCGACGCCGACGCCAGCGGTTGAATATCAAATTCATCAAACCAGGCTTCAACAGGCAGTCCGCCCATGGCTTCTTCGATTTGCGCTTTCGCAAGTTTTCCATCGAAGGGAGCGACTTTGTCCTGTAACAACGCCAGCTGATCGGCAATATGCGGGGGAAAGAGATCGCGTCGGGTCGAGAGCATTTGACCAAACTTGATCCACACCGGCCCTAACTCCTGCAGAGCCAGTCTCAGTCTCTCTCCCAGTAGTTTTTCTTTATGTCGGTTTGGCATCCAGAACAGGCAATAACGCCATAACCGCAGCGGCAGCGTGATCCGCATTTTTGGGATGAGCTCATCAAGTCCGTAACTTAAGAAAGTGCGAATGATGAAATATAGGCGCCGTACTTCACCTGGCGTCATTTAGCCTCCAGTTTTTCCAGCCGCCGGGTCAGTGCATCGACAGCACGCTCCACGGCTGCCGTTTCTTCCGCAAACCAGGCAACCTCAAGCGATCCGGGTGCCATTCGCCACTCTTCCGTAATGGCTTCGGCAACATAGCGTTGCTGACGTTGGATCCCGTGTCGGAGAAATTTGACCCCGCCGCGTAGCGCTTTGCTGATCCCTTCTGCTGCGATGTCGCCGGTATAAGGAGCCAGCAGTTCAGCAGGATCGAATTCCGCCAGATCGGCAAGGGCAACGAAATTCTGTACAACCTGAATATCACCCTGCACTTCCAGTTCGCCACTGCGAATCAGCGCGGTCAGTTGCTGGCGGTCGCGTAATTTTGGCAACACGCTGGCATGGGTGATTACCGTGCAGTCGGCCTCGCCAGCCCACTCGCCCAGCACGTCAACCTGACGTTCGCTGAACAGCAGAATTAATGATGTCGAAAAGCCTTTTAGCTCCACACGCAGCACTTTTCCCAGCAGACGCGCTCGCGCCGTTTTCAACGCCGGCGAACGATACAGGAATGAATTAAGCAGACTTTCCATTCCTGCAGTCACTAAGGGTTTAAAAGGCATCCCCGTTCTCCTGTCAGAACTTATAGCCACGATGCAGCGCAACCACACCCGCTGTCAGGTTGTAATAGTCGACGCTTTCGAACCCGGCGTCCTGCATCATCGCTTTCAATGTGTCCTGATCGGGATGCATACGGATGGATTCCGCCAGATAGCGATAGCTGTCGGCATCATTGGCGACCATAGAACCAATACGCGGCAAGATATGGAAAGAGTAGGCATCGTACGCTTTACTCAGCGGTTCGATAATCGGTTTAGAAAATTCCAGCACCAGCAGACGGCCGCCCGGTTTCAGGACTCGGTACATGGAGCGCAAGGCTTTGTCTTTGTCCGTGACGTTACGCAAACCGAAGGAAATGGTAATGCAGTCAAAGGTATTGTCCGGGAACGGTAGCGCTTCCGCATTGGCCTGAACGTATTCCACGTTGCCAATCACGCCGATATTGCGCAGCTTCTCGCGACCCATTTTGAGCATTGAGTCATTGATGTCCGCCAGAATAACCTTGCCGGTCTCACCGACCAGGCGAGAGAATTTGGCCGTCAGATCGCCGGTCCCCCCGGCTAAGTCCAGCACTGTCTGACCACGGCGAACGCCGCTACAGTCGATGGTGAAGCGTTTCCACAAACGATGAATGCCAAAAGACATCAAATCATTCATGACATCATATTTTGATGCCACAGAATGAAAAACGTGGGCCACCATGTCCGCTTTATGCTCTTTAGCGACAGTCTGAAAACCAAAGTGCGTCGTTTCTTGTGAATTATCCACCATCTCAGTGCCTGCTCATCTAAAAATTGTTCGAGAAGTGTAACAGATTGGGGCGCATTGCCCTACCCTTCTGCCCGTCCCGGCTGACCCGAACGGACTAATTCGATTGCTGCTTTATCCCGTCATCGTCGGAATAAGACGTGTTTTCCTGCTCTTCGGGTACCGATCGCAACCGATACTCTTCATCCTGCGTCGTGGCCTGTTCCGCCAGTTCAGGATTAATCTCGCGCTTAATTTCGACTCCTAAACCGCGAAACGCTTCGGCCTGCGCCAGCACGTTACCACGTCCCGACGAGAGTTTTTTCATCGCCTGACGATAGTTATCTTGCGCTTTATCCAGGCTCTGCCCGATGGCGGACATATCATCGACAAAGAGGCGCATTTTGTCATAGAGCTTGCTCGCACGGTCTGCAATCTGTTGCGCATTACGACTTTGATGTTCGTAGCGCCACAGATTCGCAATGGTCCGCAACGCCACCAGTAATGTCGTTGGGCTGACCAGCATAATATTATTTTTAAGCGCCTCGGTAATCAGTTCAGGCTGTCGGTCAAGCGCCAACAGAAAAGCGGGCTCCACAGGGATAAACATCAGCACGTAATCCAGGGTGCGCAGCCCCGGAAGTTGCTGGTAATCCTTACGCCCCAGCAGACGAATATGGTTACGCACCGAGGCAATGTGCTCCTGGAGCGCGTTTTCGCGGGTGTCATCATCTTGCGCATTAAAATAGCGCTCATAGGCCACCAGCGTCATTTTGGCGTCGATCACCACATCTTTGCCCTGCGGCAAACGCACGATCACGTCAGGCTGCATACGGGAACGAACGTCATTTTCAATGCTGACCTGCGTTTCGTACTCGTACCCTTCGCGCAGTCCGGACGCCTCCAGCACACGGGTGAGCACCACCTCGCCCCAGTTCCCCTGCGTTTTGTTGTCGCCTTTTAGCGCACGCGTCAGGTTGACCGCTTCCTGGGTCATTTGCGCATTAAGCTGTTGGAGATTGCGAATTTCATGCGCCAGGGTATGACGCTCGCGCGCTTCCTGACCAAAGCTCTCCTGGACCTGGCGACGAAAACCGTCCAGTTGTTCTCGCAGCGGCGTCAGCAGACCGTTCAGGCTCTGTCGGTTTTGCTCATCAACCCGGCGATTGCTCTGTTCAAAGATTCGGTTCGCCAGATTTTCAAACTGTTCGCTCAGACGCTGCTCGCTGTTGATCATCTGGCGGATTTTATCTTCCGCATGCTGCTGCGTCGCTTCCATCCGCGTAGTCACTTCACGCAGATCCGCTTCCAGCGAGGTGTTAATACTGCGCAGGCTACGTAATTCGTTATTGAGCAACTCACACTCATCGCGCCAGTGTTCGCTTTGGGCTATCTGTTGTTTTGCTGCGCTTAATGCCGCAACCATCTCTTCACGTTCAGCGAATTGCTCGGCTTTCTGTTGTGCATGCTGATAGCTGGCCAGCAGCCAGCCAAGCGCAACACCCACCAGCGCAATAACCGCATAAATGATGATTGAGATATCCAAAATGCCTCCCGACGCCATACATCACCCGCACAAAATAGAATTGTGCTGTATAAACGTCCAGTTTTAAAGAACTTTCCTGCGAGGCGCTACGCAAATAATCGCGTAAAGCAAAAGGCCGAACGCGTCGGCCTTTTATGGAAGGGAAGAGGATTAGATCAGACGACGCGCCGCTTCCACCACGATTTTCACCGCATGGCTTTCGGTCTGTTTCATCGTCTCAGCATTCGGGATCTCCTGCTGAGTACGGTTAACGATCACGCCCGCTACCATCCCGGCGCGCAGGCCCTGGCTTGCGCACATGGTCAGCAGCGTGGCGGACTCCATTTCGTAGTTCATCACGCCCATTGACTGCCACTCTTCCATAGAGCCTTTGAAACGACGCACCACGCGACCGGAGAAGGTGTCGTAGCGTTCCTGACCTGGGTAGAAGGTGTCAGAAGAGGCGGTCACGCCCACATGAGTGGTGGCACCGATGGATTTTGCCGCTTCAACCAGCGCGGTGGTGCATTCAAAGTCAGCGACTGCCGGGTACTCCATCGGCGCAAAATGCAGGCTCGCGCCATCCAGACGAACGGACGCCGTGGTGACCAGCACATCGCCGACATTAATATGCGGCTGAATAGCACCGGTGGTGCCGATACGCAGGAAGGTACGAATGCCCAACTGAGCCAGTTCTTCCACCGCAATAGAGGTAGACGGGCCGCCGATACCGGTCGAGCAGACAATGACGGCTTTACCGTCCAGTTCTGCACGCCAGGTGGTGAATTCACGGTGAGATGCCAGTTTAACCGGCTTCTCCATCAGCGCGGCGATCTTTTCCACACGTTCCGGATCGCCAGGGACGATAGCCAGCGTAGCCCCTTGTAAATCGTTCTTGGTGAGGCCGAGATGAAAAACGTCAGACCTGGACATATAAAACTCCTCTGTGATTCGGTTTTTGTCAGAAGAAGCAAAAAGACACTTTACCGAAGGACTTAAGATATTTTCGTGACCCTCATCACCATGACACAAATCAGTTGCATAAACTTACCGATAAATAGTGATTCAAATCACATTAACGGCCCGATTTTTTCTTTCTCCGCAAAAAAGCGAGCCGTTTGAGGCAGTGTGAATGGTTAAAGGCTGTCTATAGTTAATAGTGCGCTATTTTTCTAAGGGTACGGAGAATACCATGACATCAACACAACAAACCGGTTTTGCACCTGCAGCATCCCCGATTGCCTCTACCTCAGTTCATACCCCGGACGACACTATTGTCGCGGGCATTACGTCGATCCCTTCCCAGGGTGACGACATGCCGGCGTATCACGCGCGCCCGAAAAAGAGCGATGGCCCTCTGCCTGTGGTCATTGTAGTGCAGGAAATCTTTGGCGTGCATGAACATATCCGCGACGTCTGCCGTCGCCTGGCGCTGGACGGGTATCTGGCTATCGCGCCAGAACTCTATTTCCGCGAGGGCGATCCGAATGATTTCGCCGATATTCCGACCCTGCTCAGCGGTCTGGTGGCGAAAGTGCCGGATTCTCATGTACTGGCCGATCTGGATCACGTTGCCAGTTGGGCGTCCCGTAACGGTGGGGATGTTCATCGCCTGATGATCACCGGCTTTTGTTGGGGCGGACGTATTGCCTGGCTGTACGCGGCGCATAACCCGCAGTTGAAAGCCGCAGTGGCCTGGTATGGAAAGCTGGTGGGTGATAAGTCGTTGAATTCGCCGAAGCATCCTGTCGATGTGGCGACCGATCTGAACGCCCCGGTGCTGGGTCTGTACGGCGGTCAGGATAACAGTATTTCGCAGGAAAGCGTGGAGACCATGCGCCAGGCGCTACGCGCCGCTAACGCCAACACGGAGATTATCGTCTATCCCGATGCCGGTCATGCCTTCAATGCCGACTATCGCTCGAGCTATCACGAAGAATCCGCCAAAGACGGCTGGCAAAGAATGCTGGCATGGTTTGCGCAGTACGGAAGTAAGAAATAAGTTCTGGCCCGGAAACAACCGGGCCAGATTTTTCAGGATCACGCCTGACGCAGATTCTGTGCTGCCTGGACCATGTTTGCCAGCGCGGCGCGGGTTTCTGCCCAACCGCGGGTTTTCAGGCCGCAGTCCGGGTTCACCCACAGGCGTTCAGCCGGGATACGCTGCGCCGCTTTTTGCAACAGCGCCTCAATCCACTCTACGCTCGGGACGTTCGGCGAGTGAATGTCATACACGCCCGGTCCAATTTCGTTTGGATAGTCGAACTCTTCAAATGACTCCAGCAACTCCATGTCGGAACGTGAGGTCTCAATGGTTATCACGTCGGCATCCAGCGCGGCGATAGAATCCATGATGTCGTTAAACTCGCAGTAACACATGTGGGTGTGGATCTGGGTATCATCCTTCGCCACCGCTGCATTGATACGAAATGCCTCCACGCCCCACGCCAGATAGGCGGCCCAGTCGCTACGGCGCAGCGGAAGCCCTTCACGTAGTGCGGGTTCATCAATCTGGATGATGCCAATGCCTGCCGCTTCAAGATCTGCCACCTCGTCACGTAGCGCCAGCGCGATCTGTTTGGCAATCGTTTCACGGCTGACATCTTCACGCGGGAACGACCAGCAAAGAATCGTCACCGGGCCGGTCAGCATCCCTTTCACCGGTTTGTCGGTCAGAGACTGGGCGTATTTCGCCCACTCGACGGTAATCGCTTCCGGACGACTAACGTCACCGATCACCACCGGCGGTTTAACACAGCGGGAACCGTAGCTCTGCACCCAACCGTTCTGGGTGAAGACGAAACCGTCCAGATGTTCACCAAAATATTCCACCATGTCATTACGCTCGGCTTCACCGTGAACCAGCACGTCCAGCCCCAGCCGCTCCTGCTCAACAATCGCCTGCTTGATATGCTCCGCGATGCCGGTGCGGTAGTGGTTGGCATCGAGATTGCCCTTTTTGAAGTCCAGACGCAGGCCGCGGATTTCAGTGGTCTGCGGGAAAGAACCGATAGTGGTCGTTGGCCAGGCCGGCAGGTTGAAGCGCGCACGCTGGGCTTCAGCACGCACCTCATACGGGTTCGCGCGCTGGCTGTCCTGTGCGGTGATGGCCGCCAGACGTTTTTCCACTGCCGCATTGTGTACACGGGTTGAGTGGCGACGAGCCTGAATCGGTGCGCTCCATTCGGCGATGGCGGCGGTATCGCCGCTGTTCAGCGCATCGCGCAGCAGCGTCAGTTCGCCACATTTTTGCAGAGCAAAGGCAAACCAGCTCTTCACTTCCTCATCCAGACGCGTTTCGACGCTCAGGTCGATCGGGCTATGCAGCAGCGAGCAGGAAGAAGCCACCCACAGCGCACGAAGGCCTACGATATCGTTAATCTGGGCATATTTTTCTGTCAGATCGGCACGCCAGACGTTACGTCCATTGACCAGACCGGCAGACAGCAGCCAGTCAGACGGCAGGCGTTTGTGCAGCGCCGCCACGTCATCTTTACCGTGGACCAGGTCAACGTGCAGCCCCTGTACCGGCAGCGCGGTAATGGTATCAAGGTTCGGCGTTACGCCTTCAAAGTAAGTGGTCAACAGCAGTTTCACCTGCCCGGAAAGTGCATCGTAGGCCGGTTTGAAGGCGTTCAGCCACGCCTGCGGCAGCTCCAGCACTAACGCCGGTTCGTCAATCTGCACCCACTCGATACCGCGTTTTGCCAGCTCAGCCAGCACCTGTTTGTACACCGGCAGAATGTCATTCAACAGGCTCAGGCGGTCGAACGATTCGCCTTTCACTTTCCCCAGCCACAGATACGTCACCGGCCCCAGCAGCACGGGTTTCACCTTGTGACCCAGCGCCAGCGCCTCGTCCACTTCATCCAGCAGCTGTGTCCAGGTCAGTTTGAACTGCTGACCTTTAACGAACTCCGGCACCATGTAGTGATAGTTGGTGTTAAACCACTTGGTCATTTCCGCTGCTGCCGCAGGTTCACCGGTCGGCGCACGACCACGACCAATGCGGAACAGCGTGTCGATATCGACACAACCGTCTTTGTTCTGATGACGAGCCGGCACGTTGCCGAGCAGCAGGCTGGTGGTCAGAACATGGTCATACCAGGCGAAGTCACCCACCGGCAGAAGATCGATACCCGCTTGCTTTTGTTGATCCCAGTGGCGCGCTCGCAGCTCGCGGCCCACCGCCAGTAGCTCTTCACGGGTCGCATTACCCGCCCAGTAGCTTTCTTGCGCTTTTTTCAGCTCGCGACGCAGGCCAACGCGAGGGAAACCGAGGGTGTGATTCAATATTGTCATTTTACTGCCTCTAATTATATGTAAATCCTATGGATTTTGAATTTAGGGAAGGCGGCAAGTTTGCTCATCCCCGGGAGCTTACTGAAGTAAGTGACCGGGGTGAGTAAACGCAGCCAACGCACCATAAATTTAAAAGACGAAGGATTTTAGACGTCCAGATGTTTACACATCCATAATTGACAGTTACTGTATATTCCTCAAGCGCAATTTGTTCATGCCGAAGTGAAGGACTTTCATGATCGAGATTAAACACCTGAAAACGCTCCAGGCGTTGCGGAATACCGGGTCGCTGGCAGCCGCCGCGGCGACGCTGCATCAAACCCAATCCGCCTTGTCTCACCAGTTCAGCGATCTGGAGCAGCGCCTTGGCTTTCGGCTATTTATTCGTAAAAGCCAGCCGCTACGTTTCACCCCTCAGGGTGAGATCCTGCTACAGCTGGCCGGTCAGGTCCTGCCGCAAATTAACCGCGCGTTGCAGGCCTGCAACGAACCGCAGCAGACTCGTCTGCGCATCGCTATTGAGTGTCATAGCTGTATTCAGTGGCTGACCCCGGCGCTGGAAAACTTCCGCGCTAAATGGCCGCAGGTGGAGATGGATTTTAAATCCGGCGTGACGTTTGACCCCCAGCCTGCGCTCCAGCAGGACGAACTGGATCTGGTAATGACCTCTGACATTCTGCCGCGCAGCGGGCTGCACTATTCGCCAATGTTCGATTTTGAAGTTCGCCTGGTGCTGGCCCCCGATCATCCGCTGACCAGCAAGACACAGGTAACGCCGGAAGATTTAGCCAGCGAAACGCTGCTGATCTATCCGGTACAGCGCAGTCGACTGGACGTCTGGCGCCATTTTCTTCAGCCAGCGGGGGTCAGCCCGTCACTGAAAAGTGTGGATAACACCCTGCTGTTGATTCAGATGGTGGCAGCAAACATGGGCATTGCCGCCCTGCCGCACTGGGTCGTGGAAAGTTTTGAACGCCAGGGTCTGGTGGTGACCAGAACCCTGGGGGATGGCTTGTGGAGCCGTCTGTACGCCGCCGTGCGTGACGGAGAGCAGCGTCAGCCGGTGACTGAGGCGTTTATTCGATCGGCGCGCAATCACGCCTGCGATCATCTGCCATTTGTACGGAGCGCGGAGCGACCCATTTTCGATGCACCCACAGTGACGCCAGTATCACAGCCGCACCCGTAATAAAGCTCGGCCAGTGAGGCTGTTGGTGCCAAATCGCCAGGTTGACCAGCAGTCCTGCGGGCACATGCATGTTGTTCATAATACCCAGCGTGCCCGCATCGACCTGTGTGGCACCGTAGTTCCACATAAAGTAGCCGATCCCTGAAGCCGCCACGCCGAGGAACACCAGAATGCCCCACTGGAGTGTCGTCTCCGGCATTTTCTGCGCATTGCCCAGCATGAACCAGGCGACCACGGCCACCAGAAACGCGCCGAGGTAAAACCACGCAAATGCATTATGCTGCGGCATCGGGCGCGTCTCCATCAGGCGCTTATAGCCCACCATCCCGATGGCAAAGCTAATGTTGGAAAGTTGGACCAGCAGCAGGCCCGTCCAGAAGTGATCGGTCACCTGGTCATAGCGAATAATCCCTGCGCCAATCACCGCCAGCAGCGCGCTGAAAGCATAGCCCCAGCGCAGGCGACGCTTGCTCATTAGATCGTAAATCAGCGTGATATAGAGCGGCGTCAACACGGTAAACAGCAGCAGTTCAGAAACGGTCAGGTAGAGATAAGCGTGGAAACTCAGCATATACATGATGCCAAGCTGCATGGCCCCCACCAGCATATACAGGCCGATAGTTTTCAGGCTGTGCCCGCGGGTACGCAGGAAAGGCAGGAATACCAACGCCGCCAGACCGACCCGAACCAGCACCGCAAAGTAGCTATCGACGTGTCCGGCAAGGTACTCCCCAAACAAACTGAAGGAGAAGGCCCACAGGATCGTAGTAATGATCAGTAACGCCACAATGGATATCTCTGAGAATAAGGAGTATCCATTGTAGCGGAGAGTTAAGTTGACGACTGGTTAATTAATGAGCATTCATTTTAGCGCAAGAAAAGATCGCGCAGGTAGTGCGGTACCGCGTCATCGACGTTGATGCCAATCACTTCCAGTTCCGGATGCAAATCCTTCAGACGCTGGTGCGCATTGCCCATAATGCAGCCTTTACCCGCCATCGACAGCATTTCAGCGTCGTTCATGCCGTCGCCAAAGGCGATGCAGTCTTTAAGGCTGTAACCCATCGCTTTGGCAACCGCTTCCAGCGCATGACCTTTCGACACGCCGCCCGCCATCACTTCCAGGCAGGTGAGCGTGGAGAAACTCACGTTGACGCGATCGCCCCAGCGCGCATTAATAGCCTGTTCCAGCGGCAGCAGAATGTCATGAGAATGGCTGGTAAAGAACACTTTGCTGACGCCTTCCGGCTCCAGTAAACCGGGTTCAAACAGCGTGTAATGGAACACCGCCTCTTTGAAAAAGCGCATCTCATCCGGACGATGGCGGTTCATAAACCATTCGTCATCACGATAGACGTTGGTAATGATATCCGGGTTAGTGTTCACCACCCCAAACAGATCGCTGGCAATATCGCGATCCAGGTTATGGGTAAACACCAGATTTCCGTCCATGTCATGTACACGCGCACCGTTGGAGGTGATCATCCAGGACTTAATCCCCAGGTTATCGCGGATCTGTCCCACGTCGACATGGTGACGACCCGTCGCAAAGACAAAATTAACGCCGCGCGCGGTCAATAGCTTCAGCGTTTCTTTCGCGTAGGGAGATAGGGTATGGTCGGGAGAAAGCAGTGTGCCATCTAAATCAGACGCAACAACCTGATACATATAAAAATTCAACCTCTGAGCAAAGCGGTTTCCGCTGATGAGTTATGCTTGTTGAAAAAACCAACAATAGCCTGAAGCGCAACTGAGCGCATAGCGTCCTTTTCAAAAAGGATCTCATGGTAAGCGCCTTTAATGACCAGCGGATGACCCCCTTCGACAGGATGGCCCGCTGCGGCGCGGCGTTCACAAAAACGTTCGTGCATGCGGTTATCCACCACACGCTCTTCTTCGGCCTGAATCAGCAGAGTTGGCGTGGCGTCATCGCCCGCGCCTGCCAGCGCTTGTTCAGCAGCCAGGATGCCTTCCCGTACCCAGTGATAGGTCGGGCCGCCGACACGCAGCTGCGGCTCATCCGCATAAAAACGTAAATTACGCCGATAGCGCTGTCGACTGTGGGTTAATACATTCATGCTAAAAGGCAATGCCCGCCAGCGTCCGGTGCCTATCGCATACCCTTCCCGGATACGCTGATGGCCTTCAGCCCAGTCCAGAATATGGCGGACCATCCAGTCCGGCAGCCGCATTACAATACCAAACATCGGCGCACAGAGCGCGATAGCATCGCACTGATGCGGATGACGCTGCAAAAACAGCGTCGCAATCGCCCCGCCCATCGAATGCGCCAGAATATAACGTTTACGCCACGGCCCCGGCTGAACTTCTTGTTCCCAGAACGCCGATAAATCATCGACATAGTCGTTGAAATTGTCGACATGACCGCGATTGGGATCCGATAGCATACGCCCTGAACGTCCCTGGCCGCGATGGTCAATAATGAGGATATCAAAGCCCAGATGAAACAGGTCATACGCCAGTTCGGCGTACTTCACATAGCTTTCTATTCGCCCCGGGCAGATGACGATGACACGATCGTTATGCTCAGCGCGAAACCGGACAAAGCGCACCGGCACCCGGCCCACACCGGTCAATTCCGCTTCCTCGCGCTGACGCCAGAAGTCTGTTAACGGCCCCATGGAAAAAGCCGCAAACGCGTTTTCTCTCG
This sequence comes from Citrobacter sp. Ct235, assembly GCF_030332305.1. Lineage (NCBI taxonomy): Bacteria > Pseudomonadati > Pseudomonadota > Gammaproteobacteria > Enterobacterales > Enterobacteriaceae > Citrobacter > Citrobacter sp. Ct235. The sequence continues at coordinate 27,858 of NZ_JAOWIC010000044.1, forward strand.
TTTCCCAGTCTTTTTGCTGCTGAAACATCGGGTATCCAGCCTCGTTTACCAGGTAAAAATCGTTTTTTCAGTAGCGCGTAACACTTTACTGTGACAGTAGCGTATTGTGGCATAAAAACCGACAATCAGGGAGTTTCTCATGACCTTCGAATGGTGGTTCGCCTACCTGCTGACATCCATAATTTTGAGCCTTTCACCCGGTTCTGGCGCCATCAACACCATGACGACTTCCATTAATCACGGCTATCGCGGCGCAGCGGCGTCGATTGCCGGGTTACAGGCCGGGCTGGGCATTCATATCGTGCTGGTCGGCGTGGGTCTGGGTACCCTGTTTTCACGCTCCGTCATCGCCTTTGAGGTGCTGAAATGGGCGGGCGCCGCCTATCTGATTTGGTTAGGTATTCAGCAATGGCGCGCCGCCGGGGCCATTGACCTGAATACAATGGCCCAGACCCAGTCACGCGGTCGCCTGTTCAAACGCGCGGTATTCGTGAATCTGACGAACCCCAAAAGCATCGTCTTTCTGGCAGCCCTTTTCCCGCAGTTCGTGATGCCAAAGGAACCGCAGCTGATGCAGTACATCGTGCTTGGCGTGACCACCATTGTGGTCGATATCGTGGTGATGATCGGTTACGCCACGCTGGCGCAGCGTATCGCCTTGTGGATCAAAGGGCCGAAGCAGATGAAAGCGTTAAACAAAGTGTTCGGTTCGCTGTTTATGCTGGTGGGTGCACTACTGGCGTCAGCACGCCATGCCTGACAGGTTGCCGGATAGCGGCTGGCGCGTATCCGGCACGAAGACTTATCGCGAAATGATCAGGTGGATACCAAATCCAGCGAACAACGCCCCGGCAAAACCGTCGATCCATTTCGCCATGCGCTGATAGCCGCGACGCATTTTCGGTAGCGCAAACAGGCTGGCGACCACGGTAAACCACGCGAAGGTCTCAACAATAATCAGCACGAAAATCCCCCAGCGCGCGGCGGTACCGACGCTGTCGCCGACGAACAGAGAAAAGACCGAACCGAAGTAGATGATGGCTTTCGGGTTAGCCAGATTCGTCAGTAACCCCTTCAGGAAACTGCGGCCGCTTTGCGCCAGCTCAACCTGCGGCGTGGGGGCGGCAACATCCTGCTTTTTCAACGCCCCACGCAGCATCTGGTAACCCATCCAGCACAGATACAGACCGCCGCCCACCATGATAATAGTGTGTAGCCAGGCCATTTTTTCGATGATCAGATGCAGGCCGAGCAGCGCGATGCCCGCCCAGACCATGACGCCACAGGTAATGCCCAACACACCCATCATCGCTTCTTTGCGCGAGCGGCTGACCGCCGTCTGCGAGACAAAAAAGAAATCCGGCCCTGGGCTCATCAGTGCCACAATGTGCACCATCGCCACGGTGAGAAATAACATTAGCATGATCGAAAATACTCGCGGGGGAAACAGTTCAGTGAGTCACCATCCTGGCACTTTTTTGCCCGGCTGACTACTCTTCGTCATCACCATCGACGTGGGCGCGGATCAGCGCCATAAACTCTTTACCGAAGCGCTCCAGTTTACGCATTCCCACCCCATTGACGCTGAGCATTTCGCTCGCGGAAACCGGCATCTGTTCCGCCATCTCTATCAGCGTGGCATCGTTAAAGACGACGTATGGCGGGATGTTCTCTTCATCGGCAATGGCTTTACGCAGCTTGCGCAGTTTGGCGAACAGTTTGCGATCGTAATTGCCGCCAAAGGATTTCTGCATCACGCGTGGTTTCAGGGCGACAATACGCGGCACCGCGAGTTGCAGCGCGACCTCGCCTCGCAGCACCGGACGCGCGGCTTCGGTGAGCTGGAGCGCCGAATGGTGAGCAATGTTCTGCGTCACCAGCCCCAGGTGAATCAACTGGCGGATCACGCTCACCCAGTGTTCGTGGCTCTGCTCACGACCAATGCCATACACCGGCAGTTTATCGTGTGCCAGTTCGCGGATACGCTGACTATTCGCGCCGCGCAGCACCTCCACGACGTAGCCCATCCCGAAGCGCTGGTTAACGCGATAAATCGTCGACAGCGCTTTGCGCGCATCCATCAGACCGTCGTACTGTTTTGGCGGATCGAGACAGATATCGCAGTTGCCGCACGGCTCCTGACGCCCTTCACCGAAGTAGTTAAGCAGCACCAGACGACGGCAGGTTTGCGCCTCGGCAAACGCGCCCATCGCGTTTAGCTTATGCCGTTCAATATCCTGTAGCTGCCCCTGCGGTTTTTCTTCCAGGCAACGGCGCAGCCACGCCATATCCGCCGGATCGTAAAACAGCATTGCCTCCGCAGGCAGGCCGTCACGCCCGGCGCGACCGGTTTCCTGGTAGTAAGATTCAATGTTGCGGGGAATATCGAAATGCACCACAAAACGCACGTTGGGTTTGTTGATGCCCATGCCAAAGGCGACGGTCGCCACCACGATTTGCAGATCGTCGCGCTGGAATTTCTCCTGCACGTCGGCACGGATGTGATTTTCCAGCCCCGCATGGTACGCGGCGGCGCTAATACCCCGGCTTTGCAGACGCGCGGCGGTGTCTTCCACCTTCGCACGGCTGTTACAGTAAATAATCCCGGATTTACCGCGCTGTTCCTGCACGTAGCGCATCAACTGATCGAGCGGTTTAAACTTCTCCATCAGCATGTAGCGAATGTTTGGCCGGTCAAAACTGCTGATCTGGATTAAGGGATCGTTCAGCCCCAGCAGGCGAACAATGTCCAGCCGCGTGGTTTCATCAGCTGTCGCGGTCAGCGCGACGAACGGCAGTGCAGGAAAACGCTGTCTGAGCTGCCCGAGTGCGGCATATTCCGGGCGGAAGTCATGCCCCCACTGCGAGATGCAGTGCGCTTCGTCCACGGCCAGTAACACCGGATTCCAGTGCGCCAGATGCTCAAGGAAGTTATCCAGCATCAGGCGTTCAGGGGCGATATAGAGCAGACGGATTTGCCCGGTGCGACACCCTGTCATCACCTCAAGCTGCTGCTCGCGGGTTTGCGTCGAGTTCAGACAGGCGGCCGCCACGCCGTTCGCCAACAGTTGGTCGACCTGATCTTTCATCAGGGAGATCAGCGGCGAAACGACCACGGTCAGACCGTTGAGCAATAAGGCAGGGATTTGATAGCAGAGGGATTTTCCGCCCCCGGTCGGCATCACGACCAGGCAGTCGCGCCCCGAAACGACGGTGTCGATGATCGCTTCCTGACCCGGGCGAAACTGTTGGTAGCCAAAGGTTTCTTGCAAAACCTGTTTAGCACCTGATTCCAGATTCAACACTTCCGCCTGCGCCACATTAACCCCGTTCGCTTAAATCAAAACAGGCGCTATTTTCAGCGCCTGAGGGAGAAACTGCAATGTTTAAAACACAATCATCGATCAGAAGATATCGTTGAGCATCACGCCCACACCGACACGCGTCTGATTAAAGTTATAGTCGATCAGCGATTCGCCGTACCCGCTATACACCTGGGTATAGAGACGAATATGCTTCGTCATCGGATAACTCAGTCCCAGCTCCGCACCGCCATAACCGGTATTCCAGTTGTACTGGCCCTTCGCGCTCAGCACCGCATCACCCAGATGATAGCCGACCTTAAGCTGATAATAGCCCATGTATTTGGTGATATCCGGGTTATCGTCGGTACTGCCGATGACGTACCACGGTTTGACCTCCACCAGCCAGTTACCGTTTTCCGCCATCAGGCGCGTGTAAAGTCGGTTCCAGCTACGTGATGTCGGATCGGAACGCCCGTTCGAATCATGGTTGTAACCCATTTCCACGTCGCGCAGTGTCCATCCGGCAACGCGATAATCCGTCGCAAAGCCCAGGAACAGCTGCGGTTCGTAGTTGGTTTCACGAAAGGGCGACGACTCTTCTGTGTTGGATAGCTGCCACCAGGACTTCTGCGTATACGAGGCGCCCAGAACCGAGTTTGGCCCCGCAATCCCACGCCAGATCGGAAACGCCAGACTCAGTTGGAACTTCACTTCATCTTTGCGGGCGTTTTCGGACCAGTTGTAGGAACTAATCGCTTCTTTGTTCATGTCGCTGGTATTGGTGTAGATCAGGTAGTTCGTATCGTAGGGGTAAAGCGTAAAAGGATTATCATGCTCCTGCAGCATATTGGCGATAATACTGCCCCGCACCGCCGGTGCATCATGAACCTCTTTCACCGTCGCCTCTTGCGCATACGCCGTCAGCGGCAGCATTGCTGCTGGTAGCAACCAAGCCAGAATCGCCCGCATTCTTGTTGTTCTCCTGAACGAAAGATTTTTGATTTGTTTATTATTCTGCCAACCATTTTACATATTTACACACCACCTCGTTAGTTATCCCGTCTTAAAGTGGAAAACAACATTTAAGAAGCATAACATCAACATTTCATTAACCATTGGAGTGTCGAAATCGTATGTCTGCCGTACTGACTGCTGAGCAAGCCCTGAAGCTCGTGGGCGAAATGTTTGTCTATCACATGCCGTTTAACCGGGCGCTGGGACTGGAACTGGAGCGCTACGAAAAAGAATTTGCCCAACTGGCCTTTAATAATCAGCCAATGATGGTCGGGAACTGGGCGCAGAGCATTCTGCATGGCGGAGTGATAGCCTCTGCTCTGGACGTGGCAGCCGGACTGGTGTGTGTCGGCAGTACCCTGACGCGCCATGAAACCATCAGTGAAGACGAACTGCGTCAGCGTCTGTCCCGCATGGGGACCATCGATCTGCGCGTGGACTACCTGCGTCCGGGTCGGGGCAATCGCTTTACCGCCACCAGCAGTCTGCTGCGCGCGGGGAACAAAGTCGCCGTGGCTCGTGTGGAACTGCATAACGAAGACCGGCTTTATATTGCCAGCGCTACCGCCACTTATATGGTGGGGTAAAAACAGGTAAACTGCTGTTACATTTCAGACATGAGTTTTCCCGATGGATGCAAAACAAACGCGGCTGGGCGTGTTACTCGCTCTTGCCGCCTATTTTATTTGGGGGATCGCTCCGGCGTACTTCAAGCTAATTTATTACGTCCCCGCAGATGAAATCCTGACCCATCGCGTGATCTGGTCGTTTTTCTTTATGGTGGCGCTGATCAGCATCAGCCGTCAGTGGTCGAGCGTGAAGGCGCTGCTGCAAACGCCGAAAAAGATCTTCCTGCTGGCGCTCTCTGCGGTACTCGTGGGGGGTAACTGGCTGCTGTTTATCTGGGCGGTAAACAACCACCATATGCTGGAAGCCAGCCTGGGTTACTTTATCAACCCGCTGGTGAATATTGTGTTGGGGATGCTTTTTCTCGGTGAACGCTTTCGCCGGATGCAGTGGCTGGCGGTGATTCTGGCGACCTGTGGCGTTCTGGTGCAGCTCTGGACCTTCGGCTCATTGCCCATTATCGCGCTGGGACTGGCGTTCAGTTTTGCTTTTTACGGTCTGGTGCGCAAGAAAATCGCCGTTGAAGCGCAAACCGGGATGCTGGTGGAAACCCTGTGGCTGCTGCCCATTGCCGCAATATACCTGTTCGGCATCGCCGACAGCTCAACCAGCCATATGGGACAGAACCCGATGTCGCTCAACCTGCTGCTGATTGCCGCCGGGGTGGTGACCACGGTGCCGCTGCTGTGCTTCACCGGTGCGGCGACCCGTCTGCGGCTTTCTACGCTGGGCTTTTTCCAGTACATCGGCCCGACGCTAATGTTCCTGCTGGCCGTGACGTTCTACGGGGAGGTTCCAGGATCGGATAAAATGGTGACGTTCGCCTTTATCTGGGTCGCGCTGGCGATCTTCGTGACGGATGCGATTTATACGCAGAGACGGGGACGTCGGAGTTAGGGGGTTGCCGGATGGCGGCTGTGCCTTATCCGGCCTACGATGATGTACTTTTTGTAGGCCGGATAAGCGAAGCGCCATCCGGCATGACAATTACAGCCAGTTCTTGCGCTTAAAGTACAGATACGGCGCCAGGCCTGCGAGCAGCATGAAGATAATCGCGCCCGGATAACCAAAGCTCCAGCGCAGTTCAGGCATGAACTCGAAGTTCATCCCATAGCTGGATGCCACCAGCGTCGGCGGTAGGAAAACCACGGAAACCACCGAGAAGATCTTGATGATCCGGTTCTGCTCGATGTTGATAAAGCCCATCGCCGCCTGCATCAGGAAGTTCACTTTCTGGAACAGGGATTCGTTGTGCGGCAGCAGGGATTCGATATCTCGCAGGATCTCGCGCGCCTGTTCCAGTTGTCCGCCCGGCAAACGCGCTTTGCGAACCAGGAAGTTCAGTGCGCGCTGGGTATCCATCAGACACAGGCGAACTTTCCAGCCGATATCTTCCAGTTCCGCCAGCGTCGAGAGCGCCTCATCGTACTCATCGCCCTGATGACCTTCCATAATCACCCGACTCAGCTCTTCCAGATCGCTGTAGATGTTTTCAATTTCATCCGCCAATTGCTCGATTTTGGTTTCGAACAGATCCAGCAGCAGTTCGTAGGCGTTACCGTCAACCATGGCCTGGCTACGAGCACGCATACGATACAGACGAAACGCGGGCAGCTCACGTTCACGCAGAGTAAACAGGCGGCCATCGCGAATGGTGAATGCCACGGTGGAGTTACCCGCGTGGTCTTCCGCATCTTCGAAGAAGAAAAAGGAGTGGATGTGCAGACCGTCTTCGTCTTCGAAGAAACGGGCGGATGCTTCGATGTCTTCCAGTTCAGGACGTGTCGCCAGGCTTTGGCCCAGCTCAGATTGTACGCGCAGTCGCTCGTCGTCGTCCGGCTCGACCAGGTCGACCCATACGGCATCAATCAGGGTTTGTGACTCTTCGACTTCCAGCCGGATGAGTCGGTTATTTTCCAGTTGAAATGCGCTCAACATGACCGGGACTCCCAATGCTTAAAAATATCGGACAGTTCGGTGGGCACACAGAAACAATTGGGTTTCAGACCATTAAACAGCCTGACTCAGCGCGACGGGAAAATAGAGAAGGTCGCTGACAACCGCTAAGGCTATCAGCAAAAAGGGATAGCCTTAGGAGTTGATCCTGGATGACAGGATAATGAGCCAGTATCTACTGGGTGTGTCCAAGGCGAATGTCCTCTTAGCGTAATCGTGCGCGCATGTTACGCCAGCAAAAATTTGCCGTCAACACGCAACGAAACGCGAAAAAGTAATAATTTCCCCTTATGCAGAAAGGTTAGCAGAGAGGGAAATTTAAGTGATATTTATCTATAAGTTAGACCGTTTCCAGCTTCGCATACGCGGCGACGAGCCATTTGATTCCCTGTCCCTGGAAGGCCACCTGCAACCGGCTGTGTTCGCCGCTGCCTTCCAGATTCACAATGGTGCCCTCGCCGAACTTAGCATGACGCACACGCTGGCCCAGCTTGTAGCCGGTGTCGTTCTCCGCCATCGGCGTCCCCATCCGCTGATGGCTTACCGGACGGCTGATCGTTGCACGCAGGCGCACCTCTTCAACGCACTCTTCCGGCAACTCGCCGATGAAGCGTGATGGACGGTGATACACCTCTTTGCCATACAGCCGGCGCGTTTCGGCATAGGTTAACGTCAGTTTTTGCATCGCACGGGTCACGCCGACGTAGGCCAGACGACGCTCTTCTTCAAGTCGTCCGCCCTCATCCAGCGACATCTGGCTGGGGAACATCCCCTCTTCCATCCCGACGATAAACACCTGCGGGAACTCCAGCCCCTTCGCCGAGTGCAGCGTCATGAGCTGTACCGCGTCCTGCCAGGTATCCGCCTGCCCTTCGCCCGCTTCCAGCGCCGCATGGGAGAGAAATGCCTGCAACGGCATCAGGTCTTCGTCTTCTTCGTTGTAGCTGAACTGGCGCGTCGCCGTCACCAGTTCCTCTAAGTTCTCGATGCGCGTCTGGCCTTTCTCGCCTTTCTCCTGCTCATACATCATGCGCAGGCCTGAGTCTTTAATCACCCGGTCGGTCTGCACATGCAGCGGCATGTCGGCGGTTTCCTGCGCCAGCGCGTCGATCAGTTCCATAAAACGTTGCAACGCACTGGCGGCACGACCGGCCAGCGCTTTTTCCTGCAACAGTTCACGACACGCCTGCCACAGCGTGAGCTGGCGATCGCGCGAAGCCTGGCGCACCACGTCCAGCGTCCGATCGCCAATCCCGCGCGTTGGGGTATTCACCACGCGTTCAAAGGCAGCGTCATCATTGCGGTTTGCAATCAAACGCAGATAAGAGAGGGCGTCTTTGATTTCCTGACGTTCGAAGAAGCGCATGCCACCGTAGATACGGTACGGCATGCTGGCCTGTAACAATGCCTCTTCCAGCACACGCGACTGGGCGTTACTGCGATAGAGAATGGCGCACTGCTCAAGCGCACCGCCGTTGTCCTGCCAGGTTTTGATCCGGTTGACGACAAAACGCGCTTCATCCAATTCGTTAAACGCGCAGTAGAGCGAAATCGGCTCGCCTTCGACGCCATCGGTCCACAGTTTTTTACCCAGACGCCCGTTGTTGTTCTCGATCAGGGCGTTAGCCGCGCTGAGGATATTGCTGGTTGAGCGGTAGTTCTGCTCAAGGCGGATCGTTTGTGCGCCGGGGAAGTCGTTCAGGAAGCGCTGGATGTTCTCTACCTGCGCGCCGCGCCAGCCATAGATAGACTGGTCGTCATCGCCGACAATCATCACTTTGCCGGTATCGCCAGCCAGCAGACGAATCCAGGCATACTGAATGTTGTTGGTATCCTGGAATTCGTCCACCAGGATATTGGTGAAACGCTCGCGGTAGTGCTGAAGAATATGCGGCTTGTTGAGCCACAACTCATGCGCGCGCAGCAGCAGTTCGGCGAAATCCACCAGTCCCGCACGATCGCACGCTTCCTGATAGGCCTGATAAACCTTTTGCCAGGTTTGCTCAATCGGGTTACCAAAGCTCTGAATATGATGCGGGCGCAGACCTTCGTCTTTCTGCCCGTTGATGTACCACATCGCCTGACGCGCCGGCCACTGCTTCTCGTCGAGGTTCATCGCCTTGATCAGACGCTTAAGCAGGCGCAGCTGGTCTTCACTGTCAAGGATTTGGAAGTCCTGCGGCAAATTCGCATCCATGTGATGCGCGCGCAGCAGTCGGTGCGCCAGACCGTGGAAGGTGCCCACCCACATGCCGCCCTGGCTGGTGCCCATAATCTGGCCGATGCGGTGACGCATCTCCGCCGCCGCTTTGTTGGTAAAGGTGACCGCCATAATCGAGTACGGCGAGTTATTTTCTACCGTCAACAGCCAGGCGATACGGTGTACCAGCACGCGTGTTTTACCACTCCCCGCCCCCGCGAGAACCAGCATGTTGCTACGTGGCGCGGCCACCGCTTCGCGCTGTTTATCATTGAGGCTGTCGAGCAGGTAAGAAACGTCCATTGGCACCGCCGCGTTAGGAATAGATAAACTGCGAAATGCCCGATGGCGCTTCGCTTATCGGGCCTACGTGATCGCAGTCAGCGTAGGGCAGATAAGCGTAGCGCCATCCGCCAAAACCCTGGAATTTTATACAGAACTGCGGGTGATTATATCAGCGAGGTCAGAGATGCCAACTGTGAAATTTCGATATGCGGCAGTAAACGGCTGTCAACGGTGTGCATCAGGTCAGCATTTTCTGGCTTGATCCAGCAGGCCTGCAATCCGCTGCGGATCGCCCCGGCAACGTCGGTCGTCAGATCGTCGCCCACGTGCAGGATCTCGCCGATCGGTACATTCAGCTTTTCCGCCGCCAGGAAGTACATATCACTGAACGGTTTTGAACGTCCGTCCGGACCGGCACGCAGTACAAATTCGAAGTAATCGCCGAGGCCAAACAGTTCCGGCTGCGCGTTACCGTTGGTGATCGCCACCAGCGGCCACTTTTTCGCTAAGGCTTTCAGCGTATCGTGTGTCTCTTGCGGGACATCGACCCGACTGCGCCACTTCGCAAAGTTCATCATCGCGGCGTTCGCACCAGCCACCGCCTCTTCCGCGGAAAGCCCGGCGTTCAGCATCGCCCGCTCAACAGCGCGATGCCGCCAGCGGGTCACGTCGTGATAAATTTCCGGCTCGGCTTCACGCACCGCCTGACGCAAACGTTGCAGGTCGGCATTTTGTAGTGTACGGAGTGCCGGATGGTAGCTTTGCACAAAGGCGAGCGCTTCCTGCTCGGTGCGCTGGATAACCGGACGGTTATCGTAAAGGGTGTCATCGAGATCGAAAGTGATCGCTGAGATGGGTCCTGGAGACCGGTAAAAACGCATTATTTCCCCCGTTTGGCGCGTGGATGCGCCGCATCGTACACCGAGGCCAGGTGTTGAAAATCAAGATGAGTATAGATTTGCGTGGTCGAGAGGTTGGCGTGCCCCAACAGTTCCTGTACGCCTCGCAGGTCGCCGCTCGACTCCAGCATATGCGTGGCAAAGGAGTGACGCAGCTTATGTGGATGCACGTGGCTGTTTAACCCCTGCTTAATGCCCCATTCGGCAAAACGCTTTTGCACGTTGCGCGCGGATATACGGTTGCCCAGCTTTGACAAAAACAGCGCGTCTTCATCACTGCCAAACAGCCCGCGCAGATCCAGCCAGTGCTCAATCCACGCGACCGCATTGCGACCAATAGGCAGGCGACGCTCTTTGCTGCCTTTCCCCATCACCCACACTTCGCCGGTGTCGAGATCCAGATGTTTGATATCCAGTCCCACCAGTTCCGACAAACGCAGACCCGCGCCGTACATCACCTCGAGCATCGCGCGGTCGCGCACGGCGAGTGGATCGTTAAGATCGATATCCAGCAGACGGTTAACGTCATCAACGTCGATATTTTTCGGCAAATGGCGCGGCGCTTTGGGTGCCTGTACCCCTTTCGCCGGATTGGCTTTCAGCTTGCCTTCGCTGACCATCCAGTCGAAGAAACTGCGCAGAGCAGAAAGACGTAGCGCGAGGCTCGCGGGCCCAAGGCCTTTGCGGCGACTGCGCACCGCAAAACTGCGCACCATTGCAGCGTCACATTGTTGCCAACTTTGCAGCCCGGCTTCTCCGGCCAGGGCGATGATGGCATCAAGCTGACGCTGATAGTTCTTCAGCGTGATGGGGCTAAGCTGGCGTTCTACGCCCAGATAGCGCAGAAAGCGGGTAACATCGGTGGTGAAGTCCGTCATACACGTTCAATCCAGCGCTCCAGCAGATCCGGCATCATCAGCGCAATTTCATGCAAGAGTTGCGTTCCCTGGCCCGCCTGATAGTGATGCATATCGCGACTGCTGAACAGAATGACGCCCAGATCGCCGTCACGTCCCAGCATCGACATCGCCACCGAACCAATCGCCTTCGCCTCGGGAAGCACCACCAGCAGTTCCGGACCATTCAGGGTGCCCAGATAGTGCTGTTCCTGCCCCAGCCGCTGTATCCGCAGCGGTTCGAAGGCCTGACGGCTTAACGCCAGATGGGTATAGCTCGACGGCGCGCCGAGACGCCAGCGATCGGGAAACAGACGCACCGTCGCACCGGCAAGGCCCAGTTCACGCGCCCAGCGATGAAAGCGCATCAGCATATCATCAAGGCTGGTGGCTGCGACCAGACGTCCCTGCAAATGCAGCAGGCGATAAAACAGGCTTTCGTTCGCATTCGCCTGCGCCATCAACAACGACATGTTTTCTTCAAGGACGTTGATGTGGTTGCGCGCGCGGGCCATATGCCACTCGACGAGCGAGACGGTGCCTCGCACCGGATGCGGCACCCGCATGGCTTCCACAGCATGCGCGTTGCGGATAAAAAACTCAGGGTTTTTCTGCAGATAGTCGACGACCGCCCGGTCATCGAGTTCCGTAAGCGTTTCCTGTAGTTCTTCCCCTGGTTGCTTCATAGATGGATAAACCCGTCATAGACATGTGCCGCCGGGCCAGTCATGTATAACGGATGACCCGGGCCTTTCCAGGCGATATCAAGGCGACCGCCAGGTAATTCCACGCGGACTTCTTCCGCCAGCAAACCTTGTTGGATGCCGACGGCGACGGCCGCGCATGCGCCGCTCCCACAAGCCTGCGTCTCTCCCGCACCGCGCTCATAAACGCGTAAACGAATATGCTCGCGCTTCACGACCTGCATAAAACCAATATTTGCCCGTTCAGGAAAACGTTCGTGGCTTTCCAGAACCGGTCCCAGCGTTTCCACGGTCGCCGTGTCGACATCATCGACCTGAATCACGCAGTGCGGGTTGCCCATTGAAACCACACCGCACAATATTGTTTGTTCCGCTGCTCGCATAATATAAGTCTTTTCCGCTTTGTTAGCGCGAAAAGGCACCTGCGACGGTTCAAAGTTGGGTTCGCCCATGTTGACGCGCACCAGTTCATCGTCCGTCACGCTCAGCACCATCCGCCCATTCGCCGTGCTGACGCGAATGTCACGTTTGTTGGTTAACCCTTTGAGGCGCACAAAACGGGCAAAGCAGCGCGCGCCATTCCCGCATTGCGACACTTCGCTGCCGTCGGCATTAAAAATGCGGTAATGAAAATCCAGCTCAGGATCGTACGGAGGTTCAACCACCAGCAGTTGATCAAATCCCACCCCCAGATGTCTGTCTGATAAGCGACGGATCAATTCTGGCGAAAAAAAGACATTCTGCGTTACCGCGTCGACGACCATAAAATCGTTGCCAAGGCCATGCATTTTAGAGAATTGCATTGTTCACTCCGTTCACGCGGGTACAGAAACACACCGTCAGTAGTTCACCTGGGAAGGCCCATCTCCCGTAGCACGATCGTTTTGTTCGGGCTGAGTTGATTGCGTTTGTGTATCAACCGGTTTAGTCGGCGGCGGTGCGGTTTTATCAACCGGTGGGAAGTAGAGTGGCCCTTTGAGGCCACACCCCGTCAGGCTGAACAGAGTGAGAAGAACAGCGAGTGCCTGAAACACGTTTTTCATTATGGATTGCCTGTAAGTTCATACTTTCTGTTTTCTATCATCGCAGGAGAAGGCGTAAAAGCAAGAGTTTGCCTGTAATCTGCAACGCGATTTGTTTCAGGTTATACTGCCGCCATCACGAAAAACGGGAAACGACAATGAACGACAGTGAATTTCATCGCCTGGCCGATACCCTGTGGATGACCATCGAAGAGCGTCTTGACGACTGGGATGGCGACAGCGATATCGACTGTGAAATCAACGGCGGCGTGCTGACCATTAGCTTTGAAAACGGCAGCAAAATCATTATCAACCGTCAGGAGCCGCTGCACCAGGTGTGGCTGGCGACCAAACAGGGCGGCTACCATTTCGACCTGAAAGGCGACGAATGGGTTTGTGACCGAAGCGGGGAAACCTTCTGGGATCTGCTGGAACAGGCGGCTACGCACCAGGCGGGCGAAGACGTCAGCTTTCGTTAAGTCTTATTTGCCGGATGGCATCCGGCAAAACCATTACGAGAAATACTGCTGCAACTGCGGCGTGTCGTTATCCTGATTGGCTGGCGGAACGTTACCAAGCGACTGCGCGCGGAACGGGATCACCTGTGCGCGCCCTTCCGTGTTCACAATCTGATAGAACTGCGGCAGGTTGAAGTTGATGAAGCTGGAGCCGTAGGTAAAGCGGTCGTGCGATGAGGAGTAGAAACGGCTGACATCGCGCACCAGCTCCTCTTTGCTGCCTTCGCAGTGGTGATACACTTCCGCACGATTACTCTCGTCCAGAATGTAGATGTTAAAGCCCTTCTCATCGCCAGTCTCTTCAAAGAAGAACTGAATAATTCCCTCGCTGGCGAAACCATCCACGACCGACGGCAGTTTCACCTGATTGGTCTCCACCTGAACGGACAGACCATGCAGTTTGTTATGCGATATCGCGCCGTAGAATTCGATGGCGTTTTCCAGCTTCTGTACCGACACGTTCAGGCGTTCAAAGAACAGACCCCAGGTTTGACCGGAAACGCGCAGCGCCTTAAAGCGTCCTGTCTCCTGACGGGTACTGGAGAGACGAAGCTCAATGCACTCTGAAACCAACTGCTGCACGCGGGTACGAATCAAACCGCGCAGATGCTGGCTGTAGCAGAACACTTCTACGCTATCGGGTGGCGCGGCGTCCTGGTGCATTTTGCCCAGAATCGTTTTCAGCGCTTCTATCATCGCCTGTTCGCCGTTGAAATGCAGCGTTCGCACTTCGTTCCACGAGTTGCGATACAGCAGATCTACGCTGCCCACCAGGCAATTCTGCTCTTCGCCAAAACTGAAGACATCCAGCTTACGGAAGTCAAAATGGACCACCTGATTGCGGAACGCCGCCGTCGGGTCATATTCGAGATTGACGATAATCGCCAGATGGCGAATTTCACACGGGCTGTAGAGCGCTTTCGGCGTCGGTGCAGGCAGGCGCAGCGGGAAGTGGTGCGACACATCGGCCACCATCTCCTGCAACTTCGGCAGATCGACAATGCCATTGCCCTTAATAAACAGATGCGTGCGCGACGTCAGCAGACCGTTAAACCACGCCCAGGCCACCAGCTTGTTCAGATAGCGGTTATATTCCAGCGGCTGATGGCTGATGATGGAATCCATGTTTGGCGCACGGTTGTAGAGATACCAACCTGAACGGTTGGCACGACCCGGCGGAACGTGGATAAACGTTAAATTCGGTTCGGAGAGGTCCGGTGAAATCTGCGGGTTTACCAGCGTGACTTTACCCGGCAACGCTTCAAACGCGGCATACAGCTTACGGGTCAGAACGCCAATATCCTGCGGGCTGGCGCTGACGCTGAGATTATTACGACGCGCAAAGCGGATCAGATTACGGTAGCTCTGCATCATGGCATCGAGCAGTTCGTTGTGCGCTTCACGCACCTGATCGATCTTCCAGTTCGCCCGGTTGTCGAGCATAGACAGACGGGCGTCGTCCCATCCCCACTCACTCACTAACTGACTGAGCACTTCACGACGCCAGCCCACGCAGGCGCGTTCGCGGCTCAGTTTCTCACACACTTTTAAATAGAAACATCGGCGCACCAAATCCAGGCGCGTCGGGTCTTCAATCGCCGTGAGGTATTCGGTCACGCGTTCCAGCATCATGCAGTATGGGTCAAGACCAAACGAGACGATCTCACCATCATGCAGGCGCTGTTTAATGTCTTTCGCCAACAGGCGTGGATTGGGATATTCCCAGGAGTAGGCTTCCAGCAGCAGCGTTTTCAGCACCGCTTTGTACGGTGAATCGATACTTTTATACAGTTGCCAGAGGCTTGCGCCAAAGTACTCTTCAGCGGAGAGCGAGCTTAAGCCGCCCAGATCCAACCATTCGTTCGGCGTGAGCACGCCCTGGGCGTAGAGCGTCATGACGTAGTCGTCGTAATGCTCTTCTTCATCGCCCGGCACCATATTCCACAGAATACGCTTACCGGCAAGACGCACCGCGGTACGATAGAATTCATCCAGCAGCAGAATGTGCTGCGTCGAGCCACAGTCTTCACCCCCCAGACTGCCGCTTTCATTATGGCGGAAACGGTTTTCATCAATCAGGAAGAAGCTGACTTCCACTCCCAGCGAGGCAGCCCAGCTTTCCAGCAGGCTACATTTACGCTGCAACAGTTGCCGTTCGTCGCTGTCGAGCCAGGACTGGTGGCACACCCAGATATCGAGATCCGACGAACAGCTTTGTCCCACAGAGGAGGTGCTGCCCATAGAGTAAACGCCGGTGATCGGCAGTTCACCTTTTGGCGGATCCTGCGGTGCCAGACCGCGATACAGTTCCAGTTCGTTCAGATAGTGGCGTTGGGTTTCATCAGGCGTGTAGAAGCAAATGCCTCTGGGAACGTTACCATCAAGGTACCCTGGCATCAGCGGATGGTGATAGTGCAATAATGTCGGCAGAAGACTGTATACCTGCTGGAAAGCAGGGCCCATGGCAGCAAGCGCGCGATCTACACGCAGTTGATTAATGGCATCCAGCCTCTGTTTCAGAGTCTCAATATAGAGGTACAAGACGTATCGCCTGATGTTGCTACCCGTCATGCTGTCGATTGCCGCAGCGCGATCCGCTTACCAACAACCACCACCATTCGGGATAAACCAAATGACAAAAATAACCGTTACCTTTTACGACCTTTTTTTTGTGCGTTCAGTCGAAAAAATGGTCTAAAACGTGATCAATTTAACACCTTGCTCATTGACCGTAAAGAAAGATGCGCTACATACAAGTGTAGCACTAATCGCTTCGCGTAAATTCTGAGGTACGATCGGACGGTTCCTCGTCATTAAATAGTGCCAGCCGCAACGCAGCGCCTTATCCTTGACTTACCTTTGACCGTAACACTGACATCCCACTTGTAAGGATGTTAGGATGAACCACGGACGATAATGACGGTAACAAGCATGTTAGACAATGTTTTAAGAATTGCCACACGCCAAAGCCCCCTTGCGCTCTGGCAGGCACATTATGTCAAAGACGCCCTGATGGCGAACCACCCCAGCCTGGTCGTGGAACTGGTGCCTATGGTGACGCGTGGCGACGTAATTCTTGATACCCCACTGGCGAAAGTAGGCGGTAAAGGCTTGTTCGTAAAAGAGCTGGAAGTTGCGCTGCTCGAAAAACGTGCCGACATCGCGGTGCACTCGATGAAAGATGTTCCGGTCGAATTCCCGGAAGGTCTGGGACTGGTCACCATCTGCGAACGCGAAGATCCGCGCGACGCCTTTGTCTCGAACACTTACAACACCCTTGATGAACTGCCTGCTGGCAGCATCGTGGGAACCTCCAGTTTACGCCGTCAGTGTCAACTGGCTGAACGCCGTCCGGATCTCGTCATCCGTTCTCTGCGCGGCAACGTTGGAACCCGCCTGAGCAAGCTGGATAACGGCGACTACGATGCCATTATCCTGGCCGTTGCCGGTTTAAAACGCTTAGGGCTGGAATCACGTATTCGCACTGCGCTACCGCCAGAAGTGTCGCTGCCGGCCGTGGGACAAGGCGCGGTGGGCATCGAATGCCGCCTCGACGACAGCCGGACTCAGGCGTTGCTGGCGCCGCTGAATGATGAAATTACCGCACTGCGCGTCAAAGCCGAACGTGCGATGAATACCCGCCTGGAAGGAGGCTGTCAGGTGCCCATTGGCAGCTATGCTGAATTCAATAACGGTGAGATTTGGCTACGTGCGCTGGTCGGTGCACCGGACGGTTCGCAAATGGTACGCGGAGAGCGCCGTGGCTCGCCCGAACAGGCGGAACAGATGGGCATTTCACTGGCCGAAGAGCTGCTGGATAACGGTGCGCGCGCCATTCTGACAGAGGTCTATAACGGAGAATCCCCCGCATGAGTATCCTGGTCACCCGCCCGTCTCCCGCAGGGGAAGCGTTAGTGAGCCGTCTGCGCACACTGGGGCAGGAGGCCTGGAGTTTTCCGCTCATCGAATTTACCCCGGGTCGGGATTTATCGCGGCTGGCCGGGGCGTTTTCGGCGATCACCGATAACGATCTGCTCTTTGTGTTATCACAGCACGCGGTCTCTTTTGCCCATGCGCAACTGGAACGTGAAGGGCTGAAGTGGCCCGCCGCCGCGCGCTATTTTGCCATTGGTCGCACGACCGCTCTGGCACTGCATACCGTCAGCGGATACGACATTCGCTATCCGCTGGATCGGGAAATCAGCGAAGTCTTGCTACAATTACCTGAATTACAAAATATTGCGGGCAAACGTGCGCTGATTTTACGCGGCAACGGCGGTCGCGAGCTGTTAGGTGAAACCCTAACGGCACGCGGCGCTGATGTCACGTTTTATGAATGTTATCAACGTAGTGCTAAACATTACGATGGAGCACAAGAAGCGATGCGCTGGCAGTCGCGCGGCGTGACAACGGTAGTGGTCACCAGCGGGGAAATGCTGCAACAGCTCAACGCGCTGATCCCGCAGTGGTATCGTGAAAACTGGTTACTACGCTGTCGGCTTATCGTCGTCAGCGAGCGTCTGGCGCACCTCGCCCGGGAACTGGGCTGGCAAGATATTAAGGTCGCTGATAACGCCGACAACGATGCGCTACTGCGCGCATTACAATAACTCTCATAATGGGAAGCCATAATGACGGAACAAGAAAAATCCTCCGCCGTGGTTGAAGAGACCAGGGAGGCCGTGGAGACTCAGCCACAGCCAGCTACTGCTGAAAAAAAGAGTAAAAACGGCACTGCGCTGATACTGAGTGCGGTGGCGATTGCCATTGCGCTGGCCGCAGGTGTTGGGCTCTATGGCTGGGGAAAACAACAGGCGACCACGCAGACCGCAACCAGCGATGCGCTGGCTAATCAGCTGACCGCGCTGCAAAAAGCGCAGGAAAGCCAAAAAGCGGAACTGGAAGGCGTCATTAAACAGCAGGCAGCACAACTGGAGCAGGCCAACCGTCAGCAAACTGAGCTGGCGAAACAGTTGGATGAAGTCCAACAGAAAGTCGCCACCATCTCCGGCAGCGATGCCAAAACCTGGCTGCTCGCGCAGGCCGATTTCCTGGTCAAACTGGCCGGGCGTAAGCTGTGGAGCGATCAGGATGTCACGACGGCGGCCGCGCTGCTCAAAAGTGCAGATGCGAGCCTCGCGGACATGAACGATCCCAGCCTGATTACCGCGCGCCGGGCAATCACCGATGATATCGCCAGCCTTTCCTCTGTGGCTCAGGTCGATTACGACGGCATCATCCTGAAAATTAACCAGCTCTCTAACCAGATAGATAACCTGCGTCTGGCAGACAACGACAGCGACGGTTCGCCGATGGACTCCGACAGCCCTGAGCTTTCCAGTTCGATCAGCGAGTGGCGCGTCAATCTGCAAAAAAGCTGGCAGAACTTTATGGACAGCTTTATCACCATCCGCCGTCGCGATGATACCGCCGTCCCGCTGTTAGCGCCGAATCAGGATGTTTATCTGCGGGAAAATATCCGCTCTCGTCTGCTGGTTGCCGCACAGGCAGTGCCGCGCCATCAGGAAGAGACCTACCGTCAGGCGCTGGATAACGTCTCCACCTGGGTACGTGCTTACTACGATACCGACGACGCCACGACGAAAGCGTTCCTTGAGGAAGTGGACAAGCTAAGCCAGCAGAGCATCACGATGAACGTACCGGAAACGCTGCAAAGCCAGGCGATCCTCGAAAAACTGATGCAAACCCGCGTACGCAACCTGCTGGCACAACCGGCTGCCGCACCGTCTGAAGCGGCTCCCGTCCCTGCGCCTGAAGCACCGCAGGCAGAAGCCCCGGCAGCCGCGCCGCAAGGAGAATAATGATGCTAAAAGTATTATTGCTCTTTGTGCTGCTGATCGCGGGTATCGTGATCGGCCCGATGATTGCCGGTCATCAGGGTTACGTCCTGATCCAGACCGACACGTACAACATTGAAACCAGCGTAACAGGACTGGTCATCATCCTGATCCTGGCGATGGTCGTCCTGTTTGCCATTGAGTGGTTGTTACGCCGCATCTTCCGTACCGGCGCACATACGCGCGGTTGGTTTGTTGGCCGTAAACGTCGTCGCGCCCGCAAACAGACCGAACAGGCGCTGTTGAAACTGGCGGAAGGTGACTATCAGCAGGTTGAGAAGCTAATGGCAAAAAATGCCGATCATGCTGAACAGCCGGTGGTGAACTACCTGCTCGCCGCAGAAGCGGCGCAACAGCGCGGCGATGAAGCCCGTGCGAACCAGCATCTGGAACGTGCGGCAGAACTCGCCGGTAACGACACGATCCCGGTTGAGATTTCACGTGTCCGCCTGCAACTGGCGCGCAACGAGAATCATGCCGCGCGCCACGGCGTGGACAAACTGCTGGAGGTGACTCCGCGTCATCCGGAAGTATTACGTCTGGCGGAACAGGCCTACATCCGCACCGGCGCCTGGAGTTCTCTGCTCGATATCATCCCGTCAATGGCGAAAGCTAACGTCGGTGATGAAGAACATCGTGCGATGCTGGAACAGCAGGCGTGGATTGGTTTGATGGATCAGGCGCGTGCCGATCAGGGCAGCGATGGTCTACGCGAATGGTGGAAAAACCAGAGCCGTAAAACCCGCCATCAGGTCGCCCTGCAGGTGGCAATGGCTGAGCATCTAATTGAATGCGACGATCACGATATGGCGCAGCAGATTATTATCGACGGTCTGAAGCGTCAATATGACGATCGCCTGGTGCTGCCAATTCCGCGTCTGAAAACCAATAACCCGGAACAGCTGGAAAAAGTGCTGCGTCAGCAGATCAAGACCGTCGGCGATCGTCCGCTGCTATGGAGCACGCTGGGCCAGTCGCTGATGAAGCATGGCGAATGGCAGGAGGCGACCGTTGCCTTCCGCGCGGCGCTCAAGCAACGCCCGGATGCGTACGATTACGCCTGGCTTGCTGACGCGCTCGACCGCCTGCATCAACCGGAAGAAGCGGCCACCATGCGCCGTGACGGCCTGATGCTGACGTTACAAAACACGCCCCCGCAGTAACGCCCTAACGCCCGGTGGCGCTTCGCTTACCGGGCCTACAAATTTCCCCACCGCAGAAATAAAAAAACGCCTGCTCTTTTGGAGCAGGCGTTAAACAGGTCTGTATGACAACATAAATGGGTGCTTCACTCAACGTTATGTCCATGGTGTTTGATGAGGCCGAAGCGACATCTGTCTGTGGACGATAAGCACCGTAAACGGCTCTGCATCATTCCTGAGTTTATGAGGCACTATGGCGAGCATAAGAGATGGAATGAGCATCTACCCGTATATTATTGCACATTGCATGCCAGGATTGCACCGCTAAAAATAAGGATTAAGACAATTCACGATCCCTGTGCTGGCGCGGGTTGTCGGCAGCTTTCCCTATTTCTGCCCACCGGACACGCGATGAATTGTCGCTCAGCAGAGACAGATCTCACCCGATACACGAAAGCGCTGAAATATCAGAAAGTTAATCGTCACCAAATGGCGACAATGGCAAACAGGGTTGTCTCTGAGAAGCAACAGCAGAAAAGAAGAAGAAATTAAGTGGTGCAGAAAAAGAAAAACCCCGCCGAAGCGGGGTTCAAAATTGGTCGGCGAGAGAGGATTCGAACCTCCGACCCACTGGTCCCAAACCAGTTGCGCTACCAAGCTGCGCTACTCGCCGATGTACTGCTTTTTTGAATTTTTAGTTCAATTCATTAAGTCGTGGTGCGAGGGGGGGGACTTGAACCCCCACGTCCGTAAGGACACTAACACCTGAAGCTAGCGCGTCTACCAATTCCGCCACCTTCGCATTTCACAACTTTTAATAATGGGGTGGCTAATGGGATTCGAACCCACGACAACTGGAATCACAATCCAGGGCTCTACCAACTGAGCTATAGCCACCACTACAAATCTTTTTACGCGGTATCGAAACCACCGCAGCTCCAGCACCGGGTGAATGGTGCGCCCGACAGGATTCGAACCTGAGACCTCTGCCTCCGGAGGGCAGCGCTCTATCCAGCTGAGCTACGGGCGCTTAGCGCCGTTGCGGGGGTGGATAATACGGACTTCACACCCCGCTGTCTAGTGCCTTTTTAAATAAAATGCGCGTTTGGTTACGCTTTGCGCGTTTTGCCGCTTATTCCCCCGTTTTCTGGGCGATACCCTGACGGTTGAGGCCAAAAACCTTGTAAACAAGCGTCACGGCGCACAGGAAGATGATACCGACAAACAGCGACATACGGGTATCTTCATTAAAGTACATACCGATCAGAACGCAAACCAGGAACGCCATCGTCAAATAGTTTGCCCACGGGAACAAAATCGAACGGAACGGATGGCTGGCCATCGCCGCTTTATGCGCCCGGCGAAAACGCAGCTGGCTAATCAGAATCACAAACCACGGCACCATCCCCGGCAGCACGCTTGCACTATAAACATAGACGAAGACGCGCTGCGGATTAGGAATGATGTAGTTCAGGCACGAACCGACCAGCAGAATCAGAATCGATAGCGCCACGCCCGCCACCGGAACGCCATGACGAGAGACTTTCGCCATCGCCGCCGGCAGTTGACGGTTCTTCGCCAGCGCGTAGAGCATACGCCCACAGCTGTACATTCCGCTGTTACAGCCAGACAGCGCAGCGGTCAGCACGACAAAGTTGATAATCGCCGCGGCGGTGGTGATACCAATTTTGGCAAAGGTCAGGACGAACGGACTGCCGTTGCTGCCAATTTCGTTCCACGGGAAGATGGTGACGATCACGAATATCGCGCCCACGTAGAAGATCAGAATACGCCATAACACCTTGCCAACCGCGCTACGCAACGTAACCTGCGGGTTCTTGGCTTCACCCGCCGTAATCCCGATCAGCTCCACCCCCTGATAAGAGGCGACCACAATACACAGCGCGGTGAGGAAGCCTTTCCAGCCGCCAGCAAAGAAGCCGCCGTGCTCAGTCAGGTTGCCAAAGCCAATCGGCTGGCCGCCGTTGCCCAGGCCGAAGAAAATCACGCCCAGACCCACCACAATCATCACGATGATGGTAGTGACTTTAATCATCGCGAACCAGAACTCGATTTCGCCATACAGCCGAACGGCCGCCAGGTTTGCCAGCGCCACCAGTCCAACGGCTATCAGCGCCGGTATCCATTGCGCCATCTCCGGGAACCAGAACTGGACATAGACGCCGATCGCGGTGATTTCCGAGATACCAACCGCCATCCACATAAACCAGTAAGACCACGCGGTGAGATAACCGAAGAACGGACTCATGTAGCGGTGAGCATAAACGGCGAAAGATCCGGCTACTGGCTCCAGGAACAGCATCTCACCCATTGAGCGCATAATAAAAAAGACGAACAGGCCGGCGACGATATACGCCAGCAACACCGAAGGTCCTGCCCATTTCAGGGTGCTTGCCGCCCCCATAAACAGACCGACGCCAATGGTGCCCCCCAGGGCAATCAATTCGATATGACGAGCCTCCAGCCCACGCTGTAGCTCAGGTTTTTTCTCTGCCATAAATCCTCTTGTCGTGTTTGTTTGCTTTCCGGCATTGCCGGTTATTGTTATGGGTACATCGCTGGGGGCGCATGTTTTCGCAAATTTGGCAAAATGGCAAACGAAGCATTAAAAAAATGCATATTTTGTATAATAACGGAGCAAAAATGCGGCAGTGAGGTAGCGCATGGAGCAGAATGCGCTACCCACACGAGGAAGGGGTTTCAGATATTTCCGCTGTAGTGCCAGCGCAGGTAACGCAGTAAACGGAGCTGACGAGTAATGCGGCTCGGCTGCGACAGCAGGCGATACAGCCACTCCAGCCCCAGGTTCTGCCACACTTTCGGCGCGCGTTTTACGTGACCAGTGAAGACGTCATAAGTGCCACCGACCCCCATATAGAGCGCATGCGGATGCACCTGTCGGCAATCGCGCATAAAGATTTCCTGTTTCGGCGATCCCATCGCCACGGTAACGATTTTCGCTCCGCTGGCATGGATCTGCTCAAACAGCGCAGAACGCTGCTCTGGCGTAAAATAGCCGTCCTGGCTACCCACAATGTTCACATTCCACTGGGCGCGCAGTTTCGCTTGCGTTTGCGCCAGCACGTCTGGTTTTCCGCCCACCAGGAATACCGGCGTACCTTCCTCGCCCGCGCGGGCCATCAACGCTTCCCAGAGATCGGCACCCGCCACGCGAGAAACCTGGGCATCCGGAAATTTTTTGCGTACCGAGCGCACGACGCTAATCCCGTCGGCATATTTATACTCAGCCGCCTCAATCAGGGCGCGGACTTCCGGGTTATCTTCCGCCGTCAGAACCTTTTCTGCGTTAATCGCCACCAGCGTACCTTGCTTAAGCTGGCCGCCAGCGTAGAGATAGTCCAGCGCATGGTGCATATCTCGCCAGCCAATCAGCTGGAGCCCGCGCAGATCGTAAATCGGTGCCGTTGTATTATCAGTCATTGCTATCCTTCAACCTGTTTGTCTGGCAGGGCTCGCAAACGTTTATGGATCAGTCCGGCCTGGTCAAACAGCCAGAACAAAAGTTTTGCCACCAGCAAACAGGCACCAAAAACCACCAGGAAAAAAACAACACGCGAGACAAACGAGTCCAGTCCCTCTCGCGCCAGCACGATCATATTAAAAATCGCGCCAAAGCAGAAACTATGCAAAATCGCGGCCTTGTAGCGGTTTGTCTCACGATTACCCAGCGCATACAGCCAGTCGAACCATTTGATGATCAATCCCACCACAATCGCTCCCAGCGGGATAAACAACGCCCCGCCCATCACCACCAGCGACCCAATCAGCGTCGGCGAGATCGCCAGACCGGAATGGTTGTTCAGCACTTCCCACGTAAAATAGTTCGCGGTATTCAGCACCACGCTCGGTCGCCCCGGCCACAGCCAGGAGGGAATAAAGACATAGAAATCGCGGACAATCGGCGCCAGCCCCTGGAACTCAATCTTGTCGTAGTTTTGCAGCAGCAGCGCCAGGTTCTCCCACGGAGAAAACGTGTCGCGGGTGAGATAGAGAAACGTGTAGAACGCTTCGTCACCGCTGACGTTCAGTCCGTAGCGCTTCAGCGCCAGCCAGAACATGCCGACAATCCCCAGCACACCCGCCGCTGCCAGCATCCACAACGAGATCCAGCCGCGAATAATGCCGATGAACAGGAAAATGGCGAAGGCGATGATGATATTGGCGCGGGTACCGCCGACGATCATATACGTCAGTAAGCCAAATGCGACCGTGCTGACCAGGAAGAACAGCCACGCTTTGCTGTCCTGACGCAGGAAATAGACCACCAGCATCGCCGGGATAAAAAAGTAAAAGAAGCGCTTTAGCGCCACACCGGAGACTTCGCTGGAGAAAATCTGGCTGTACGACTGTAGACGGAACAGCAAAAAGCCGTTGTGCATGAAGAAGATGCCCACGCTGATGAGCGCAATCCCCATCAGAATCACCCAGGTAAGATGGGTTTCTACCCGGTTCATAGTGAACAGCGGTTTGCGCGGCACATCTGACACCCGTTTGCGTAAGCGGGTCTTATAGGTCACATAGTAGATCGCGTAGAAACAGGCGGCGGAAAGCAGCGCCTGTAGCAGGATTTCCGGCGGCGCGACGGCGACGTCAAAGCGGAACGCCAGCACGCTGGTTAGCGGAAAGCCAAAAAAGAAGGTCAGTAAAAACAGCAGCGAGAAAAACACGTTGAAGTTGAAGCGCACGCGGCGGAATTCAAACCAGGTCAGCGTAGCGATAAACAACGTGGAGAGGAGCCAGACGACAAACAGGCCGCTGAACTGCATCAGGCTCATAGTGCCTCCCCTGCGGCGACCTGCAATGCGTGATGCCAGGGCTGCAAATAGTTCGGGCTAAAGAAGGTAATGGCGTTTTTATCCACGGATGCCAGTTGGCGCTGCGCCTCGCGCACCACCTGTTCGTTCAGCTCGTCGCTCGTGAAGAGCACCGGAAGATGCTGTTCCACCATGTCCTGCCAGAACGGATTCTCGCGGTTCAGCACGCACGGTACACCCGCCTGAATTAGCAAGCATAAGGTGCCAATTCCCTGCTGACGGGCAAAAATAAAGTACCCGAGATCGCACTGCCGAAGCAGCGCCAGATAGTCCTCGAACGCCAGCTTGTCGCTGAGGATCTGCAGGTTATCTGCGCTGAACAAGCTCAGTCCCGCCTGGCGGACTTGCGCAATATACGCGTCGTTGTTCGGCGGATAGCCCATCGGGACCACCACGTTTACCGTGTCGCCAAACTGCTGATGCACCGCCCGCAGCGCAGCAATATGTTCGTTACTGCGATCGCCAGAGTTACCCACCAGAATGGTCATTTTTCCGCTGCGTTGGCGAAAGTTCACCATATTGTTGAGCGAGGGATCCATTCGCGTCGGGAAATAGAGCAGCTCACCCGGCACGCGCGGGTGCTGTTGAGCGAAATAGTTCAGATCGCCACGGGTGGCAAAAATGCCCCCGACACGGCTTTGCGCCAGGCGGCGAATCGGGTAAAACAGTTTGAATTTCAGTCCGCTGGAGACTTCATACAGATCTGCGCCCCAGATATGCCAGTAAAACTGGCTGGGCTTGATTCCCCCGCTCAGTAATGCCAGCCACAGCGTCGTATTAAACTGACCGTGGAAGAAGAAGCGCTGTTGTCTGTTCGCTTTGGCTTGCGCAATCACCGCCTCCGCCAGCGATTTTTTACCGCTGAAGAAACGAATGGACAGCGCCGGGCAGCTTTCCGTCAGCCCGGCATCCTGACCCGCAACCATGAAGACACGGGCATGCTCGCTGGTCGATGCCAGCGTATCGTTGAAAAACCGCAGCACGGTTTGATTATGGTGAGGGATATCCGATCCCAGTACGTGAATCAATACTGTCATGCCCGCCTACGCCAGAGTAAAAATACGCAACAACACAGAGAGAAATAGACGACGTACGTGGCCATGTAGGCCTGTGCCGCACCCAGCGCGCCGTGTGCCGGGATCAGCCAGTGCGCAAATGCCGTCAGTAAAATGAACTGGCTGATTTCAGCCAAAATATAAAATCGCAGTGATGCTTTGGCGATCACCAGATAACCGAAGACATACGCCCCGACCTTCAACACATCTCCGATTAACTGCCAGGCAAACAGATCGCGCATGGCGGTGAATTTTTCAGAGAACAGCAGCCAGATAGCAAAATCACGCAGCAGCCAGACGGTGAAACTCGCGGCGGCCACCGCAGGCAGAACAAACTTCAGCGACTTCACCACTTCTCGCGTGATATCCCGTTTTTCGGTGAGGCGCGACAGCGTCGGCAACAGGTAGACGCTGAACGAAGCGGTAATAAATTGTAGGTAAGCATCCGAAATACTGCTCACCCCTTGCCAGATCCCGACGTCGTCCCAGCTGTAGTGCGCAGCCAGCAGGTTTCGCATCATCACATAGGCCACGGGCAGCGTGACGGAGGTGATCAGCGCCATCAGGGTAAACTTGCTGAGTTGCCCCGCCAGCCCCTTGTCCCAGGACGGCCACAGATAGCGCAGCGGGATCGTCCCGCGTTTCATCAGCATGGCAGCCGCAGGGATCACCACCAGCGCGGGCACCAGCGCCAGACCAAGGAGCGCGCCTTCATAGCCGCCCAATCGGTAACAGCCATAGTAGGCAATGACGCCCACCAGGCTGCCGACCATCAGTGACAGCGCATTTCCGGCCGCATCACGAAATCCTTTCATCAACGCCAGCAGCAGGTTGGCCCAGGCAATCCCCATCTGCACCAACGCCACTAAGCGCACCAGCCCCTGATACTGAGTATGGCCGAATAGCGCCTGGCTAATCGGTGCCGCCGCGAGCAAAAACACCAGCGCCAGCAGCGTCGAAAAACCCAGCACCATGGCCGAGGACGTACCGACAACCCGCCGCAGTTGTTCCGGATTATCATGGGACTGCGCGACGTATTTGGTGACGCCATTGAAAATCCCGGCCCCCGCCAGGACACCGAGTACGGTGACCATCTGACGGAAGTTTCCAGCCTGGCCGACGCCAGCCGGACCGAAAGATACCGCCAGCAACTTAACGACCAGTAACCCCGCGCCAATTTTGACCAGCGTGCTGGCCGCCGTCCACAAGGACGCTTTCGCAAGCGACATATCAGGCGAAATAGTTAAGCAATGTCGTCATCACCGTACGCTGATTCACTGCCGACAGGTTATAAAACAGCGGCAGGCGCAGCAGGCGCTCACTCTCTTTGGTGGTGTAGCGATCCTCGCCGGAAAATTCACCAAACTTGTCGCCCGCCGGGCTGTCATGCAGCGGAATGTAATGGAACACCGCCATAATTTCAGCTTCTTTCAGGAAGTTAATCAGCGCATTACGATCGTCAATGTCGCGCAGCTTGATATAAAACATATGGGCGTTCTGTTTACAGTCATCCGGAATGGACGGCAGTTCAATTCTGCCGGCACGCGCCAGCGGTGCGAGGGCATCGTAGTAGGTCTGCCACAGCGCCAGACGCTGCTGATTAATACGGTCCGCCGCTTCCAGTTGTGCCCAGAGATAGGCGGCCTGTAGATCGGACATCAAATAGCTGGAACCAATATCGCGCCAGGTATATTTGTCGACCTGACCGCGGAAGAACTGGCTGCGGTTAGTGCCTTTTTCGCGAATAATTTCCGCACGCTCGATAAGGCTGCGATCGTTAATCAGCGTTGCGCCGCCTTCGCCACCCGCCGTGTAGTTTTTCGTTTCGTGGAAGCTGAAGCAGCCGATGTGGCCTATCGTTCCCAGCGCACGGCCTTTGTAAGTCGACATGACGCCCTGCGCGGCATCTTCCACGACAAACAGGTTGTACTTATCCGCCAACGCCATGATGGTGTCCATCTCACAGGCCACGCCCGCGTAATGAACAGGCACAATCGCCCGCGTTTTTTCGCCGATCGCGGCTTCAATACGTGTTTCGTCGATGTTCATGGTATCCGGACGGATATCCACAAAGATGATTTTGGCACCGCGCAGCACAAACGCATTCGCGGTCGACACGAAGGTGTAACTCGGCATGATCACTTCATCACCCGGCTGAATATCCAGCAGCAGTGCCGCCATCTCCAGGGAGGCGGTACAGGAAGGCGTCAGCAACACCTTCGCACTGCCAAAACGCTGCTCCAGCCACTGCTGACAACGACGAGTAAAGCCGCCATCGCCGCACAGTTTGCCGCTGCCCATCGCAGACTGCATATAGTCAAGTTCGGTTCCCACCACCGGCGGTGCGTTAAACGGAATCATGTTGTCACCTGTATAACCAGTACGCGGTGCTTTCAATATTCGCACCGCTTTGTATATAACGTTTAAGCGCGGCGGTGTTGCCCATCTGGGTCGCCACCCGCAATGTTGTTTTGCCGCGCGCCTGCGCCCAGCCCAGCGCCGCCTGCATCAGCTCGGCTCCTGCGCCATACCCGGCGAGTAAGCCGATGCGCGCCTCACCGTCATCAAGTTCGCGCAGTGAAACATAGCCGCGAATATCGCCGTTTGAGGTACGAAGCACCAGACACTGATGATCAAACGTGCCGTGTACCGCGTTTTCAATCCACTGCGCATAAAAGCGGGCGCTGGCGTCAGGCGCGTACCACGGCGCACGAAAGCGACTTTGCGCAAAGGCCGCCGCAGCGAGTTGACGCAATGCCGGAATGTCCGTCAGTTGTGCAATTTCTGCGCCAGTTTGCCCGCAGGTTTTCCCGACGCTGACGGCAAGATCCACTTCCCCTTCCACCAGCGCAAAGCCAAGCTGTTGCAAGGCATCCAGCGCGGCGGTATTGGCCGCCGGAATTTTAGCCTGCACCCGTGACCAGGGCTGTAAGACTTCAGCGGTTAAAAACGGCGCCACGGGATCCAGCCGGACAATCGCACTGTTCACGCCAAAGAAGCGGTTTTCCCAACCCAGCGGTTCAATACTGGCGCGGACGTGCACGAAGCAGCTCCAGCAAATATTGGCCGTAGCCCGTTTTCGCTAAGGCGCTGGCGGCACGTCTCACGCCGTCATCATCCAGCCAGCCATTGCGCCAGGCAATCTCTTCCAGACAGGCAATTTTGAATCCCTGACGCTTTTCAACCGTCTGCACAAAGGTACTCGCCTCAATCAGGCTGTCATGCGTCCCGGTATCGAGCCAGGCAAAACCGCGCCCCAGCAACTCAACTGTCAGATCGCCCGCTTCAAGATACATCTGGTTGATAGAGGTGATCTCCAGTTCGCCGCGTTCAGACGGTTTCACACGCTTCGCGTACTCCACCACGTTGCGGTCGTAGAAATAGAGCCCGGTCACCGCCCAGTTAGATTTAGGCTGCTTCGGTTTCTCTTCTAACGAGATGGCGCGGAAATTGTCATCAAACTCCACCACGCCAAACCGTTCCGGATCCATCACCTGATAGCCAAACACGGTTGCCCCTTCGGTACGCGCAGCCACATGACGCAATTTGGGGCTAAACCCCTGACCGAAGAAGATATTATCGCCTAACACCAGGCAGGAAGGTTCACCGTTAAGGAACGTCTCACCGATGATAAACGCTTGCGCCAGACCATCTGGACTCGGTTGTTCGGCATACTGCAGATGAATGCCGAATTCAGAACCGTCACCCAACAGGCGCTGAAAATACCCTTTATCTTCCGGCGTGGTAATAATCAGGATCTCGCGAATGCCTGCCAGCATGAGCACCGATAACGGATAATAAATCATCGGTTTATCGTAAATAGGCAGCAGCTGTTTAGACACGCCGCGCGTGATAGGATGCAGACGGGTGCCGGACCCTCCCGCCAGAATGATACCTTTCATGCCTTCTTCCTCCGGGTAATCACCCCTTCAGACCCAAACGTTGGCCCTGATAGCTGCCATCCTGCACGGGCTTCCACCAGGCCTCATTCGCCAGATACCACTGCACGGTTTTACGCATACCGCTTTCAAAGGTTTCCTGCGGCGTCCAGCCAAGCTCACGGGCGATTTTCGACGCGTCAATGGCGTAACGTAAGTCGTGACCAGGACGATCGTCCACAAAGGTAATCAGGTCGCGGTAGTGCGCGATACCCTGCGGTTTGTTCGGTGCCAGTTCTTCCAGCAGGTCGCAAATCGTCTCAACCACGTCCAGATTCTTACGCTCGTTATGACCGCCGATGTTATACGTTTCACCGATTTCCCCGGTAGTCGCCACGCAGTACAGCGCTCTGGCGTGATCGTCCACATAGAGCCAGTCGCGGATCTGCTGTCCGTTGCCATACACGGGCAGCGGTTTACCTGCCAGCGCATTGAGCGTCATCAACGGGATCAGTTTTTCCGGGAAGTGGTATGGGCCATAGTTGTTAGAGCAGTTGGTGATAAGCGTCGGGAAGCCGTAGGTACGCAGCCAGGCGCGCACCAAGTGATCGCTACTGGCTTTTGACGCGGAATAGGGGCTGCTTGGGGCGTACGGCGTCGTCTCAGTAAAGAAATCATCCGTCGAGTGCAAATCGCCATACACTTCATCCGTCGAGATATGATGGAAGCGAAACGCCGATTTTTTCTCATCAGCCCGTTCACCCCAGTACGCCCGCGCCGCTTCCAGCAGCGTGTAGGTACCAACAATGTTGGTTTCGATAAACGCCGCCGGGCCGTCGATAGAGCGATCGACATGGCTTTCGGCAGCCAGATGCATCACGCAGTCTGGCTGATACTGTTGAAAAACCCGATCCAGCGAGGCGCGATCGCAAATATCCACTTTCTCGAAGGCAAAGCGCTCGCTCTGCGCTACCGGCGCCAGCGACATCAGATTGCCAGCGTAGGTGAGTTTATCCACCACCACCACCGCATCCGCCGTCTCATTAATGATATGCCGTACCACCGCTGAACCGATGAAACCTGCGCCACCAGTCACCAGAATCCGTTTCATTAACGCCACACTCCTTTGGTATCCACGATGTACTGCTGATGCACGGCATCACCCTGGATGGCTTTAAACGGGCTGTGATCGACCAACATCACCAGCACGTCGGCAGTGGCCAGCGCGTCGTTAAGTTCTGCCAGTGTGCAAAGACCATCCAGCTTTTTCGGCAGTTGGTGGATATTCGGTTCCACCACCAGCGTTTCACCGCTGTGCCACTGGGCGATACTTTTCGCGATCCCCATCGCCGGGCTTTCACGCAGATCGTCGATATTGGGTTTGAATGCAAGACCGAAGCAGGCGATTTTCACTTCGCTGGCGCGCTTGTCCGTCGCCGCCAGGCAGTCCGCAACGGCGGCTTTGACCTGAGCGACAACCCAGTGCGGTTTGCTGTCGTTCACTTCACGCGCGGTACGAATCAGACGCGACTGCTGCGGATTCTGCGCCACAATAAACCACGGATCGACAGCAATACAGTGCCCGCCGACGCCCGGTCCCGGCTGGAGAATGTTGACACGCGGATGGCGGTTCGCCAGGCGAATCAGCTCCCAGACGTTAATCCCCTGCTCGGCGCAAATCAGCGACAGTTCGTTGGCAAAGGCGATATTGACGTCGCGGAAGCTATTTTCCGTCAGCTTGCACATTTCTGCCGTACGGGAATTCGTCACCACGCACTCGCCTTCAAGGAATATCTTGTACAGTTCACTGGCGCGCGCCGAGCACACCGGCGTCATGCCGCCGATCACCCGGTCATTCTTGATCAGTTCCACCATCACCTGCCCCGGCAGCACACGTTCAGGACAATAAGCGATATTCACATCCGCCTGCTCTCCAGCCTGTTGCGGGAAAGTGAGATCCGGGCGCATTTCTGCCAGCCACGCCGCCATCTGTTCGGTCGCACCGACCGGAGAGGTCGACTCGAGGATCACCAGCGCGCCCTTTTTCAGCACCGGCGCAACGGATTTCGCCGCCGCTTCGACATAGGTCATGTCCGGCTCATGTTCGCCTTTAAACGGCGTCGGCACGGCAATCAGATACGCATCAGCGTCAACGGGCGTGGTGGTGGCGCGCAGGAAGCCGCCTTCCACCGCCGTTTTCACCACGTTATCCAGATCCGGCTCAACAATATGGATTTCACCGCGATTGATGGTCTCCACCGCATGCGGGTTAACGTCCACCCCAATCACCTGCTTTTGGCGCGAAGCAAAGGCAGCCGCCGTCGGCAAACCGATATATCCCAGCCCAATAACAGAAATGGTAGAAAAACTCATAGCGATACCCGATTGTTTTTTAACGCGTGTAAAATACGGCCACAGGCCTGCCCGTCGCCATAAGGGTTATGGGCGCGGCTCATGGTCTGATATTCGTTTTCGTCATGCAGCAAACGCGTGACTTCTTCAACAATGCGCTGTGGGTCTGTCCCCACCAGACGCACCGTACCCGCGGTAATGGCCTCGGGGCGTTCGGTCGTTTCGCGCATCACCAGCACCGGTTTACCCAGTGACGGGGCCTCTTCCTGAATCCCGCCGGAGTCCGTCAGAATCAGCCAGGCGTGATTCATCAGCCAGACAAAGGGCAGATAGTCCTGCGGTTCAATCAGCGTCACGTTTTTAACATGGCCGAGAATACGGTTGACCGGCTCGCTGACGTTCGGGTTCAGGTGCACTGGGTAGACAATCTGCACATCCTGATTAGCGGCCGCAATCTCCGCCAGGGCATGGCAAATCTGCTCAAACCCGCGACCAAAGCTTTCACGACGATGACCGGTCACCAGGATCAGCTTCTTATCAGAACTGAGGAACGGATACTGTTCAGCCAGTTCTGAACGTAGCGTATCGCTCGCCAGAACGCGGTCGCGCACCCAGATCAGCGCATCAATCACCGTATTGCCGGTGACAAAGATACGACTGTCGGCGATGTTCTCGCGCAGCAGGTTTTGCCGTGAGTTCTCCGTCGGCGCAAAGTGATACATCGCCAGATGCCCGGTTAGCGTACGGTTTGCTTCTTCCGGCCACGGGGAATAGAGATCGCCAGTGCGTAGCCCGGCTTCGACATGACCTACCGGTATGCGCTGGTAAAACGCGGCCAGACTGGTCGCAATAGTGGTAGTGGTATCTCCGTGAACCAACACCACATCCGGCTTGAAGTCAGCGAGGATAGGCTTCAGCCCTTCCAGTATCCGACAGGTAATTTCTGTCAACCCCTGACCTGGCTGCATGATGTTGAGATCGTAGTCAGGGACAATAGAAAAGAGGTTCAATACCTGATCGAGCATCTCCCGGTGCTGCGCGGTGACGCAGACTTTTGCGTCGAAATCAGGATCCTTTGCCAGCGCATGCACCAGAGGTGCCATTTTTATGGCTTCCGGTCGCGTGCCAAATACAGTCAGTACTTTCACATCGATTCTCTTCGAATAGTCAGTGAGGGCCCAGCCCCTCACTGCGGCAGTCGTGCTAAATCGTGCGGCGGCGGGTTAACGCAACACCTGCGCCGATAAGCCCCCCCACGATGCCCCACATCACCATCAGGAAGGCACGGCGCGGGCTATCGCGTTTTACCGGTTCTTCCGGCGTACGCAAATAGCGATAGGTCTGAAAACGCGGGTCCAGAGTTGGCCCCACATTCAATGTATTTAGCATGGCTCGATTCTGGAAGTAGTCCAGGTCGAATGAGGGACCAACCGCCCGTAAATTTTCAAGGCGTGCCTGGAGCATCGGACGTCCGAGCAGAAACAGCTCAGAATCCGGTAATTCATCTGCCGGCACATCGGTCGCACTGCGGGAGATATTGTGCTGTTCAGCGATCTTAAGCGCCTGCTCAATACTGCTCACGCGGCGAGAGAAAATAGCTTTCGCCACCTCTTCCTGACGTTTGACCTGCGCCTTCATTTGCACGGTCCGTGCGGCCCACGCGCCTTTTAGTTCTTCGTTGAGATGGCTTGCCGCGCGCTGGCTGGAGAACGCCACATACTGACGCAGCAAATTGTTCGCATCAGGCGCGGTTTCGGCAATGAGTTTGACGCTGTCGTTAATGGCGCGGGCGAAATCACCGGGGGTGAACTGAATGTTATTGATCATCTCGTCAAGCATGGCGGCATCGGCTTTGCTGTTGCCGACCATTCGCTGCTTGTAGTAGTCGGTTTGCAACCAGAAGTCGCGGCGCGTATCCCAGGAGGCCAGTTGCATCACGAACTCTTTATAAGCTTCATCCATGACCGAAGGTTGATCGCCTGACGCGTTATCGGCTTTTATGTCCAGATTCCGCAAAAACTGCTGCTGGGAATAGTAACCGCCCAGCATATTCACCGTGGGGCGATCGGAGATTGCGGTCGCACTCCACTCCTGACGAGCAAAAAAAGTATACGCCAGCGCGATCAGCGCGAATAACAGCGCGATACCGACAATCCACACCTTCCCGGCCCACAAGGTACGAAACAACCCACGTATATCCAGTTCATTCTCAGCGCTCACAGCGTGTGCCCCCGGCAATGGTTGAGTCATCGCACCCTCATTTACTTGGTTAATTTCGGATTGTTATCACGGTTTCTTCGTAATCTGCGCTTCATGCGTTTGATGAACCTCGCCACCTTCCAGGCACGTTTAATGCAGTAACCGTAGAGGAAGAATGCTAGCAAAAAGAGCACCAACATGGCCCATTCCGGGACAAAATGAGAATATTCCGCAAGCACGCCAATCGAGGCCAGTATCGCAGCGGCAAGCGTGATCAGGACAAACGCCTGACGTGAAGTAAACCCTGCGCGCATGATCAAATGATGAATATGCTGACGGTCTGGCGAGAACGGGCTCATCCCTTTACGCAGACGACGGTACATGATGGCCACCATATCCATCAGCGGAATGGCGATGATCCACAGCGCGGTAACCGGGCTTATCGGGTGCGTTTTCCCCTGGGTGGTTTCTAGCAGGATCCAGATAACGGTAAAACCAATCAGCGTGCTGCCAGCGTCGCCCATAAACACTTTATAGCGACGGCCGAGTGCACCGAGGTTCAGCAGAATATATGGCAGGATGGCGGCGATCATGGCAAAGCACCAGATAGCCAGACTTGTCTGTCCATCAAACCACAGGATAAGTCCCATCGCGGCAAATGAGACGCTTGAGAGTCCGCCTAATAAGCCGTCGATACCATCCACCATGTTGAATGCGTTGATCGCAGCCCATACGGCGAAGAGTGTGAGGAAATAACCAAATGGCCCGAGCACCATCTCCCACGGACCAAAGATATAGCCGAGGCTACTGAGGTAAAGCTTGCCCACCACCATCATGATCACGCCGATAGCGGCCTGAATGGTGGCACGAATTTTTACGCTAATATCAAAGCGATCGTCCAGTGCGCCGATAAAGACCAGTACACCGGCACAAGCCAGATAGAGAGCCGCATGGGGAATATAAACATTCACAATGCTGAATGTGAAACAAATCCCCGCATAAACTGAGATGCCCCCAACCAACGGTATCAATCCCTGGTGGCGTTTACGGAAGTTGGGTTTATCCACTAAACCGACCTTTTTTGCGACCTTGCGTGCAAAAAACAGGAACAGTGTCGTGAATAAAAAAATACTGATGAGATCAGTACTGACTGTCAGTAAATTCACAATGCGTGCTCTCAGAGAAAATTATTAGCAGAAGTATAACCACGAAGACCTGTATTCAGAAGGGAAACTCCATCCCGAACCGTCTGTTTTGTATAATTATTAACCACGCGTCGCACTTGATAACTGACACACGCGTAGTGGAGGGTGATAACCCGTTATTTGTTAACTTGCCGTTAAGATTACAGACATAAAAGCAAAACGCCACGTAAAAACGTGGCGTTTTCGGCTGAGAGCGAGTTTACGAGCGCTTCATCATGTCGAAGAAGTCGTCGTTAGTCTTGGTCATCGCCAGTTTATTAATGAGGAATTCCATTGCGTCGATTTCGCCCATCGGGTGAATAATCTTACGCAGGATCCACATTTTCTGCAGCTCTTCCTGAGTGGTGAGCAGCTCTTCTTTACGGGTACCGGAACGGTTGTAGTCGATAGCCGGGAAGACGCGTTTTTCAGCAATCTTACGAGAGAGGTGCAGCTCCATGTTACCGGTGCCCTTAAACTCTTCGTAGATAACTTCATCCATCTTAGAACCGGTATCGATCAGCGCCGTTGCGATGATGGTCAGGCTGCCGCCCTCTTCCACGTTACGTGCCGCACCGAAGAAACGCTTCGGACGATGCAGGGCGTTAGCGTCCACACCACCGGTCAGCACTTTACCGGAGGCCGGAACCACGGTGTTGTAAGCGCGCGCCAGACGGGTGATGGAGTCGAGCAGAATGATAACGTCTTTTTTATGTTCAACCAGACGTTTCGCTTTCTCGATAACCATTTCCGCAACCTGAACGTGACGGGATGCCGGTTCGTCAAAGGTAGAAGCAACAACTTCACCTTTCACCAGACGCTGCATCTCGGTCACTTCTTCCGGACGTTCGTCGATAAGCAGCACCATCAGCACACAGTCTGGGTGGTTGTAAGCGATGCTCTGCGCAATGTTTTGCAGCAGCATGGTTTTACCGGCTTTCGGCGGTGCGACGATCAGACCACGCTGACCACGACCGATTGGCGAAGCCAGATCCAGAACGCGCGCCGTTAAGTCTTCGGTAGAACCGTTACCACGTTCCATACGCAGACGAGAGTTTGCGTGCAGCGGGGTTAAGTTTTCGAAGAGAATTTTGTTACGGGCGTTTTCCGGTTTGTCATAGTTAACTTCGTTAACTTTCAGCAGCGCAAAGTAGCGTTCGCCTTCTTTTGGCGGGCGAATCTTACCAGAAATGGTATCACCAGTGCGGAGGTTGAAACGGCGGATTTGGCTGGGGGAAACGTAGATGTCATCAGGACCGGCGAGATAGGAGCTGTCTGCAGAACGGAGGAAACCAAATCCATCCTGCAATATCTCCAGCACACCGTCACCAAAGATATCTTCGCCACTCTTTGCGTGCTGCTTCAGGATGGCAAAAATAATGTCCTGCTTACGCATACGAGCCAGGTTTTCCAGCCCCATATTTTCGCCGAGAGTGATCAGCTCAGAAACCGGCGTATTCTTTAATTCGGTAAGATTCATAGTGGTGTGAGTTCTTAAACTTGGGGTAAATCTCGAACTTAATGTTGTGAATGGTATGGCAGGGTCATCCATGCCTGTTTGCGGCCATCAACTCATGTCTGTTCGCTGTCTGGTCACAGGAAAGTACGCAGAACTGAAACGACAAGACGGATTGAATGATAAGCCAGGAATCTGTCCACTTCTCGTGCGAGAAAAAACGGGAAGTATTGGAGTTATCAAGATTCAAACTTAAATAAGGTATGTTTAATTCGAAGTCAACACTAACTTAGCACGACTCACGTCGGGCGTCCAGTCATCCGAATCATTTAGGATCCTGGTCGCCCGAACATGAGACGTCCGGCTTACGCCAGGTTAGCGTCGAGGAACTCTTTCAACTGACCTTTGGACAGTGCGCCCACTTTGGTCGCTGCAACTTCACCGTTTTTAAACAGCAGCAGGGTCGGGATGCCACGGATACCATACTTCGGCGCGGTGCCTGGGTTTTGGTCAATGTTCAGTTTAGCAACCGTCAATTTACCCTGATATTCGTCAGCGATTTCATCCAGAATCGGGGCGATCATTTTGCACGGTCCGCACCACTCTGCCCAGAAATCAACGAGGATCGCCCCGTCCGCTTTGAGTACATCCGTGTCAAAACTGTCGTCAGTCAGGTGAATAATTTTATCGCTCATATAAACTCCACAGGAAAAAGCCTGGTGTGTTGGTATATACAACATCATCCTTCAAGCGGCCTCTTTGTTGGCTTCGCTCATCGCCCCAGTCACGTACTCTGTACGTTCCTGTGGACGCATTTGCTTGCCGCCTCGACGCATCATGAATGATTTGTGTATAGCATTAACCAACTAAAGGTTGACTTTATTTCACCGGATACGCTTTCGTAAAGCAATAGTAAGCTGATATTCTACCACACTATGAGCAAAACACATTTAACAGAACAGAAGTTTTCCGACTTCGCCCTGCACCCAAAGGTTATTGAAGCCCTTGAAAATAAAGGCTTTCATAACTGCACGCCCATTCAGGCCCTCGCACTGCCGCTTACGCTGGCTGGTCGCGATGTTGCAGGGCAGGCGCAAACCGGTACCGGAAAAACGATGGCGTTCCTGACGTCAACGTTTCATTATCTTCTCTCTCATCCCGCGATTGACGATCGCAAGGTGAACCAGCCACGTGCCTTAATTATGGCGCCGACGCGTGAGTTAGCCGTGCAGATCCACGCCGATGCCGAGCCACTGGCACAGACGACCGGTCTGAAGCTGGGCCTCGCTTACGGCGGTGACGGTTACGACAAACAGCTGAAAGTGCTGGAAAGCGGCGTCGATATTTTAATTGGCACCACGGGTCGTCTGATCGACTACGCGAAACAGAATCACATCAATCTTGGCGCCATCCAGGTGGTGGTCCTCGATGAAGCCGATCGCATGTACGATCTGGGCTTTATTAAAGATATCCGCTGGCTGTTCCGCCGCATGCCGCCGGCCAACCAGCGCCTGAACATGTTGTTCTCTGCCACCCTTTCTTACCGCGTGCGTGAACTGGCGTTCGAACAAATGAACAACGCCGAATACGTTGAAGTCGAGCCGGAACAAAAAACGGGTCACCGTATTAAAGAAGAGCTTTTCTATCCGTCTAACGAAGAGAAAATGCGCTTACTGCAAACGCTGATCGAAGAAGAGTGGCCGGATCGCGCCATCGTCTTCGCGAACACCAAACACCGTTGCGAAGATATCTGGGGTAGCCTTGCCGCTGACGGTCATCGCGTCGGTTTGCTGACGGGCGACGTAGCGCAGAAAAAACGTCTGCGTATCCTCGACGAATTCACCCGTGGCGATCTGGATATCCTGGTAGCGACCGACGTCGCCGCGCGCGGCCTGCACATTCCTGCCGTCACGCACGTCTTTAACTACGATCTGCCGGACGATTGCGAAGACTACGTACACCGTATTGGTCGTACGGGCCGTGCTGGCGCAAGCGGTCACTCCATCAGCCTGGCCTGTGAAGAGTACGCCCTGAACCTGCCCGCCATTGAAACCTACATTGGTCACTCAATTCCGGTGAGTAAATATAATCCGGATGCGTTGATGAACAACCTGCCGAAGCCGCTGCGTCTGACGCGCACGCGTCCTGGCAATGGCCCGCGTCGCTCTGGCGGTGCCCCGCGTAATCGTCGTCGCTCAGGTTAAGAAACGTTATGCCATACACAAAATTATTCAGCCTGTATCAAGGCGGCAAGAAAACGCATCACGATGAGCTTACTTTAGTCAGTGATTCGGGTGAGAGAATGCAGCCAACACAGATACAGGTTGAAGGATGAAGTGTATGAACTCTACCTCGTTGTACGCAGCCATTGATCTCGGTTCCAATAGTTTTCATATGCTGGTAGTACGCGAGGTAGCGGGTAGTATCCAGACGCTCACGCGCATTAAACGCAAAGTGCGTCTGGCCGCCGGTCTGAACAGTAACAATGTCCTTTCTGCTGATGCAATGGAGCGCGGTTGGCAATGCCTGCGTCTGTTCGCCGAGCGCCTTCAGGATATTCCGCAGCCTCAAATCCGCGTGGTCGCCACGGCAACCTTGCGTATCGCAGTGAATGCCAGCGAGTTTATCGCTAAAGCGCAGGAAATCCTCGGTTGTTCGGTTCAGGTCATCAGCGGTGAAGAAGAAGCGCGCCTGATTTATCAGGGCGTGGCGCACACCACTGGCGGAGCGGATCAGCGTCTGGTCGTCGATATTGGCGGTGCCAGCACCGAACTGGTCACCGGAACAGGCGCACAAACCACCTCGTTGTTCAGCCTGTCGATGGGCTGTGTCACCTGGCTTGAACGCTACTTTACCGATCGCAATCTGGCGCAAGAAAATTTCGACGAAGCGGAAAAAGCCGCGCGAGATGTGCTGCGTCCGGTTGCCGATGAACTTCGCTATCATGGCTGGAAAGTCTGCGTCGGTGCCTCCGGTACTGTTCAGGCGTTGCAGGAAATCATGATGGCGCAGGGAATGGATGAGCGCATCACGCTGGCAAAATTGCAGCAGTTGAAACAGCGAGCCATTCACTGTGGCCGTCTGGAAGAGCTGGAAATTGAAGGGTTAACTCTGGAACGCGCGCTGGTGTTCCCCAGCGGGCTGGCCATTCTGATCGCGATCTTCACCGAACTTAATATTCAATGCATGACCCTGGCCGGTGGGGCGTTGCGCGAAGGACTGGTCTACGGAATGCTGCATCTCGCAGTGGATCAGGATATTCGCAGCCGCACGCTGCGTAACATTCAACGCCGGTTTATGGTAGATACCGAACAGGCGCATCGCGTCGCGAATCTGGCGGTGAGTTTTCTCGATCAGGTAGAAAATGAGTGGCATCTTGAGCCGATCAGTCGCGAACTGCTGATCAGCGCCTGCCAACTGCACGAGATAGGCCTGAGCGTTGATTTCAAGCAAGCGCCTTCGCATGCCGCCTATCTGGTTCGCAATCTGGATTTGCCGGGCTTCACGCCTGCACAGAAAAAACTGCTCGCCACGCTGCTGTTAAATCAGACCAACCCGGTCGATCTCTCGTCGTTGCATCAGCAAAACGCCGTACCGCCGCGCGTGGCGGAGCATCTCTGCCGTCTGCTCAGACTGGCGATTATCTTTGCCAGCCGCCGTCGTGACGATCTGGTGCCGGCCATTACGCTGCAGGCGTCGAATGAAATTCTCGCCTTAACGCTGCCGCCGGACTGGCTGGAACAGCATCCGCTGGGGAAAGAGTTGATTGAACAAGAAAGCCAGTGGCAGAGCTATGTCCACTGGCCTTTAGAAGTACAGTAAGAAAGCGGCTGGTAAACCTGATGTCGGATGGCGCTACGCTTATCCGACCTACAGAGAGTTTTTTTCAATTCGTTGATATATAAATAAATTGTAGGCCGGGTAAGGCGAAGCCGCCACCCGGCATTATTTTATTGGCCGCGCTTTGCCGCCATCATGGCTTTCAGATTCGCCAGATGGCTTTGCCCTTTCTGCATTCGCTCTTCGGCGCTCACCACTTTACGCTCCTGCTCCCAAATCAGATCGTCCTGCGGTAACTCCAGCAGGAAGCGGCTCGGCTCCGGGCGCACCAGTTCACCATACTGACGCCGCTCTTTACACAGCGTAAAAATCAGCTCTTTCTGCGCACGGGTGATCCCAACATAGGCCAGGCGTCGCTCTTCGTCGATGTTGTCTTCATCGATACTGCTCTGGTGTGGCAGGAATCCCTCTTCCATTCCCACCATAAACACATACGGGAACTCCAGCCCTTTCGAGGCGTGCAGCGTCATCAGTTGCACCTGGTCCAGCTCTTCCTCACTC
Source organism: Citrobacter sp. Ct235 (assembly GCF_030332305.1). Classification (NCBI taxonomy): domain Bacteria; kingdom Pseudomonadati; phylum Pseudomonadota; class Gammaproteobacteria; order Enterobacterales; family Enterobacteriaceae; genus Citrobacter; species Citrobacter sp. Ct235. Next base: position 69,605 of record NZ_JAOWIC010000044.1, read on the forward strand.
TCGCCGCGCTCCATCATGTCGCGCAGCGTGAAACGCGTGACAACCTGAGTGAGCGTCATAGGCTCATCCAGTTCGCTTCCTTCCAGCATTTCGGTCATCCAGCTAAACAGCTGGTTGACGTTTTTCATACGCATTTCAGCCGCTTTTGGGCTGGGGGAAGTTTCATAAAGCCAGGATTCGTAATCTATTCCGTGGATGAGATCGCGGACGGCGGCGATCGGCTCACGTTCCGCCAGCCTTTGAACATCGCCCAGCCAGTGGGTAAAACGGGTGAGCGAGTCATAGCCGCGCCCGGTGAGCGTCTGGCTCAATCCCAAATCAAAACTGGCGGTAAACAGGCTTTTGTTACGTGTCATCGCCCATTCGCCCAGCTTTTGCAGCGTGGCGGGGCCGATTTCACGTTTTGGCGTATTCACAATCCGCAGGAACGCGCTGTCATCATCCGGGTTGGTTAACACCCGTAGATAAGCCAGCAAATCTTTAATCTCCGGACGTGAGAAGAACGACGTCCCGCCGGAGATTTTGTATGGAATACGGTTCTGCATGAGGAATTTTTCAAACACCCGCGCCTGGTGATTGCCGCGATACAGAATGGCGTAATCTTTATATTCCGTTTTATTCACAAAGTGATGGGCGATCAGCTCCCCGGTCACCCGCTCGGCTTCGTGTTCCTCATTATTCGCACTCAGGACTTTGAGCTCTGCGCCGTATCCCAGTTCGGAAAAGAGACGCTTTTCAAAAACGTGAGGGTTGTTGGCAATGAGGATGTTCGCCGCCTTCAGGATCCGCCCGGAAGAGCGGTAGTTTTGCTCCAGTTTGATCACCTGTAACGCCGGGAAATCCTGACTTAACAGCACCAGGTTTTGCGGGCGCGCACCGCGCCAGGAGTAGATCGACTGATCGTCATCACCCACGACGGTGAATCGCGCCCGGTTTCCCACCAGCAGTTTCACCAGCTCGTACTGACTGGTGTTGGTATCCTGATATTCATCCACCAGCAGGTAGCGAATCTTGTTCTGCCAGCGCTCGCGCACTTCTTCATTGCGCTGTAGCAGCAACGTCGGCAGCAAAATCAGATCGTCAAAGTCGAGGACGTTACAGGCTTTCATATGCGCATCGTACAGACCGTAGCAGTGCGCGAAGATACGATCGCGTTCGCCTTTCGCACTGGCTGCCGCCTGCGCCGGCGTTTTGAGATCGTTCTTCCAGTTTGAGATTGTCGATATCAGCTGTTGCAGCACGACTTTGTCGTCTTCAATCAGCCCTTCCGTCAGGTCTTTTAGCAGCGCAACCTGGTCCGTATCGTCAAACAGCGAGAAATTCGATTTCATCCCCAGCGCGGCGTATTCGCGTTTAATCACCTCCAGCCCCAGCGTATGGAAAGTGGAGATCATTAACCCGCGCGCTTCTTTGCGCCCCAACGTCTGTCCGACACGCTCTTTCATCTCACGCGCCGCTTTGTTGGTAAAAGTCACCGCCGCAATGTGCCGCGCCTGATAACCGCAGCCACGGATCAGGTGAGCAATCTTATTGGTGATAACGCGAGTCTTACCGGAACCCGCACCCGCCAGCACCAGGCAAGGTCCGGTGACGAATTCGACAGCTTGTTGTTGGCCGGGATTTAAACGCATAGGAAAAAGTGCTCAATCTTCGAACGGGGGACGAATTGTAGCAGAAAGCGAGGCCAAGGGAGTAACAGGCTGCCTGTCCGGCAGCCTGAGAGTGATGACAAACCTCATCCCGATACCGGGTAAGCAGAGATAACCTAATTAAAAACCAGGAAAATCAATGTATTGATTTTCGACTGATAACCACAAAGAAGGAAAAACCACGTTTTATCCTTCTTTGTCAGCGATCTGAGGCTGCCTGACAGGCAGCCTGAAAAATATCAATCAGGATGCGCTGGCAGCGAGTGGCGTATAGCCGTTACGTTTCGCGCTCAGAATCCAGCTGTAAGAACCCATCACCGCAATGGCTGTCAGCAGAACATACTCAAGCGACATGGCATAAACGCCCTGAACCGCATAAATCACCACGCTAATGACATCAATGAGCACCCACAGTAACCAGTTTTCCACATACTTGCGGGTCATTAACACCATTGCGGCAATCGACAGCACCAGCATAGTAGAATCCCAGAACGGGAAAGCATCCGGCTGTAGTTCAGGCATTGCCACTGACATCCCCACGGTGTGCAACAGCGCAATCATGATCCGGGTGAGCGTCGCAAATACCGGATCAATAAACAACGTCATCAACAGGATAGCGACAATGCAGACACTGCCCAGCACCAGCGTTTGCTGCCGGGAAAGCCAGCGAACCTTCAACGCCGCCTCCTGTTCCTCATTCTGGCGACTCCACGCATACCAGCCGTAGATATTCGCCGCAAAGAAGAACACCTGAAGCAGCAAACTGGCATACAGTTGGATCTGGAAAAAGATAGCGGCAAACAGGGTGACGTTTATCAGGCCGAACAGGTAATTAATAATTTTTTCCCTGCTGGCACACCAGATACACAGTAAACCAAAAACGGTACCGATCGCCTCAATCCACGAGAGTGCGTACCCACCCTCTCCGAGAGGAATGTTGACCATTACGTTGTTAATACTGAAAAAGTCCATCATTGCTCTCCTTGCTGACTGTCGAAGTAAATGGCCTGTAACGCCAGGGAAATCTGATGAACTTCCCCCTGCTGACACCGCGTTTCTTGTTGCACATAATTGTTGATGCTGCTGTCCAGACAGCCGTTATGGGCGACAACCACATTGAGCAACGACGCCGTACGTAACCCGCGTAATGCACCGACCACCATCAGTGCGGCCGTCTCCATATCGGCGCCAAGGATACCGCGGGCGGACCATTCGGCATCCAGTTCAGCCTCGCGGTCGGTGTAAAAACTGTCGTGGCTGCGCACCAGTCCACAACTCGCGGGAATGTTCATTTGCAACGCCAGCTGCATCAGCGTTGCCGTGAGTTGCGGATCCGCACATGCCGGATAGCTGGCTGGCGCATAGGTTTTACTGGTGCCATCATCCGCGACCGCGCCGTGGGCGATAATCACCTCGCCCAGCGCCAGCGTCTCCTGCAATGCTCCGCAACTTCCGATCCGGATCAGCGTGTCGATGCCAATCTGGCGTAACTCCTCAACCGCGATAGCGGTCGAGGGTCCGCCTATTCCCGTCGATAGCACCAGAATTTCAACGCCCTTATATTCACCACGCGCCGCGCGAAACTCCCGGTTTTGCCCCAGCATTTCGGGGTTATCAAGGAAACGGACTATCCGATCCACCCGTTCGGGATCGCCAGGCAATAGCGCATACTTTGCCCTCGTCATGCTTTTGCTTAATCGAATATGGGGTTGCATCTCTCGTCTCCTTACGCCCCAGGGCGTTTAACTCTCCGCCTCCTGCTTCAGTTTTTCAGGAGCCAGCAGAACAATACGATCCCCATCGCTATCAATAATTTTCAATGATTTAAGATCGTGCAAAATACGGTTAATACTGCGTGTGGTTGCTGCAAATTCCTGACTCAGATTTTGTTTATCCAGCAAAATAGACGTCGATTTATTGTGTTGATATCGCAGCCATAATGCCTGGCATAGCCGCTGGTGCAGTGAATATAAATTGTCGCTACTGGCCTTTTTCGACAGCTGATAATATTGCTGACTAAAGAAGCGCAACATTCGCTGGTTGAAATGATTATCCAGAGCCAGCCAGTGACTAAAATGTTCCTGCGACAGACTTAGCAGCTGGACATGACCCACAGCCACCACTGAGCAGATGTAATGCCGCGACTCAAATATCTCCAGCTCTCCCAGCATGTCACCTTTGCAGTAATGCGCCTGTCGATAACGACGACCATCTTCAGCCTCGTAAAAGACATCCACTTCACCCGATACAATCAGTGAAAACTGTCGACAGACCTCACCCTGACGACAAATCAGCGCGCCGCACGGGATATCGTCAAAACGCCAGCGCTGCATGACCTCCAGCGGGCAGTATTTGAGGAGTTCATACAACAGAGGGTCATGTACAACCTGAGTTAACCCGATAAGCCAGTCGCCTGAAAAATCTGCTTTTTTCATTGTGTCCATGTTATCTCTCTCCACTGACGGAAAGACAGGACCGCTGTCCCGCCTCTCAGGAATACACCCGACGAAAGTGCTGTCTATCTCCCGATTCAATACACCCGATGAGACATCTGTCCTGCGCTGGCGAAGAGTATATGTCTGACGCCCAGAGGAATGATAAAGTGGCGGGCAACCTTTGAGACATGAGAACGTAATAATGGCAAAAACCGCAGCAGCACTGCATATCCTGGTTAAAGAAGAGAAACTGGCACAGGATCTTCTGGAACAGATTAAAAACGGCGCCGACTTCGGCAAACTGGCGAAGAAACACTCTATCTGCCCGTCAGGCAAAAGAGGCGGTGACTTAGGCGAATTCCGTCAGGGCCAGATGGTTCCGGCGTTCGATAAAGTGGTCTTTTCCTGCCCGGTGCTGGAGCCTACCGGCCCGCTGCACACCCAGTTCGGTTACCACATCATTAAAGTGCTGTACCGTAACTAAGCAAAAGCCCAGAGCGTTCAGACTCTGGGCTTTTTTTGCCGGATGACGGCGTAAACGCCTTATCCGGCCTACAAAAAAATGACCGTTTCGTAGGCCGGATAAGCGTAGCGCCATCCGGCAATTCTTGTCAGGCCTTAACCCGCAACAGCAATGCGCTTCATATCCGTCATATACCCACGCAGTTTCTTACCTACCTGCTCGATAGCATGGCTGCGGATGGCTTCGTTCACATCACGCAACTGCGCGTTATCCACCGCGCCTTCGGCGATCGCTTTACCCAAATCGCCTGCCTGCAGCGTGGTCATGAACTCTTTGAGCAGCGGTACGCAAGCGTAAGAGAACAGGTAGTTACCGTATTCTGCGGTATCAGAAATGACCACGTTCATTTCATACAGACGCTTACGCGCAATGGTGTTCGCAATCAGCGGCAGCTCGTGCAGTGATTCGTAGTACGCAGATTCTTCAATGATGCCGGAATCCACCATCGTTTCAAACGCCAGCTCAACGCCCGCTTTCACCATGGCGATCATCAGTACGCCTTTATCGAAGTACTCCTGCTCGCCGATTTTTCCGTCAAACTGCGGGGCGGTTTCAAACGCGGTTTTACCGGTCTCTTCACGCCAGGTCAGCAGTTTCTTATCGTCGTTGGCCCAGTCCGCCATCATACCGGAAGAGAACTCACCGGAGATGATGTCGTCCATATGTTTCTGGAACAGCGGTGCCATAATCGCTTTCAGCTGTTCGGAGAGTGCGTAAGCGCGCAGTTTCGCCGGGTTGGACAGGCGGTCCATCATCAGCGTGATACCGCCCTGCTTCAGCGCTTCGGTGATGGTTTCCCAGCCGAACTGAATCAGTTTTTCGGCATAGGCCGGATCGGTGCCTTCTTCCACCAGCTTATCGAAGCACAACAGAGAACCGGCCTGCAGCATACCGCACAGAATGGTCTGCTCGCCCATCAGGTCCGATTTCACTTCCGCAACGAAAGAGGATTCCAGTACACCCGCACGATGACCACCGGTCGCCGCAGCCCAGGCTTTCGCAATCGCCATGCCTTCGCCTTTCGGATCGTTTTCCGGGTGAACCGCGATAAGCGTCGGCACGCCGAAACCACGTTTGTACTCTTCACGCACTTCGGTACCCGGACACTTCGGCGCGACCATCACCACGGTGATGTCTTTACGGATCTGCTCGCCCACTTCAACAATGTTGAAGCCGTGAGAGTAACCCAGCGCTGCGCCGTCTTTCATCAGCGGTTGTACAGAGCGCACCACGTCGGAGTGCTGTTTGTCTGGCGTCAGGTTAACCACCAGATCCGCCTGCGGGATCAGCTCCTCGTAAGTGCCCACTTTGAAGCCGTTTTCCGTCGCTTTACGCCAGGACGCGCGCTTCTCAGCAATCGCCTCTTTACGCAGCGCATAAGAGATATCCAGCCCGGAATCACGCATGTTCAGGCCCTGGTTCAGGCCCTGCGCGCCACAGCCGACGATGACCACTTTTTTACCCTGAAGGTAGCTTGCACCATCGGCAAATTCGTCGCGGCCCATAAAGCGACATTTACCCAGTTGCGCCAGCTGCTGACGCAAATTCAGTGTGTTGAAGTAGTTAGCCATGGTGATTCCTCGTGATGTTGTACTGTCTTATTGTTCGGTTCGCGTTTTGCGAGATTGAAACCACCTTACAACAGGAAATTTATTGCGGAAATTGATATATTCACAACGTCACGTTGCAATATTTGCAATGTCAAAAGGTGGAGTGGAGTCCGTGGATTTACGCGATCTGAAAATGTTCCTGCATCTGGCGGAAAGCCGTCATTTTGGCCGCAGCGCGCGGGCCATGCACGTCAGCCCTTCGACGTTATCACGGCAGATCCAACGCCTTGAGGAAGACCTCGGCCAGCCGCTGTTTGTCCGCGATAACCGCACGGTCACGCTGACCGAAGCGGGTGAAGAGCTGCGAACGTTTGCCCAACAGACGCTATTGCAGTATCAGCAGCTGCGCCACACCCTCGATCAGCAAGGCCCGTCGTTGTCGGGAGAATTGCATATCTTCTGTTCGGTTACCGCAGCCTATAGCCATCTGCCACCGATCCTCGACAGATTTCGCGCTGAACATCCCTCGGTAGAAATAAAGCTCACCACCGGCGACGCCGCCGATGCAATGGAAAAGGTAGTGACCGGCGAAGCGGATCTGGCGATTGCCGGAAAGCCGGAGACACTGCCCGGCGCGGTGGCGTTTTCGATGCTGGAAAATCTGGCGGTCGTGCTCATTGCCCCGGCGCTGCCCTGCCCGGTACGCAATCAGGTGTCGGTGGAGAAACCCGACTGGTCTACAGTGCCCTTCATCATGGCCGATCAGGGACCGGTGCGCCGACGCATTGAACTGTGGTTCCGTCGTCATAAAATCAGCAATCCGCAAATTTACGCTACCGTGGGCGGTCATGAAGCGATGGTGTCGATGGTGGCGCTTGGCTGCGGCGTGGCGTTGCTGCCCGAAGTGGTACTGGAAAACAGCCCCGAACCAGTGCGCAATCGCGTGATGATTCTGGAACGTAGTGATGAGAAAACGCCGTTTGAGCTGGGCGTCTGCGCACCGAAAAAGCGGCTGCATGAGCCGCTCATCGATGCATTCTGGAAAATTGTCCTCGAGAGGAAAATCGACGAAGGCCGGTAACGGTTACAGATCCGCCGGGTCTATTTGCTTCAGGGTTTCTACCTGCATTAACCATTGGTACAGCGGTTCCAGTTGGCGGAAACCGTCAGCCAGCAGCGTCACCAGATCGGCGCGGAAGAGTTTTTCCACATCAGTATCCGTTGCCATTGCCGCAAAGGATTTACGGTGATACCAGTCGGAAATCGTCGGATCAAGATCCTTTACCAGCAGTCGCTTATAGCGCTCCCCCACCAGCTCAAACGGCGCCCGACAACAGTCAGCCACTTCCAGAAACTGCGTGGGCCGCTGTTTCAGCGTATGACGAAACAGATCCATCGTCGGCTTACTGGCGCTGTAATAACCCAGTCCGTAACGCAATGTATCCGGGCTGATTTCAAAAAAATACGCGGGGGCATCGGTCCAGTTCCTGGCTGAACGTTTGAAGGTCAGCCACATCCGGCTGCGGTAAAGCGATTTGTCATGGGAAAAACGGGTATCACGGTGAATACGCGATAGCGTTTTGCCGATAGCGGAACGGGTTTCCAGTAGCGGATCAATCTCTGACATCACCGGCGCTAAGTCATCCACCAGTGCCCGAAACGGCGTGAGTATGCTGCGATCGTAAATAAAACGGTGCTCCTCGAACCACGTTTTATCGTTTTCAATTTTTACCTGCTGAAGAAACGTCAGCCCTTCCTGTGCAAATCCCTGAAAGCGTCCAGCCATCTGCTTGCCTCGCTTAACGATGTCTATTACCTCCCTCATAACTATCCAGAAAATCCTCAAATAGCAACCTGAAATCATGCCCCTCAGGCAGGAGATTAATTGGTATCAAAGGAACCAGGGCTGAGCGAGCGTCACAGGTAAAATCGTCACTAAAGAAACAGTACCTTACGAGAGGGTGAGACGATGCAAAAACCGAAAAAGCTGTTCAATAATACCGATAATATCCGCAGTGAAATCCTGCAGGGGCTGGAGTACGTCGGGATGGGAAAAATTCACACCTTGCCGGAGTACTGCGCAGTTTATCGCACCATGCCGCAGGATGAGCAGGTAGTGATTGTCAGCGGCGGTGGCAGCGGCCACGAGCCGACATTTGCTGGATTTGTTGGCGAAGGTGGTATCGATGCCTGCGCGCTGGGCGAGGTCTTTACCTCGCCCTCTCCCGACCAGATTATCGAAGCCAGCCACGCCGTCCATCAGGGCAACGGCGTGCTTTTCCTCTACGGCAACTATTCAGGTGATGGCATGAACTTTGACATCGCCGCTGAAATTCTGGCGGAAGAGGGCATTGAGTGCCGTACTGTTCGCGCCACTGATGATATCGCCTCTGCGCCGCCAGAAAGAATATCCGACCGTAGAGGTGTCGGTGGGCTGGCGTTTTTGTACAAACTGGCAGGGGCGGCGGCGCAGTTTGAGCACTACTCGTTGCCTGCGCTGGAAGCGCTGGCGCAGAAAGCCAACCACAATACACGTACTCTCGGTGTGGCGCTCAGCGGCTGTGCACTACCTCAGTCCGACACGTTTAACTTTACGCTGGCGGATAACGAGATCGAGCTGGGTATCGGCATTCATGGTGAACCGGGATTGTGCCGTATTCCCATGCCACATACTGATGAACTGGTCGAGATGATGATCGCACGGTTGTGCGCCGACCTGCCCTTCACCCGCGGCGATAAGATTTGTATCAGCGTCAATAATCTGGGCTCCTTAAGCAACACCGAACTGATGGTGATAACCCGTAAGGTTGGTATGGCGCTGAATGAGCGTGGTATCACGACCTATGACGTACAGGTTGGCCACTTCTGTACTTCACTGGAGATGTCCGGTTTTTCGCTCAGTATGCTGCGTCTGGATGACGAAATGCAGCGACTGTACGACTATCCCATCAACACCCCAGGCTGGAGAAAATAAGATGAATACCACACAATTTATCGCCTGCCTGCTACACGTATCAGAAGGCATGATCGCCAGCGAGCCTCGCTTGACCACGCTCGATCAGATGATTGGCGACGGCGATCACGGCATTGGTATCAAGCGCGGCTTCACAGCCCTGCATGCGCAACTCGCATCTCCAGATTTTTCTCCAACGGATATCGGGGAATGCCTGCTGAAAAGTGGTACACGACTGATGACCAGCATGGGTGGCGCTTCCGGTGCCATCTTCGGCACCTTGTTCCGCGCGGGAGGGAAAGAATTGACGGGTTGTGTTGAGTTTGACGCCACCACGTTGGCAAAGTGGCTGAACGCGGGTAGTAACGCTATCCATCAGCGTGGTGGTGCGAAGCCAGGGGATAAAACCATGGTCGATGCTCTGGCTGCTGCATCAGAACAGGCCGAAATCGACATTGCCCTGCCGCTACCGCAAGCGTTATCACACTGCGCCCAGGCAGCGATGGCAGGTGCAGAGAGCACTTCCGCAATGGTCGCACGTTTTGGCCGCGCAAAAAATCTCGGCGAACGGTCCATTGGTCATTGCGATCCTGGCGCTGTGTCGATGGCGTTGATTCTGCAGTTTATGGCCGAATTCGCCAATTAGTCTGGTTAACAGAAAACAAAAAACCGGCGCTGTATGCCGGTTTTTAAGGTTGTTTCTGGAGGCGCATTAGTCAAAACCAAAACCTTCAGCAAACAATATCTTCAGCTTCTCCATCGCTTCTTCTTCATCGCTACCGCTGCAAATGATCTCCAGCGAACCTTTTCCTTTGATCCCCGCACCCAGGATGCTCATGATACTTTTCCCCTTAATGGTTTTGCCGTCGTAGATCATCTCAATCCGTGATTGATACTGAGCACAGGCTTTAGCCAGAACGCCTGCCGGGCGCGCGTGAATACCGTGCTGATTACTGATCCTCACAACCTCTTTCAACATAGTAGCAATTCCTTTTTCACCGCCCGTCAGCCGGGCAAATAGCCTGAACAAAGTTAAAATAACCCTGTATCAAAAGCTGGGCGACCATCGCGCCCGGGTCGACAAACGATCGGGAACGCTCACCGTGGATAGCCGCACGACCATGTTTAGCCACCATAGTGGTGGTCTGCTGCACGCCCTGCTGCGCCAGCCACAACGCTTCTCGTGCCTGTTTCAGTGGCGCAGCAGGTGAACGCAGCGCTGCCAGCGCCGGAACCATACCGTCAAGAAAAGTCTTTTCGCCCGGCTGCGCCTTACCACGCTGCTGTACGCCGTCAAACCAGGCCTGAAACAACACGCCAGCATCTGACAGAGTCAGGGTCTCTCGCCCCTTTAGCACTTTGCCCACCTGCATCAGGCCAGAGGCCATCAGCGTGCCCATCGTAGAGGGCACCGCTGATGCCATTACCTTGCCCACCTTATAAAAAAAGCGCCCCAAATCGCACTCGTCACTCTGCTGCGCACAAGCATACGCCGCCGCAAAACCATCGCTCATGGTCAGCCCCAGATCTCCGTCGCCGACCACGCTATCCAGTTCTGTCAGCACCTGTTTGTTACTCTGCATCACGTGGGCCCACTCGGCAAAAAGCGGGCGCAGGCTCTCAACATCTAACACCATCTCGCCCCCTTAAGCCGATAACTGCCGGAACATCGGCGTATCGGCTTCGGCATTCAGTAGCGACTTCAGCTCGTCATCCAACGGCATTAGACTAATGGACATCCCGGCCATCTCCATTGCCGTAGCAAACTCACCAACCCAGACTCGGAAGACACGAATATTGCTCTGTGCCAGAATCTGATGCACATGGCGGTACATCAGATACAGCTCTTCCAGCGGCGTCGCGCCAAGACCGTTAATCAGGACCGCCACTTCATCACCCTGCTGGCAAGGCGAGTCGGCCAGCAACCAGGACATCATCTCTTCGGCAATCTTCCCGGCGCTCAGCAGCGGTCCACGACGGATCCCACTTTCACCGTGAATACCCATACCGATTTCCATCTCATTGTCGCCAATGTGAAAACCCGGTTTACCCATTCGCGGGACGATACATGGCGACAGCGCCACGCCTAGCGTACGCACGCGATCCCCGGCTTTTTGGGCGATACGCTGTACCGTATCGAGGTCATCCATTCTGGCCGCCGCCGCCCCTGCGCATTTGTAGACAAAGAAAATCCCTGCCACGCCGCGTCGCGTTATCACCCCTTCGCTGCCCGAGGTCGCACCAGCCGAATCGTCAGCAGCGACCACGGTACGGGTACGAATATCGCTCTCCATGTCGGCCATTTCCGCCGCGATGTCAAAATTAAAAATATCGCCATTGTAGTTGCCGTAAAGGTAAAGCACGCCCGCGCCGCTATCCACCGCCTGAGTGACGGCCAGAATCTGCTCCGGTGAGGGTGACTGGAACACATCGCCAATCGCGCAACCGTCCAGCATCCCCCGACCGACATACCCCAGAAACAACGGCAAGTGTCCGGAACCTCCACCGGTGATGATGCCGACCTTTCCCGGTACCGGGCGCGCGGTCACCAGACAATGCCGATCGTCATTAACGAAACCGAAGCGGTCAGGGTGTGCCAGATAAATACCTTCCAGCATCTCCGGAATAAAATCCTCTGCCTGATTGATAAATTTTTTCATGCGTTCTCTCCATGAATTTCCCGCCCGGTGGGCGGGGACGTCGATTAGCAGACAAATTTAATCTGTGACGGGTACGCCCAGCGCTGCAACTCTTCCGCAGCGAAGGACTCTGGCTCTTTACCCCCGTTAATAACCAGCGCGTGGTAATAAATCTGCGCCATCTCTTCGAGGTAGGCAGATTTCAGCACGGCCTCATAGGGATCTTTGTCCACGCCAATAGCGCCATGTTTTTCCATCAGAATAGCGTCGGCACGTTTAATCGGTTCAATCACACTGGTCGACAATGCGGGCGTGCCCGGGCGACCATATGGCGCCACTGGGATCATCCCATCTTTCAGATTGAGGATTGCACATTCATACACCACTGCCGGGATAGGCTTATTCAGCACGGCAAATGAGGTAGCATAGAGGGAGTGTGTATGGGAAATGGCGAAAATGTCTGGTCGCGCCTTATAGATCTCAATATGCATCAGACATTCACTGGTTGGGCGTAAACCGGCTTCACTTTCAATCACGTTCGCCTCAACGTCCATCACGACAATATCTCTGGGAGTTAGCTGCATTTTATCGAGGGTGGTCGGGGTCACCAGAATAAGCCCTGAGTCTTTATCTCTTACACTGGAATTACCCGCTTTATGTTTACATAATCCCCACTGTTGAGCGGTTCTGGCCATTTCAACGACGTGTTTTTTCTGAATCTCTAACATAATATTTATCCTGTGTCAGATGGTAAGGGCGAGCGCTATCGCGACAACCATTGCCGTGATATATCGCTGCAGCGAGAAACTGCAGCAGAGTTTTAATATTTAATGATGGTGGACTAATTCATTAATTAGCGCATATTCATCCAACGCACGGCGAATAACATTTCCGCCATCATAGAACTCAAGAAATTCATTTAATTGCGCAAGCGCCTTAAGGTGCTTTTGCGGATTATGGGTGGCGAGGACGATGATAATATCGGCCTGCATATAATCGGCAATAGCAATCTTATAGGGCAGGCGTAATAGCGCCATGCCGGTATCCAGCGCGCCATCATCAACGCCTGCGTGGGCAATAATTACCCCGTCGGCCAGCATGATCCAGGGTTGCTCCTCGGTAATTTTGCGCAGCATGATCTGCACGTAGCGTGACTCAATCACTCCAGAGCGCAACAAAGATTCCGAAGCAAGAGTTATTGCCATCTGCCAGGAGTCGGGTAGTTCAGCGGCAAACTGGACGTGTTCTTTCGTGAGCAAATCGGTCAGCGATGGCGTTGGTGGCTCCATGCTGCCTACCGCGTTGGTGGTGTTATTCTCATCGTAGATATAGCTGGCAAGCGCCCTCTGCAGTCCTTTGTGATCGATGATGTTGCCAAAGCGCTCGAAAATCAGCAGTAGCTGTTCAATCTGGATAATGTTTGGGTCTACGCCCTGTAGCGCACTGATCACGTGGTTGCGAAAGGCGCTTTTATGGATGTTGCTGATGGATGGATTTACCACAAAAACAATTTTGCTGGTATTCAGATGAGTGGTGGAGAAGACCACATCATAATGCCCGGTGTAGCGCTCAAACTCGCGTCGGGACAACACATGGGTAAAGTGCAGTTCCGGGAACAGTACCTGCAACGTCAAAAACAGATAAGTTGAGATGGTCGCGCTATTTTCACACATCACCACCGCTGTTTTCTGTAAATTAATTTGGTGGATAACACCTTCACGCGTCAGCCAACCACCAAACAGCACCGTCAGAAAAGCCATCTCCTCATCGGGAATGACGCAGTGTAATAGCTTCTCAAACGGAACTGCCGCACGCCGCACCATCTCGTGCAGATGGCTAAATTCTTTTACGACCAGATCATAAACACTGCTGGTATTAGGCAAATGATAACGGATGCGATAATAGGCAGGCTTCCAGTGCTGATAGATTTTTTCAATGAGTTCATTTTTCTCTTTAATCGTGACACAGCTTATTTTTTCAAAGCTATCAACCACTGCAACTACACTTTCCAGCAAGATAGTATCAAGATGAAAGTATTTATCGGCGATACTCTGAATATTAGAGCTTTGGATCAATGCTGTAAGAAAAATAAGTTCATTATCACTATTAATATTTATTTTACTAACAACACTTTGCATCAGGGTAAACTCTCTGCTGCGAATAATATCAGCATAACTGCCTGGAATTGTGACCAGGTGTTTACCGGATTTAATTCGGTGCAGGACAAAACTGATAAAATAGATCAATTCCTGAAGTTGACGGTCGGTAAATTGAATTTTAAATCGCTTCTCAATTTCACTAAAAATTTGACCCACCTTTTCCAGATGCTCACTCATCACATTGTTGTATTGCGCAATGATATTTTTCGCGACTGGAATTTCCAGCACTCGACGCAGGCAGTTCAGCAGAAGATAGCGTTTCTCCAGTTCCTCACCAAGAATATGGTAACCATTACCCCGGTCATAGCTAATCTCCAGACTATGCGTAATCACCTCCAGGCGCACCTTTTTCAGGTCAGTAATGATGGTGTTCTGACTCACCCCCAGCGATGAAGAGAGATGCAGTAGCGACAGTCTTTCGCTACGCGTCAGCAGCATGAAAATGATCATTTGCCCGCGTTCTTCTTCTGAAAAGAGATAACGATGCTCGGTTTGCGCGGTCTGATTCTGTCGAAAATGCTCAATCACATGGCGCGGGATATGCAACTTCCCGGTTTTCAGACGATTGATACGATCAAAATGGTTTGATTCCAGATAGTCATTCACCTTCTTCAACGTATAGCTTAATTGCTTTCGCGTCAGGCGAAACTGCTCTTCAAGTTTCGTCCCCGTAATGCCGGGCTCGTTCACGATGGCGTCCAGAACCGCTACGACTCGTTTATCCATAGCCATGTCGACTCTCCTGAGATGAGAAAGTCCGGCAACGGATTTTGCCGCCGGACAGGGAGATAAAATCCCGTGTTACGCTTGTTGAATCTTCTCCTGCTGCTCGGCTTCCTGCTGCGCCAGGCTGCTTTCACGGCGTAATTCGCGGGAGTAGAAGAAGTAGCCGCATCCCCACCAGATGGCGAAAATCAGCGGAACAAGGTTGCCTTCAAGGAATTTAAACAAGAAAGAAAAGGCGTAGGTAAAGACCGGTGCATCAATTGAGCTGTTTGAAATAAGTTGACCCGCCGGAATAGTAATCGCCTTTGTTGCTTGTCCCAGTTCGGTGATCATTGGGGCGAACTGCGTCCCGACAAACAAGAAGAACGGTACGCCAATAATACTCAGGATCACCATGCGCAAGGTATTACCCCTCGTCACCAGATAGGCCGGGACGATCAGGGAAATATTGATAATACCGGCGAAGGGTAAAATCTTATTGCCGGGCAGAATTAACGCCCAGATGAGTGTGAAAGGAATGGCAACAATAATGGCGAACCAGATTTCACTGGCCCCTCCCATAAACGGCCAGTCAATTCCGACAAACAACTTACGCCCAGAGAATTTCTTGTTCATGTAATCACTGATCGCTTCTGAGATCGGTGACAGCGCTTGCATAAAGAGCTTAGAAATCATCGGGAACAGTACAAGTGCCGTGGCAGCCTGGACGCCCAGCGTCAGCGTTTTCGCTACACTGTAGCCCGCAATAATCCCGAACAAGATCCCCAGAATAAAACCGATAATGTGGTTTTCCGCGAACACCCCTACTTTGGTGCGCAGTGCCGTGGCGTCCATAGGTTTATTACATACCGGGATTTTACGCAGCAACAGATCGAACGGATAGTAAATCGCGCCAAAGAACACCATACGGTGAGTACAGGTCACTCCGGGTATACCCGTTAGTTTTTCTATACGGTGTTGGTGAATGTCCCCGGCGTTAAGTTCAACGATAATCTGGAAGGCGGCAATGAGGAATGCTAATGCCAGGCTCCAGGCAGCGCCGAACAGCGGGGTGGTGACGCTGACGACGATAAAGGCGGTGAAAATTTTTCCCCAGACGTTCCAGAGAACCGCGTTAAACGTATTGGTCTTGTTCAGCATCAGCATCACAATGTTCACGCCAACCTGAAGCGGGAACATGGCGAAAGCGTAAGGCCAGGCCCAGGAAATATTCGCCATCGTCGTCCAGCCGCCATCAACGATACTCAGTTCCAGACCAGTACGATTCATCATGGTTTGTGCGGCAACGCCGATAGCATCAACCATAAAACCGATCAGCATACTCATTCCCACAAACGCCACGCCCAGCGTAATCGCTGCCGAAGCAGCATCACGGAATTTCATCCGTACCACCAACCCGGCTAACAGCATAATAAAGGGCACAAAAACCGGCGCACCTAAATTCAGAATGTAATTTATGACTACACCAAGAAAGTCCATAGCACTTCCCCACTAAAAATAATTATACGGATTAAAGAGCTACGCCTTATTTACAGGCATCAATGATCTTTTGTAATTCTTGCTCCATACCCATACCGGTCAAAAATGCAATACCGTTAATCACGGGGATAGGATATTGTTTATCGACTTTAGTAATAGCAATATAAGCAGCACTATCTTTGATATGGCTCTCGAGCGATTTAAGATCAACAACTTCAACTTTAATGTGCGACTGATTGCGTTCATTCAATAAGCGCATCACTTTACTGGCAACTGTCTGTGAGGTCGCAACGCCGCTTCCACATGCAACAATGACTTTTTTCATCTCATAAATCCTTATTTAATTGCAGTCTTGATGTGAGAGTACAGAGAAAGGTCTCTACATCGTCTATTTCACATAGCGCCTGGACGACCTCTTCATCAGCAAGGCAATCCATCAACTTTTGCAGCGCAGTCAAGTGACTGCTGTGGTCAATAAAACCCAGAAGGACAATAAATTGAATATAGAGCGTGTTATCGTCATTCCCCATTTCCTGCCAGGCGATGGGGTGCGATAAACGTGTCACAGAGATAAAGGGATGAAGAATATGTTGCGGGTCAGTATGAGGGAGCGCAATAGCCACTGGCGACGTAGGTAGACCTGTAGGATACAATTGCTCGCGCGTAAGAATGGCGTCAAGGAAAGAGTCGCGGACGTAACCTTTCTCTTTCAACAATAAAAATATAGAAGAAAAAAAATCAGTGGCATTACTGTAATGCTTATTGAGAAACGTGAGTTGAGGCATAAAATATTCACATTCCTGCTCATTCTCATTCACTATATCCGTTTTCATCCGAATATCCTCTCTAACTGCTAAAAATTAACTGAGGACAATATTAATTCAGGAACGATGGTTAAGCGATGAGTATTGCCCCCAAAAGATGAGCTAAGTCTGGCGCAACATGGTGAGCTTTTTATTATGAATTACATCACATTTTTATGGTAGAGATTCATTAACAACAAAAATATTCAACGCAGAAGGTAAAGAGAGGGGAAAAATAAATGGCGAGGGATAACTACTCAGGTTATCCCTCGTTCTGCAGCACTTAACCCGCGAGGAAGAAGCGGAATGCCGGGTTATTTGTTTCGTCGTGACACTCATAACCCAGTTCTTGCAGTCGCGTTTCGAAATCCGGTTCGTGCTCGCCCAGTTCAAACGCAGCCAGTACACGGCCATAATCCGTGCCGTGACTGCGGTAATGGAATAATGAGATATTCCAGTGGGTGCCCAGCGTATGCAAAAACTTGAGCAGCGCGCCTGGAGATTCCGGAAACTCGAAGCTGAATAAGCGCTCCTGTAGCGGCTTAGAGGGACGCCCACCAACCATGTAGCGCACGTGCAGTTTTGCCATTTCGTCGTCGGAGAGATCGACCACGCTATAGCCGCCGTCGCGCAGCAGATTCAGGATCTCAGTGCGTTCTTCCATGCCCCTGCTCAGCCGAACGCCGACAAAAATACAGGCGTTCTTATCATCGGCAAAGCGATAGTTAAACTCGGTAACCGAGCGACCGCCCAGCAACTGGCAAAACTTCAGGAAGCTACCTTTTTCTTCCGGAATGGTTACCGCCAGTAGCGCTTCGCGCTGTTCGCCCAGTTCGCAACGCTCAGAAACATAGCGCAGGCCGTGGAAGTTGACGTTAGCGCCGGAAAGGATATGCGCCAGACGTTCGCCGCGAATGTTGTGCTGGGCAACGTACTTTTTCATTCCCGCCAGCGCCAGCGCGCCGGAAGGCTCTGCCACTGCGCGCACATCTTCAAACAGGTCTTTCATCGCCGCGCAAATCGCATCGCTATCCACGGTGATGATGTCGTCGAGATATTCCTGACACAAACGAAAGGTTTCATCCCCAATGCGCTTCACCGCCACGCCTTCTGCAAACAGGCCGACGCGGGGAAGATCGACCGGATGACCCGCCTCCAGCGCCGCTTTCAGACAGGCGGAGTCTTCCGCCTCCACCGCAATGACTTTGATTTGCGGCATCAGCTGTTTGATCAGTACCGCGACGCCCGCCGCCAGACCGCCGCCGCCAACCGGCACAAACACGCGATCGAGATGAGCATCCTGTTGGAGCAACTCCAGCGCCAGCGTCCCCTGACCGGCGATCACCATGGGGTGATCGAACGGTGGAACCCAGGTAAAACCCTGCTGCTGCGACAGTTCAATCGCTTTCGCTTTTGCTTCATCAAAGTTTGCACCATGCAGCAGCACTTCGCCGCCGAAACCACGAACGGCATCGACTTTGATATCCGCCGTCGCAACAGGCATCACGATCAGTGCCTTTACGCCCAGACGAGCGGAAGAGAACGCCACGCCCTGGGCATGGTTGCCCGCAGACGCGGTGATCACCCCGTGAGCTTTTTGCGCCTCGGTCAGCCCCGCCATCATCGCGTAAGCACCGCGAAGCTTGAAGCTGTGAACCGGCTGTCGGTCTTCACGCTTCACAAGAATCACGTTATCAAGGCGCGACGAAAGCTTTTCCATTTTTTGCAGCGGTGTCACCTGCGCGGCTTCGTATACCGGCGCGCGGAGCACCGCGCGCAGATATTCTGCCCCTTCCGGGGCAGCTGACAGAGGTTGTGATTCGGCCATCATCAGCCTCCCAGTTTCGATTTATCGCGTACCGCGCCTTTATCTGCGCTGGTCGCCAGGCTGGCATAGGCGCGCAGCGCAAACGACACCTGGCGCTGACGATCTTTCGGTGTCCAGGCTTTGTCGCCGCGTGCTTCCTGCGCTTCACGACGCGCAGCAATTTCCGCATCGCTCAACTGCAGCTGAATGCCACGGTTTGGAATATCAATAGCAATCATGTCGCCGTCTTCAATGATCGCGATATTACCGCCGCTGGCCGCTTCCGGTGAAACGTGACCAATGGAGAGGCCGGAGGTGCCACCAGAGAAACGACCGTCGGTGACCAGCGCACACGCTTTGCCGAGGCCCATCGATTTAAGGAAAGTCGTCGGGTAGAGCATTTCCTGCATCCCCGGCCCGCCTTTTGGCCCTTCGTAGCGGATTACGACCACGTCGCCTGCCACCACTTTGCCGCCGAGGATCGCATCAACCGCCTCATCCTGGCTTTCATACACTTTGGCCGGGCCAGTGAATTTCAGAATGCTGTCATCCACGCCGGCGGTTTTGACAATGCAGCCATTTTCCGCGAAGTTACCGTAAAGTACCGCCAGGCCACCGTCTTTGCTGTAAGCGTGTTCCAGCGAACGGATACAGCCTTCGGCGCGATCGTCATCCAGCGAGTCCCAGCGGCAATCCTGTGAGAACGCTTCTGTGGTGCGAATACCCGCCGGACCCGCGCGGAACATCTGCTTCACAGCATCATCTTGCGTCACCGTGATGTCGTACTGCTCAAGGGTTTGCGGCAGCGTCAGCCCCAACACGTTTTTCACGTCCCGGTTCAACAGGCTCGCACGATCCAGTTCGCCCAGAATCCCCAACACGCCGCCCGCACGGTGAACATCTTCCATGTGGTATTTCTGCGTACTCGGCGCCACTTTGCACAACTGCGGCACTTTACGGGAAAGCTTGTCGATATCACTCATCGTGAAGTCGATCTCCGCTTCCTGCGCCGCTGCCAGCAGGTGCAGAACAGTATTGGTGGAACCGCCCATCGCGATATCCAGCGTCATCGCATTTTCAAACGCCGCCTTGCAGGCAATATTGCGCGGTAGCGCAGAGGCGTCATCCTGCTCGTAGTAACGTTTGGTCAGTTCAACAATGCGTTTACCGGCATTGAGGAACAACTGCTTACGGTCGGCATGGGTCGCCAGCAGCGAGCCGTTACCCGGCTGCGACAGGCCCAGCGCTTCGGTCAGGCAGTTCATCGAGTTCGCGGTAAACATCCCGGAACAGGAGCCGCAGGTCGGGCAGGCAGAGCGTTCAACCTGATTGCTCTGATCGTCAGAGACTTTCGGGTCCGCTCCCTGAATCATGGCATCAACCAGATCGAGTTTGATGATTTTGTCAGAAAGCTTGGTCTTCCCGGCTTCCATCGGACCGCCGGAAACAAAGATCACCGGAATGTTCAGGCGCAGAGAGGCCATCAGCATCCCCGGGGTGATTTTGTCGCAGTTGGAAATACAGACCATTGCATCGGCGCAATGGGCATTCACCATGTACTCCACCGAATCAGCGATCAGTTCGCGCGACGGCAGTGAATAAAGCATGCCCCCGTGGCCCATGGCGATACCATCATCCACGGCAATGGTGTTGAACTCTTTAGCCACGCCGCCCGATGCTTCAATCTGTTCAGCGACCAGTTTACCGAGATCGCGCAAATGCACGTGCCCTGGCACAAACTGGGTGAATGAGTTCACGACGGCAATGATCGGTTTGCCGAAATCGGCATCGGTCATTCCGGTTGCGCGCCACAGCGCGCGGGCTCCTGCCATATTGCGGCCATGAGTAGTGGTGGCGGAACGGTACTTAGGCATGCGTTATTTACTCCCGTCTGTCTTTCCCCCTATATACTTCACGATACTTCACGCCGCAGGTGCGTTGGCTGCCTCGCTCATCCCAGTCACTTACTAAAGTAAGCTCCTGGGAACTCGCTGCGTTGCCGCCTTCCTGCAACGTGAATTATTTGGGGGAAATATTAATTTTGTTATTGGTTTACTGAATCCAACCAGCCCCATTTGTCCTCGGTTTCGCCAGTAAACAGACCGAAGAAAGCTTGCTGGACGCGTTTGGTGACAGGTCCACAGCGGCCTTCGCCTACCTGGATGCCGTCAACGCTGCGAACCGGGGTGATTTCCGCCGCTGTACCGGACATGAACACTTCATCCGCCAGATACAGGGATTCGCGGGACAGAACCTGCTCGCGGACTTCAATACCCAGTTCTTTCGCCAGTTTGATGATAGCGTCACGGGTGATCCCCGGCAGCGCGGAAGAGGTAAATGGCGGGGTAAACAGCACACCGTCTTTTACTTCAAACAGGTTTTCACCGGCACCTTCAGAAATGTAGCCATTCACATCCAGCGCGATGCCTTCCTGATAGCCATGACGACGAGCTTCGCTACCTACCAGCAGTGACGAGAGGTAGTTCCCCCCCGCTTTTGCCGCCGTCGGGATTGTGTTTGGCGCGGCACGGTTCCACGAGGAAACCATCGCATCGATCCCTTGTTCCAGCGCTTCGGCCCCCAGGTACGCCCCCCACGGGAACGCGGCGATAATGACGTCAGTGGTATATCCCGGAGGTGGATTCACGCCCATCCCCACATCGCCAACAAACACCAGTGGACGAATATAGGCGCTGGTCAGGTTGTTTTTACGGATCACCTCACGGCAGGCTTCCATCAGCTCATCCACACTCTGGGAGACCGGGAAACGATAAATTTTGGCTGAATCATGCAGGCGCTGCATATGTTCGCGATGACGGAACACCACCGGGCCTTTGTGCGAGTCATAGCAACGGATGCCTTCAAATACCGACGTACCGTAGTGCAGCGCGTGGGACATCACGTGAACTTTCGCCTCTTCCCAACGAACCATCTCGCCATTGAACCAAATGTAATCAGCTTTTTTCGTCGTCATTTCTTCTTCCTGTTGCGCTTACGCGCGGATTTGTTGTGATGTGGTTGTGCTCTGGCAGATGGCAACATGTGCCACATCGACCAGCTTACTTAACTGACTAAACAGTAAGTCGACCGACAGCGGACTGGCAACGGTCAATTCAATATTTATATTCTGCGCGTCCCGAGCGGAGCCCATATTCATGGCGCACACCTGAAAACCACGATGGCGTACCACACGTAATACGCGTTCCAGTGTTTCCGGATTAAAGCGAGCTTCTACGGCGACCTGATGTTGCATCATGATAATTTCTCCAGCATTTCAGAATTGCTGGCGCCGGGCGGCACCAGTGGCCAGACATTCTCAAGTTCGTCGATTGAGACATGAAGCAGGTATGGCCCGTCGCTGTTCAGCAGGGTATCGAGTGCCGCTTCAACCTGGTCTTTTCGGGTGATGTGTTGGCCAGGGATGCCGAAGGCGCTGGCTAACGTGAGGAAATCGGGGTTATCGGTCAGGGTGGTTTCGCTATATCGTTCCTGGAAAAACAGCTGCTGCCATTGTCGAACCATACCTAACCGTTGGTTATCCAGTAAGACTATCTTCAACGGTAACTGCTTACGTTTTACGGTGCCCAGCTCCTGAACATTCATCATGAAGGAGCCGTCACCGGAGATACAGATAACGGTGTCGTCCGGTCGCGCAACCTGCGCCCCAACGGCAGCCGGTAAACCAAAGCCCATCGTACCTAAGCCGCTGGAGGTGATGAAATTCTCCGGGCGAGTGTACGTCATATGTTGCGCGGACCACATCTGATGCTGACCGACATCTGTCGTCACCACACAGTTGGCTGGTTTACGATCCGACAGCTGTTTCAACAGCAGCGGCGCATAGATGGCTTCCCCTGGATGATCGTAGCGCCAGGTGTGGTCAGTACGCAGTTCCGCATTACGCTGACGCCATTCATTGATGTTGAGCGTCTGTTGCAGAGCTGGCAGCAACGCATTCAAATCGCCCTGCAAGGTGACATGCGCCCGGCGCAGTTTGTTCAGTTCAGCCGGGTCGATATCCATATGAATCACGCTGGCGTGCGGCGCGAAGGTATCCAGTTTGCCGGTCACCCGGTCATCAAAACGAGCGCCTACCGCAATCAGCAAATCACACTCCTGCACGGCGAAGTTCGCGGCTTTGGTGCCATGCATGCCCAGCATCCCCTGATAGTAGGGATAGTCCGCCTCGACAGCACCCAATCCTTTCAGCGTACAGGCAACCGGCATTTGCGTTACCGCAATAAACTCGCGCAGCGCTGGAACCGCCTGCGCCATCCCGACACCGCCTCCCACGTACAGCATCGGTTTTTGCGCCTGGGCCAGCATTTTTCGCGCCCGCTCAACGTCGGCGTGAGGGAAAACGGCCGCGTTTTCGACAGTCGTGAAGTACGGCTCCAACTCCCCTCGGGCGAGTTGGATATCTTTTGGGATATCCACCAGAACCGGGCCGGGACGACCAGAGTTAGCGACTTCAAACGCCTCAGCCATGATGCGCGGCAGCTCTTCCAGCGACTGCACCAGAAAACTGTGCTTGGTACAGGCCAGGGACAGTCCCAATACGTCCACTTCCTGAAACGCATCGGTACCGATAAGCGGCGCAGCAACCTGCCCGGTGATCGCCACAACAGGGACCGAATCTAACAGTGCATCTGCAAGTCCGGTGATCAGGTTGGTTGCCCCGGGACCAGAGGTGGCAATGCAGACTCCGGTTTTACCGGTGGAACGGGCATAACCGATGGCAGCGATCGCCGCTCCCTGTTCGTGTCGGCACAGCAGGTGTTCCACGCCACCGTCGTACAACGCATCGTAGACCGGCATAATTGCGCCACCGGGATAGCCGAATACTGTCTCGACACCCTGTGCACGCAACGCATGTACCACCCACTGTGCTCCATTCATAGTTAGTTCCCCGTCGTAAATCTTAAGAAACAGAATTTTATGCTGTTATTCATTTTCTGCTCCTCTGTTGTGTTTTTAAGGTCAAAAAAAACCCCCGGACCTTTCGGTGCGGGGGTCTTAGTTCGTTAAGGCTTGATTTTTAAGCCTTTCCTCGTCCAAGTGCAGCCCCGCACGATGGGATAATAATCACCACCACGCTAATCACGACCAGGCTAATCACTCGTAGAAGGGCTGTCATTTTTGTCTATTCTTGCATCTTGTTCGAAGGAATACCTAAAGAGTTACCATAGATTTCGCCAATAGCACAAGATTTTTTTCTTTTCATTTTTCTGACTCAGCTAACAGATTAGCGAAAACCCATTGTTTTTTATGCAAAAACCAGGAATTGAAAAAATTTCACTTCCGGGGCGGAAGTAAACCCCTTTTTCAAAGCGCCAGGGAAGAGGGGAAAACTGACTGTGAGCCCCCTTCCAGTAAAACAGAAAGCTCAGACAAATTGCATTAAAAGTACGGAAACCACAGCGAATAAACGCCATTCTGCAATGATATTGCAGAGAAGAGTTCAGACATAATAGTGGCACCTGGAGGGATTATGTCACTGTCAATTGTTCATACACGCGCTGCGCTGGGGGTGAATGCACCGGCGATTACCATCGAAGTACATATCAGTAACGGTCTGCCCGGTTTAACACTGGTGGGGTTACCAGAAACAACCGTCAAAGAGGCGCGCGACCGGGTACGCAGCGCGATCATTAATAGCGGATATGACTTTCCCGCAAAGAAAATCACCATCAATCTTGCCCCTGCCGATCTTCCTAAAGAGGGCGGGCGATATGATTTACCTATTGCTGTGGCGCTTCTGGTTGCATCTGAGCAGCTTACAACACATAAACTCGACCAATATGAGTTAGTGGGTGAATTAGCGCTTACAGGCGCATTACGCGGCGTTCCCGGTGCCATATCCAGTGCAACCGAAGCGATACGAGCGGGAAGAGGCATTATCGTGGCAAAAGAGAATGAAGAAGAGGTTGGACTGATTGATGGCGAAGGATGTCTGATTGCCGATCATTTACAAGACGTCTGTGCATTCCTGGAAGGAAAGCATGATCTTAGCCATCCTGGAGTTAGCGACGGGACGACCTGCGCGTCATCTGACGATCTCAGCGATGTTATTGGTCAGGAGCAAGGAAAGCGCAGCCTTGAGATCACCGCCGCAGGCGGGCATAACCTGCTGTTAGTTGGCCCACCGGGTACAGGGAAAACGATGCTTGCCAGCCGCCTTAATGGTCTGTTACCAGCGTTGAGTAATGAGGAGGCCCTGGAAAGCGCCGCCATCCTCAGCCTGGTCAACTCAACCAGCGTGCAAAAACTGTGGAAGCAGCGACCTTTTCGCGCGCCGCACCACAGCGCATCCCTGACCGCGATGGTAGGTGGAGGTTCCATCCCCGTACCCGGCGAAATTTCGTTGGCACACAACGGCATACTGTTTCTTGATGAATTGCCTGAGTTTGAACGACGAACATTAGATGCCCTACGTGAACCCATAGAGTCTGGCCAGATCCACCTTTCACGCACGCGCGCTAAGATCACCTATCCTGCGCGCTTTCAACTGGTGGCTGCAATGAATCCCAGTCCCACAGGACACTATCAGGGTAACCATAACCGGAGTACACCAGAACAGACATTACGTTATCTCAGTCGGCTCTCTGGGCCCTTTCTGGACCGCTTTGATCTTTCTCTCGAAATCCCTTTGCCACCGCCAGGGATACTCAGCCAGCCCGGAGTAAAAGGAGAAAACAGCCTTACGGTTAAACAGCGGGTCATTGCCGCGCAGGAACGTCAGCATAAACGCCAGGGCAAGCTGAATGCGCTCCTGCAAAACAGGGAGATACGCGAACACTGTTCGTTATCGGATGAAGATGCTCTGTGGCTTGAGGAGACACTCATCCATCTTGGGTTGTCCATACGGGCCTGGCAGCGTTTATTAAAGGTCTCAAGGACCATTGCCGACCTTGCGCAAGCCGAACATATTTCACGGCGACACTTGCAGGAAGCGGTCAGCTACCGGGCGATAGATCGACTGCTTGCTCACCTGCAGAAACAACTGACATAAAAAAAGGGCCTGGGGCCCTTTTTTTACTAGTCATCAGACTCTGTGTAGTCCTCAGCACCTTCCATCTGCGGTTTACCGCCGGACAAGGTGTGGAAACGTTTTGGACGCTTGATACGCGTCATGTATTTAGACCAGACGCGTTCCGCTTCGGTCACTGGCTCACGTTCACCACGACATACCGCAACAAAGAGCCTCTCTTCTTCGGTAACCGGCTCACGTTTGCCCAGATCCAGCTCATTGAAGGCATAACCATGACGTTCAAGCAGTTGCGCCTCTTTGATGGTGAAATCACCATGACGAGAGAAACCGCGTGGATAATATTTATTGTCGAAATATCGATTAGTCGTCGTAAAGCTTTCCGCCATCCTGCACGCTCCTAATTCTTTTGGCCGAGCTATTTATGGCGCGGAGTATTAGTTACGCTTGACAGAGTGTAAAACAAAACATTTAAATCATAACGACAAATAATTTTGCGGAGAGCACTGTGGATACGGAATTGTTAAAAACTTTCCTGGAAGTTAGCCGAACGCGCCACTTTGGCCGGGCTGCGGAAGCGCTCTACCTGACTCAGTCGGCGGTTAGCTTTCGCATCAGACAGTTGGAAAACCAACTCGGTGTGAATCTTTTTACCCGCCACAGAAATAATATCCGCTTAACGGCGGCCGGCGAGAAGCTTCTGCCTTATGCAGAAACGCTGATGAATACATGGCAGGCGGCACGTAAAGAGGTCGCCCATACATCAAGGCATAATGAGTTTTCAATCGGTGCCAGTGCGTCGCTGTGGGAGTGTATGCTTAACGGCTGGTTAGGGCGCTTGTACCAGTCACAAGAGCCTCAGAACGGTCTGCAATTCGAGGCCCGCATCGCACAGCGTCAGTCACTGGTAAAACAGTTACATGAACGCCAGCTTGATCTGCTTATCACCACAGAAGCCCCAAAAATGGATGAATTTAGCAGCCAGTTACTGGGATATTTCACCCTGGCGTTATATTGCACCAGCCCTTCGACGATGAAAGAGGCGCTCAATTATCTGCGTCTGGAGTGGGGGCCGGATTTTCAACAGAATGAAGTGGGATTAATAGCCGCCGATGAAATTCCGGTACTTACCACCAGTTCTGCTGAACTGGCCAGACAGCAACTTCACGCTCTGAATGGTTGCACCTGGTTACCCACGCGTTGGGCCAAAGAAAAGGGCGAGTTGCATACCGTTGCAGACAGCGCAACACTTTCGCGTCCGTTGTATGCTATTTGGCTGCAAAATAGCGATAAACATGCGCTGATCAAAGATCTTCTAAAGGTAGAGGTACTGGAAGAGTAAGTGTAAATGACGTTGGCAAGGATGCCATTAAAGGAAGAGATCGGTATCTGGAGGCGCGTTCTATAGATAAAAAAAATCCTTAGCAAATGCTAAGGATTATTTTCTGGCAGGGGCGGAGAGACTCGAACTCCCAACACCCGGTTTTGGAGACCGGTGCTCTACCAATTGAACTACGCCCCTAATTAGGGTGGCGGAACGGACGGGACTCGAACCCGCGACCCCCTGCGTGACAGGCAGGTATTCTAACCAACTGAACTACCGCTCCAC
>NZ_JAOWIC010000045.1:0-188069 GCF_030332305.1 Citrobacter sp. Ct235
GGCGCATTATAGGGAGTTATTTCAGGCTGACAAGGGGAAATTTAAAATAATTTTCCGAGTGCGTAATATTTATCCAAAACAGGTTTAAACCGTCAGTTTTTCGAGCGATTCAAAGCCGTAACGCTGCAAAACGGGTAATAATTGCTCAGTTTCCGGCGTCATCGCCATACAATAGGCGATATTGGCATCTGCGGATTTCGCATCCGGCGCTTCATGTTCCAGTAGCCAGGCCGTGCGGCGCGCAATCGCCGCTCCGGAATCTACCAGCCGCGTCCCTTCAGGAAGAACCTGTAAGAGTTCTTCCTGTAACAGTGGGAAATGGGTGCACCCGAGCACTACCGTATCAGGCGGTTCCGGCATCCGCAGCCATGGGCGCAGAATCCGTTGCAACTCTTCCAGCGGCACCGGCTCACCGTGCAGCTTCGCTTCCGCCAACTCCACTAGCTCCGCTGACCCCAGCATGGCTATCTGACACTCATTCGCAAAGCGCGCAATCAGCTCATGCGTATAAGGACGTTTCACCGTCCCGCGTGTTGCCAGCAGCCCGACAACGCCATTCGCCGTCAGACGCGCCGCCGGTTTAATCGCCGGCACCACGCCCACGACCGGGAAAGCGAACTTCTCACGCAAGGCCGGAAGAGAGACCGTACTGGCCGTGTTACAGGCGATAACCGCCAGGGAGAGAGGATAACGCTGCTGTACCGCCGTCACGATCTCAACAACGCGCTCAACGATAAATGCCTCGCTCTTTTCCCCATAAGGAAAAGCCACGTTATCGAAAGCGTAGATATAGTGGAGATCCGGCAGGAGATGCCGGATCTCATCATAGACCGACAACCCACCGACACCGGAATCAAATACCAGTACGGTGGGGCGTGGATCAGAAGGTGTAGCTGCCAGACAAGGTGTATTCCCGTCCTGCAGTTTGGTAGCCATAAACTGTCTCGTAATCTTTATCGAACAGGTTGGCTATTTTACCACGAACTGTGAGATGTGAGGTGACCGGATATGAAAGTCCAATATCCCACACGCTCAGCCCGCCCATTTTCACCTTACGGGAATTGTCATAGTCGTAATCGTAGCGCTCGCCGATGTACTGATAGGTCACATCCCAGCCCAGCTCGTAGACCTGCCCGCTCAGCTCATACTTCACCTGCTGCTTGGCGCGGCGATAAAGCTGTTGATCGGTTTCATCATCGCGCGGATCCACATACTGCAACGTTAAGCGGTGATCGACCGGACCGGTTGTCAGGTTTCCCGTCCATTCCAGCCCCTTGATGGTCGCAGATTTGACGTTGAAGTAGGTATTGTTGTTGTAGTCGATCAGATTCTGGATTTTGTAGCGATAGGTCGACAAGCGCCAGTCAAGCGGACCGGTCAGCCCTTCCAGCCCGGCTTCCCACTGCTTCGATTCTTCCGGCTTCAGATTCGGGTTAGAGGCAATGCCAAAACGCTCCGCACCAAACTGTTGCCCCAGTGAAGGCGCAAGGAAGCCCGTGCCGTAAGAGAGCGTCACCTTATAGTCATCAACGAACTGCCAGCCCGCCGCCGTTTGCCAGGTGCCATGCCAGCCAAACTGGTCGTCATGGTCTTCACGACCAGACGCTTCCAGCGTCACGCTGTCAATCTGCTGTTGCCCGGTCAAATAGAGGCCCGTGTTATCACGCTTATAGTTGTCTGTCCCATACTCGCCAAAGGACATCAGCTTTTCTTGCTTCCAGTCGACGCCCGCGCTGACAGCACCGTGCCCGACAATAACGTTGTTACCCCACTGGACATAGCGCTGCTCCATGTCATCAAGGCTGTAACCTGTCGCATAGCGCCCGTTCAGACTGCTGTAGTTGTAGTCCTTAATACGCTGGTAATTGGCGACCAGTTGCGAAGAGTAGATACCGGAATTGAAGCGCAGCCCTGTATCCCACGACTGGGTGTAATTCTGGTGCTCGTCGTTTCCGCCGTCATAACCCCATTTCCCCTGGTCATAATCGGCATTACTGGCATAGCCGTAGCCACGGAAGTAACCCTCGAATTGATCGTTAAATTTGTGCTCAACGCCTCCCCAGAACAGCTTGTTGCGATAGCCATCGCGATCGCTATCACCGCTATAGCTGGAGCGCGGCTGAACATCGAAGCCTTTGGTGGTCTGATATGCCCCGGCAGCGGTCACCACGGTATCACCAAAACGCTGGCGATAAGTGCCGTCATACTGCTGATAGCCTTTTGACCCCACGCCAGCATTGATCTGCGAACGCTCCTCACCGGCCATGGTGATAATGTTCACCACGCCGCCAATGGCACCGGAACCATAAATCGCTGAACGCGGGCCGCGGATATATTCGATGCGCTGCACCAGCGAGACCGGAATCTGATCAATATCGGAGTTATTCGAAATGCCCGGACGGGCGACCGGAATACCATCCACTAACACCAGAACGTGTTTCGCTTCGGTACCCCGCACAAACAGAGAAGAGCTTTGCCCCATGCCGCCATTCTGGGCGACATCCACGCCAGGCAGACGGCGCATGACATCAAGGACAGTTCGGGACTGCCAGCGTTCGATATCTTCACGCGTGACAATGTCAGTTGGTGCCAGAACGGTATTAACAGGTTGCTGAAAACGGTTTGCCGTCACGACAAGCGTGTCAGGCGTGGCATCCTGTGCCCAACCTGAAAAGGCCGTGACGGAGAGCACCGTCAACAGCGATGTTTTTTTAATCATTGTAAAGCATCCACAATATAAGAAGGATGCCGCAGGTCCCACCGATAGTACGCGATGATGAAAACCAGTTGCGACGTTAGCCGGCAGGTCTTCGGGCTTGGAAGGGTATCCCCGTCAGGGATACCAGAAATGAAGACTTCCCACCCGAGGGCAGTGTCTGCTTACGCTCTCATCTCACCTTTCCTTACCGCTGCGCGTCAGCTCCAGATTTACACTGGATTCCCTATTAACTCACAGGACCGGCACACGGATGCTACAGTTTGTAACATCTTACTGTCCAGCGTGATTGTTAAATATCGGAAGTCATCAATGTCTGGACATCTGTTGAGCAATCCCTACAATCCCCGCGTACTTATATTTTTCAGGATACATCATGACCCCCGAACACCTTCCGACAGAACAGTATGACGCGCAGCTCGCCGAGAAAGTGGTGCGCTTGCAGAGTATGATGGCGCCCTTTTCTGGCCTGGTTCCGGAAGTGTTTCGCTCGCCGGTCAGTCACTACCGTATGCGTGCGGAGTTCCGCATCTGGCACGACGGTGACGACCTGTATCACATCATTTTTGATCAGCAGAGCAAAAGCCGAATTCGCGTCGACAGCTTCCCGGCGGCGAGTGAACTGATCAATCAGTTAATGACCGCGATGATCGCTGGCGTACGCGACAACCGCGTGCTGCGCCATAAGCTGTTTCAGATTGATTACCTGACCACCATGAGCAATCAGGCAGTGGTCTCGCTGCTGTATCATAAAAAACTGGACGATGAGTGGCGTGAAGCCGCCGAAGCGTTGCGCGATGCTCTGCGCGCGCAGAACCTGAACGTGCATCTGATTGGCCGCGCGACGAAAACGAAAATCGCGCTGGACCAGGATTACATCGACGAACGCTTGCCGGTTGCGGGCAAAGAGATGATCTATCGTCAGGTCGAGAATAGCTTTACGCAACCCAATGCGGCAATGAACATTCAGATGCTGGAGTGGGCGCTGGATGTCACGCGCGAATCGAAAGGCGATCTGCTCGAACTGTACTGCGGGAATGGCAACTTTTCGCTCGCGCTGGCGCGCAACTTTGAGCGCGTACTGGCGACCGAAATCGCTAAACCCTCGGTTGCCGCCGCGCAATACAACATTGCGGCGAATCAGATTGATAACGTGCAGATTATCCGCATGGCGGCGGAAGAGTTTACGCAGGCGATGAATGGCGTGCGCGAGTTTAACCGCTTGCAGGGCATCGATCTGAAAAGCTATCAGTGTGAAACGATTTTTGTCGATCCGCCCCGCAGCGGTCTGGACAGCGAGACGGAGAAAATGGTGCAGGCGTATCCGCGTATTCTGTACATCTCCTGCAATCCGCAGACGCTGTGCAAGAACCTGGAAACCTTGAGCCAGACGCATAACGTCTCACGTCTGGCGCTGTTCGATCAGTTCCCGTATACGCACCATATGGAGTGCGGTGTGTTGTTGACGGCGAAGTAATCGGTTATCGGCCGGATAAGGCATTTATGCCGCATCCGGCCTGGACGTCAGCCGCGCTTATTCCGACACTTCCTGCTTGCGATTACGCATTTTCACGCCGATCCAGAAGACCAGAATGACCGACAGCACCGCCGGGAAGAAGTTGGAGCCGATATCCGGATACTCCGCGCGCACCACGGTGCTGTAAAGCAGAACGCCGAGAATAAAGCAGGCGGCAGACAGGCCCGGTAACCCCACAGGCATGGTGCGATTCTGATAACGTTGATGCAGACAGTACACCGTCAGCACCAGCGAGATAATCGGGAATACAGAGAACGGCACGATGGAGCTAAACAGCGCCGCGAATGTGCCATTGATCGACAAGCCAGCGACCAGCGCCAGCAACAGCGTACCTTTATCCTGAACTGACTGTTTCATTGCTCTTCCTTCACGTTACCTGGAATGAGGGTCATCTTCTCTTGTTCGCGGCGATACCAGTAAAACGCGCCTTTCGAAATCATGCGCAGTTGCAGTACCAGTCGCTCTTCTAACTGTTGGCGTTGTTCCGCCCCCACGTCCAGCGCCTCGGCGCCTGCACTGAAGACAATCGTCACCATCGCTTCGGCTTGCGCTTCAGTAAACGCGCGCGGCATATGGTTTTCGAGTTCCAGATAATCCGCAAGTTCCGCGATGAAGTGCTGAATTTCTCGTGCAACGGCGGCACGGAAAGCCGCTGAGGTACCAGAACGTTCACGCAATAATAAACGGAAGGCGTTGGGGTTGTTACCGATGAACTCCATAAATGTAGAGACCGAGGTGCGGATCACACTCCCGCCCTTGGCGATACGCTGACGGGCCTGGCGCATCAACTGACGCAGCATCAGACCGCTTTCATCGACCATCGTCAGGCCGAGTTCATCAACATCACGGAAATGACGATAAAAGGAGGTTGGCGCAATGCCCGCTTCGCGCGCGACTTCACGCAAACTCAGGCTGGCGAAGCTACGCTCTGCGCTCAGTTGACTAAATGCGGCCTCTACCAGCGAACGCCGGGTTTTTTCTTTTTGCTGCGCTCTAACGCCCATCACGATGTCTGAATCCTTCCATATGTCTTGTCTGGCACTATACCAGAGTTCAAAGTTAATCTGCTTGTTCCGCTTTGTGAATGATTGTTTGCGCGCAGTTTGTGCTTCAGCTTCGCAAAAAAGCACAACGATAATTGGGTTATCCCGGCAATGATGTTACTATTCTGTTGCTTTTATGTATAAGAACAGGTAAGCCTTACCATGCCACATTCCTACGATTACGATGCCATAGTAATAGGTTCCGGCCCCGGCGGCGAAGGCGCTGCAATGGGTCTGGTTAAGCAAGGAGCTCGCGTTGCCGTTGTCGAGCGCTATCATAACGTTGGCGGCGGTTGCACCCACTGGGGCACCATCCCGTCGAAAGCGCTCCGTCACGCAGTCAGCCGTATTATCGAATTCAATCAGAACCCCCTTTACAGCGATCATTCCCGCCTGCTTCGTTCCTCATTCGCCGATATTCTCAACCATGCCGACAACGTGATTAATCAGCAAACACGGATGCGGCAGGGTTTTTATGAGCGTAACCACTGCGAAATCTTGCAGGGCAACGCCCATTTTGTCGACGAACACACGCTGGCGCTGGAATGTCATGACGGCACGGTTGAAACCCTGACGGCAGAGAAGTTTGTCATTGCCTGCGGATCGCGCCCTTATCATCCGACAGACGTGGACTTCTCGCACCCGCGCATCTATGACAGCGATTCGATCCTCAGTCTGCACCACGAGCCTCGCCACGTCATTATTTATGGCGCCGGGGTGATCGGCTGCGAGTATGCGTCTATTTTCCGCGGAATGGAGGTCAAAGTTGACCTCATCAACACCCGTGATCGTCTGCTGGCGTTCCTCGATCAGGAGATGTCCGACTCCCTCTCTTATCACTTCTGGAACAGCGGCGTCGTCATTCGCCACAATGAAGAGTATGAGAAGATCGAAGGCTGTGACGACGGGGTGATCATGCACCTGAAGTCCGGTAAGAAACTGAAGGCCGACTGCCTGCTGTATGCCAATGGTCGTACCGGGAATACCGATTCCCTGGCGTTACAGAATATCGGTCTGGAAACCGACAGCCGTGGTCAGCTCAAGGTCAACAGCATGTACCAGACCGCACTGCCGCACATTTACGCAGTGGGTGACGTGATTGGTTACCCGAGCCTGGCGTCCGCTGCATACGACCAGGGACGCATTGCCGCCCAGGCGCTGGTGAAAGGGGAAGCGAACGCGCACCTGATAGAAGATATCCCAACCGGGATTTATACCATTCCGGAGATCAGTTCTGTGGGTAAAACCGAACAGCAACTGACGGCAATGAAAGTGCCTTACGAAGTGGGTCGTGCCCAGTTTAAACACCTGGCACGTGCGCAAATCGTCGGCATGAACGTGGGCACGCTGAAGATTTTGTTCCATCGGGAAACCAAAGAGATTCTGGGAATTCACTGCTTTGGCGAGCGCGCAGCCGAGATTATTCACATCGGTCAGGCGATTATGGAGCAGAAAGGTGGCGGTAACACAATTGAGTACTTTGTTAACACCACCTTTAACTACCCGACCATGGCAGAAGCCTATCGGGTCGCTGCGCTAAACGGCTTAAACCGCCTTTTTTAACGCATTGTCGAAATGGCCATCCATTGCACCACGGATGGCCTCTGCCAGTTGCTCATAGCGACTACGCAGGGGGGAACCCGGACGATAAACCAGCCCCACTGTGCGACGCGGCTCAGGCTTAATGCAGGGCAAATACACAACGCCATCGCGTTTGCGTTCCTGTGGAACCGCCAGCGCCGGCAGCAATGTAATCCCGCTTCCCGCCGCCACCATATTACGCAGCGTTTCCAGACTGGTCGCGCGGAAGTGGGTGTCTTCATCAGCCCCCGCTTCAAAGCAGAAGCCCATCGCCTGATCGCGCAGACAGTGACCGTCCTCCAGCATCAGCAGTTTTTCACCGGCCAGATCGGACATCGGCACGCATTCGCGATTCGCCCACGGGTGATCCTCATAAATAGCCAGTTGCATCGGTTCGTCGTACAGCGGCACTTCAATAAATGCCTCACTCTCTTTCACCAGCGCCAGGATCACGCAATCGAGTTTGCCGCTATCCAGCTGTGCCAGCAGCTGATGGGTTTGTGCTTCATGCAGATACATTTCCAGCTTCGGGAACGTCTGGTGCAGCATCGGAATAATGTGCGGCAGCAGGTAAGGACCAACGGTGGGAATCAAACCAATGTGCAGCGGACCGGACATGGTCTCGCCCTGCTGGCTTGCCATCTCCTTGAGCACTTTGACCTCACGCAGCACGGTGCGTGCCTGATCCACCAGCAGTAAACCTGCCTGGGTGAACAGCACTTTACGACTCGTACGCTCCAGCAGCATTACGCCCAGTTCATCTTCCAGCTTACGGATTTGACCGCTCAACGTTGGCTGGCTGACGTGACAGGAATCCGCCGCGCGCCGAAAGTGGCGATGTTCGGCTAATGCCACCAGGTATTCAAGATCACGAATATTCATTATTCATCCTCCATCGCCACGATAGTTCATGGCGATAGGTAGCATAGCAACGAACGATTATCCCTATCAAGCTTTCTGTCTGATAATCCATCACAGAAACGGAGCGGTCTCGTTTAACCCTTGAAGCCACTGCCCGTTTTGAGAGTCTCTCTCATACCCAAATAACTAAAGCCAACGTGAACTTTTGCGGACCTCAGGTCCGCATTTTTTTTACGTAAAAAAGCCCGGCTTAACGCCAGGCCGTGATGAGACAAGAACAGGTTGTTATTCGCGTTCGACAGCACTCAACGCATCGGCGACACGCTTAAACCGTTCGAACTGGCGACGTAACATGCCGTGCTTCTTCGCATCCGGTTCCAGACGAATCACCGGCGGCAGGGTCGCTTTAATGGCCTGCTCAAACCCAGGATAATCCCCCGTACCTACAGCCGCACACATCGCCGCCGCCCGGCAGCCGGACTGCTCAACGTCGACAATTTCAAGCGGCAAATTGCTGGCATCGCAAAACATCTGCATCCAGATACGTGAATGCGTAGGGCCGCCGGTGAAACGAATCGTTTGAATACCTTCTCCGAGCTGCAACAGTTTGTCCTGATGCAGTAAGTGCGAGAACACAATCCCCTGATAGATACCGTAAACGATATCTGCCGCGTCGTGGTGGCCTCCGAGCCCGAAGAATCCGCCACTCAGTGAATCGCCATAATTCGAACCGTATAGCCAGGGGAAAAACAGAATGCTGTCGGGTTTCTCATACCCACGCGCCGCCCACTGGTTAAGCGTGTCGTGGTCATCCTGTAGTTCTGGTAAAAAGTGCTGAATAAACCAGGTCAGATTGCTGGCAGAAGTGGGGCTGCCTTCGTGGGCAAAATAGTGCCCCGGAATACTGAATTTACCCCATACATACGGATAGTCTGCCGGGATAATATCATCAAAAACGCGGGTGGCAATCGACCACGTTCCGGCAACCGCGCTAAGCTGCGTGCTGTCATAGACGCCGGAAGTCATTGCCGCGCCAACGACATCAAACACCCCGCCAAATACCGGCGTTCCAGCTTTTAACCCGCATAACGCGGCGGCGTCCGTTGTGACAACCCCTGCCAGTTCAGCGGAGCCAATCACTTTCGGCATGCACTCCATCATCTCTTCAATGCCGAACAGGGTGAACAGCGCAGGATCGAAATCATTACGCTGCAAATTAAATAACTGACTTCCCGAAATATTGGTTTCTTCGCAGGTCAATTCCGCCGTCAAACGATAACGAATGTAATCGTGGGCCATCAACACATAACCCGTACGCGCATAACGCTCCGGCTCGTGCTGTTTCAGCCACCTCAGCAATGCCGCCGGATGTGAAGGCCATAACTGCTGAAAGCTATGCGGATATGCCAGACGGTCGATATCCTGCGCTTTCCAGTCCGCAACCAGAGACTGTGCCCGGGAATCCGAAGAGACAATCCCGTTGCGTACGGGCCTTCCTGACTTATCGACCAGATAAAGTCCTTTACCGTGTGAGGAAAAACCAATTCCGTTAATCTGTTCCGCCGACAGATGACTTTCAACCAGCGCACGCCGGATAACGTCACACGTTGCCGCCCAAAGGGCCTCCATATCGCGTTCGCAGAATCCTGCCTGTGGGCTGAGTAACGATAAGGTTTGAGCAGCCACCGTGATTTCTCTACCCTCGGCAGTGTAGATTCCCGCCTTGGTGACGGTGCCGCCCAAATCAATGCCCATAAAGTAATGGTCCATCGTCCTCTCCTTATCCTGCGATCAATGCCCGCTCGTCGTGCCACCCCGCCGCCTGCATCTTGCTTTCTATCCACTGGCGCGCGTGGATAATTTCCAGTAACGGTTCAGGGGATTTTTCTGTCCACATTTCAATCAGGAAAGTGCCCCTATAGTTCAGACGGCGTAATATTCTGAAGAGCTTCACGAAATCTACGCATCCCTCACCAAAGGGGACATCGCGGAACTGTCCAGGGGAATCCGGCGTCACCGGAAAGGTATCTTTAAGATGGATGGCGGCAATCCGGTCAATACCTTTCGCCAACTCACTCTCCAGCTCATTGCCCCATGCGGTGAGATTGCCAACATCGGGGTAAACGGTAAACCACGGAGAATTGATTTTTGCATCCAGCACTTTCCATTTGCTGATGGAGTTAATAAAGGGAGTATCCATAATTTCCACAGCACACATCACCTGCGCAG
Organism: Citrobacter sp. Ct235; assembly: GCF_030332305.1. Classification (NCBI taxonomy): domain Bacteria; kingdom Pseudomonadati; phylum Pseudomonadota; class Gammaproteobacteria; order Enterobacterales; family Enterobacteriaceae; genus Citrobacter; species Citrobacter sp. Ct235. The sequence continues at coordinate 9,968 of NZ_JAOWIC010000045.1, forward strand.
CGGCGGCCTGCTCCGCCACCCAGGCCATCGCATCCTCAAACAAGGCGATAGTGTCGTCATTCTGCGGCTCGTAATAGACGTCATACCCGGCAAGCTGGATCGTTCGAATGCCTAAATCCTGCGCCAACCGTAATGCTTTTTGCATGATCGTTCGCGCTTGCAGGCGGGTGTCGCTATCGTGACTACCGAACGGGAAACGGCGGTGCGCCGATAAACACAGGGTCGGAATACGCACGCCGGTTTTCTGAATGGCGCTAATGATTTCCATGCGCTCGGCAAGCGACCAGTCCAGACGAGCCAGGCGCTCTTCGCTTTCATCGACTGACATTTCAACAAAATCAAACCCGCATGATTTCGCCAGCGCCAGTTTTTCTACCCAACTGGTGTTCCTGGGAAGCGCCTTTTCATAAATACCTAATGGATGGCTACGCATTTTTTCCCTCACGAGTGGCCAGTTGTTGTCGAAATGCTTTCAGGCTGTTATTCATGGCGCGTCGCGCCTGCCATTTTTGTTTGAAGAACTTAAAGGCCAGGGCGGCAATCAACGTTATTCCCCATACCGCCAGATTGAAATGCAGACTCAGTCCTGACAGGCTCAGCCCGGTGGCGATAACCTGGAGCACCAACAACGCGCAGAAGACATGGCCGACTTTACCGACCCCGCCGAATGGATCGGTGCCGCCAAGGACAATGGCCAGCACCGTCAGCAGGAGATAAGAATCGCCATAGCCCATACGTGCAGAGTTAAAGCGGGCCAGCATAATGAGCCCCGCCAGTACGCAAAGCAGACTGGATATGGCGTAAATCGCCATCAGAACACGGTCGGTCCGAATACCGCTAAACCAGGTCGCATTGATATTGCTGCCGCACATGTAAATAACCTTCCCGGTGCGGGTTTTTCCGAGGAACAGTGCCAGCATGATCGTCGTGACGATAAAAATCACCATGGGAACCGGCACGCCATAAACCACTTCCGACCCCATACTGCGGACAATGGGTGGCATCCCACTGAGCGCGGCGCCTTTGGTAAGGTAAATACCAATGCCACTGATAATCGTCATACTGCCCAGCGTGACCAGAATCGGGTGTGCCCCCACTCGGGAAATAATGATCCCCGTGATAGCGCCAATCACGATGGCGATCATCATCGCGCCCAGCATCGCCAGAAATAACCACCACAACTGCAGGCCGGTAGACGCCTCAGCAGGCACATATTGAATTAACAGCCAGGCCATAAACAGACTGGTCAGATTCGCCGTGCCGATAATCGCCAGATTCAACCCGCCGCTCAGCATAGGGACAAACATTGCGAAGGTGAGCAGCCCCAGTTCTGGCAACTGGAAGGCAATACTCAGAAACGTATTATCGGTAAAAAAACGTCCGGGCATCGCCAGACTAAATGCCACCACCGCGAAGAAACATATCGCCAGTAAACCGGAGCTGGTGCCATCAATTGGTAAAAATGCCTGTTTTTTCATTTCAAGCCCCTTGTCAGACGAATCCAACGTCCGTTTCTTTACGTTTTTTGTAGTGAGTGACGCAAATTGCCGAGACAATGACCACCCCGATGACGATGTTGACGAAGTAGCTGGAGACGCCGACCAGGTTGAGACCATTTTTCAGAATGCCGATGAGGAATACCCCCATCAACGTGCCAATGACTGACCCGCGACCGCCGGATAAGCTCGCGCCACCTAACACGGCGGCAGCCAGTACATCCAGTTCACCCCCCACTAACGCATTGGGCACGACCTCGCTCATACGATAAGCCTGAAGCATTCCCCCAATCGCTGCCGCAGCGCCAAGATAGCCATAGGCGAACAGATAAATGAGTGAAACCCGAATCCCAATACGCCGCGCCGACTCAGTACTGCCGCCCACGGCATAAAGCTGACGTCCAATGTGGGTTTTATTCATCACAATCCAGGTGAAGCAGGCCATGCCCAGCATCACCACCAACGGCAGCCCAACCTGGTAAACTTCCCCTTCAAAGCCAAAGCTAAAAAGGGATCGCTGTGTCACCCACCAGTCAGGCAAGTCGTAAATGCTGTGACCATTGGTCAGCCACATCAACATGCCAAATAGCAGTGACTGCATACTGATAGTGATAATGATGGAAACCACATTGAGGTAATAAATGAGGATCGCGTTAATCAGGCCAAACAGAACGCCCAGCACGATCGCCAACCCAAGGCACAGCAGGGGATTCGCGATCGCCCCATTCAACAACAGCGACGCCACAATGTACTGCACCACGGAAGCGACGGCCGCGAACGAAATATCAATGCCTCCCGTCACCAGCACGACAAATAAACCGAGGGCAAAAATTCCCGTTACGGCATAGCTTTCGGTTAGATCCAGCAAATTCTGAATCGACAGGAACTCATCACTCATCAGAGAAAAAAGCGCCAGCATCAGGACAATGACCCAGCCCAACCATCCTTCGACCGAACGTGGGAACCGGAGCTGCAATACATTAGCCATTAATCACCTCCGCGAGTTGCTGTTCGGTATAGAGAGAAGGCAGCAATTCATTAATAATCTTTCCTCGCTGCATATGGAAAATACGATCGCAGTTGTAATACGCTTCTGGCGCTTCATCAGTAATCAGCAACACGGAAATACCGACACCGGAAAGCCGGTGGATAAGCTGGTAAATACTGTCTTTCGCACCAATATCAACGCCTACCGTTGGCGCATCGAGAATCAATACTTTCGGCCGAGTGAGAATCCATTTTGCCAACACTACTTTTTGCTGATTACCGCCAGAAAGCGTGGATAACGGGTTATCAGGATCGGTGACTTTAATATCCAGATCCTGAATCCATTCCTTAACAAGGGTCTCCTGCCGTTTTTTATCAATACATTGCCAGGGTGTTTTTAACCGATTCAGGATCGAGAGCACCATATTGTCACTGACCGATTGCGGTAAAACGGCCCCCAGCGTCAGGCGGTCTTCAGAGACATAAGCAATACCCAGTTTTGCGGCTTGCGTATTATCGTTAATCACGACTTTCTTCCCATCCAGATAAATATCCCCACTATCTGGATGAGTAATACCAAAAAGGCTCAATGCCAGTTCTGTTCGCCCTGAACCTAGTAAGCCACATAATCCCAGCACTTCACCCTGGTGAAGCTGGAAGGAAATATCTTCAAATTGCCCTTTCCGGCTCAATTTATTCAGTTCAAGGACGACTTTCCCGCCAATACTATTCGGTAATTTTTTCTGATGAACAATCGTTCTGCCAGTCATCAGTTCAGTAATCCGTCCTGGCGACAATAAGTCTGCCGCCCAGGTTCCGATGATTTCGCCATCGCGAATCACCGTAATACGGTCGGAGATTTCTTTAACTTCATCCAGTCGGTGACTGACAAAAACCACCGTAATATTTTTATCACGGAGGTAATTTACCGTTCGTAATAGCTGGTTTACTTCGGTGCGGGTAAGTGAAGCCGTCGGTTCATCCATGATAACCAGCCGGGCCTCCGCGACCAGCGCACGGCAAATCGCTACCTGCTGGCGTTGTGCAATAGGCAAATGCTGAACCAGCGCATCTGCATCAAGATTAAAATTCAATTCCTGAATAATTTTCTGCGATACGGCTTTCAGGTGAGATTTTTTATGCCAGCGAAAATACCCTTTCAGGTTGTACTCAAAGGCAATATTTTCCGCTACCGTCAGGTTTGGAAACAAAGAAAGATCCTGATAAATAACCTGAATGCCTAACTCACGCGCTTTATCGGGTGAGAGTCTGCTCCATGATTTATCATCGATGATAATTTCACTGCCGGTATCCGGGGTATAAACACCGCTCAACGTTTTGATTAACGTACTTTTGCCACAACCATTCGCACCCGCAAGGCAGTGGACTTCACCTTTATTTAGCGTGAGATCAATATTTTTTAATGCCTGATGACCGCCGAAGCTTTTAGTCAGCGATTTTAGCGTCACTAACGGCACATCTGCATTTCGCTCTGCAATATGGGGCATCTGCGGCTCCTGAACGACCAAAGGATATCCGGGCCACGACTGGCCCGGTGATGCAACCTAAAATTACAAACCTAACTTCACTAAACGTTGCGTATTTTCAAGATCGAGTTTTTCAGGGTTATCACTCAGAATGGTATTGTTCTGAACGTTAATTTCCCCCATATCGCCAAGTTTCACGCCATCTTTGATAGGTTCGCCATTCATCATCGCCGTGGCGACCTGAACAAAAACTTTGCCCGCCGTCATCGGATTAGAAATATATCCGCCATCAATCGCGCCTTTTTCCAGCAGCTTAATTCCCTGTCCCGGGGTGAATGTGCCAAATACGCAAATCGCATCGTTTTTCTTACGCTTATCAATTGCGCGGCCTGCGCCAATCGGACCTTGCGAACCAAATGACATGATACCTTTGAGATCTTTATATTTTGACATCAGGTCATTCGCAGTACGCATTGAGTCGTCCACGGATTCCGCCACGCCAAAACGATCCTCAACCAGCGTCATTTTTGGGTAATGTTCTTTCTGATACGCAATAGCAGCGTCAGCCCAGTCATTCACCAGGGGAACTGTCAGGCTGCCGACGAACATGGCGTATTTTCCTTCTTCACCCATGCATTTCGCCATATCTTTCATATGGTTGGCACCCATTGTTTGGGTGTTCAACAATTCAAAGTCCCAGTCAGCATTCGCCTGGTTCGGCGACTCATGCGTAATGACCTTAATACCGGCTTCCTGCGCGCGCTTCAGCACAGGCTCCAGGACTTTCGCATCGTTTGGCACAACGCCAATCACATCGACTTTTTTAGCAATTAAATCTTCGATGGCGCGGACCTGTTCAGCCGGGTCTGCGGTCGTCGGCCCGACTTGCCAGGCATTAACGCCTAATGCTTTTCCTTCTTCCTTAATGCCTTGTTCCATCACGTTAAACCAGGGAATGCCCCCCACCTTAACCACGACACCCATCGTGAAAGGTTTGTTGGCTTTTTGCGGTGTAGCGGGTTGTTCCGCCCACGCTGCGGTTGACGTTAAAACAGCAGTAATCAGGCAGGGTAAGATTAATTTTTTCATCGTAATTTCCTTAAGAAATAGCGTCATGTGTCAGGGAAACCCGATAAAAATATCAGCCTGACTTTTTATTAATTTCAACTTTTCTCTGGTATTGGCTAAATAATCGGGATGCTACCTCAATTATTCAGATAACGATTCACATCTATGACTTATCAACTTCAACAACATTTAACTGCGGATGCAAACTACGGTAACGCTCATCACTACAACTATTGGTAACCATAATATCAATTTCATCCAGCATACATATTTTGCTAAAGGCGAACTGTTCGAACTTACTGGAGTCAACCATTAATATTTTTTTCGCCGAAACCTGTAACATAACCTGTTTCAACCGGGCATTTATTTCACTACCATCACGGATTCCATTTTCCAGATTCACGCCCTGACAGGAAAAAAAGAAACTATTAATCTGAAAGTTTCTGATGGCGCTCTCCGCAACCGGACCATGAAAATCATCATGACGTTCGGAATACTCACCGCCGATACCAATAATACGAACGTTATCCCGACAAGCTAACGCCTGGATAATACGCAGTGAATTGGTCACGACCGTTATATCGATATCCGGGATTTGCCGGGCCAGAAACCAACAGGTACTGCTGTTATCCATCAAAATGCAGTCGCCAGGATGAATAAACTGGAGCGCTGCCTTGGTGATTTTTGCTTTAATATCAGGATGTTCTTCAGTACGTTTACGAAATGATTCCGCCCGATCCACGCTATTTTTTTGCCAGGTGTTGTCTTCAATCGCCGCAGGCGTAATATCCGGCGCATCCAGTGAAACCGCACCACCAAAGCTGCGGGTGAGCTTCTTATTTTTTTCCAGCCTCGTCAGATCTCTGCGAATTGTTTCCTGCGACACCTGACATAATTGCGACAGTTCCGTGACGCGCACCGCCCCCAACTTCTGAACATGCGCACAAATCATTTTATAACGTTCTGCCTGCAACATAATATCGACCCACGAAAACCGATTTCATCATGTGTTTATCATTAATCTTTTTGCCCTAAATTAAAGTGAGTGGTGTCAAGGATCGTTTTACAGAAATATCACACACACTGTAACGCGACGGAAATCTAAAATCTAACTGCAACGAAAGCAACACATAATGAAAAAATCCAATATACATCACAAAACATCGCTCTTTTATTCTGTTGTTTCCACAAGAAAACCACTATTCGGTCATTTACGGGCATTCATAAAACACAAAAACATGCCCGATTAGTTCCGAATTTGACCGTTTTCGTTGTTTTGGTAACACAAAGAATCTGTATGAATTTTACATCTTATTTATTCAGCGTAATTTAAATAACAACGTGACAAACCGCGCCAATTAAAGAACGAGAGAAAATCCGCTTTTTATAAAAGCAAACGGTAATTCAGGAGTAAAGAATGAATACACTGAAGAAAAAAGTGCTGGCCGCTAATTTATCTTTGCCGGCTCATCAACTGGTCACCTTTACATGGGGAAATGTCAGCGGAATTGATCGCGAAAAAGGGGTAATGGTGATTAAACCCTCCGGTGTCGAATACGACAATATGAGTCTGGATGATATGGTCGTCGTCGATATACACAGTGGGAACGTTGTCGAAGGGAACAAAAAACCGTCATCGGATACCGACACACATCTGGCGCTGTATCACGCCTTTCCAGATATTGGCGGCATCGTCCATACCCATTCGCGCCACGCGACCATCTGGTCGCAGGCCGGAAAAGATTTAATGCCGCTGGGCACAACGCATGCTGATTATTTCTATGGCGCAATCCCTTGTACACGCCCCATGCGGGATGAAGAAATCAATGGACGTTACGAATACGACACCGGCAGCGTCATTATTGAAACCTTTAAACAACGAGGGATCGCGCCCAACCATATTCCTGCCGTACTGGTAAACAGTCATGGCCCCTTTGCCTGGGGCACCGATCCTGCCAACGCCGTGCATAACGCCGTTGTGCTTGAAGAAATCGCGTATATGAATTTGTTCACACAGCAACTGCAACCCCATCTCACCGCGATGCAGCAAACATTGTTGGACAAGCACTTTTTAAGGAAGCACGGCGCGAAGGCCTACTATGGTCAGTAATACCTGATGCAGTGACATAAAAAAGCCTGGCATCGCGCCAGGCTGAGTGAAACCGCATAACCGTTATGCCAGACGCGCCTTCGCATAGCCGATCGCTTGCGCAACCTGCTGAGGAGACACGCCGCCTTTCGCCGCGCGCTTGTCCAGACACGACTGCAGGGAGAGGATCGGATACACATCATCGCCGATGACGCTACTGAATTTCTGCAGGTCGGCCAGCGGCAGATCTTCCAGCGGTTTCCCCTGGCGAATCGCCTCAACGACCGTTTCACCCACGATATGGTGCGCTTCACGGAACGGAACGCCTTTCGCGACCAGATAATCCGCCAGTTCGGTGGCGTTTGCATAACCTTGCTGCGCCGCTTCCTGACAACGCGGACGTTTCACCTGGATACCGTCCAGCACCAGTGCGGCCATATGCAGGCAGTCCAGCCAGGTGTCGAGTGCGTCGAACAGGCCTTCTTTGTCTTCCTGCATGTCTTTGTTATAGGCCAGCGGCAGCCCCTTCAGCGTCATCATCATGCCGGTCAATGCGCCCTGAACACGGCCACATTTACCGCGAATCAACTCCAGCGCATCCGGGTTTTTCTTCTGCGGCATCAGCGACGAACCGGAGGTCACGCGATCGGAAAGCTCAACAAAGCCCGCCTCACCCGTGTTAAAGAAAATCAGGTCTTCGGCAAAACGCGACAGATGCACCATCCCGATAGCGGCGTCAGACAGCAGTTCCAGCACATGGTCACGATCGGAAACGCTGTCCAGACTGTTCCGCGTTGCCGAGGCAAAACCCAGCCAGCCGGCCAGCTGTTCACGATCGATTTCATACGCCGTCCCCGCCAGGGCGCCACAGCCTAATGGGCTCACATCCAGACGTTTTAACGCGTCCTGCAAACGACTTTCATCACGCACCAGCATTTCGACATAGGCCAGACACCAGTGCGCAAACGTCACCGGCTGCGCACGCTGCAGATGGGTATACCCCGGCATTACCGCATCCTGGTTATTTTCCGCCGTCTCGACCAGCGCGCTTTGCAGCTGACGATTCGCGGTAAGCAGTTCGGTCACCGTCTCTTTGCACCACAGTTTCAAATCGGTGGCGACCTGGTCATTACGGCTACGCCCGGTATGCAGCTTTTTACCTAACTGACCCACTTTGTCGATCAGTTTGCCTTCCACCCAGCTATGAATATCTTCGGCATCGCTTTGCAGAATCTGCTGAGGATTGGCGCGGACCTCTTCCAGCAGAATGTTCAGCGCGTCTTCGAGCTGAAGCTGTTCGTCAGCGGTTAATACGCCAACGGTGACTAACGCTTTGGACCAGGCGACAGAGCCAACAATATCCTGCTCCGCCAGACGGTAATCAAAGCGCAACGAATCGTTGAACTGTTTGAACCGCTGATCTGCTGCCTGAGTAAAACGCCCACCCCAAAGTGCCATAACATGCTTCCTTAAATTCTTGAATTGCCGGATGGCGCTGCGCTAATCCGGTCTACAGGTTGTGTTTTCGTAGGCCCGATAAGGCGTAGCCGCCATCGGGCACAAAATCATTACGCCAGAATACGTGTACCAATCGGCGTGCCGTTGAACAGCGCCGGGAGTTGTTCGGCATGACGCCAGGAAGCGATATCCACCGGACGTCCCAGCGTACGCGCGGCATCCAGCGCGGCATTTACCTTCACAATCATGCCATCCGTAATGATACCCTGGTCGATCAGTTGTTCCGCTTTCGCGGCGGTCATTTCGGCAATACGCTGACCTTTACCGTCGAGAATCCCGCTCACGTCGGAGAGCAGGATCAGATCCGCGCCCAGCGTCGCCGCCAGCGCCGTCGCCGCCTGGTCCGCGTTCACGTTCATCAGTTGCCCTTCTTCCGTCACCCCAATTGAGCTGACCACCGGCAGAAAACCCTTTTCCAGCAGCGTGTTAATCAGCTCAGGCGAACCCGGCTGCGCCAGTCCAACGTGGCCAAGCTCTTCGTCGAGCTGAGTCACGTTTACGCTATCGCCATCGCCAAGATACAGACCAACGGAGGCAATGTGATGCTTCTTCGCCCAGGCCAGCAACGTTTTGTTTGCCGTCCCCGCCAGCGCACCGGTGATGATGTCGATCTGGTCGGCAGGCGTCACGCGCAGGCCGTTTTTCTTTTTCACCGGCAGGTTAAGCCCTTTCATCAGTTCATCGACGACGCAGCCGCCGCCGTGCACAATGACCAGCGGACGCTGATGCGACTCACGATAGTTCACCAGCGCGGTAAAAAGACGCTCCAGCGCCTCTTCGCTATCCAGTAATACGCCACCCAGCTTGATAATTAATGGACTCATCATTGCACCCTTAAATAAGAGACTGCGTTTCAGCAAAGCCGAAACGAATATTAGCGCACTGCACTGCCTGTGCGGCGGCGCCTTTCAACAAGTTATCTTCGGTAGCCACCACAATCAAATGTTCACCCTGCACGGCGAAACCGATATCGCAGAACGGCAGCCCAACGACATTCTTCAGCGCCGGAACGCCTTTGTCATACAGACGCACCAGCGGTTTATCACCATACGCCTGCTGTAATACCTGAGCGACCTGCGCATGCGTCACGCCCGGCTGCAGCCGACAGGTGATCGTTTCCAGAATCCCACGCGGAAAATTACCCAGATGAGGCGTGAAAATCACCTCGGTCCCCAGATGGGTGGCAATCTCCGGCTGATGACGATGGGTAAACACGCCATACGGTTGCAGGCTCACTTCGCAGAAACTGTTAGACAGCGCCGCTTTACGTCCTGCCCCGCTCACGCCGCTGGTCGCGTTAATCACCGGCCATTGCGCCAAATCCAGCAACCCGGCGTCGATCAGTGGCTTAAGAGAGAGCTGCGCCGCCGTGGGATAGCATCCCGGCACCGCAATCAGATTCGCCTCTTTCAGTTTGTCGGCGCGCCACTCCGCCAGGCCGTACACCGCCTGCTCAAGCAGGTCAGGGTGCTGATGAGTGAAGCCATAGTATTTTTCATAGAACCCGGCATCGTTCACGCGGAAGGCACCGGAAAGATCGAAGACCACGCAACCGGCGGCCAGAAATTGCGGTGCCAGGTCATGGCTGACTTCGTGGGCGGTGGCTAAAAACACCACATCCACGCCGTCGGTAAACTCGCTGATATCGGACATTGGCTGCAAGGGCAGATCGACAATGCCTTTAAGCTGTGGATGCAAATCAGAAATTAACTTTCCCGCATCATTGCTTTGCGCTGAGACGGTCAAAGCGGTTATGGTCATATGGGGGTGGCGATTCACGTAGCTTACAAGCTCTGCGCCCGCATAACCGCTAGCGCCTACAATCAGCGTATTCAACATCAGGTTCCTTTATGCTCAACGTTAATGTATTTTTATGCACATTTATTGCATGAATATTGATACTATCACGACCTAAGGTGTGTCAACAATGAAAATGAACTTACCGCCATTTATCGAGATCTACCGCGCGCTGATTGCCACGCCGTCCATCAGCGCTACCGAAGAAGCGCTGGATCAGAGCAATGAGTCTTTAATCAATCTGCTGGCGGGTTGGTTCAGCGATCTCGGTTTTAACGTTGAGATTCAACCGGTCCCGGGAACCCGCAATAAATTCAATCTGCTGGCCAGCACCGGACAGGGCGCGGGCGGCCTGCTGCTGACGGGTCATACCGACACCGTGCCGTTTGACGATGGGCGCTGGACGCGCGATCCCTTCACCCTCACCGAGCATGACAACAAGCTCTACGGTCTGGGCACGGCAGACATGAAGGGCTTCTTCGCTTTTATTCTCGACGCGCTTCGCGACGTTGATGTGACACAACTGAAAAAGCCGCTCTACATCCTGGCGACGGCAGATGAGGAGACCAGCATGGCGGGCGCGCGTTACTTCTCAGAAAACACGGCGATTCGCCCCGATTGCGCGATCATCGGTGAGCCCACGTCGCTACAACCGATTCGCGCGCACAAAGGCCATATCTCAACGGCAGTACGGGTGATGGGCCAGTCCGGTCACTCCAGCGATCCGGCGCGTGGCGTGAACGCTATCGAACTGATGCACGACGCCATTGGTCGCATTATGCAACTGCGCGATACCCTAAAGGAACGTTATCACTACGATGCCTTCACCGTGCCGTATCCCACCCTGAATCTGGGCAGTCTGCACGGTGGCGATGCCTCGAACCGCATTTGCGCCTGCTGTGAACTGCATATGGATATCCGCCCGCTGCCGGGCATGACGCTGGGCGATCTGGATGGCCTGCTGACAGAAGCCCTGGCACCGGTGAGCGAACGCTGGCCGGGTCGGCTGACCGTTGCCGAATTGCATCCGCCGATCCCGGGCTACGAATGTCCGCCAGACCATCAGTTGGTTGAAGTAGTGGAGAAACTGCTGGGCGAGAAAACCGATGTGGTGAACTACTGTACCGAAGCGCCGTTTATTCAGACCCTGTGTCCGACGCTGGTGTTGGGCCCGGGCTCTATCAATCAGGCGCACCAGCCGGATGAATATCTGGAAACCCGGTTCATCAAACCGACGCGTGAACTGATTACCCAGGTTGTTCATCATTTCTGCTGGCACTGACCTCCATCACTCTCCGGTAACACCGGAGAGTGACTTTTGTCACAATTCCATAAGTAATACTTATCTGCCGCAAAGTGAGTTAAATTTCGTAAATTATCGACATTTATTCGTTTGCTGAAGCGATTTCGCCGCAATTGACGAATGGTTTTTTACGTGGCTTTATAAAGTGAGATGAATTAACAAATGTCCTGATCACAGGACTCAAACCCACAGTATTTCGTGTTGCAGGAAGGCGGCAAGTTTGTGGAGCCCACAAACGCAGCCAACACATCTGCGGCGCGAAAGACGAAGGGTAAAACATATGAGATGGGGTGTCTGGGTTAATATGAACGAACAATATTCCGCGTTGCGTAGTAATGTCAGTATGCTCGGCAAAGTGCTGGGAGAAACCATCAAGGATGCGCTGGGAGAGAACATTCTTGATCGCGTAGAAACAATCCGTAAGCTGTCTAAATCCTCACGCGCTGGCAATGAAGCTCATCGCCAGGAGTTACTCACCACGTTACAAAATCTGTCGAATGACGAGCTGCTGCCGGTCGCACGCGCGTTTAGCCAGTTCCTGAACCTGGCCAACACCGCCGAGCAATATCACAGCAGTTCGCCAAAAGGCGAAGGCGCCAGCAACCCGGAAGTGATTGCCCGCACCCTGCGTAAACTGAAAAACCAGCCGGATCTAAACGACGCCATCATCAAAAAAGCGGTGGAGTCGTTGTCTCTGGAACTGGTATTGACCGCACATCCGACGGAAATCACCCGTCGCACGCTGATCCACAAAATGGGCGAAATTAACGCCTGTCTGAAGCAACTCGATAACAAAGATATCGTTGAGTACGAACGCCACCAGCTGATGCGCCGTCTGCGCCAGCTGATTGCACAGTCCTGGCACACCGATGAAATTCGTAAGCTGCGCCCAAGCCCGGTTGATGAAGCCAAATGGGGCTTCGCGGTGGTCGAGAACAGCCTGTGGCAGGGGGTTCCGAACTATTTACGCGAGCTAAACGAACAACTGGAAGAGAATCTGGGTTACCAGTTACCCGTTGATTTCGTTCCCGTACGTTTCACCTCGTGGATGGGCGGCGACCGTGACGGTAACCCAAATGTGACCGCGGATATCACCCGCCACGTTCTGCTGCTCAGTCGCTGGAAAGCGACCGATCTGTTCCTGAAAGATATTCATGTTCTGGTTTCTGAACTGTCGATGGTCAATGCCACGCCGGAACTGTTAGCAATGGTCGGCGAAGAAGGCGCATCGGAGCCTTACCGCTATCTGATGAAAAACCTGCGCGCACGCCTGATGGCAACCCAGGCCTGGCTGGAAGCGCGCCTCAAAGGCGAGAAGCTGCCGAAACCAGCAGGTCTGTTGACGCAAAACGAACAGCTGTGGGAACCGCTGTACGCCTGCTACCGGTCGCTACAAGCCTGCGGCATGGGCATTATCGCCAACGGCGAACTGCTCGACACCCTGCGTCGCGTGAAATGTTTTGGCGTACCGCTGGTCCGTATTGATATCCGTCAGGAAAGTACCCGCCACACCGAAGCGCTGGGTGAACTGACCCGTTACCTCGGCATCGGGGATTACGAAAGCTGGTCAGAAGCGGACAAACAGGCCTTCCTGATCCGCGAACTGAACTCCAAACGCCCGCTGCTGCCGCGCAACTGGGAGCCGAGCAATGACACTCGCGAAGTGCTCGATACCTGTAAGGTCATTGCCGAAGCGCCGAAAGGTTCAATTGCCGCCTACGTTATCTCTATGGCAAAAACGCCGTCCGACGTGCTGGCCGTGCATCTGCTGCTGAAAGAGGCTGGCATTGGCTTCGCCATGCCGGTTGCGCCGCTGTTCGAAACCCTCGACGACCTGAACAATGCCGACGACGTGATGACCCAACTGCTGAACATCGACTGGTATCGCGGTCTGATTCAGGGCAAGCAGATGGTGATGATTGGCTATTCCGACTCGGCAAAAGACGCCGGCGTGATGGCCGCCTCCTGGGCGCAGTATCAGGCGCAGGATGCGTTGATTAAAACCTGCGAGAAAGCGGGTATCGAGCTGACGCTGTTCCACGGTCGCGGCGGCTCCATCGGTCGCGGGGGCGCGCCAGCCCATGCGGCACTGCTTTCACAACCGCCGGGCAGCCTGAAAGGCGGTCTGCGCGTGACCGAACAGGGCGAGATGATCCGCTTCAAATACGGTCTGCCAGAAGTCACCGTTAGCAGTCTGTCGCTGTACACCAGTGCGATTCTGGAAGCGAACCTGCTGCCGCCGCCGGAGCCGAAAGACGCCTGGTGTCATATCATGGACGAACTCTCGGTCATCTCCTGTGACGTGTACCGTGGTTATGTTCGTGAAAACAAAGACTTTGTCCCGTACTTCCGCTCCGCAACGCCAGAACAGGAACTGGGTAAACTGCCGCTCGGCTCACGTCCGGCGAAACGTCGCCCGACCGGCGGTGTAGAATCCCTGCGCGCCATTCCGTGGATCTTCGCCTGGACACAGAACCGCCTGATGCTGCCAGCCTGGCTGGGTGCCGGTACCGCGCTGCAGAAAGTGGTTGAAGATGGTAAGCAGAGCGAACTGGAAGCGATGTGTCGCGACTGGCCGTTCTTCTCCACTCGCCTCGGCATGCTGGAAATGGTGTTCTCGAAAGCGGATCTGTGGCTGGCGGAATATTACGATCAGCGACTGGTGGCGAAAGAGTTGTGGCCGCTGGGCAAAGAACTGCGCGAACTGCTGGAAGAGGACATCAAAGTGGTGCTGGCCATTGCCAACGACTCACACCTGATGGCCGATCTCCCGTGGATTGCCGAGTCCATTCAGTTACGTAATATCTATACCGACCCGCTGAACGTTCTGCAGGCAGAGCTGTTACACCGCTCACGACTGACGGAACAGCAGGGCAAAGAGCCCGATCCTCGCGTTGAACAGGCGCTGATGGTCACCATTGCCGGCGTGGCGGCAGGTATGCGTAATACCGGCTAATTTCACCCTCTTCCCCCCTCTCGTGCTGTTGCGCGCGAGGGGGCTGAAATATTGCTGTCATAACCTCCACACATTCACTATATTTCTGTCTGTTTTTTCCACCGTGAGATTTTTCCAGAGCAACGTGCGCCTTTGTGCCGATGCTTCAGATTCTCTTAAGGTTTAGTCGCTACGTTTGGCACCACGTTTAAAGACAGGCTGACAATATGCAATCCACTACCCTCCAGTCTACGCCATCATTTAGCTGGAAAGCCCTTGGCTGGGCGCTTCTCTATTTTTGGTTTTTCTCGTCATTACTGCAGGTCATTATTTTAGTTTCCGGATTCAGCGGCACCAACGGGCTGCGTGACTCATTGCTTTACAGCTCCCTTTGGCTGATCCCGATTTTCCTGTTTCCCAACCGAACCCGCATTATTGCTGCGGTGGTGGGCGTCGTGTTGTGGGCCACGTCGCTGGCCACGCTCTGTTATTACGTCATCTACGGACAAGAGTTTTCGCAAAGCGTCCTGTTCGTGATGTTTGAGACCAATGCCAACGAAGCCAGCGAATACCTGAGCCAGTACTTCAGTCTGAAAATCATCGCCATTGCGCTGGCTTATACCGTTGTCGCCGTATTTCTCTGGACGCGACTGCGCCCCGTCTATATTCCCGGACGCTGGCGTTGGCTCGTCTCTTTTGCGTTGCTATACGGACTGATCCTGAACCCGTTTGTGGTTCGTTCTGCGTTTGGCAACTCACCGTATGAGAAGACGCTAAGCGGC
This sequence comes from Citrobacter sp. Ct235, assembly GCF_030332305.1. NCBI lineage: Bacteria > Pseudomonadati > Pseudomonadota > Gammaproteobacteria > Enterobacterales > Enterobacteriaceae > Citrobacter > Citrobacter sp. Ct235. Next base: position 25,430 of record NZ_JAOWIC010000045.1, read on the forward strand.
CTCTCCTCGCGTATGGAACCGGCCGCGCCGTGGCAGTTTGTCATTGGGTATTATCAGTATCAGCGCCAGTTGACCTCACTCAACAACCTGTTGAGCCAGAACCACGCTCTGCCTCCGCTGACCAATTTTAAAGACAACTCCGGCGACGCACCGCGCACGCTGGTGCTGGTAATTGGCGAGTCTACCCAGCGTGGCCGCATGAGTCTGTACGGTTATCCGCGTGAAACCACACCGGAACTGGACGAATTGCATAAGTCAGACCCGAATCTGACCGTGTTTAATAACGTCGTGACCTCACGCCCTTACACGATCGAAATCTTGCAACAGGCGCTGACCTTCGCGAACGAGAAGAACCCGGACCTGTATCTGACGAAACCGTCGCTGATGAACATGATGAAACAGGCGGGATACAAAACCTACTGGATCACAAACCAGCAGACGATGACCGCCCGTAACACCATGCTCACGGTCTTCTCTAAGCAGACCGACGAGCAGTTCTATATGAACCAGCAGCGTACGCAAAGCGCGCGCGAATATGACACTAACGTGCTGACGCCATTTAAGAAAATCATGGCCGATCCTGCACCGAAAAAGTTCATCATTGTTCATCTGCTGGGCACGCACATTAAGTACAAATTCCGCTATCCGGAAGACCAGGGCAAATTCGACGGCAGTACCGATCACCTCCCGCAGGGCCTGAACGCAGAAGAGCAGGAGTCGTATAACGATTACGACAACGCCAACCTGTATAACGACAAGGTCGTCGCGAGCCTGATTAAGGATTATAAAGCAACCGATCCGAACGGTTTCCTGCTCTATTTCTCTGACCATGGTGAAGAGGTGTATGACACGCCGCCGCACAAAACACAGGGTCGCAACGAGGACAACCCGACGCGTCACATGTATACCGTGCCGTTCCTGCTGTGGACTTCAGAGAAATGGCAGGCCGCGCATCCGCGTGATTTATCACAGGATGTGAATCGTAAGTACAGCAGTTCGGAACTGATCCACACCTGGTCCGACTTAGCTGGCCTGACCTACGACGGTTTCGATCCGACGCGTTCCCTCACCAGCCCGCAGTTCAAAGAAACGACGCGCTGGATTGGCAACCCGTACAAGAAAAATGCGCTGATTGACTACGACAGCCTGCCGTATGGCGAGCAGGTAGGAAATCAGTAAGTGATTCAACAAGCCACTCTTTTTAGAGTGGCCTTTTTTCACCATGGCGGTTACTGTTTCCCTGTCTGCGCAACGCAAGGGATCATCATGTATCAAGACGTCAGCCATCTTCTTTCCCGCCTGATTCATGGCCCCTCGCCGCTGCGCCAGATTTTCTTCGCCAGTACGCTCACCCCCATCCCGGAACTGGCGTATCAGGTCGATTTTCCCCGTCTGGAAATCGTACTGGAAGGTGAACTGGCCGACGCCAGCCTTACCGATACGCTCACGCCTTGCGATGTGCTCTATGTACCGGCTGGCGGCTGGAACCTCCCGCAATGGCAAGTGCCCGTCATCACGCTCAGTATTCTGTTTGGCAAACAACAGCTGGGGTTCAGCGTTGTGCAATGGGACGGGAAAACGTACCAGAACCTGGTCAAACAGCACGTGGCGCGCCGTGGACCGCGTATCGGTTCCTTTCTGTTACAGACGCTCAATGAAATGCAGATGCAACCACAGGAGCAGCAGACAGCACGGTTGATTGTCGCCAGCCTGCTCAGCCACTGTCGCGATCTGCTTGGCAGCCAGATTCAAACCGCCTCACGCAGTCAGGCGTTATTTGAGGCTATCCGCGACTACATTGACGAGCGTTACGCATCACCGCTTACCCGGGAGTCGGTAGCGCAGGCGTTCTATATCTCACCGAACTATCTCTCGCACCTGTTTCAAAAAACCGGGGCCACCGGCTTTAACGAATACCTGAACCATATGCGACTGGAGCACGCGAAAGCATTGCTAAAAGGCTACGATCTGAAGATCAAAGAGGTGGCTCACACCTGTGGATTTGTCGACAGTAACTACTTTTGCCGCCTGTTTCGTAAAAATACCGAACGCTCACCGTCAGAATATCGTCGTCAGTATCACAGCCAGCTAACGGAAAAGCAGATTACTCCAGAATAAGGTGGGTATATTGCGGAGCGGAAAGTAGCTTACGTACCGCGCTCATCACACGCTGCGGTTCGCGCAGAAAGGCGTTAATCCCGGACTGGACATAGCGGCACTGGGTGAAACGCTCCGCGCCCGCCAGATCGATATCGGTAATCAGCAGCACGGCATCCGCCCGGCGGATATCATCTTCAGTTAAGCGATTTTCTGTGCCGAGCGCCCCCTGCGTTTCAATCTTGATGGTCCACTTTTCCTGCTGGCACAACTTCTCCAGTCGTTCAGCCGCCATGTAGGTATGCGCCACGCCGCTTACGCAGGCCGTCACCGCGACCAGATATCGCCCTGTTGAAACGGACATATTACCCTCCTGTTGTGACCTGAAAGCCAGCATTCTCCGCCATCGCGCGCACCTGGGCGACAACCTGCTCCGTTGGCGCAGGGACGTCCTTCATTGACCATTGCTGCCCAAGCAACCGGTATTTCGGTTCACCGTATAAATGAAACGGTAACAGGTGCAGTTGCTTTATACCAAGCGATAACAGCAACGTCAGCGCACGCTGTATATTCTCCTGCGTGAGCGTGTAGCCGGGGATCAGCGGTAAGCGGGGGATCACGTTCACGCCCTCTTCCACCAGCATTTGCAGATTCGCCACCACGCGCGGCATATTCATCGCCACAATCTCACGGGCCCGTTCTGGCTCCATTATCTTTAAATCGAACAGTACCTCATCACACGTTTTCGCCAGCGGCAGCAGGCGACGGGCGGGGGCATCGCCTGCCGTTTCAATCGCACAGTGCACACCCCAGCGCCGCAGACGTTGTAAGAACCGCGTGGCAAAGGCCGCCTGCATCAGCACTTCGCCGCCCGACAGCGTCACCCCACCGCCAGAGGTACGAAAGAAAACGTCATCTTTCATCACCTCACGTTCCAGTTCATCCAGGGTGATGTCGCGACCAATCCGCTCAAACGCCCCGGACGGGCATTCATCGGCATCACGCAGACACGGCGAACAGTGCAGACATTTACTTTCCCGCCGCACCGTTTCAATCCGTGGCGAGATAGATTCCGGATTGGCGCACCACGGGCAGGTATGCGGGCAGCCTTTAAAAAAAACCACCGTGCGGATCCCCTGACCGTCATTCAGCGAATAGCGTTGAATATTGAAGATGCGCGCAACCTCCTCGTCGCGCGACTCCACAACCTCACAACTGATGCGCGGTGCGGCGAATGATGTCATCCTGGATCTCCTTCGACAGCTCGACAAAGAAGGCACTATACCCCGCCACGCGCACCACCAGCCCGGCGAAATCCTGGGGTCGCAGCTGTGCTTCCCGCAGCGTTTCGGCATTCACCACGTTAAACTGAATGTGCTGCAATTTTAGCTGGGTAAAGGCGCGCAAAAAATCACACAGCTTGCGTAATCCCGCCTCTCCTTCCAGCGTGGCGGGCGTGAACTTCACGTTCAGCAACGTCCCGTTGGACAGCAGCGTGTTATCCAGTTTACTGACCGATTTCAGCACCGCCGTCGGCCCCTGCATATCCTGTCCGAGCATCGGCGACAGGCCGCCATCTGCCAGTTGTTCTCCGGAAAAACGCCCGTCCGGCGTCGCCCCCACCACTGCCCCCAACGGAACGTGTGCAGAAACGGTATAAGAGCCCGGCGTAAACTGGCCGCCGCGCGGATTCTGGTATTTCTCCACCTCTTTGCAGTAATGACGCAGCAGTTCGGCGCTAATGTTGTCCACCTCATCAATGTCATTACCGTACTTCTGGAAGCGGTTGATGAGCCTGGCGCGGATCTTTTCCCCTTCCGGCGTGGCGAAGTTGGCCTTCAACACCGCAAGCAACGCGTCGAAACTGACGCGCTGCTGATCAAACACCAGTCCGTTCAGCGCATGCAGAGAGTCGCTCAGATTGGCGATACCAATACCCTGCACACCAGAGAAATTATAGCGCGCGCCGCCGTCGGTGATGTCACATCCCTTCTCCAGACAGTCGCTGATAAACGAGGAGAGCAGCGGCACCGGCGCCCAGTCGCGATGACCGATATCGCAAATATTGCTGCCTTCCACCATCAGCGTGATGTAGTGGCTGATTTTGGCGCGAATATGCGCCAGCAGGCCTTCGTAAGTCAGCTCGCGATTGCCTTCGTTCTCATAGAGGCTTATCTCCATAACCTTCAACAGGTTGAACATGGCGATATCGTGCAGGCCGTAGGTTCTGCCCGGAATCGACAACTCCACGCACCCCACCACCGCGTAATCACGCGCATCTTCCAGTGAGACGCCCCGGTTGAGGAATGCCGGGATCACCACTTCGTCATTAAAGATCTGCGGAATGCCGGTCCCCAGACGGATGGTTTCGGCGGTCTTCATCAGAAACGGCGTATCAATCAGCGCGTTCGTGCGTACGCCCAGATTCGGCTGGGGTAACTGCACGCTCTGGTAGGCATCCAGACAGAGGAACGAAAGCGCGTTTACCGCGCTGCGGCCATTTTCCGTCAGGCCGCCGAGTAGCGCGGTATACCCGGTCGGGAAGCCGGCGAAATAGCGCGCGCTGCTGGTCGAACGCAGAAGCACGATGTCATTGCATTTCACCCACAGCGATTCAAGCAACTCTTTCAGGAATGCGGGGTCTTCCCCCTGCGTCAGCGACGCCTGATAAAATGGCAGCATGTACCGATCGAAACGGCCCAGCGACAGCGAGCTGGCGTTGGATTCGTACTGCAAAATGATATTCATGTACCAGAACAACTGGCACGCCTGCCAGAAAGTTTGCGGCTTATGCTGCACGTTATGCCGCGAGTTGGCGGCGATAGTCAGCAACTCCTGGCGACGCGTGGCGTCCGGGCAGCGTTCAGCCATACTTTCCGCCAGTACGGCATAGCGCAGAATGTGGCGCTGCGATGCCTCCAGCAGTAGCAGCGCCGCCTGATAAAAGACGTTATCCGGTGCCTGCTGGCAGTGCACGCGCATCTGCTCGACCAGTTCACCCAGCCCGTGATTCAGCAGACGTGGATAATCAATGATGATATGTCCCTGTCCCTTATCCGTCTGGTTGATGCTAAAAATCTGGGTGCTGACGGCGGCTTTGACCTCATCCGTCATCTGACCGTTGATGAAATCCTTCATTGACCGTTTTTCCCAGTAAGGGAAAAGCACATCGCGATAGAGGCGTTTATCGTCTTCGCTGATATCGAAACGGTCCTGGGGACGGGTCGGAAACTGATCCAACTCCTTGAGCAGCCAGTACGGATCCATTTCCGGCGACATGATGCCCGCACGCGGCTTAACGGTACGGTTGCCGGCAATCAGTTCCTCATCACGAATCGAAATCGCGACATGCTCAAGGATATAAGCCGTCGCTTTCGCCCGACGTAAAATGACCGGTTCCCCCTCTGTCTGCTGATGGCTGGCGGTATACAACACAGCACGCTCAAGTGAGATTTCACGGTTATTTTTAAAAAGGGCGGTTTTGAGACGATGGATACGGTTGGTCATGAGGGACTCCTGTGGGGCCAAACCTATCAGGCTATCTTATTTGTCATTTTGAACCAGGGCAGTGCTCGTAACCCTCACGTACTACGTGTACGCTCGGGTTCCTGTGCGCTGTCCGTGTTCAAACTGCCTGCAACGATGACGCCTGATGAGGTTGCCCCTTAAACTTAAAACTTGCTCTGATTCGTAGGCCGGATAAGCGAAGCGCCATCCGGCAAACAAAACGGTTACGCAGTCTGCGCCAGATGCGCACCAATCTTGTTCATGATCGCGTCAGCGCGTTTCACCGCATCGCTGATGTTGACGCGTACGATGGTTTTACCTGCAAAACGCTCTTCAAATTTGATCCCGATATCTTTGGTCAGAATGACGATATCGGCCTGCGCCACATCGACTGGCGTCAGTTCATTTTCCAGACCAATCGAGCCCTGCGTCTCAACTTTCACTTCCCAGCCTTTTGCTTTGGCTGCGCTTTCCAGCGCTTCAGCGGCCATATAGGTATGTGCAACACCTGAAGGACATGCGGTTACTGCAATAATTTTCGTCATGACGCCACTCCTCACTTAATTAATTTCAAAATCTAAATCCAGATCGTCTTCTTTCTCGTCGGTCTGAGAGACATTCTTGCGCGCCAGACTTTTCAGCACGTTCACACAGACAGCCGTCACCACCGCCCCCACCGCCACCGCGGCGACATAGCCCAGTTTGCCTTCAACCACCGGCAGAACGATCAGTCCGCCCCAACCGGCGTAACACTGCGCGCCGAACAGCGCCGCAGTGACCGCGCCACAGGCCGAGCCCAGCATGATGGAAGGAATGACGCGCAGCGGGTCAGCGGCGGCGAAAGGAATCGCCCCTTCGGTCACGCCGACACAGCCCATCACCAGCGCCGCTTTACCGGCTTCGCGTTCTTCAGAAGAGAAGTTTTTACGCCCCACCAGCGTCGCCAGCCCTAAGCCCAGCGGCGGCACGCAGATCCCAACAGCCGCAATGGCCACCACGGTGTAAACCCCCTGCGCCACGCAAATCAGCATAAAGGCGTAGGCAACCTTGTTGATCGGGCCACCCATGTCAAAGGCCAGCATCAGCCCCATAATCACCGCCAACATCACGATGCTGCCCTGCTGCATACCCTGCAGCCACTGGGTCAGACTGGCGGTCAGTGCGCCAACGGGTTCGCCCAGCCCCCACATCATGATGCCTGCCGTGATAAAGGTCCCGACGATAGGAATCACGAAGATCGGCATCACGGAACGCAGCACTTTATGAACCGGGATTTTTTTCAGGTAGTGCACAACGATGCCGCCGATAATCCCGGCAATCAGCGCCCCGAAGAACCCGGCGCCGAAGCTGTTGCCCACCCAGGCGCCGATCGCACACGGTGCCAGGGCAGAGCGTTCGGCAATGGAATAACCGATGTACGCCGCAAGGAAAGGGACCATCAGCGTCAGCCCGGCCACGCCGATATCAAACAGTTTTTTGAGATTCGGATCGGTCGCGGCATCAGGCACCGCGCCTTTGCCATACAGCATGACGGAGACTGCCAGTAATATGCCGCCCGCGACCACAAAGGGGATCATATGCGACACCCCCGTCATCAGATGCTGACGGGTGTTTTTCAGGATTTGTACCAACTCATTCATAAGTCGCTCCCGGGCACATGTTTGCCCATGTCCATAACGTTGTTGTGGCAAACAATAGGCAATCCGCAAGGGCGCAGACAGTGGATAAAAAGGCCATTTACTGGATTTTTGTAATGTCAGTACAAAAATGAGATCCGCCTCATAAGTTGAGAAATAGGAAGATTTATGGATATCACGTCGACTTGTGAACTATCTCCCACTTTTCGTCTTACATTACATTTGTCCAGTTTTTGGCAGAATTGTCACATGGCAGCGAACAACCAAGGCCTTTTATCCTGTAGGCAGAAAACCGTTATGGGAGAGAGGCAATGGCCCTGATTGTGGAATTTACCTGTGAGCTGCCCAATGGCGTTCATGCACGCCCGGCAAGCCATGTTGAGACACTGTGTAATACCTTTACTTCACACATTGAGTGGCACAACCTACGAACCGATCGTAAAGGCAACGCCAAGAGCGCGCTGGCGCTGATTGGCACAGATACGCTGGCCGGCGACCATTGCCAGTTGCTGATTACCGGCGCGGATGAAGCCGATGCCCATCAGCGCCTGAGCCAGTGGCTGTGCGACGAGTTTCCCCACTGCGATGCGCCGCTGGCTGAGGTCAACAACAGCGAATTAGAACCGCTACCGGCCTCGCTGACCCACCTGAAACCGCAGCTTTTCCGCGCCCGCAGCGTTTGCAGCGGCAGCGCGGGCGGCATCCTGACGCTTCTCTCTTCGCTGGATCTCAATGCGCTCGGCGAACTCCCTGCGGCAAGCGATGTGGAAAGCGAGCAGTCGGCGCTGGATCGCGGCTTAACGCTACTGGTGAAAAACATTGAATTTCGTTTGCTCGACAGCGACGGCGACACCAGCGCTATTCTGGAAGCCCACCGTTCGCTGGCAGGCGATACCTCCCTGCGTCAGCATCTGCTGACGGGCGTTTCTCGCGGCTTAAGCTGCGCACAGGCGATTGTCGACAGCGCTAACCACTTCTGCGAAGAGTTTGCCCGTTCCAGCAGCAGCTATTTGCAGGAACGCGCGCTGGACGTGCGTGACGTCTGCTTCCAGTTGCTGCAACACATCTACGGCGAAAAACGCTTTCCGGCCCCCGGAAAGCTGACCCAACCGACCGTCTGCATGGCGGATGAATTGACGCCCAGCCAGTTCCTCGAACTGGACAAAACCTTCCTCAAAGGCCTGCTGCTGAAAAGCGGCGGTACCACCTCGCACACCGTGATCCTGGCTCGTTCATTCAACATTCCAACGCTGGTTGGCGTCGCGACTGATGCCTTAACCCCATGGCTGCAACAAGAGGTCTATATCGACGGCAATGCAGGGGCGGTGGTGGTCGCGCCTGACGAGCCGGTCAGCCGCTACTATCAGCAGGAAGCCCGCGTGCACGAGGCGCTGCGCGAGCAACAGCGCGTCTGGTTGACCCAGGAAGCGCGCACGGCTGATGGTATCCGAATGGAAGTTGCCGCCAACATCGCCCACTCCGTGGAAGCGCAGGCGGCATTCGGCAACGGTGCGGAGGCGGTCGGTCTGTTTCGCACCGAAATGCTGTATATGGACCGGATCAGCGCCCCGGGCGAGAACGAACTGTACAATATTTTTTGCCAGGCGCTGGACTCCGCGCAGGGACGCAGCATTATTGTGCGCACGATGGATATCGGCGGCGATAAACCCGTTGATTACCTGAATATTCCCGCTGAAGCCAACCCGTTCCTCGGCTATCGCGCCGTGCGTATTTATGAAGAATACGCCGCGCTGTTTACCACTCAGCTCCGGTCGATCCTGCGCGCCTCGGCGCACGGTAGCCTGAAAATCATGATCCCGATGATCTCCTCGATGGAAGAGATCCTGTGGGTTAAAGAGAAACTGGCGGAAGCCAAGCAGCAGCTGCGCAATGAGCAGATCCCGTTTGATGAGAAGATCCCGCTCGGCATTATGCTGGAAGTCCCGTCAGTGATGTTCATCATCGATCAGTGCTGTGAAGAGATTGATTTCTTTAGCATCGGCAGTAACGACCTGACGCAATACCTGCTGGCCGTTGACCGCGATAACGCCAAAGTCACCCGCCACTACAACAGCCTGAACCCGGCCTTCCTGCGCGCGCTGGATTTCGCGGTGCAGGCAGTACACCGTCAGGGGAAATGGATCGGCCTGTGTGGCGAACTCGGGGCAAAAGGCTCCGTTCTGCCGCTGCTGGTCGGGCTGGGACTGGACGAAATCAGCATGAGCGCCCCCTCCATTCCTGCCGCCAAAGCGCGGATGGCACAGCTCGACAGTCGCGCTTGCCGACAGTTACTGAATCAGGCGATGGCCTGTCGCACGTCGCTGGAAGTGGAGCATCTGCTGGCACAGTTCCGCATGACGCAGCAGGATGCCCCGCTGGTCACCGCCCAGTGCATCACCCTCGACAGCGACTGGCGCAGCAAAGAAGAGGTGATCAAAGGGATGACCGACAACCTGCTGCTCGCCAGTCGCTGCCGCTACCCTCGCAAACTGGAAGCCGATCTGTGGGCCCGCGAGGCGGTATTCTCCACCGGACTGGGCTTCAGTTTCGCCATTCCGCACAGCAAATCTGAGCATATTGAGCAGTCCACGATAAGCGTCGCGCGCCTGAAAGCCCCCGTACGCTGGGGAGATGATGAGGCGCAGTTCATCATCATGCTGACGCTCAACAAACACGCTGCGGGAGACCAGCATATGCGTATCTTCTCGCGCCTGGCCCGTCGCATTATGCATGAAGAATTTCGCAACGCGCTGGTGAACGCCGCGTCTGCAGACGCGATTGCCAACCTACTGCAACATGAGCTTGAACTTTAAGAGGAAGCAAAATGGAACTGTATCTGGATAGCGCCAATGTGGCGGAAGTCGAACGTCTGGCCCGCATCTTCCCCATCGCCGGGGTAACAACCAACCCGAGCATTGTGGCGGCAAGCAAAGAATCTATCTGGGATGTCCTGCCGCGTCTGCAAAGGGTGATTGGCGAACACGGCATTCTGTTTGCCCAGACCATGAGCCGCGATGCGCAGGGAATGGTGAACGAAGCCAAACGTCTGAACAATGCCGTTCCGGGAATTGTGGTGAAAATCCCGGTGACCTCTGAAGGACTGGTTGCCATCAAGCAGTTGAAAAAAGAGGGCATTGTCACACTGGGTACCGCTGTGTACAGCGCGTCTCAGGGACTGCTTGCCGCGCTGGCGGGAGCGAAATATGTCGCGCCTTACGTCAACCGCGTGGATGCCCAGGGCGGAGACGGTATCCGTACGGTACAGGAATTACAGACGCTGCTGGAACGGCATGCGCCGAAAAGCAAGGTGCTGGCCGCCAGTTTTAAAACCCCACGCCAGGCGCTGGATTGTCTGCTGGCGGGTTGTGAAGCGATCACCCTTCCTTTAGATGTAGCGCAACAAATGCTCGATACCCCTGCGGTACAGTCAGCTGTTGAGAAGTTTGAGCAAGACTGGAAAAACGCATTCGGTAACATCAACCTGTGAGGAAAATAGGATATGGACCGCATTATTCAATCCCCCGGTAAGTACATCCAGGGTGCAGATGTCATCACTCGTCTTGGCGAATACCTCAAGCCGTTGGCTGAACGTTGGCTGGTTGTCGGCGATAAATTTGTTCTCGGTTTCGCCCAGGGCGAACTGGAAAAAAGCTTTAAAAACGCAGGACTGGCGCTGGAAGTTGCGCCATTTGGCGGTGAATGCTCGCAAAACGAGATCGACCGTTTGCGCAGCGTGGCGGAAAACGCGCAGTGCGGCGCCGTTCTCGGCATCGGCGGCGGCAAAACGCTGGATACCGCGAAAGCCCTTGCCCACTTTATGAACCTGCCTGTGGCGATCGCACCAACCATCGCCTCAACCGATGCGCCATGTAGCGCCCTTTCCGTTATCTACACCGACGCCGGTGAATTTGACCGTTATCTGCTGCTACCGCATAACCCGCATATGGTGATTGTCGACACCAAAATCGTTGCCGGTGCACCGGCGCGTCTGTTAGCCGCAGGGATTGGTGATGCGCTGGCGACCTGGTTTGAAGCGCGCGCGTGTTCACGCAGCGGCGCGATCACCATGGCGGGCGGCAAATGCACTCAGGCGGCACTGGCGCTGGCTGAACTGTGCTACAACACGCTGCTTGAAGAGGGTGAAAAAGCAATGCTGGCCGCCGAGCAGCACGTCGTCACCCCGGCGCTTGAGCGCGTAATTGAAGCTAATACCTATCTGAGCGGCGTCGGCTTTGAAAGCGGCGGTCTGGCCGCCGCACACGCGGTTCACAATGGTCTGACGGCGATCCCGGATGCGCACCACTACTATCACGGTGAAAAAGTGGCATTTGGTACGCTGACTCAGTTGGTTCTGGAAAACGCGCCGGTTGAAGAGATTGAGACCGTTGCCGCAGTTTGCCATTCCGTCGGTCTGCCGATTACGCTGGCGCAACTGGATATCAAACAGGATATTCCGGCGAAGATGCGTATCGTGGCGGAAGCCGCCTGCGCGGAAGGCGAAACCATTCATAACATGCCTGGCGGCGCGACGCCGGATCAGGTTTATGCAGCGCTGTTGGTTGCCGACCAGTACGGTCAGCGCTATCTGCAAGAGTGGGAATAAAACGCATAACACTCCCGGCATCGTCCGGGAGTGTTTCTTATGTTATCAAGCCTGTTCAACTGTCTGTACTTCGCGCTTTTTCCGGCTGACAATCGCCAACGCCATGACAATCAGCACAATTCCCCCACCCTCGACAGGACCGGGGTTTTCGCCAAGCAGCCACCAGGAAAACAGAACGCCGCACACCGGAACCGCCAGGGTACTTAAGCTGGCAATACTGGCAGGCAGATTCCTCAACACAAACAGCCACAAACTCCAGGCCAGCGCTGTCGCCAGAATCGCGCTATAGGCCAGCGCCCAGAATACGATGGGCTGCCAGTCAACCACCGGTTGTGGAACCCACCAGGCTACCACACTCATCACCAGCACGGCATACAACATCTGCCAGGCGGTTAACGACAATAAATCAATACGAGGATGGCGGGCATACATTCGTTTGGCGACAATGGCGCTCGCGCCCCAACTGACCCCGGAGAGGATCGCCAGCAACGCACTCTTCAGCGAGGCGTAATTCAGTTGCCACGGCTGCATCACCAGCAGTAAACCAATAGCCGCAATCATAATTGCCGCGTATTGCAAACGCCGTAGCCTTTCGCCCAGAAACAGCGCCGCCAGAATGACGACCCAGAATGGCATGGTATAGGTCAGAATCGCGACCTTTCCCGCCCCGCCGCTCATCAGCGCCCACTGCGCCAGCCCGATCATGCCGCAGGTCTGTAATAGCGCAATCGCCAGCGTGTATTTGAACGGCGTCGGGCGCAGACCGCGGCCGCGCAGGAGGAGGACGATGAATAATAGTAAGGTTCCGAAGATACAGCGTAATGCAGTGAAGTCGAACGCGCCGATATAGCTCGTGACCTGCTTCATAAAAATCCAGCTATAGCTCCAGATAAGGGTAAGTAAGATAAGACCACCGATTGCCAGTGGATTGCCCTTTCCTGAGACAGACATGATTAATCCAGTAGATTGACGTTTCCTGTGAACACTATACCCCTACTGATACACTTCAGCGACTGCAAGCAGTCGCTGAAGTGGGGTCAGATTACGTCAGAATCGGGATTACTGCAGGTCGAAGCGGTCCAGGTTCATCACTTTCACCCATGCCGCAACGAAGTCCTTCACGAACTTCACATGCGCATCGCTACCGGCATACACTTCCGCCAGAGCACGCAATACCGCATGAGAGCCAAAGACCAGGTCCGCACGGGAAGCGGTGTATTTCACTTCACCGGTCTGACGATCGCGGCCTTCAAACTGTTCGTTTGACTCATCAACCGGTTTCCATTCATGACGCATATCCAGCAGGTTGACGAAGAAGTCATTGCTGAGCACGCCCGGACGATCGGTAAAGACGCCATGCTTACTGCCATCGTAGTTCGCGCCAAGAACGCGCAGCCCCCCCACCAGTACGGTCATTTCCGGTGCGGTCAGGGTCAACTGCTGCGCTTTATCAATCAGCAGAGACTCTGTCGTTGCCGCGCCAGGTTCACCGCGATAGTTACGGAAACCATCAGCGATCGGTTTGAGCAGTTCAAACATCTCGACATCCGTCTGATCCTGGCGCGCGTCCACGCGACCAGGGGTGAACGGCACATGAATGCTGACACCTGCGGCGCTGGCGGCTTGTTCAACCCCGACGACACCGGCCAGAACGATGATATCGGCCAGCGAGGCTTTAGCCGAGTCGCGCTGGATTTTCTCCAGAACCGGCAGCACACGCGTGGCAATCGCATTGACATCCCAACCGCGTTGCGGCGCTAATGCCAGACGCGCACCGTTCGCCCCGCCACGTTTATCACCACCGCGGAAGGTTGACGCAGATGCCCACGCGACGGACACCAGCTCGCCAACAGAGAGGCCAGACGCGGCAATCGCGGACTTCAGGCTCAGGATATCTTCTTCTGTCGGATTGAAGGTCGGTTGCGGCAGCGGATCCTGCCAAATCAGATCTTCTTTTGGCACTTCCGGTCCGATGTAACGCGCTTTCGGCCCCATATCACGGTGGGTCAATTTGAACCACGCACGGGCGAAGGCTTCGTTAAACGCCTGCGGATCGTTCAGGAAGCGACGGGAAATTTTTTCGAATTCCGGATCAAAGCGCAGCGTCAGGTCGGTGACCAGCATGGTGGGCTTGCGTTTTTTCGACGGGTCGAACGGATCGGGAATAATTTCTGGCGCATCAACCGCTTCAAACTGGATGGCGCCAGCCGGGCTACGCGTCTGTACCCACTCATATTTGAACAGGTTCTCGAAGAAGTAGTTGCTCCATTGGGTTGGGGTTTGCGTCCAGACCACTTCCAGTCCGGAGGTAATCGCATCCGCGCCCACACCGCTACCAAAATCGCTTTTCCAGCCTAAACCCTGGTTTTCGATCGGTGCCACTTCCGGGTCCGGACCGACATGTGTCGCCGGGCCTGCGCCGTGGGTTTTACCCAACGTGTGACCGCCTGCAATCAACGCGACGGTTTCTTCATCGTCCATCCCCATGTTGCCAAAGGTTGCACGAATTGCTGAGGCCGCAGAAAGCGGTTCACCGCTGGCGTTAGGGCCTTCCGGGTTAACGTAGATCAGCCCCATCTCGGTGGCGGCTAAAGGACGTTTTGCCAGCTCTTCCGGGTCACGGTGGGCAAGCCACGTTTTCTCATCGCCCCAGTTCACATCCAGATCCGGTTCCCAGACGTCCTCGCGACCCGCACCGAAACCAAAGGTACGGAAGCCCGAGTTTTCCAGCGCGACGTTACCCGCCAGAATAAACAAGTCTGCCCAGGAAATTTTTTGCCCGTATTTTTGCTTGATTGGCCACAACAGGCGACGCGCCTTGTCCAGGCTCACGTTATCCGGCCAGGAGTTCAGGGGAGCAAAACGCTGCTGTCCGCGACCCGCACCGCCGCGGCCATCAACGGAACGATAGGTACCTGCACCGTGCCAGGCCATGCGGATAAACAGACCGGCATAAGTTCCCCAGTCAGCAGGCCACCACGGTTGAGATTCGGTGAGAAGCGCTCTGAGATCGCCTTTCAGCGCGGAATAATCTAATTTGCTGAATTCTTTGCGGTAATCGAAATCTTCACCCAGCGGGTTTGAGCGACTGGAATGTTGGTTTAAAAGGTCGACGCGGAGCTGGTTAGGCCACCAGTCACGGCTGGTTGTTCCTGCTCCAGCGCTCTGGTCATGGCCGCCCTGATGAAAAGGACATTTTCCGGCGGACGTCGGGTTATGGATATCGTCTGGCGTGCTCATCTATATGCTCCCTTTACAGTGTTTACATTACGATATACACCTACAGAGATAAGATATAGTCGAAATAATCCACAGATTCGATAGCTGATACCTTTTATATTTTTAGTTACAGAGATGTAGATCAAAATGAGGTGTAAAAAAGCCCTCCGGGGAGGGCCGAGGCATTTTATACACCGGGTCTGACGCCCAGCGTGTGGCAAATCGCGTAGCTCATTTCAGCGCGGTTAAGTGTATAAAAATGAAAATCTTTTACCCCTTCCCGGCTTAAAATTTTCACCATGTCCATGGCGATATTTGCCCCCACCAGCTTGCGGGTTTCCGCATCGTCATCGAGGCCGTTAAACATTTGTGACATCCACGACGGAATGCGCACATTGGTCATATCAGCAAACTTCTTCGCCTGCTTAAAGTTCGAGACCGGCAGAATGCCAGGAATGATTTCCACGTCGATGCCCGCAGAGACGCAGCGATCGCGAAAACGCAGGTAGCTTTCGACATCAAAGAAAAATTGGGTGATGGCGCGATTCGCCCCGGCATCCACTTTACGCTTCAGGTTGAGCAAGTCCGCCTGCGCGCTTTTCGCTTCCGGGTGCACTTCCGGGTAAGCGGCGACGGAGATATCAAAGTCAGCCACCTCTTTGAGCAGGCTCACCAGATCGGCAGCATACATATCCGGCTTGCCGCTGCCCGCTGGCAGGTCGCCACGCAGCGCAACAATGTGGCGGATACCGTTGTTCCAGTAGTCCTGCGCGATAGTGCGCAGCTCATCGCGAGTCGCGTCAATACAGGTCAGGTGCGGTGCGGCTTCCAGACCCGTGCGATCTTTAATCCCTTTGATAATACTGTGCGTACGGTCGCGCTCGCCAGAGTTTGCGCCGTAGGTTACCGAAACAAACTTCGGCTTCAGGCTGCTCAGGCGATCGATGGAATTCCACAGGGTTTGCTCCATTTCACTGGTGCGCGGCGGGAAAAACTCGAACGAAACGTTAATCTGACCCTGGACTTCCGCCAGGCTCTGATTCAGGGCTTCCCGCTGGTTGGCGTGAAAAAAGCTCATACCTTACCTCATCAATCGCTTATCATTATATGTTGCGTTGTGAACATCTATCCGTTTAGACGTCCAGATGTAAAAATGACGGAAAAGCACGATGACGTCAACTGAAAAATCATCGTTGATGGTGAGGAAAAGTCAGGGAAGATGAAAAAAATTCACGTTAGCCCGCCATTCAGAGGGCTGACATCACGCTTTTCAGCCACTGTAAGCGCGCAACGTTCTCCGGCAGCATTACCAGCCCCGCCTGAATACTGAGTTCACCGTTGCGCAGTGGACGAAAAACCACGCCCTGGCGCTGAATGGCGGCAAAGGAGGCCGGAAGTAAGCTCAGACCGTCGCCATGCGCAATTCGCGCCAGCAGAACGTCATGCTCCAGCGGCTCTTCAAGACAGGCCGGGGCGTAACCCACGCGCTGAAAGCATTCCCGCGTAGCGTCAAAGAAGGCCGGATTACGTTCCCGGCTGAACCAGAACAGCGGCCGGTGGTTAAGTTCCGCCAGGAGGAGAGACTCTCTGCCTGCCTCTGGCCAGATGGCGGGTAGCGCCGCGATGAGCGGCTCGTGCCAGTCGAGCGACGTGACGGCAAGTCCGACGGACTCCAGCGGCAACGCCACCACGGCAGCATCCAGTTTTCCGCGTCGCACCTGACGCACCAGATCGGGCGAGCCCTGGCGCACCAGACGCAGGGTCTTCACCCGGGTATTCATCTGCGTTTCCAGCCCAGCGAAAACCCCCTGCTCAAACGCCGTCGTCAGCCCCAGACGCAGCGACTGCACATCATTTGGCGCGAGCTGACTCAGAGCTGCCCAGGTTTTATCCTGCAGTTCCAGCAGCGGACGTACGATCTCCAGCACCTGCAGTCCCTCATTTGTCAGCGTCAGGCCTTTGGTATGACGGACAAACAGCGTTACCCCCAGACGTTCTTCAAGCTGGCGTATGTGGCGGCTGAGCGGCGGTTGCGACATAAACAGTCGCTGGGCCGCCCGGCTCATGTTGTTCTCTTCCGCCACCACGGCGAAGTAGCGCAGCAGGCGGATATCCAGCGAGTGCAGAGGCGGTGTTGTCATACCGAAAAGGTATCACGGAAACGGTATTATCCAAATGATTCCGCCCGCCCTATCCTCACGCCATACATTACACAAACGAGGAAGACACCATGCATTCGGAACGTTTTATTACCGGTCAGGACATGCTACAGCAGGTCGATGGCAAAGGCGGCGATGCCGTCGTCGAGAGCCTGAAAGATATTGCTCCCGACTTCGCCCGCTATCTGATTGAGTTTCCTTTTGGCGACATCTATTCCCGACCCGGGCTGGATTTACGCAGTCGGGAGATTGCCACCGTCGCCGCATTGACCGCGCTGGGTAATGCCACGCCGCAGTTGAAGGTACATATTGCCGCCGCGCTGCACGTCGGGTTAACGCAGGAGGAAATTATTGAGGTGATGATGCAGATGGCAGTATATGCAGGCTTTCCAGCCGCGTTAAACGGTCTGTTCGCCGCAAAAGAGGTGTTTGCGGCGAACCCTGAAGGCTGATTACAGAACCGTAGGCCGGATAAGCGCAGCGCCATCCGGCAAAAACTACAGCAGTTGCGCCAGACGGTTAATATCTGACTGGATCGCCCCGGCGGTAACGTCACGACCGGCACCGGGTCCGCGGATCACCAACGGATTATCGCGATACCAGCGACTTTCAATGGCGAAGACGTTATCGCACGGCAGCAGCGCTGCCAGCGGGTGCTCTGGACGAACGGCTTCGACGCCGACGCGCGCTTTGCCGTTGGCATCGAAACGTGCCACATAGCGCAGCACCAGCCCCATTTCGCGGGCCGCTTCCAGACGTTGCACCATCTGGTCGTTCAGTTCATCGCCATTTTCAAAGAAGTGATCGATTGAACCTTCTTCACAATGTGCGGGAACCAGCGACTCAACGCGAACCTGATCCGGCTCGATGTCGTAGCCCGCTTCACGCGCCAGAATCACCAGCTTGCGCATCACATCTTTACCCGACAGGTCGACGCGCGGATCCGGCTCCGTCAGTCCCTGCTGCCAGGCCTGATCCACCAGATCGGTAAACGGTACAGAGCCATCAAACTGCAGGAATAGCCAGGACAGCGTGCCGGAGAAGATCCCGCTGATTGACAGGATAGTGTCGCCGCTGTCGATCAGATCGCGCACGGTGTGGTTGATCGGCAACCCCGCCCCCACGGTGGCGTTGTACAGCCAGTGACGCCCGGTCTTATCAAACGCGTCGTGGATCTGGCGATACTTATTGCTGGTGCTCGCCCCGGCCAGTTTGTTAGCGCTGATGACGTGGAAACCGTGACTGGCGAAGTCGAGATACTGATCGGCAAGCTGTTCGCTTGCGGTCACATCCAGCACCACCAGATCGTCATACGGGTGCGCGCGCATCCACAGGAACAGCGACTCTTCATCCTGTTCAATGGCTTCATCATTGAAGAACGCCAGCGCCCGGCTGGCATCAAGCCCTTCGTAGTTCAACAGGCTGCGACGGCTATCCACCACCCCTGCCAGCACAAATTCAAAACCGGTACGCGCCGAGAGCGTACTCTGCTCGCGAGCAAACAGTTCCAGCCAGCGGGAACCAATATTGCCCTTGCCAAAGAGCACCAGGCCGATGCGTTTTTCTGCGCGGAAAATGGACTGATGCAGACCCTGAATCAGGCTCTCCGTCGGGCCGGTACGCAGCACGGCCACCAGGCTGATGCCCTCTTCCGACTGCCAGGTAAATTCCACCGGCTGTCCTTTCAGCTGCTGCCAAAAACGGTGGCAGTGCAGCGGATTACGGGTGACGCCCGCCCCCACCATCGCCACCAGCGCCAGCCCCTGACGCAAACGCAGTTCACCCGGCAAACCCGCTTCATCGAGGATTCGCAGAGCGCTATCCGCCACTTCCGAGGTGTAGCAGAACTGCAGCAGGTGACGATCGGTATGAACGCCAACGGCCAGCGGACGCACCTGCGCACGCTTGAGGACCTGGTCGATATCCTTATGCGCCTGCTTAAAGTCCTGGCTGGCAGGAACCTGAAATTCAATCAGGCAAACGTCATCATGGCTGGTCACGATACGCGCGCCGGTACCTGAAGCCAGTACGCGCTCAATGCGCGTAGAGCCTTGATCCGGCGTGTAGCTACAGCGCAACTGGAGATCGATATCGCTCCCGGAAACCGGCTGCAGCGTACGGGTGTGCAGAACCGGTGCCGCCAGGCGCGCCAGCTCGCTGGCTTCATCCAGACGCAACAGCGGCAACAGGCAGGCGTCTTTAACTTTACGTGGGTCGGCGCTGTACACCCCGGCCACGTCGCTCCAGATGGTGACGCGGGAAACGCCCGCCAGCGCGCCAACCTGCGTGGCGGAATAGTCAGAACCGTTACGACCCAGCAGCACCGTATCACCCGCATTACTACGGCTGATAAAACCGGTCACCACCAGACGTTTTTGCGGGTGCTGGATCAGCAGTTGCTGCAATAACGGGTAAGAAAGTCCTTCATCCACCTGCGGTTGCGCGGCGCGCTCGGCGCGTAAGAATTCACGCGCATCCAGCCAGGCCGACGCCATGCCATGCTGATTCAGTACCGCAGACATCAGACGTGCCGACCATACTTCACCATGACCTACCACCTCCGCATAAACAGCGTCATTCACGCCGCTGTCCAGCAGGTTTGCCAGACGCTCCAGATCGCTAATAAACAGGCTGGTTAATCCATCCGCCACGTCAGCGGGAAGCAGGCCGCTAATCAGCTCACACTGATAGCGGCGCAGGGTCTGTTGCACCTGATGCGCAGAAAGGCGATCGGTCTGACTTAATTTCAGCCAACTGATCAGTTGGTTGGTCGTACTGCCCGCAGCGGAAACCACCATCATGTCGTCAGGCTGTGAGTATTCCGCCATGATGCCCGCGACGCGCAGATAACATTTCACGTCAGCCAGACTACTACCACCAAATTTGTGCAGTTGACGACCCTTCGCCCCTGCCTGCGCAATCACACTCATGTTTACCCCTTGTTTGCAGCCCGGAAGCCATTTTCCAGGTCGGCAATTAAATCTTCGCCATCTTCAATACCGGTGGAGATACGCAGCAGCGTCTCGGAGATCCCGGCAGCGGCACGCGCTTCTGGTGCCATGCCGGCATGCGTCATCGTTGCGGCGTGAGAGATTAGGCTTTCCACTCCCCCTAAGGATTCCGCCAGCGTAAACAACGACAGCCCGCTCAGGAAACGACGCAGCGTCTGCTCATCGCCATCCAGTTCAAAACTCAACATTGCGCCAAAACCTTTCTGCTGACGCACGGCAATGTCATGCCCCTGATTTTCCGGCAGCGACGGGTGATAGAGCTTTTTCACCAGCGGCTGGGTTTGCAGATAATCGACGATCGCCTGCGCATTGCGTTGCGCCACTTCCATGCGCGGCGACAGCGTACGCAACCCACGCAACAGCAGGTAACTGTCAAACGCGCCGCCGGTCACGCCGATATTATTCGCCCACCATGCCAGTTCGGTGACGATTTCCGGATCTTTGGCTATCACCACGCCCGCCACCACGTCAGAGTGGCCATTCAGATATTTCGTGCATGAATGCAACACCAGATCGGCGCCCAATGCCAGCGGATTTTGCAGCGCCGGGCTTAAAAAAGTGTTGTCGACAACGCTGACGGCTCCGGCTTCACGCGCCAGTTGGCAGATTTTCGCAATATCCACCACGCGTAACAGCGGATTACTCGGACTTTCCACCAGTACCAGTTTGGGTTTTTCTGCCAGCGCGGCCTGCAACGCCTGCTCATCCCCTTGATCGACAAACCGCACGCGATAGCATCCGCGCGTCGCCAGACTGTCAAACAGGCGGTAGCTGCCGCCATAGCAGTCATGCGGTGCCACCAGCAGATCGCCTGGCTTCAGAAATACGGTTGTCACCAGGTGAATCGCCGACATGCCGGTATTGGTCAGCACCGCACCCGCCCCCCCTTCCAGTTCGGCCAGCGCACGCTGCACCACATCGCGCGTAGGGTTGCCGCGACGGGAGTAGTCATGGGCGCGAGGCTCATTAAAACCGGTAAAATTATAGGTGCTGGAAAGGTGAATCGGCGGAACGACGCAACCATACTGTTCGTCGTCATTTAACCCGCTACGCACTGCGATGGTGGCCTGTTTACGCGTCATGTTAGGGTGTTCCTGAGCTGAGTCGATGAAAAGTCAGGTCCCAGAGTAAACAGGTTAACAATAGACGTCAATACATCTGGACATCTAAACTTCTTTGCGTATAGATTGAGCAAACTGGAAATAGCCGTTAAAATTATCTGCATTAGCGCACAACTACAGGCGCTTTATCAGTGTCACAGTATCGCCTGTACGGTAAACTATGCGGAATTATGGCGAGTAGCCACACAAATAGTGCGGCATTGCCTCATATTAATGACAAAGAGGATTAAGTATCTCATGGCTGAATGGAGCGGCGAATATATCAGCCCATACGCTGAGCACGGTAAGAAGAGTGAGCAAGTAAAGAAAATTACGGTTTCCATTCCTCTGAAGGTGTTAAAAATCCTCACCGATGAACGCACGCGTCGTCAGGTGAACAACCTGCGCCACGCCACCAACAGTGAGTTGCTGTGTGAAGCGTTTCTGCATGCCTTTACCGGGCAACCCCTGCCAAACGACGCAGACCTGCGTAAAGAGCGCAGTGATGAAATCCCGGAAGCGGCGAAAGAGATCATGCGTGAACTGGGGATCGACCCGGAGACATGGGAATATTGATTTGCAAAAAAGAGCGGCGCGGGTTTCCTGGCCGCTCTTTTTAATTGTGTAACAAGGACGTTATGCCATGAATCGAGGCTTACTGGTTTTCGGTCTGCTGATTGCGACGCCTGTTTTTGCCTGGCAGCCGCAAACCGGCGACATCATCTTTCAAATGTCCTTATCCTCCCAGAGCCAGGCGATTCAACTGGCAACGCATTCTGACTATAGCCATACCGGCATGATCGTTATCCGCGAGAAAAAACCGTATGTCTTTGAGGCCATTGGCCCGGTGGTTTATACCCCTCTGCAAAAGTGGATAAAACACGGTAAAGACGGAAAATACATCGTGCGTCGCGTTGACGGTGGGCTATCGCCACAGCAGCAGAAAAAGCTCGCGCAAACCGCAAAACAATATCTCGGTAAACCTTACGATCTGGCCTTTTCCTGGAGTGACGAGCGTCAGTACTGCTCTGAAGTGGTGTGGAAGGTGTATGACCATGCGCTCGGGATGAAAATGGGTAAGCTGCAAAAGCTAAAGGATTTCGATCTCAGTCACCCGGCGGTGCAAGCCAAAATGAAAGAACGCTACGGTAAAAATATCCCGCTGAATGAAACGGTTATTTCCCCGCAGGCGCTTTTTGATGCGCCGCAACTGGAAACGGTTGAGAAGTCGTGGCCGCTGCTTTGGTGGTGACGCAACAAAGGCAGAGGTTTTCCCCTGCCTTTCAGACTCACTGCCCACTATTTTCATAGTGGTGCTCATGGGTTATTTGCTAATCCCATTAAATTTATTCAGTGTTGCTTCCATTTTGAGCGTTTCTTTACGGTTCAGTGGATAGAAATAAATCAGCATCACGGCGGCCAAAAACAGGCATAAAGCCGGTATCAGATTCGCCATCGTGTAAATATTTTCCCGCACGACGCTGGTTTGCACAGCCCCGCCCGTTGATGAGGATTGGTAGCCGATGATAGCCAGCATAAAACCCCCAATAGCCCCCGCACATGCCTGACCCACTTTGCGAGCAAAGAAGTTCACACCATAAACGGTGCCATCTTCGCGATCGCCAGTAATATACTGATGGTAGTCGCAAACATCAGTCATAAATGCCCAAATCATCAGGTTGAATAATCCGGCCCCTAGCGTCGCAAGGAAAAGAAAGACCAGATAGATTTTCGCATCCGTAATGTGGATGAAGTACATAATCAGATACATCACCACTGAAAAGAACAGTGCGCCGACGCTGGCTTCTTTTTTACCAAACCGCTTCGTGAGCCAGGACGCCGATGGCGCCAGCAGAATCAGGGAACCAAAGGTAAATAAGAGTGCGACAGACATGGCGGCTTTATTGTGGAAATAGTCATTAAACAGATAGGTCATATTGGTGCCGGAGAGACCCTGATTAATCACAATAAGCAGATCAACCACAACCAGCACAATCAACGCCTTATTGCGTAGCAATCCCTTCAGCAAAACAGAAACGGGCATGCTCTCTTTTCTTTCCACACGCACGCGCTCTGTCGTTAAGTGACAGGTCAGTGTTAAAAAGATAAAAGCCAGTATCGAGCAGCCAATCGCAATCCAGAAGAAATGTTGCCCGGAAATCACCAGGCTTCCGTCAACAAGGGTGGTATACATCAGAATGGGAATAAAAAAACCGGTTGCCCCACCACCAATCGCCGAGCCAACGCTGCGGTAAGTCGAAAGCGAAACACGATCGTCCGGATTCGAGCTAATCGCGGCTGACATTGCACCATAAGGAATGCTAACGGTCGATAACAACGAACCGTAAATAAAATAGGAACAGCAGATATAGATAATTTTCGCTGTTTCAGAAAATTCATGAACAAACGGCAGAAAAAGAACCACCGAAATGATGCAGAAAGGGTATTTCATGCGACGAACCCAGGGGTTAAAACGCCCGTAAACGGTCAGTTTAGACGTATCGCATATGCGCCCTACGGCGACATCAACAAACGCATCAAAGAGTTTTGTTATAAAATAGAGTGACCCGACAATAACCCCGGAAACACCGAGCACATTAGTGTAGTAAATCATTAAAAAGCTATTGACCAACCCAAGAATAAAACAATTCCCCAGGTCGCCACACAAGTAACCTATTTTATCTCTGAATCCGAAAGGCCTGATAGCAATGCTTGCATTACTTCTTATAACATGTTCATCACTGGACATTATGTCAACTCCTGAGTGCCTTATTCACGCGAATATTAAGGCAAGCGTGGTTTCGCGTATTGAAAGGCAACTTGATGATGTTTTGTATAGATAAGCTTCACGTTAACGGAATTAACAATCAGAAGTTATAGCCCAGACCCACACGATAACGCGTCTGGCGATCGTCCGTCGTTGTCGTGTTATAACCAGAGGACACGTTACCCACTTCAACAAAAGGAACCCAGGACCCTATCTTATAAGCAACACGGAAGTTATATTCATAGTCTTCATTTTTGTTGTTATATAAATCTTCACTATCGGCAATTTTATAAATGCCGTTGAGTTCAAACATCCAGTTATTGACGTTATAACCGAGCCATGCCTCCGGGCGATAGACCATCCGATCATCTTTGCCGTCGGCATTTCTACGCATATATTCCTGACGATAGCGGAACGCAGTCCACCAGTTGTCATTGATATTATACTGTACGCGAAGATAAGGCTTATAGATCGTCATGTTATCACCCGTTTCAACCGCGATGCCAGGCTGCCAGATGAGGCCCTGCCAGGTGAATTGATAGCTTGCCGTATACTCGTTGCCATTACTTTCCATATTGTTCCACGCATCATTTGATTGCGCATCATCGGAACGAGAGATAGCTTCTACTGCCACACCAAAACCAGTCGCAAAGCGGTGAGACATATAAACAC
The DNA here is from genome assembly GCF_030332305.1 of Citrobacter sp. Ct235. Taxonomy (NCBI): domain Bacteria; kingdom Pseudomonadati; phylum Pseudomonadota; class Gammaproteobacteria; order Enterobacterales; family Enterobacteriaceae; genus Citrobacter; species Citrobacter sp. Ct235. Next base: position 50,202 of record NZ_JAOWIC010000045.1, read on the forward strand.
GGTCATAGTTACGTCCATCATCATAATATTCATGACGATAATCTACATAGCCTGCGTGAGCGGCTCCAGATAATAATGGAATAAGTAATAATGCATATCCACGCTTCATAGCAATCCCTCTCAATAGAAAACGTCAAAAACAATCTGACCTTATCGGCACCACCACTGCTAAAACGACATGATGAAAATAAGGGATAGTGATAATTTTATATTACGTAATGAAGTTTATTTAAGCGAGGAAGCTAAAACCTTTTAAATTTTGCCAGCAACTAAAAATCATGGCAAAAAAAGAAAGATAAGAGAGATGAACATCACCAATAGAAACAATTTACCGATAAATTAGAAACGGCATTTCAAGTTAGTTTCTGGTTATTTATTCAAGGCGTCAATGAAAAATATAAAAAAGATAAAATTCAGATACAAAAAAAGCGCCAGTCGGCGCTTTTTTTTGACAGCTGAAACTTATTTGCTGCCCGGGATGTTGAAACGCTTGTTGAAGCGGTCAACACGGCCACCGGTTGCAACGTCACGCTGTTTGCCAGTGTAGAACGGGTGGCATTTACCGCAGACGTCCAGGTTCAGATCGTGACCTACGGTAGAGCGAATTTTCATGACGTTACCGCAAGAACAGGTAGCAGTAATTTCTTCGTATTTCGGGTGAATATCTTTTTTCATGGGAAAACCTCAGTTTAAGGCCGCGTCGCTCTTCCAGCCCTAACGCCAGACACCACGCGATGTTAATTTTTACCCGTCGCCTTTCACACCGCTGATATGTTGGCTGCGTGAAATTCTCGGGTAACGGTCAAGTTTTGACACAATCAATTTGCATCAAAGGCGGCGAATCATACAGAAATTAGCCCGCTCATGCAAACTGATTCGCTCATCACCCATGAGTAATGTGTATACTAACCGGCCAGATTTCAAGTCAGGATGATTTATGCCCGTAGCGCACGTTGCCTTACCCGTTCCGCTCCCTCGCACCTTTGACTATCTTCTGCCGGAAGGCATGAATGTCAAAGCAGGGTGTCGCGTGCGCGTACCGTTTGGCAAACAGCAGGAGCGCGTCGGGATCGTCGTCTCGGTTAGCGACAAAAGCGAGCTGCCGCTGAATGAACTGAAAGCTGTCGTTGATGTGCTGGATGATGAGCCGCTCTTTTCGACCTCCGTCTGGCGTCTGCTGATCTGGGCGGCAGATTATTATCATCATCCCATTGGCGACGTGCTGTTCCATGCCCTGCCCATCCTGCTGCGTCAGGGGAAACCTGCTACCAACACGCCAATGTGGTACTGGTTTGCCACCGAAGAGGGCCAGGCCGTTGATCTTAATAGCCTGAAACGTTCCCCCAAACAGCAGCAGGCGCTGGCCGCGTTGCGACAGGGGAAAATCTGGCGCGATCGGGTCGCCGACCTTGAGTTCAACGATGCCGCGCTTCAGGCTCTGCGTAAAAAAGGCTTGTGTGAACTGGCGAGCGAAACCCCAGGTTTTAGCGACTGGCGCACGCACTACGCGGTTTGCGGCGAACGTCTGCGACTGAACACCGAACAGGCCACCGCCGTTGGCGCAATTCACAGCGCGTCAGACTGTTTCTCCGCCTGGCTGCTGGCCGGGGTGACGGGGTCAGGTAAAACCGAAGTTTATCTGAGCGTACTGGAAAACGTTCTGGCACAGGGTAAGCAGGCGCTGGTGATGGTGCCGGAAATTGGTCTGACGCCGCAAACCATCGCCCGTTTTCGCGAACGGTTCAACGCGCCGGTGGAAGTGCTGCATTCCGGCCTCAATGACAGCGAGCGCCTTTCTGCCTGGTTGAAGGCCAAAAACGGCGAAGCGGCGATCGTCATTGGCACGCGCTCCTCCTTATTTACGCCGTTTAAAAATCTTGGCGTGATCGTTATCGATGAAGAACACGACAGTTCCTATAAACAGCAGGAAGGCTGGCGCTATCATGCCCGCGATCTGGCGGTCTGGCGCGCCCATAGCGAACGCATTCCGATAATCCTCGGTTCGGCAACTCCGGCACTGGAAACGCTGTGTAACGTGCGGCAGAAAAAATACCGGATGCTGCGCCTGACGCGCCGCGCCGGAAACGCGCGCCCCGCGACTCAGCACGTGCTGGATTTAAAAGGTCAGCAGGTGCAAGCCGGTCTGGCACCGGCGCTGATCGCCCGTATGCGCCAGCATTTACAGGCTGACAACCAGGTGATCTTATTTCTCAATCGCCGGGGCTTTGCGCCTGCGCTGCTTTGCCACGACTGCGGCTGGATTGCGGAGTGCCCGCGTTGCGATCACTACTACACCCTGCATCAGGCACAGCACCATTTGCGCTGTCATCACTGCGACAGCCAGCGTCCGGTGCCACGTCAGTGTCCTTCCTGTGGATCGACGCATATGGTACCGGTCGGATTAGGCACTGAGCAGCTTGAACAAGCGCTGGCTCCCTTCTTTCCCGGCGTGCCGATTTCCCGCATTGACCGCGATACCACCAGCCGCAAAGGGTCGCTTGAGCAGCATCTGGCACAAGTGCATCGCGGTGGCGCAAGGATCCTGATCGGCACCCAGATGCTGGCAAAAGGTCACCACTTCCCTGACGTGACGCTGGTTGCGCTGCTGGATGTGGACGGCGCGCTGTTCTCGGCAGATTTCCGCTCAGCAGAACGCTTTGCCCAACTTTATACGCAGGTTTCCGGGCGCGCAGGACGCGCTGGCAAACAGGGAGAAGTGATTTTGCAGACCCACCATCCGGAACATCCGCTGCTACAGACTCTGTTGCATAAGGGCTATGACGCATTCGCTGAACAAGCGCTGGCGGAACGGCAAACTCTGCAACTGCCACCGTGGACCAATCACGTCATTGTGCGCGCAGAAGATCACCATAATCAGCAGGCGCCGCTGTTTTTGCAGCAACTGCGTAATCTGATTCAGGCCAGTCCGCTGGCTGACGATAAGCTCTGGATTTTAGGCCCGGTACCGGCGCTGGCGCCGAAGCGCGGCGGACGCTATCGCTGGCAGATTTTATTGCAGCATCCGTCACGGATTCGTTTGCAGCATATCGTGAGTGGCACGCTGGCACTCATCAATACGTTACCGGAGTCGCGCAAGGTGAAATGGGTGCTGGATGTCGATCCCATCGAGGGATAGCCCCCTCAGATGCGAGGCGGATCGTAAAATTCAACATCCATCACACTTTTTATGAAAATTCTGTAACCGTTTCCATTCGCTATCTGATAAAAATGTTTTTGATGTGAATTCAACAGGGATTGTGCTGCGCCGGATTACCCAGGCGAGGAGAAAGAGTGAAACCGAATAAGCAGGCCGCTGCCGCTACAATGAAAGATGTTGCCATGAAGGCGAAAGTCTCAACGGCAACGGTGTCCCGCGCGCTAATGAACCCCGATAAAGTCTCTCAGTCCACCCGAAACCGGGTTGAACAGGCAGCTGTAGAAGTGGGGTATTTACCGCAGGCGACGGGTCGCAATGTTAAACGTAATGAATCGCGAACGATCCTGGTGATTGTCCCGGATATTTGCGATCCCTTCTTTAGCGAACTGATCCGTGGGATCGAGGTCACCGCCGCCAGTCATGGCTATCTGGTGTTGATCGGCGATTGCGCGCACCAGAACCAGCAGGAAAAAACCTTCGTCAATCTGATCATCACCAAGCAAATTGATGGCATGTTGTTGTTGGGCTCTCGTCTGCCGTTTGACGCCAGTATTGAAGAGCAGCGCAATCTGCCGCCGATGGTGATGGCGAACGAGTTTGCGCCGGAGCTGGAGTTGCCCACCGTCCATATCGACAACCTGACCGCTGCCTTCAATGCCGTGAACTATCTGCATGAACTGGGACATCAGCGCATTGGCTGCATTGCCGGGCCGGAAGAGATGCCGCTATGTCATTACCGCTTGCAGGGTTACGTGCAAGCGCTGCGCCGTTGCGGTGTGACGGTGGACCCGCACTATATCGCTCGCGGAGATTTCACCTTCGAAGCTGGCGGCAATGCGCTCAGGCAGTTGTTCGAATTGCCGCAACCGCCGACAGCGGTATTCTGTCATAGTGATGTCATGGCGCTCGGCGCCCTCTCATGGGCCAAACGTCAGGGCATCAAAGTTCCGGATGACCTGTCGATTATTGGTTTCGACAACATCGCCCTGGCGGAATTTTGCGATCCGCCGCTGACCACCGTTGCGCAACCGCGTTTCGAAATTGGTCGTGAAGCGATGCTGTTGCTGCTTGACCAAATTCATGGACAAAATGTCAACAGCGGCTCGCGTTTGATGGACTGTGAACTGATCCTTCGGGGTACCACGCGTGCCTTAACGTAAACCTTTCAGACACGGTGTCTGGTCAAAGGCCCGCCGCTTAAGTAACATGGCGGGCTGACGAACAAATCAATACAGCGAAACGATAGTGGCACAACGAGATTATGTACGTCGCGGCCAACCGGCACCTTCGCGGCGCAAAAAGAGCACCTCACGGAAAAAGCAACGCAACACGTCTGCGGTATCGCCCGCAATGGTCGCCATTGCCGCCGCCGTTCTTGTGGCCTTTATCGGTGGTTTGTACTTCATTACGCATCATAAGAAAGAAGAATCCGAAACGTTGCAGGGTCAGAAAGTGACCGGTAACGGGCTGCCGCCGAAGCCGGAAGAGCGTTGGCGCTATATTAAAGAGCTGGAAAGCCGCCAGCCGGGCGTACGTGCGCCGACAGAACCGTCTGCAGGCGGTGAAGTGATGAAGCCGGATCAACTGACCAACGAACAGCGCCAGTTGCTTGCGCAAATGCAGGCCGATATGCGCCAGCAGCCAACGCAACTCAACGAAGTACCGTGGAACGAGCAGACACCGGCACAGCGTCAGCAAACGTTGCAGCGCCAGGCTCAACAACGTCAGGTTGAGCAACAGCAGCAGCAGTGGAACAGCACGCCACCGGTTCAACAGCCGCGTACGCAGCCGCAGACACAAACGCGCACAGCGCAAACGGCACCGGTACAGCAACCGTCGAAGCCTGTTACGCAGCCGCAGAAACCTGCGGCAACGTCACAGCCGTATCAGGATCTGCTGCAGACCCCTGCGCACACAGCGGCATCTGCGCCGAAAACACAACCTGCCGCTCCGGTTGAGCGCGTGCCAGAAGCACCGAAGCCGACCGCGGAGAAGAAAGACGAACGTCGCTGGATGGTGCAGTGCGGTTCGTTTAAAGGCGCTGAACAGGCAGAAACCGTGCGTGCACAGCTGGCTTTCGAAGGCTTTGACTCCAAAATCACCACCAACAATGGCTGGAATCGCGTGGTCATCGGGCCGGTGAAAGGTAAAGAGAATGCCGACAGCACGATTAGCCGCCTGAAGATGGCGGGTCACACAAACTGTATTCGACTCGCCTCCGGGGGTTGAAACCCCCAAAATCCCCCCCATCTATACTTGCATTACGCCCCGTACACCGTGCGGGGCTTGTATTCTGTATTTGTAACCAAGGGGTCTGCTCGTGACAACAATAGTAAGCGTACGCCGTAACGGCCATGTGGTTATCGCCGGTGATGGTCAGGCCACACTGGGTAACACCGTAATGAAAGGCAACGTGAAAAAAGTACGTCGTCTGTACAACGACAAAGTCATTGCTGGCTTTGCGGGAGGTACGGCGGATGCGTTCACGCTGTTTGAACTGTTTGAGCGCAAGCTGGAAATGCATCAGGGACATCTGGTCAAAGCCGCCGTTGAGCTGGCGAAAGACTGGCGTACCGACAGGATGCTACGCAAACTTGAAGCGCTGTTAGCGGTCGCAGATGAAAACGCCTCCCTTATCATCACCGGTAACGGTGACGTCGTGCAGCCGGAAAACGATCTGATTGCCATCGGCTCCGGCGGTCCCTACGCCCAGGCTGCGGCACGTGCTCTGCTGGAAAACACCGAGCTCGGCGCTCGCGACATTGCTGAAAAAGCGTTGGATATTGCAGGTGATATCTGCATTTACACCAACCATTTCCATACCATTGAAGAATTACCGTCTAAAGCGTAAGGATCTCCCATGTCTGAAATGACCCCACGCGAAATCGTCAGCGAACTGAACAAGCATATCATCGGCCAGGATAACGCCAAGCGTTCCGTGGCGATTGCACTGCGTAACCGCTGGCGCCGCATGCAGCTCGACGAAGAGCTGCGCCATGAAGTCACACCGAAAAACATTCTGATGATTGGCCCCACCGGTGTCGGTAAAACCGAAATTGCCCGTCGTCTGGCAAAGCTTGCCAACGCGCCGTTCATCAAAGTAGAAGCGACAAAATTCACCGAAGTAGGTTATGTCGGTAAAGAAGTTGACTCTATCATCCGCGATCTGACCGATGCCGCCATCAAAATGGTTCGCGTCCAGGCGATCGAGAAAAATCGCTATCGTGCAGAAGAGATGGCAGAAGAGCGCATTCTTGATGTGCTGATCCCACCGGCTAAAAATAACTGGGGCCAGGCGGAACAGCAGTCTGAACCGTCTGCTGCGCGTCAGGCATTCCGTAAAAAACTGCGCGAAGGCCAGCTCGACGATAAAGAAATCGAGATCGATCTCGCCGCTGCACCGATGGGCGTAGAAATCATGGCGCCTCCGGGAATGGAAGAGATGACCAGCCAGTTGCAGTCCATGTTCCAGAACCTGGGCGGGCAGAAGCAGAAAGCGCGTAAGCTGAAAATCAAAGACGCGATGAAGCTGCTGATTGAAGAAGAAGCGGCCAAACTGGTGAATCCGGAAGAGCTGAAACAGGAAGCGATCGACGCTGTTGAGCAGCACGGGATCGTGTTTATCGACGAAATCGACAAAATCTGTAAGCGCGGCGAATCCTCCGGCCCGGACGTGTCCCGTGAAGGCGTACAGCGCGACCTGCTACCGCTGGTTGAAGGCTGCACCGTCTCCACCAAGCACGGGATGGTCAAAACCGACCACATTCTGTTTATCGCCTCTGGGGCGTTCCAGGTGGCGAAGCCGTCTGACCTGATCCCGGAACTGCAGGGTCGTCTGCCGATTCGCGTGGAACTGCAGGCGCTGACCACCAGCGACTTTGAACGCATTCTGACGGAGCCTAATGCCTCTGTCACCGTGCAGTACAAAGCACTGATGGCGACTGAAGGCGTCAACATTGAGTTTACTGAATCCGGTATCAAGAAAATTGCTGAAGCGGCATGGCAGGTTAACGAGACCACCGAAAACATCGGTGCCCGTCGTCTGCACACCGTTCTGGAGCGCCTGATGGAAGATATTTCCTATGATGCGAGCGATTTGAATGGTCAAAGCATAACAATTGATGCGGATTATGTGAGCAAACATCTGGATGCGCTGGTCGCAGATGAAGATCTGAGCCGTTTTATCCTATAATCGCGTTCACTGCATTTTCATCACTGTTGATGGGGCTGAAAGGCCCCATTTTTATTGGCGCTAAATATGACTGAACAACAACAAATTAGCCGCTCCCAGGCCTGGCTGGAAAGCTTACGACCCAAGACCCTACCGCTCGCCTTCGCGGCGATCATCGTCGGTACGGCCCTGGCATGGTGGCAGGGATACTTTGATCCGCTGGTCGCCCTGCTGGCACTCATTACGGCAGGGCTTCTGCAAATCCTGTCAAATCTCGCCAACGATTATGGCGATGCCGTTAAGGGCAGCGACAAGCCGGACCGCCTCGGACCGCTGCGTGGGATGCAAAAAGGGGTGATCACCCAACAGGAGATGAAGCGCGCACTGATCATCACCGTCGTACTCATTTGTTTGTCCGGTTTGTCGCTGGTTGCCGTGGCGTGCCGCACGCCGGCGGATTTTGTCGGTTTCCTGGTGCTTGGCGTGCTGTCGATTATTGCCGCCATCACCTATACCGTGGGCAATCGTCCCTATGGCTACATCGGCCTGGGTGATATTTCCGTGCTGGTCTTCTTTGGCTGGCTGAGCGTGATGGGCAGTTGGTATCTGCAGGCGCATACGCTGATCCCGGCGCTCATTCTTCCGGCAACCGCCTGTGGTCTGCTGGCCACTGCCGTGCTTAACATCAATAACCTACGCGATATCAACAGCGACCGGGAAAACGGCAAGAATACGCTGGTCGTTCGCCTCGGTGCCGTCAATGCCCGTCGTTACCATGCCTGTCTGCTGATGGGGACGCTGGTCTGCCTGGCGCTGTTTAACCTGCTTTCGCTGCAAAGTCCGTGGGGTTGGCTGTTCCTGTTGGCCGCACCGGTACTGGTAAAACAGGCGCGTTACGTTATGCGCCAGATGGAACCGGCGGCGATGCGTCCGATGCTCGAACGTACGGTAAAAGCCGCGTTGCTGACTAACCTGCTGTTTGTCGTCGGGATTTTCTTAAGTCAGTGGGCAAGATAACTGACAAATATCAATTAACAATTGATGATTTTGCCAACAGTACACATAGCGCGATATACTAAAAATTCTCGCTGCAACTGAACGTTAAGCCTATGAAATACGATACTTCCGAGCTTTGTGACATCTATCAAGAAGATGTCAACGTCGTGGAACCGCTGTTCTCTAACTTTGGAGGACGGTCGTCGTTTGGCGGACAAATCGTCACGGTGAAATGTTTCGAGGACAACGGGTTGCTGTATGATCTGCTCGAACAAAATGGTCGTGGACGCATTCTGCTGGTCGATGGCGGCGGTTCTGTCCGTCGTGCGCTGGTCGACGCCGAACTGGCGCGTCTGGCGGTACAGAATGAATGGGAAGGGCTGGTCATCTACGGCGCAGTGCGTCAGGTAGACGATCTGGAAGAGCTGGACATCGGCATTCAGGCGATTGCCGCGATTCCGGTAGGTGCAGCAGGTGAAGGGATTGGGGAAAGCGATGTCCGCGTCAATTTCGGCGGCGTGACGTTCTTCTCCGGCGACCATCTGTACGCTGACAATACGGGAATCATCCTCTCCGAAGACCCACTCGATATCGAGTAAAGAAAATACCGCCATTCGGTGTAATGCCAGTCGGTTAAACAACTGACTGGCAATTTACTTCGATTCTGGACATCTCCAGATCCTCTTTTTTGTCACTTCACCCTTTCGATTCCCCCATTCAGCGCATTGACGAAGAAAAAACTCTCTCTATACCTAATGATGAATCTCATCACTCTCGTCACGGAGTCATCATGCATATCGATCTGACAGGTAAAAAAGCGCTGGTCACCGGAGCCAGTCGTGGATTAGGGCGCGCTATTGCACTGTCGCTGGCGAAAGCCGGTGCTGATGTTGTTATAACCTATGAAAAATCTGCGGAGAAAGCTCAGGCCGTTGCCAATGAAATTACAGAACTCGGCCGCCATGGCGAGGCTATTCAGGCAAACAGTGCAAACGCTCAGGCTATTCAGAACGCCGTAAATCACACGATACAGTCACTAGGAGGATTAGATATTCTGGTCAACAACGCAGGGATCGCACGCGGTGGCCCGCTGGAGTCGCTGTCACTGGAAGACATCGACGCGTTGATTAACGTGAATATCCGTGGCGTGGTGGTAGCCATACAGGCCGCGTTGCCGCATCTCCCTGAAGGTGGGCGGATTATCAATATTGGCAGTTGCCTTGCCAACCGTGTCGCCCAGCCAGGGATTGCTGTCTACGCGATGACTAAATCAGCGCTCAACTCGCTAACCCGTGGCCTGGCTCGTGATCTCGGCCCGCGGGGTATTACCGTCAACCTTGTCCATCCCGGCCCAACGGACAGTGATATGAACCCAGCAGATGGCGAACAGGCGGACTCCCAACGACAGCTTATTGCGACAGGGCATTACGGTACACCGGAGGATGTTGCAGCGGCGGTGACGTTTCTGGCAAGCCCAGCGGCTGGGCAGATTTCCGGCACGGGTCTGGACGTGGATGGGGGGTTGAATGCCTGAAACTAACGTTGTATCGCGGTAACGCTATGATATTGCCGGATGACGGCTTGCGCCTTATCCGGCCTACATGACTTACCGCAATCCGCTAAAGATTTCGCGTTAGGGCAAGGCGGCAAGCGCATGAATCCCCAGGAGCATAGATAACCATGTGACTGGGGTGAATACGCGCAGCCAACGCCGCCATAACGTGAAATATGACGAGGATTAGACTTCTTCCATGCGGCCCAACAGCGCCTGCAGACGATCCTGCCAGCCATTCTGTTGTTCTCTCAGAGACTGGTTTTCGCGCTCGAGCTCTTCGCGGCCATGCTGTGCAGATTGCACTTCCTGTGACAGCGAGTTGTTCTTCTCTTTCAGCTCTTCAATTTCCATCTGCAACAAGGTGATGGTATCAATCGCCTGCTGTACTTTTGCTTCCAGTTTCTCAAACACTTCTAAAGACATGGTCATACTCTCCTGAATTGCAAGGCGACGCTTCACGTGAACGCGCACAATATATAGTGCCGATTGTATGAAGCCCCGTCCTCGCTGTCCAGCAGCATCCCGCGCTGATTGCGGTTTGCAACACTTTTCAGTCGACTCTTACAGACAATAACCCCCTAACCCTTAAGTGTTAATACTTTGGTTAATGAAATGATTCAGCTCACACTGTTTTTGTATAACAAAACGCGCTTTATGGCGCGAAAACGCTCATTTTATTGACGGAGCACACACATTTTAAGTTCGATATTTCTCGTTTTTGCTCGTTAACGATAAATTAACAGTGTGCCTACAGGGCATCGCGGACGTCAGTGACCTCCTCGCATACAATAAACATTAAACTCTTCAGGATCCGATTATGAGTCAAACATCAACCTTAAAAGGCCAGTGCATTGCTGAATTCCTCGGTACCGGGTTGTTGATTTTCTTCGGTGTGGGGTGTGTCGCTGCGCTTAAAGTCGCGGGTGCGTCTTTTGGACAGTGGGAAATCAGCGTTATCTGGGGACTGGGGGTAGCCATGGCTATCTACCTGACCGCAGGTGTGTCTGGCGCACATCTCAACCCGGCAGTCACGATTGCATTGTGGCTGTTTGCGTGTTTCGACAAGCGCAAAGTTGTTCCTTTTATCCTTTCTCAATTTGCCGGTGCCTTTTGCGCAGCGGCGTTAGTTTACGGGCTTTACTACAATCTTTTCGCCGACTTCGAACAGACGCACCACATTGTACGTGGCAGCATTGAGAGTGTTGATCTGGCCGGCACTTTCTCAACGTATCCCAACCCACATATCAATTTTGTGCAGGCCTTCGCGGTTGAAATGGTGATTACCGCTATCCTGATGGGGCTTATCCTGGCGCTGACTGATGACGGTAACGGTGTACCGCGTGGCCCGCTGGCTCCATTGTTGATTGGTTTACTGATTGCGGTTATCGGCGCATCCATGGGCCCACTGACCGGGTTTGCGATGAACCCGGCGCGTGACATTGGTCCGAAAGCGTTCGCCTGGCTCGCGGGCTGGGGTAATGTCGCCTTCACCGGTGGCAAAGATATTCCTTACTTCCTGGTGCCGCTGTTTGGCCCCATCGTTGGCGCTATTTTGGGCGCTTTCGCCTATCGCAAGCTGATCGGTCGCCATTTACCGTGCGATACCTGTGCCGTGGAAGAGAAGGAAACCACGACCACTTCACAACAAAAAGCTTCGCTGTAATGTGACTACGGGACAAATAATTATGACTGAGAAAAAGTATATCGTTGCGCTCGACCAGGGAACCACCAGCTCCCGCGCCGTCGTGATGGATCATGATGCCAATATAGTGAGCGTTTCACAGCGCGAGTTTGAGCAGATCTACCCGAAAGCAGGCTGGGTAGAACACGACCCGATGGAAATCTGGGCAACACAGAGCTCTACTCTGGTGGAAGTGCTGGCCAAAGCGGACATCAGTTCCGATCAGATTGCAGCTATCGGGATTACTAACCAGCGTGAAACGACCATCGTCTGGGAACGTGAAACCGGTAAACCTATCTATAACGCGATTGTCTGGCAGTGTCGTCGGACCGCGGAGATCTGCGAGCGCCTGAAGCGCGATGGCATGGAAGAATACGTCCGCAATAACACCGGGCTGGTCATTGACCCGTATTTTTCCGGCACCAAAGTGAAGTGGATCCTCGACCACGTTGAAGGCTCCCGTGAGCGCGCACGTCGCGGCGAACTGCTGTTCGGTACCGTTGATACCTGGCTTATCTGGAAAATGACGCAGGGACGCGTACACGTGACGGATTACACCAACGCCTCACGTACTATGCTGTTCAACATCCACACGCTGGACTGGGACGACAAGATGCTGGATGCGCTGGATATTCCACGTGCCATGCTGCCGGAAGTCCGTCGTTCTTCTGAAGTCTACGGTCAGACCAACATTGGCGGTAAAGGCGGCACGCGTATTCCTATCTCCGGCATCGCCGGTGACCAGCAGGCGGCGCTGTTCGGCCAGCTGTGTGTGAAGGAAGGGATGGCGAAAAACACTTACGGCACCGGCTGCTTTATGCTGATGAATACCGGCGAGAAAGCGGTGAAGTCCGAGAACGGCCTGCTGACCACCATCGCCTGTGGCCCGACCGGAGAAGTAAACTACGCGCTGGAAGGCGCCGTGTTTATGGCGGGCGCCTCCATTCAATGGCTGCGTGATGAAATGAAGCTCATCAGCGACGCCTTCGATTCCGAGTATTTCGCGACCAAAGTGAAGGACACCAACGGCGTGTACGTGGTGCCGGCCTTTACGGGTCTGGGTGCGCCTTACTGGGACCCGTATGCGCGTGGGGCGATCTTCGGTTTGACCCGTGGCGTGAATTCCAACCACATCATTCGCGCAACGCTGGAATCGATTGCCTACCAGACTCGCGACGTGCTGGAAGCGATGCAGGCAGACTCCGGCATTCGCCTGCACGCTCTTCGCGTGGACGGCGGCGCGGTTGCCAACAACTTCCTGATGCAGTTCCAGTCTGACATTCTCGGCACGCGCGTTGAGCGTCCGGAAGTGCGTGAAGTGACGGCGCTGGGTGCAGCCTACCTAGCCGGTCTGGCGGTTGGTTTCTGGCAGAACCTTGATGAGCTGCAGGAGAAAGCGGTTATCGAACGTGAATTCCGCCCTGGCATTGAAACCACCGAGCGTAACTACCGTTACAGCGGCTGGAAGAAAGCGGTCAAACGCGCGCTGGCGTGGGAAGATCACGAAGAGTAATCGTGAATTGCCGGATGACGACGCGAACGCGTCTTATCCGGCCTACGGATTGTATTACGTGTGCGGGGGGCAACCCCGCACACTCACCCTCTGATATCAATAATTCCCTCCCCTCCCCTGTGCTACACTTCGCGCCATTCCTTTTTGCTACGAGTTTGCTATGAGACGAGAACTTGCCATCGAATTTTCCCGCGTAACCGAAGCGGCGGCGCTGGCTGGCTATAAATGGTTGGGACGCGGTGACAAAAACACCGCCGACGGTGCGGCGGTTAACGCCATGCGCATTATGCTAAACCAGGTCAACATTGACGGAACCATCGTGATTGGTGAAGGCGAGATCGACGAAGCGCCAATGCTCTACATTGGTGAGAAAGTCGGTACCGGTCGCGGCGACGCGGTGGATATTGCCGTCGATCCCATCGAAGGTACGCGAATGACGGCAATGGGCCAGGCCAACGCGCTGGCCGTTCTGGCCGTCGGTGACAAGGGCTGCTTCCTGAACGCGCCGGATATGTACATGGAAAAGCTGATTGTCGGGCCGGGTGCAAAGGGCAGCATCGATCTCAATCTGCCGCTGGAAGAGAACCTGCGCAATGTCGCTAACGCGCTGGGCAAACCGCTGAGCGAACTGACGGTGACGATTCTGGCGAAACCGCGCCATGATGAGGTGATCGCAGAGATGGCGACGCTGGGCGTACGTGTATTCGCGATCCCTGATGGCGATGTTGCCGCTTCCATCCTGACCTGTATGCCGGACAGTGAAGTGGATGTGCTGTACGGAATTGGCGGCGCGCCGGAAGGCGTAGTGTCCGCTGCGGTGATCCGCGCGCTGGATGGCGACATGCAGGGCCGTCTGCTGGCGCGTCATGATGTTAAAGGCGATAGCGAAGAGAACCGCCGCATCGGCGAACAGGAGCTGGCGCGCTGTAAAGCAATGGGCATCGAGGCCGGTAAAGCGCTGCGTCTGGATGAGATGGCGCGCAGCGACAACGTCATCTTCTCTGCAACCGGCATTACTAAAGGCGATCTGCTGGAAGGGATTAGTCGTAAAGGTAATATCGCGACCACCGAAACGCTGCTGATCCGCGGAAAATCACGCACCATCCGCCGGATTCAGTCGATTCACTACCTCGATCGCAAAGACCCGGACGTGCAGACACATATCCTTTAACGAATTTGTTCATTAGAGCCTTCCAGCCCCCTTCGGGCTGGAAATCTTTCTGCCAACAAACGAAGATAAGGGAACGAGACCCGTACAGGAGAAAACCATGGCAGATTGGGTAACAGGCAAAGTCACAAAGGTACAGAACTGGACCGATGCCCTGTTTAGTCTGACCGTTCACGCCCCCGTTCATCCCTTCACCGCAGGTCAATTTACCAAGCTCGGTCTTGAGATTGACGGCGAGCGCGTCCAGCGCGCTTACTCGTATGTGAATGCCCCTGATAATCCCAATCTGGAGTTTTACCTGGTCACCGTACCTGACGGTAAGCTGAGCCCGCGTCTGGCAGCACTGAAGCCCGGCGATGAGGTGCAGGTAGTGAGCGAAGCCGCTGGTTTCTTTGTGCTGGATGAAGTGCCTGACTGCGACACGCTGTGGATGCTGGCAACCGGCACCGCCATCGGCCCCTATTTATCGATTCTGCAGTTGGGTAAAGATCTCGATCGCTTCAAAAACCTGGTGCTGGTCCATGCCGCACGTTACGCCGCTGATTTAAGCTACCTGCCGCTGATGCAGGCGCTGCAAACGCGCTACGAAGGCAAACTGCGGATCCAGACGGTGGTAAGCCGTGAGACGGTCGCAGGTTCACTGACCGGTCGCGTTCCGGCGCTGATTGAAAGTGGTGAACTGGAAAAAGCGGTAGGCTTAGTGATGGATAAAGAGACCAGCCATGTGATGCTGTGCGGGAATCCGCAGATGGTTCGCGACACGCAGCAGTTGCTGAAAGAGACACGGCAAATGACTAAACATTTGCGCCGCCGACCGGGCCACATGACCGCAGAGCACTACTGGTAAGCACGTTGCCGGACAGGCGCCTCGCCTTATCCGGCCTGCACTTTACCTGAACTTCACATCCTGGGTGTCTTTGCCGTATTTATTTTCGCCCAGGGTGCCGACAAACGCCCCCAGATCGATAATCGTCATAATGAGGATCAGCGTCGGCACAAAGCGTCCGACCCCCCATTGCCACATCCCCGGAAGAATGGCCCAGTTGCCGGCTAACAGCATCCAGGCAAGAATAATCAATAACGCCCACAGCCCTGAACGCCCACGATCGTGCAGACGTTTCACCGTAACTGCCGCCGTCGGCCAGAGCAGACACACAAGCGCAAAGGGGGCTATCTGATCGGGGAGTAATTTTTGACTCTCGAGCGAAAACAGAACCACCATGCTGACAATCCACAGCGCAATCCAGATCCAGAAATCACGGCGTCCGATACGCCCTTTAAATGAGAATAACCACTGCTGTAAGGTCATGCCTGTTCCTTTAAAATGACTATCTTCGACAGTTTACCCTTTTGACAAGCCAGACGGTTATCGTTTTAATCGTGAACAGTCATAACGAAAGGTAAGATTGATGAAGCCAGGATGTTCACTGTTTTTATTATTGTTTTCTGCGATATTCTCCAGCACCCCGGCGCTGGCGGCTGAGCCATTGACAGCCACCACCGCACCGTATTTGCTCGCCGGAGCCCCCACGTTTGATCTTTCCATCAGCCAGTTTCGCGAAAACTTTAATACGCAAAATCCGAAGCTTACCTTAAACGAATTCCGCGCGATCGACAGCAGTCGTGACAAAGCCAACCTCACCCGTGCGGCCAGCAAAATTAATGAAAATCTCTATGCTTCGACCGCCCTTGAGCGCGGGACGTTGAAGATCAAGAGTATGCAGATAACCTGGCTGCCGATTCAGGGGCCGGAACAGAAAGCGGCAAAAGCCAAAGCGCTGGAGTATATGGCGGCGGTGATCCGCACCGTTGCCCCCTTGCTAACCAAAGAGCAGAGCCAGAAAAAGCTGCAAAAGCTGCTTACCGCTGGGAAAAATAAGCGCTATTACGCAGAGACCGAAGGCGCAATTCGCTATGTTGTCGCAGATAACGGCGAAAAGGGGCTGACCTTCGCAGTTGAACCGATTAAGCTGGCGTTATCTGAAAACCTGGACGAGTCCAATTCCCCCTAAATTATTCACGTTTCAGGACAAACAGGCTATGCAGGTTTGAACAGCGCTTGCGCTGGCCCCGTAGGGGTGAGGCCTTCAGGCCGAATAACGCGGCGACGCAACGAATCCCCAGGAGCTTACATCAGTAAGTGACTGGGGTGAGCGAGTATAGCCAACGCACCTGTAACGCGGAGAATGACGGGGAGATGATAAAAAGCAAAGCCTTTCCGGGGAGTGATCTCTATACTGTTTCACAGACCATGCTGCCCTGAGGGGCGGCCATCTTCCTTAATTCGCTGACAAAGCGTGGAGAATAGAAATGCGACATCCTTTAGTGATGGGTAACTGGAAACTGAACGGCAGCCGCCACATGGTAAACGAACTGATTGCTAACCTGCGTACAGAGCTGGCTGGCGTCGCAGGCTGCGCGGTAGCGATCGCGCCGCCGGAAATGTACATCGACCTGGCAAAACACGCTGCGGCCGGTAGCCACATCCTCCTGGGCGCACAGAACGTTGACCTGAACCTGTCCGGCGCATTTACCGGTGAAACAAGCGCTGAAATGCTGAAAGACATCGGCGCGCAGTACATCATCATCGGCCACTCTGAGCGTCGTACTTACCACAAAGAGTCTGACGAACTGATCGCGAAAAAATTCGCCGTGCTGAAAGAGCAGGGTCTGACGCCGGTTCTGTGCATCGGTGAAACCGAAGCTGAAAACGAAGCGGGCAAAACAGAAGAAGTGTGCGCACGTCAGATCGACGCCGTTCTGAAAACCCAGGGTGCTGCGGCATTCGAAGGCGTCGTTATCGCTTACGAACCCGTTTGGGCGATCGGCACTGGCAAATCCGCAACGCCAGCGCAGGCACAGGCTGTTCACAAATTCATCCGTGACCACATTGCCAAAGCAGACGCGAAAATTGCTGAGCAGGTCATCATCCAGTACGGCGGTTCCGTAAACGCAGCCAATGCGGCAGAACTGTTCACTCAGCCGGACATCGACGGCGCGCTGGTTGGCGGTGCTTCCCTGAAAGCTGATGCTTTCGCGGTGATCGTGAAAGCGGCTGAAGCAGCAAAACAGGCTTAAGTTGTGTAGCCGGGGGGAGCCTCTCCCCCCGACTTATCTCCGTATTACCAGTATCCCAGCCAGTGCCACCAGAAAGCCCCGGTTACCGCCCAGATAGTCAGGTTCACCACACTCATCACCAGCCCCGTCTTCCACCATTCCGCCAGCGTGGCGTAGCCAGAGCCAAAAATAATCGGCGCGGTGCCCGTGCCATAGTGGGTGAGCGACATCATCAGCGAGGAGGAGAAACCGAGCATCAGCCCCAGCAGAGCCGGTGGTGCGCCCAGACCTAACCCCGCGATGAAGAAGGCGGAGAACATGGCCGTGATATGCGCCGTGGTGCTGGCGAAAAAGTAGTGAGAATAGACGTAAAGCAGGATCAACAGCAGCGTCGCGATACTCCAGTGAACGCCAAGATGATTGATTGCCGTCCCCACACTCGTCGCCAGCCAGCCGACCAGTCCCAGTTTACTGAGGAAATCCGCCATCATCACCAGCGCGGCAAACCAGACAATGGTATCCCAGGCACCGCGACACTTAAGGATGTCCTCCCAGTTTAAGACCCCCGTCACCAACAGAATCGATAAGCCGATCAGCGCCGCGCTAGTGGGGTTCACGGTCCAGCCGCTGCCCATGATCATCGCAGGAACGCCAGCCCACAGACAGAGCAGCAAAATGAATACCGCCAGCGTGATTTTCTCTGCCAGCGACAGCGGGCCGAGAAGATCCAGCTTTTGCCGGGCGAACTGCGGCGCGTTAGGCGTGCGGGTAATGGCGGGTGGATAGAGCCACCAGATGACGATGGGCATCACCAGCAGCGAGACCACCGCCGGAAGGAGCGCCGCAATGGCCCACATCCCCCAGGTCATAGTCAGTACCCCGTCCGTCCCCTGAGTCAAAAAGGTGACAATGAGAGGGTTAGGAGCGGTTGCGGTGATGAACATCGCCGAACTGATGGGGTTAATGTTGTAATTCACCAGCGCCAGATAGCGACCCGTTGAGCCATTTTCACTGTTGCCAGGCTGCGACCCGAGGCTGTCGGCGATGGCCCGCATTACCGGGTGGATAATACCGCCACCGCGCGCCGTGTTGCTTGGGGTGACGGGGGCAATCAGCGTTTCTGCGAGCGTTAATGCCCACGCGATACCTAAGGTTCGCTTACCAAACAACGCAATAAATCCGTAACCGATGCGCGCGCCGAGTCCTGTTTTCAGCAGGCTTTGCGACAGCATGATCGATAAACCAATCAGCCAGATCAGTTGGTTGGAAAAACCGCTCAGCGCATCGTTAAGCGCCGCAGCTGGCTTACCGGGATTCGTCACGCCGGTCATTGCCACCAGCATGATAGCCACAACGGCAATCGCCCCAATGGGCATGGCTTTACCGATAATGGCCGCAATAGTGCCGATAAACAGCGCCAGCAGATGCCACGCCTGTGGCGTCACGTCCGCAGGACATGGGATGATAAACCAGATAGTCAGTGTGATAACAATCGAGATAATGGCGGGCCAGCAGCGAATAGGGGTCAATCTGTCCATGGATCAATCCTTGAGTATCCTGCGCATAAGTATGCGTTTCGATATTAACCGTCATTCGTGCCGGTAAAACTCACCGCCCTCTCACAAAACCAAAATTATCAGGTAATTAACACTACAATTTGCCTAATAGATTAAACCACGCATAGTCCAGTGGCAGCAGGACCAGATACGTCGCCACCGCCAGCACCAGGCACAGCAACATCCCGGCTCTCGCCGGTACTCTTCCCAGCGCCATCGCCACCACAATAGGCGATGCCTGATACGGCAACAGCGGCGTTGAGTAGCCCAGCACCTGAATCATAATCACCGACAGCAGTGGGAATTGCGTTGCCTCAGAAAAGCTCTGCGCCAGGGTGGTATACAGCGCCGGAACGCCGTTAGCGGTCATGATAAAGTTAAGCGCGGTGGTGATGCCGGTCAGGGCGAGAAAACTGGTGAACGGTTTCTCCGGGTCCAGCGGCATCACATGCAGCAGCGCCTCACCGACCGCATCGCCAATGCCGGTTTGCGTCACCACGCTCGCCAGTCCAAGAATACCGGCAACATAAATGCAGGTGCGGATGTTAACCCCCGTGGAAAACTCCTCTCCGTTGATAAACCCGACGCGCGGTAACAGGGTGATGACCGCCGCCGCCAGTCCAGTCCATGCCGGGCCAATGCCATGCCAGCTTTCGCTGACCCACATCACCAGCACTACTGCCAGCATCCAGGCCAGTCGTTTTTCGTCGCGGCTCATCGGTTCCGGCGGCGTTAATTCACGCGGCGCATGGGGTTTCCCGGGGAACAGCCCGCAGATCAGCGCAATCAACAACCCGCCTTTCAGCCAGCCTAATACCGGCGTATGCAGCAGCAGGTAAGGCAAATAGTTCAGGTGAATACCGTACGACCCTTCCGCCGCCCCGCTCATCACAAGGTTCGGTACGTTGGCAGGCAGAATAGTGGCGGAGAGCTGGAAGGTGCCAAAGCCCACGGCAAGCGCCAGTCCATACCACGCGCGAGTGCCATCGAGGATCCCGGCACGTTTCGCCATCGCGGCAACGACGGGCATTAGCAGCGCGATTCGTCCCATATTGGAGGGCATCACAAACGCCAGCGCATAGCTCAGCAGTACCACGCTTGAGACCATCAGCGGCCAGGATTCCGTTAGCCGTGAGGACAGCGCTCTTGCCGCCCTGTCTGCCAGTCCGGTTTTGCGGATCGCCACGCCCAGCACGAAGCCGCTGAATACCAGCCAGAACGCCGACGAGGCAAAACCGCCAAAGATGACGTCCGGTGGGGCGATTTTCGCCACCATCGCCACGGTGAAAAACAGCAGCGCGGTGATAAATTCCGGCAATAGCGAGGTCGCCCAGAGCAGGATGGTGACCACCACCACCAGCGAGGGCAGAAACAGAGGGTGTGAAAACCAGAGCGACATGCCTGTCTCCTGTTGTTTTTTTCAACAAGAATACGGGGGCATCTCCCTTCTGTAAACGCGCGTCTTCCCCTAAAAAAGCAGAGGGTTAGTGATAATGGATTTCGCCAAAGTAGTCAGACAGCACATAGTAGCGGCAATACTCAAAGGGGTGCTCTTCCCCCGCCATAAATGTCTGGCGCGCCACGGAAAGGAGCGGTTTGTTCTCAGCAATCTGTAGCTTCTCGCAGAGATCGGGACTGGGCAGAATGGCATCGACCTTTTCGATGGCCGAGTCGCTTTTGACATTCAACAGGTGATAAAGCGAGGTATGGGCCAGTTCATCCGCCGTCAGCGTTAACCCCGGGAAGAAGGAGAGATCGAGATAAATTTTCTCGTGGTTAAACGGGCGATTATTCAGGTATCGCACCCGAGAAATATAGAGATAGTGATGGTGGGTCGGCAGGCTTAAACCATCTTCCTGCGCGTCGCGCGCCCGGCGTGTGGCGATCTCCAGAATGCGGTTCTCAACCGCCACGCTGGCATCACGCAGATCGCTGGTGATCCCGCGAAAGGTATGGCCATAGCTGACGCCTTCCGGCACCGCGCTCACCACAGAACCGCTTCCGCGCTGGGAGGTAATCACACCGGCGTTGATTAACTCACTCCACGCCTGCTTCACGACGATCAGCGACACGTTGTAGGTTTGCGCGATCGCTTTTTGCGTAGGCAACTGACTCCCCAGCGGCAGGGTGCCGTTCTGGATCTGCTGGCAGATGATATAAAACAACTGCTTATACAGCGGAGTGAAACTCGTTTTATCAACCTGCAAGCCATTTACCTCGAAAGTCTGCCAGTCGGGGACGGTTGTCGCCGCCCCCGCAGGGCAGCGCACTACCCTTTAATCTGTCTGGCGAGTTCAGCCAAATCGAAATGATTCATACGATTAACGGTAGTTAAATAGTCGGCAGGAAAAGCATCAGCACCGTGCCAGGCGCCGGAGAGTGCCCCAACCATGGTGGCGACGGTATCGGTGTCATTGCCGATATTAACGGCGGAAATAATAGCATCAACGGCAGAATTCGGACAACATGCGAACAAACCAAACGCCGCCGGAACGGCTTCGCTGACGTGCAGCCCGGAACCAATGATATCGGCGATGTCGACAATCGCCGTCTCCCAATGGGCGTGGCGTTTGCCGATCGCCACCGCCAGTTCGATACGACGCCCCACCGACGGCCCGGCGACCATCATCGCGCCCTGTTCTGCCGCCAGCGCATAGCCCCGGTCGGCACCGTAAATCCCGGCCGCAATGATGCTTTCCGCACTCGCCACAGGCTGTAGCGCTTCGCTGGTCGCCGCCGCCATCGCCGCAGCACCAGACATTGCCAGCACGTTGTTGTGGGTAAAACGGCAGATATCCAGCGCAGTCTGAATCGCTTTTTCAATATCGCCAGGATGCAATACGGCGGCAGGCCAAATCTTCATTGCCGCGCCGTTGGTGGCTTCCGCGTTGCCTTTGTTGATAATCTGTACCGACTGCTTCTCACCTTCCAGTTCCCCCTGCAGGGACGCACGGTTATCGTTAAAAATGGCTTTCATCGCGGCTCGGGTTGTTGGCCCGGTAAAATTGGCATAATACGGATAGGCCAGCCAGCGCTGAAAGGCTTCACGCATCGCCTCATCGCTCACCTGACGATGATGCTGTAACAGGGCGTCCATGATGTACTTCGCCTGAATAAAGTCATCGGTACACATTCCAGCCTCATTACAGCGGCCAAACGTATCGGCGGGCGGTTTCTCAAAACCGGTCACCCAGCCACCGAAGTATTCGCGAATCTGTTGCTGAGTGCGCACTTCGGTCGCCGCGCCCATCGCGTCCGCCGCAGCGGCACCAATCAGGCAGCCCAGTATTTTGTTAATTTCAACGTGCATGAATGACTCCTTAACGGTTTAGCATAATTTTTCCAGCGGATGACTGGCGCGAAAGGCAGCGAGCTGTTCCGGGTAGGGCAGCGCGGTCATTGCCCCTTTTGCCGTGACCACCATCGCGCCACAGGCGTTGGCCGTGCTAATCGCCTGAGCAAGCAGGCGGCTATCCCAGTTAGCGGCCTGTGAAAGGGTATAGAGCAGCCCACCAACAAAGGCATCGCCTGCCCCGGTGGTGTCCACCACGGAAATTTTCGCAGTCGGGAACGCGCATTCGCCCTCTGCCGTCACCAGATACGCGCCCGCATCGCCCAGTGAGATAACGGTGGTATCGCAGCCGAGTTCACGCATCAGATAACGTGCGTCCTGCCAGCGCTCGACCTTACCCAGCCAACACAACTCATCGGCAGAGACCTTGCAGATAGAGGCCAGCGCAATGGACTGTGCGAGTAAGGGCGCGATTTCATGACGATCCCGCCACATGCTGACGCGCAGGTTGACGTCGAACATAACGTGCCCGCTCGCCGCCTTCATGCGTCTGGCACCTTCCAGACACGCCTCGCGCGCCGGACTGTCGGTCAGGCCAATCGAGCTGAAGTAAAACCACTCGTTAGCGCTGAAGGCCGGTAAATCCTGCACGGAGACAAAGGTGTCCGCGCCGGGATGCACCAGATAGGTAAAACTGCGTTCACCTTCTGGCGTCAGATTAACGACCAGCACCGCGCTGGTTTGCTGCGGGTCGAGGCGTAGCGAACCCACGTCCACTCCGTTGTCTGCCAGCGTCTGACGAAGGAAATGCCCGGCATCATCCTCTCCAAGGCAGCCGATAAATCCGCAGTCGCCTCCCAGTCGTGCGACGCAAACGGCGACGTTAGCCGATGCCCCGCCCGGACATTTCAGGTAAGAGTCCGTTCTTTCCGGCACCAGATCCACGGACGCATCGCCAATCACCCAGACTTTATTGAGATGATTCATTTGCTCCTCCTCACGCCTGACGCTGTGCCAGTTCACGCTGGATATCGCGGTAATAATCGTTGTTGATCAGATACTTTTTCATCACGACGCCAACCACCAGATGGAAGATGGCGGGGATGAGCGTCATCATCAGCGCAATTCCTGCCAGCGAACTCGCGCTCTGTTGGACATCCGCCTGGTAGCCGAAGTGGCTCAGCAGGAAGCCGAGGACGCCGCCGGCAATCCCCATGCCGAATTTCTGAAAGAACAGAATGCCGCCAAAAGCCAGTCCGGAGACGCGCAGCCCGGTTTTCTTCTCCCCGTAATCGACCGCCTCCGCGATGGAAGACCAGAACACCGGCATTTGCATGTCGCAGAAGAAGTTGATGAGAAAGTAAAAGATAAAGGCGAGGATCAGGTTTTGCTGCCCGACGCAGAAGTACATGGCGATACTCAGCACGAAGGTCATCAGTTGGGTGTAGCGGAACATTTTTATTTTGTCCCAGAACTTGGTCACCCATGTGGTCGCAATCATCGCCAGAATAGATGCCACAACGCCGACGGTCAGGAACGGTGAAATCAGGCTGTCACCACCATTCAGATAATATTTGGCGTAATAGGCGGCAACCGAACCACGGATCACGTAGCCGCACATCAGCAACATAATCACCACGCCCAGAATCAGCCACTGGTCGTTGCGCAGCAGATTGGCGAACTGCTGTTTTACCGACAGTGACGGCAGTTCAGGCTCGCTGCGTTCGCGGGTGGTCATAAAGCAGAAGATAAACAGCACTGCGCCCATCGCGCCCATCAACCCCATAGAGAGCTGATAACCCAGCGCTTTATTGCCCTGACCCAGCCAGACTGCCAGCATGGGAACCACAATCGTCACCAGAAACGCGGCGATTTTAGTCATCACAAAACGATACCCGTTGGCGCTCAACCGCTCGCCCGGATCGTCCGTGATGACGCCAATCAGAGAGATATAAGGGATGGTGATCGCCGTATAGACCAGCGTCATCAGGATGTAAGTAAAATAGGCCCACGCCAGCTTCGCCGTATACGCCATATCCGGCGTGATAAACATCAGATAGACGGCGAAACCAAACGGAATGGCAAACCATAACAACCACGGACGATATCGCCCCCAGCGGGTCGAGACTTTATCGGTCAGCATTCCCATTGCCGGATCGATAATGGCGTCGATCATCCGCACAACCACCAGCAGCACACCCACATCTGCTGCACGTAAACCGTAAATATCGGTGTAGAAATATGCCAGCAGTAGCTGCATGGCAATAATCACTACGTTGATCGCCATATCCCCGGCGCCGAAACCTATTTTTTCCACGATAGACAATTTCATATCGGTATTCCTTTTGCGCCGTTGGGCGCAAGAATGTCGAAAAAAGGATGACGTAACTACGTGAAATAAAAGCTTTTATGATTAACGCATGATCCGGGCAGTCAGGGTCAGGCGTTATGAGGGAGTGTAATGGAATCACAAAAGATATAAAGGTATACCTTTATATCTTTTGATCGATTTCACATTAATTTAA
Organism: Citrobacter sp. Ct235; assembly: GCF_030332305.1. Taxonomy (NCBI): domain Bacteria; kingdom Pseudomonadati; phylum Pseudomonadota; class Gammaproteobacteria; order Enterobacterales; family Enterobacteriaceae; genus Citrobacter; species Citrobacter sp. Ct235. The sequence continues at coordinate 74,873 of NZ_JAOWIC010000045.1, forward strand.
CCAACGATACATCATCGCTGGCCTGAAGTGAGAGGTTGTGCAAAAAAACGCCGAGAGTCTGGCGGGACCGCGTTCAGGGTTGGGTGAGCAGTGAGCAGTCGTGATCCTGGATTTCTTCCGCCGACGCCCGGTTAAACGTCAGCCAGTTGCGCTGTGTCGCCAACAGAACAAAAGCGTCATCGCTTTGGCGCGCCAACGCCAACGCGTAGCTCCCCATCCGCTCGCGCGCCTCCGGCACCTCTTCTGCCAGCATCATAAACGGACTGCGCTGCGCCAGTTCGCTTTCCGTCACGCGACGGGCAAGATATTCGTGTCCGCGCAGTCCGCCCGGCAGCGGCAACCAGCGGGTGCTGATTTTGGCCTGATTAGCGTCCAGTTGTGCCCTGACATCAGGACGCAGGCAGGAGATATGGATGTGGAAATGATTTTGCGTCCGTCCGCTGCGTGAATTGATTGCCAGCGAAACGACGCTGTCCGGAATATCCTGACCATACGTCTTGCTCATAAAGTCGCGAGATTGCCAGGCCAGCCAGAAAAAATTCGGCGTGAATTGTTCCACCAGTAGCGGACTCTCGGTGCCGTTAATGCGGTAAGTCGGCATCAGCAGATATTGCAGCGGGCCATTGCGGTCTTTGAAGACCACGTATCCGGCACCGGGCTTCACTTCGGCGCATGGCGCAGGGTTTTGATGCTGCAACTGATTGGGCAGACATTGCTCAAGGACAATCTTACGCAACGCATCCGGGTTTCCGGCCAGCTTCCAGTAGCCAAAACCGGCTGCCGCAACAATAACGACAGCGGCCAGTAGCCCATAGCCAGTTTTTTTCATAACGCGTTCCCTGTATCTCAACGACCTGCAAGAGTAACGCAAAATCATGACAAATAAAAAAAGCCCGGCGGCAAATGCCCCGGGCCTCTTCTGCGATCCGCGCTTAACGCTTGCTGATCTGATCGAACGTTCCGCCGTTCGAGAAATGTTCTTTCTGCGCTTTCGTCCAGCCGCCGAACACCTCATCAATGGTGAAGAGTTTCAGTTTCGGAAACGCATTTTCGTATTTCTTCGCCACTTCTGCATCGCGCGGACGGTAGTAGTTTTTCGCCGCGATCTCTTGACCTTCCGGTGAGTAGAGATACTTCAGGTAGGCTTCCGCCACGGCCTGGGTACCTTTCTTCTCGGTCACTTTATCCACGACGGAGACCGTCGGCTCAGCCAGAATGGATTCGCTCGGCGTCACGATTTCGAACTTATCTTTGCCCAGTTCATTGGTCGCCAGCAGCGCTTCGTTCTCCCAGGCGATCAGCACGTCGCCGATGCCGCGTTCCACGAAGGTATTGGTGGAACCGCGCGCGCCGGAGTCCAGCACTTCAACGTTTTTAAACAGCGCCTTCACGAAATCCTGGGCTTTCGCCTGATCGCCGTTGTTATGGTGCAGCGCATAGCCCCACGCCGCCAGGTAGTTCCAGCGAGCGCCGCCGGAACTTTTCGGGTTAGGGGTGATCACAGAGACGCCAGGTTTAACCAGATCGTTCCAGTCATGAATTTGCTTCGGGTTGCCTTTGCGAACCAGGAACACAATGGTGGAGGTATAAGGCGCAGAGTTGTCAGGCAGGCGTTTGATCCAGTTTTTATCAATACGACCGCGCTCGGCAATTGCATCAACATCATAGGCCAGCGCCAGCGTCACCACATCCGCTTCGATACCGTTAATCACCGAGGTGGCCTGTTTGCCCGACCCGCCGTGCGACTGACGAATCACCACGTTATCGCCCGTCTCTTGCTTCCAGTGTGCGCTAAACGCTTTGTTGTACTGCTCGTACAGCTCACGCGTTGGATCGTAAGACACGTTCAGTAATTGAATATCCTTTGCCAGAACGCCGCTGGATGCCAGCAGCAAAGTTAACCCCACGCCCCATTTGTTCATCGCCCAACTCTCTTATGTTGTGTTGTGATGAGCAAAGCGTGCCAGAAAGAAATCCAAACATTAAAGAATAAAAAAAGATTGGCTATAACTTGAGGGAATATATGAAGGGCTTATGCCGGATGGTGACTGACGCCTTATCCGGCCTACACGTCTTTGCGATCTGTAGGCCGGATAAGCGTAGCGCCATCAGGCGCAGAGAAGAATCAGTACAGTTTCTTCGCGCAATCCAGCCAGTCACCTTTGAACGGACGCTGCATGTTTTCGATAGCGTCGATGATGTCATGGTGAACCAGTTTTTCGTTCTGAATACCGACGCAACGACCACCGTGACCTTCCAGCAGCAGTTCAATGGCGTAAGAACCCATACGGGACGCCAGGATGCGGTCGTAAGGCACCGGAGAACCGCCGCGCTGGATGTGACCCAGGACGGTCGCACGGGTTTCACGGCCCGTCTCTTTCTCGATGTAATGCGCCAGTTCGTCTACGTCGCACATGTGCTCAGTGATCGCCACGATAGCGTGCTTCTTGCCCTTCGCGATGCCCGCTTTGATTTCGTTGACCAGATCGTCCCGGCTGAATTCCACTTCCGGTACCACAACGAACTCACAGCCACCGGCAATCGCCGCTGCCAGAGTCAGGTCGCCACAGTAGCGGCCCATCACTTCAACAATAGAAATACGCTGGTGAGAAGATGAGGTATCGCGCAGACGGTCAATCGCTTCAACCACGGTGCCCAGCGCCGTAAAGTAACCGATGGTGTAGTCGGTGCCTTTGATATCGTTATCGATGGTGCCAGGCAAGCCGATGCACGGGAAGCCCATTTCAGTCAGGCGTTTTGCACCCATGTAAGAACCGTCACCGCCGATCACCACCAGCGCGTCAATACCGCGTTTTTTCAGGTTTTCGATAGCCACGGCGCGGACGTTTTCGTCACGGAACTCCGGGAAGCGTGCGGAACCCAGGAAGGTACCACCGCGGTTAATCATGTCGGACACGCTGTAACGGTCAAGCTGCACCATACGGTCTTCGTACAGACCCAGGTAGCCATCATAAACACCCATGACTTCCAGTCCTTCCGTCAGTGCTGCGCGCACCACACCACGGATTGCTGCGTTCATGCCCGGCGCATCACCGCCGCTTGTCAACACACCGATTTTCTTAATCATGACTACCTCTGAACTTTGGAATGCAAAATGAAGTCTGTTGCCGGAAGTCGATCCTGCATAGCGAGACGATCCAACGAATATGCAAATAGTATAACAATCACTTCCTGCTGAATTGATTCAGGTCAGGCCAAATGGCGGTAATTTATACACAAAATGCGGGCCTGGCTCTCTTTTTTACGCTCACTTACGAAAGCTCAAACCTTTTACCTTCCCTGGGGACGACGGAACACGGGTCCTGATGGATAATGACATCGGATCCCGGAAAACGCCGTAAAATCGCCTGCTCTACCTGTTCAGCCACAACATGCGCCTGAACGAGCGGCAGATTATCTTCCATTTCCAAATGAATCTGAATAAAGCGGGTCGGCCCTGACTGCCGCGTACGGAGATCGTGAGCACCACTGACGCCGGGCCATGATTTCACGATTTCAAAAATTTCCTGACGTTCTTCATCGGGTAATGCACGATCCAGTAACGACTGCACTGCATCATAGCCCATGCGTAATGCACTATATAAAATATAGATGCCAATCCCCAATGCAAACAACGCGTCCGCACGATGCCAGCCGTACCAGGCCAGACCGAGCGCCACGAGAATAGCACCGTTCATCATAACATCAGACTGATAATGAAGCATATCTGCCCGCACCGCCTGACTTTGCGTCCGTTTCACCACCCAGCGCTGAAACGAGACCAGCACTACAGTACATATCAGGGCGATAATGGTAACCACAACCCCCACGCCAGGATCGTTCATCGGGGTAGGTGAAATCAGATGCTGAATACCGGTTAAAAACAAAAACAGCGCCGAACCGGAAATAAACATACTTTGCGCCAGCGCGGCCAGGGATTCCGCCTTGCCGTGACCAAAGGTATGTTCATCATCCGCTGGCTGCAGCGAATAGCGCACCACTAACAGGTTAGTGAGCGACGCGGCGATATCCACCAGCGAGTCGACCAGTGCCGCCAGAATACTCACCGACCCGGTGTACCACCACGCAAAAATTTTGATCAAAAGTAACAGCGACGCCATCACTGTCGCGGCAATGGCCGCCCGACTGACTAACCGCCCATAAGATTGATTCATAAACACTCCTGCCATCTCATGCCGGTAGTATAACGGATGGTGTAAGACAGTCAGCGATTATGACAGTGACAATTTTCAGGCAAAAAAAAACCCCACATCATGTGGGGGAAGACAGGGATGGTGATTTATTTTTCACCATAACTAAATGAAACAAAAGGATTTGTTTTATCCGATGTCCACACATCGTCCACATCGAATTAAAAAGCCCCGCATTCACGGGGCTTTTTTGTGTCTACATCCAAGGTATTGATTGCTGACCATTTGGCATCGGATGAGGTAATGCCGGTACCACTTCACCCGGCTTGACGATGTATCGCTCGACCGTTTCAGTCGTTACAAACGTGCAGCTACAATTAATATTAGTGCACTGGTGATAGCGCTCTTTGGTGGTATCAGTAAAGTAACGACTAGTGCGCGCGTGAGCGGCTGTATGGCATAAAGGACAATGAAACATTTTTTCACCTCACCGGTTGGAATCAATGATCTGTTCTTAACAACTTAATACTTATAAAACAATTATTTATAGTCATTTTCTGACACATCACTATCCGTTTCATACTCCACATCAGAGAGCATCACCTCGAGCTCTACAGCCGTCGTGAAGCCATTCCCGCCGAGGTTATGGGTCACCTTGCTGATTATCCATGACTGGTCATCGATGACGCTCTTAAAGCCCGAGACCCTGACCGGCATTTCTGGATAAATATCTTCCCGACCAGTTGCCAACATGATTGAGAACTCCGCAACACCACGCTGTAATTTATCCCACTTCGCCTGAGCCGCGCGCATCGCTTGCGCCTTTGTCGCATAAATGGTCGTCAGTGCGAAAACGTTGTCAGCCTCACCGGCCATATATTCACCCTCGCGGGCTTCCTGCTCTTTCTTCTTTTTCGCTGCGGTTTTACTGCTCACCTTCTTTGCATTGGGATGCTGCAACGCACGTAAGTGCTGCTCTTTGGGCTTGCGCTTCAGCTTCACCGCTTGCTTTTGCTTCGCCGGTTTTGGGTCTTTGGTGTGCAGCCATTTAGCCGTTACGCCGGTGTAAGCACCACGGTCAGCAATAGCAAACTGATGCCGGTCGCCATCACTACGCTGGATAGTAATCTGAGGGATAGCTTTTCCGCTGGCCTTCGTACCACTTCCCGCTTTAAGCATCAGCAATTTACCCACTTTGACCGATACCGCGCCGCCGTTGCGTTCCGCGAGGCGAGTCAGGAAAACAGCGTCGGATTCCTGCGACTGGTCGATATGCGGAATTTTTATCCCGGCAAGAGAATCCGCGACGCTGGCCGTTAATTTATTCCGGGCGGCTATCGCGCTGACGACAGCGCCGAGTGTGGTGTCGTGCCATGATTCCTCGCGGCGTGAATTGAGCGTTCCGCGAAAATCAGCGCTACGGGCGCGAATGGTCACCGTATCCGGTGCCCCCCGGTGCTCCACCTCATCGACGGTAAATCGCCCCTTACCAACGAGCGCGAAACCTTTCCAGCCGAGATACAGTGACAGCACCGCGCCGCGAATCGGCAGCGCGACAAGCCCGTCAGAATCATCGAGTTCAATGTCGAGCTGGTCAGCTTCAAAGCCCTGGTTATCCGTCATCGAGAGATTAATCAGCCGGTCGCTGATATTGCCGGTGATATCTTTTCTTTCCAGTGTCAGCATAAAATCGGGCGTCAGTGTGGCACCCGCGCCGGTGATAATATCCAGCATGATTAAGCCCCCACCTTAGACAGCAGATCGCCCGCTTTACCGACCAGACTTTCGGCCTGTTTCCCGATATCGCCATAGACCGCCGCGAGCGATTCATCGACACGGGTCAGTGACAGAGTAAAGCTGATTTTTCGTGGCGACCCGTCCTCAAAAAAATACAGTGCCGGTCTCCGAGACATTGCTGACAATAAACATCCCGTAAATCCAGCCTGAGCCAGAAATAAGCGACCATGCTCGCCCCTGCTCAGCCATCGCATAAAGCGTCAGCATCGAAAACTTGCCGCCGGTCAGCTCAGGATACAGGTCACCGCTCAGGGTGATTTTGTCCTCCCCTTCACCGAGATACTGAAAGGCGTCACGCTTCCCGACGCGGGAGTTTGACGCCCAGCTATAATCCGCGCTGCGCTGCATACTCTGATAGGGCAACGTCTGACGCATAAAAACAAACATACCTAGTGCCAGCATCATAATCGGTCTCCTTAGTCATGCATCATGCTTGCGCGGGCTTTGGCGCGTTTCTCACGCTCATATTTTTCTAAGGCATCCTGTAAATCATTACCTAACCGACCGCCCGGCATACCGTTGCCCGGCACGTTAATTTGATAGGTTGGCCGACTCTGGTCGATGTAGGTTTTACCGGCGGGTGCCGTGACCGGCTGATAGCTGTTGTAAGAGCTGATAGCCGGGCTGTAACCGTTCTGCGTCGCCGCACTGGCTTTCGCCGCGGTCTGGTCAAGCGAGCTGGATTCTTTGTTGATAACCCCGAGCTTTTCAAGCACCCAGTCAATGCCGCTTCGCAGCTTGTTAAAGGCGTTAAGCGGCATCAGCAGCGCATCAGCCAGCGCCTGACCGAACATGACACCAACATTACGGCAACTGTTTAACGTGTCCTGAGTCGCTTTTACCGGCGCTATCAGGTCTTTAAACCACTGCCAGACACCGCGAAGTTTCTCCCCGAGGCCGTCAAAAATGGGGGCCAGCGGCGCGAACATTTCCCCGACCGGCGCAAAGGCGCTCATCAGCCCCTCGATAACACCGCCGAAAAAGGCGCTGACAGGCTCCCAGTATTTGCGAATCAGCAGCGCGCCAGCGACAACCGCCGCCGCAACGGCCACGACTGGCCACGTAATAGCACCGATTGCAGCGACAACCCCGCCACTGATTGTCGTAAAGACCGCACCGAGCAGGCCAGCCGCCGCAATAATGGCGTTAATCCCGGCGATGACCGGCCATGCAATCAGACCAATACCACCAATCACGGCGATGAGGCCAAGCGCACCACCGGCGAGAAGGCCGATGGTCTGAGCAAGTCCTTTATTTTTTTGTATCCAGCCATCAAGCTGTAATACGTATTTTGTGGCCGTCTGGGTGAGCTTGCGAAGCGACTCCTCTTGCTGGTCATAAAGGTCAGTTCCGACCGCCTCATAGGCTGACTGAAACTCTTTAAAGTCGCCGCCGAGATTGTCCTGCATGACCTTGACCAGCTCTTCAGTTTTGCCGTCCGAGCTTTTAATCAGACGGGTCAGGTTATCCAGTTTTCCGCTGGCCGCTGCGGTCATCAGGACACTGGCCGATGAGCTGGCCTCTTCACCGAAAATCGCTTTCATGTACTCTGAGCGCTGGCCGGTACCGAGGTTATTTTTCTCAAAGCTGGCCTGCATTTCTTTAAGGATGGAGAAAATCGGGCGGGTATTGCCCTTGCTGTCCATCGTTTTAACGCCCAGCTCTTTAATCGCGTCATATGCCTTGCCGGTTGGTGCCTGTAATCGACTTAACACGGCACGGCTACCGGTACCGGCCATCGAGCCGGTGATATTGTTGTCATGAAGCGCGCCAATCATCGCGGCGGTTTCTTCCAGGCTCACCCCCGCATTTTTTGCGACCGGCGCGACATAAGTCAGTGAGTCACTTAACCCGGCAAAGGTGGCCTGTGATTTATTCATGGTCATCGAGATCACATCGGCAATATGCGTTGCCTTGTCATCAGCGAGACCGAAAGCGGATTTCGTACCGATGAGTAACTTTGCGTTATCCTCCATCGTTTCTTTATTCGCGAGCGACATATTCAGAATGGCGGGCGTCTGCGCGAGAATACCGTCTTTATCTGCACCTGATTTTGCCACGATAATTTGTGCCGCTGCGGCGTCATCAGCAGATGCAGCCGTATTATCGCCCAGCGTTCTGGCTTGCCCCTTTAACGCCTTCATTTCGGGCGATTCTTTATCGAGACCGAGTACAGCCTGAAGCTCTGAGTTCTTCAGCGAAAAATCAAAGCCGGGTTTCAGCACTGCGCCACCGGCAACCACACCGGCAGTCGCCATCCCAGCACCGGCCACACCGACATTACGCGCACCGGCAGCGAGCTTTTGCCCGGATTCATAGCGGGATTTAACCGCACTCAGTTTCGCCTGTTGCGCGCTGACACGCGCCAGTGCTTCACGCTGTCGGTTAAGCTGTGCGGTCGTTTCGCTGATATTATTTTTCAGGCGGTTTTCATCATTCGTCAGGTTGCGGGTATTTATCCCCGCTTTACCGAGCTCGGCCTGTTGCCGCTTAACTGACTGCGTGAGGCTGTTATATTTCGTCTGTAACCCATCAGCCGCACGTTTCGCTGACTCCAGCACTCTGGCCTGTGCCGCTGTTGGCCGTTCCGTGTTTTTAAACTGCACCGCCAGCGCTTCAGCTTCCTGTTTTGCTTTTTCCAGCGACTGACCGGTTACCGCCAGTTGCGCACTGGTTTTACGAAAACCATCGATTTTCGATGCCTGACCATTCAATTCACGCAGGGATTGCTGAGTCGTGCGGATATCACCAGACAGCGATTTACTCGCCGTCTGGATCGCTTTAAAGGGTCGGGTCGCCTGGTCGACAGCTTTCAGCAGCACTTCGAGTTTGAGGTTATTACTCATTCGTGTTTCCGCTTCGCTGTAGCGCGAGTTCGCGCCAGTTGACGAGCTCGGTCAGGCTCATGGGATAAAGGTCTGATGGCGACCAGTGGAAAATTACCGCTATGTCAGCCATCAGGTCATCGACCGAGAGTTTTTTCGGGAAGGTTACGCCGCCGAACTCGGTGACAAAAAACCGACCACCTTACCGGCAAACGACAGCAGGTCGGGCAGCTCCAGCGCGGCGGCTTCCTGTTCAGTCAGCGACGGCATGGTCATGCGCGGCAGCACTTTAATCAGCGCATCGACGTCAGAGTTTGCGACAGATGCCAGGCTGACGCCGCGAAGGGTTCCGGCACACGGTTTTAACAGGGTGACATCGGAAATAACCTGCTCACCGCGCTTGATGGGTTTAATCAGAGTGACGATATTTTCGTTAGTTTTTTCCATGATATTTCTCATTAAATTCAGGTTTCAGGATGACCGGCCAGCCATGCTGACCGGGACAATAATTACAGGCCGATATTCTGGCGGTGTGCCTCGAGCATGTCGGTACCGTTCACCATTTCGACGAGGTTCACGGTGTCAATTTCGACCATATCTTTACCGTTGAGGGTCAGCTTGTAGTACGAGCACTCGAGCGAGATTTTCGACTCAGTGTCCTCGCCCTGCTTGGCTTCGCCGAGGTCGATTTCTTTCTGACGTCCACGGAGAACAACCTCAACCGGCACGGTCTCGCCGGTGTCATCACGCTGGTAAGACCCGGCAAAACGTAGCGGCACGGAGGCCGTACCGGTGGCGGCATATAACGACCAGACAGCATCATCAGGAAAACCGCCGAGCGAGATTTCAGCCGACAGCGCATCGTCATCGAGGCCAAGGTCAACCGAGGCTGAGCCATTCATCCCGCCGCCGCGATACTTCTCGAACTTGCGGGTTAATTTTGGCAACGTGACGGACTGCACGACGCCGAGATAACTCACCCCGTCGATAAACAGGTTCATGAGTTTGAGCTTGCGCGGTAATGCCATTTGTCAGGCTCCTTATTTGCTGTTGACGGACGAGATAAGATTCGCCAGATATTTATCGGTGATGCGCTGGCGTAAGGTCAGGTGTTCGAGTGGCGGCACCGGCGTATAGTCATAATCGATAAACAGTTTCCCGGCCTTCAGGGTTTCTTTGCTGTTGGCCTCTTCGTCGAACCAGCACATCGCATCGATGATGTAACCGCCGCTTTTCAGCTCGCGGAATTTCGCGTTGATGCCGTCGATAATGTCGCGAATCAGCGTCGCGGTGATGGGCTTATCGTTCGCCCACATATGCCCCTCGGCCATTGTGTCGGCAATGACCTGTGCAGTGCGGGTGTAGTTCTCAAACTGAAACAGCGGGTCATCGGAGCAATTACGGTTACCCCAGAAGCGGAAACCATCGGCACGAATCAGCGTGGTAACACCGGCCTCATTCAGCAGGTCAGCATCGGTGCCTTTTTCCTGCAAATCCCAGAAGACGGATGCGCTGATACCGGTGACCTCATTGACGCCGACGTTTGACAGGGTTTTGTGCCAGCCGGTGTCATTGTCAATTTTGGCGCGCAGACCCAGCGCGATGGCGGTCGCGTAGCTGGTCGTTGTGGCGCTGGTCGTGGTATCCCATCCGAGGAATTCAGGCCAGATAATCATGAGTTCGCGCGCGCTGAAATTCTCACGATAGGCAATGACGTCAGAAATGGTTTTACAGCCCCACGCGCTGACATAGGCGAAAGCACGTAGCTTCTGAGCCACGGAGACAAGCGCGGTCGCCACCTCCTGAGTATCGAGACCCGGCACACCGAGAATACGTGGCTTAACACCGGTGACCGCTTTCGCCGTTAACAGTGCTTTCAGCCCGGTATATTTGCCGTTCTCATCTGTGGTTCCGATGATGTTAGAAATGGTTTGCGCCTGGGCCTCTTCGTCATCACCGGTAGCTCAACAATCATCTGACCGTTAAACTGCCGTTCGACCGTCAGCGAGCTGATGCTGATGCGCGGCTCCCACTTCAGCAGCGCCATATAACAGGCGCACATAATTTGCAGCCTCAGCGCGTCGGTCTGCGGCATATCAATCAGAGAGAACAGCAGCGAGCCATAATCGCGGCGCATCACGCGAGATCCGACCGGCGTTCGCAGAATATCGCCACAGCTCTGACGGATGTGATCGGCGTCAGCGATGGCGCGCCCGTTCTCTCGGTTCATGCCGATGTAACGTATTGTCATAGTGGTGTCCCTGTTTCACCGCCGCTATCACCGGGGTGTTTATGCAAATGCAGCACTTTTCCGTTTGAAGACAGCGAGCCGCCGGTATGGGTGATATCGCCTTTCATCGTGCCGCTTATGGTGACCTCAAGCTTGGCGGTCGTCAGTTTGTTGGTGCAGACCACTTCCGGGGTATCGAGAGTGATGCGGGTCTCAGATTTCACCGTCACCTCCGGCACCGCCACGACGATGGAATCCAACGCCGTAATGTCTGCGGTTTTAATGCCGCTCACGGTCAGTGCGCCGGTCTCCGGTTCGTACTCGATAACCGCACCATCAGGAAAGGCGATGTGAAATGCATCAGCCGATACCGACGGCGCGGGGTGGTCATCAGAAAAAATACCGGGCAGCACAAAGGCGGTATCGAGCTCACCGCCCACGGCCAGCAATAAAACCTGCTCACCCACAGAGGGAGCCCACCACGTGCGAGAACGACCGGCACGAGCCGTCAGCCACTGAAGCCAGTCGGTAATGATGCCGCCGGTCTGGACACGACAACGCCCGTCATCGAGGTCAACCTCGACGATAACGCCGGTGCGGATAAGGTTGCGCAACAGACGCAGAATGTCCTGAAGAGTTGATTGAGTTTTCATGTGGGAAAGGATGCCGCTAGGGGCATTCGACGGCAATTGGACGAAGTTTTGGGAGGGATGCCACAACAACTAAGAACTGATATATTGAGCGAATTCGCTTGGAGTGATTACTTTTGATTGCTTAATAGACAATTATTGTCATTTGGTTAGAATATCCGAAGATCGCATCACCACTAAAACCAAGAGAAGCACAAGAGAAATGTATCAATGAATAAATCAATCAAAATCTTTTCCATAATAATTGTTGCTATGGGGCTATTTGTTTTTGCATATTTTATTCTGAAGTCCGGTATTGATGGATATTCCGCATGGCCCACATCTAAAACCAACTATGAGGTCACAGGTCAATTTGGTGATTTTGTCGGAGGTGTAGTAGGAACTCTGTTCGCATTAGCTGGAACATTTTTTATATATCTAACATTCCAAGAACAATCAAAGGAGAATAAAAGAACTGCATTCGAAGCCATTTTCTTTGAAATGATTAGATTACACAGAGATAATGTAAGCGAAATGAAATATAACAAACCCGTAGCTAACAACTCTGAGAAATTCGAAACATATGAAAACAGACAAGTAATGAGGGTTATATTTAAAGAGTTTAGTGAGTGCTACAGGGAAGTTTGTAAATTTTCTAACTCAAAAAAATCCAGCGACTACATTTCACAAAAGCATCTTTCTTTTCTAAATAAGATAATCACAGATAATGGTCTTGAAGTCAGCCCTATAGATATGGCACGCATTGATATAGCTTACTGCATGGTATTTTACGGTGTTGGAGAGGAGGGAGAAGCCATCTTAAGAAACTTATTCAGAAAAAAATACAATGCAGATTATTATCACAAGTTACTTTACTTTATAAAATTAAAACCAAAACAATCGAATACCGATAGATTCTTAAAATGGAAAACAATTAGAAAAATGGAACTTGATAAGTTGCATTTGTTGATTGATGAACTTTACAAGAACAGAGCACATCCTGAGCAAACATCTAACCTTTCACTCTTTGCAATAGAGCTTGACATGCAACGTAGTTATAATAAATATTATGGTGGACATCAGTTCAGGTTAGGGCATTATTTTAGACATTTATATCAAAGCTACAGATATTTGGAAGAAAATAAAGCCCTAAGCAAGGAACGTCAGTATTCTTACGGAAAAATGTTACGTGCACAGCTTTCCACTTATGAGCAAGCACTTTTATTGGTAAACAGCATTTCTAGCATTGGGATGAAATGGGAGTTTTCATCTGAACCATTAGTCAATGACTCGCCCCCCCCAAAACTCATTACTAAATATAATTTAGTAAAAAATCTTCCAGGCAAACAATTGTTTGGAATACATTACAAAAAATACTACCCAAGCGTAGCTTACGAAACTGACGAGCATATTCTTCAGGGATAAATTATATGCTTTGAATTATTAATGCTTGCGAAAAATTGCCGCTGATTATTAATTAGCGGCAATTCGAACGGATTTATAACTTACCAATCAAATACTTTACTTGTTCAAAACCTGCCCCATTGAATCTCCATGTCTAGCAGAAGGTAGTGGCTGTGTTGCAGCAAAATCAGTTGGGTTACTTAAGTCCGGAACGCCATTATTTATGAGGTACATCACTGCTGACGCTGGGCAGTCATTTTTTGTCGGCTTTGGTCTTTGGGGTGATCCATCTGTTGACGCAAGACCAGCCCCGGCAAGTGCTGGTAACAACCTTGCGATGGAACCTAACTTTTCAGCGGCTTTTGAATCTCCACTTTGCCCAAACTCTGTGATAAATCCTTTGTCAAATTTGGTTGAAAGGTTTGAGATCCCCATTACCCCTGTAACAGGTGTTATGACTCGCTTCTTGCCCGGTATCATTATTACTGCAACAGTGCTCTTACATTTTTTCTAGTTCAGAATAGCTCGTGGATACAAATAAGGAACGGGTTCGTAATACACCACCCCCTTGCAATTATCACTAAAGTCAAAATGTACACAGCCAGATAAGAAAAAAATCGAACACAGAGATAAATAAACAGATCGCTTCATAAAAATTCATATTTAAAAGTCAGTAGCCACAATTGGCATTTCAAGTATTAATCTATGTATAGAAATCTCATTCTCAACATTATTTATTTTTCATTAACATAGTCAAGATCACATTTTCAACCTGCTTATTACTTTCTTCATTAAAACCAAACAATGGGCGCATCTCATACTTCATGTAGTGGCTATTGCGGTTTGGACGGTCATTTAAGCCGTACTGATGCACATTTGCAATCCGTTGCACCTTGCCGGTAAACTCCACGACCGCCGCATTATTTCCCGCCGTGGCTTTCATAAAGCGACTGGTGCGGAGTTTGGCGAACATTTCCCGTTTAACCCGGCCTTTTTTGGCTTTTACAGGCTGGCGCTTTCGGGCGGCGTAAGGTGTGCCGTCCGGTGCTTTCTGCGTTTTAATCCGGCGCTGTTGACGGGCTCGCAGAGTCTTCGCGATATCTGCGGCCATTCTGCGACGGGCGGCAGGTGACAGCGCCGCTATCAGCCCCGCGAGCTTATCGTCAAAGGGTTTAAAGTCATTCATGCAAGCGACTCACGGGCTCACCGTTAACATACAGCTCAACTGGCCGGGTAACGGGTTCCGGCGGTTGCGGCTCCTCTGCCTGTTCGACGTGGAGCCTATCCCCCTGCTCTTTAACGATAGTGCGCTCGGTCAGCATCAGGCTGATACTGATATCAGCGCTGTCGTTGTCATTGATATCAGCAAAATAGGTGAAGCCCTTTTTACGCCCTTCATCGGTTGTCATAATGTCAGCCTGATGAATGCGTAACCATGCCTGAATCGGGACGAGTAACAGCTCGATATCATCCGTGAAGTCGGTCACCACCACATTCAGCGTGTACCGGTTCTCAAACGACAGCGACGTCGCCAGCGTCGAGGCAAGATTCCCGTTATCGATAAAGACACGCATCATATCGGGGTTACGTGCCAGCACCGGCACGGCGTCAGTTAAGGCTTTTCGCAGACTCTTCGGCTTGTACATCGATTTTATCCTGACAGTTTTTTATTGTTCTGACCTGAAGCGCACAGCGCTCGAGGGCGCTTTCGAGCTGGCGTATATCCGCGCTCAGGTCACCGTTGGTGGACGGGTCACTTTCCGGCATCGGGCAAAGACTGACCCTCGGGCATGCGTTGTAGACAATCACCGGCGTCGGCGCAGGCGGCGCGCTGGTGCAACCGGCGCACAGCATCAGGTAAATCAGCGCTATACCAGCGGCGAAGCTGTTCATTTTCATTGAGTAACCTCGTAATGGTCTGTTCCCGACGTTGTGCCCGCGCTCCGGCATCGATGAGCTCACCGCGCAGTAAGACCTGAGCGGTCTCATTTTCCCCACGGATACGGGAGGCCGTTTTAAGCTGGCTTTTCAGCATGGTAATCACCGTTTTTTGGTCACCGGCGACTTTATTTGCCCGCTCAAGGGAGCGGGTCAGACTGGTGTTTTCGTGACGCATCCAGAGTAGCCCGGCCACGGCCAGCACTAACAACACGACTATCGTTTTCATTTCGCCCCCTTCAGGCAGTAAGTGCGCTCACGAAAACGGCGGTTTTCGAGCCCGGTATTACGCTCACCATTCACAAAAACCCAGCGAGTGAGCTGGTCACAGGCTTGCCACCATTGCCGGTGTTTCAGGTGATACACCAGCGTCGAGCGACAGGCCGCGCCGGTGCCGACGTTAAAAGCGAAGCTGACCAGCGCGTCATAGACGGCGGATGGCATGTCCACCGGCACACAGACCGCGAGTCGTTTCTCAACGTTCAGCACGTCGGCGACCAGATTCGCGGCGGCCTCCTTCTCGGTGATATCCCGTTTCGGTACCACCCCGGCAGTGTGGCCGATGCCTGACGTCCACACGCCCGCGCTGCACTGGTAAGGGCGCAACCGACAACCCTCGAGGTCGGCAATCAGCGCAAGCCCCTCCGGCGAGGTGTGAAGCAAACGAAAATCAGGCACCAGTGCCGCCAGCGCCAGCACGACAGCCGCACTGCAACGTTTAACGAATGAGCCCACGAATAACCCCCTTATCAATCCCCATCGAGACGAGATAGCGGTATTTCTTTCGCTGGTACCAGAAGTTAACCAGCGCGGTAAAAATGGCGCAGCTTCCCCCGAAATAAAGCGCGAGCCGTTCCGGCGTCTGCGTACCGAAATACGCCAGCACCACTGACAGCCAGTAGGTCAGAAAGGTTGTGATTTTATCCACAGTCAGTCCCATAAATTCACGGTCTCCGATACCGGTGCGGCGTCGACTTCAGGCAGACTGACCGCCGTGCCATGTGGCAGGACGACACCCAGCCCGGCGAGCCCCGGATTAGCCAGCAATACCGCCTCGACCACACCTTCAGTGCGCCCGTAATGGCGCTGACATAATGTGTCGAGCGTATCGCCCTGATGCGCGATGACGTTCATCAGATTTGCCCCACGATGCAGCGCGCTTTGTCCTGGATACGGGCAACCGACCAGCGCATGTCACGCCACATTTCATCGATGGTGTCATCGATGCTGTCGGCCTTTTTGTCACCTTTGGCGCTGGCATCAACGCCCCGGTAACGCTCGTACAGCGTCGCGGTCGTCATCGAGCAAACAGCGTTGAAGTAGTGAAAAACCCGCACACTTTCGCCGTCGAGCTCATCCGTTGGCACATCCTCAAGTCGCGGGTAACCGGCGGCGAGCTGAAGGTCGCGCCAGTCGGTTAACTCGGCGTTGGTCTCGGCCATCGCGGTTTTAATCGCCCGGCGCAGACGCACCGGCGTCACGGTCTGCTCGAGGCGCATTTCTTCGCGCATGCGCTTCGGGTCAACATCCGGGAAAAAGGCCGTGTTTTTAATCACCGGCTCGTCGACCGGCACCGGCGGGATGACCATCGGGTCGCGCTGTTGCGCCGGGTTATTCATCACAATCATGGTCATGAGTACCTCAGTAAATAGGTGGGCGGTGGACGCCGGTCGCAGTTACGGTGGATCACCGACATTGACCAGCGTGCCGCCCGGCGCGGGGCGCGTTCTGTTAACCGGCGATTTTCTTCGGGCGTCCCCGCCCTCGTTTCACCGGTGAATTTTGTTTTTTCGCGGGTACCTTTTTCGCGGCTTTCGGCGCCGTTTTTTTGACGACGACCGGTTTCGGGTTCAGCTCACGAGTGAGGGTCTCAATGTCCTTTCTTACCCCGGCGTTGGTGTCGAGCTGTAAGGCGCGTTGCAGGTGCGCCAGCGCATCAGGAAGCTGACCGGCATCACGCAGGGTCAGACCGGTGACCTTATGCAGTCGGGCGCGCACTTCGTCAGGCATATCGGTGGCATCAGTCAGCCCGATGACCTCGAGCAGTTGCGCAGCGTCGACCGGCTCACCGGCGATACGGGCTCGGAGAGCCGCGAGCGCGACCTCTTCGGCCAGCATGTAAGGCGCGGGGCGGGAATGGTTTTCCGGCATCGACAGGCCAAAACGCAGGGCATAGCGCGCAATCTCGACAGCGCCAGTGATATCCCCCGCATCCAGACGCCAGAGCATTACCGTCATCAGAATGTCATCCTGTGCGCCGGTGCCGCTTTCCAGTACGCCAGCGACCCACGGCAGGTACAGCGGGAGTAATTCGCGTTTTTTATCCGCTTTGCGTTCTTTAGAACGAATTGCTGATAGCGTCCGGCGGTCTGCGGCCAGCTTGACGAGCATCTGCTCGTAAGGTGAGGCATGACGCAGCGGGGAGTTATCCCGCTGCGATGCCCTGATAGCCGAGACCCGCATCGCATGACGCTGTGCGGGGGTTGCCATCGGTTATGCCTCCGTGCCGTCAGTGGTGTTGGTTTCAGCCGGTGCGTCGCCTGTCAGAGACTGCATCGCTTTAACCATTGCCGCCGCGAAGACTTCCGCGCTCACAGGTTCTGTGGTGGCGGGTTCTTCCGGCTCGAGGATCTCGATATTTTCAATCAGGCAACCAGCCTCGTAGTCCTCGATAACGAAATCGACTTTGACCTGTTCGTAGTTTTCCACCTGGTCGAGTTTCGGATTTTCGACGATGTGGCGGCGGTGGCCGTCCTCGTACAGATAAATCGAAATGTTATCCAGCGTGGTAATGAAAACGCTGTTTGCCGGGAAGAACGGCGCGCGCACCGCCTGAAGCTGACCGATGGTTTTCTGGCTGATAATCAGCTCACCGGCGAGCTGTTCGCTGTTCGCCTGGAATTTGTTAATCATCGGGAAGTATTTGTCGGTCAGGATACGGCGACCACAGATGACCACCATTTCCGGGTTTTCGCGGTGAATTTCCGCGACCAGTGACTCAAACGCATCCATAACCAGTGCGTCGAGGTTGGCGTAATGCCCACCTTTACCCACTTTGATGGTGTTCGAAATCACGGTGCCGTCAGCGTCTGTGACGCTGGACATCACACGCTCAGGCGCGTCGTTGCGGTATTTCTGCAACCAGCCGACAGCCACATCCTGAAGTAACGGGTTTTTGCTACGGTCAGACGTCGCCGCCCGGCTCACACCGTTAAAGCCGATGGTGATGTAATCCAGTGCCTGACGCTTGATGATGGCGTTACGGATCCGGATCTGGAAATCCTGAAAACGCGCCCACAGGTCGAGTTTGTTGTACTTCAGGTGGTAGTCGAAGTTCACCGGATGGCAGAAATAGCGGTACGCATCCATTTTTGAGAAATCAGCGGTTTTACGCTCGACCCCGCCGTCGGTGTCAGCGGTGCTGGCAATGGAGCCGGTCACATCGATGCCGACCTTCTCTTCGGTCAGTTCGCCAACCGTCACCATGTTGATGAGCTTCAGGAAGCTGGACGACTGCTGGATTTTGTCAAACAGGGTCTGCGTCACCGACGGCTCGACAGTGAATTTTTTGTCGAGGTCGCTGGTCGCAATGCCGTTCAGTTCGGCGATACGGCTCAGGTACTGATTGAATTTAAAACGGGTCTCTTTACGCATGAGTTTTGTATTCCTTCGGGGTTACCGGGGGTTAGCAGTCGGTCAGCGTGGAGCCCGCCGAATCACCGTCACCACCGGTGCTTAACTTGCGGCGCGCCTGTGATTTGCTTTCGGTGTTTTCCAGCGTGGTGGTCAGGGTGCTGAATTGCTGCGAGGTGGAGTCTGCCTGTTCGGCGAGCGCTTTTTTGACATCAGCAAGCTCGGTTTCAATGGCACTGAAACGCACCTCGGCGCTTTCGCCGCCGGTCTGCACCCGCTCGGCGATGGCGGTCACGGCTTCATGTACATCACCGAAACGCGCATCATCGTCAGTCTGTTTACGGCTGAAGATGCCTTTCACGGTGTCGCTGAGTTTGGTCAGCAGGGTGTCGGGCAGGTCTTCGAATTCCAGCCCGGCAAGAGTTGCCACGGAGAACAGGTCGCCCGGCTGGTCTTTCTTCCCGGCCAGTGGGTTTTGTTGTGCGAGGGAGCAGAATTGCAGGTATTCGGTGCCGAGACTCGCCGGGTCGTCGGTTACCGCCAGCCCGATGAGGTGACATTTGCCGGTGTTGGCAAAGTTCGGGCGAATTTCCATCGAGGTGTAAACCTTCTGGCCTTTCGCCAGCATCGCGAGCAGGTTGTCGAGCGGGGCAATTTTACCGAACAGCGCCAGCTTGCCGTTGAGTGCCGAATCGTCGTCGATCACTTCCGCTTTCACTTCCGTGACGTCGCCATAGCGGCAAAACGGGCTGTCGGGAATAACGCTGCGGATATGCTCGAGGTTAATGCGACAGCCGTAGACGCGCGGGTCAAAGCCGTCGGCCATTTCCTGAATATCGGTCGCACTGATGACGCGACCGTCGCAGGTGTCACCCTCGACGCCGATGCGAAACCATTTCGAAATTTTGTTTTTAGCCATGAATCAGGTGTCCTGAATTGGGTTATCGGGTCGGATGTAGTTTCCCGACTCCCTCCCTCGCCAGCCACCGGTTACAGAAGTGCAACCCCTGACACAACAGGGGGTTAGCGATTCATCCCTCCTGAATCTTTAGCCTTGCCGTGTACTCATCACAGTGAGGTTTTATGACCACTACAACCGACACATCATTACTCAGCGACCCGCGACGACAGGCCGCGCTTTTGTTCTGGCAGGGCTATTCCGTGCCACAAATCGCGGAGCAGTTACAGGTCAAGCGCCCCACGGTGCAGAGCTGGAAACAGCGCGATAAATGGGAAGAGACCGCCCCGTTAAACCGGGTGGAATTCACGCTCGAGGCGCGACTGATTCAGCTCTATGCAAAGCCTGACCTGACGGCTCACGACTTTAAGGTCGCGGATTTTCTGGCGCGCCAGATGGAGCACCTCGCGCGGGTAAACCGCTACGGGCAGACCGGCAACGAAGCGGATTTAAACCCGAACGTCGCCAACCGCAACAAAGGGGAAAAGAAGAAGCCGAAAAAGAACTTTTTCAGCGAAGAGGCTATCGGGAAACTCGAAGAGATTTTCCTCGGGCAGTCTTTCGACTATCAGCTCGAATGGTGGCGCGCGGGGCTGGCGCACCGCATCAGGCACATTCTGAAATCGCGACAGATTGGCGCGACGTTCTATTTTGCACGTGAGGCACTGTTACAGGCGCTGAAGACCGGACACAACCAGATCTTTTTGTCGGCCAGTAAGACGCAAGCCTATGTATTCCGTAAATACATTATCGCCTTTGCCCGACAGGCTGGCGTCGAGCTTACCGGCGACCCGATTGTGCTCGGCAACAATGGCGCGGAGCTGATGTTTCTCGGTACCAATGCCAACACCGCACAGAGTCACAACGGTGACCTGTATGTCGACGAAATTTTCTGGATCCCCAACTTCCAGAAACTGAAGCGCGTCGCCGGGGGCATGTCGTCACAGGAGCATTTACGCACGACCTATTTTTCGACCCCCTCATCGCTGGCGCACGGCGCTTACCCGTTCTGGTCGGGTGAGCAGTTCAACAAGGGGCGCTCAGACAAGAGCGAGCGCGTCGATATCGATATCAGTCACGCCGCACTCGCGAAGGGCGTCGCCTGTCCTGACGGCCAGTGGCGACAGATTGTCACCATCGAGGACGCACTCGCCAAAGGGTGCACCCTGTTCAACATCGATACGCTGAAGCGCGAGAACAGTGTCGATGAGTTCCGCAACCTGTTTATGTGCGAGTTCGTCGACGATAAAGCGTCGGTATTCCCGTTCGAAGAGCTGCAACGCTGCATGGTCGACAGCCTCGAGAAATGGGAGGACTACCAGCCATTTGCCGACCGGCCATTCGGTCACCGCCCGGTGTGGATTGGCTACGACCCGTCATTACGTGGCGACAGCGCCGGGTGCGTCGTTATTGCGCCGCCGGTCGTTGCCGGTGGCAAATTCCGCATACTCGAGCGCCACCAGTGGAAAGGGATGGACTTCGCCCAACAGGCCGAATCCATTCGCGAGCTCACACAAAAATACACCGTGGAATATATCGGCATCGATGCGACCGGGCTCGGTCAGGGCGTCTTCCAGCTCGTGCGGTCTTTCTATCCGGCAGCACGTGAAATCCGCTACACGCCGGAAATGAAAACCGCAATGGTGCTCAAAGCAAAAGACACCATTCGCCGCGGTTGCCTCGAGTACGACGTCAGCGCGACCGATATCACGCAGTCGTTTATATCTATCCGCAAAACCATGACCAGCAGTGGTCGCAGCTCGACCTATGAGGCCAGCCGCACAGAGGAAGCCAGTCACGCCGATCTCGCCTGGGCAACCATGCACGTATTAATCAATGAGCCGCTGACCGCCGCGACCGGTGAGCGGTCATCCAGCATCATGGAGTGGAACTAATGAGCAAAAAACGCAACAAGCGCCAGCAGCCGCCGCACACCCAAAACCACACCGCCGCACCGGCTCAGAGCATGGAAGCATTCACTTTTGGTGAGCCGACGCCGGTACTCGACCGCCGCGATATTCTCGATTATGTCGAGTGTATCGACAACGGCCAGTGGTACGAGCCGCCGGTGAGCTTTTCCGGGCTGGCGAAAAGTATGCGCGCCGCCGTGCACCACAGCTCACCGATTTACGTAAAGCGTAATATTCTGGTGTCGACCTACATCCCGCACCCGTTGTTATCCCGTCAGGACTTCACCCGGTTTGCGCTCGATTATCTGGTGTTTGGTAATGCGTTTATCGAAGAGCGTCGCAGCCTGACCGGCAAGCCGTTAAAACTGGAAACCTCACCGGCGAAATACACCCGCCGTGGCATCGAGGATGACGTTTACTGGTACATTCAGAGCTACACACAGCCGCACCAGTTCGCGCCCGGCTCCGTCTTCCACCTGCTCGAGCCCGATATTAATCAGGAGCTTTACGGGATGCCGGAATACCTGAGCGCACTCAATTCAGCCTGGCTGAATGAATCGGCGACCTTGTTCCGTCGCAAGTATTACCAGAACGGCGCGCATGCGGGTTACATCATGTATGTGACCGACGCCGCGCAAAGCAGCACCGACGTCGAGGCACTGCGAAAGGCGATGCGCGACTCAAAAGGGCTCGGCAATTTTAAGAACCTGTTTTTTTACGCGCCGAATGGTAAAGCAGACGGGATTAAAATTGTTCCACTGAGCGAAGTCGCCACGAAGGATGATTTTTTTAATATCAAGAAAGTCAGCGCCGGCGACCTGCTCGACGCGCACCGCATACCGTTCCAGCTTATGGGCGGTAAGCCCGAAAACGTCGGTTCAGTGGGTGACGTTGAGAAGGTGGCAAAGGTCTTTGTGCGTAACGAACTGACCCCGCTACAGGCGCGGTTTATGGAGCTGAACGAATGGGCGGGTGAAGAAATTATCCGCTTCGAAAAATATACCCTCGGCGACGGCGAGTAACCCCACCCACAGCCGCCCGTCGTGGCGGCTTTACCCCCCACAGCACACAACGCCCTCAGCGCCACGACACGCCGTCACCGCTCCGCCTCGTTACTCACCCACGACCACAACAACGCCACAGGGACGCGCTCAGGCGCTGGAAAAATAAAATAATTACCCGCCTCAGCGCGCAATGCTATCCCCGCCACGCCTGCCCGCTTGATGGGTCGGTTTTAATGCAGCTGCAACAGGATGCCAGAGCCACATAAATACAAGGCTGCATCCAAGAAATGAGATTTGGTAATCGCATGCAAAAACATACAGCCTTGATGCATGGACACAATAAGCCATTTATGAGGCGACAGTATGCAGTCGCGGCATAAAAAGCTATACTCTTGCCCGTTTATCAGGGGGAGAAAATGCCAAAAGCTGTATCATTGTTCTCAGGCTGTGGTGGTTCCGATGCAGGACTGGTGAGAGCTGGTTTTGATGTCGTAATGGCAAACGATATTTTGCCTTATGCAAGAGAGGTTTATCTTGCCAACCAGCCAGAAACAGACTATCTCATTCAAGACATTCGGGAAGTGCAAACGTTTCCGAGTGCTGAGATTCTTGTTGGCTGCTATCCGTGTCAAGGATTTAGTCAAGGAGGCGCTCGTCTCGCTGACAGGAGCATTAATTTTTTATATAAAGAATTTGCTCGAGCATTAACACATATTCAACCTAAAGCATTCATCGTTGAGAATGTTTCAGGCATGAGAAACAGTACATTCCAGCACTTGCTTGATGATCAAATTGAACGTTTTTCCAATGCAGGAAGTAAAGGCTATAAAGTAGTTTGGAATGTGCTCAAAGCTCATCACTATGGGGTTCCACAAGAACGTAAAAGATTAATAATCGTAGGAATTAGAAACGATTTTAACTATGAATATAAATTCCCCGAACCCACTCATGGTGAAGATAAACTAACACCTTATGTGACAATCGGTGAAGCACTCAAAGATTTACCTGAATGGCCAGTCGGTGAGTTTTGTGACGACCCATTTCATTGGTACTATTTATCGAGAAATAGACGCCGCAACTGGGATGAAGTCAGTAAAACGATTGTGAGTAACCTTCGTCATATTCCATTACACCCAATCAGCCCTGAGTTAAGGAAAGTTGACATCGATAAATGGGAGTTTGTAACAGACTCACCAGCGAGACGTTTTTCTTATAAAGAAGCGGCTATTCTTCAAGGATTTAGTAAAGATTATACGCACCATGGTGGCAACCTAATTTTTCCTGAAATGAAAGATTTTGGAGCAGCTCGATTACTGAAAGAGCGTTACAAGGTCGTAGGTAATGCTGTTCCACCGCCACTGTTTGAAGCGGTGGTAAAAAATATCCCTGATATCTGGTAAATGGCCCATCACTGGGCCTTTTTCAAGTTTTTACAAAAATCAATTAACGTATTCAAATCATCGCGCATATCGTCAAAATCTTCTTTAAAGCGATCATGGGCAATAGTTAAACGAACTCGATCGAATATAATGCCAGCTTCAGAGCTGGCTTCTCTAATCATTTCATCAACTAAGATATAAGGCGTTGAAAAAACTTTTACGCATTTGATATAAGTAAGAGGGTGAAACCATGGTGTCAATCGTTCGATTTTTATGTCATTAAATTTAGTAGGCCAATCATTACCACAAGCACATTGCCCTAATGCAAATAAACGTCCATCTCGACCATCAAGGAAATCAACCCAAGTAACAAAATCAACACCACAATCCTTTATCCTTAATGCGTCTTCATCCTTCAAACCATTTTCAACACGCCAAGACCATTCTTTCGTATTTGGAGAAATCAATCCATTTAACTTAGTAGCCAACTCTTTATAATTAACAGGATTTCCTGTTGAACGAGGCCAACCAGTATGCATATGTTTTGCATGAGCACTTAAAAACTTTGTAAAAAGACGGCCGGCCATAATTTCGAAATATCGAGGCAACTTAACATTTTCACCTTTAGTTAAATTATTTATCATTGAAACACACAAGCAAAATAAATAAACAGGTGATGGGGAATCCTTTAAAGTTAGATGATTTGCTTTATATTCAAAAGGATACATATCCTCAAGAATATCTGAACGCCATTGAATATGTTCAGCAATCTGACCAACTAGAATATCTTTCCCTTGATCTTCTTTCATCCAATCTTCTTCAAAATGCCCATCTAATTCATCTAGCTCATCATAGATAGTTCCAGCAATTTTATCGTCTTCAATACCTGAATCAATCGTTGCATTAACATCAAGTAATGCGTTAAATTCAGCTTGATCCGCATCCGTAGCGAATCCCTGCATTTTAGAGCGCAATCCATAATTCACAATTAAAAGCCCTCTGAATCATTCCCGCTAATAGCTTGATTAATTGACACTCTAAAAGATCTAAATTGCTTGCTTATTTGCTCAAGATAATTATTTAACTCTATGGCATCTTGCCTTGGTAAGTCTTCGCGACCCACTCTAGTAATACATTCATCTAACCTTCCTCTAATATCTAGCATTAGGCTTGTCAGCCGTTCCCCAATAGGCTGTGTTAAATCATTGATCTCTTCAACATCTTTTCCTTGCTTAAGCAACACAATCTTTTCTGGTGATGCCACAACTTCGGCCAACACACCAAGATTGCGAGAATCTTTAACCTGTGAATTTTGCCCTTTATTTTTATTGCCAAACATAGCGGTCATAAGAAGCTTGGCATTATCTAGTTTTTTATCATCTATTGGATTTGAATCTGTAGGGTCTTCCGACAATCCAACAAAATCCTGTATACTCTTATAACCGAGTAATGTATAAACCCAAGAAAAAGGATAGCTTGTATTACTTCCCCGTCCTTTTTTTACACTATCATCCTTATTATATTTCCCTGTGGATTCCATTTGCTTTATAAAGTTGTAACCCGAC
This sequence comes from Citrobacter sp. Ct235, assembly GCF_030332305.1. Classification (NCBI taxonomy): domain Bacteria; kingdom Pseudomonadati; phylum Pseudomonadota; class Gammaproteobacteria; order Enterobacterales; family Enterobacteriaceae; genus Citrobacter; species Citrobacter sp. Ct235. The sequence goes on from NZ_JAOWIC010000045.1 coordinate 100,296, forward strand.
AAAAGCCTTTTTATTGTACTATTACGATCTCCAATCATAGTCGAGATATCGCTAACACTCATATCTCCTTCTTTTATTGTTCTCGCAATCCACGCGGCTTTAGCATATGAGTCCCAATCTTTAGTGGAAACAATATGTCTAACACCAAGATAAGAAATAAGAGACTTTTTATCAACCCCATCATCACCTTCAAAAACGATTGCTGGAATAGGATCTATCTTTGGTTGCCCATGTGAAATATACTTATCTATATATTGTTGATGTAAATTTACCTGATCCCTAGCTCTATCATCGTTTTTAAGTATTAAACAAGCCGCTAGCCTTCTATTACCTTCCATTACGGTATATTTTTGATTATTATTTTTTCTGACCACCATGGGTTCAGCAGAAAAATACCCATTAACAGCAATAGAACTTATTACATCAGTGACACCATAATTTTTCACGATATTATTCAAAACATCGATCTGTGTATCCGTTACTGAGGAATCCTCACCAAAACGAGGGTTCTCAACATCAAGTTCTAGATCTTCAATAGAAATATATTCAACTTCTTTATGTCTTAATTTTTCTTCTACACCTGTCATTTTTTGCTTCATATCCCCTCCAACGCCTCGAATTCCTTGAGATTTATTACGCATAAACCTATCCTAATTTCACCGCTTCTAACATAAAAACGATCATGTTGCCAATAATAACTTTAGCAACAAGCCCAAAACAAGCCGAGAATCTAGTAACTTGAAGCAGAGCGATTTTTCTCACTTTGCCATCCAGACCATTCATCTAGGGGCTGGTAACTGAATTCTTTATCACCAAAACGAACAACAGCGCCGCGAGCTAGTACTTCAAGCTCCCATCTTTCCGGGGTGATACCTTCCTGAACCAAATTGAAACGAATTCTCGGTATTAGATCCCTTTCCGCTTTGGTTAGCCTGGCTGATGGTGCTTGTTCAGCAGGCTTGAGCGGTGCTGCATTTCTTTGTTGGCGACCTTTCTGATGCGCACCAGCTTTTAACGCACGGTTAAGCACCTTCATAACGTCCGGCTCATCCCAACCGATAACCCCTTTATCAATCAGATTTAACACCGCTGCGGCTTGCTCAGACGGTGCGGGTGTCATAACTGGAGTATCACCGCCGGTGAGCTTTCCACAGTTATTGACAGGACTCCGAGGCGCGGCGATGCCGCTTTTTAAAGTCAAAGGCTCAACGGCAACGGCCTTTGGAACGATTCGCCATTCTGATGTACGGGTGATCCGAATGTGACCAGCCCCAAGATGTGGGGCGTAAATACCGACCACTCTCTCGATATCCTCTTCATATTCGTTAACCTCATCAGTCGTGGTGCGCGCAACCCTGACGGTCTGGTCGCCTCGTTTAACATTCGCGCCACCCTGTGCGGCGATATAGAAATCAAACTCCCCCTCATCAGCAGCAGCGCGAGCCGCTTCGACACGATCGTCAAAATCGCTGGCAATACTGACGCCGCGAGGCAGCTTGCGGAGCTCGCGATATGCGCCCATCGTCGGGATGCCAATCGGTTTAAACTGAGGGATGCGCCATGTTGACGCCCATGCGGTGACCGCTGAGGCGGTATCTTTCAGGGGTTTACCGGTGTCTTTATCGAGCTGGCCGTCGAGCGCATAGCCGTCGATATTTTTAGCGATATATTTCGCGATATAGCCAGCCGCGCCGCCTTTGTTGAGATATTTAGCCTCGAAGCGATTACGCGCCGCTCCGCGCTCGTTACCGTCTTCCTTCATCGCATAGCGTCGCATAATGTCGATAATCTGCTTATGCTGGCTGCGTTTGCAAAACAACATCATATGCCAGTGGGGAGTTGCATCGTGATGAGGCTCAACAACGCGCATCCCGTAAACCTGCAAATCATTATCTTTGAATGCCGTGCGCATTTTGCTCCAGATGCCGCATAAATAGCGCTGACCATCTTTAGGTGTGTATGCCTCATCATTCCAGCCGTGATTAAGCTGTACGGTCTTATCTTTGCCTTTCCCTATCTGGCGAGTCGGGTGATATTTTGACGGCGTGGTGATCGTAATAAACATACCGACGTCACCCACTGATGCGGCGTAACGCTCAATACCGGCGATGGTATTCATCAGCTCCATACGCCGAATTTCAGGGTTTGAAATACTCGCCATAACCTTGCTAATCAGGTCGATACGCTCGCCTGTCACTTTATTCTCGAGCTCGCAAGATTTGAGGTATTCCAGATTAGCCAGGCGGCGCGCGTGAACGTCCCGAATTGCTGACTTGCTGGCATACGGAGAACGGTCTTTATTGACCTCACCGGCAGCAATCAGCAGGGACTCACGCCAGCGCATGCGCTGGGCTTTAAGCTGGCTGACCCACCACTCGTTATTCATCATGCGCGCGATGGCTGAGTAGGCCATACGGATGGTCATCTGACCTTTCCGGTATTTCTTCCAGTACATCGGGGTGATGTTAAGCGCGCGCACCGCGCCAGCGAGCTGGCCGTAAAGATACGATTGAGCATCATCGGTAAACAGCGCCTCTTTGCTCCCGTATGCCTCGGTGTATTCATCGCTAAATTCTTCATACGCCATGAAAATCTGTGCAGATAATCGGGCGGCGAATTTCTTCAGCACTTTGTCATTCATGTCCGGCAGCGTTTCAAATTTATCGCGTTCGGATAAAAGCCGTATCGATTTACTGGTGTCCATCCCGTACACCTGATTAACACGCTCGAGGCGCGGCCAGAGCCGTTCCTCAAATGTCTTTTTCAGGTAAAACAGGCCATGCACCGGGCTTTTAGTGCGGCGTATGTAGTTATAACGCGAGGTGAAATGCGAGCGCAGAAAAAACGGCAGACGGTCAATCTTGAATAAAACCGCTTGCACCTGACGGAATTCGGCACGTGTAAGAGGTCTGTCGCGACCAATGGCCGCTTTTGGTTTATTCCATGGGAAAGCGCCGGTGAAGGGCTCACCGGCATTTTTGCGAAATGGTGGTGGAAGCGAAGGGGCGACACGCCCCCGGTTCTCAACGGCCATCGTTGCAGAAAGCCGCCTGACATTGTTCGGCCACGCGCTCAATCTGCACTGCCATTGACTCAATCGCCGATGCTGGCTTGCCCACCAATTCTGCGAACTTATCAGGGTGTACCGCTTCCAGTGGGTACTGGATTACGTAATCATTAGTTTCCATCGCTTACCCCTACTCTTTTCTGATGAATGACCCGCCAAAACCTCTGCGGGCGTCTTCGTTCGTGCTAGTCTGAGCAGATCCAGCTCTTTACAGACCGTTCAGGAACGCTCCTGAAGGGCTGGACTCTCGCCCGTTATGGTACACATATAGGTTCCACTGACGGGGAATTTAGGACACATATAGGTTCCATGTCAAATGAAATTGAGCGAAAAGGTAAAAGCATTGAGGGAAGCGGAGGGATTGAGTCAGGCGAAGTTCTGCCAAATCATTGACTTGTCACTAAGCACTTTAAAGAAATATGAAACTGGTAACTTTGAACCTAGCGGCACAGCTCTGCTGAAGATAACGACCAACCCCCAATTTCAGAAATACACGCTATGGCTAATGACAGATAAAACAGCCCCGCAAGCTGGTCAAATAGCACCGGCCATCGCACACATTGGGCCAGACGCAACAAAATCACACCAATCCGAGAAACAGACTGGTTAACACTTTATAATCATTACATTTTCACTATTTGTTACCAAGATAGTGAGCTCTGCACCGGAGGGCTTTCTTATGTCAATACCGGAGGGCTTTCTTATGTCAATTAAGAAGCTCGATGATGGTCGCTATGAAGTGGACATAAGACCGCGCGGGCGCGAAGGACGTCGCATTCGCCGGAAGTTTGAAAGGAAAGCTGAAGCTGTAGCATTTGAACGCTATACGCTGGCAAACGCGAACAAGAAAGAATGGGCCGGACAGCGCGCCAACCGACGCACATTAAAAGAATTGCTGGATATATGGTGGAAGTATCACGGCCAGAACCACGAACACGGTCAAAAGGAATTTAATCACCTGCTCAAGACAATTAACGGGCTTGGCGAGATGCCGGTCAGCCGACTCAGTAAGCGGCTGTTAATGGATTACCGCTCGGTGCGGCTACGTGATGGGATAAGCTCTTCGACTATAAACCGGGATATGTACCGTTTTTCAGGTATGTTTACGAAGCTAATACAGTTAGAAGAATTTGTCGGCATCCACCCAGTGCACGGGCTACCGCCGCTGGCCGAAGCTAACCCGGAAATGACATTTCTAGAGAAGCAGGAAATCGCCAGCTTACTCGATGCCGTAACTGGTGATGATTTACTTATCGCTTTGCTCGGTGTCAGTACCGGTGGCCGCTGGTCTGAACTGGCGACATTGAAACCTTCGCAGGTAGTTAACTGTAGGGTCACATTCCTGAAAACCAAAAACGGGAAAAAACGCACCGTCCCGATTTCGGCAGAACTGGAAAAGATGATCAAAGAGAAGGCGAGCGGGAAGCTGTTCAAAGTCGACTATGAGAAATTTTGTAAGATACTGCGAAAGGTGAAGCCAGATATACCGCCGAATCAAGCAACGCACATCTTGCGCCATACCTTCGCCAGTCATTTTATGATGAACGGAGGAAACATAATCGCCTTACAGCAAATATTGGGTCATGCGAGCATCCAGCAAACAATGGTGTATGCACACCTTTCGCCGGGTTATCTGCAAAATGCCGTCGCATTAAACCCTTTAGCTGGCGGCACGACCTTATAAATTAGGAATGACCCAGAGTGTCCACATTGCGTCCACACTCTGGGAAATCTGAAACCGTTCAGAGTCGTTCCAACTTTTTATAAGTTGCTGTTTTAATAAGTCGTTTTATGTAAGTTATTGATAAAAAAAACCCCCACATCATGTGGGGGAAGACAGGGATGGTGTCTATGGCAAGGAAAACAGGGTTTACTACTGGGAACGTGAGTTGCTACTACTCAATAACTTCAACGAAGAACTTTTTTGCCATTGCGTCACGTCGCGCAACTGCTCCATTCTTTGTTGATGCTTCTCGTTCAAAACCGCTTGCTGCTCGGGAGTAAGCAGGCGATACATCTGGTTGCGAACTCTGGCCATTTCGACCTGTCTGGCAACCTGTGCCTGCGCCATCTTTTCTGCCTGAGCGCGTACAGCGGTTTCATCAAATTTTTCTGCAATAATAAGACGATGCATCGTCTCCATTTCGCTAACATTAACAGGCGGCTGTTCATGTCGGGCCTGTTGCATCAGATCTCGCATCTGTTGACGCTGATGTTCGGTTAAACTTATGCCGTCAAACATATGGCTTTGTACAGTGCGCGGCGCAGGGGATTCTCCCGAGTGCCAGTTATCGCCTGTAACGACTTCAGCTGCTTGGCTAACGGTACTGAGTGCCAGCGTTGAGGCCATGACGGCAGCGGTAACTTTGCGCATCATTTGCTCCCAAAATCTTTTCTGTCGCGATTCAACGAGAGACAGTTTACGATTCGGGCTGCAAACATGCGTCAGGGGGTGTAAAACAACGTAAAGTCATGGATTAGCGACGCCTGATGACGTAATTTCTGCCTCGGAGGTACTTAAACAATGAATAAAATCCTGTTAGTTGATGATGACCGAGAGCTGACTTCCCTGTTAAAGGAGCTGCTCGAAATGGAAGGCTTCAATGTGCTGGTTGCCCATGACGGGGAGCAGGCGCTTGAACTTCTGGACGACAGCATTGATTTACTTTTGCTTGATGTCATGATGCCGAAGAAAAACGGTATCGATACGCTGAAAGCGCTTCGCCAGACACACCAGACCCCCGTGATTATGCTGACCGCCCGCGGCAGCGAACTGGATCGCGTACTTGGCCTTGAGCTGGGCGCGGATGACTATTTACCGAAACCGTTTAACGATCGTGAACTGGTCGCGCGTATCCGCGCTATTTTGCGCCGCTCGCACTGGAGCGAACAGCAGCAAAGCAGCGATAACGGCTCGCCGACGCTGGAAGTGGATGCCCTCAGCCTCAATCCGGGTCGCCAGGAAGCCAGCTTTGACGGTCGGGCGCTGGAGTTAACTGGCACCGAATTCACCCTGCTCTATCTACTGGCACAGCATCTCGGCCAGGTGGTATCGCGTGAACATTTGAGCCAGGAAGTGCTGGGTAAACGCCTGACGCCTTTCGACCGCGCCATCGACATGCATATCTCAAACCTGCGGCGCAAACTGCCGGAGCGGAAAGACGGGCATCCGTGGTTTAAAACCCTGCGTGGTCGTGGCTATCTGATGGTTTCGGCTTCATGATAGGGAGCTTAACCGCGCGCATCTTTGCCATCTTCTGGTTGACGCTGGCACTGGTGTTGATGTTGGTACTGATGTTACCCAAGCTCGACTCACGCCAAATGACCGAGCTGCTGGATAGCGAACAGCGCCAGGGGTTAATGATTGAGCAACACGTTGAAGCTGAACTCGCGAACGATCCACCCAACGATTTGATGTGGTGGCGTCGCTTGTTCCGTGCGATTGACAAGTGGGCGCCGCCTGGGCAGCGATTATTGCTAGTGACCACAGAAGGACGCGTGATCGGCGCTGAACGCAGCGAGATGCAGATCATTCGTAACTTTATTGGTCAGGCGGACAACGCCGATCACCCGCAGAAGAAAAAGTACGGTCGCGTCGAAATGGTTGGGCCATTCTCCGTCAGAGATGGAGAAGATAACTACCAGCTTTACCTGATTCGCCCAGCCAGCAATTCCCAATCCGATTTTATCAACCTGCTGTTTGACCGTCCGCTATTGTTGCTGATTGTCACAATGTTAGTCAGTTCCCCGCTGTTGTTATGGCTGGCGTGGAGTCTGGCGAAACCGGCGCGTAAGTTGAAAAACGCGGCGGATGAGGTCGCTCAGGGTAACCTGCGTCAGCATCCGGAACTGGAAGCTGGCCCGCAGGAGTTCCTTGCCGCAGGCGCCAGTTTCAACCAGATGGTGACCGCCCTGGAACGCATGATGACGACGCAGCAACGTCTGTTGTCAGACATCTCGCACGAACTGAGAACCCCGCTCACGCGTCTGCAACTCGGAACCGCGTTGTTGCGTCGCCGTAGCGGCGAGAGCAAGGAGCTGGAGCGTATTGAAACCGAAGCGCAACGTCTGGACAGCATGATCAACGATCTGCTGGTGATGTCGCGCAATCAGCAGAAAAACGCGCTGGTCAGCGAAACGATGAAGGCCAATCATCTGTGGGGCGAGGTGCTGGATAACGCGGCCTTTGAAGCCGAGCAGATGGGTAAATCACTCACGGTGAATTTCCCACCGGGGCCGTGGCCGCTGTACGGTAACCCGAACGCGCTGGAAAGTGCGCTGGAAAACATCGTCCGTAACGCCCTGCGCTATTCACATACGAAGATTGAAGTTGGCTTCGCGGTGGATAAAGACGGTATTACGATCACGGTGGATGACGATGGCCCTGGCGTCAGCCCGGAAGACCGCGAGCAGATTTTCCGCCCGTTCTATCGTACTGACGAAGCGCGCGATCGCGAATCCGGCGGCACCGGTCTGGGTCTGGCGATTGTGGAAACCGCCATTCAGCAGCATCGCGGCTGGGTGAAAGCCGAAGACAGTCCGCTGGGCGGCTTACGTCTGGTTATCTGGCTACCGTTGTACAAACGTTCGTAACGGATTGTGCCGGATGGCGGCGTAAACGCCTTATCCGGCCTACAAATCTCCACGAGCGGTAGGTCGGATAAGCGAGCGCCATCAGGCATTTTCCGTTGACGGATAGCGCGTAGGCCTGATAAGCGCAGCGCCATCAGGCATCGCATTATCCCCACAATCTCCGTGAATTATCCTCGATTGTGCCGCTCAGTCGGCGCTTTTGCATCGTTCGCGTCCAGCTCTTCGACAGCCCCGCCGCTGACAGCAAACGGTGATACTGTTCATCGTCAAAAGGCATATGCCAGGCAATGGCGACAGCCTCCTGCACGCTGACGTCGCTAACCCGGGAGACCAGCTCCAGTGGCGCATCGGCTGACACCATACCTGGAGCAACCACGCTGCACAGCCAGCCCGTTTTGCCGCAGTTCTGCATCAGGCTCGCCATATCGCCGATCCCAAAGTGGAAATTGAGCTTGAAGCACGGTGAACGCGGCTGCGTGACCTGAATCAGCGCCTCGCCCCAACGGAAAATATCGCCAATATAGACATTTTGTTCCGTCAGGCCATCGGTAGAGAGGTTCTCACCAAAAGCCGGCGCCACAAATTGATCCGCCTGCTCCGGGAACTCGCGCGCCCAGTACAGATAATGCTCGCGTGGATAATGGCACAGCGCACGATCGGGCCCGCCGTGGATTTTCGTTTCTGCCTGTTCATCGCCTTCCAGGCCCAGTTCCGTCAGCATCAGTTCGCCATCGACCTGAATTTTGCCAATCGCACTGGGGCGGCTTCCCGCGTAGTCCTGAATCTTGCCGCTGAACACGTCTACTGGATATCGCATCTGGTCCCTCTCCCCGATAAATTTGCCTTATTTAACCACAATTATTTTACCTCAACCGCGCAAAATGAGAGCAAGGTTCACACGACGCGCAACTATCCATGCTATCTATTGAAGGGATTTTGAAACGCCATTTCATAATAAGGAGTCAACAACGTGACAGGTCAAACGCAGTTTGCTGGCGTCTGGTGCCCCTCCATTACGCCAATGGATCAGGATGGTAATATCGATCTCAACGGTCTGAGCCAACACCTTCAACGCCTGACTGAGGCAAAAATCGACGTGATTTTGCTGATGGGCAGTATCGGGGAGTTCGCGTCCTTCACTCTTGACGAACGCTTGCTGTTGATTCGCGAGGCGCGCGCCATGAGCTCATTGAAGATGGTGGCTAACGTCTCTTCCACCTGCATCCACGATGTATTACGGATGGCGCAGGAAGCGTATCGCACAGGCTACGATGCAGTGATGGTTCTGCCGCCGTATTACTACGGCCAAACGCCGAAGCAGTTGCTGAGCTACTTCCGCCAGTTGGGGCAAAAGCTCAGCGGCAAATGGTTCGCCTACAACTTCCCGCCACGCACCGGCAGCGATTTAACGCCGGATCTGGTCGCCCAACTTGCCAGCGAGTTCCCTAACTTTGCCGGGATCAAAGATACTGTCGACTGCCAGTCGCATACCCGTAGAATGATCGAGGCAACCCAGGCCGTACGTGACGATTTTGCCGTACTCTCAGGTTATGACGAGTATTTCATTCCTAACCTGCTGGCTGGCGGGGCGGGGATTATCTCCGGACTCAACAACGTTATGCCGGAACTGTTTGTCAGCGCGCGTGAAGCGTTCAAGGCCGGTGACCTGACGGCCCTGCGCGACATTCAGCAGAAAATTGGCGTCTATATGTCGATTTATGCCATCGGCGAAGATTTCGTCACCACCATCAAGACGGTGGTATCGCGGAAGTTCGGCTATTGCAGCGGAGTTTCACGTAATGCGGGCGGTGAGTTGAACGAACACGACTGCCGGACGATTGATGAGGTGTTTGGTCGTTAAAAGACAAGGCCTGGTGAGATTCACCAGGCTTTTTATGATGCAAAAAAAGGCCGGATAAGCGCAGAGCCATCCGGCATCATCGTGTTATTTCACGGCATGTTGGATTTCGATTGCCGCCGCTTTCGCTTTGACCTTCTTCGACCAGACAGAGGTGATAATTGGCACAAGGATTGATGTCACAATCACCGAGGTTGCCACCAGCGAGGTTGCCGCCGGCGCCATCGGTTTAAATGCGGGCACCATTTCTGCGATCAGTACCGGTGTCGCCACCGCCGCACCTGCTGAGCTGGAAGCGGCAATCCCTGCCGTACCGTCGCCGCCGCCGATCAGTTTATCGGCAACGATCAGCGGAATACCGGTCACGATAATCACCGCCACACCCAACAGAATGCCCAACAGACCGGTCTGCGCAATCACGCTCAGATCGATGGTGTTGCCCAGCGCAAAGGCGAAGAAGGGGATCAGCGTCTGTACCGCTTTACTGAAGAACTCGCGCAGCTCAGGGTCCAGATTTCCCAGCGTGAAGCCCACCAGGAATGGCAGCACCGCGCCGACAAAAACATGCGGTTCAAACGACGCAATCCCGGCCGTACCGAGGATGATCATCGTCATCAGCGGACCAGATTCCAGCGACATCAGGACAAATGCCCCGGCCTCTTCTTTGGTGCCGTACTGCTGCATGATCGACGCGTACAGCCCACCGTTGGTCATGTCCATTGCCGCAACCAGCGCCAGTGTCGACAGCCCGGCAAAGAATCCTACCTCCACGCCATGTTCAGGGATAATCCGCGAGGCAATCGCCGCCACCACCCACGCCACAGCAATTTTGGTCACCACCAGCGTTCCGGACTTACGCAGGACAGTACCCGTTGCGCTCAGCTTGATGGAGGCCCCCATGCAGAAAAACCACACGGCCAGAATCGGCACCGTACCGGTGATCATCCCGTTGGTGAATGAGCCAAAATATTTCCCCGCGTCGGGAGAGAACGTGTGACACAACGCGCCCAGGAACAGAGGGACGAGCATCATGCCGCCAGGGATTTTTTCTATCGTGCGTTTAATCTGCATTTCCATCACCTTCCGATGTAAAGATGTGTCAACGATAGACATTCAGCACAATAATAAAAGTGATCCCAACCACATAACAAAACAATGTTTCATTTTTTGTGGATCGCTGTTTTTGATTTGATTTTGATCACAAAAAAACCCCACCGGCCGCGCCGACGGGGTCATACAAACGCTACGTCTTGTTAAATAAGACTTATTTTTTCGCCGCGAAACGCGCAGCCGCTTCGTCCCAGTTCACCACGTTCCAGAACTCTTTGATGTAGTCCGGGCGACGGTTCTGGAATTTCAGGTAGTAAGCGTGTTCCCACACGTCCAGACCCACAATCGGGAAGCCGGAAGCGCCAGAAATCGCTTCACCCATCAGCGGGGAATCCTGGTTTGCGGTAGAAACGACCGCCAGTTTATCGCCTTTCAGCACCAGCCAGGCCCAGCCAGAACCGAAACGGGTTGCAGCAGCTTTTTCAAACTCTGCTTTGAAGTTATCAACGGAGCCGAAATCACGTTCGATAGCCGCTTTCAGATCGCCCTGCAGGGTCGTGCCCTTTTTCAGGCCTTTCCAGAACAGGCTGTGGTTAGCGTGACCGCCCGCGTTGTTACGCAGAACGGTTTTTTTGTCGGCCGGTACCTGATCCAGTTTAGCGATCAGCTCTTCCGCAGACAGGTTAGCGAATTCAGGCAGACTTTCCAGCGCCGCGTTGGCGTTGTTTACATAGGTCTGGTGGTGTTTGGTATGGTGGATTTCCATCGTCTGCTTATCGAAGTGCGGTTCCAGCGCATCATAAGCGTACGGCAGGGATGGCAGTGTATAACTCATATTCATCTCCATTATTGTCGAGCGGCCGGGTGTTAACGCCGCGTAAGCAGTTGGTTCATTATAGTTAATTAAATGATATTGAAAATGATTATCAATGCCGTACTTTTTATAAGGTTATTACCTTTTCGCCTATTGTTGATTATGTGAGCCATATCACCCACTTAACCGGCCCTTTGCCAGAAAGGAAAAATCGCGGCAATCGGCAAAAGGTTATACCTCTGCGCAATTTTTAAACTCATGACGTCGGAAGGGTAGAAACGACGATAAAAACAATGAGGATGATGTAATGAGTAACGCGATTACGATGGGTATTTTTTGGCATTTGATAGGCGCGGCCAGTGCAGCCTGTTTCTATGCCCCGTTCAAACAAGTGAAACAGTGGTCATGGGAAACCATGTGGTCGGTCGGCGGGATTGTCTCCTGGCTGATTCTTCCCTGGACCATCAGCGCCATGCTGCTGCCCAACTTCTGGGCCTACTACAGTTCTTTCAACCTCTCCACTCTGCTTCCGGTGTTCCTGTTCGGCGCAATGTGGGGCATTGGTAATATCAACTACGGCCTGACCATGCGCTACCTCGGCATGTCGATGGGGATTGGCATTGCCATTGGCATCACGCTGATTGTCGGTACGCTGATGACCCCTATCATCAACGGCAACTTTGATGTGCTGATTAACACCGAAGGCGGGCGGATGACCCTGCTCGGGGTACTGGTTGCGCTGATTGGCGTCGGGATTGTCACCCGTGCGGGCCAGCTCAAAGAGCGCAAAATGGGCATCAAAGCCGAAGATTTCAACCTGAAAAAAGGGCTACTGCTGGCGGTGATGTGCGGCATTTTCTCCGCAGGCATGTCGTTTGCGATGAACGCCGCGAAGCCGATGCATGAAGCAGCCGCGGCGCTGGGTGTAGACCCGCTGTATGTCGCGCTGCCAAGCTACGTGGTGATCATGGGCGGCGGCGCGCTGGTCAACCTGGGCTTCTGTTTTGTTCGTCTGGCAAAAGTGAAGAACCTGTCGGTAAAAGCCGACTTCTCGCTGGCAAAATCGCTTATCATCACCAACGTGCTGCTGTCCGCGCTGGGTGGCCTGATGTGGTATCTGCAATTCTTCTTCTACGCCTGGGGCCACGCGCGCATTCCGGCGCAATATGACTACATCAGTTGGATGCTGCACATGAGTTTCTACGTGCTGTGCGGTGGTATCGTCGGTCTGGTGCTGAAAGAGTGGAACAACGCCGGGCGTCGTCCCGTCAGCGTACTGAGTCTGGGATGCGTAGTGATCATCATCGCCGCCAACATTGTCGGTCTGGGGATGGCAAGCTAATCACTTGAGTTACTGAGATGACGCCACTGACTGGGCGTCATCCCGGTTTCCCGCGTGAACACCACAGAAAAGTAGTTACTGTCCTCAAATCCACACTTCATCGAAATTTCACCGATCATCAGACGGCTGTGCTGAAGAAGATATTGCGCATGGCAGACGCGAACCTGACGCTGATACTGGTTAATCGTCATCCCGGTCTGGCTACGAAACTGCTGACGCAGCACGCGTTCGCTGCACGCCTCCCGGCAGCAAAAGGTATCCAGCGCAAACGGACGTTCCAGACTGGCGGCCAGCGCGGTAATCAGTTTATCCAGCAGCGTTTCGCTGGAGGTCGCTGGCAGCGTGTCGGTGGCATAGCGATGGCGCTTCAGCGTCATTACCAGTTGGCCAAAGAGCAGCTCTGCCATCTCGTTAGCGAGCGGATCGTGCTGGTTACTTTCATGCTCAATCTGGCTTATCACCTGGCGCGCCTGCGTCATTCCAGCACTGCCCAGCCGCCAGTGCGGCTGCCGCGGCGTGCCGTTAAATCCGGGAATCGCCCCCTCCCAGCCCAGATTCAGCTTTAGCCGCTCCGGGCAATAGATGATGTTTTGCAACACGAGGTCATTAACGGAGGTATAGGAGTGCTTGTCTTCGGCACGAATATAAAACAGATCGCCACGGGTGATGCGATAAGGACGGTCGTTCAGCACATGCAGACCATTGCCTCGCCAGACAATCACCAGCTCACAGAAATCATGCGTATGTTCGGCAAACACATCCTGCGGATAGCGATCGGCAACGGCGACGGCCTGCCCGGCATTCGCAAAGAAGTCGTCTTTTAGAAGAATCAGTTGATTCGCCACCAGAATATTCCTTGCCGGATGGCGGCTTCGCCTTATCCGGCCTACAAATTACGTAAACACGTAGGCCGGATAAGACGCCACCGCGTCGCCATCCGGCATCACAGACCGATGATTATCAGCAATTTGGCGGCGAAAAACGTTGATAGTATTCGCGTTACTGAAGTAACGCATCCCGTCCCTGGCGGATGTCGCGCGGCGACCAGTCAAATTCACGGCGAAACAGGGTCGAAAAGTGGTTACTGTCGCCGAAACCGCAGCGATAGGCGATCTCAGTGACGCTTTCATCGCTATGACGTAACAGATGGCGGGCCTTGATTAAACGCAGACGGTTGAGATAGCGCTGCGGCGTCAATCCGGTCTGTTGCTTCAACTGGCGATGCAATGTGCGCAGGGACAGCGAGAACCTACCGGCCAGCGCCTCCCAGCACACTTCTTCCGCAAAATGATCTTCCAGCCAGGCCATCAGATGATTCAACCGTGCATCGTTATTTTCCGCCCCTTCCATCAGGCTACTTTTGCGTAGCAGCACCAGCAACTGCATGAACAGAATTTCACGATTGGCCACGCCGGGGAGATCGCTCTCATCGCCATCCTGTTCCATTTTTGCCACCAGTTGACGCACCTGTTGCAGCGCACCCTGATTTACCCGCCAGTGGGAGGGATACACGCCATCCTGTTCCTGCGGCAGCAGTTGATCCAGTCCGGCCAGGAAGCGGAACGCATCGGGCGAGCGGTAGAGCACATTGGTCAGGCAAAGATTGTCCGTATGTTCATACAAGTGCCGGTCATGGTCGCGGACAAAGCAAACCGTACCGCCGCTGATGGTATAGGGCTGCCCATTGAACACATGAATACCGGTGCCATGTTCCACAATCACAATTTCATGAAAATCATGATGATGCTCTGGAAAAGCAGGCTGCGGTAGCCGGGGCTCGATGGCCACGGGCGCTTTACCTGATGGAAAAAAATCCACGCTGTGCAGTACGGTCATGATGGCATCCGGGTCAAATGAACATGTCAGAAATAGTAATTAAGGGTTAGCCACCTCACCTTAAATTTTTGACACGAAACCGTGCAAACAGGGTCAATTTTTCAAGAAAAGACGGGAAAGATCCGGAAATGCGGACGGCGTCACATCAGGGGATATCGCGCTTATTACCGGAAACTGTGAACGTTATCACGTTCACCTTTGCTTTCTTGCCAGCGGCCAATTTTGCCTGTCAGTAACAAGAAGGTGAGCCATGACGAGGTTTTCTAGACTGGGCTTAATGAAACTCAGAAGGACCTCACTATGACTTTTCGCCATTGTGTCGCTGTCGATCTTGGCGCCTCCAGCGGACGCGTAATGCTGGCGCGCTATGACAGTGAACATCGCACCCTGACGCTGCGTGAAATTCACCGCTTCGTTAACTGCCTGCAAAAGCAGGACGGTTTCGACACCTGGGATCTCGACAGCCTCGAAGACGCCATCCGCCTGGGTCTGGAAAAAGTCTGCGATGAAGGTATCCGCATTGACAGTATCGGTATTGATACCTGGGGCGTGGACTATGTCCTGCTCGATAAACAAGGTCAGCGTGTCGGACTACCGGTTTCCTACCGTGACAGCCGCACCACAGGAGTGATGCAGCGCGCGCAGGAACAGCTCGGTAAATGCGCGATTTATCAACGCAGCGGGATCCAGTTCCTGCCGTTCAACACGCTTTACCAACTGCGCGCACAGGTCGAACAACAGCCGGAACAGGTTGCGCAGGTCGCGCACGCCCTGCTGATTCCCGACTACTTCAGCTTTCGTCTGACCGGGGAATTGAACTGGGAATACACCAACGCCACCACCACTCAACTGGTGAATATCAACAGCGACGACTGGGATGAAACGCTGCTGGCGTGGACGGGGGCGGACAACGCCTGGTTTGGTCGCCCCACGCATCCGGGCAACGTGATTGGTTACTGGATTTGCCCACAGAAAAATCAAATCCCGGTGGTGGCCGTCGCCAGTCATGACACCGCCAGCGCGGTAATCGCCTCGCCGCTGGCCGATAAACACAGCGCGTATCTCTCATCCGGCACCTGGTCGTTAATGGGCTTTGAAAGCAGAACGCCTTACACCAACGACGCCGCGCTGGCAGCGAACATCACTAATGAAGGCGGCGCGGAAGGGCGTTATCGGGTACTGAAAAATATCATGGGACTGTGGCTGTTACAGCGTGTGCTGAAAGAGTGTCAGGTGGACGATCTGCCCGCGTTAATTGCCGCCACGCAGTCATTGCCCGTTTGTCGTTTCCTGATCAACCCGAATGACGATCGCTTTATCAACCCCGCCAACATGAGTGCCGAAATTCAGGCCGCCTGCCGCGAGTCCGGGCAGCCGGTGCCCGACAGCGATGCGGAACTGGCCCGCTGTATTTTCGACAGTCTGGCGCTGCTGTACGCCGATGTGTTGCAGGAACTGGCGACGCTGCGCGGCGAGTCTTTCAGCCAGTTGCATATTGTTGGCGGTGGCTGCCAGAACGTCTTGCTGAACCAGCTTTGCGCCGATGCTTGCGGTATCCGCGTCATCGCCGGCCCTGTTGAAGCCTCCACGCTCGGCAACATCGGTATCCAGTTGATGACGCTGGATGAACTGAGCAACGTCGATGACTTCCGCCAGGTGGTCACCGCCAACGACAACCTGACCACTTTTACCCCCAATCCTGACAGTGAGATTGCCCGCTATATCGCGCAATTTCATTCAAAACGACAGACAAAGGAGCTTTGCGCATGACCACTCAACTGGAACAAGCCTGGGAACTGGCGAAACAACGCTTCGCCGCAGTAGGTATTGATGTCGAGGAGGCTTTGCGCCAGCTCGATCGTCTGCCGGTCTCGATGCACTGCTGGCAGGGCGATGACGTCGCCGGTTTCGAAAACCCGGAAGGGTCGCTCACCGGCGGTATTCAGGCCACCGGCAACTATCCGGGTAAAGCGCGCAATGCCCGTGAGCTACGCGCCGATCTGGAACAGGCGCTCAGCCTGATCCCTGGTCCCAAACGACTGAATCTGCATGCTATCTATCTGGAATCTGATACCCCGGTCGCCCGCGACAAAATCAAACCGGAGCACTTTAAAAACTGGGTGGAGTGGGCAAAAGCGCATCAACTCGGTCTGGATTTCAATCCGTCCTGCTTTTCGCATCCGCTGAGCGCAGACGGCTTCACGCTGGCGCACGCCGATGACAACATCCGCCAGTTCTGGATCGACCACTGCAAGGCCAGCCGCCGCGTATCCGCTTACTTTGGTGAACAACTGGGTACGCCGTCGGTGATGAATATCTGGATCCCGGACGGTATGAAAGATGTCACTGTGGACCGTCTGGCCCCGCGTCAGCGCCTGATGGAGGCGCTGGATGAGGTCATCAGTGAAAAACTGAATCCGGCGCACCATATCGACGCCGTCGAAAGCAAACTCTTTGGTATCGGCGCGGAAAGCTACACCGTCGGCTCCAACGAGTTCTACATGGGATACGCCACCAGTCGCCAGACCGCGCTGTGTCTCGATGCTGGCCACTTCCATCCCACTGAAGTGATCTCCGACAAGATCTCCGCCGCCATGCTGTACGTGCCGCGTCTGCTGCTGCACGTGAGCCGCCCGGTGCGTTGGGACAGCGACCACGTGGTGCTGCTGGATGATGAAACCCAGGCGATTGCCAGCGAGATCGTACGCCACAACCTGTTCGACCGCGTCCACATCGGTCTCGACTTCTTCGACGCTTCCATCAACCGCATCGCGGCATGGGTCATCGGCACCCGCAACATGAAAAAAGCGCTGCTGCGCGCCCTGCTGGAACCGACCGAACATCTGCGCCAACTGGAAGCCAGCGGTGATTACACCGCGCGTCTGGCACTGCTGGAAGAGCAGAAATGTCTGCCGTGGCAGGCGGTATGGGAGATGTATTGCCAGCGCCATGACACGCCAGCCGGTAGCCAGTGGCTGGAGAGCGTTCGCACCTATGAGAAAGAGATTTTGAGCAAACGCGGTTAACGCATCATTGCCGGATGGCGCTGCGCTTATCCGGCCTACTGACACACTCAACATCGTAGTTTGTAGGCCGGATAAGACGCATCGCGTCGCCATCCGGCAATAAATGAAACACGAATGCCGGATGGCGCTGCGCTTATCCGGCCTACTGACACACTCAACATCGTAGTCTGTAGGCCCGATAAGACGTATCGCGTCACTATCCGGCAATAAATGAAACACGAATGCCGGATGGCGCTGCGCTTATCCGGCCTACTGACACACTCAACATCGTAGGCCCGATAAGCGCAGCGCCATCGGGCATTTACTAAGACAGGTACATCTTTTATGCAAAATATTCTCGACGCCTGGTTTGTTCAGGGAATGATTAAAGCCACTTCCGATGCCTGGCTGAAAGGTTGGGATGAGCGCAACGGCGGCAACCTGACGCTGCGTCTCGATGACGCGGACCTCTCCCCCTTCAGCGCCGACTTCCATCGTGCGCCGCGCTACATTGCCCTGAGCCAGCCAATGCCACTGCTGGCGAACACGCCGTTTATCGTAACCGGCTCAGGTAAATTCTTCCGCAACGTACAGCTCGATCCCGCCGCCAATTTAGGCATCGTGAAAGTGGACAGCGACGGGGCGGGCTACCACATTCTATGGGGGCTGACGAACGAGGCGGTTCCCACCTCTGAGCTACCGGCACACTTCTTGTCACACTGCGAGCGCATCCAGACCACTCAAGGTAAAGATCGCGTGATCATGCACTGCCACGCCACCAACCTGATCGCCCTGACCTATGTGCTGGAAAACAGCACCGCGCTTTTCACCCGCAAACTGTGGGAAGGCAGTACCGAGTGTCTGGTGGTCTTCCCGGATGGCGTGGGCATTCTGCCGTGGATGGTGCCGGGCACCGACGAGATAGGCCAGGCTACCGCGCAAGAAATGCAGAAACATTCGCTGGTGCTGTGGCCATTCCACGGCGTATTCGGCAGCGGCCCGACGCTGGATGAAGCGTTTGGGCTGATCGATACCGCCGAGAAGTCCGCTGAAGTGTTAGTCAAAGTGCTGTCGATGGGCGGTATGAAGCAAACCATCAGCCGCGAGGAGCTGATTGCGCTGGGTAAACGCTTTGGCGTCACCCCGCTCGCCAGTGCATTAGAACTGTATTGATAACAACATCGCGCCCCGCTCACTGAGACGGGGCGAACTCTGTCACCTGCAAATCCAAACCATTCCCTATGGGAATCAACATTATGTGGAGTAAAAGCAATGAAAATAAAGACAAGCTTGATCCTCACCGTTGCCATTCTGGCGTTGTCCGGTTCCGCTTTAGCTGAAGTGAAAATCGCCCTGGTGGCGAAATCGTTAGGTAATGGATTCTTCGAAGCCGCAAACGTCGGCGCCCAGGAAGCCGCCAAAGAGATCGGTGATGTCAACGTGATCTACACCGGTCCCACCACGACCACCGCAGAAGCCCAGATCGAAGTTCTGAACGGCTTGATCGCCCAGGGTGTTGATGCGATCGCCATCTCCGCCAACGATCCCGATGCCGTCGTGCCCGTATTGAAAAAAGCGATGCAGCGCGGGATCAAAGTGGTCTCATGGGATTCCGGCGTGGCACCTGCGGGTCGGCAGATCCACCTTAATCCGTCGAATAATGCGCTGATCGGCGAAACCAACGTCAAGCTCGCCGCCGATGCGCTGAAGGCGCTGAACGTGGAGAAAGGGGATGTGGCGATCCTGAGCGCCACGCCAACGTCGACCAACCAGAATATCTGGATTGCGGAGATGAAAAAGGTGCTTGCGCAGTATCCGTCCATCAACCTGGTGACCGTGGCCTATGGCGACGATCTCTCTGACAAGAGCTACCGTGAAGCGGTGGGGCTGCTCAAATCTTACCCTGACCTGAAAGTGATCGTCTCCCCTTCTTCCGTCGGCATTGTCGCCGCGGCACAGGCGGTGAAGGATCAGGGCAAAATTGGCAAAGTGTACGTGACCGGCCTTGGCTTGCCGTCTGAAATGGCGGGGGCGGTGAAGTCGGGCGCGTCGAAAAGTTTTGCGATCTGGAACCCTATCGATCTGGGCTATGCGGCAACATATCTGGCGGTCGATCTGGTCAAAGGTACCGCCAGCAAAACCGAAGCCAATATGGGGAGACTGGGCAAAGTGCAGTTGGATGCCGACGGCAATGGCGCGATGGCTAAGCCATTCGTCTACGATGCCAGCAACATAGATAAGTTCTCAAAAATCTTCTGATCCCAGGGTCACGCCGCCGGATGACGTTGTGCTTATCCGGCCGGCGAGTACCGATACGTTTTGTAGGCCGGATAAGCGTTAGCGCCATCCGGCAACGCTACATGAAGAGGAGAACTGACATGTCCACCCCTTTACTACAACTTCATGGGATCACCAAGATATTCCCCGGCGTGCGCGCCCTTGAGAACGTGCAGCTCGATCTCTGGCCTGGCAAAGTGACCGCGCTGGTGGGCGAAAATGGCGCGGGTAAATCCACGCTGGTCAAAGTGATGACCGGTATCTATCAGCCAGAAGAGGGGGAAATCCTCTACAAAGCTATTCCTGTTCGGCTCCCGAATCCGGAAGCGGCGCATAAAGTCGGCATCACCGCGATTCATCAGGAAACGGTGCTGTTCGATGAGCTGTCAGTGACCGAGAATATTTTTGTCGGCCAGTACCTGTATAAAGGTCTTCTCAAAAAGCTCGACTGGCCAGAAATGCACCGTCGGGCACTGGCAATTCTCACCCGGCTTGAGGTGCAGATCGATCCGCACGCCACGCTGAAAACCCTGAGTATCGCGCAGCGCCATATGGTGGCCATTGCCCGTGCGCTCTCCTTTGAGGCCCAGGTGGTGATTCTCGATGAGCCAACCGCAGCGCTGTCACAGCACGAAATTCTGGAGTTTTATCAAATCGTTGAGCGCCTGAAGCAGGAAGGCAAAGCGATTCTGTTTATCTCTCACAAGTTTGATGAAATCTTTGAGCTGGCGGACTACTACACCATTCTGCGCGACGGCGCGTTTGTCAGTTCCGGCGACATCCATGAGATTAGCGAAGAGCGGATGGTCGCCATGATGGTGGGACGCGCCATTACCCAAACCTTCCCGAAAGTGGCCAGTGAGAAAGGCGAGACGGTGCTGGAGGTGAAAGATCTCTGTCATCCCACCGAATTTGCTCACATTGATTTCACCCTGAGAAAAGGGGAGATCCTCGGCTTCTACGGACTGGTGGGCGCGGGGCGTACCGAACTGATGCAGGCGCTGTCCGGCGTTTCCCGGCCTTCTCACGGTGAGATCCGCCTCAACGGGCGGGCCATTCATTTTCATCAGCCCGCCGATGCGATTCGCGCCGGTATTGTGTGCGTGCCGGAAGAGCGGCAAAAACAGGGGGCAATCATTGAAATGAGTATCGCCGAGAACATCAGCCTGCCGCAGTTGAGTAAGCTGAATCCGCGCGGCGTGCTCAATGCGGCGCGGGAGTGGCAACTGGCTGACAGCTACGCCAGACGCCTGCAGGTCAAAGCATTTAGCTGGCGTCAGGCGGTCGAAACGCTCTCTGGCGGCAATCAGCAAAAGGTGGTCATTGGCAAATGGCTCGCCACCCATCCTGAAGTGATTATTCTCGACGAACCGACCAAAGGCATTGATATCGGTTCGAAGGCGGCAGTGCACCAGTTTATGTCCGAACTGGTGGCGCAAGGTCTGGCGGTGATCATGGTTTCCTCAGAACTCCCGGAAGTGATGGGCATGGCAGACAGAATTATTGTCATGCACGAAGGGTTGATGGTCGCGCAATACCGCGCCGGTGAAGCCACGGCGGAGGCCATTGTCAGCGCCGCCAGCGGCATCGCTAAGGAGGCAGCATAATGATTCAGCGTCTGCTTAAACATCGCGAAGCCCTGCTGGCGGCGGTCATCCTCCTGATGATCGCCGCCATCGGCAGTCGCGTCCCGTCGTTTGTCTCCCCCGGCAACCTGGCCGAAATCTTCAATGACACCGCCATTCTTATCATCCTGGCGCTCGGGCAAATGATGGTGCTGCTAACCAAAGGTATCGATCTGTCGATGGCCGCCAATCTGGCGCTCACCGGGATGATCGTCGCCCTGCTCAACTTCCAGCATCCTGAGATCCCCGTCTGGGCGTTGATGTTACTGGCAACCGCCTGTGGTCTGGTGATGGGGATGATCAACGGTCTGCTGGTCTGGAAATTAGGTATTCCGGCGATTGTGGTCACGCTCGGCACCATGAGCATTTATCGCGGCATTATCTTTTTGCTGTCGAACGGTGGCTGGATTAACTCGCATCAGATGAGCGACAGCTTCCTCGCCCTTCCCCGTTTCGTCCTGCTTGGCCTGCCGGTGCTGAGCTGGTGTGCTATCGCCGCCGTTATCGTGGTGAGCTACTTCCTGCGCTACAGCCGCACTGGGCGGGCACTTTACACCGCAGGCGGTAATGCCACCGCAGCGTACTACACCGGGATCAACGCCGGGAAAATGCAGTTCGTCAGCTTCTGCCTGTCGGGTGCCCTCGCCGGTTTCTGCGGCTACCTGTGGATTTCCCGATTCGCTGTTGCCTATGTCGATGTAGCTAACGGTTTTGAGTTACAGGTTGTGGCAGCCTGTGTGATTGGGGGGATCAGTACGATGGGAGGGATCGGTCGCGTTCTCGGCTGCCTGTGCGGCGCGTTGTTCCTTGGCGTTATCAATAACGCTTTGCCCGTCATTGGCATCTCACCTTTCTGGCAGATGGCCATTTCCGGCGCGGTGATCGTGATTGCCGTTCTGCTTAATGAACGCAGCAATAAACAGAAAGGCCGTTTAATTCTGCGCAACGCGGCACTGGCACGGCAAAAACAGGCGGTGAACTCATGAGTAAAGTGATGACGTCTGAAGCGATCGAACGCGCCCCCGATACGCGTGCGGTCTGGCAACGCCTGTTGTGCTGGGAAGGTTTTCTGCTTACCGTCACCCTGGCGGTATTTATCGTCAATGCGCTGGCCTCGCCGTACTTCCTTAATATCTGGAATCTCTCCGACGCGACGTTCAACTTCACCGAAAAAGCGATCATCGTGCTGCCGATGGCGATGCTGATTATCGCCAGGGAGATCGATCTCTCGGTGGCCTCGACCCTGGCGCTCAGTTCGACAGCCATGGGATTCTGCGCGGCGGCGGGGATGGATACGCCCCTGCTGGTCTGTGTCGGACTGGGAACCGGACTCTTGTGCGGGCTGCTGAACGGCATCCTGGTCACGCGGTTCAACCTCTCGTCCATTGTGATAACCATCGGCACCATGAGCTTGTATCGCGGCATAACCTACATTTTGCTCGGCGATCAGGCGCTGAACGCCTGGCCGGAGAGTTTTGCGTGGTTTGGTCAGGGCTATGTCTGGGGGGCGCTGTCGTTCGAGTTCGCGCTGTTTATCGTGCTGGCGATAGCGTTCACCTTCCTGCTGCACAAAACAAACTTTGGTCGCCGCACCTACGCCATCGGCAATAACCCGGTGGGCGCGTGGTATTCCGGCATTAACGTCAAACGCCACAACCTGATTTTATTCGCCCTGGTCGGACTCATGGCGGGACTGGCCGCCGTGTTGCTCACCTCCCGACTTGGCAGTACGCGTCCCACCATCGCGATGGGCTGGGAGTTGGCGGTGGTAACGATGGCGGTGCTGGGCGGCGTCAATATTCTCGGCGGCTCCGGCAGTATGACCGGCGTCATCATCGCGGCCTTCCTGATGGGGCTGGTGACCTTCGGTCTGAGTCTGCTCAACGTGCCGGGCATCGTCATGTCGATCATTATCGGCGCGATGCTGATTGTGGTTATCTCGCTGCCCATCCTGACGCGCCGGGTTATGCAACGACGACGAATCTGAATCCCTCCGGCGACATGGAGTTTTGCCGCCGGAAATATCATCAATTTAAGGAGAAAAAACATGAGCTTTATGCTGGCACTTCCAAAAATCAGTCTGCATGGCGCGGGCGCGATTGGCGATATGGTGAACCTCGTTGCAAATAAGCAATGGGGCAAAGCGCTGATCGTCACCGACGGTCAACTGGTTAAGCTGGGCCTGCTCGACAGCCTGTTTACGGCGCTGGATGAGCACAAAATGTCGTACCACCTGTTCGATGAAGTGTTCCCGAACCCGACCGAAGCGCTGGTACAAAAAGGTTACGCGGCCTATCAGGGGGCGAACTGTGATTACATCATCGCCTTTGGCGGCGGCAGCCCGATCGATACCGCCAAAGCCGTGAAAATCCTCACCGCAAACCCTGGCCCCTCCACCGCCTACTCCGGCGTAGGTAAAGTGAAAAACCCCGGCGTGCCGCTGGTTGCTATCAATACCACCGCAGGGACAGCCGCCGAAATGACCAGTAACGCGGTCATTATCGACTCCGGACGCCAGGTGAAAGAGGTCATCATCGATCCGAACATCATCCCGGACATCGCCGTGGACGATGCCAGCGTGATGCTGGAAATCCCGGCCTCCGTGACGGCGGCAACCGGTATGGATGCGCTGACCCACGCGGTGGAAGCGTATGTTTCTGTCGGCGCGCACCCGCTAACCGATGCCAATGCGCTGGAGGCGATTCGCCTGATCAACCTGTGGTTGCCAAAAGCGGTTGATGATGGTCACAACCTGGAAGCGCGCGAGCAGATGGCATTTGGTCAGTATCTGGCGGGTATGGCGTTTAACAGCGCCGGTCTGGGACTGGTTCACGCCCTGGCGCACCAGCCGGGCGCCACGCATAACCTGCCGCACGGCGTTTGTAACGCTATCCTGCTGCCGATTATCGAAAACTTTAACCGTCCGAACGCAGTGGCGCGTTTTGCCCGGATCGCGCAGGCGATGGGGGTTGATACCCGTGGTATGAGCGATGAAGCCGCGAGTCAGGAGGCAATCAACGCCATCCGCGCGCTGAGCAAACGCGTTGGCATTCCGGCAGGTTTCAGCCAGCTCGGCGTCACTAAAGAGGATATTGAAGGCTGGCTGGACAAAGCGCTGGCAGACCCTTGCGCACCGTGCAACCCGCGTACCGCCAGCCGTGACGATGTGCGCGAGCTGTACCTGGAGGCGTTATGATCCGCAAAGCGTTCGTGATGCAGGTGAATGCCGACGCGCACGAAGAGTATCAGCGTCGTCATAATCCCATCTGGCCGGAGCTGGAAGCGGTGCTGAAGGCTCACGGTGCGCATCATTACGCGATTTATCTCGATAAAGACCGCAATCTGCTGTTCGCAACCGTCGAGATTGAGTCCGAAGAACGCTGGAACGCCGTTGCCAGCACCGACGTTTGTCAGCGCTGGTGGAAGCATATGCGTGACGTCATGCCCGCGAACCCGGATAACAGCCCGGTGAGCGCGGAGCTAAAAGACGTGTTTTATCTGGAGTAACCGATGAGCCCGGTAGGCGTCAGCGCTACCGGGCCCTTTCGTTTAGAAATAATATTTAAAGCGGACGCGCCCACCGTAGCGACTGTCAGAATCGTCACCGTTCACGTTATCCCCGTCGCTATCCAGAATCGAATAATATGCACCAAGGAAAATATTGAAGTTTTGCATATCCATCACGTTAGCGAACTGATACGACGCGTGAATAGTATGAATGTCATAGGTGCCTTCATTGTTAATCCAGCAGTCGTCATCACACACCACGCCTTCAAAGTCATCAATCTTGTTATGCGCGTAGATATAACCCAGCTCAAAACGCTTCCACAGCGCGTTCACCCCGGTAGTAAAGTCGTTTTCGTTGTTGGCATCCAGATAAGCGGTATTCAGGTTTACCACGATGCCATTCTCCGGATCGGTCTTTAAACCATTCCACGTCATTGTCATACCGTAACCGGTACGATCGGACTGATCGACAAATTTACCGTTTGAATTAGTGTAACCATAAGCGTTATTGACGACGTTCGATTCCATCGCGGCAGCAACAGAGAACGCATCCTGTGACCACGAAATAACCGGACGCAAATAGGCAACGCTCCTCTGTTGTTCCATTTCCCGACCGTGGAATTCGTCATCGTTATAAAGTGAGGTCCCCTCTTCCAGCAGGGTGTTTAACTCAAAGTACCAGTTATCCACCTGCTTGCTGACGAGGAAGTTGCCACCGGCATCAGAACGACCACGGCCTTCTTTCATCATGTAAATATAGCCGCTGCCGTCGTCATACAAATCGTTGGCGGTATTCCCCGAGTGCTCAACAAACGTATCCTGATTAAGAGGGAACATATCGTAGGCTTCGAAGCGCCCGACCTTCACCTTCCAGTCATTCTCTTTACCAAAGAAGAAGACGGCATCATCAATATTCACCATGCCCTTCATATCACCCAACGGTTGGGCGGAGAATCCGGCGTAATAGCCATTATCTAACTTACGCGTGCCGTCAAAGCCCAGCAAAATTCGGCCATTAATATTCCACTGTTCGTTGGTCGGGTCACTATTAACATTGGCATTGGTCATTGCCAGCAGGCCATGATTACTTTCTGCATCCATGTTGAATTCTACGTCACCGTAGATTTTCAGATCGCCATAACCGGACAGCAGCAGATTCGGCGTCGCGGCATTCTTTTTCGTCTCCTCCACAGAGGTCTGACCGTTTACGGGCGTATTGCCCTGTGCCGCTTTAATCTCACGTATTTCAGTTGCCTGCTGGGTCTGTAATTGCTGAACCTGATTTTCCGCCTTCGCCGCCCGGTTTTCTGCCGCTTCCAGTCGCGCTTCCAGCTGTTCGAGTCGTTGTTCCAGTGTCATTTTTTGCGTTTTAGCAAAACTATTATTAGCAATTAATAATAGACCTATTGCTAAAGCCAGCGTCGATTCCTTCATTTATTCGCGTTCCTTTAAATAAATAATGAACAGCGTATTTCTTTTAGAAATACGCAGAATGAATAACAAGGTAATATGTATTATTTTTATATTTAACAACGGCAGCAATTGATAAAAATAATAATCAACTGTTACAACGCCACAGGCCAACAATTACTAACACGCAGCTTTCTTTGTGTAAACGCAGAAAGCTTTCAGTTCGTGAGGAATATAACAAAAGGGCTAAAATAAACGAAATATCATAAAAACAATTAAATATGAGTTAAGAAAGAAAATAATTAAAAGTAATCATTCGATGGTGCCTTTTGCATACCATAGCGGTGAAATTCCAGGTTCGCTAAACTCTGCTCAGCCACCAGAATCGCCTGAGTATCGGCTTCCAGCGCTTTAAAGATATGCTCCTGATCGGCGGGATAACAAATATAGTCGCCCTCACCTAACACTTCCGGCGCTTCCGTCAGGCCGACCAGCGCTTTTCCCTTCGTCACAATAATGTGTTCGATCGATCCCGGCGGATGCGGCTGAGAAATGCGGTCGGCTCCGGGCTGGGTCAACAGCAAATAGATATCGCGCCGTGCGCCTGGCGGGCAGGCGGCCAGTAAAATCGCCTGATAGTGCGCCTGTTCGGCCACCACTTTGGTGCCCTCACCGCAACGAATCACCTGCGTTTTTTGCGCCTGCGGCTCCAGCAGCCGCGCAAAGGGAATATCCAGCGCCACGCAGAGCGACCAGAGCGTTTCCAGGCTAGGATTACCATTTCCCGCTTCCAGTTGGGAAAGCGTTGACTTGGCGATCCCCGCCCGTCGGGCGATTTCTGCCAGAGACAGCCCCGTTCGCTGACGTTCGCGAACCAGACTCTTAGCAATCACGCTGATGGGTTGTGTCATACACGACTCCATGTTTTTTATATCGAACGAATCGTTCATCTTGTCAAACAGCTGTGTTGCGTTCATTATAATGGAAATTCGTTCGATATGGCTAAATCATGACGCGCTTCTTCTCCTGTCTGAAGGCAGACACAATAAAAGCAATCTTTCTGGTCTGCCTGGCCGTGGGCGTGGTGGGGATGTCCTACGGTTCGCTGGCGATGGCTTACGGCTTCCCGGTCTGGGTGCCGTTTGTACTCTCTATTTGTGTGCTGGCGGGGGCGTCCGAATTTATGTTTATTGGCATTGTCGCCAGCGGCGGCAATCCGTTAGCCGCCGCCGCTGCTGGCTTACTGGTTAACGCCCGTCATGTCCCGTTTGGCGTGACGGTACGCGACCTGGTCGGCACCCGCGCGGCGAGCTTTTTCGGCTGCCATATTATGAACGATGAAAGCGTGGTGTTCGGCCTGTCGCAGAAAACCCCGGAGCAGCGCAAAGCCGCCTACTGGCTGTGCGGCCTTGGCGTCGCCATTCTGTGGCCGCTGGGAACGTTGCTGGGTACGGTGGTGGGACAACTGTTGCCCGCCCCGGAAACCATTGGACTGGACGCCGTGTTCCCGGCCATCCTGCTGGCACTCGTCGTCCCGGCGTTTAAAAACCGCACCACGTTAATTCGTGGCCTGAGCGGTGCCGTCGTGTCGCTCGCCGCCGTTCCCTTTGCACCGGTCGGACTGCCGGTTCTGCTCTCCCTGCTGGGTTTACTGACGAGGAAGAAATAATGGGTAACATGACGCTGTTCATCGTCGGCATCGCCATTTTATCGGTGGGAACCTACTTAATGCGCCTCGGCGGCGCCAAACTCGGCAGCCGACTGGCACTCTCTGAACGCTCTCAGGCGTTGTTATCCGATGCCGCCACGGTACTGCTGTTTTCCGTCGCGCTGGCCACCACCTTTTATGAAGGCGAGCACTTTGCCGGCATGGCACGCGTCCTCGGCGTCGCCTTCGCGGTCTTCCTCGCCTGGCGCAAAATGCCATTGATTGTGGTGATTATTGCCGCTGCCGTGGTCACGGCACTGCTGCGGATGGCGGGGATACACTAAAAAAGCGCCCGTGGGCGCCCTTAACGTGTTAACGACAATTTATCGTTCAGGTTTTCGCTATCTGTTCGTCTATCCAGGTGATAACGGCGTTAATATCCAACGCTTGCGCCTGGTCTACCGTTAATACCGGCCCGAGCCGCATCGGCTCAGCGCGTGCTGCCAGTTGCGCCAGTTCAGGCAGATACTCCTCACCAGGATGGCCCGACTTACGGGCCTGTAGCCGCGTGGCGTAGCGCGTCACCGCGAGCTCGGGCGTAATGTGGTTCCACACCTCAACCACCTTCTCAACGCCCGCCTGCTGCAATAGTCGCAGTAACGTTTCACGAGGCTGAAAGCCGAACCAGGCGTCAACCAGCCAGACGACGCTCGCCGGAGAGTGGCCGATAATCGACCAGATCACCTCATAGGCCGCACAGCCTAACTGCCGATTGAAAGGCCGGTCGATATCCGTAAAGCGCGCCATAAACGGCTCTTTGATCCCATCAATCGTCAGCAGCGGCAGGCTAAATGCTTCCGATAACTGCCGGGTGATCGTGCTTTTACCCGAAGCGGGGATCCCGTTGATTAAAATGACTGTTTTACAGTCTGGCGAGAGGTGTCGTTTCATAGCAGCGCGACCACCTCTTCGCGGGAACTTGCCGCTCGCAGCTTCGCCATGCGTTCATCATTATCGAGTAAGGCGACGATGGCGCGAATGCCCTCTTCGATATGCGCATTACTGTCCTGCGCGCCAAACATAATGACAATGTCGGCGGCTTCACTGTCAGCAAACTGAATGGGCTTATCCAGCAGCACCATGCTAAAACAGTTACGCCTCACCCCACACTCTGGACGGGCATGGGGGATCGCGACGCCTTCATCAAACACATAATACGCCCCGTGGCTGAGGGTGTTGTCGATAACCGCCTGACCGTATTCCGCTGAAATATACCCTTTTGCAACCAATGGACTGGCCGCCAGTTGAATCACCTTCTGCCAGTCAGTTTCTGCTACGCCAACCTGAATCGCATCGGCCTCGATAAGTAATTCTTTTATCGTCATGACGACTCCCTAAGAGCTTAATGAATCTGGCTCTAAATATTCCGGCGAATAACATTACGTAACGCATCTATACGTACAAAAAGCGAATCAATTTCCTGTCGGTGCGTTTGGCTTTTGGCATAAACCGACAGCGCCCGGTTATAGGTAAGCATTAATGCTTTCTGTATTTCGCCATTACCTGGGTTGCCCTGCAGTTCACCTTCCAGCCTAGCGATTTCTTCCGCCAGAACACGGGATTGTTCATCATATTCTTCCGGCGGGCGTGTTTCTTTTTTCCATAACGATTTCAAAGATTCAAACATAGCGATCCCCCGCCCTGATGGACAACAGGGCAACAAAATATCATTCATTAATAACGGCGTTATTTAAATAAAGCGATCTTTTCCATTAATACCTGGGTTACCGCATTATTTGCCGGAATTAAAAACTTACGTACGCTGTCATTCACCTTGCCTTTCTCAAAGGTGTTTTTACACTGATCGACCCATTGCACGTTCATTTCCGTACCGACATTCACTTTATTAATGCCTTCGGTGACCGCCAGACGCATATCGTCATCACTCACCCCTGTTCCACCGTGTAATACCAGCGGAACAGCGGTCGCGGCGCTGATCTCGTTCAGCCGCTGATGTTGAATCTGCGCCTTGCCGGTATACAAACCGTGCACCGTGCCCACCGACACCGCCAGCATGTCGACCTGCGTTTCATCAACAAAGCGTTTGGCATCTTCTACCGTCGTAAAGCAGATATCTTCCGCCGCCACCGCTTTACCATCCTCTGAGCCGCCGATAGCCCCGAGCTCGCCTTCCACCGTAATATTTCGTGGTCGTGCCATCTCCACCACGATGCGGGTATTACCGATATTCTCTTCCAGTCCCAGGTGCGAGCCGTCATACATGACCGAGGAAAACCCAGCATTCATCGCCGTCTCAATGGCGCTGATATCAGAGCAGTGATCCAGATGCAGGCAGGTCGGGACATTCTCGCTCTCCGCCAGCGAACGTACCGCATCCACTAACAGGCGATAGCCCAGATATTCTGCCGTCCCGGTTGAAATCTGAATCATCAACGGGCTATTCGTTTTTTGCGCCGCTTTAAAAAACGCGGGCAGCATTTCAATACAGTGCAGGTTAAAAGATCCAATCGCTTTGAAATTTCTTTCCTGGCCGATTTTAAGGATCTCGTTGAAGTTATACAGACTCATGAACATTTTCCCCTTTTGGCTTAGCGGATTTACCGTTTACGAACCATGCCAGTGCGGCAACAAAAACAATGAACAACGCAACAAAGAGCCAGTTATTCTGGAAGGCGTGACCTAAGACGAGGCCAGAGCTGATGACGTCTGAATCGCTGAACGTGACGCCGGTGAAACCGTAGGTTTCCAGCATCGGCACCAGAATCGCAGGCAAGAAGGTGATGAACAGACCGTGAACCACGCCGCCGATCATCGCCCCGCGACGACCGCCCAGCGCATTGCCAAAGACCCCCGCCGTCCCCCCGGCAAAAAAGTTGGTTAACAGACCCGGCAGAATCATCGCCAGACCAAACATCGGGAACACCAGCATGCCAATGATGGAACCAACGGTTGTCGCCAGGAATCCAACAATCACCGCGTTGGGCGCATAAGGGAACAGCACCGGGCAATCCAGCGCGGGCTTAGCATCCGGGACGATACGCATGGCGATACCGCGAAATGCCGGAACCAGTTCGTTGAGCAATAAACGCACGCCGCTGTAGAGCACGAAGACGCCAGCCACAAACTGAATGGACTGCATGAAGGCATACATCAGGTAGTTAACACCGCCGGAGAACTGGGCGATATATTCCGGACCCGCCGCCAGCGCCGGAATGAGGTACATCGGTACCATCACGACCGCCATTGCGAGGTAGGTATCCTGTAAGAACTTGAAGTTATCAGGTAATTCGAGGTCTTCCGTGGAGCGGGACCCTTTGCCCACCACCTTAGCCACCGCCGCCTGTACCAGGTAGCCAATGGTGCAAAAGTGTCCCAGTGCCACATCATCCGAGCCGGTGATACGTCTGACCACCGGTTGCGCCAGCGCAGGCATCAGAACCGCCATGATGCCGCCAAAAATACCGCCGGTCAGAATCAGCGGCAGTCCGGTAAGACCCGATTTATAGCCAATGACCGCGCCAATGGTCGCCATCCACAATAACGCCTGTCCGGTCAGGAAGATGTATTTCAGCGGCGTCAGACGCGCGATGATGATGTTGACAGCAAAAATCACCATCAGGGTTAACGCCACTTCTGAGCCCAACTCGCGATTGGCTAATCCGGCAATGGCGGCCACATCGGTAATGTAACCCTTCATGCCAAATCCCTGAGTAAAAATATCGTTCAGGAAGGTCAGTGTGGCGACAATAATATTAATCCCGGCCATCATGATTAAAAAACCGAGCAACGTTTTAAACGTGCCTTCTGCGGTTTTTCCCGGCGATTTCTTTTGCAGGATAAGCCCGAGCATCGCGATAAAAGCAATTAATATCGACGCCTGACCGAGCAAATCTTTAACGATGAATTCAACGAAGCTATTCATAATGGGCTACCTTCAGATTCCGCTCTTTTAAAAACGCGACGATCTTGGCTTCAATTTCGTCTTTGTCTGTGAGCTTATTCAGAACCACGACCCGTTTAATTTCTTCTTCGCTGGCATCAGCCGTTAAGATGTCAGCAAAGGTTTTTTGCGTCAGGATCATGTCAGATTTAAACGCTCCCGCTTCGGATACCGTGGTATGTTCGATATGCGCAGGAATTTCCAGTTTCTTTAAAACCGCTTTCGCCGTCATTTCAATAGCAAAACTTGAACCGAGGCCGCAGCCACATACGCAAAGAATTTTCAGCATGTAAGGTCTCCTCAAATAATATTGAGTTGTTTGGCAAGTTTGTAATGATGTCCTTCTGTATCAACCAGACGTTTTTTCATACTTACGAGATCAATCGGAATAGGTTTATTGCTTTGATTTATAATAATCGCTTTATTTTTCATCCCTGACTGGATGCACCGAACCACTTCGCTCGCCATAATGGTGCCCTGATAAATTTCTTCACAGGTCGGATCGCCATTCCGTAAACCGTAACCGACTATCGTTTTACGAATTCGCTCGCCAATTCGCGGTTCGAGTTGTTTAATCATTGTGTCAATCGCTCCCTGAAAGCCGGGAGAATATTCTCGGGTGTAGCCTTCGGAGCACAGAATAATCACGCTGTTCTGGACGGACAGTTTCTGCTTCACCCGCTGCGCTAAGGTTTCAAGCGGCATCTGGGATTCCGGGATCAGGGCAATATCTGCATTACATTTAATGGCCGATTGCAGGGTTAATTCACCACAATATCCGCCCAACAATTCCACCATAAACACGCGGCCGGGCAGCGCTCTGCCGGTATTTCTTAAACGTGAAACCTCCTTAATAATCTGTTCGCAGGCGGTCGAAAAACCAATCGTATAATGGCTGCCATAAACATCATTATCGATAGTCATTCCTACGCCAAAACAATTAATATCAAACTCGCTCAGGGTATTGAGAAACTGTAAACTGCCGTCGCCACCCGCCATAATCAGCACATCAATGTGCAACGACTTAAGTTTTCTGGCGATCGCTTCATACTCGCTACGCTGCAATTTCCGGGTGGTTCTTCCTGAGGTAATGACAGGTATCGCCGCGATAGAAAAATCGACCAAATCCCGCCATGTCACGTCATGGTGATTTTTCTCCAGTAAACCGGGAATACCACCATTGAATAACGTAATTTTTGCATCCGCGAGTCTGGCGACCTGGAATATGAAATTATTTATTCCAGAAACGTCTCCACCACTAATGACAATACCCATTTTCATTGCGTTTCCTCCGAAGCGTCCGTGGAAACATTTTTCCCTGACTCCATGCTTGATATTTGCAATGAAGATCACATAATGCTGATAAATTCGTAATCACCTAATATTGACAAGCTCATTATAAAGCTGTTTTTTGTGATGTATATCTCATTTGTAAATTGAATTTTATCTATAAATTGCTTTTTAATTTCCTTACTTATCATTGAGTTAATTAAATATGAAAAAACCGACATTAAGACTCCCTCGGCAACGGGTTATGTCGCTTTTATAAAAAGAGAAAAATGTGATAACCATCGCTTTTTTTTACGATTAAGAGGTCCACAACGCCTCTATTTTTCCCGGTGTAAGGCGTCAAAATGTGGGCTTGTGCACAAAGGCTGCACATGCTTAGCGCGAATTATGTCATTACCCGCCGACATATTGCCGCTCATCTCGTCGTCCGTTCACCGTTAAAATCATAAAAAAGATTTTAACGGAGTCACTCTATGTCAGCAGTCGGCGCAAACTGTATTGATCTGAATATTCAGGGGAATACCCCTTATTCCATCCTCAAACAACTCGCGGAAATAGCGTTTAAGAATGGCTATATCACGGATCGTTCATTATTTCTGCAAACGCTACTGATGCGGGAAAAACTGCATTCCACGGGATTCGGCTCAGGTATCGCCGTTCCTCACGGAAAAAGCGTCTGCGTGAAGCAACCCTTTGTTCTGTTTGCCCGTAAAACCCAGAGTCTTGACTGGAAGGCGAGCGACGGCGAAGGCGTCAACTGCTGGATTTGCCTCGGCGTGCCGCAAACCGGTGAAGAGGAGCAGATCAAAATCATCGGCACGCTATGCCGCAAAATTATCCATCAGGATTTCATCAATCAACTGAAGCAGGGTGACGCCAGCCAGGTGCTTGCCCTGTTAAATCAGACCTTAACCTCATAAGGAAGCGGCTATGCAGTCATCCTTACGTTTAGTGGCAATCACCAACTGTCCTGCGGGCATTGCTCACACCTACATGGTCGCGGAAGCGCTGGAACAAAAAGCGCGTTCGCTCGGCCATACCATTAAAGTCGAAACCCAGGGGGCAAGCGGCGTCGAAAACCGCCTGACGCAGGATGAAATTGCCGCGGCTGAATACGTCATTTTAGCCACCGGGCGAGGCTTAAGCGGTGAAGACAGGGCGCGTTTCGCCGGGAAAAAAGTCTATGAGATCGCCATTTCACAGGCACTGAAAAACATCGACCAAATTTTCACGCAATTACCTTCTCATTCGCAGATTTTTGCCACAGATAGCGGCGTGAAGCTGGGTAAACAGGATGTCCAACAGGGCAGCATCATGAGCCATCTGATGGCCGGGGTTTCCGCTGCCCTGCCGTTTGTTATTGGTGGGGGTATCCTGGTCGCTATCGCCAATATGCTGGTCCAGTTCGGCTTGCCCTATACCGATATGTCGAAAGGCGCGCCGTCATTTACCTGGATTGTCGAATCCATCGGCTATCTGGGTTTCACCTTTATGATCCCGATTATGGGGGCATATATCGCGTGGTCGATTGCGGATAAACCCGCTTTTGCTCCGGCATTTTTAGTGTGTTATCTCGCTAACGATAAAGGGCTGCTCGGCACTCAGTCTGGCGCGGGATTTCTCGGCGCGGTCGTGCTGGGGTTGGCGATCGGTTATTTCGTGCTGTGGTTTCGTAAAGTCCGTCTCGGCAAAGCGCTCCAGCCGCTACTCGGTTCAATGCTGATCCCGTTTGTCACTCTGCTGGTGTTTGGCGTATTAACGTATTACGTCATCGGCCCGGTGATGTCAGATATCATGGGCGGTCTGCTGCACTTCCTGAATACCATTCCGCCCTCCATGAAAATGGGTGCCGCCTTCCTCGTTGGGGCAATGCTGGCGTTTGATATGGGGGGGCCAATCAACAAAACCGCATGGTTCTTCTGCTTCTCGCTGCTGGAAAAACATATCTATGACTGGTACGCCATTGTCGGCGTTGTGGCACTGATGCCGCCCGTCGCAGCAGGTATCGCGACATACCTGACGCCAAAACTGTTTACTCAACAAGAAAAGGCGGCCGCCAGCAGCGCGATTGTGGTCGGCGCCACCGTCGCCACCGAACCGGCGATTCCCTACGCGCTGGCCGCACCGCTGCCGATGATTACCGCGAATACGCTCTCCGGCGGCATAACCGGCATGCTGGTGATCGCCTTCGGAATCAAACGTCTCGCGCCAGGATTAGGTATCTTTGACCCTCTGATCGGCCTGATGTCGCCGGTCGGTTCCTTTTATCTGGTGCTGGCAATCGGTCTGGCGCTGAACATTTCGTTGATTATTATCCTGAAGGGATTGTGGCTCAGACGTAAAGCCGCACAGAAGGAGCCTGCACATGAACATTGAGTTACTTCAGCAATTATGCGAAGCCAGCGCCGTCAGCGGTGATGAGCAAGAAGTGCGTAATATCCTCATCAACGCGCTGGAGCACAACGTAGATGACATTACCTTTGACGGTCTCGGCAGTTTTGTCGCCCGCAAAGGCAACCGCGGGCCAAAGGTCGCGATCGTCGGTCACATGGATGAAGTTGGCTTTATGGTCACGCATGTCGACGATAATGGTTTTCTGCGCTTTACCACCATTGGCAGTTGGTGGAGTCAATCAATGCTGAACCATCGGGTCGCCATTCGCACCCGCAAAGGCATAAAAATCCCCGGAATCATCGGTTCCGTTGCGCCGCACGCCTTAACGGATAAGCAGAAACAGCAGCCGCTGACCTTTGACGATATGTTCATTGATATTGGCGCGAACAGCCGCGAAGAGGTGGAAAAACGCGGCATTGCGATCGGCGATTTTATTAGCCCTGAAGCGAACTTTGCCCGCTGGGGTGAGGATAAAATCGTTGGCAAAGCGCTGGATAACCGAGTCGGTTGCGCGCTGATGACGGGGCTGTTACAGACGGTGGATAACCCCGACATTACGCTTTACGGCGTCGGCAGCGTGGAAGAAGAGGTCGGACTGCGCGGGGCGCAAACCTCAGCAGAACATATCAAACCTGACGTGGTTATCGTGCTGGATACGGCGGTCGCAGGCGATGTGCCCGGCATCGACAGCATCAAATATCCCTTGAAACTGGGCGCAGGTCCAGGCCTGATGCTGTTTGATAAACGTTACTTCCCCAATCAGCAACTGGTCGCGGCGTTAAAAGCGTGTGCGGAAGGTAGCGCTGTTCCGTTGCAGTTTTGCACCATGAAAACCGGGGCGACGGACGGCGGGCGCTATAACGTGATGGGCGGTGGTCGCCCGGTAGCGGCGCTCTGTTTGCCCACCCGTTACCTTCACGCCAACAGCGGTATGATTTCCGCGAAGGACTATGATGCCCTGTTTACGCTGGTGCGCGAACTGCTGATGTCGCTGACGACAGATAAGGTCAACGCGTTCACCGACTTTCGTCAGGTGAACTGATGCTCAGCGAACGCCAGTTAACGCTCGTCGACCTTCTTGAACAGCAGCCCTGCTCGCTAAACGCGTTGGCGCGGCAAACTGGCGTTTCGG
The DNA here is from genome assembly GCF_030332305.1 of Citrobacter sp. Ct235. Lineage (NCBI taxonomy): Bacteria > Pseudomonadati > Pseudomonadota > Gammaproteobacteria > Enterobacterales > Enterobacteriaceae > Citrobacter > Citrobacter sp. Ct235. The sequence goes on from NZ_JAOWIC010000045.1 coordinate 137,105, forward strand.
GCAGAACCATCCTGCGCGATATTGATTACATCAACTTTACGCTCAGCGGTAAGGCCCGTATTCAGCCTGGCGGTAGCGCAGGCTATCAACTGGATATCATCGACAGACGCAGCTTTTTCCAGCTTCTGCAACGTCATGATAATGATGACCGGTTGCTGGCGCTCCTGCTGTTGAATCCCTTTACTCCCCGCGTACAGTTGGCCGCTTCGCTTAACTTGCCGGAGACCTGGGTTGCCGATCGTCTGTCGCGTCTGAAGCAACGCTATGAACGTGCATTTTGCCTTTCCAGTCGCCCGGGCGTTGGCCATTTTATTGATGAACCTGAAGAAAAACGCATTGTTCTGTTGGCGAATCTGCTTAAAAAAGATCCGCTGTTAATTCCGCTCCCTGGCGTGACACGAGACAATATTGAACGACTCAACACCGCCTGCGAAAGTCTTGATGCGTTTGCGCTGATGTCGGGAGAATATCTTGCGAGCCTGGTACTGGCGGTCTATGCGCTGCGTAATCAACTCACCCGCGCATGGCCAGAATGTCGGCATACGTTGCTAAAAAATATCGTGGAGCAGAGCGGGATCTATCTCGGCGAAAACGCGTTCAACACGCTGTCTGGACTGCTGGACACGCAGCAACAACAGGCAATGACAATATCTGCCGACGCTGTGGCTTCTTTGCTACAACGTGTACCCGGCGTCGCCGCGTTGAACATCATTGATACGCAACTGGTTGATAATATTACCGATCACCTGCGCAGATGCGTTTCGGCCCCAATCTGGGTTCCGGAACATCGCCAGAGCAGCATGAATAACCTGAAAGCCGCCTGGCCCGCCGCGTTCGATATGAGCCTGCGTTTCATTGCCCTATTGCGTGAACAATTCGCTATCCCGTTGTTCGACAGCGATTTGATCGGGCTCTACTTTGCCTGTGCGCTGGAGCGGCATCAAAATGAGCGTCAGCCTATCATTTTGTTATCCGATCAAAATGCAATTGCCACCATTAACCAGCAGGCCATTGAGCGTGACGTATTAAATTGCCGGGTAATCATTGCACGAACTCCCGGTGAGGTGATCTCAATAAGTCAGGAGGTGGAACCGCTACTGATCGTCAATAACAGCCATTATTTGCTGAATGAATCATTAAAAAATGTCCTGACCATCAAGAACATCATTTCCTCTGCCGGCACTGAACAAATTAAAAGCTTTCTTGCCACTGCTTTTATTCGCCAGCAGCCGGAACGTTTCTTTTCTGAATCAGGCAGTTTCCACTATTCAAATACCCCCAATGAAGGCTGGCCCGACATCATTCGCCAGATTTGTACCCGACTTGTGACACAACACCAGATTACCGACGATGAGTCACAACGCATCTGCGCCCGTGAAGGCGAAGGTGAGAACCTGATAGTCAATCATCTGGCAATCCCCCATTGCTGGAGCGAACAAAAGCGGCGTTTTCGCGGATTCTTCATTACCCTCGCGCATACCGTTCAGGTCAATAATGAACCCGTGAGCCATGTGCTGATCGCCTGCGCTGCCGCCGATGCGCGTCATGAGCTAAAAATCTTTAGCTATCTGGCCAGCGTGCTGTGTAGTCATCCCGCTGAAACCATTTGCGGATTAAAGGGATATGAGGCTTTTATCGGGCTATTAAAGCAGTAAGCGCAGAAACGAAAAAAGCGCCTCAGGGGCGCTCTTTCGACGATGAAGATGAACTTATTTCAGCAGTTCCGCCGTCATGTGCACGCGGTTACCGGTGTAAGCCTGCGTGATTTTGTAGGAACTTGCACCCGCTTGTTCAGCCTGCGCAGCGATTTTTGCTTCAGTGCTTTCCAGAGTAGAACCGGTAGCGGTCACGGACTGAGCAGCGAAAGAACCGAAAGAGGTAGCGAGAGCGATAACTGCGACAAAAGTTTTGATGCTTTTCATGATGTAAACCCTTTAAGTTAGTTGTTTGAGTAAGGCACCGTGCCTTGATGTGATAAATAATAGGCCGTTACTCAGACAACTAAAAGCGGAAGGATTTGCCCATCTTATTCAAATTAACTGAATATTAATCAGCCAGCGATTAAACGCTGCGGATGTGTATAAATGGTTGCTCTGCCCGGCTTGCAGAACCCCACCAGCGTCAGATTGCAGCGCTCGGCGACGTCAACCGCCAGCGTGGTGGCGGCAGAAACGGCAAACAGGATCTCTACGCCGCACATTGCGGACTTCTGCACCATCTCATAGCTCGCGCGGCTGGAGACCAGCGCCGCTCCCGGCAGCCAGCTTTCCCCTTCTGTGGCACGTCGCCCCAGCAGTTTATCCAGCGCAACGTGTCGACCGACATCTTCATGTCCGCCCGCCAGTTCGCCTGATGGCTTCACCCACGCCGCAGCATGCGTACATCCGGTGAGTTGCCCCACGGGTTGAAAATCCTTCAGATGCCTTAACGCGTGGTCAAGCCTGGCGAGGTTAAAGGTCTGGGTGAACGGCAGCGGCTGTACGGGTTTACCGATATCATTGAGCTGCTCAACGCCGCATACGCCACAGCCGGTGCGTCCGGCCAGCGCGCGACGACGCTCTTTCAACCCCATAAAACGGCGACTGGAAAGCTCGATCTGGACTTCAAGACCGTTACAGGAGGGGACAACATCCATGCCATAGATCTCGCGCGGGTTGTCAATAATGCCCTCGGAGAGGGAAAAACCGACCGCAAAGTGTTCCAGATCCTTCGGCGAAGCCATCATCACGACATGAGAAATGCCGTTATAGACCAGCGCAACGGGCACCTCTTCGGCTACCTCATCCGGCTGAGGATGTTGCAAATCCTCACGTTTCCAAAGGTTGATCCGCCGGGAACTCGTGACATTTATCACATTTTTAACTTCTTTTGGATGTATCTTATTCACTTTCTTTTAACCGTATAAGAACACACATACCAACATTGTGGTATTCTGTCACAAGCCCCTCCTGGATGGGGGGAATTGACCCAATTCTGGACCTTTGCGGTCCCGTCCGCAAAGAAAAATAACAACCACACCCTGAGCGCTCACCAACATGAATGTGTAAGGGATGTGACAATGTCGAAAAAGGAGCAAACCATGCAGGTCAGCAGAAGGCAGTTCTTTAAGATCTGCGCTGGCGGTATGGCAGGCACCACGGCGGCAGCACTGGGCTTTGCGCCCGGCGTAGCGCTCGCGGAAACACGGCAATATAAACTGCTGCGCACCCGCGAAACCCGTAATACCTGCACTTACTGTTCCGTTGGTTGTGGGCTGTTGATGTACAGCCTCGGCGACGGTGCAAAAAACGCCAAAGCATCTATCTTCCATATCGAAGGTGACCCGGACCATCCGGTCAACCGTGGCGCGCTCTGCCCGAAAGGGGCCGGTCTGGTGGACTTCATCCACTCAGAAAGCCGCCTGAAATTCCCGGAATACCGCGCGCCAGGCTCGGATAAATGGCAGCAGATCAGCTGGGATGAGGCATTTGACCGCATCGCTAAGCTGATGAAAGAAGACCGCGATGCCAACTACATTGCGCAAAACGCCGATGGCGTCACCGTTAACCGCTGGCTTTCTACCGGGATGCTGTGTGCTTCCGCGTCCAGTAACGAAACCGGCTTTTTAACACAGAAATTTACCCGCGCGCTCGGTATGCTCGCGGTCGACAACCAGGCGCGTGTCTGACACGGACCAACGGTAGCAAGTCTTGCTCCAACATTTGGTCGCGGTGCGATGACCAACCACTGGGTCGACATCAAGAACGCCAACCTTATTGTGGTGATGGGCGGTAACGCCGCTGAAGCGCACCCGGTAGGATTCCGTTGGGCGATGGAAGCGAAAATTCATAACGGCGCGAAGCTGATTGTGATCGATCCTCGCTTTACGCGTACGGCGTCGGTAGCCGATTTCTACACACCTATTCGTTCTGGTACTGACATTGCCTTCCTGTCAGGCGTCATCCTGTACCTGCTAACTAACGAAAAATATAACCGCGAATATACCGAAGCCTACACCAACGCCAGCCTGATCGTGCGTGAAGATTTTGGCTTCGATGATGGTCTGTTTACTGGCTATGACGCGGATGCACGCAAGTACGACAAAACCAGCTGGAACTATGAGCTGGACGAAAACGGCTTTGCGAAACGCGATACCACCCTGCAACACCCGCGCTGCGTCTGGAACCTGCTGAAACAGCACGTCTCCCGCTACACGCCAGACGTGGTGGAAAACATCTGCGGTACGCCAAAAGCCGACTTCCTGAAAGTCTGCGAGTACATTGCAGAGACCAGCGCGAAAGACAAAACCGCGTCGTTCCTGTATGCGCTGGGCTGGACGCAGCACTCCATTGGTTCGCAGAACATCCGTACCATGGCGATGATCCAGTTGCTACTCGGCAACATGGGGATGGCTGGCGGCGGCGTTAACGCCCTGCGCGGTCACTCGAATATTCAGGGTCTGACCGACCTTGGCTTGCTCTCGCAAAGCCTGCCGGGCTATCTGACGTTGCCAAATGAAAAGCAGACCGACCTGCAAACATATCTGACCGCCAACACGCCGAAACCGCTGTTGAAAGACCAGGTCAACTACTGGGGCAACTACCCGAAATTCTTCGTCTCGTTGATGAAAGCCTTCTATGGCGATAAAGCAACGGCGGAAAATAACTGGGGCTTTGACTGGCTGCCGAAGTGGGACAAAGGGTACGACGTACTGCAATACTTCGAGATGATGAAAGAAGGTAAGGTCAATGGCTACATCTGCCAGGGCTTCAACCCGGTCGCGTCATTCCCGAACAAAAACAAGACGATTGCATCACTGTCTAAACTGAAGTTCCTGGTGACTATCGATCCGCTTAACACAGAGACCTCCACCTTCTGGCAAAACCACGGTGAGTCGAACGATGTGGATCCATCGAAAATCCAGACCGAAGTGTTCCGTCTGCCATCCACCTGCTTCGCCGAAGAGAACGGTTCAATCGTCAACTCCGGTCGTTGGCTACAGTGGCACTGGAAAGGCGCAGACGCCCCGGGGATCGCGGTGACTGACGGTGAAATCCTGGCCGGTATCTTCCTGCGCCTGCGTAAGATGTATGCCGAACAGAGCGGTGCCAACCCGGAGCAGGTGCTGAGTATGACCTGGAACTACTCCACCCCACATGAACCGGCATCGGAAGAAGTGGCGATGGAGAGCAACGGCAAAGCGTTGGCCGATCTCATCGACCCGGCAACGGGCGCAGTGATCGTGAAAAAAGGCCAACAGCTCAGCTCATTTGCCCAACTGCGTGACGACGGCACCACCTCCAGCGGCTGCTGGATTTTCGCCGGTAGCTGGACGCCGGAAGGCAACCAGATGGCGCGTCGTGATAACGCCGATCCATCCGGTCTCGGCAATACGCTGGGCTGGGCATGGGCGTGGCCGCTGAACCGCCGCATCCTGTACAACCGTGCTTCCGCTGACCCGCAGGGCAACCCGTGGGATCCAAAACGCCAAATCCTGAAATGGGACGGCGCAAAATGGGGCGGGATGGATATTCCGGACTACAGCGCCGCCGCACCAGGCAGCGATGTCGGACCGTTCATCATGCAGCCGGAAGGGATGGGCCGCCTGTTTGCTCTCGACAAGATGGCAGAAGGGCCGTTCCCGGAACACTACGAACCGTTTGAAACGCCGCTGGGAACCAACCCGCTGCATCCGAACGTTATCTCTAACCCTGCCGCTCGTATCTTTAAGGGCGACGCCGAAGCGCTGGGTAAAGCCGATAAGTTCCCGTACGTCGGGACCACTTACCGTCTGACCGAGCACTTCCACTACTGGACCAAGCATGCGCTGCTCAACGCCATCGCACAGCCGGAACAGTTTGTGGAGATAGGCGAAACGCTGGCGAACAAGCTCGGCATCGCGCATGGCGATACCGTTAAAGTCTCCTCTAACCGCGGCTATATCAAAGCCAAAGCAGTGGTGACCAAGCGTATTCGCACGCTGAAGGCAGACGGTAAGGATATCGATACTATCGGTATACCCATTCACTGGGGCTATGAAGGCGTGGCGAAGAAAGGGTTTATTGCGAACACCCTGACGCCGTCGGTGGGCGATGCAAACTCACAAACGCCGGAATTTAAGTCCTTCCTGGTGAACGTGGAAAAGGTGTAACGGAGACGACTTATGGCTTATCAATCGCAAGACATTATCCGTCGTTCCGCGACTAACGGTTTCACCCCCGCGCCGCGTGCGCGGGACCATCAGGAAGAGGTGGCGAAGCTCATCGACGTCACCACCTGCATCGGCTGTAAAGCCTGTCAGGTGGCCTGTTCAGAGTGGAACGACATCCGTGATGAAATCGGTAGCAACGTCGGGGTGTATGACAACCCGGCGGACTTAACCGCCAAATCGTGGACGGTGATGCGCTTCTCGGAAGTAGAGCAGAACGACAAACTGGAATGGCTGATCCGCAAGGATGGCTGTATGCACTGCGCCGATCCGGGCTGCCTGAAGGCATGTCCGGCGGAAGGGGCTATCATTCAGTATGCTAACGGGATTGTCGACTTCCAGTCCGAGCAGTGCATCGGCTGTGGTTACTGCATCGCCGGTTGCCCGTTCGACGTGCCGCGACTAAACCCGGAAGACAACCGCGTCTACAAATGTACGCTGTGCGTTGACCGCGTGAACGTCGGCCAGGAGCCGGCCTGCGTGAAAACCTGCCCAACGGGTGCTATCCACTTTGGTTCTAAAGAGGATATGAAAACGCTGGCAGGCGAGCGCGTGGCGGAGCTGAAAACCCGTGGTTACGACAATGCAGGCCTGTACGATCCGGCGGGCGTTGGGGGAACGCACGTGATGTATGTGCTGCACCATGCCGACAAACCGAATCTGTATCACGGTCTGCCGGAGAACCCGGAAATCAGCGCTACCGTGAAATTCTGGAAAGGGATCTGGAAGCCTCTTGCAGCGGTCGGCTTTGCTGCGACCTTTGCGGCCAGCATCTTCCACTATGTCGGTGTCGGTCCGAACCGTGCGGATGAGGAAGAAAACAACCTGCATGAAGAGAAAGACGATGAGGTGCGCAAATGAAAAAACGTGACACCATCGTGCGCTACACGGCGCCGGAACGCATCAACCACTGGGTCACCGCCTTCTGCTTCGTGCTGGCGGCGGTGAGCGGGCTGGGATTCTTCTTCCCGTCCTTCAACTGGCTGATGCAAATCATGGGGACACCGCAACTGGCGCGTATTCTGCACCCGTTCGTAGGCGTCATCATGTTTGCCTCGTTCATCATCATGTTCTTCCGTTACTGGCACCACAACCTGATCAACCGGGACGACATCTTCTGGGCGAAGAACATCCGCAAGATTGTCGTCAATGAAGAGGTGGGCGACACCGGGCGGTATAACTTCGGTCAGAAATGCGTGTTCTGGGCGGCGATTATCTTCCTGGTGCTGCTACTGGTGAGCGGTGTGATCATCTGGCGTCCGTACTTTGCGCCAGCGTTCTCCATTCCGGTGATCCGCTTCGCGTTAATGCTGCATTCATTTGCCGCCGTCGCGCTGATTGTGGTTATCATGGTGCATATTTACGCCGCGCTGTGGGTAAAAGGCACCATTACGGCAATGGTGGAAGGTTGGGTAACCGGCGCCTGGGCGAAGAAGCATCACCCGCGCTGGTATCGTGAAGTTCGCGAAAAGCAGGATAAGACCCAGCCGTAAGCAGAGGCGGTTCGCGAGTCAACAACGTAGCGCCGGATGCCTTTGCATCCGGCGTTATTTTTTAGGGGTATCGTGCGGTTTTGACAACTTTTTGACAACTTTATACAGATAACAGACCAACCGGCGTTGCGGTCGCATAAGAATGGAGTCGATTCTTAAGACAAGGAGACGTACCGTGAATCTCAAACACCTCTTCGCAGTCCTGACATTAGGTCTGCTTGCGACAACAACGTCGGCACAGCCGCCTGCGCCAAAAGTGGCCATTAAATCTGAACTGGCTTCTCCGCTGGTGCTGGAAAATAGCCAGGACAAAAACTACCTGAAAATCTCGCTGACAGGCTTCCCCCTCAACGCCACCAAACGCAGCCCGATCAACCTCGCGCTGGTGATTGACCGTTCCGGTTCTATGGGCGGCGACCGCATCGAACAGGCCACAGAAGCCGCCGTCATGGCGGTGAACACCCTAAGCGCTCAGGACACACTCTCGGTAGTGATTTATGACGACGTTGTGGATGTCATTGTGCCTGCGGCCAAAGTCGGCAACAAAGCGAAGCTTATCAGCCAAATTCGTGAACGGCTGACCGCTCGCGGCGGCACCGCGCTGTTTGCCGGGGTCAGTCGCGGCATCAAAGAAACCAGTAAATTCCTCGATAAAGCCCATGTTAACCGCATCATCCTGCTGTCTGATGGTCAGGCGAACGTCGGTCCCTCCTCCACCAGCGAACTGGCGGAGCTGGGTAAAATTGCCGCCCGCAAAGGGATTGCTATCACGACGATGGGCATCGGTGAAGGCTACAATGAAGATCTGATGGCGGCGATTGCCCAGTACAGCGATGGCAACCACGTGTTCGTGCAAAACACCGATGCGCTGGAGAAGGCATTTGCCCATGAGTTTGGCGATGTGATGTCCGTCGTCGCTCAGGATGTGGTGGTGCAAATTAACGTCGCCGACAACGTTAAGCCGTTGCGCCTGCTGGGGCGTGAGGGTGAAATCCGCGACAACACGGTTACCGTAAAACTGAACCAGCTTTACGCCAACCAGGAGAAATATGTCATGCTGGAGGTGCTGCCGGCCAAAGGCAACGCCGCACAGAGCAAGCCGCTTGCCGAGGTTAACGTCAGCTACAACAACCTCGCCACCGGACAGAAAGAGCGCTGGGATGACAAGATGGCCGTCAGCTATACCGCCTCTGCCAGCGATGTTCAGAAAGCGCAGGTGGAAGATGTGGTCGTCGATTCCGCCATTCAAAAATCCGCCATTCAGAATGAGCAGGCGTTACAGCTCATAGATGAAGGCAAAATGGACGAGGCAAAAGCGATCCTGCGTGAAAACTCCAGTACGCTCAGCGCGTTACCGCTTAGCGCTCCGGCCGCCAGAATGAAGGCGCAGGAGAGCGCAGAGGAAAATCTTAAGCTGCTGGACAGAATGGAAAGCGAAAGCAAAGAAGCTTCTCGTAAATCGCTGAAAGAACAGAGCTATAAAACCAAAAACCAGAGTTCGAAATCGAACTGATCCACAAGGAGTGCTGGATGCTCAGACGCAAGCCGATTTATCTCGTCATCACGTTGATGTTTTTTATCCTGCTTGCTTACCTGGGCGTTCGCACCCTGGAACATGAAGTGTTGTTGCGCCAGTACCAGACCCAGACCCTGGCGAAATCACAGACGGCCAGCGTTGCCACGGGTATCGAAAATATCCTGCAGCAAAAAGCCTCACGTCTGCATGCGATCGGCGATTTTATCGACCCTGCTGACGTCGTGACCCTCAGCGCGCTCAAAGAGAACGACAGCGACATTGCCGACGTCTTTATCCTGCGGAAAAATCATCTCCTCTACCCCGATGAACGTCAGCCGTTGAGCAACGAGGATAAAGAGTGGGTACGCTTGCTCAACCCCCTGGTCAACGATCCCAGCCAACTTGCCAGCCACATGGCGCACAGCGAGCAGGACACGCCGCAGGCCGGCTGGTTTATTAGCTTTGAGACGCAGGAACCTCTGCTGATTTACTGGCGGCAGAAAGACGGGGCGATCGTCGGCTTTCGCCTCTCCTGGGTACAGTTGATGATGGATATGGCGAACGGCATTCAGGTGAATCTGGAAGACCCGCAGCAGATTGTCCGGGTGACGGAAAACGGCCGTCAGCTTTATCAGAACGCGCCGGCGGATTTACGCCGGCTCACCTTACTGGACTCCCGCACGCTGGAGTATCCGCTTACAACGTGGCAAGTCAGCGCTTACGGTGTCAACGCGCCGCTCTGGCACATTTGGCTGTGGGGCGGTGCGCTAGTCGTCCTGCTGCTGGTTGCCGTCGCACTGCTGGGCTTCTCGCTGTGGCGGGAATATACCCGCACGGCGCGGCAGGCGCGCCAGCAGGTTGATTTTGTCAGCCAGGTATCGCATGAACTGAAAACGCCGCTGACCAACATCACGCTCTATGCCGAACTGCTGCGCGAAGGGCTGGATGATGAACAAACGCACGAGCGACGCTATGTGGATGTGATCACTCAGGAAGGTCAGCGGTTATCGCGGCTTATCCAGAATATCCTGACCTTTACGCGCGCGCCGAAACTGCATCTTCAGGCGGTCGATATCCCTCGCCTGATGACAGAAATCACGCAGATCTTTACGCCCGCATTGCAGGCAAAAGGGATGACGATTCAACTGTCCTGCCCTGAGAATCTGACATTGCACAGCGATCGCGACGTGATCACGCAAATTGTCAGCAACTTTTTGAGTAATGCCGAAAAATACGCTTCGCAAGGTCAGCGCGTCGATCTGACCGTTGAAAGCGTCGCGGGAAACGTGGAGATCGCCGTTCGCGACTATGGTCCCGGCATTGCAGAGAACGAAATGCCCCTGATATTTCGCCCGTTTTATCGGGTCAAATCCTCCATTACCGAAGGCGTTTCGGGTACCGGTATTGGGCTAACCATCGCTTGCCAACTGGCGCAGCGCCTGCGCGGCAAGATTCAGGTAACAGCACAAGAGCCTGGCGTCCGTTTTACCCTTACGCTACCTCAGGGATGCAAACATGAAGATACTGATTGCAGAAGATGATGCCAACATCCGCCAGGGCCTGGTGGATGCGCTGTCGCGCGAAGGTTATTCGCTCATTGCCGCACCGGACGGACGCGCAGCGCTGGAGAGTTATCACCGGGACAAACCGGACTTCGTGCTGTTAGACATCATGATGCCCGAAATGGATGGCTACACGGTCTGTCGGGAAATTCGCCGCCAAAATGAACACATTCCCATCGTGTTTCTCTCCGCCAAAGATGAAGAGATCGACCGGGTTGTAGGGCTGGAACTGGGGGCGGATGACTACATCAGCAAACCGTTTGGCATTCATGAACTGCGGGCGCGGATAAAAACGATCGCCCGTCGCTGTTTGAACCATAACGCCACCCAGCCTAACCTCAGCTTTGCGTTTGGCGACCTTACGGTGTTCCCGAATGAACTGTGCGCCTGGCGCGGCGAGCAAAAGCTGGAACTGACACTACGGGAAGTACGCATTTTAAGCTGCCTGGAGCGTCATCAAAATCAGGTGGTTACGCGCGATATGCTGTTCGATGCGGCGTGGGGATACGACTATTTGCCCAATAGCCGCACGCTGGATCAGCACATTTCCCGGCTACGTAAAGTCATCGAACGGGATGCCAATCACCCGCAGCTAATCCGAACGGTGCATGGTCTGGGGTATCGATATCAGGTATCGTAACGCACACATTGCGATGTCACAGGTATAACCTGCAGGCCGATTGCGGTTATCATTAATGACATTCACCAGAGCGGGCGCGAAATGCCCGCCAATTCACAGAGCGGATTACACATAGCTAAATCTGCCTAACCAGGAAGTGACTGAATGAGCATTCGTATCATCCCGCAAGATGAGCTGGAAAAGAGCGAGAAGCGCGCGACGGATATGATTCCACCGTTATTATTCCCCCGGCTCAAAAACCTGTATAACCGTCGTGCCGAACGTCTGCGCGAACTGGCTGAGAACAACCCGCTGGGAGATTACCTGCGCTTTGCTGCGCTGATCGCCCATGCCCAGGAAGTGGTGCTGTATGACCATCCATTGCAGATGGATCTGACCGCACGCATCAAAGAAGCCAACGATCAGGGTAAACCGCCGCTGGATATCCACGTTCTGCCGCGCGATAAGCACTGGCAAAAACTGCTGCACTCGCTGATCGCCGAACTGAAACCAGAGATGAGCGGCCCTGCGCTGGCGGTGATCGAGAATCTGGAAAAAGCCTCCGAACAGGAGCTGGAGCAGATGGCCAGCGCCCTGTTTGCCTCTGATTTCGCCTCTGTTAGCAGTGATAAGGCCCCGTTCATCTGGGCCGCGCTGTCGCTGTACTGGGCGCAAATGGCCAGTCTGATCCCAGGTAAAGCTCGCGCTGAATACGGCGAACAACGTCAGTACTGCCCGGTGTGCGGCTCGATGCCGGTCTCCAGCATGGTGCAAATTGGCACCACCCAGGGGCTGCGCTATCTGCACTGCAACCTCTGCGAAACCGAGTGGCATGTGGTTCGTGTTAAATGCAGCAACTGCGAGCAAAGCCGCGACTTGCACTACTGGTCACTGGACAATGAGCAGGCGGCTGTCAAAGCCGAAAGCTGTGGTGACTGCGGGACCTACCTGAAGATCCTCTATCAGGAAAAAGACCCGAAAGTGGAAGCCGTCGCCGACGACCTCGCGTCGCTGGTCCTGGACGCGCGCATGGAGCAAGAAGGCTTCGCCCGCAGTTCCATCAACCCGTTCCTGTTCCCGGGAGAAGGGGAGTAAACGCCTTTAACACGTGATGCCGGACGGTGCTTACCGTCCGGCCTGCAACTGATAAGGCGTGATGACGCCAGGGATCCCTGCAAAATCTCGGGTGTTGCGCGTCACAAGTGCAAACCGATGAATCTGCGCGGTGGCAAGAATGATTGCATCCGGAAGTTTCATCCCATATTCCTGCCTGAGATTCACGCTTCGCTCAGCAATTTCCTGTGAAACGCCGATGATGTTGAACGCACTCAACGCCACGCGCGTGCGATATTCCTGATGGTATTTTTTTGCTCCCACCATCACTTCCATCCAGGTGATCAGGCTGATGGCATTCTGCGGCGGATACGCGTCCAGTGCTCGCTGCGCTTCCTGGTGACCGCTAAATAAATCAATCAGGATATTGGTATCGAACAGCACGGGTTTCTTGTGCATTACCATTCTTCGCGCAACTTCTTCTGATACTCAACGCCATCTTCTTCACAGCCTTGCCAGATTCCTAGCGCATTGGAAATCATGGTTTCAGCCTGGCCTTGCCTTTCAAGGTACTGTTCCACTGCTTCGCGCAGCAGCTCCGCACGCGGCAGATTCCGCAGCTGCTTGAGATCATCAAGGCGTTTGATCGCCTCATCGGATAAGTCGAGTAATATTCTGCCCATGTCCATTCCAGCCATTGTGCTCACATATACCTCCAGTATATCAGTGGCGAATATTTTTCAAACAACATACACCGTCGACAAGCAGGAAAAAAGTGATCCCCGCAGTGACTTTTCCTTTTGCGAGGCGCTTTCCAGAATTTCACCCTGACCAAAATCCACCATTCTCTTTCACGAAAAACCAGGTTATAACACTGTATATTCATACAGATTTAAGGGATTAAGAAAATGGCGCTTGAAAACGGTATCGCACAACAGGTCGAGGAATTCATCGCGGCGGGGCGCCCTTCAGCGCGTCGGCAAAGTATTGATGACCGGAGAGCGGGCTATATCGCCAGTACCGTGCTGGCCGGAGAGACTGAAACGCGTGTAGAGGTCAGCGATGTTGAGCTGGAGGGGATGACGTTGCGCGTCGTATCACCGCGCCACGCGTCAGGCTCCCTGCCCTGTGTTATCTACTACCACGGCGGCTGTTTCGTCAGCGGCGGATTCGCCACCCACGATAATCAGTTGCGGCAACTGGCGTATACCAGCGGTTGCCGGGTTATTGCCGTGCAGTACCGCCTCGCGCCTGAACACACGTTTCCGGCAGCGCATGACGATGCCGAAAAAGGCGCCAACCTGATCTGGCAATACGCAGAACAACTTGGCGTTGAACGCGAGCGCATCACGCTTGCCGGGGACAGTGCGGGCGGACACCTGGCGCTGGTAACGGCATTGCGCCTGAAGGCTGCGACGCAATGGCAGCCAGCACAACTGGTACTGATCTACCCGATGCTTGACGCGACCGCAAAATGTGAAAGCTATATCCGCAATGGTCTGGACTACATCATTACCCGCGATACGCTGCTTACCGGATATGAGATGTATTTGCCCCATACTGAACGCCAACACCCCGAAGCCAGCCCACTCTGGCGAGACGATCTCCGCGGCTTACCGCCCACGCACATCATCACCGCTGAATTTGATCCGCTGCGCGACGAAGGTGAACTTTTGTATCACCGACTTACGACACAAGGCGTCGATTGCACCTGCCAGCGCTATCTCGGCGTGATTCACGGGTTTTTCCAGCTAGCAGGCATCAGCCATGCGGCGCGCAGCGCAATGCAGGATATTGCCTGGCGGATTGGTATTCAGCGCACAAAAAACGTTATCAAATAAAGAGGGGGGTTTCCCCCTACTCTTCTTCGTTTCCGCCTTCTTCATAGGCGCCAAACGGTCTGGCGGGCAGGACAATGTAGGTACCTTCAAAAATGGCGCCGGTGGTCTCGTCTCCTGATAGCTCCACCAGCAACTGGACACGCGCCTTTTTCCCCCGCGCCAGACGGTCAAGATCGCCGCTCAAAGAGCCGAGATCGGCAACCGCTGCGGGCCTGCCGCTGATAGGTTTGCTATAGCGGATATGGGCGTCGGCCAGAATAATCGTGCCCCCGAGATGGCGCTCGCGCAGCATCAGCCAGATAAGCCCCCAACCGGTCAGCGTGGCCAGTGAAAACAGGCTCCCGGCAAACAGCGTGTGGTGCGGATTTTGATTGCCCGTCTCTGGCATCGTGGTAATAAATTTCTGCCCGGTGTACTGCTGAATGCGCACACCCATCTTCTCGCTCAGCGGGATGTGTTCATACCACGCTTGCTGCAGTTGTCCGCACCAGTCGCCGCGATGCAAGATGTCATCGAGCGAGGCAACCGGTTTGATCATCAAAAAGTGGCGAACCGGCGTGGTTTGTGGCGTGGTGATTTCACCCTGATTGACAAACCCAAGTTTGGCGAAGAATTCAACCGCATCTTCCCGTGCGCTACAGGTCACCCGTTTGACGCCTTCCTGACGCGCGACGGACTCCAGCGTCATCGCCATCAGCGTACCCAACCCCTTCTCCTGCACGGTCGGATCGACGGCCATGAAGCGGATAGAAGCCTCATTATCGGCATTGATGTACAAACGCCCGACGGCCACCAGATTACCCTCTTCATCCACCACCATCTGGTGATGCGCCATCGCGTCCCAGGCATCACGCTCGGACCCCTTCGGCTGATGCAGCGGCTTGCGCAGCATCTCCCAGCGAAACTGATAGTAACGCTCTAATTCTTCTTCTGTTTGCGGTACTCGAAGGTGATACATAGCTGTACTCTCTCTTGTTACCCGCGGCCACGCCGGAAGCTGATTCATATCTGTAACCAGAACGTCACGGGGCCATCATTCACCAGCGCAACCTGCATATCCGCAGCGAAGCGTCCGGTCTGCGTGTTCATTTCCTGTTGGCGGCAGCGTTCGACGAAATAGTCGTACAGGGCTTCCGCCCGCTCCGGCGTCGCCCCTTTAGAAAACCCCGGACGCATGCCGCGTTCGGTATCCGCCGCCAGCGTAAATTGTGACACCACCAGCACGCTCCCGCCCGCCTGTTGCACGTTCAGGTTCATCTTGCCTTCGGCATCGCTAAAAATACGGTAGCCGAGCACGCGTTCGCACAGGCGATTCGCTTTCTGCTCGTCGTCATCCTTTTCGACACCCAACAACACTAAAAGTCCTGAGCCAATTTCACCCGTCACTTCGTCCTCCACGGTGACGCTGGCACGGGTTACGCGCTGAATTAATGCAATCATGGTTGGTCTGCTTCTTCTTGTTCTGCGGCTTGTTTAAGTTTGCGGTATTCCCCGAGAGTGACAGTTATTTCCGCGCCAAGCAAGACGATACACCACGTCCAGTACACCCAGACAAACAAAATGGGCACCACCGCTAACACGCCGTAAATAAGCTGATATGACGGGAACATGGTGATATAAAGCGCGAAACCTTTCTTTCCTGCTTCGAACAGTACCGCAGCAACAAAGGCGCCGACAATCGCATCACGATTCGGTACGCGCGTGGTCGGCACCACGCTGTAGAGGAGCCAGAATGAGAGCCAGGAGAGGATCAGCGGAAAGAGGCGCAATACATCATCGATGACCGTATTGAGATCGCTGGCCCAACGTAATGAGAGGAGATACGAACTGATCGCCAGGCTGGCCCCTGCCAGCAATGGTCCTAGCGTCAAAATCATCCAGTACACGGCAAAGGAGTACACTTTTGGCCGCACGCGCGTACTGCGCCAGATAGTATTCAGCGCGCTATCAATGGCATACATCAACAACAGCGCGGTAACGATTAACCCGCAGGCCCCTACCGCCGTCATTTTGTTGGAGTTGGCAACAAACTGCTCGATGTAGCGTTGAATCACATCACCGGTTGCCGGGATGAAGTTGGCAAAGATAAAGTGGCGCAGCTGGACACTGACATCAGAAAACATTGGAAAAGCGGCGAAAAGTGCAAATACGACGGCGATCAGCGGCACTAATGAGAGCAGCGAAACATAGGCAAGATTCCCTGCCAGCGTCGTCATGTTGTCCTCATCAATGCGCTTGTAGAGGAGTTTCAGCCAGGCCCATATCGGTCGGGTATGATGCCTGGCTTTTTGATGTACCGTTTTTAGCATAACAGCTTCGCGAAATAATCCGGGATGACGGTTTTATCGGTCACCAGAATGCTGGTTATCCCCAACTGGTTGGCCCCTTCTATATTATCGACGTTGTCGTCAAAAAAGACCGTATCGCTCGCTGAAAAACCCTCTTGCTGTAGAACATGCTGATAAATCCGCGTCTCCGGCTTTCGCATACCCAGATCCTGCGACAGATAAATATGGTCCGCCGCCCGGCGAATCTCCGGATATTCGTCTGGCCAAAATGTTGTATGCAGCCGGTTGGTATTCGACAGGACGACCACGCGATGTCCCTGTTCACGCAGTTTCTGCATGATGTCGATAACCTCAGGTCGCAGCGCGACAAAAACGGCCTGCCAGCCGTGAGAAAACTGCTCGTAGCTCAGCGACAGATCCATCTCATGGCAAAGGGCCTCGGCAAACGCTTCGTCGGTGATTTCGCCTCGTTCGTGCTGATGGAAGGCCTCACCCATCGTAAAACTTTGCTTTAACGACGCCAGCGGCACACGGCTCAGATCGCTCCAGGTACCTAATACGCGGTTGAAGTCGATATCGACAATCACATTACCTAAATCAAAGATATAGAGCATGTCCCTCTCCTTACTTGCCGTGGATGAATAACTGTAGCGGGAAAGGGGCGTTTTGACTATGTGCCCGTCAGGGAAAGATGACGGAAAAAAAGGCGATGCCCTTACAGCATCGCCTTGTTCTGGTGTGATATTTATCGGTTTCTTAGAAGCTGTATTTCACCCCGAGCATCGCGGAGGTATCGCTATAGCTGTTGTCACCTACCTGCTGCGCAACATTACCCCACACTTGCAGACGAGGATTGATTTGCCCCTCGATGCCCACCTTCAGCTCACCAATGTTACGCGTCCCGCTGATTTCATCCTTAATAGAGCCCATCTGTACGGTCTGGTTATTGGTGTTGTGGATCCAGTTCGCTTCAATAAACGGTTGGAAATCACGACCTTTATCGGCATCTTTCTCCGCGTGACCTTTCAGGTAAGCACGGACACCAAGGCGCGTCATCAGGTTACCGTCAGTCTTGTCTTTCACCTGAGTCCCGTTGTGTTCACGGTGTGAATCAGCCTGCACGTCCATCCAGATAACCTGCGCTTTCGGTTGGATCCAGTAGGTTTTATTTTCACTTTCCCCGACCAGGAAGCTATAACCCCCTTCAACAGACGCCGTGATACCGTCGGATTTGTAGTTTTCACTGGCCAGATGATCGCCGCGCACGGTGTTATCAAACCAGTTGTACAGCACCCAACTGTCCAGATAGGTCCCGGTCTTATCCGCTTCGTTTGCATACCAGGTGGCATACAGACCCACGCTGTAACCGTCTACCTGTCCACGGGACGCATAGCCCGTGTAGCTGTTATGGGTTTTACTTTTCTGGTTGGCATAACCCGCCATAGCGCCCAGATGCCAGCGATCGAGGCCGTCGCTGCTCCACTGCGCCAGATCGCCACCTAACTGCAGAACATAACGGTTAGCGGTGGTTTTCAGCTGTCCGCTGCCGTCAGTGAAGCGATTATGGCCACCGACATTACGCATCCACATGGTGGTGACTTTTTCTTCGCCGGTCAGCATGTCGGTATACTGCGTCTCACCCAGACGGTCGTGCAGACGGGTGATAAACAGGGTATTGGCCGCATAGTTGTTCGCCAGGTAGCTCCCAAACTCAGGGCGATACTGGTGTTCGACGGGGCCCGGGTATACTGGCGGTCCAGGAGGATCCTCTGGGTCTGGCTGCGCGGGATCGGGATCGGGCTCAGGTTCTGGATCGACAGGTGGTGGATCAACAGGCGGCGGGTCCACCGGTGACAGTTCACTGGTCAGATACCAGTCACTGGCTTTTTTCACCACGTCATAGTCATACGCGCCGGCGACGATACGCCCTGATTTCGTAAAGGTACCGTCAGAGTTTCCGGCGACTTCAACGATTTTAATCCCGTCGACGGTCAGTTCACCGGCACCACCAATGTTGTTGATGCCCACTTTGGTGTTGCCAGAGGTATCGCCCTGGACGACGAGTTTATCCGTCAGGGAAGTATCGCCTTCCAGCACCGTGTTCAGCACTAACAGTGCGTTGGTACCGATATAGTTGCCCACAACAGTCAGCGTTTTGAAGGTGGTTGCATCGTCGCGAGAAACGCCGTCAGGGCTGTAGCGCAACGTGGCTTGATCCAGCGTCAGGTTAGAAACGACGGAGTTTCCGGTCATTTTCCATTCGCTGCTGGCCCCTTTCATATCCAGATTAATGGTTGCACGATAAGAAGCCGTGTTTTCCAGTTGTGAAGAGTTGGCGCTACCGACGAATTGGCTACCGTCATCCATGGTCAGGTCAATAACGCCGCTTGAACGCGCGTACAGATTACCTTTAATGTCATAGACGCCTGAAGCTGCAGTATCTGTTGCCTTATCCCAGGAGCGAATGAGTGCTTTACTTTGATAGGCATACATCGCGTAAGCGTTGTTGCCTGTAGCATCAATAGCCGTGTTTCCCCCCAGATTCACCGTGGCGAAATCACTACTGGCGGAAGCATAGATGCCATGCGCCCCACTATTAGTGGTAGTAACATCCAGGTTATTGAGGTTAACTTCACCTTTTCGCCCGGCGTAAACCCCATAAGCATTTGTACCGGAAGTCGTAATGGTTGTGGTTCCACCGATTGTGACATCGGCGATCCCCGCAGCACTACCGAATAGGTCACCGAGGTCTTTACCCGCATAAATCCCGTATCCGGAGTTCATGCCACCGCTACCGCGAGTAACGATATCAGCATCGCCGTGAACAATAATTGAAGAATACGCGCTAGTGTTTGCTCTGGAGATATTGGCACGCAGCCCCATGCCGTCTGAAGCGTCGACAGAAACATTGCCGCTAACTTCGACAACAGAATAAGCACTTGAAAGCTCACGACCGAGGTTTATCCCATCAGAACTCGTTCCGGTCGTCGTAATGGTAATATTTTCTGCTTCTAATCGACCGCCGGCGTTTTTAGAGTGGATCCCATCCGCTTCCGAGCCAGTCGTGTTAATGACCAGATTTTTAAATTTATAACCCGTACTATCAAGGTATACACCCCAACCTTGCAAAGGCGTGGTTATGCCATTCTGGCTTGTATTAATTAAGACTTCGTCAAATGACGTGTAGTCGCGGCTATTTGACAACAGCGGGTTACCATTATAGTAAATCGTCTGATCGTCACAGAAAAATTGGGCCGTAGTCGTGTAACTACATCCCGCAGCAATCGCTTGTCCGCTTAGGCTCCCCAGAGCCAGCGCACTCGCGATACAGAGTGCCAATTTCCCTGGTGAGGGTGTTTTGCATTTCATTTTTTGTGTTTTCATAGGAATACCTTTTCCGTACCACTCTTTTTCGGATAAGAGCATAAAAGACGCGGCAAAAAATAATTTAATTAAAAGGCAAAGCGGGTCTGTTCATCTTTAAAAATTAAAGATTCACTTACCTTAAAATTATTAAATTTTTCCTTTGCGCGATTAATACAATTATTCAAATATCATGTCAACGGGGCTTCAGTTGACGAAAAAGGCAAATTAATAAAAGACCATCAATTTATTCGCACTATTCCTGGATGTTTTTTTAAACAGATAAAAAAATGAATGCAGAAGGTTAAAAAGGCTTATAAATCAAGAAGAATTAAAGGCACACAATGATAAATTACGCAGGCTTTAGGAATTTTACACATCATACCAGGATGTTTAGCTATTTCTATTTTTTGTGATAAGAACCGCCTGAAACGGCGGTTTATTCAAAAGGGGACTGTTACGCAGAAACACTATCATCCTGGTCTGGGCTCACCTGTACAATCTCCACCTGATTAGACTGGAGAAGCGTATGGAGCGCCGGACCGGGAAGTTCATCCGTAAACAATGCGGTCACGGAAGAGATATTGCCAATTTCAACCGCTGCTGAGGCGTGGTATTTCGTATGGTCGGCAGCAAGCAGAATATGCCTGGAGTGGGCCATCATGGTCTTCACCACGCTGGCTTCATTGACGTCAAATTCTAACATCGCCCCATCACTTTCTATCGCCCCCACGCTGGTAACGAGGTAGTCCGCCCGGAAATCGCCGACAAACGCGGTCGCAGAAGGACCAATAATACCGCTGTTATGTGGCCGCAGCGTTCCACCGGGAACCATCACTTCGAAGCGGGGATTGTTATAGAGAATATGCGCAACCCGTAGGCTGTTGGTGATGATGCGCAGATGATTGTGGTTCAACAATGCCCGCGCCACCTGCTCCACGGTGGTACCAATGGTGATGAACACCGTTGAACCATCTGGAATATAGTCAGCCACCGCTTCCGCGATGGCTTTTTTCTCTTGCGTCCATGAGACTTCACGTTGCTCAAAGGCAGTATTAACGACGCTGGACGCGCGACCGGCCCCCCCGTGATGACGGGTGATCAACCCCTGCTCGCTTAATTTACGAATATCACGGCGTACCGTCTGTGTGGAGACATCCAGTAAAGCCGCCAGTTCATCAATGTTCATATACCCGCGCTCACCTATGAGCGACAGCAACTGATCGTGCCGTGGGTTACCGGTCAGTTCGGTAAAACTCATGAAAATTCCTCAAAAAACCATTGCCCTGCATTTTATACAAAAAGTGACAGAAAAGATCGGGTTTGATCACAGTCAGGGATTCCTGCGCGCCCACCGGGTCGGGTGCATTTTAGCGCTGCAACGCCGCTGGCGAATCTGACAGCGTCTTTTAGTTCGCTGCCTGACGCAAGGCTAAATGCCAGTGCACCGTGAAAAACATCGCCTGCCCCGGTCGTATCTACCACATCCACCGCAAAACCGGCCTGGTGCTGCAGCATGCCATCTTCTATCCAGTAACACCCTTCGCGCCCCTGCGTGACGTAGACATGTCCATTTGTGAGCGTTTGTGATTGTTTTAATGCGCTGGCGACCTCACTGATACCGGTCAGACGCGCCAAACCTGGGGCCGAAAATGCGGCATGATCGCTTAATGCCACCAGCTCGCTAATGTCCTGCGGCGTCACATCGCCATCCAGCAGCGTTTTCACGCCCGCCTGACGCGCCAGCGTAAATGCCTGTTTTGCCCCTTCATGCCAGCGGACGTCCGCCAGTACCACATCCCACTGGGAAAAGTCGATGTCGTTAAGCCAGTCTGCCTCCGCCAGCAGATCGGGGCTCGGGAAATTGACGATAATTCGCTCCCCGTGAGCGTCGACCGTAATGGCCGACTGTGACGACTTCGCGCCGGCATAGCGCCGGGTGTAGCGGGTATTGACCCCCAGGGATTCCAGCTCCGACAGCAGACGGTTTCCGGTGTCGTCATCACCCACGCGGCCAATAAAGTCTACCTGCGCACCTAACTTCGCCGCCGCCACCGCGGCTGTCGCGGCCGGCCCACCGCCGACCTCGGTATAGCGATGCGCCACATATTTACCGCCTTCTGTCGGTAACGTTTCTACGTAATAGATGCGATCCAGCACGGTAATACCTACACAAGCAATACGAATCATGGTCGTTCCTTAAGCATGTTGGGATGAGGCTATTTTAATTTCACTAAATGTTTAAAAAGTGACGGCTGTCAATTTTTTGACCATAAATTACAAATACGATCAAAAACAGACAAAAACAACCGATCTGAAATGACAAAAAATGACATCACCGTCTCAGGAGAACGATATGGCAGTAATAGCATTTATCGGATTAGGGCAGATGGGCTCCCCGATGGCGAGCAACCTGCTCAGGCAGGGTCACCAACTCAGCGTTTTTGACGTTAACGCCGATGCCGTACAACGTCTGGTCGAAAAAGGGGCGCAACCCGCTTGCTCTCCAGCACAGGCCGCGCAAGGCGCTGAGTTTGTCATCACGATGCTGCCCAATGGCGATCTGGTTCGCCGCGTGTTGTTGGGTGAAGACGGTGTTTGCGAAAGCCTCTCCCCGCAGGCGCTGGTGATCGATATGTCAACCATCCATCCCTTGCAGACCGACAAATTGATTGCCGACCTGCGCGCCAAAGGTTTCGCCATGATGGATGTACCGGTCGGGCGGACCTCCGATCACGCCGTTGCTGGCACATTGCTATTGCTGGCAGGCGGCACGCCGGACCAGGTCGAGCGCGCCACGCCGGTGCTGATGGCGATGGGGAATGAGTTGATTAACGCCGGCGGTCCGGGAATGGGGATCCGCGTGAAGTTGATTAACAACTACATGAGCATCGCGCTAAATGCCCTGTCAGCCGAAGCCGCCGTACTGTGTGAAGCACTGGGCCTCTCCTTCGATGTAGCGCTACAGGTCATGAGCGGGACGCCTGCCGGAAAAGGCCACTTCACCACCTCGTGGCCGAACAAAGTGCTGAAGGGCGATCTTTCACCGGCCTTCATGATCGACCTGGCCCATAAAGATCTTGGTATCGCGCTGGATGTCGCCAATCAACTGCACGTTCCTATGCCGCTCGGCGCGGCGTCCAGGGAAGTTTATAACCAGGCGCGAGCCGCTGGCCGTGGGCGGGAAGACTGGACCGCCATTCTCGAACAGGTTCGCACTACTGCCGGACTGAAAAACCACCATTGACAGGTAAAAGGACTGAAGAATGACCACGTACACCCTGAAAGATATCACCCGACCTTCCGGCGGTTTCGCCATGCTGGCCGTTGACCAGCGTGAAGCGATGCGCCTGATGTTTGCCGCAGCAGGCGCGCCAACGCCGGTCACCGATCAACATCTCACGGATTTCAAAGTCAATGCTGCAAAAATTCTCTCGCCGTATGCCTCCGCGATCCTGCTGGACCAACAATTCTGTTACCGCCAGGCAGTGGAGCAAAAAGCCGTCGCCAAAAGCTGCGGCATGATTGTCGCCGCCGACGCCTTCATCCCGGGCAACGGCATTCCCGTCGATAGCGTGGTGATTGATAAAAGCATCAATCCGCAGGCCGTCAAGCAGGATGGTGCGAAAGCCTTAAAGCTGCTGGTGCTTTGGCGCAGTGATGAAGACGCGCAGCAACGTCTGGCGATGGTGAAAGAGTTCAATACGTTGTGCCATGCCAATGGCCTGTTGAGCATCATCGAACCGGTGGTCCGCCCGCCCCGTCGCGGAGATAACTTCGATCGCGAACAGGCAATTATCGATGCCGCCAAAGAATTGGGCGACAGCGGCGCCGATCTCTACAAGGTTGAAATGCCACTGCACGGTAAAGGCACACAGCAAGCCCTGCTCAGTGCCTCTCAGCACCTGAACGAACACATCAACATGCCGTGGGTCATTCTCTCTTCCGGCGTTGACGAAAAGCTGTTTCCACGTGCGGTCAGCGTCGCGATGAGCGCAGGCGCTTCCGGCTTCCTGGCCGGTCGTGCGGTCTGGTCTTCAGTGGTTGGCCTGCCGGACAGCGAGCTGATGCTGCGAGATGTTTCTGCACCTAAATTGCAACGCTTAGGTGAAATTGTCGATGAAATGATGGCCCGCCGCCGTTAATACGATACGAGGAGCAAAGAATGAAATGGTTTAACACAATGAGCCACAACCGCTGGCTGGAACAAGAAACTGACCGCATCTTCAATTTTGGTAAGAATGCGGCGGTACCCACCGGATTCGGCTGGCTGGGTAACAAGGGACAAATCAAAGAAGAGATGGGCACGCATCTGTGGATCACCGCACGCATGCTGCACGTCTATTCCGTAGCCTCCGCAATGGGCAGACCGGGCGCCTACGCCCTGGTCGATCACGGCATCAACGCCATGAACGGCGCGCTGCGGGACAAAAAATACGGTGGCTGGTACGCCTGTGTGAATGACGAAGGCGTTGTGGATGCGTCCAAGCAGGGATACCAACACTTTTTTGCGCTACTGGGCGCTGCCAGCGCGGTCACTACCGGACATCCTGAGGCCAGGAAACTGCTCGATTACACCATTGAAGTTATTGAGAAATACTTCTGGAGTGAAGAAGAGCAAATGTGTCTGGAATCCTGGGATGAGGCGTTCAGCAAAACCGAAGACTATCGCGGCGGCAATGCCAATATGCACGCCGTCGAAGCCTTCCTGATTGTTTACGACGTCACCCATGACAAAAAATGGCTGGATCGTGCTATCCGCATTGCCTCGGTCATCATTCACGATGTCGCCCGCAAAGGGGAATACCGCGTCAATGAGCATTTCGACGTGAACTGGAACCCGGTCCGCGATTACAACAAAGACAACCCTGCCCACCGTTTCCGTGCCTATGGCGGCACCCCAGGCCACTGGATTGAATGGGGCCGCCTGATGCTGCACATCCACGCCGCGTTAGAAGCTCGATGCGAACAGCCTCCTGCCTGGTTGCTGGAAGACGCGAAAGGTCTCTTCCACGCCACCATTCGTGATGCCTGGGCACCCGATGGGGCTGACGGCATCGTGTACACCGTTGGCTGGGATGGCAAACCCATTGTTCGTGAACGTGTGCGCTGGCCCATTGTGGAAGCGATGGGCACTGCCTATGCGCTGTATACGGTAACGGGCGATCGCCAGTACGAAACCTGGTATCAGACATGGTGGGACTACTGCATTAAATACCTGATGGATTACGAAAATGGCTCCTGGTGGCAGGAACTGGATGCGGACAACAAGGTCACCACTCGGGTGTGGGATGGTAAGCAGGATATTTATCACCTGTTGCACTGTCTGGTCATTCCGCGCATCCCGTTAGCGCCAGGTCTGGCACCTGCCGTTGCCGCGGGCCTGTTGGATATTAATGCGAAATAAATCCGCCTGAGAAATACGGCATAGCAACATGCGAACGTTGCCTGTGCCGTTGTTCACGAAGGGGCTCTCATAGACAGGTGATATATATGCAAAGTAGTGGGAATACGATTTTACTCGCTGCGGGTGATTACCGGGCGCAGATTGTTTCTGTCGGTGCAGGTCTTGCCGAACTGACCTGGCAGGGCAAACATCTGGTCATACCGCATAACCCAGAAGAGATGCCGCTGGCTCATCTGGGCAAGGTGTTGATCCCCTGGCCTAATCGTATTGCCAACGGTTGCTATCAGTATGAGGGGCAGGACTACCAGTTACCGATCAATGAGCACAGTTCTCAGGCCGCCATTCACGGCCTGCTCGCCTGGCGCGACTGGCAGATTGAGGCGTTGACGGCGACAAGGGCCACTCTGACGCTGTTTTTACCGCCCAGCTATGGTTACCCCTTCACGTTGATGTCTCAGGTTATCTACTCACTGGATGCTGAGACGGGGCTTTCGGTCACCATCGTCAGTAAAAACAGGGGTAAACGACCTGCACCCTACGGCGTCGGGATCCATCCCTATTTAACCTGCAACTTAGCGCCTGTTGATGACTGTATGCTGCACCTTCCGGCGAAGCAGGTTTTTGCCGTCGATG
The DNA here is from genome assembly GCF_030332305.1 of Citrobacter sp. Ct235. Classification (NCBI taxonomy): domain Bacteria; kingdom Pseudomonadati; phylum Pseudomonadota; class Gammaproteobacteria; order Enterobacterales; family Enterobacteriaceae; genus Citrobacter; species Citrobacter sp. Ct235. The sequence goes on from NZ_JAOWIC010000045.1 coordinate 163,067, forward strand.
CCCAGGCGAACCCCACGACGTTATATCCCGTTGAAGAAATGGATTTGGACTACTCCATCCTGCGCGCCGTCGGTGATAAACAAATCGATCATACCTTCAGAACTCACGGTAGTCCGTGGGAAATGCAGATGATTCATCAACAACAGGCACTGTCTGTCAGTCTATTTTCCGATCAGCCGTGGTTACAGGTTTACAGTGGTGAAAAATTAAACCGTCAGGGATTAGCGGTCGAACCTATGAGTTGCCCGCCAAATGCGTTTAACTCTGGAACAGATTTAATATTACTCAAACCAGAAGAACAACATCAGTTATTTTTTAATATTCGAGGAAAAACAGCAGTGTAATAACGCATTTAATGTAAAAAGCTCACCGCTCCGGAATTAAAAAAACGGGGTCACATTTTGAAGCTTTATTTGATAATGAAGGAATGACGATGGATTTCTTTACTTTATTTACTCCCGATGGCGTGATGCTGGATAACCAGGTTGTCTATACCGTCATTGCATTAATGTTTCTTTATACCTTTGTGGGGATATGTGCAGGTTTTGGTGGCGGATTAACTACCATGCCGCTCATCACTCTGATGCTGCCGGTTAAAATGGCGACTCCGCTTTCCGTTATTGTCGGTACGGCGACGGCCATTTATGCCACCTGGCTGTCACGTAAAGAGACCGACTGGCGTTCGGCGGCGGTACTGATCGGTTTCTCATTTCTTGGGATCCCGGTTGGCCTGTACGCGCTGTCTTACCTGCCCGATCACATCATGAAAATTGGACTGGGTGGGTTTCTGATCCTCTATTCATTCTACAGCATGTTTATTCCTCGCCTGCCCGTTTATGACCGGCGCTGGATTGCTGCGCCGTTGGGCGCTGTCGCGGGTGCGCTGGGGGCCGCCTTCTCCACAAATGGACCGCCGGTTGTGATGTACGGCATGTTACGTAATTTAGGCCCGGCGGCTTTTCGCGGTACGTTGAATGCGTTCTTTACGGCGAATAATATTGCCGTGGTTGGCGGTCTGGCAACCAGTGGAATATTGACAATCTCAACGTTTAAACTGGTCGTTTTCTGTATTCCTACCATGATCCTCGGTTCACTGGTGGGACAGTATGTGCATAAACGTATTTCAGTAAAAGTATTCCGTACTCTGGTATTTTTATTGTTGATCGCTTCAGGTGCCATGCTAATTAAAGGGGCAATGGGTATTTCCGCGCTCACTGCGCTCCTGCCACCTTTTGTCCTGCTGGCGGTATTACATTTATTGCTGGGTAAAAAAATAGCGGAGATCCGTAAAGCGGATGCCGAAAAATAATACGAGTTATCTTTTTACGCGCTACCTGACGGTCGCGCGTAACGATGTAAAGCGAATGAAAAATAGCAAACCATAATCCATTACTGTGCTCGCGTTCCCAAATTCATGGAGTGTTTTATATGAGTACGCAAACCCGACATTTATCCTTTGTCCAGGTCGAAAAAATTATTGATGGTTTTGCATTACGTTATCGGCAGCGTGTGATCTTACGCCATACGGCAGAAAACCCCTGTTTGTGGGTCGGTGCAGGCGTCGCTGATATCGACATGTTTCGCGGTAACTTCAGTATTAAAGATAAGCTTAACGAGAAAATTGCGCTGACCGATGCCACGATCAACGAATCAGCCGACGGCTGGCGGATACGCTTTAGCCGTGGTGATACCGTCAATGCGACGCTGCTTATTTCTGTCGATGAGGCAGGTCGCCTGCAGTTGGATCTGCACAATGACGATCTCAACCATAACCGCATCTGGCTACGGCTGGCGGCTAACCCGGACGATCATATCTACGGCTGCGGCGAACAGTTTTCTTATTTCGATCTGCGCGGCAAACCTTTCCCGCTGTGGACCAGTGAGCAGGGGGTGGGCCGTAACAAAACCAGCTACGTCACCTGGCAGGCCGACTGCAAAGAGAACGCTGGCGGCGACTATTACTGGACTTTCTTCCCGCAGCCCACGTTTGTCAGTACGCAAAAGTACTACTGTCATGTTGAGAACAGTTGCTACATGAATTTTGACTTCAGCGCGCCGGATTATCACGAACTGGCGCTGTGGGAGGATAAAACTACTCTGCGTTTTGAATGCGCCGACAGCTATATCGCACTGCTGGAAAAACTGACCGCGCTGCTGGGGCGCCAGCCGGAACTGCCGGACTGGATTTATGATGGCGTCACGCTGGGCATTCAGGGCGGCACCGAGGTTTGCCAGAAGAAGCTGGATACGATGCGTCGTGCAGGTGTGAAGGTAAACGGCATCTGGGCGCAGGACTGGTCCGGGATCCGCATGACCTCATTCGGTAAGCGCGTGATGTGGAACTGGAAGTGGAACAGTGACAACTACCCGCAACTGGACAGCCGTATCAAACAGTGGAATGCCGAAGGCGTGCAATTCCTCACTTATATCAACCCGTATGTCGCCAGCGATAAAGACCTGTGCGCCGAAGCGGCAAAGCACGGCTATCTGGCAAAAAATGCGGCGGGTGACGATTACCTCGTTGAATTTGGTGAGTTTTACGGCGGCGTGGTTGATTTGACCAACCCGGCGGCCTATGGCTGGTTCAAAGGCGTCATCAAGAAAAATATGATCGAACTCGGCTGCGGCGGTTGGATGGCGGACTTTGGCGAGTACCTGCCGACCGACACGGTTCTGCATAACGGCGTCAGTGCTGAAATCATGCATAACGCCTGGCCTGCACTGTGGGCAAAATGTAACTACGAGGCGCTCGAGGAAACCGGCAAGCTTGGCGAAATCCTGTTCTTCATGCGTGCGGGTTATACCGGCAGTCAGAAGTACTCCACCATGATGTGGGCTGGCGATCAGAACGTGGACTGGAGTCTGGATGATGGTCTTGCTTCCGTCGTCCCCGCTGCGCTCTCGTTAGCCATGACCGGTCACGGCCTGCACCACAGCGACATCGGCGGCTACACCACCCTGTTTGAGATGAAGCGTAGCAAAGAGCTGCTGCTGCGCTGGTGTGATTTCAGCGCCTTCACGCCGATGATGCGTACCCATGAAGGTAACCGTCCCGGTGATAACTGGCAGTTTGACGGCGATGGCGAAACCATTGCCCATTTCGCCAGAATGACGACCATCTTCACCACCCTGAAGCCGTATCTCAAACAAGCCGTCGCGCAAAACGCCGCAACCGGCCTGCCAGTTATGCGTCCGCTGTTCCTGCATTACGAAAACGATGCGCACACCTACACCCTGAAATACCAGTACCTGCTGGGACAGGATCTGCTGGTCGCACCCGTGCATGAGCAGGGGCGCCACAACTGGATGCTCTACCTGCCAGAGGATGGCTGGGTGAACCTCTGGACCGGTGAAACCCACCGTGGTGGCGAGGTAACCGTGGACGCGCCGTTGGGCAAACCGCCGGTCTTTTATCGCGCGAAAAGTGAGTGGGCGTCGCTGTTTGCATCTTTACGCCACATCTAATAAGGCTCGCCCGTGGGGAAAACTCACGGGTAAACGAGAGATTATCATGAGTCAAAACATAACCAATCCGGCAACCCTACGCTTGCCTTTTAAGGAAAAACTCGCCTACGGGATAGGTGATTTAGGCTCCAATATCCTTCTGGATATCGGTACCCTCTATTTACTTAAGTTTTATACCGATGTCCTCGGTTTGCCGGGCACGTATGGTGGCATCATTTTCCTTATCGCCAAGTTTTTTACCGCGTTTACCGATATGGGAACCGGTATTATGCTCGATTCACGACGTAAAATCGGTCCAAAAGGGAAATTCCGACCTTTCGTGATGTATGCCGCGTTTCCGGTGACCCTGCTGGCTATTGCTAATTTTGTCGGTACGCCGTTTGAAATCACCGGTAAAACGGTAATGGCGACCGTACTGTTCATGCTCTACGGGCTGTTCTTCAGCATGATGAACTGCTCCTACGGGGCAATGGTGCCTGCCATTACCAAAAACCCGGATGAACGCGCTTCGCTCGCTGCCTGGCGGCAGGGCGGCGCGACGCTCGGCCTGCTGTTGTGCACCGTCGGCTTTGTGCCAGTGATGAATCTGATCGAAGGCAATTCGCAGTTGGGCTATATCTTCGCCGCGACGCTGTTTTCCCTGTGCGGACTGTTCTTTATGTGGTGCTGCTATGCCGGGGTAAAAGAGCGCTATGTCGAAGTGAAACCCGTCGACGCGGCACAGAAACCCGGCTTACTGCAGTCATTTCGCGCCATCGCCGGCAACCGTCCGCTGTTCATTTTGTGTATTGCCAACCTCTGCACGCTCGGCGCGTTCAACGTCAAGCTGGCTATCCAGGTCTATTACACCCAGTACGTGCTGAACGATCCGATTTTGCTGTCGTGGATGGGCTTTTTCAGCATGGGATGTATTTTCATCGGCGTCTTTTTAATGCCGGGGATGGTCCGCCGCTTCGGCAAGAAAAAGGTTTATATCGGCGGCCTGCTAATCTGGGTCGCAGGGGATCTGCTCAACTACTTCTTCGGCGGAGGGTCGGTCAGCTTTGTCGCGTTCTCCTGCCTGGCGTTCTTCGGTTCCGCGTTTGTGAACAGCCTGAACTGGGCGCTGGTCTCCGACACGGTGGAATACGGTGAATGGCGTACCGGCGTGCGCTCTGAAGGAACGGTTTATACCGGTTTTACCTTCTTCCGTAAGGTTTCGCAGGCGCTGGCAGGTTTCTTCCCGGGGTGGATGCTGACCCAAATCGGCTATGTGCCCAACGTGGTACAGTCGGCGGGAACGGTCGAGGGGTTACGGCAGCTCATCTTTATTTATCCGTGTGCACTGGCAGTCGTCACCATTATTGCGATGGGCTGTTTCTACGATCTCAACGAAAAGATGTACATCCGTATCGTTGGCGAAATCGAAGCCCGCAAACGCGCCATTGCAGAGTGAAAATGAATGGCAACTTGCGGGACTTCACGAGGATTGATTATGTCTGACCATGATCCACTAACCCTGAAACTGAGTTTGCGAGAAAAGCTGGCCTACGGCGTGGGTGATATTGGCTCCAATCTCATGCTGAGCGTCGGCACATTATATCTGCTGAAATTTTATACTGATGAATTGGGAATGCCCGCCTGGTACGGTGGAATTATCTTTCTGGTGGCAAAATTCTTTACCGCATTCACCGACATGCTCACCGGATTCCTGCTTGATTCACGCAGAAATATTGGACCAATGGGAAAATTCCGCCCCTTTATCCTGTATGCGGCAATCCCATCAGCGATCATTGCGACGGTACAATTTATTACCACGACATTTAGTCTGCCAATCAAAACAGCACTCGCGACGGGTTTGTTTATGTTATTTGGCCTGTTCTATAGTCTGATGAATTGCTCCTATGGCGCGATGATCCCGGCGATGACTAAAAACTCAAACGAGCGAGCGCAACTCGCTGCTTTTCGGCAGGGAGGCGCGACCATAGGTTTATTAGTTTGCACGGTGGCATTTATTCCTCTGCAAGCGCTCTTTTCCTCTTCAGCCTTCGGTTATGCTTGTGCCGCCTTCATTTTTTCTGCCTGCGGATTCGGGTTCATGATGCTATGCTTTAAAGGCGTTAAGGAACATTACCGGGCAACGGTTTCAACAGAACATAAGATGGGTATTTTTAAATCATTCTTCGCTATTTTTCATAATCCGCCACTGCTCGTGCTCTGTATCGCGAACTTATGCACGCTGGCCGCATTTAATATCAAATTAGCCATTCAGGTTTATTACACACAATATGTCCTGAACGATCCGCATCTATTATCATGGATGGGATTCTTCAGCATGGGATGTGTGTTGATTGGCGTCATTCTTGTCCCCTGGACGGTTAAATGCTTCGGTAAAAAGCAGGTGTACTTAGCCGGCATGATGTTATGGGCGCTTGGCGATATCTTGAATTATTTCTGGGGTAACAGTTCCTTCACCTTTATCATTTTCTCCTGTATTGCCTTCTTCGGCACCGCCTTCGTCAATAGCCTGAACTGGGCGCTGGTACCGGATACCGTAGATTACGGCGAATGGAAAACGGGGATTCGCGCGGAAGGTACCGTCTACACGGGATATACCTTTTCGCGGAAGATTTCTGCCGCGCTGGCGGGGTTTCTGCCCGGTATTATGTTGACCCAGATTGGCTATGTGCCAAACATCGCGCAAAGCGATACCACTCTACAGGGATTACGTCAGTTAATATTTCTCTGGCCCTGTGGTCTGGCGATTATTGCCGCATTGACCATGGGTTTCTTTTATAAACTCAACGAAGCGCGTTTCGCCTTTATTATCGAGGAAATTAATCAACGAAAAAAGAATAACAATATTCCGGATGTAACCAATAACAATAAAAACATCGCTACTGTAAATCTATAAATAAACCTTGCCGCTATTTCCATCCTGATGGATGGCGGCATCCCTACGCTTAAAAAATGGATTTATGATGAAAACATTAAACTCAATCATTCTGTTATCTTCAGTGATATCAACCTCTGTTTTTGCCGGTGCTTATGTCGAAAACCGGGAAGCTTATAATCTGGCCTCTGACCAGCAAGAGATCATGTTACGCGTTGGCTATAACTTCGATATGGGAGCAGGCATTATGCTCACCAACACCTACACGCTCCAGCGCGAAGACGAGTTAAAGCACGGCTATAACGAGATCGAGGGTTGGTACCCGTTATTCAAACCCACGGATAAATTAACGATCCAACCCGGCGGATTGATTACCGACAAGAGCATAGGTTCCAGCGGCGCGGTCTATCTGGACGTCAATTACAAGTTTGCACCGTGGTTTAACCTGACTGTGCGTAACCGCTACAACCATAATAATTACAGCTCGGTTGATTTAAACGGGGAGCGGGATAATAACGATACCTATGAGATCGGCAACTATTGGAACTTTATTATTACCGATAAGTTCTCGTATACCTTTGAACCCCACTATTTTATGCGGGTGAATGATTTTAATAGCAGCAATGGCAAGGATCATCACTGGGAAATTACCAATACCTTCCGTTATCGGATCAACCAGAACTGGTTACCCTACTTCGAACTGCGCTGGCTGGACCGTAACGTGGAACCCTATCACCGCGAACAAAACCAGATTCGCGTTGGGGTGAAATATTTCTTTTAATTACATTGAGGTAAAAAAAAAGCCGCTGATATCAGCGGCTTTTTCATCACAAGATTATGAATTAATCTTCTTTCGGACCACGGTTTGCGCGGCGGCGATCGTTTTCCGTCAGGTGACGTTTACGAATACGGATAGACTGCGGAGTCACTTCTACCAGTTCGTCGTCATCGATGAACTCCAGAGCTTGCTCCAGGGTCATCTTAACCGGCGGAACCAGAACCGTTGCTTCGTCAGTACCGGAAGCACGCATGTTGGTCAGTTTCTTACCGGTCAGGCAGTTTACGGTCAGGTCGTTAGAACGACTGTGAATACCGATGATCTGGCCTTCGTACACTTCTGCACCGTGACCCAGGAACAGCTTACCGCGATCCTGCAGGCTGAACAGCGCAAACGCGACGGCTTTACCCTGACCGTTAGAGATCAGTACACCGTTCTGACGCTGACCCACTTCACCCGGACGTACGTCGTCATAGTGGCTGAAAGTGGAGTACAGCAGACCCGTACCGGAGGTCATGGTCATGAATTCTGAACGGAAGCCAATCAGACCACGGCTTGGGATCACGTAGTCGAGACGTACGCGGCCTTTACCATCTGGATTCATGTTTTTCAGGTCGCCTTTACGCTCACCCAGTGCCTGCATGACAGAACCCTGGTGCTGCTCTTCGACATCCAGCGTAACGTTTTCGAACGGCTCTTGTTTACGGCCGTCGATTTCGCGGAAGATAACTTTCGGACGGGAAACCGCCATTTCGAAACCTTCACGACGCATGTTTTCGATAAGAACGGACAGGTGCAGCTCACCACGACCCGATACACGGAACGCGTCTGCATCTTCGGTTTCTTCAACACGCAGCGCAACGTTGTGCACCAGCTCTTTGTTCAGGCGGTCAAGGATCTGACGAGAGGTAACGTATTTACCTTCTTTACCACAGAACGGCGAGGTGTTGACGTTGAAGAACATGGTGACGGTCGGTTCATCAACAGACAGCGCCGGCAGCGCTTCCACATTCTGCGGATCGCAGATGGTGTCAGAGATGTTCAGCTCGCCCAGACCGGTGATCGCGATGATGTCACCTGCTTCAGCTTCGGTGGATTCAATACGCTCCAGACCCAGGTGAGTCAGGACTTTACCGACTTTACCGTTACGGGTTTTGCCTTCGCTATCCACGATAGTGATCTGCTGGTTCGGCTTCACTTTACCGCGTTTGATGCGGCCGATGCCGATAACGCCAACGTAGTTGTTGTAGTCCAGCTGAGAGATCTGCATCTGGAACGGACCATCAAGGTCAACGTCCGGCGCAGGTACGTGGTCGACAATCGCCTGATACAGCGGGGTCATGTCTTCCGCCATATCTTCGTGATCCAGACCAGCAATACCGTTCAGCGCGGAAGCGTAGATGATCGGGAAGTCCAGCTGTTCGTCAGTCGCGTCGAGGTTCACGAACAGGTCAAATACCTGATCGACAACCCAGTCCGGACGCGCGCCAGGACGGTCAACTTTGTTGATAACCACGATTGGCTTCAGGCCATGCGCAAAGGCTTTTTTGGTCACGAAGCGCGTCTGCGGCATCGGGCCGTCAAATGCGTCAACCACCAGCAGCACAGAGTCAACCATGGACATGACACGCTCAACTTCACCACCGAAGTCTGCGTGCCCAGGGGTATCAACGATGTTGATACGGTAATCATTCCATTTGATAGCGGTGTTTTTCGCGAGGATGGTAATCCCACGCTCTTTCTCCAAATCGTTGGAGTCCATCACACGCTCTTGAGTTTCGGCACGAGAGTCGAACGTACCGGATTGCTGCAGCAGCTTATCAACCAGGGTAGTTTTACCATGGTCAACGTGCGCGATGATGGCGATGTTACGCAAATTTTCGATCACAACTTTGCCTCAGGCATTAGAAATAGCGCGTTATTGTACACGGATTAATCGCACTACAAAACAGGATCACAAACATCCTCCGCAAACAAGTATTGCAGAGATTCTTTGTGATCGCTTTCACGGAGCGTTAAAAGGGTTATACACGGTCCATTGCACCAATATGGTGCTCAATGTTCACATTAAAGCACTATACTGGTGCAACATACACAACATGGTGCAACCCTTTTGCACGATGGTGCGCATGATAACGCCTTTTAGGGGCAATTTAAAAGTTGGCACAGATTTCGCTTTATCTTTTTTACGGCGACACGGCCAATGAATAAAGAATTGAACACCTCGTTACCACGACGACTATGACCAATCTGGAGAGTTAAGTATGTCCGCTGAACACGTTTTGACGATGCTGAATGAGCACGAAGTGAAGTTTGTTGATTTGCGCTTCACTGATACCAAAGGTAAAGAACAGCACGTCACGATTCCTGCTCATCAGGTAAATGCCGAATTCTTCGAAGAAGGCAAAATGTTTGACGGCTCTTCGATTGGTGGCTGGAAAGGCATCAACGAATCCGACATGGTGCTGATGCCGGATGCATCTACCGCGGTTATCGACCCATTCTTCGCGGATTCAACGCTGATCATCCGTTGTGATATCCTGGAACCCGGCACCCTGCAGGGCTATGACCGCGACCCGCGTTCTATCGCCAAGCGTGCTGAAGAGTACCTGCGCTCCACGGGTATCGCGGATACCGTTCTGTTTGGGCCAGAACCTGAATTCTTCCTGTTTGATGACGTCCGTTTCGGCGCGTCAATCTCCGGTTCTCACGTGGCCATCGATGACATCGAAGGCGCATGGAACTCCTCCACCCAGTACGAAGGTGGTAACAAAGGTCACCGTCCGGCGGTGAAAGGCGGCTACTTCCCGGTTCCACCCGTTGACTCCGCTCAGGACATCCGTTCTGAAATGTGTCTGGTAATGGAGCAGATGGGCCTGGTTGTTGAAGCTCACCACCATGAAGTAGCAACCGCAGGTCAGAACGAAGTGGCGACCCGCTTCAACACCATGACCAAAAAAGCGGACGAAATTCAGATCTACAAATACGTAGTGCACAACGTCGCTCACCGCTTCGGCAAAACTGCGACCTTCATGCCGAAACCCATGTTTGGCGATAACGGTTCCGGCATGCACTGCCACATGTCTCTGTCCAAAAACGGCACCAACCTGTTCTCTGGCGACAAATATGCGGGCCTGTCTGAGCAAGCGCTGTACTACATTGGCGGCGTAATCAAACACGCTAAAGCGATCAACGCCCTGGCGAACCCGACCACCAACTCTTACAAGCGTCTGGTCCCGGGTTACGAAGCACCGGTCATGCTGGCTTACTCTGCCCGTAACCGTTCTGCTTCTATCCGTATTCCGGTGGTGGCTTCTCCGAAAGCACGTCGTATCGAAGTCCGTTTCCCGGATCCCGCAGCGAACCCGTACCTGTGCTTTGCTGCCCTGCTGATGGCGGGTCTTGACGGTATTAAGAACAAGATCCACCCGGGCGAAGCAATGGACAAAAACCTGTACGACCTGCCGCCGGAAGAAGCGAAAGAGATCCCACAGGTTGCTGGCTCTCTGGAAGAAGCACTGAACGAGCTGAATCTGGACCGCGAATTCCTGAAAGCGGGTGGCGTGTTTACTGATGAAGCCATCGATGCTTACATCGCGCTGCGCATTGAAGAAAATGACCGCGTACGCATGACGCCGCACCCGGTAGAGTTTGAGCTGTACTACAGCGTTTAATGATAATTAGTTGTAATTCCCGTAGATTTCTTATTGCAGCAAGGCGGCAATCGAAGGAATCCCGATGAGCTTAGTCCACTAAGTGATTCGGGTGACTGAGAGCAGCCAACACCGCTGCGGTAAGAAAGATACGGAGAATTTTAGTTGCCGTGGAAACTTTTAGCCCATCACACGATGGGCTTTTTTCACCGTCAACAATCTGATCCTTCGCGCTTTTTCTACATAAAAAGCTATAATGCACTAAATTGGTGCACACTATTCAGGAGACTGCTATATGGCAACAGGCACGCTGCCCGATGCTGGGCAGATCCTCAATTCTTTAATCAACAGCATCTTACTGGTCGACGATGAGCTTGCAGTGCATTACGCCAACCCGGCCGCGCAGCAGTTACTCGCTCAAAGCTCCCGCAAACTGTTTGGTACGCCGCTTCCTGAACTCCTGAGCTATTTTTCTTTGAATATCGGGCTGATGCGCGAAAGCTTAGAGGCGGGGCAAGGTTTTACCGACAATGAGGTCACGCTGGTGATTGACGGGCGCTCGCACATTCTGTCGCTCACTGCGCAGCGTTTGCCGGACGGACAGATCCTGCTTGAAATGGCGCCGATGGATAACCAGCGCCGCCTGAGCCAGGAGCAGCTACAGCACGCTCAGCAGGTCGCCGCGCGCGATCTGGTACGTGGACTGGCGCACGAGATTAAAAACCCGCTCGGTGGCTTACGCGGCGCAGCACAGCTATTAAGCAAAGCCCTGCCCGATCCGGCGCTGCTGGAATACACCAAAGTCATTATTGAACAGGCTGACCGACTGCGTAATCTGGTCGACAGGTTATTAGGCCCGCAGATGCCAGGCACGCATGTCACGGAAAGCATCCATAAAGTGGCAGAGCGTGTGGTGGCTCTGGTTTCTATGGAGTTACCGGCCAACGTCACGCTGGTCCGTGATTACGATCCCAGCCTGCCGGAACTGCCGCACGATCCGGAACAAATAGAGCAGGTGTTGTTGAACATTGTCCGCAATGCGTTGCAGGCGCTGGGGCCCGACGGCGGGGAGATCGTGCTGCGTACCCGCACGGCTTTCCAGCTCACGCTGCACGGCGAGCGCTATCGCCTGGCGGCGCGTATTGACGTCGAGGACAACGGGCCGGGGATCCCTTCCCACTTACAGGATACGCTGTTTTACCCCATGGTCAGCGGCCGCGAAGGCGGTACCGGGCTGGGATTATCCATCGCCCGTAATTTGATCGATCAGCATTCCGGCAAAATTGAATTTACCAGTTGGCCAGGTCATACCGAGTTCTCGGTTTATCTGCCGATTCGGAAATAGAGGTGCTTATGCAACGAGGGATAGTCTGGGTAGTTGATGACGATAGTTCCATCCGTTGGGTGCTTGAACGTGCTCTCGCCGGAGCGGGTCTGAGCTGTACGACCTTTGAAAACGGTAACGACGTGCTGGGTGCGCTGGCCAGCAAAACGCCGGACGTACTGTTGTCCGATATTCGGATGCCGGGGATGGACGGGCTGGCGCTGTTAAAGCAGATTAAACAGCGTCATCCGATGCTTCCGGTCATCATAATGACCGCACATTCCGATCTGGATGCCGCCGTCAGCGCCTATCAACAAGGGGCGTTTGATTATCTACCGAAACCCTTTGATATCGATGAAGCAGTGGCGCTGGTTGAACGCGCCATCAGCCATTATCAGGAACAGCAGCAGCCGCGCAATATCCAGCTCAACGGCCCGACCACCGACATCATCGGTGAAGCGCCGGCCATGCAGGATGTGTTTCGTATTATCGGGCGGCTCTCTCGCTCTTCCATCAGCGTGTTGATCAACGGAGAATCCGGGACGGGTAAAGAACTGGTTGCGCATGCCCTGCATCGCCACAGCCCACGCGCCAAAGCACCGTTTATCGCACTGAACATGGCAGCGATACCCAAAGATTTGATCGAGTCTGAACTGTTTGGTCATGAAAAGGGGGCGTTTACCGGGGCAAATACTATTCGTCAGGGACGCTTCGAACAGGCCGATGGCGGCACGCTGTTTCTTGATGAGATCGGTGACATGCCGCTGGATGTGCAAACACGCCTGTTGCGTGTGTTAGCCGACGGTCAGTTTTACCGCGTTGGCGGCTATGCGCCGGTGAAGGTGGACGTGCGAATTATCGCTGCGACCCACCAGAACCTGGAGTTACGCGTCCAGGAAGGCAAGTTTCGTGAGGATTTGTTCCATCGTCTGAATGTCATCCGTGTGCACCTTCCACCGCTGCGCGAGCGTCGGGAGGATATTCCGCGCCTGGCTCGCCATTTCCTGCAAGTTGCGGCTCGCGAACTGGGCGTAGAAGCCAAGCTATTGCACCCGGAAACCGAAGCCGCGCTGACGCGACTGGCGTGGCCTGGCAACGTTCGCCAACTGGAAAATACCTGTCGCTGGCTAACCGTGATGGCGGCCGGGCAAGAGGTATTGATTCAGGATCTCCCTGCAGAGCTATTCGAAGCCACCGCGCCGGAAAGTCCGTCTCATCTCCAGCCGGACAGTTGGGCTACGCTGTTGGCGCAGTGGGCGGATCGGGCGCTGCGTTCCGGTCATCAAAACCTGTTGTCAGAGGCACAGCCTGAAATGGAACGCACGTTGCTGACCACAGCGCTCCGTCATACACAGGGCCATAAACAGGAAGCGGCACGCTTGCTCGGATGGGGGCGTAATACCCTGACGCGTAAGTTAAAAGAGCTGGGAATGGAGTAACGTCACACGCTTGTGTAAAGATTAATAATTGAGCGCAAATTGCCGTTATTTTGCGCTTTACTGTTCCGATGAGTTCAGTATGATCGTGCCCGGCAAACGGGGGACTTACCATGCTGGAATCGATTATAAATCTGCTATCAAGCGGAGCGGTCGACAGCCATACGCCACAAACTGCGGTCGCCGCAGTACTGTGCGCCGCGCTGGTTGGGCTGTTCAGCTAACGCTGTGCCGGATGGCGCTAATGCTTAATGGCTCTACACGTTGTAGGCCGGATAAGCGTAGCGCCATCCGACAACAGATTAAATCACTCTCGAAAACTGCTGCATCCGCGCTTTCTGGCGCAGATACGCATCAAAGCACATGCAAATGTTACGAATCAGCAGGCGGCCTTTCGGCGTGACCTGAATGCCCTTCTCTGCCACATCCACCAGCCCATCTTTCGCCAGCGGTGCCAACAGCTTCAGGTCTTCGGCAAAGTAATCCGCGAAGTTCAGATCCCACTGCTGCTCAACTGCGGCATAGTCGAGACGGAAGTTGCAGATCAGCGACTTGATGACGTCACGACGGATACCGTCATCACGGGTTAGCGCGATGCCGCGCCACAAGGCATTCCCCTGTTCATCCACCTGCTGATAGTAGCGTTTCAGCTCTTTCTGGTTCTGGGCATAGCAATCGCCAATCATGCTGATGGCAGAAACGCCCATCCCCAACAGATCGGTATCCCCCTGGGTGGTGTATCCCTGGAAATTACGATGGAGAACACCTTTGCGCTGGGCAATTGCCAGTTCGTCATCCGGGCGGGCAAAGTGGTCCATGCCGATAAACTGATAGCCGGTCTCTGTCAGCGAGGAGATGGTTTCTTGCAAAATATCCAGCTTCTGCTGTGCGCTGGGTAGATCGGCGTCTTTAATTTTGCGCTGTGCGGCAAACAGCGTTGGCAAATGCGCATAGTTAAAGACGCTCAGACGATCGGGACTCAATTCCGCCACCCGCTTCAGGGTAAACGCGAAACTTTCCGGCGTCTGTTTGGGTAAACCATAGATCAGATCGATATTGGTCGAGGTAAAGCCGATGTCACGCGCGTGATTGAGCAGTGCAAAGATAAATTCTTCATCCTGTTCACGGTTAACCAGCCGCTGAACCTCTTTGTTGAAGTCCTGCACGCCCATGCTGAGACGGTTAAAGCCTTCTGCGCGTAAATGATCGAGCACGTCCAGTTCAATCTCTCGGGGATCGACTTCGATCGAAATCTCCGCATCCGTATTGAAGTGGAAATTATTCCGCAGCAACGTCATCAGACGGCTGATTTGCGCTTTATTCAGGTAGGTTGGCGTGCCGCCGCCCCAGTGCAGTTGGCTAACCTGGCGTGCGGCAAACAGCGGCGCACGATGAAGAATTTCCTGTTCCAGCGCATCCAGATACTGATCGGCCTTATGCTGCTGTCGGGTCACAATCTTATTGCAGCCACAGAAGTAGCAGAGTTTGTGGCAAAACGGGATATGAACGTAAAGCGAGAGCGGGCGCTCAGGATAGCGCGCGACGGCCTGTAAAAACGCCGATTCGCCAAACGCGTCTGAAAATTCCAGCGCGGTCGGGTACGAGGTATAGCGTGGCCCGGAATAGTTATATTTCTGGATCAGGGCCAGATCCCAGTCTATTTGTTGTTCAGACATGCTCACTCCTTCCGATGGCGTCTCTGGCGGGTACGGCGTACCGGCCTCACTCCATTTCGAGTGCTAAGCCGGCTGCGCAGCCACTTCTGTCGCCGCGACAACCGCTGTAGTTTAACGAATAACCACACCAGATAACATATAACCGGAAGGGTTATAAGCAGGACGGGCAGGCCCACGGCGTAAACCGTTAGTTACCGCCCCGCAGCAGGCGCATCATATCTTCCTGCTTCTCGTCATCTTCCTCTTCTTCTTCGTCATCATCGTAGGAGAGGCCCAGCTTCTGCATCAGTTCATCGATGCGATCCAGTTTGGCATCTACCCAGGACTGATCTTCCGCGCTCAGGGTTTCGCCTGCTTCCAGACGCTCTAACAGCGCATCCAGGCGCTCATCCGTTTCCAGTAAATCCAACTCAGCCTGCGGTGAAAGCATAGGTTTCTCACTCTTCGGTTTGTGCTGTTTGGTGACTTTTTCGGTCACGCCCAATGGAATAGGGGTTTTACTGCCGATGCGTGGATCTTTCTGTTGGTTCTTGTTTTTGCCGCCTGACGCCGCGTCGCCACCGGTCGCACGGCTACCCGCCGCGTGTCCACGGTGTTTTTTCTGACGCTTGCGGTCACGAGCTTCCAGGTTCAGCTCTTCACGGGTTTTACGGCGTGCCTTTGCAGGACCTTTGCCGCGTGGTGTAGAAGTGGATTTCATAGTGATTCGTCTTTGGCTGTTTTATTCAGTATACAATTGCGCCGGAATCTAGCAGAAATAAAGAAAAAAGGCGACAGATTGCTCTGTCGCCTTTTCACCTTACTCACAACCCTGAACGGGTCCTACATTCCCTGTCGGCTGTCAACACACCCTGTTTATCCTTCAGCCTGGAACATTCCGTGTCTTTTCCGTTTCCGTATACCAACGTCTCCGAACGCCTGTCATCCTGACAATCCTGTGTCTTCGCCTCCTGGCGCTCCTGACCCTCATCCTGAGTCGTCTTCCTGTACAGCTATCCTCGCTATGGGGGCTACTCTACTCTTTTGAAGTAAAGTAACAAGTCACTGGTCGCACAGTTCTGATATTTTCAGAATATTACATACTTTTAATACCATGATTTAGTTGATTTATTTAATTATTTGCCCTGCAATTACTCCTGAATTTCGTATAAGAACGATCGGCAATGTCTCACAACGAGCAAGGTTTTTACTCACAGCAGGCCCATGTCGAAAAATCAGTCTTTTGCTCCTGTTCAGGTATAATCGCGGCAAAGCTTTAACTGACGGAGACGACCGCTTTGATTAACCTGAATTATCAACAGACGCACTTTGTAATGAGCGCGCCTGATATTCGCCATTTACCTTCCGATACTGGAATCGAAGTGGCATTTGCTGGCCGTTCCAACGCAGGTAAGTCCAGCGCACTGAACACGCTGACCAATCAGAAGAGCCTGGCGCGTACCTCGAAAACGCCTGGCCGTACTCAGCTTATTAACCTGTTTGAAGTAGTCGACGGCAAACGACTTGTTGACTTACCCGGCTATGGTTACGCCGAAGTGCCGGAAGAAATGAAGCGCAAATGGCAACGCGCACTGGGTGAGTACCTGGAAAAACGCCAGAGCCTGCAGGGACTGGTGGTGTTGATGGATATTCGCCACCCGCTGAAAGATCTCGACCAGCAGATGGTCCAGTGGGCCGTTGAGAGTAACATCCAGGTGCTGGTGCTGCTGACGAAAGCGGACAAACTGGCAAGTGGGGCGCGTAAGGCCCAGTTGAATATGGTCCGTGAAGCGGTGTTAGCCTTTAACGGCGATGTGCAGGTTGAGACCTTTTCATCGCTGAAAAAGCAGGGCGTGGACAAATTACGGCAGAAGCTGGACAGCTGGTTTAGCGAACTGGCACCGGTTGAAGAGGATCAGGCCGGAGAGTAATTCATCGCGAGGGCGGATAACGACGCAGCGCGTCTTATCCAGCCCACAGATCGTGTTTCGCTTTTACTCAAAATAATTCATGTTGCAGGAAGGCAGCGACGCAGTGAATGCTCAGGGGCTTACATCAGTAAGTGGCTGAGGTGAGAGAGGAAACCAACGCACCTGCAGCGTGAAGTATGAAGAGTAAAATAAAAAACGCCCCAGTCAGAAACTGACTGGGGCGGCTAAAATATTCAGCCAAATCCGATTACGTGAAGTAAAAGGTCTGAAAGATAGAACATCTTACCTCTGTACCCTACGCGAATAACTTTACTCTTTTTTGAGCAGCGCAGAAAGCACTTTTTGTAATTTTTTTTCATTATTTACATAGGTAATTCCAATACCCATCACAAAACGCGTGCACTTATGTTGCTTAATTACGAAAAAGCGCGTTATCCAGCGGCCACTTAGTGCGCCTGATCCCAGTTTTCACCACTCCCGACTTCCACCAGCAGCGGCACATCAATGCGCGTGCAGTTTTCCATCAACTGATGGATCCTTTTCGCTGCCGCATCCAGGTCGTCTTTATGTACTTCAAACACCAGTTCATCGTGCACCTGCATGATCATACGCACGCGCGGTTTCTCTGTTTCCAGCCAGCCATCGACCGCAATCATCGCCCGTTTGATGATATCGGCTGCGGTTCCCTGCATTGGGGCGTTAATCGCCGCACGCTCAGCACCAGCACGACGCGCGCCGTTGCTGGATTTGATATCCGGCAGATAGAGACGACGGCCTTCCAGCGTTTCAACATAGCCCTGCTCTTTCGCCTGAGCGCGAGTGCGTTCCATGTACTCCAGTACGCCAGGATAACGTTCGAAATAGAGGTCCATATACTTCTGCGCTTCTTTACGCGGAATATTCAACTGACGCGCCAGACCGAACGCGCTCATGCCGTAGATCAGACCAAAGTTGATCGCCTTCGCGCTGCGACGCTGCTCACTTGTTACCGTCTCCAGCGGCAGACCAAATACTTCTGCAGCAGTGGCGCGGTGAATATCTTTCCCTTCAGCAAACGCTGTCAGCAAACCTTTGTCGCGTGACAGGTGCGCCATAATACGCAGCTCAATCTGTGAATAGTCCGCAGAAACAATCAGGTAATCCTTCGGCGGGATAAATGCCTGACGGATACGACGACCTTCCTCGTTACGTACCGGAATGTTTTGCAGGTTTGGATCGGTCGATGACAAGCGGCCCGTCGCGGTCACGGCCTGATGATACGACGTGTGCACACGCCCGGTTTTCGGGTTAATCATCAGCGGCAGTTTGTCGGTGTAGGTCGATTTCAGCTTCGCCAGGCCACGATACTCAAGAATCACTTTAGGTAGCGGGTAATCCAGTGCCAGCTCTTCCAGCACCTCTTCAGACGTCGATGGCGCGCCGCCTGGGGTTTTCTTCAGTGGCTTAATGCCCTGTTTTTCAAACAGGATCGTCTGCAACTGCTTAGTTGAAGAGAGGTTAAACACTTCGCCTGCGATGTCATGCGCTTTCTGTTCCAGCTCCGCCAGACGCAGGGTGATCTCCTCGGAGTGCTTATGCAGTACCGCCGGGTCTATCTTCACACCGTTACGCTCTACGCGAGATAACACCGGTACCAGCGGCATTTCGATGTTTTCAAAGACATTCAACGGCCCTTTATGCTGCTGCAGTTCTGGCCACATTTTCAAATGCAGTTGTAAGGTGACGTCAGCATCTTCTGCCGCATAACGCCCGGCCTCTTCCAGCGCGATCTGATTAAAGGTCAGTTGGTTCTTCCCTTTACCCGCAATCTCTTCGAAGGTGATGGTTTTGTGCTTCAGCCAGCGATCGGACAAGCTGTCCATATCGTGACGTCCGGCAACGCTGTTCAGAATGTACGATTCGAGCATGGTATCAAAAGCGATGCCACGCAGTTCGATGCCATAATTCGCCAGAATACCGCGATCGTACTTCAGATTTTGTCCAACCTTACGCGCGTTTTCATCTTCAAGCAGCGGCTTGAGCATCGCCAGCGCACGATCGCGGGAAATTTGATCCGGCGCATCCAGATAGTCATGCGCCACAGGCACATAAGCCGCCACGCCAGGTTCAATAGCGAATGAGAGCCCCACCAGATTGGCAGAGATGTTATCCAGACTGTCGGTTTCGGTATCGAAGGCAAACACGGGCGCTTTTTTCAGCTTCGCAATCCACGTTTCCAGCGTCGGTTCATCGAGAATCGTCACGTAGTTATCGTAAGAAAGCACAGCAGCGGTTTCTTCCTGTGCGTCATCGACAACGATCGTCTCCTGCGGTTTTGCCGCCGGTTTTGCCCCTTTCGCCTGTAGCCACTTGCCCGCTTCAACATCAGCAGTCCAGCGTTTGAACTCATACTTTTTAAACAGCCCGACCAGTTCGTCAGCCAGTGGCTGTTGCACTTCCAACTGTTCGCAGGTCAGTTCCAGCTCAACGTCTGTTTTGATCGTCGCCAGTTTATAGGAGAGATAGGCAACCTCTTTATTTTGCTCGAGTTTACCCGCCATGGTTTTCGCACCACGGAACGTCAACCCGGCAATTTTATCTGACTCAGCGTAAAGCGTATCCAGCCCACCCAGTCCCTGTAACAGCGCCTGAGCGGTCTTTTCCCCAACGCCCGGTACACCCGGAATGTTATCGGAGGAATCCCCCATCAACGCCAGAAAGTCGATGATCAGTTCGGGTGGCACGCCGTATTTCGTCACAACTTCATCCGGACCAAGAATAGTGTTGGTCATGGTATTGATGAGTGTGATGTTTGGCGTAACCAGCTGGGCCATATCTTTATCACCGGTACTGATCAGCACCGGACGCCCCACTTTTTCCGCTTCACGTGCCAGGGTGCCAATAACATCGTCCGCTTCCACGCCGGATACGGCCAGCAGCGGCAACCCCATCGCTTTCACCATCGCATGTAACGGTTCGATCTGCGCCCGCAGATCGTCCGGCATTGGCGGGCGATGCGATTTGTAATGCTCAAATAATTCGTCACGGAAGGTTTTACCCTTGGCATCAAATACCACTGCGGCATGTGTTGGCTGATACTGCAGGATCAGGCTGCGCAGCATATTGAGGACACCGTACATCGCGCCTGTCGGTTCACCCGCGCTATTGGTTAGCGGTGGAAACGCATGGTATGCGCGATAGAGATAAGAAGAGCCATCTACAAGGATAAGTGGGTTTTCTGGGATCTGAACCATAATGTCCGTGCCTGTTTATCAGATTATGGATAAAGGATGCCACAGACGGGATGAAAACATGAGTTTTTCACCACATTTGTCGTAAATCTTTTGTAGATCTTCTGGATCGCTCGCAAAGCCGCCTGTGGATAACTTTGTGCATAATTAATTTTCATCACATTAATATCAAATCAATGATTTTAGCATCATTTATTTTATTGATTATTTTCAATAAGTTATAAAAGCAACAAAATAAACCCTTTATGTTTTCATTGAATTACGGAATGTGGATAGATATGGCGTATTTTTCTCTGTCGTGAAGAACCGTCATTTGAGTTATTTTCTGATAAAATCAGCCCCCTTGCGCGACTTTAGCGTACTGTTTATGGCTAATCCTTTGAATAATTTAATCACGGCGAGATTGCTCGCTACAGTCACCCTGTTGCTGAGCATCGCATTGACCATTGTGGTCACGATTTTATGCTCTGTACCGATCATTCTTGCCGGACTGGTAAAGCTCCTGCTACCCGTTCCTTTCGTCTGGCGCAAGGTGTCTTTGTTTTGTAATTTCATGATGTACTGCTGGTGTGAAGGGCTCGCCCTGCTGCTGCATCTCAACCCGTGGTTGAAATGGGATGTGCAAGGTCTGGAAGGTCTCAGCAAGAAAAACTGGTATCTGCTGGTGTGTAATCACCACAGCTGGGCTGACATCGTGGTGCTGTGTGTGCTCTTCCGTAAACACATTCCCATGAATAAGTATTTCCTCAAACAGCAACTGGCCTGGGTGCCCTTTATCGGTCTCGCCTGCTGGGCGCTGGATATGCCGTTCATGAAACGTTACTCACGCGCGTACCTCTTGCGGCATCCAGAACGTCGGGGTAAGGATGTTGAGACCACCCGCCGGTCCTGCGAAAAATTTCGGGCGCATCCCACCACGATCGTCAATTTCGTCGAAGGCTCTCGCTTTACTGAAGAAAAACGTCAGCAGACTCGTTCGCCGTATAAACATCTGTTACCGCCAAAAGCAGCAGGCATCGCAATGGCGCTGAACGTGTTAGGTTCGCAATTCGATAAATTACTTAACGTTACGCTGTGCTATCCAGAAAACGACCGTACGCCGTTCTTCGATATGCTAAGCGGGAAACTGACGCGCATTGTGGTTCGCGTGGATATGCAACCCATTAAGGAAGATCTGCACGGTGACTACGTGAACGATAAAGGATTTAAGCGCCGTTTCCAGCTATGGCTAAATACGCTGTGGGGAGAAAAAGACTTGCTGATAGAAGAGATTAAAGCGACAAGTAAAAACGCCGGTCGCTGACCGGCGTTGCTTTTATTTCTTACCGACCAGGTATTTCACCGTGTCCGCATATTGCTGAACAAAGATATCCATGCTGCTGGTATCCATACCCTGCGGATTCACCTGATATTTGCCGTTAACAAACATCGCCGGTACGCCCTGCAGTTGCAGATCGGCAGCGGCTTTTTCCTGCTGCGCAACCAGTGATTTCACGACAAAGCTGTTCCATGCCGCATCGTAATCTTCGCCTTTAACGCCGGCATCCACGAATACTTTACGGATATCCGCAACGCTCTGTACGGTCTGGGTTTTCTGTACACCTTCAAACATCGGCACAGTCACTTTATCTTCAACACCCAGCGCGATCGCCACAGCCCACGCTTGCGTCAGATCCTTGCCCAGCGGGCCCAGGAACTCGACGTGGTACTTAGTCATTTTGACGCCTTCCGGAAGTTTTTTCTTCACGTTATCAGAAACATGAAGGACTTCTTCAAACTGGTAGCAGTGTGGGCAATAGAAAGAGAAAAACTCCAGCACCTGCGGTTCACCGGCAACGGGCTTTTCCAGGGTGGTATATTGCTTACCATCCTCGAATTGCGCTGCCGATGCGCTGAAAGCTAAAACCATACCAGCCAGCGCCAGCCAAATCTTTTTCATGATTACGTCTCCGATTAATACATAGGTGTTAATTGTAATGGGGGTTCTTGCAGAACTTTTGCCTGCTCGATAAATGTCGCGGTCTGTCGTTGCCAGTAATCTTCCCCGGTCAACCACGGGAAGTTTTTAGGAAACGCAGGATCGTCCCAACGACGCATCAGCCAGGCAAGATAATAAACCAAACGCATGGCACGTAAAGGTTCAATCAGTTCAATTTCAGACGTTTCAAACTCATTAACGTCTTCATAAGCTTCAATAATCGTCTCAAGCTGCATACGTTGCTCAGCTTTATCACCATTAAGAAGCATCCACAGATCCTGAATGGCAGGACCGTTGCGGGAATCATCTAAATCGACAAACAGCGGCCCCTCGCGCCAGAGAATATTTCCGGCGTGACAGTCGCCGTGTAGACGTAACATGTCAAAATTCGTATGCCACCGGTCAGTGACGGCCACAATCAGCGCATCCGTCGCCTTCAGGAAGGCGGCCTTTTGTCCTGACGGAATGAGGCGAGCATACTCGAAGAGTTTACGCGGCTCGACGAGGTATTCGTCCAGCCCAATGGTCGGTCGCCAGGTAAATGGTCGCTTACGACCGATCTGATGCAGACGCCCCAGATAACGACCCACCGCTTCCATTTGATCGATATTGTCCGCTTCGAACTGCCGACCACCTACGCTTGGAAAAATCGCGTAGTGGAACCCCTGATGTGACAACAGCGTCTCCCCCTTAAAAGCCAGCGGCGCGGCAACCGGGACGTCATCTTCGAGCAGTTCAATCGCAAACTGATGCTCTTCCAGGATCTGATCAACCGACCAGCGCTCAGGGCGATAAAATTTAACGACAAAACGCTGACGGTCTTCATCCTGAAACTGGTAGACACGGTTTTCGTAGCTGTTAAGCGGAGTAAGACCAGAATCCACCCGAATCCCCTGCTCAAACAGCGCATCCATGATGGTATCCGGGTGTAATGTCTGGAAATTGAAAGCGTTGTTGTTCATCCCATCATCCGGAAAATACGTCGAATGATTCAGGATATCATTTCATAACAACTTCGGTGGCCCCACTTACAAGCTTTTACTCTTTAATTACGCCACGGGCACGCAGCAGCGCCGTTTTGAAATCTTCCTCGTAGTCTTTTTGGATACCGGGAATAACAGCGTCTTTTGCAGAGTCGCGCATTTTCAGGTGATAGATCAGAATGTCGTCGGTTAAATCCGCCAGTTCACCGTCAAAACCTGACTCTTTCGCCAGTTTCTGCAAAAATTGCATCAGGTTAAGGTCGGGCTCTTTTTGCCAGGCTGGCTGGAGGAGTTCAATAACTTCATTCAGGCGTTTACATTTCATGGTCGTGCTCCTTACTCTTGATACAGACACGTTAGCAGGGTCAATCCCACAATAAAAGAGGCGATATCAGTGAATCAGGTTAGTGCAATAACAGGGGTTGTACTTGCTGGCGGAAAGGCCAGGCGGATGGGCGGCATTGATAAAGGTCTGCTTGAGCTTAAAGGGAAACCGCTGTGGAAACATGTCGCCGATACGCTGTTATCGCAACTGGAAACGGTAGTTGTGAATGCCAATCGCCATCAGGATATTTATCGCTCTGGCGGCCTGAAAGTCATTTCGGATGTGATCGCGGATTTTCCCGGTCCGCTGGCGGGTATGCTTTCTGTTTTCCAACAGGAGAACGGCGACTGGTTTCTGTTTTGTCCCTGTGACACCCCTTTTATCCCGCAGACGCTGGTTGCCCGATTAAGTGCCCGACGCAATCAGGCACCGGTGGTATGGGTGCACGATGGCGAACGGGATCACCCCACCATTGCGCTGGTTCACCGCTCGGTTCAGCCGTTTTTGCAGACTTATCTACAGTCTGGCGAGCGACGGGTAATGGTTTTTATGCGTCAGGCCGGTGGACATGCCGTTGATTTTAGCGACTATAAGGACGCGTTTGTGAATGTGAATACCCTTGAGGAGCTCGATAAATGGCAGGAAAAACAATGATCCCTTTACTGGCTATCGCCGCGTGGAGCGGAACGGGAAAAACGACGCTGCTCAGGAAGCTCATCCCGGCTCTGTGCGCCGCAGGGATCCGTCCTGGACTTATCAAGCATACGCATCACGATATGGACGTGGATAAGCCCGGCAAAGACAGCTACGAGCTACGCAAAGCGGGGGCAGCGCAAACCCTGGTCGCCAGTCAGCAACGTTGGGCATTGATGACCGAGACGCCAGAAGCATCCGAGCTGGATTTAGCGTACCTGGTCAGCAGGATGGAGACTACCACGCTGGATATGGTGCTGGTTGAGGGATTTAAGCACGAAGCCGTCGCGAAGATCTTATTGTTTCGACAGGGATGTGAACGCAGTGTGGAAGAACTGACCATTGATGAACACGTTATTGCGATTGCCAGTGACGTTCAACTTGATGTGGATATTCCGCAATTAAATATCAATGATATACAGCAAATTTCAGCATTCATTTTACGCTGGCTAAAGGCGCAGTAAACCCAATAAAGCGTCTCTTTCTCCGCTCAAATAATCATTCCGGTAAACGCAAAAAGGCCATCCGTAGGATGGCCTCTTCACTGAACTGCAGATAAAACAAAAAAACCCCATGCTTTCGCATGAGGTTTTCCTGTTTATTTGATGCCTGGCAGTTCCCTACTCTCACATGGGGAGACCCCACACTACCATCGGCGCTACGGCGTTTCACTTCTGAGT
>NZ_JAOWIC010000045.1:188119-272822 GCF_030332305.1 Citrobacter sp. Ct235
CGATGGCCAGCAGGGTCAGGCCGCACCAGTGTGGATGTGGAGTGCTATGATGCCAGAGTTGTGCTGTTTGCGTGAACACGCGCCGGACGGCCTCGCTGCCCAGACGCTGCCGGGCCTGGATCACCGCGCTGGGTGCGACAAAGGGACGACTGCCCGGCAGCATGATGTCCAGCCGGTTCACGATCTGATGAAGGGGTTCCTTTCGTTCAAGGGCCATGCCGACAATACACCAGACCATCATTTCCAGCGGAAGACGACGCTTGCGCAGGGTGACGGTGCCGGCTTCGGCCAGACAGCGGGAGAGCAGTTCCGGGTCCAGATAGTCGCCCAGAGAAGTCAGTGGATTACGCAGAGAATCGTAACGGGATACCAGATCAACAGCCTGTCCAAGGTGCATAAAAAAATCCGGAAACGGGTGAGCATTTCCGGATTCTTACACAACCACTGGATCGTTCAACCGATCCTTAACTGATCGGCATTACTCCCACATATTGGGAGGCCTTTTTTCAAATGCGATAACGGATTAACGCACAACCATTACCGGCACCTTTGCGTAACGTAAAATATTGGCGGCTGCCGAGCCCAGCAGATGGGTGGCAATCCCCGGCTTGCGCGAGCCGATAATAATCATTTCGGCGTTATGTGCGATTACCGCGTTATTCACTTCATCACGAATATTGCCATGACGGACTTCAAAGCGAATCCTCTCCAGCGGCGTTTTGAATTTTCTCGCCAGGGCGAGCATTTTCTCCTGCGCATCGTTGGTCATGTACTCTTCGTATTTTTTGATATCCGAAGCAAAACCGCGAATCGGCGACGTGTGCAGCTTGGGGAAAACGTGCAGGAGATGCAGAACGCCCTCTTCTCTATTGAGCATATGATCGGCCCAGGCAATCGCTTTGTCAGAAAGGTCCATCGCCAGAATATCAACCGGCATTAAAATGGCTTTGTTCATTCTAATTTCCTTATGTTCGCTGACAGGCTGATCGTGTTTCCCTGAAAAGCCCGGCAAGGTTCAGTCTTAATGGGTGAAAGTTGCGAACGCAGGATAACCGATAATCCCACCTACGATTTGATCACAGGCAATTTAATTATCTTATTGAAAAGTATGTAGGTTTATTTACTTTGCGGGAGATAAACTGACAAAAAACCCCGCTTTCACGGGGTCTTATAACGATACTGAGAATTCGACATGAATAATGATCAGAACGGGATATCGTCGTCGAAATCCATCGGCGGTTCATTGGATGGTGCTGCTGGCGCAGACTGCTGCTGCGGACGAGACTGCGCGCCGCCGCTGAACTGGTTACCGCCCTGTGGCTGCTGAGGCTGACCCCAACTGCCCTGCTGCTGCTGACCCCCCGCCGGGGCGCCACCCCCCTGACGACCACCCAGCATTTGCATGGTGCCGCCAACGTTCACCACCACTTCCGTGGTGTATTTCTCAACACCGGACTGATCGGTCCATTTGCGGGTACGCAACTGACCTTCAATGTAGACCTGAGAACCTTTACGCAGATATTCGCTGGCCACTTCCGCCAGTTTGCCGAACAGCACAACGCGGTGCCATTCCGTCTGCTCTTTCATCTCGCCGGTCTGCTTGTCACGCCAGGATTCGGAAGTAGCCAGCGTGATGTTGGCGACAGCGCCACCATTCGGCATGTAGCGTACTTCCGGGTCCTGGCCCAGATTACCCACGAGAATAACCTTATTTACGCCTCTGCTGGCCATGATCGAGTCTCCTGAAAACGTTTCTTAATAAGTGTAAACGCGCGATTGTAGCATTACCAATAGCGATTTTACTACGTTGCGACGCGGATTCCGCGAAACAACTTCAGCCGGGTATTGTTACACAAGACTCTGTGTTTTGCATTCCAATACTGTATATCCATTCAGGTTTTATTGTGTCATAATTAACCGTTTGTGATCGCCGGTGGCACCCTGCTGCCCCGGGCAAAAAAGCGTTTAATCCGGGAAAGGTGAATGGATAAGATCGAAGTTCGGGGCGCCCGCACCCATAATCTCAAAAACATCAACCTCGTCATCCCCCGCGACAAACTGATTGTCGTGACCGGGCTTTCGGGGTCAGGCAAATCCTCGCTCGCTTTCGACACCTTGTATGCCGAAGGGCAGCGTCGTTACGTTGAATCCCTTTCTGCCTATGCGCGTCAGTTTCTGTCGCTAATGGAAAAGCCGGATGTCGATCATATTGAGGGGCTGTCGCCCGCTATCTCAATTGAACAGAAGTCGACGTCTCATAACCCGCGCTCCACGGTCGGTACTATTACCGAGATCCACGACTACCTGCGTCTGCTGTTTGCTCGTGTTGGCGAACCGCGCTGTCCGGATCACGATGTCCCGCTGGCGGCGCAGACCGTCAGTCAAATGGTGGATAACGTCCTGTCACAACCGGAAGGCAAGCGCCTGATGCTGCTGGCGCCGGTCATTAAAGAGCGTAAGGGCGAGCACACCAAAACGCTGGAAAACCTGGCAAGCCAGGGTTATATCCGCGCCCGCATTGATGGCGAAGTGTGTGACCTCTCCGATCCGCCCAAGCTGGAACTGCAGAAGAAACACACCATCGAAGTAGTGATCGATCGTTTCAAAGTGCGTGACGATCTCAGTACCCGTCTGGCGGAATCGTTTGAAACCGCGCTGGAACTTTCCGGCGGGACGGCGGTAGTTGCCGATATGGACGACGAAAAAGCAGAAGAACTGCTCTTTTCCGCCAACTTCGCCTGCCCAATTTGTGGCTACAGCATGCGCGAACTGGAACCGCGCCTGTTCTCCTTTAACAACCCGGCGGGTGCCTGTCCAACCTGCGACGGCCTCGGTGTACAGCAGTATTTCGACCCCGATCGCGTGATCCAGAACCCTGAGTTGTCGCTGGCAGGCGGAGCCATCCGCGGCTGGGATCGTCGGAACTTCTATTATTTCCAGATGCTGAAATCGCTGGCGGAGCACTATAAGTTCGACGTTGAGGCCCCGTGGGCCAGCCTGAATGCGAACGTGCACAAAGTGGTGCTGTACGGCTCCGGTAAAGACAATATTGAATTTAAGTATATGAACGATCGTGGCGACACCTCCGTGCGCCGCCATCCGTTTGAAGGCGTGCTGCACAACATGGAACGCCGCTATAAAGAGACGGAATCCAGTGCGGTACGTGAAGAGCTAGCCAAGTTCATCAGCAACCGCCCGTGCGCCAGCTGTGAAGGAACCCGTCTGCGTCGCGAAGCGCGCCACGTCTTCGTTGAGAATACGCCGCTGCCGACCATCTCCGACATGAGCATCGGCCACGCGATGGACTTCTTCAACAATCTCAAACTCGCAGGCCAGCGGGCAAAGATTGCAGAGAAAATCCTCAAAGAGATTGGCGATCGCCTCAAGTTCCTGGTCAACGTCGGCCTTAACTACCTGACGCTGTCCCGTTCCGCGGAAACGCTCTCCGGCGGCGAAGCCCAGCGTATTCGTCTGGCAAGTCAGATTGGTGCCGGGCTGGTCGGCGTAATGTACGTGCTGGATGAACCGTCCATCGGTCTTCACCAGCGCGATAACGAACGTCTGCTGGGGACGCTGATCCACCTGCGTAATCTTGGCAATACCGTGATTGTGGTGGAGCACGATGAAGATGCAATTCGCGCCGCCGACCACGTGATTGATATCGGTCCGGGAGCCGGCGTCCACGGTGGCGAAGTGGTTGCCGAAGGTCCGCTGGAAGCCATTATGGCGGTACCGGAATCACTGACCGGCCAGTACATGAGCGGCAAGCGCAAGATTGCAGTGCCGAAACAGCGCGTGCCAGCGAATCCGGAAAAAGTGCTGAAACTGACCGGCGCACGCGGCAACAACCTGAAAGACGTGACGCTGACCCTGCCCGTGGGGCTGTTCACCTGCATCACCGGCGTGTCGGGTTCCGGTAAATCGACCCTGATCAACGATACGCTGTTCCCGATTGCTCAGCGCCAGTTGAACGGCGCAACGATCGCCGAACCGGCGCCGTACCGCGACGTGCAGGGGCTGGAGCATTTCGACAAGGTTATCGACATCGACCAGAGCCCGATTGGGCGGACGCCGCGTTCCAACCCGGCGACCTATACCGGGGTCTTTACGCCGGTGCGCGAACTGTTTGCCGGGGTACCGGAGTCGCGCTCACGCGGCTATACGCCAGGGCGTTTCAGCTTTAACGTTCGTGGTGGGCGTTGCGAAGCCTGTCAGGGCGATGGCGTGATTAAAGTCGAGATGCACTTCCTGCCGGATATTTACGTGCCGTGCGACCAGTGCAAAGGCAAACGCTATAACCGCGAAACGCTGGAGATTAAGTACAAGGGTAAAACCATCCACGAAGTGCTGGATATGACTATCGAAGAAGCCCGCGAGTTCTTTGATGCCGTCCCGGCGCTGGCGCGTAAGCTGCAAACCCTGATGGACGTAGGGCTGACCTACATTCGTCTTGGCCAGTCGGCGACGACGCTTTCCGGTGGCGAAGCGCAGCGCGTGAAGTTAGCGCGCGAACTGTCGAAACGCGGTACCGGTCAGACGCTCTATATTCTGGATGAACCGACTACCGGTCTGCACTTTGCTGATATTCAGCAACTGCTGGACGTGCTCCATCAGTTACGCGATCAGGGCAACACTATCGTGGTGATTGAGCACAACCTGGACGTCATCAAAACGGCGGACTGGATAGTCGACCTGGGACCGGAGGGCGGTAGCGGCGGTGGGGAAATCCTCGTTTCCGGTACGCCTGAGACCGTGGCGGAATGTGAAACATCGCATACTGCCCGCTTCCTCAAACCGATGCTGTAAAACGCAAAACGCCGTTCATGTGAAGATGTGAACGGCGTTGTTCATTGCAACTGTTTGCGTTTCTCTTCCGGTAGCGTATTAACCGCCTGTTGGTAGGACGCATCCACCAGATAATAGATTTGTGAATCCGGCAACGAGCCGTCGAGGTAGACGGTGCTCCAGTGCGCCTTATTGAGATGTCGGCTCGGACGCACATCGCTGTGCTGCTGACGTAATAGTTCTGCCAGTTCGGGGCTGGTTTTCAGAGATACCGCCGGGCGATCTTCCACCTCTTTCACCATGGCAAAGAGCACATCTTCAACTTTGATTTGTGTGGCTTTCCAGTCACTGTGCACACTCTGCTCCGCGCCGATTTTCGCCATGCAGTATTGCAGTAACTCCGAATTGGTCATCGTTATTCCCCTTGCAAGCGTGATGCTCCACTGAAATGTCATCTACTCAGTGTGCAGCAAGACTGCAAAAGGTAAAAGCTGACAGATCAATTTTGTTTAAAAAAACAGCAAATGCCCTCCCCGCTTTTTAATACTCCGAGTTTACGATCACCTCTTCGCCATACCCGCCAGCCTGCGGCAGCGGTTTGTAAGTCGAGTTTGAGGCGCGCAGGATTCGTATCCCACGAATGCCCGCATCGCGCGCGGCGGTAATGTCGTTGTCCGAATCGCCATAGAACATGCGGATATTTTTATCCTGCAACCACTGCGTTTTGGTGTTCTGACCGGGCTTATCTCCGGCGAAAATCACCGGATTCATATTTGTCGCCGGAATGTGGAAGTTATCGGCCAGCGTTTTCGACACGGTTTCGGTTTTTGTCGGCGAACGTCCGGTAATAAAAAAGATGCTGTCGCCGCGACGGACGTGCATATCGATCAGCAGACGGGCGACCTCTTTTGGAATACTGAACTCATCCCAGCCGTTGTTCATTTTCTCCCAGAATGCCGGGGTTTTCAGATACGCTTCGCTGTCAGGGGACCAGGTTTTCTTACCGCGCCAGAAGCCAGGGCTGGAAAACAGCACGGTGTCATCAATGTCGAAACCAACGACCATCGGCGGACGACCAGCGAGGCTGTTTTCGATCTGCGCCACGGAAACCCAGTGAATGGGGGCTTGTTCCGCGAGTTTCGCAACGTTAGTACCTGGATTGAGCGGAGAAGGAGAAGAGGCCAGCGCGCTGGCGGAATGGTTTAATGTGAATAACAAGCAGATGGCGCTCAGCGCCAGTGTGAGCCTTCGCATATTTTTCCCTGTTAAGTCATTTAGTTATCATTTTATTAGACCAATTGTTCAAGAAACCCTCTGACCATAACCCCGGCGGCAGGTGAAAGGAAGGATTTTCTGCGGTTTTGTCCCGGAAAAGGAGGAGGATCACATAAGTATGGAAGAGACCATTGCCAGGCCGGATAAGGCGATTCGTCGTCATCCGGCAGTGGCGTTTTGCCGGATGACGCTGCGCTTATCTGGCCTGGCAATTACATGACGGCGGCAAAAGCCTTCGCCACGCGCTGCACATTCGCCACGTTCAGACCAGCCACGCACATGCGTCCGCTGGCGATCAGATAGACACCAAACTCGTCACGCAGGCGATCGACCTGAGCCGCGCTCAGCCCGGTGTAGCTGAACATACCGCGCTGTTGCAGCAGATAGTCGAAATTACGTCCCGGAATCGTAGCGGTTAGCACGTTCACCAGTTCCTGACGCATGGCCAGAATACGGGTTCGCATCGCCTCCACTTCCGCCAGCCAACTGGCTTTCAGCGCTTCATCGCCGAGTACCGTCGCGACCACCTGTGCGCCAAAGTTCGGCGGGCTGGAGTAGTTACGGCGGACGGTCGCCTTCAGTTGCCCCAGCACGCGACCTGCGGTAGTTGCATCTTCACAGACAACAGAAAGCCCACCGACGCGCTCGCCGTACAGAGAGAAGATTTTCGAGAACGAGTTGCTGACCAGCGCTGGCAGTCCGGCGCTGGCAATCGCGCGGATAGCATAGGCATCATCGTCCATACCGGCACCAAAGCCCTGATAAGCAATGTCGAGGAACGGGATCAGATCGCCCGCTTTCAGGATCTCGATAACCGCATTCCACTGCGCATGCGTTAAATCTGCACCGGTCGGGTTGTGGCAGCAAGGATGCAGCAGGACGATACTGCGCGCAGGCAGGGTTTTCAGGGTCGCTAACAGATCGTTGAAACGCACGCCGTTGGTGGCATTGTCGTACCAGGGATATGTGCTGACGTTAAATCCCGCCCCTTCAAAAATGGCGATGTGGTTTTCCCACGTCGGGTCGCTGACCCACACGCCGGAATCCGGGAAATAGCGCTTCAGGAAATCGGCCCCCACTTTCAGCGCGCCAGAGCCGCCCAATGTCTGGATCGTCGCCACTCGCTGCTGCCGGAGAACCGGATGGTCAGCTCCAAACAGCAATGGCGCGATAGTATGACGATAGGTATTTAACCCTTCCATCGGCAGATACAGCGAGGCACCGTGCGGTTGCGCGTTAAGACGCGCTTCGGCTTCCTCCACGGCCTTCAACTGCGGGATAATCCCGTCTTCGTTGTAATACAGGCCGATACTCAGATTCACTTTGTCACTACGCGGGTCTTCTTTGAACCGCTCCATGAGCGACAGAATCGGGTCGCCAGCGTAGGCGTCAACTTTTTGAAACACGCGATGGTTCTCCAGGTTTACAGGCAGGGGGTTAAGACACAATAAACCGGATGGAGTGGAAGATCGAGCATCTGGTGGGAATATTGCCGGATGGCGGCGTAATCGCCTTATCCGGCCTACGGTCAGTACGCGATATACGGGAAACGCTTGTAGGCCGGATAAGCGTTAGCGCCATCCGGCAGGAACCGGCGTACTTAATCCACGTACTTCATCGCCACCCGTGATGTCAGGCGGGTGATCAGTTCGTAAGCACTAACTTTAGTCATTGCCGCAATGCGTTCAACCGGGAGGCCATCTCCCCATAAAATCACCGGGTCACCGGCCTGGTCAGTCGCTTGCGGCCCAAGATCAACGCAAATCATGTCCATCGCCACGCGGCCCACAATCGGCACTTCGCGGCCATTCACCAACACCGGCGTACCGGATGGCGCTGCGCGCGGGTAACCATCGCCATAGCCCATCGCCACGACGCCAAGGCGCGTATCACGTTCACTGATCCACGTTCCGCCATAGCCTACCGGCTCACCCGCTTTATGCTCGCGCACGGCGATCAGGCTGGAGGTCAGCGACATCACCGGTTGGCAGCCGAAATCTGCTCCCGTGGACTGGTTTTCCAGCGGCGACACGCCGTAGAGAATGATGCCCGGTCGCACCCAGTCAAAATGTGACTGCGGCCAGAGTAAAATCCCGCCGGACGCGGCAATTGAGCGTTGACCCGCTTTACCTTCACAAAAGGTATTGAACACATCAAGCTGCCGTTCAGTCGCACCGCATTCCGGCTCATCCGCACGGGCAAAATGGCTGACGACATTCACCGGTTGACGCACGTTTTTACATTGCGTCAGGCGCTGCCAGAAGGCGTCCGCCTCTTCGGGAAGGACACCCAGGCGATGCATGCCGGTGTCGAGTTTCATCCACACGGTTACCGGTTCATCCAGTTCGGCGGCTTCCAGCGCGGCCAGTTGTTCCTGGTTATGGACAGCCGTATGCAGGCGCTGCGCGGAAATGGTGGGCAAATCGGCCGCCTCAAAAAAGCCTTCCAGCAGCAGGATGGGCTGCGTAATCCCACCCGCTCGCAGACGCAGCGCTTCTTCGAGACGCGCCACGCCAAAAGCGTCAGCATCGGGGAGCGTTCGCGCGGTCTCTAACAGACCGTGTCCGTAAGCGTTCGCTTTCACGACCGCAACCAGCTTACTGGCGGGTGCCAGCTCACGCAGACGTTGCAGGTTGTGTCGCAGAGCGCGGCGGTTAATAACGACAGTTGCCGCTTGCATTTCAAATCCTTAATAAAAGAAGGACGGAGATTTACTCGTCGTCGTACTGCGGTCCCGCATAATTATCAAAGCGCGACCATTGTCCATTAAAGGTCAGTCGCACCGTCCCGATGGGGCCGTTACGCTGCTTACCAATGATGATTTCCGCAATACCTTTCAGATCGCTGTTCTCGTGATAAACCTCATCACGGTAGATGAACATGATCAAGTCGGCATCCTGTTCGATGGAGCCGGATTCACGCAGGTCGGAGTTGACCGGACGCTTATCGGCACGTTGTTCCAGCGAGCGGTTAAGCTGCGACAGCGCCACGACCGGCACATGCAGTTCTTTCGCCAGCGCTTTCAGCGAGCGGGAAATTTCAGCAATCTCCAGCGTACGGTTGTCGGACAGCGATGGCACACGCATCAACTGCAGGTAGTCGATCATAATCAGCCCGATGCCGCCGTGTTCGCGGGCGATACGGCGCGCGCGGGAGCGCACTTCCGTTGGCGTCAGACCGGAGGAATCATCGATATAGATGTTACGTTTTTCCAGCAGAATGCCCATTGTGCCGGAAATCCGCGCCCAGTCCTCATCGTCCAGTTGTCCGGTACGAATACGGGTCTGATCCACGCGGGACAGCGATGCCAGAGAACGCATCATAATCTGCTCAGAGGGCATCTCGAGGCTGAAGATAAGAACCGGTTTATCCTGCAACATCGCCGCGTTTTCGACGAGGTTCATCGCAAACGTGGTTTTACCCATCGACGGACGTGCCGCAACGATAATCAGATCTGACGGCTGCAGGCCAGCGGTCTTTTTGTTGAGATCGTCATAGCCGGTGTTAACGCCCGTCACCCCGTCGTGCGGCTGCTGGAACAGTTGTTCGATACGCGCGACGGTTGCGTCGAGCACATCGGCAATGTTTTTTGGGCCTTCGTCTTTATTGGCGCGGCTTTCCGCGATTTTAAAGACGCGGGACTCGGCGAGATCGAGCAAGTCTTCACTGGTGCGCCCCTGCGGATCAAAACCCGCATCGGCAATTTCATGGGCAACGGCGATCATGTCGCGCACTACCGCGCGTTCGCGCACGATATCCGCATACGCGCTGATGTTCGCCGCACTTGGCGTATTTTTGGAGAGTTCAGCCAGATAAGCAAAACCGCCGACGCTGTCCAGTTGCCCTTGTCGCTCCAGCGATTCCGCGAGCGTAATCAGGTCAATCGGACTGCCGGTTTCCTGCAACCGTCCCATCTCGGTGAAGATGTGACGATGTGGACGGGTATAAAAATCTTCCGCCACCACGCGCTCGGCGACATCGTCCCAGCGCTCGTTATCCAGCATTAAACCGCCCAACACCGACTGTTCCGCTTCAATCGAGTGCGGCGGTACTTTCAGTCCGGCAACCTGTGGGTCGCGGTCACGGACATCAGTCTGTTGTTTGTTGAAGGGTTTATTTCCTGCCATAGTGAATGGAGTTACCGAGATAAAAGTGAGTTGAAGCTAATCTTCCGATGATACTGGAGAAATCATGGCAACACGAATTGAATTTCACAAGCATGGCGGCCCTGACGTGCTTCAGGCCGTGGACTTTACCCCCTCCGATCCGGCGGCGAACGAAATCCAGGTCGAAAACAAAGCGATCGGCATTAACTTTATCGATACCTATATTCGCAGCGGGCTCTATCCGCCTCCCGCGCTGCCCAGCGGTTTAGGGACCGAAGCGGCTGGCGTCGTCGTCAAAGTCGGCAGCGGCGTCAGCCATATTAACGTGGGCGATCGCGTGGTGTATGCGCAGTCCGCGCTCGGCGCCTACAGTTCGGTCCACAACGTACCGGCTGATAAGGCCGCTATCCTGCCTGATGCCATCTCCTATGAGCAGGCTGCTGCCTCTTTCCTGAAGGGACTGACCGTTTTTTATCTGCTGCGCAAAACTTACGAAATCAAGCCCGACGAACCGTTCCTGTTCCACGCGGCCGCTGGCGGCGTCGGGCTGATTGCCTGTCAGTGGGCAAAAGCACTCGGCGCGAAACTGATTGGCACCGTCGGCAGCGCGCAGAAGGCGCAGCGGGCGCTGGATGCCGGCGCATGGCAGGTGATTAACTATCGCGAAGAGAACATTGTCGAGCGGGTAAAAGAGATAACTGGCGGTAAAAAAGTCCGCGTGGTCTATGACTCCGTCGGCAAGGATACCTGGGAAGCCTCGCTGGACTGTCTGCAACGTCGTGGACTGATGGTCAGTTTTGGCAACGCATCGGGGCCAGTGACCGGCGTGAACCTGGGGATTCTGAATCAGAAAGGTTCCCTGTACGCCACGCGCCCTTCTCTTCAGGGCTACATCACCAACGCGGAAGAACTGACCGAAGCCAGCAACGAACTGTTTTCGCTGATCGCCAGCGGTGTGATCAAAGTGGATGTGGCAGACAGTCAGAAATATCCGTTGAAAGAGGCGCGGCGAGCACATGAAGTACTGGAGAGTCGGGCGACGCAGGGTTCCAGTTTGCTGATTCCTTAACTGCCTGGCTCCCCTGAATCATTCAAGTTGCAGGAAGGCGGCAATGGAACGAATCCTCAGGAGCTTACTGAAATCAGTGACTGGGGTGAGTGACAGCAGCCAACACACCTGCAGCTTTAATTATGACAGGGAGAAAGAAATTGGGCTTCCCATTGGGAAGCCCTTTCTTTTTTTGTTCGGCTGTATGTAGGGTACAGCTCGATGAATCTGTTAGACGCGCAATACTGACAGATTTGACGATCAATTCCTATTTGGTTATGACGCCAAAATTACAGGTTGTGACGCATCCCTCACATCTTTAGTAACGCCAACGGTTATTGCGCTGATATTGTGGGACTTTCGGCGACTTAATCGCCTTGATCACCCACACTACGGCAACAGCCAGCAGTAGCCACGGCAGCAGTTTGATCATCAGTGCAAACATGCCGCCAAGGAACATCACGAACGCGGCGACAACCAGCGCAGCCAGAATGCCCAACAGCGAGACGCCGGTGACCATCAGCATGATAAAGAAGCCAAGCACAAAAAGTAGTTCCAGCATGATGCTCTCCCATAATGAATTCCTGCACAATCCATTACAAAAATCATGCCAAAGTTAATTTGTTGATTTATCAGCAAAACGCCCCGCAAATTTTTGCAGGGCGTGGTGAAATTGACTAACTTTTAGTGAAAATCTACCGCTTATCGGCAACCAGCTTTAGCGCATGCTCCAGCACATTGATATCGGCACCGGCTTTATGGGCGTTTTCGCTCAGGTAACGACGCCACTGGCGCGCCCCAGGGATCCCCTGGAACAGACCCAGCATATGGCGCGTAATGTGGCCGAGATACGTCCCCTGGCTCAGTTCACGCTCGATATAGGGATACATGGCCCGCACCACCGCCACCGGATCGGCATCAGCGGTCGGGGAGCCAAAGATTTCGCGGTCGACAGAGGCCAGAATACCTGGGTTCTGATAAGCCTCGCGGCCAACCATCACACCGTCCATATGTTCGAGATGCGCCTTCGCCTCATTCAGCGACTTAATGCCGCCGTTGATGGACATCGTCAGCTGCGGGAAGTCGCGTTTCAGTTGATAAACGCGCGGATAATCCAGCGGCGGGATCTCACGGTTTTCTTTCGGACTTAACCCGGAAAGCCAGGCTTTGCGGGCGTGGATGATGAACATCTCGCACTCACCGCGACCGGACACCGTACTGATGAAATCACAGAGAAATTCATAGCTGTCCTGGTCATCAATACCAATGCGGGTTTTCACCGTCACCGGAATCGACACCACGTCACGCATCGCCTTTACGCAATCTGCCACCAGTTGCGCATTGCCCATCAGACAGGCGCCAAACATGCCGTTCTGCACGCGATCGGAAGGACAGCCGACATTGAGGTTAATCTCATCGTAGCCGCGCGCCTCAGCCAGCTTCGCACAGTGCGCCAGCGCTGCCGGATCGCTGCCGCCCAGTTGCAGCGCGAGCGGATGCTCTTCTTCGCTGTACGCCAGGTAATCCCCTTTGCCATGAATAATCGCCCCTGTCGTCACCATTTCGGTGTAGAGCAGCGTCTGGCGAGACAACAAGCGCAGGAAATAGCGACAGTGTCTGTCCGTCCAGTCGAGCATGGGTGCGATGGAAAAACGGTGGGCCGGAAAGACGGATTGTAATTCTGGTGACATGGTGATTTTTTGAGCATCCGGTGAATTGGGGGCGCTACTATAGCACAGGCAGGAAAGGGATACGATTCACCTTGATGTGCTATCAAAAAATGATATCATCAAATTGTCCTGGCGGGCATTATACTCACAAGGAAACGGCATTGATATGACATCACTAAGCGCCAGACACCAAAAAACATTACAGCAGATTTTCTCACTACCAACGCCTGCGGCGCTGGAATGGCGAAAAATTGAGGCGCTGTTTGTTGCCTTAGGTGCAAAGGTCCCAGAGGGGAACGGATCCCGTGTCAGATGTGAAATCAATCAGGTTGTGGCCTCTTTTCATCGCCCACATCCTGAAAAGGAAGCCAAAGTTTATCAGGTCAAGGATGCTATGGCCTTTCTTATCGCAGTAGGAGTGATCCCATGAACACCATGACTTATAAAGGCTATGCCGCCAAAATTGATTACAGTGACGAAGATTTGTGCTTCGTCGGGCATGTTGCCGGTATACGTGATGTGATTGGTTTCCATGCTGACAACGTTTCCGATCTTCGCAATGCCTTCGAAGAAGCGGTCGATGATTACCTTTCTTACTGTGCTGAACAAGGCAGAGAACCTCTGCGCCCGGCTAGTGGAAAGATCAGTCTGCGTATTTCTCCGGAGGTGCATTCGGCGATTAACATCGCCGCCGAAGTCTCCGGGAAAAGTGTAAATCAATGGATTAACGATACGTTGACTAAAGCAGCCCATGGCTGAAAGACGGGGCATACTGCCCCGCCATCCTCATCAGAACGTCACGCTAACCTGCGCGCCTGCACCCCAGGTTTCGTCCTCGCCGTACAGCCCCATCAAATCAAGATGGACGCGATTGAACGGGGCAAACCCGACACCGCCGGTGAAGACATTGCTGTCATTGTCCTTCACGTCAGCACGATAACCGGCACGGACGGCCAACCAGTCGAGCGGTCGGACTTCAGCACCGACGCCAACATACTGTGAGTTTTCCTCGCTTTTGAAGCCTTTAGTTTCGGTTAAATCACCGTCTGCGCTCAGCGTCAGCAGATCGTTCTGCCACGCCACACCGGCGGTGACCAACGGTCGAATCTGGTAAGTATCGCGGACGCCAGCCACCTCTTTTGTGTCGATATCGCGAGAGAACAGGTTTTGCCCGCTCAGGCCAACCGTCCAGTGTTCGCCAAAGTCCGCGGCCAGGCCCGCATCAACGTTAAAACCGGTATCATCGTTGCGATAGCGACTGCTGTTGATGTCGTCGCTATTGAAATCGTAAATCGAGACCGTGTAGTTGTAGAGCCAGGTTTTTTGCAGTTTCGGCGTCACGCCAACCGAAACCGGTACACCGCCCAGGTCGAACTGCCGAGCCACCGCGACACCGTAATCAGAGACAATGGCGGCGCGGCCAAACCCTTTTGACTTCAGGTTCTCAGGATCCACCGCCAGGATGCTGGAAGGCACCGCTTCAACGTCGCGCAACGTGTCAATGTCGCCCTGATCAATAGACGAACTCACACGGGCGCGGGCGTTGGCTTTCGCCACAAAGGCCACGGCTAACACATCGTTCGGAATGCTGACCGCAAGCCCGCCCCCGGCCTTCGCACTGGCCGTTTTCCCTTTCAGGGATTCCAGTTGGTCAGCCAGATCGCCCGCGGCATTAGACACCTGCCGGTAGCCTGCGCTGCCGGGAACAAAGAGATCGAGAGGGTTGATATTGTCCAGGGAGCGGCGGTAGTTATTCACGTCGTCGGTGACATCATCAATCTTATCGCGCAGATTATCCTTGTCGGAAATCTGTCCACCGATAGCCGGGAAAATCACCGTAATGTCATCATCCGGCTGTGACTTCGCCAATAATGCCGGGTTGATGAGTACGCCGCTGCCATAATTTGCTGACGCCACGCCCGTGCCGCCCATCGCGTCATTACGCGCTTCTGTCCAGGAATTCGCGGCACTCGCGGTTTGAGACGCCAACAGCGAGCCCGTCATCGCCACCACCAAAATATTCAAATTTTTATTCACAGTAAGCCCATTTTATTCGCAGGTGAAAATCGTCTCTGCCAGTATCAACCGGACAAAGCTGGAGCATTGCTGTGATTAACAAGGAAAAAGTTGCCTGTTTTGCCCCGTCCTTTTATCGCCGGGGCGTTTATTTTTGTGACATGCCTCAATATATATAGAAGAGTTTGTAAATCAGGGAAAGATTAGCGGGCGATTTATCGCTCTGGCCTGGAACTCGGCGTTTCTCCCATAACATGATAAAGTGAGGGTTTTCTTACTCTACGCGATCCGAGGTGCCCAATGGAAAAGACCACAACGCAAGAGTTGCTGGCGCAAGCTGAAAAACTGTGCGCGCAACGCAATGTGCGCCTGACCCCACAGCGCCTCGAAGTGTTGCGTCTGATGAGCCTGCAGGAAGGCGCGATTAGCGCTTACGATCTGCTCGACCTGCTGCGTGAATCCGAACCGCAGGCCAAGCCGCCAACGGTCTATCGCGCCCTCGATTTTCTGCTTGAACAAGGGTTTGTGCATAAGGTCGAATCCACCAACAGCTACGTGTTGTGCTACCTGTTCGATCAGCCGACCCATACTTCCGCCATGTTTATCTGTGACCGCTGCGGCGCGGTGAAGGAAGAGTGTGCGGAAGGCGTGGAAGACATTATGCATACGCTGGCAGCGAAGATGGGATTTGCCCTGCGCCACAATGTCATTGAAGCACACGGATTATGTTCAGCCTGCGTGGAAGTAGAAGCCTGTCGTCATCCTGGCGAGTGCCAGCACGACCATTCGATTCAGGTTAAAAAGAAGCCCCGTTAAGGGCGTGGGCGGCACGCGATGCCGCCCGAAGCAAACAGAGGGGTGTACATCCTTGTACTCACGGGTAAGAGGGGGGATTACCAGCGATAGTCGTTGCGTTTTTCCCAGCTATCGACCTCTTTCTCCGCCTGGTCTTTCGCGTAACCATAACGTTCCTGGATTTTACCCACCAGCTGATCACGCTTACCTTCAATGACCGTCATATCATCATCGGTCAGTTTGCCCCACTGCTCTTTCACTTTACCTTTGAACTGTTTCCAGTTACCGCCGACTTCGTCTTTATTCATCATAAAGTCCTCTTTATTAGGCTGTGAATAGTGAGAGTAAACCGCCCAACTGCGTTCGTTTTCTGCTGGACGTGAGATTAAGTGTAGTCATAGATTCTGGGTTAAATTCACTATTCAGAATCTTTAACCATTACGAGACAGCAAACCAGGTTCCGTTTCGCCAGTGACGCCGCCAGATCCAGGCTAATGACAGCCCGCGCAGCGCCAGAAATACCGCCAGCGCCAGCCATAAACCGTGATTACCCAACACGGGTAGCGCTAATAGCGTCAGCGCAAACCCGGCAGCGGCCACTGCCATGCTGTTGCGCATTTCAGCCGCCCGCGTTGCGCCGATAAACATGCCATCCAGCAGATAGCACCAGACGCCGACCAGAGGCAAAATCGCCTGCCAGAGCAGGTAGCGATCGGCCAGTTGTTGGATTTGCGGTAGTGATGTCAGCAGCGCAACGATCGGTTCGCCGGCGAGTAAATAAACCAGTGAAAACAGCAGCGCGACGATACCTGACTGGCGGCACGCGGCACGCCAGACTTCCAGTAACTGACTGCCGTCGCGGGCACCATAGGCCTGACCGGAATGCGCCTCCACGGCGTAAGCAAAGCCATCCAGCGCATAGGCCGTAAACGTCAGCAGCGTCATCAATACGGCGTTAACGGCGATGATATCGCTGCCCAGTCTGGCCCCCAGTACGGTGATAGCGCCAAAGCAGAGTTGCAGCAGCAGTGAACGCAGCATGATGTCGCGATTGAGCGCCAGAAGGCGACGAATGTTTCCCCGCCAGGCCTGTTTGAGCATAACGAGGGAGACGCCACGCAGGTGCAACACTTTACGCACCATCAACAAACCGATCAGCAGCGTCGCATATTCCGCGATCACCGTCGCCAGCGCGGCTCCTTGCACGTTCATGTGCAACCCCATCACCAGCCAGAGGTCGAGCACAATATTCAGGATATTGCCGACAATCAGCAGGATCACCGGCGCACGCGCGTACTGTACGCCCAGTAACCAACCGAGCAATACCAGATTCGCCAGCGATGCCGGGGCGCTCAGCCAGCGAATGGCCAGAAACCGTCTTGCCTGTTCCAGTACCGCTTCGCTACCACCCACAATGTGCAGCGCCAGATCGATAATCGGTGTACGAAAGAGCGCAATCACTGCCCCTGCGCCCAACGCCAGGATCAGCGGTTGCACCAGAGCCCGCGCCAGCGCCTGAGGATTCTTCGCACCGAACGCCTGCGCCGTCAACCCGGTCGTGCTCATGCGTAAAAAGAGCAGGAGCATGAACAGAAAACTGGTTGCCGTCGCCCCCACCGCCACCCCGCCGAGATACACGGGGCTGTCCAGGTGACCAATGACCGCCGTATCCACCAGTCCCAACAGCGGAACGGTGATATTGGAGAAAATCATCGGTAAGGCGAGACGCCAGAGCGCTTTGTCAGCAGGAGCAAAAAACGGCATGGAGCGAGCCTGAGAAGAGGTCATAACGAGAGTGGTGAGAGTGCCGGATGGCGGCGTAAACGCCTCATCCGGCCTACAGGAATACTACAGCCATTCACCGTTACGGATGACGCCAACGGCCAATCCTTCGATGGTGAAATTCTGTTCGCGAAGGTCAACCAGGATAGGTTTAAATTCGCTGTTTTCAGGCAGCAACTCAACTTTGTTGCCCTGTTTTTTCAAGCGTTTGACCGTCACTTCGTCGTCGATACGCGCCACAACCACCTGGCCGTTACGCACATCCTGGGTTTTGTGTACCGCCAACAAATCGCCATCCATAATGCCGATATCTTTCATCGACATTCCGCTGACGCGCAGCAGGAAATCGGCATTCGGCTTAAACAAAGACGGATCCACCTGATAATGGCCTTCAATGTGCTGCTGCGCCAGCAAGGGTTCGCCCGCCGCAACACGACCGATGAGCGGTAAACCCTCTTCTTCTTCCTGCAGCAGTCGAATGCCGCGAGAAGCGCCGGAGACGATTTCAATTGCTCCTTTACGCGCCAGCGCTTTCAGGTGTTCTTCAGCCGCGTTTGGGGAACGGAACCCCAAACGCTGTGCGATCTCTGCACGCGTCGGTGGCATACCTGTCTGGCTGATGTGATCCCGAATGAGATCAAACACCTCTTGTTGCCTGGCCGTTAACGCTTTCATTCCGCCCCCTGGGTGTATATACAGTTATGCTGTGAGTATATACAGCTAAAGGTGATTTTGGAACCACAAACTGCACATTCAACAGCAGATTTAACCTGTTATGGAATCAGGGTCGAAAAAACCTTAGCGAAAATGTGTCCACAGCAGGATGCCCCAGGTGATCAGCGCCACAATGATAGAGAGCAGCACCGCCGCCGAGCCCATATCTTTTGCGCGACCAGAGAGTTCGTGATAGTCAGAACCAATACGGTCCACCACGGCCTCGATGGCGCTGTTCAGGATTTCAACAATCATGACCAGCATGACGGAGCCAATCAACAGCACGCGCGTAATGGCATCCACATCCAGCCAACAGGCGATAGCCACGGCCAGCAGAACCGCCACGCTCTCCTGACGGAACGCGGCCTCGTTAATCCACGCGGCGCGAAAACCTTTCCAGGAATAGCCTGCGGCTTTGATAATTCGGGTGAATCCAGTGGTATTATTAGCCATTAAAAGAACCTTTTTGCATTATTGGCGTCAATGACATTGTCTTGTTAACTCATGTGATTCGAGTTAAGGCAACGCGGCGCGAAGTATGACGGGATACACCAGAAATTCACATGACTTTCTGATATCCTTGCAACGCAATTGCATTATTAACCAGAGGCTTTACATCGTTTATGTCCGGCTGGCCACGAATTTACTACAAAATCCTGAATTTACCATTAAGCGTACTGGTAAAAAGCAAGTCTATTCCGGCAGATCCTGCCCCGGAGTTAGGACTCGATACCTCTCGTCCAATTATGTACGTTTTACCGTACAACTCCAAAGCGGACTTGCTGACGCTGCGCGCGCAATGCCTGGCGCACGATCTCCCCGACCCATTAGAGCCGCTGGAGATCGATGGCACGCAGTTGCCGCGCTATGTGTTCATTCACGGCGGACCGCGGGTGTTCACCTATTACACGCCGAAAGAAGAGTCCATTAAGCTGTTCCATAACTATCTCGACCTGCATCGCAGCAATCCGGATCTGGATGTGCAAATGGTGCCGGTGTCGGTGATGTTTGGACGCTCACCGGGTCGCGAGAAGGGTGAGGTTAACCCGCCGCTGCGTATGCTTAACGGCATCCAGAAATTCTTTGCCGTCTCCTGGCTGGGTCGCGACAGCTTTGTCCGTTTCTCTCCTTCCGTCTCCCTGCGCCGCATGGCCGATGAGCACGGCACGGATAAAATCATTGCGCAGAAACTGGCACGCGTGGCGCGTATGCACTTTGCCCGTCAGCGACTGGCTGCCGTGGGGCCACGTCTGCCTGCACGTCAGGATCTCTTCAACAAGCTACTGGCGTCCAAAGCGATTGCCCGCGCGGTAGAAGATGAAGCGCGCAGCAAGAAAATCTCCCATGAAAAGGCGCAGCAAAACGCGATTGCGCTGATGGAAGAGATCGCCGCCAACTTCTCATACGAGATGATTCGCCTGACTGACCGTATCCTGGGCTTCACCTGGAATCGGCTCTATCAGGGGATTAACGTTCACAACGCTGAGCGCGTGCGCCAGCTGGCGCACGACGGGCACGAAATTGTCTATGTTCCCTGCCACCGCAGCCACATGGACTATCTGTTGCTCTCATACGTGCTCTATCACCAGGG
Organism: Citrobacter sp. Ct235; assembly: GCF_030332305.1. NCBI lineage: Bacteria > Pseudomonadati > Pseudomonadota > Gammaproteobacteria > Enterobacterales > Enterobacteriaceae > Citrobacter > Citrobacter sp. Ct235. Next base: position 207,902 of record NZ_JAOWIC010000045.1, read on the forward strand.
GCTGGTGCCGCCGCATATTGCCGCGGGTATCAACCTGAACTTCTGGCCGGCAGGCCCGATCTTCCGCCGCCTGGGCGCGTTCTTCATTCGTCGTACCTTTAAGGGCAATAAGCTCTATTCCACCGTCTTCCGTGAGTATCTGGGCGAACTGTTCAGCCGCGGCTACTCGGTTGAATACTTTGTCGAAGGCGGTCGTTCCCGTACCGGTCGTCTGCTGGATCCGAAAACCGGCACGCTGTCGATGACTATCCAGGCGATGCTGCGCGGTGGCACCCGTCCGATCACCCTGGTGCCGATTTACATCGGTTACGAACACGTGATGGAAGTGGGAACCTATGCCAAAGAGCTGCGCGGGGCAACCAAAGAGAAAGAGAGTCTGCCGCAGATGCTGCGTGGCTTGAGCAAGCTGCGTAATCTCGGTCAGGGCTACGTGAACTTTGGCGAGCCGATGCCGTTGATGACGTACCTGAATCACCACGTGCCGGAGTGGCGCGAGTCTATCGATCCTATCGAAGCCGTGCGTCCAGCCTGGCTGACGCCAACGGTGAACGGGATTGCGGCAGAGCTGATGGTGCGTATTAACAACGCGGGTGCGGCAAACGCCATGAACCTGTGCTGCACCGCGCTGTTAGCTTCTCGTCAGCGTTCGCTGACCCGCGAGCAACTGACCGAGCAGCTCAACTGTTATCTGGATCTGATGCGCAATGTGCCGTATTCCTCTGATTCGACCGTGCCGTCTGTCAGCGCCGGCGATCTTATCGATCACGCGTTGCAGATGAACAAGTTCGAAGTCGAGAAGGATACCATTGGCGATATCATCATTCTGCCGCGCGAGCAGGCGGTGCTGATGACCTACTATCGCAATAACATCGCGCATATGCTGGTGCTGCCTTCACTGATGGCGGCGATCGTCACCCAGCATCGTCATATTTCCCGTGAAGCACTGCTGCAACACGTTGACGTGCTCTACCCGATGCTGAAAGCCGAACTGTTCCTGCGCTGGGAGCGTGATGAACTGGCAGGCGTGATTGACGCGCTGACGGCTGAAATGCAGCGTCAGGGGCTGATTACCGTTCAGGACGACGAGCTGCATATCAACCCGGCTCACTCCCGCACGCTGCAACTGCTGGCGGCGGGCGCGCGCGAAACGCTGCAACGCTATGCCATCACCTTCTGGCTGCTGAGCGCCAACCCGTCTATCAACCGCGGGACGCTGGAGAAAGAAAGCCGCACCGTGGCGCAGCGTTTGTCCGTGCTGCACGGTATCAACGCACCGGAATTCTTCGACAAGGCGGTGTTCAGCTCACTGGTGCTGACCCTGCGTGACGAGGGTTACATCAGCGATACCGGCGATGCGGAACCGGGCGAAACGATGAAGGTGTATCAGATGCTGGCGGAGCTCATCACGTCGGATGTGCGCCTGACGATTGAGAGCGCAACACAAGGCGAGTAATACATAGAAAAGCCGGTCGAGATGACCGGCTTTTTTTATGTCAGATTGCCGGATGGCGGCGTTCCGCCTGATCCGGCTTACATCGGCTTACCGTTTGGTAGGCCCGATAAGCGTAGCGCCATCGGACAAGATGCTTTATAAGTGCCAGTAACTCATCGCCAGACCGATAAAGAGTACCAGTCCCACGTAGTTATTGTTCATGAACGCTTTGAAGCACGCTTCACGTTCGCGGTTGGCAATCAGCTTCTGCTGCCAGACAAACAGCGCGCCAGCGACCAGTACAGACCAGTAATAGCCCAGCCCCAGGCCGTTCAGCCAACCAATTAGCGCCATCAGCGCCAGCACCGCCACCTGCAAGATACCGATGATCAGCTTGTCATGCTCGCCAAACAGAATGGCGGTCGATTTGATGCCGATTTTCAGATCGTCATCGCGGTCAACCATCGCGTACTGCGTGTCGTAGGCCACCGCCCACAGAATGTTGGCCAGGAACATCAGCCAGCAGCTCAACGGTACCGATTCACTCACCGCCGCGAAGGCCATCGGAATCGACCAGCCAAACGCCGCCCCCAGCACCACCTGCGGTAGATGGGTGTAGCGCTTCATAAACGGATAGACCCATGCCAGCGCCAGCGCCGCAATTGACAGCAGAATGGTCATGGTATTGAGCGTCAGCACCAGTAGAAACGAGAGCACCACCAGCACGACAAACAGCGTCCGGGCCTCTTTCTCCGTCACCGCGCCGCTGGGCAACGGGCGGTTCGCCGTGCGTTTAACATGCCCGTCGAATTTCCGATCGGCATAGTCATTAACCACACATCCGGCGGCACGCATCAGCCAGACCCCGGCGACAAACACCGCCAGGATCCACAATTGAGGGACTCCAGGGGTCGCCACCCACAGCGCCCACAGCGTCGGCCAGAGCAGCAGTAAGGCGCCGATGGGCTTATCCGTACGCATCAAGCGGTGAAACGCCAGCAGCTTATTCTGCGTCAGACTCCACTCCATTTTATTTTCCTCTTAGTACAACGGTGATGCGGGTAAAAACAGTTCGGTCAACATCAGCGGCTTACCGCTCAGTCGCAGTCGGGAACGGCGTCCCCACAGCCCGGCATCACAACCAATTTCAATAAAATCTCGGGTCAACGTCGATGATGTAAACAGATAACGCCCCAGCGGGGTCTTGCCCAAATTTTGTAGGGCCAGCTCAGGGCCAGACAGCGTGGATTCGGGCACCACGGTGCGTCCGGCCAGCCAGGGTTCATCATCGGCACATAACAGGATTTCACGCAGCCAGTAGCGGGTTTCTTTTGGCAGTCGGGTTAGCTCTTCCACCACCTCATGTTGACCCACAAATCCTTCCCTGATCAGTGTCACAGTGACCCGTTTTCCCTGCTGCTCAAAACGTTTTGTCATGGAATCTTCCAGTAGCAGCCAGTCGAGCTGTTCTGGGTCCAGGGCGGGGATCTCTTCAAAATAGCGCAGCGCACGCAGTTGCGTTAACGCGGGGTGTGACATGCCTGACTCTCCGTTTCATAACTGAAAGGCATTGTATCGCAGAAAAGAGCTTACGGGAGATGGAAACATAATTAAGTGATCTGTTGCGCAACAGAAGCGTAACAAGTCGCAGGAAATGCTAAAAAAAAGGTGCGCCAGATGACGCACCAGTTGTTGCAAATCAGCAATGTGGGGAGAACATTACCCCTTGCCTTTTACACTGCTGATAAAGGTGGAACGGGCAGATGTCGATCCCAGACGTTCAGCTTCATCAAGCAGTTTCAGCGCTTTATCAACGTCGCCTTTGGCAACGGCGTCTTTAATCGCTTTGTTAAAGTAGCTTTCGGTGTCATTCAACATCGGCTCGCTTTTCTTCGCAGGTGCAGGAGTCACCACCGGCGCGGCAACAGGTGCAGCATAGGTCGGCGCAGGGGCGGCAGTATTCCCCACCGTCACCGGACCTGGGCCGGAAGAACCAAACAGTGGCCCCACCAGCACGCTGGAGCTGCTGTTGGTTTTCACTTTCAGCTTCAGCAGGCCGTCGGTGGTATGACGGGCAATCGGATCCGGAATATCCGGAACAGAGTTACCCACCCCTTTGGCATAGGCTTTCGCCGGGTCGAGCAGTTTGGTGGTCTGCTGGAGATCTTTCTCGGTCGTAAAGACCAGAACATAAAGTTTCTGCTGGCCCAGCGCTGGCGTCAGGCGCATAACCCCTTCCAGGCGATCCGCGCTCATCACGCCGGGCTCCTGGTAGGTGAAATAGCTGCTCGGGAAGAACGCAGAAGGCGTCATGTTCTGATCAAGAATCAGGACGTTGGGCGCAAATACGCTGGTCTGTTTGTTCACTTCGCTGGAGAGCGTGATGTTTAACTCCCCAATGTTCGCCGGTACGCTGTACGCGGCAACCGGACCGGAAATGCCGGCCACGTCAAGACGCTGACCGCCAGTCGAAAGCTGCGTCGTTTGCGTGTTGGACTGGTCAACCGGCGTCCAGGTTAACTGCTGGAGCGCAGCCGTCGGAATCGTCGGCGCAGCGCTGGTATTTTGCGGCACATAGTTAACGTCAGCCAGGCTGATGCCCGGCGCACTGGCAAATAACCCTGCGGATAAACAAAGGGCGACGAGACTTTTCTTCATTTTCATTGTTATCACCTCAGAAAGCGTGGGTTCAGCGGTGGCCAGGCAATAGCGCGCTAAACCAGATGATGCCGGATGGCGGCGGACGCCTTATCCGGCCTACAAACTGGTGCCGTAGGCCCGATAAGCTTGCGCCATCGGGCATTGCAGCAGTTTGGGAGGGGCTTTCGCCCCTCGTTACGTCAGGTTAGTGCTGGATTACCACCAGATTTCCATCTGGGCACCGAAGGACCACTCATCGTTGTCACCACGGCTGAAGGTATGCGCGCTGGTATCGCTGTAGGCGATGCCGTTGTCGTAACCCCATTTTTCATCCCACTTCGCGTAGGTTGCGAAGACACGGATAGCCGGGCGAGACCAGATGCTGTCGCCAGCCTGCCATTGTTGCGCCAGGGTGATTTTGTACTGGTTGTTGGTGTCGTCGGTACGCTGAGATTTCACGTTGTCGTAGCCGACTTCCATCAGGGTGCTCATGATCGGTGTCCATTTGAACATCGGACGCACACCCACGGTGTACCAGGTTGAACCGTTGTTATCGTCACGATCGATATCCTGATACATACCGACGTACATCAGATCCCAACGGTCGCCCAGGGAGATCGCACCGTGGTCGAGGATACGCACCAGAGAACCGTTGTTGTTGATTTCGTTGTTAACTACGCCGATCTCAGTATCAGGATTGTAGCTATTACCCGTGAAGGAGCCCTGTGGGATCCCTTTACCCTGGGTGGTCATTGCGTCAGTCGCGTACTGAACGACAAACTTGTTGTAGCCTTTCAGCATGCTCTGGGTATGTTCAGCAGTGAACATCCAACCGTCTTTGGTGGCGCCGTCGGCATAGCTGTAGCCGTCCGTTTTGTTTGCACGACCGTAGTCAACACCCAGCTCCAGCACGCCGTCCGGGTTGGTTTCCAGGCCGGCTAAACGCACGTCGAACACGTCGTTCGCCGTGTCTTTGTAACGGTCGTAGATATCATTGCTGCTGAAAATGTACGAGCCGCCCGCTTCCTGTGAGCGGGTGGCGGCCAGAGACAGTTTACCGAAGCCCAGATCGATGTTTTCGATACCGGCACCAGGACCTGAGATATCCCAGTAGTAGAAGTCGATCATGTGAACGTCATGACGCTGATAGAAGCGCTTACCCGCCCAGATGGTGGAGCCTGGCAGCCAGTCGATCAGGTTTTTACCCTGTACGTTAGCTTCACGGAACGCCGGGTCAGTGGCTTCCCAGTCATTTTGCTGTGCCACAGAGTAGGCAACGTTGGTGTCAAAATAGAAGCTCTTATCACCCTCTTTCCACACTTCCTGACCCAGTTTCAGTTCCGCATAGGTTTCACATTCGTTACCAAGACGGTATTTACTTTGAGCACCGGTTGCCTGGAAACATTGTTGTTCGCCGCCACTACCCGTCCAGCCGATACCGGAACGAGCATAACCATGGAAATCCACTGCCATTGCCTGAACAGACATAATGCCTGCTGCGACGGCAACCGCCAGGGGGAGTTTGCGCAGAGTAATCATCATTCTATCTCCTGAGATCATTGCTTTTCTTTGAACGCTTCACCGTAGGGCTTTGCGCTTTTTTTTAATGGGACACCTTAAACGCCTGGCTCTTTATGCAACCGACGACATGCAGTGCCATCTTCACGGAACAGATGACAACGCTCTGGCGGCAGGCCAATAGCGAATGTGGCGCCCTCTTCTACCAACACCACGTCGTTCTGGCGGTACACCAGGTTTTGACGAATGGCGGGGATCTGGATATGAATCTGTGTTTCGTGACCAAGCTGTTCGACGACCTGAACCTCGCCTTCCAGCGTGACATCGGCGATATCACTGGGTAACAGGTGTTCAGGACGGATACCTAACGACATGTTTACGCCCACCTGCACGTCACGGCTGTCGACCGGCAGCCAGACGTGCTGACGGTTCGGTAGTTCCACCTGGACCTGGTCGATGGCCGTCGCGGTAACTTTCACCGGCAGGAAGTTCATCTTCGGCGAACCAATAAAGCCCGCGACGAAGCGGTCTGCCGGGTAGTGATACAGTTCCAGCGGTTTACCGATCTGCGCGACGCGACCGGCGTCCAGCACCACGATTTTGTCGGCCAGCGTCATCGCTTCGACCTGATCGTGGGTAACGTAGATCATCGTGCGCCCAAGGCGCTTATGCAGACGGGAGATCTCGATGCGCATCTGCACACGCAGCGCGGCATCGAGGTTAGAGAGAGGTTCATCGAGCAGGAACACGCGTGGTTCCGCCACCAGCGTACGGCCAATCGCCACGCGCTGGCGCTGCCCCCCCGAGAGGGCTTTCGGTTTACGCTCCAGCAGGTGCGCCAGTTGCAGCACTTCCGCAACCTGGTTAACACGCTGATTCATCACCTCTTTTTTCGCGCCCGCCAGTTTCAGGCCAAACGACATATTTTCGGCAACGGATAAATGGGGATAGAGCGCGTAGGACTGGAAGACCATACCGACGCCACGTTCCGCGGGTGGGATATCGTTCATGCGGGTTTCCCCAATATAGAGGTCCCCGCTGGTAATCGTTTCAAGTCCGGCAATCATACGGAGCAGGGTCGATTTGCCGCAGCCTGACGGTCCAACAAACACCACGAATTCCCCTTCGTGAATGTCGAGATTGATATCTTTCGATACCACCACGTCACCCCAGGCTTTCGTTACATTTCGCAGCTGTACGCTCGCCATGCCTTCTCCCTTCGTTACAACCTGTCATTGACAGCAACATTCATGATGGCCTGACTATGCGGGATTCACTGCGTGCGTAAATCCTCCACCCCCGGCTTTTTCATGGGGGAGGAGTCGGGAGGATGAGGGAAGGAAGTCTGAGACCCTGGCCGGGGGAGATCGCGTAATTTCGTGAAGTCCCCCGCAAAAATGAGTCTATTTTTATGTGCGCCAGTACGCATTACTCACATTTCTGCAACACAGATCACATAAAGAGGGGGTGGGGCGTAGGGGTAAGGAGGATGGAAAGAGGATGTCAAATAAGGAGACTGAGTCACGTTGAATCACTGAAGTCATACCACGAGCACATCACCAAAAGGATGGCAGATATGAAGATCAAGACTGGCGCACGCGTTTTCGCATTGTCCGCCCTCGCAGCAATGATGATTTCCGCACCGGCTCTGGCCAAAATCGAAGAAGGTAAACTGGTTATCTGGATTAACGGCGATAAAGGCTATAACGGCCTGGCCGAAGTCGGAAAAAAATTCGAGAAAGACACCGGTATCAAAGTGACCATTGAACACCCGGACAAGCTGGAAGAGAAATTCCCGCAGGTTGCGGCAACCGGTGATGGTCCGGACATCATCTTCTGGGCGCACGATCGTTTTGGCGGTTACGCACAGTCTGGCCTGCTGGCTGAAATCACCCCGGAAAAAACGTTCCAGGACAAACTCTATCCCTTCACCTGGGATGCAGTGCGTTATAACGGCAAGCTGATCGCCTACCCCATCGCGGTAGAAGCGCTGTCGCTGATTTACAACAAAGACCTGGTGCCAACCCCGCCGAAGACCTGGGAAGAGATCCCTGCGCTGGATAAAGCGCTGAAGGCGAAAGGTAAGAGCGCCCTGATGTTCAACCTGCAAGAACCGTACTTCACCTGGCCGCTGATTGCTGCCGACGGCGGTTACGCATTCAAGTTTGAAAACGGCAAGTACGATGTGAAAGATGTGGGCGTCGACAGCGCAGGCGCGAAAGCGGGCCTGGGTTTCCTGGTTGACCTCATCAAGAACAAACACATGAACGCGGACACCGATTACTCCATCGCAGAAGCGGCCTTTAACAAAGGCGATACGGCGATGACCATCAACGGTCCGTGGGCCTGGTCGAACATCGACAAGAGCAAAGTGAATTACGGCGTCACCCTGCTGCCAACCTTCAAAGGCAAACCGTCTAAACCGTTCGTGGGCGTGCTGAGTGCCGGTATTAACGCCGCCAGCCCGAACAAAGAGCTGGCGAAAGAGTTCCTTGAAAACTACCTGCTAACCGATCAGGGTCTGGAAGAAGTGAACAAGGATAAACCGTTGGGGGCCGTGGCGCTGAAATCCTATCAGGAGCAGTTAGCGAAAGACCCGCGCATCGCGGCCACCATGGATAACGCCCAGAAAGGCGAAATCATGCCGAACATCCCGCAGATGTCTGCGTTCTGGTACGCCGTGCGTACGGCGGTCATCAACGCCGCCAGCGGTCGCCAGACGGTTGACGCGGCGCTGAAAGACGCGCAGGGCCGTATCACCAAGTAATGCTGTCGATGTGCCTGATGGCGCTGCGCTTATCAGGCCTACAAACGTCTGTAGGCCGGATAAGGCATTTATGCCGCCATCTGGCACATTTACGACAAGATTTCACCGTTGTAGAGGAAGATCCCCATGGATGCCGTTAAAAAGAGTCACTGGTGGCAGAGCGACATGCTGAAGTGGTCCGCGATCGGACTGCTGGGCCTGCTGGTGGGTTACCTTGTCGTTTTAATGTATGCACAAGGGGAATATCTGTTCGCCATCATGACGCTGATTTTAAGCTCTGCTGGCCTGTACATTTTCGCTAACCGTAAGGCCTACGCCTGGCGTTACGTTTATCCTGGCATGGCGGGCATGGGGCTGTTCGTTCTGTTTCCGCTGATTTGCACCATCGCCATCGCTTTTACCAACTACAGCAGCACCAACCAGCTTACTTTCGAACGCGCTCAACAGGTACTGATGGACCGCTCTTATCAGGCGGGTAAATCCTATAACTTCGGGCTCTATCCGGCAGGTGAAGAGTGGCAACTGGCCCTCACCGACGGCGAAACCGGTAAGAATTACCTCTCCGACGCCTTTAAATTTGGCGGCGAACAAAAGCTGGCGCTGAAAGAAACGGACGCCCTGCCAGAGGGTGAGCGCGCGACGCTGCGCATCATCACCCAGAATCGCCAGGCGCTGAATCAGATTACCGCCGTGCTGCCCGATGACAGCAAAGTGATCATGAGCTCGCTGCGCCAGTTCTCCGGCACGCAGCCGCTGTACGCTCTCGCCGATGACGGCATGTTGACCAACAACCAGAGCGGCGTGAAATACCGTCCCAATAACGACATTGGCTACTACCAGTCCATCAATGCGGACGGTAACTGGGGTGACGAAAAGCTCAGTCCGGGCTACACCGTGACCATCGGCTGGGATAACTTTACCCGCGTCTTCACAGACGAAGGGATCCAGAAGCCGTTCTTCGCCATCTTCGTCTGGACCGTGGTGTTCTCGGTACTCACTGTCATCCTGACCGTGGCGGTCGGGATGGTGCTGGCGTGTCTCGTTCAGTGGGAGTCGCTGAAAGGTAAAGCGATTTACCGTGTCCTGCTGATTCTGCCGTACGCCGTACCGTCGTTTATCTCGATTCTGATTTTCAAAGGCCTGTTCAACCAGAGCTTTGGTGAAATCAACATGATGCTAAGCGCGCTGTTTGGCATCAAGCCGGCATGGTTTAGCGACCCGACCACCGCGCGTTCGATGATTATTATCGTCAATACCTGGCTGGGCTACCCGTACATGATGATTCTGTGCATGGGTCTGCTGAAAGCGATTCCGGACGACCTGTACGAGGCGTCGGCAATGGATGGCGCGGGCCCGTTCCAGAACTTCTTTAAGATTACGCTCCCGCTGTTGATTAAGCCGCTGACGCCGCTGATGATCGCCAGCTTTGCCTTTAACTTTAACAACTTCGTGCTGATTCAACTGTTGACCAACGGCGGTCCGGATCGTCTCGGAACGACCACGCCAGCCGGGTATACCGACCTGTTAGTAAGCTACACCTACCGCATCGCCTTTGAAGGCGGCGGCGGACAGGACTTCGGCCTGGCGGCGGCAATCGCCACGCTGATCTTCCTGCTGGTCGGTGCGCTTGCCATCGTGAACCTGAAAGCCACACGCATGAAGTTTGATTAATCAGAATCACCAGGCGTAATTGGCGCAGCCAGTCTGGATGCTGCCAGCGTTCAGAATGGCAAGTGAAATAGCCTGGAGCGATGTTAAGGAGTAAAAAATTATGGCTATGGTACAACCGAAATCTCAAAAATTGCGTCTTTTCACGACGCACCTGTTACTCCTGATTTTTATCGCGGCCATCATGTTCCCGCTGCTGATGGTTATCGCCATCTCGCTGCGTGAAGGTAACTTTGCCACCGGGAGCCTGATCCCGGAAAAAATCTCCTGGGAGCACTGGCGGCTGGCGCTGGGCTTCAGCGTTGAACATGCTGATGGCCGCATCACGCCGCCCCCCTTCCCGGTTCTGTTATGGCTGTGGAACTCGGTGAAAATCGCCGGGATCACCGCGATGGGTATCGTGGCGCTGTCAACGACCTGCGCCTACGCCTTTGCCCGTATGCGTTTTCCCGGTAAAGCCACGCTGCTCAAAGGGATGCTGATTTTCCAGATGTTCCCGGCGGTGCTGTCGCTGGTCGCGTTGTACGCGTTGTTTGATCGCCTTGGCCAGTACATTCCGTTCATTGGTCTGAACACCCATGGTGGGGTGATCTTCGCCTATCTCGGCGGTATCGCTCTACATGTGTGGACCATCAAGGGCTATTTCGAAACCATCGACGGGTCGCTTGAAGAAGCGGCCGCACTGGATGGCGCAACCCCGTGGCAGGCTTTCCGCCTGGTGCTGTTGCCGCTGTCGGTGCCGATTCTGGCGGTGGTCTTTATTCTGTCGTTCATTGCCGCCATTACCGAAGTGCCGGTTGCCTCACTGCTGCTACGTGATGTGGACAGCTACACCCTGGCCGTCGGGATGCAGCAATATCTCAACCCGCAAAACTACCTGTGGGGCGATTTTGCCGCTGCGGCCGTACTGTCTGCGATTCCAATCACCCTGGTCTTCCTGCTGGCACAGCGCTGGCTGGTCAACGGCCTGACGGCGGGCGGAGTCAAAGGTTAAGTTTCATTGAAGTCCCTGTAATGCCACTGCACCCTCAACTTGTTTTATCCAACTTGTGACTGTAATTCGGCGCTCCACGGAGCGCCTTTTTTTTGTCTGCCGGATGGCGGCGTTGCCTTATCCGGCCTACAGACGTTTGTAGGCCTGATAAGCGCAGCGCCATCAGGCAACCACAACACACATTGCCTTATCCGGCCTACTCACTATTTACTCGCGCTCCAGCCCATTGTAGGCCTGATAAGCGAAGCGCCATCAGGCAACCACGACACACATTGCCTTATCCGACCTACTCGCGCTTCAGGCGTTTTGAATTACACATCCAGAGCGTGATCACCAGTAGCAGGATCGCCGCCGAATAGATCAGCACATCGAGAGGGGATTTGTGATCGACAATGATCAGCCGGACGATCGCGGTGATCCCGATATAGATGAAATAGCGCAGCGGAAAGTGAAAGCCTGACTGAAAGTACTTCACAATCAGCGCGATAAATTCGAAATAGAGAAAGTAGACAACCAGCCCTTCCACCAGCTCATACTTGCTGGCTTGTTCAGGCGCGAAGAGCACATCTGCCAGATGCAGCGTCTCTTTACCGAGGAATACGACCAGGATCATACCCAGACTCAGCAGCCCAAGGTTCAACACGGTCTGTAGGATCGTGGAGATAAACTCCACGCGCGGACGAGAGAGTGACGTCATAACAGCACCTCGATCTCAGTGGTGAGGTTCCTGTATAACGCAAAAATGTGACGGAGATCTATATTTTTTGTTTATGTTTTGTGCAAAAGGAAAAGGATGCAACAATCCTTCTGACCCTAACATCCTGAAAGGAAAACGAAATGCTCCGGTTTCAAATGGCAACACCTGACGATGCCAGCCTGCTAAGCTCGATGGGATATGCCAGCTATCGTCATCATTTTGCCCATTTGTGGAAAAATCCGCACGAACTGGCCGCTTATCTTGAACAGGAATATTCCCTGTCGGCAATCGCCAGCAGTTTCGCGGAATCGGACACCTTCTGGCTTATCGCCTTTGCCGACACCCCAATTGGTTTTGCGAAGTATTCATTGCATCAGGCCATTGAGCCGCAGGGCCCGGTTGGGACATTGCTGCATAAGATCTACCTCCTGCCTGGCGAAACCGGAAAACAGTACGGCGAACAGATTTTTGCCGAAGTGGTTCGCCAGGCCAAAACGCAAGGGGAAACGCGGATCTGGCTGGATGTTCTGGCGGATAACCCGCGGGCACGCCAGTTCTATGAGCAGCAGGGAATGACGTTTGTGAAAGACACTTTTTTTACGACCACGTCACAGACCGCTACGCTTCACGTCATGGAAAAACAGCTCTGAGAGAACCAAAATGGCAATGATTCGTCAGTCCATCATCCGCAATGTCGCCTGTGGTGAAAATGTGGTGATTTATGAACCCGCCAATCTCTACGACTGCCGGCTTGGCGACAACGTTTTTGTCGGCCCCTTTGTCGAAATTCAGGGAAATACGCAGATTGGCGCAGAGACAAAAATCCAGTCACATACCTTCATTTGCGAATATGTCACCATCGGTTCCCGCTGCTTTATCGGCCACGGAGTCATGTTCGCTAACGATATGTTTCGGGAAGGAAAACCTAACTCAGACAGCAGCAGTTGGGGACGAATTATTCTTGGTGACGATGTCTCCATTGGTAGCGGCGCAACGATACTGGCGGTCAGTATCTGCGATGGCGTAGTTATCGGTGCGGGTAGCGTAGTGACCCGATCAATCACTGAAAAAGGCGTATATGCAGGTAATCCAGCCAGATTATTACGCCGTCTTCCGGCTGGATAATGCCACGCTACCTTAGCGGAAATTCACGCTTTTATCGCTGGTCATGTCATACAGCTGGAACTTACGTCCAAGCTGCTGACCCCCATCACGCGTCAGCGGCGTCCAGCCAACGGCCGCACGGCTGCGGGTCGGACCGGTAGAGAAGAGATCCAGCGGAATCGACACGTAGACGCCTTTGGTGAAATCCCCTTCGCCATACTCATCCGGCGAGACGTTAGTGAGAGTGGCGTAACCACCGACCACCACGCCGCTGTCGAAGCGTTTAGAGATATCCAGCGTGCCGCCTTTATCCCCCGCCAGATACTGACCGACGCTCGCTTTCACCAGCACGTCCTGGGCGAATGATGGCGTCCAGTAGGCCGTCAAGTGTCCGGTCTTCACGCTGTAGTCGGTGAATTTCATCATGTCCTGTGCGCTTCGCCAGTCACGCTGCTTCACGTAGTTGGCATCCAGGCCAAACGCCCAGTTGCTGTCGACCGGACGGTACAACACTTCCGCTCCCGCCCCACCGTACATGGTTTCAAGATAGCCGCCGTAAGCCTGACCATAGAAACCATTACCAAAGTACTGGAAGTAGTTGGCCTGCAGGTTATTCACGTAAACGTCGTTCTGTACGTATTCACGCACGCGGGTACGCACGCGCGGTAGCTTCGAATCGTTCGGCGGGTTGGTGTAGTTAAATTTATCGTAGTTATTGGCAAGGTTGCCAAACAGGCTGCCGGTGGTCAGCAGGTGGTCGGTGACCCACAGATCCGCCGTCGCCATCACGCCCAACTGGTACATGTAGAAGTTTTCCGGCCCCCCCACGGACTGGTTCAGCACCGGATCGAGATGGAAGTCAAAGCGCGATTTATCGATATACCAGCCCTGTTCGGTACTTTCCGGCACTATCGGCTCAAGGCGTTTTTGCGCCAGCGGCGTTTCCTGTCCCAGCGGTTCGCCTTCCAGATGGCGTTTCAGGCTGCTGACGTCCGTTTCGGTGGTCACCTGCGGCAGATTGAGGCGATTTTCCGTCACGCGGATCGTGCGGATCCCCTCCGGGAGATCGTTCATGACGATCCGATTCGCTCGTTCGATCCCTTCACGCGAGTCGCGGTATTTCACCTGCTCGCCCGTCACGTACAGCGTGTCACCCTTCACCTGAATCTGCGGATCCGCCAGTCCGGCGTTGTATTTCAGCAGCGTCAGTTGGTTCGCTACCACCGAGTGTTGCAGGATCGGGTCCTGCGGCTCCGGCTGATATTTCGGCCGCGCGTTATCGTTATACGACGGCCGCAAATCGTTGAAATTGGTCCGCAGCGTCACCCCAAACATAAAGGTGTTACCGCGTTCGTAGCTGAGGTTAACGTCGGCCCAATCGGTGACGCGGTAAATGGCGCCGACGTTAAACTTGCTTTTTTGTTCCAGCTTGCCCGCGAAGTCCTGCTGGTAGTTGTTGCCCTCATATTCCAGCTTCAGTCGCAGCGGTTGCCACGGCGTCTGGTACTCAACACCGCCAAACAGCGACGCCGGACCGTGAAACATCTGACTGCCGTCAATAGAGCCGGCCTGTTTATAGCTGTTATCGCGGTAGCAATATTTATCGCTGTACGAACAGAGCGGATTGCTGACGTTGCCGCTGGTCCCCAGATAACCCCAGCCGAGGCCAAGCGAGAAATCAAACGGTCCCCAGGCTTTATTCGCCACGATGTATTCCGCATCGAACAGACCGGTCCCACCGATATCCCGCGCGCCGACCGACACCTGCGGTGTCCAGTAGCTCTCTTCCCACAGCCGCAACTTCAGGTCGAACGCCTTATCTTTGTAGGTCTGATTGCCCGAGAACGACTCGACGCTACTGTACGGTTTGGTCCGCACGTCGGTGTAGCGCAGCGTGGTTTCCAGCCAGGGGAAAAGCTGCACGGACGCGGAGTAATAACGGTACTGATCGTTATCGCGATAGTTGAGACTCAACTCCCCTTCACGCGCCATGCGCGCGGTTGGGGTCTGTAATAATCCCACGCCGCCAAAATCCGACTGGGAGGGCCCAATCGGTGCCGGATACGTTTCGGCATGGCAGGCTGCGCTGATGCCCAGCGCCAGTAAGCTAAGCAGATGTGTTTTTTTCATTATTCGGGTATCCGCTGCGTCAGGGTGTGAAGAATGTCGGCGTTAAGCGCTTCCGGTTCGCTGCTCCAGAAAGCGTCATCCAGGCCGACAAAAATGATGCTGCCGGGCATCGGCTCAACGTGACGCTTATTCCAGTACGCAACCGGCACTTTCTGCGTTCGTCCATCGGGATAAACCACCCATGCATAGCTGCGATCTGCACCGCTGAGCCGCTGTTGTCCCTCGAGATAGCTGACAACATCGCGTCCTGGCATAAACGGCTGCTTTCCGGGACGGCTTATCAGACCAAAGACTGTGACATCCGTCGGCTGCGCGCCTACCCACAGCGTGTAGTTGCCCTGCAATGGCGGATTGCCGCGCTCGCTGACCCGCACAATGTCCGGATCGAGATTTACCCACTGTCGACCTGCCACCTTCAGTGCCTGAATTTGCTGGCGCAGCGCGTTAATGGCGGCGGCATCCTCCCCGCTCTCTTCGCCGCTTAACGCCGCCAGACGCCCCAGCAGCGCCTGCTGCTGACTCTGCGCCGTCACGGTCGCTTTCTCTTCCGCGATCGCTGCACCGGGCCACCAGCTGTTCGCCAGTCTGGGCTGTCCCACCAGATCGATAAGATGTTCAGCGCCGGTAAGCGTTTTCGGCTCTGCGCTGCCTGCGCTAAAGACCTTAACGGTTCCCGCAGCAAAAACAGATGACGTGCTCAGACTGAAGATCAGTGCCGCAATAGTCCGTTTCATCATGATTTTGCCGCCTTAATCAGCGTGGTTTTCACCGGGAAATAGTTCGCCCCCAGATATTGCTCCGACTGGCGGATTTGCCCTTCGTCATCGACCCAGTAACGGTTATGCCAGCGAGCCTGATCGGTCGTGACGGCTTCATCCAGCACGCGAACCGGGGTCTCTTCGCTGCCGACTTTTACCGTGTCGTTGCCATCCCATGTAAAGACCGAGCGCGCGGTGGCATAGCGCACCTGCTTGTATTCGGTCCAGCCCATCGTGCGTGTCCAGGTCGCGCCGTCGACTATCTGATTCGGTTTATTCAGCGGGTCATCCGCGAGGTTATTCACGTCGATGAGGTTGTCGCCGCCCAGCAGCGTCTTCACCAGACGACCGTGCTGGGTCACGAGGGTGGCCTGATCCTGCGTCACCCATTTCTGCTGTCCGTTCTCTGCGAAAGCGAGCACCACAAACAGCTGCGGCCCGCCGTTAAGCTGCATGTACTGGCTGGCGTAGGGCATGTTTTGAATGTCATCGTCCGTTAGCTGTACGCCGGGCGTGCCAAACAGACTGTCCCACAGTGAGTTGCCCAGTTGCTTTGTCGTGGCTGAGCATGCCTGTAACAGCAGGCAAAGTAGTATGAGTGCAGGTCGCTTCACGACTCTTCTCCAGAGGGGCAAAATAACCACACCGAAGTGTGGTTAGGATTAAATGTACCGATCTTATTGGGTACTGGTGGTCGTGGTGGTGGTGGTCCCGGTATTGGAACCGTCACCGCCGCCGGTTGCCGCAAGCGCGACACCCACCGCCGAACTTACGGTGCTCACGCTGGATGCGGAGGAGCTACCCGCCGACACCGACGTTGCTGCCGACCCTGCCGCTTCACCCACCTGAACGGGGGCTGCATAGACAGAACTCGCCGCAAGCGCAGATATGGCAAAAATGCCATACAGAACTTTTTTCATAACAATTTCCCTTCATTGAATGAATGGAGATTTACCCAAAAGCATTTCGGGCGGGATCGAGTATACACAACTAAAGCATGCGAATTACGGCAGGGGGAAATAGCAAGGTGGTTTTAGGATAATTGGACTTTTGCTGAACAATTCATTTTTATAAAAATAACAATAACCATTAAAAACAGCACATTAACATTAAATCCATTTAGCTAAACGATCCGTATTATCCTAAAATAACACTGGGTTATTTTACGGTTATTTATTATTTTAGGATTATGCTCAATATAAAATTGTGGGAAACAACACGGACAACCGGAATTATCTTATAAAAAAAGCCGATAATAATATCGGCTCATTTCATTATTAACTTTCCTGATGGCGCTTCGCTTATCAGGCCTACGTTACAGACCGGGCCGGATACGCCATCCGACACTTCAATGCCTGATGGCGCTTCGCTTATCAGGCCTACGTTACAGACCGGGCCGGATACACCATCCGACACGTCAATGCCTGATGGCGCTTCGCTTATCAGGCCTACGTTACAGACCGGGCCGGATACGCCATCCGACACTTCAATGCCTGATGGCGCTTCGCTTATCAGGCCTACGTTATGGACCGGGCCGGATACACCATCCGGCACTTCAATGCCTGATGGCGCTTCGCTTATCAGGCCTACGTTATGGACCGGGTCGGATACACCATCCGGCACTTCTATGCCTGATGGCGCTTCGCTTATCAGGCCTACGTTATGGACCTGGCCGGATACGCCATCCGGCACTTCAATGCCTGATGGCGCTTCGCTTATCAGGCCTACGGTAGAAAGTAGGCCGGATAAGACGCATTAGCGTCGCCATCCGGCACTGCGCCAGATTAACGCCAGTTTTTATAACGGTTAATCAATCCGTTAGTCGAACTGTCGTGGCTTTCAATCGCTTTATCATCTTTCAGCTCCGGCAGAATGCGGTTCGCCAGCTGTTTACCCAGCTCAACGCCCCACTGGTCGAAGGTGAAGATGTTCAGGATGATACCCTGAGTAAAGATTTTGTGCTCATAGAGCGCAATCAGCGCACCCAGGCTGAACGGAGTGATTTCACGCAGCAGGATGGAGTTGGTCGGGCGGTTGCCTTCGAACACTTTGAACGGCACAACGTGGTCAAGCTGAGCCGGATCTTTACCCTGGTCACGGTATTCCTGCTCAACCACTTCACGCGATTTCCCGAACGCCAGCGCTTCCGTCTGGGCGAAGAAGTTAGACAGCAGCTTCGGATGGTGATCGGACAGCGGGTTATGGGTAATCGCCGGGGCGATGAAATCACAAGGCACCATTTTGGTTCCCTGGTGAATCAGCTGATAGAACGCGTGCTGACCGTTGGTTCCCGGTTCACCCCAGATGATCGGGCCGGTCTGGTAATCCACCGGGTTGCCGTTACGGTCAACGTATTTCCCGTTGGACTCCATGTTGCCCTGCTGGAAATAGGCCGCGAAACGGTGCATATACTGGTCATACGGCAGGATCGCTTCGGTTTCTGCACCGAAGAAATTGTTGTACCAGATACCAATCAACGCCAGCAGCACCGGCAGGTTGTTCTCCAGAGGCGTGGTCGAGAAGTGCTTATCCATCGCATGCGCGCCGGACAGCAGTTGCACAAAGTTGTCGTAACCGACGGACAGGATGATCGACAGACCAATCGCTGACCACAACGAGTAACGACCGCCCACCCAGTCCCAGAACTCGAACATATTGGCGGTATCGATACCGAACTCACCGACCGCTTTCGCGTTGGTAGACAGCGCGGCGAAGTGTTTCGCAACGTGTTTTTCATCACCGGCGGTTTTCAGGAACCAGTCACGCGCGCTATGGGCGTTAGTCATGGTTTCCTGCGTCGTAAAGGTTTTGGACGCCACGAGGAACAGGGTGGTTTCCGGGTTAACTTTCTTCAGCACTTCGGCGATATGGGTACCGTCAACGTTAGAAACAAAGTGCATATTCAGGTGGTTTTTGTACGGACGCAGCGCTTCAGTCACCATGAACGGGCCGAGGTCGGAGCCGCCGATACCAATGTTAACCACGTCGGTGATCGCTTTACCGGTATACCCCTTCCACTGGCCCGAAATAATGGCTTCAGAGAAAGATTTCATCTTCTCCAGCACCGCGTTGACTTCCGGCATCACATCTTTGCCGTCCACGATAATCGGGGTATTGCTACGGTTACGCAGCGCCACGTGCAGCACGGCACGATCTTCAGTACGGTTGATTTTCTCGCCGGAGAACATGGACTTGATGGCGCCCGCCAGATCGGTCTCTTTCGCCAGATCCTGCAGTTTCGCCAGCGTCTCTTCGGTGATGCGGTTTTTGGAGTAATCCACCAGCATCAGATCGTCAAACGTTGCGGAGAATTTGCTGAAGCGATCGCTATCCTTCGCGAACAGATCCGCGATAGTAACGTCCTTCATGTCGTCAAAGTGTTTTTGTAGTGCCTGCCAGGCAGAGGTCTGCGTTGGATTGATGTTTTTCATTAGCAATACTCTTCTGATTTGAGAATTGTGACTGGGATCGATTGTAACGCCAGTCACAGAAAAGTGTGATTGTTTTAGTGCCGTTGCCTGGCCACGGTCAAATGCCGCCGAAAAGTATCGTTGTTATAAGCACCATTACTGAGGCTAAACGCAGCATGAAAAATCCGCATAATCCCAGCGTTGACAGTCCAGGCCACACATTTTATTTATAAATACGGTATTTGCGCCTGCACCGGTTTCTGTTCTGCCTTTGTGCCCAGGTCGCTTTCTCACTCCCTGACACGAGGTTGTTATGACAGAAATCGTTGTTTCCAAATTTGGCGGTACCAGCGTCGCTGATTTCGATGCCATGAACCGCAGCGCCGGCGTGGTGCTTTCCGATTCAAACGTGCGTTTAGTGGTGCTCTCCGCTTCCGCAGGCATCACTAATTTACTGGTTGCACTGGCTGAAGGTCTGGAACCCACCGAACGCTTCGAGAAACTCGACGCTATCCGCAAAATTCAGTTCGATATCCTGGAACGTCTGCGTTATCCAAACGTTATTCGTGAAGAGATCGAACGTCTGCTGGAAAATATCACCACGCTGGCGGAAGCGGCCTCACTCGCCACTTCCACCGCGCTGACGGATGAACTGGTCAGCCACGGCGAACTGATGTCTACTCTGCTGTTTGTTGAAATCCTGCGTGAGCGTCACGTTCAGGCGCAGTGGTTCGATGTGCGTAAAGTGATGCGTACCAACGATCGCTTTGGTCGCGCCGAACCTGACGTCGCGGCGCTGGCAGAACTGGCAACGCTGCAACTGACCCCACGTCTGAACGAAGGGCTGGTGATCACTCAGGGGTTCATCGGCAGCGAAGGCAAAGGGCGCACAACCACACTCGGACGCGGCGGCAGCGACTACACGGCGGCCCTGTTGGCCGAAGCGCTCCATGCCGCGCGTGTCGATATCTGGACGGACGTCCCGGGCATCTACACCACCGATCCTCGCGTGGTGCCTGCGGCGCAGCGCATCGATGAAATCGCCTTTGAAGAGGCGGCGGAAATGGCCACCTTTGGTGCGAAAGTGCTGCACCCGGCCACCCTGTTGCCCGCCGTGCGCAGCGATATCCCGGTCTTCGTCGGCTCCAGTAAAGATCCGAAAGCGGGCGGTACGCTGGTCTGCAATAAAACCCAGAATCCACCGCTGTTCCGCGCGCTGGCGCTGCGTCGCAAACAGACGCTGCTGACCCTGCACAGCCTGAATATGCTGCACTCGCGCGGTTTCCTGGCCGAAGTATTCGGTATTCTGGCACGCCATAATATCTCGGTCGATCTGATCACCACCTCCGAAGTGAGCGTGGCGCTAACGCTGGATACCACCGGCTCGACCTCCACTGGCGATACGCTGCTGACGCAGTCGCTGCTAATGGAACTGTCTGCCTTGTGTCGGGTGGAGGTTGAAGAGGGGCTCGCGCTGGTCGCGCTGATTGGTAACGATCTGTCGAAAGCCTGCGGCGTCGGCAAAGAGGTGTTCGGCGTGCTGGAACCGTTCAATATCCGCATGATTTGCTATGGCGCTTCCAGCCATAACCTCTGTTTCCTGGTGCCTGGCACCGAGGCTGAACAGGTTGTGCAGAAGCTGCACCAAAATTTGTTTGAGTAATATAGCGTCAATGCCGGATGGCGGCGCTCTGCGCTTTATCCGGCCTACAAATTTTGCCCACGTAGGCCCGATAAGCGCAGCGCCATCGGGCAACGTAGTCATACCATCACCGTCTCATAAAGCAGTTTATCCAGTGCCTTCACGTCGCCTTCCCGGCTGTCCGGCAGCGTGGGCGGGATTTCGCCTCTCGCCAGTTCAGCGTGGATGAACGCATGCAGCAACGGACGGCGCGGACCATACTCCGCCTCTCCCGCACGCTGTTTGCGCGCCAGCAGTTCGTCTATCTCCTGACGTAACGGCGCCTCCAGTTCGCTTCCCGCCAGCAGTTCGGCAAAGCGCATGGGCGGAACGCCTTTACCCGCTTCGACCCAACGCACCGCCAGCAGCGGACGCAGGACGTAGAAGTATTTTTTCAGCCGCACGTCTTCCCCCTGCAAATAGCCGCGAAAGTTTTTTCGCGCCATCGAGTAATAGTGCCAGCGGGCGCGAAGCGGAGAAAACCACAGCGGTATCATTGTTTTAAGTGCGCTTACCGTAGCATCATCCTGCTGATAAACCACCGGGGAATCCAGCCACTCGATTAGCGTCGGGTTAGCGCCCTTCAGCAGTCCCAGCGCTTTACGCCACTCCCAGCCGCACACGTCCAGTTCATCGTCTATCGGCAGCTCGATCACATCGCGCGGCGCGTCGACCCGCAGATACCACTGTGGCGGATGAACATATAAAAACCGCACATCGTAATCACTATCCGGCGAGGCAAATCCCCAGCCGCGACTCCCTGACTCGCAGGCATACAGCACCCTGACGCCGTAACGCGTTTCCACGTCTTTGAGTTGCCGCGCGACCCGTTCGCGCATCGCGGCACTCACTGCATTTTTCGCCATCTTCTTTTATCCTTTTACACACACCACCTGCCGCAGCGTATGCACGATCTCCACCAGTGAAGACTGCGCCGCCATCACGGCATCAATGTCTTTGTAAGCCATTGGAATTTCATCGATCACCTCGCTGTCTTTACGGCATTCAACGTGGGCCGTCGCGCGAATCTGATCCTCTACAGTAAAGCGTTTTTTGGCCGCCGTTCGGCTCATGGTTCTTCCTGCGCCATGGCTGCAGGAGCAGAAGCTCTCTTCATTCCCCAGCCCACGCACGATGAAGCTTTTCGCCCCCATCGACCCCGGAATAATCCCCATCTGGCCTTTCTGCGCTGAAACAGCGCCTTTACGCGTCACCAGCACCTCTTCACCAAAGTGACGTTCTTTTTGCACATAGTTATGGTGGCAATTCACCGCTTCCTGCTGGGTGATAAACGGTTTACTCACGATGCACTACAGCGCGGCCAGGACACGGGACATCATCACCTCCCGGTTTTGCCGGGCAAAATCCTGCGCCCATTCCACCGCGTCGATGTAGTCGTTGTAGTGCTGGCTCCCTTCCTGGAAGTACGCCAGGTTTCGGTCCGGGAGATTCGCGATATGCTGCTGCATATCCTGCTGCGCCAGCGTGATGAAAACGTTGCCGATGGCATTCCCCACGCCTCGCGAGCCGCTGTGCAACATCACCCAGACGCGCTGCTGCTCATCCAGACAAACCTCAATGAAGTGGTTACCGGTTCCCAATGTTCCCAGATGCTGATAGTTGTTGGTCTTCAGCAACGAGGGATACTTGTCAGTCAAGCGCTTAAAGCGCGGTGCCAGCGTCCCCCAGTGAGTACTCACCTCCTCTGGCGGCGTATCCCACGCCCCTTTATCGCGACGGGAGCGCGTATTCGTACGCCCGTGTGGAACGGCCTGCTCAATCGCGCTCCGCAACCCGCTGAGGTTATCCGGCAGATCGCCGGCCAGCAGTGAAGTACGCACTGCGATCATCCCACAGCCGATATCCACCCCTACTGCCGCCGGAATAATCGCCCCTTTGGTTGGGATCACGCTGCCGATAGTTGACCCTTTCCCCAGATGCACATCCGGCATCACCGCCAGGTGTTTAAAAATAAACGGCATCTTCGCCGTGTTCAGCAGTTGCTGGCGCGCTTCGGGCTCCACCGGAACGCCGTGCGTCCACATTTTCACCGGCGCCGCGTTCTGCGACGCCAACAGCGCATAGTCGTTATGTGCCATGTTTCTTATCCTTTAATGTTCACTAAGCCGTGCAGAACCTGGTCCAGGCCACCGAATACCGAGATTTTATCGATACGCTCCGCCACTCTTTCGAGGGTTTCCAGCTCTTTTAAGCGCAGCGCTACCGGGTTGTTTTCCATCACTTTCGCCGTATTCAACAGCGAGCGCGTCGCGGCCGTTTCTTCACGACGGCGGATCACGTTGGCCTGCGCCGATTTTTCCGCTTCAACCAGACGGGACAGAATCGTTTTCATATCCCCCGGCAACACGATGTCCTTCACGCCCAGCGAGGCCACGTCGATGCCATAGGGCGCCATACGGTCTTTCACCTGCGCGCTGACTACGTCATCAATCACCTGCTTATCTTCCAGCAACTCATCCAGCGTGCGCGTCCCGACGGCTTCACGCAGTGCAAACTGCAGTTCGCGGTACAGATGATCGAGCGGTTTAGTGAGCTGCGCAAAAGCCTGCAGCACGTCGCGGTAACGCCAGTTTGCCGCCAGATTCAGACGCAGGTTGACCTTATCTTTGGTCAAAATTTCCTGACCGCCCACTTCCAGTACCTGCAAACGGGTATCCACCACTTCCGCGTCAACCAGATGATTCACTTTCCAGTACGCCGTCAGACCCGGCGGCAACAGCGCCTGCGTCTCACCGTCAATTTTCAACACACCCGCATGCCAGGCCGGAACCTGCACGGTGAGCATCGCTTCTCGACCTTTAACCGCGCTGTTACGTCGCGGTTGCAGGACCGCATTCATGACCTCTGTGGGCACCTGAACCTGACGCGTATCCATACGTACCAGTTTCAACGCCTCGTCGGCTCGCCAGTACAAACGGCGCGTGGACGGCGGCAGGATCTCCTGCAACACCTCATTCATGTATAACGCCCCCGCTTCGCTGTCGTTAAGATCGACGGCCAGACCGTAACGCGTTACCCAGTCCGGCTGAAAACGGCGTAAATAATTCGCCAGCGCTTCCGGCACTTCGCTACCGTCCAGATTAACCACCAGCACCTCTGGCGTATTGAACCACGGCAGACGGTGTTCACCCGCCTCCAGAACCTGATAGTAGTCGCCGTTTTTCGCTAACAGGCCTAATTGTCCTTTGCGGATAGTGATTTTCTTCGTCATTTTTCTCTTTTCCTTATCAAAGTCAGGTGCGGGTGCGGGAGGCGAAGCTACAGGGGAATTCCCTTTTGCCTGCGGCGCGGCATCGTGACCGGCAACCTGTTTTGGGGCCTGCTGACTGCGCAGTACCCGTTTTTATTTCTATGATTAACAACCAGTTTCATTGGGAGAATGAATCGGGAATCGAACCCATTGTTCAGGTGTCATCGGTTGACGGAACACCTCCGGAAAACAGCCGCTGCCGTTCCTGACGTGCCGGCGGGGTTTAACCCCCTGCGCTTTCAACGTGTTGACGAGAGTGTTATTGCCAGAAGCGTGCCAGAACGAAAAAAAGACAAAATTAATTTTTAATTATCTGATTAATAATGGATTAATTTTTATCGCCAATAATGGTGATTGCAGATGCCTTCCGTATTTTTTATCTTTCAATATCGATATTTATCTTTTGGGATAAACCATGAAAAAGCGGCGGGTGGTGATTGGCGTGCTGGGCACGGTGCTGGATAAACGCGGCAAGCGGGCAAACCGGCTCAAGAAATGGCGACCAACGGTCGGACTGTGTCAACAGCCGGATTTCCCGGTCGATCGCCTGGAGCTTATCCACCAGCCACGCGATGCCGGGATGTGTCAGCAACTGGCGGAGGATATCAACCTGCTCTCCCCGCATACCCAGGTCCGCCCGCATGCGATCACCATAGCCGATCCGTGGGATTTCGAAGAGGTCTATGCCGCGTTCCTCGACTTTGCCACGCACTACACCTTCGATACCGAGAACGAAGAGTATCTGGTGCACATCACCACCGGCACCCACGTGGCACAAATTTGCTGGTTCCTGCTGACGGAAGCCCGCTATCTGCCCGCCAGCCTGCTGCAAACCGGCCCCGCGCCGAAGGGCGCTCCACCGGAGGACGTTGCCGCTGGCACCTGTTCGGTTATCGATCTCGATTTAAGCCGCTATGCCACGCTCACCAGTCGCTTTCAGCGTGAGCAGCAGCAGTCGGTCTCCTTCCTCAAAGCCGGTATCGAGACGCGCAATGCTACCTTCAACAAACTGATTGACCGCATTGAGCGCGTGGCCTTGCGCTCTGGCGATCCTATCCTGCTCACCGGCCCGACCGGCGCGGGGAAATCCTTCCTCGCCAAACGGATTTTCCAGCTTCGCCAGTCGCGACATCTGGTGGGTGGAAAACTGGTAGCGGTTAACTGCGCTACCCTGCGCGGCGATAACGCTATGTCGACGCTGTTTGGGCATGTGAAAGGCGCGTTTACAGGTGCACTGTCATCGCGAACCGGACTGTTACGCGAAGCCGACGGCGGGGTGCTGTTTCTGGATGAAATCGCTGAACTGGGGCTGGATGAACAGGCCATGCTGCTGAAAGCGATTGAGGAGAAAACCTTCTTCCCGTTTGGCTCAGATAAAGAGGTGCACAGCGACTTCCAGTTGATTGCCGGCACCCATCGCGATATGCCACTGTGGGTCGCCGAAGGGCGTTTTCGCGAAGATCTCTACGCACGTATTAACATGTGGCGCTTTGCCTTGCCCGGCCTTGCCCAGCGGCGTGAAGACATTGCCCCTAACGTTGAGTATGAGTTGCAACGTTTCTCCCGCAGTCGACAGAATCAGATCCGCTTTGATAAAGAGGCGCGCGAACGCTATCTGGCGTTTGCCTGTTCGCCCCAGGCGCAGTGGCGCGGCAATTTCCGCGAGCTGAGCTCCTCCGTCGCGCGAATGGCAACGCTGGCTGAGCAAGGGCGTATTACGCCCGCCCTCGTCGAAGAAGAGATCGCGCTTTTGCAGGAGAGTTGGGGGGAGACGGCGTTGCAACCGGAACGGGAGATGGAACTCGACCTCTTTGACCGCCGCCAACTGGAAACGGTGCTCGAGGTATGCCGACGCAGCGCATCGTTGTCCGAAGCCGGACGTGAACTCTTCGCCGTCTCCCGACAGAAGAAAGCCAATCCCAACGATGCCGACCGTCTGCGTAAGTACCTCGCACGGTTCGGCCTGAGCTGGGAAAATCTCAAAGTCAGAACTTAAGCATAATTTGTTTGAATAAAATTCGAACACACGATAAATAATAACAATAGCCGGGCTCGAACCCGGCTTTTTTATAACAAGCAAACACAACATTATCGCAAGGAATATAACATGCTCGCTGTACTGACCCGGCTGTTCCCGTTATGGGCGCTGCTGCTCTCTGTTATTGCGTATTACACGCCAACCACCTTTACGCCTGTCGGCCCGTGGGTGACGACACTGCTGATGCTGATCATGTTCGGTATGGGCGTTCACCTGAAAGTGGATGATTTCAAACGCGTGCTTTCGCGCCCTGCGCCGGTTGCGGCCGGGATCTTCCTGCACTATCTGGTGATGCCGCTCGCGGCATGGATACTGGCGCTGGCGTTTAACATGCCGCCGGAACTCTCTGCCGGGATGGTGCTGGTCGGTAGCGTGGCCAGCGGCACGGCATCTAACGTCATGATCTATCTGGCGAAAGGGGATGTGGCGCTCTCGGTGACGATCTCATCCGTTTCCACCCTGGTGGGCGTGGTCGCCACGCCGCTGCTAACACGTTTGTATGTCGATGCGCATATTCAGGTTGATGTGATGGGTATGCTGCTCAGTATTTTGCAGATTGTGGTGATCCCGATTGCCCTGGGCCTGGTGATCCACCACCTGTTCCCGCGCGTGGTGAAGGCGGTTGAGCCTTACCTGCCTGCGTTTTCGATGGTCTGCATTCTGGCAATCATCAGCGCGGTGGTCGCGGGTTCCGCGGCGCATATCGCGTCCGTCGGCTTCGTGGTGATTATCGCCGTGATCCTGCACAACACTATCGGCCTGCTCGGCGGTTACTGGGGGGGACGTCTGTTTGGCTTTGACGAGTCAACCTGCCGCACGCTGGCAATCGAGGTTGGAATGCAAAACTCAGGTCTCGCCGCCGCGCTGGGTAAAATTTACTTCGGACCGCTCGCTGCGCTGCCTGGCGCACTGTTCTCCGTCTGGCACAACCTTTCCGGTTCCCTGCTGGCCGGCTACTGGTCCGGTAAACCGATTGATAAGCCACAACGGAATACGGTTAAAGAAAGTTAAAGGCACAGGCCCGATATGACGAAAAACCGGGCCTAACCTACCTGCACCGTCACCGGTTTTCCTAACTTCATCAGCATCATGACCAATGCATCCAGGGTAAATTTGCTCGCTTTCTGGTTAACGACATCGGAAACGCGGGGCCGCGAGATATTTAATCTCACCGCCGCCTCTGATTGTTTCATGTGATTTTCTTCAATCCAGACAGCGATTTCCTGCATAAGCTGTTGTTTGAGACGGATGAGTTGTTCCACTTCACGTTCTGCGTCTTGTTGAAGGTGTTTGGCTTCTGCGTCATCAAAGCCTAGTTCAGCAAAAATATTCGCCTGTGCAGAAGTGACATGACGAATTTTAGTATCCACTTCGTGGCTCATTGACGCCTCCTGTGTTCCTGACAGACCGCCTGAAAGCGAACCTGCGCAATGTGTTTATCCTGCCCGGAAGTCCGCTGCGTTTTCTTACTGAAACAGTGCAGCACATAGACGGTATCCTCAAAGCGGGCAAAGTAGATAATCCGGTATGCTCCAGCTTCATTACGTAATCGGAGCTCTTCAACACCACGCCCAATCTCAGGCATCGGTTTCCAGTCAGCAGCCTCTAATCCCGCCTGGACACGATGTAGCTGGTAACCGGCATCTTTACGTACCTCTGGCGGGAAATCGCGCAGGTCTTCGAAAGAATGCCCGACCCAGGCAACAGATCTAAGTACCCGCTTGTTTAGCAGCATATCACATCCCTGTATAAAATTTTATACGCATTTGTTGAGTAAAATACAAGCGCACCATCCCTGCTCGGGTAAACTAATTCAGGCAAGACATATCGTCACTTCAGAAAGGCATAATCTGCGAGGCGCTTTCCGGGTTATTCCTTCTTTTGGTACTTCAACTCCCGGTACAGTATTTGAAGTGCATCACAAAACAACAAATAACAACATAAAACAAAAAACAACGTAACCCCTGAATTTTCATAAAATTAAGCCAGCCACATTGTCTCATCGGATATTGTCATCGATCTTTTCATGTTGCTTTATTTTGTTTTGATTGGGAATATGATTCCACTACAACACAGATAACCCCTTACCCTACCTTTGAGGCCGCTATGAAAAAAATTGCGATTATTGGAAGCAGTGGAGGCAACCTCTACAACCTGGGTGGCGCCGAGCCAGAAAAGTTACTCCAGGAGATTTATCAGCAGTGCGAAGCCGCAGGTGTGGATGTCGCCGCCGTGCAGTTCATCGCGGCAGATGCCTCGATGGATGTCGCTAAACCTGACACCCCCGCCTCCGTCTATGCATTAACCACAGAAAACCAAACAAAACCACAACGCATCTTCCAGGGCAAACTCTCTGAGGTGAATGCCTCCGTCGTCGAGAGCGATAGTCGGATAGCCGGAATGATCCGCCGTGGTGAGATCGACGGGATCGTCGTGATGAGCGCCGATCCGGTAAAAGCAAACCAGGCCGTTTTTGATGCCGCCGTGGAGATGAAAACCCCTATCGTCGGCACCGGAGGCACGTCGATGGCACTGGTCGCCGCAAAAGGCGCCAATGTGGTCGCGACTTCAGGCACAACCGGCACCACCAGCCGCACCCGCGCGGTCTCCTTCGTGGCCTCGCTGTGTAAATACTGGGGCATCAAGTACAAACCCCAGTTGGGCAGCGCGTCACCTTCACAGGGCGGTTCCGGAAAGAGCCTGCTCAAGCGCTTTAACATTCGTAGCATCATGATTCCAGCGCTGCCGGGCTTTATCGCGATGGCGATCGTACTCGCCCTGAGCCACATTCCCGGACTGGAAAAACTCAACGATATCTTTGAAATCCTGCTGAAAGGGCTGCCGGTGCTGGTTGCCGTGCTGGCGGCAAAACAGATTTCCGAACTTGATGAAGTTTCTATTGTGGCCGGGGTCGTCGCCGGGGTGCTTTCCGTTGAAGGCGGCCTGATCGGCGGGATTATTGGCGGTGTGATGGCCGGGATTTTTGTGCGCTGGTTGTTTGAACTGTGCCTGAACTGGCGCTTCCCGATGACCACCGTCAACATCGTTGCTGGCGGTATTTCGGGTCTGGCTGCCGGCTTGATCATGCACTATCTGTTGAGCCCACTGGCGCTCTCCGCGGGTAACTACATCAAACTGGCTATCGAAAGCACGCTGGCATTCAGTCCGATTCTTGCCGGGCTGCTGGCCGGTCTGGTCATCTGGCCTGCCATTCTGGGTGGCGTCTATCACGCGGTCATCCTGCCACTGGTGCTGCTGGAGATGGAAAAATCCGGCGTCAGCTTCCTCGGTGCAGTGGACATGGTCGGTCTGGTCATGGTCGCAGCCGGTATCAACCTGGCCAACGTCATCGCGCCACGCGAAAAAAGCGAAGCGGCCGTTGCCACACCAGGACTGCTTATCAACCTGGGCTTCGGGACCTTCGTGGAATCCGCCTACCCCTTCATGTTCGCCAACAAAATCGTCTTTGGCTCCGCCATTTTCTGGGCAGGAATGGGCGGCATGATGCTCGGCTTCTTTAACGTCAAAGGGGTGGCCTACGTTCCGGCTTTCGCCTCACCGTTCTTATCCAGCAATGCGCTGCAGATGGCTATCGTGATGGCCACCGTCATGATCATGACCTGCATTACCACCATCGTTGCGAACCGTTTTAAGGCTGTCGTACAGAGTGAATCTGTGCCGTCTGCCCGTTAATTAATGCACCAACACCAGAGGTACACCATGTTTAAAGGCGATATGAATAAAAAACGCGCCAAAGCGTTACAGAAAGTGAAAGATGCCATCGCGTTGCACGGCGGGCAAACCATCCTCAGTACGGGGATCACCGGCGACGATGCGCGCCTGGCGAAAGCGGTGTGTGAAGCAGGCGTGAAACTGCTGGAGCCCAACCATCCGGCACTGGCGTTGGCTCGCGGACACAAGGGGGTGAGCAACATGCACGCCGCGGAGCAAATCCGCCACGAAATCACCAACGGTCAGATGGCTGAAGCGGTGCACGGTGTGCGTAATGTGGTGCCGGACGACATCTTCATCACCGTGGGGATTGCGGGCGGGTTTACCGAAACGCTGCCCGTCCCGCTCAGTGAAACAGAGATTCTTGAGATTGCCCGCGCCGGGGCCGACGGTTTACACACCCACAAATCTGACTGGGACGACCTGCAGGACATCGTCAACCTCGCCCATGAATATGGCCTGACCGTTGACGCCTACATTGGTCATCCGGATGACCTGCATACCTTCGGCATTCCGGCACGCACCCCGGAAGAGGTCGCCAGCGTGGCAAAGCGCATGCAGGAGATAGGTGTCGATATGATCGGCCTGATGACCGGGATGAGCTATGAAGGCGTGGCGGCAGGCGATATCCCGCAGATGATTAAAGACCGCCTCCGGGCGCTGGTTGGCGCGGTGGATGTTCCGACGCTGGCAGAAGGTGGTATTAACCTTGCCAATGCCAAAGCGTTTAAGGACACCGGGGTCAATATTCTGGTCGTCGGCACGGCAATCGACAATATGGTTTGCAATGCCGCTAAAGAGGCCGTAGCCCCCTTTATTGCGCACGCATAACCACAGAGAACAATAATGCTACTGGTTACCGATCTGGATGGAACATTACTGACGTCGCAGAAGACCATCAGTTCACGCACGCGTCAGGCGCTGGTTGAATTTCGCCAGCACGGCGGTCTGCTGGCCGCCTGTTCCGCCAGACCGGTCTCCTCCATGGCGCGCCTGTTACAACAGCAGCAGGTTGAGACGCTGTTTGGCTGGTGCGCCGGTTTCAACGGTGGGCAAATTCTTGAAACGGCGCAGCAGCGCATTTTGCATTCTGCCGCGCTCACCCGAATGGATCTCAGAGATATTGACCGGCATATTTCGCTGTCCCGCTATCCTCACCATTTTTTTACTCCGCAGGCAATTTATCACCGTTACGATCGCCTTATCGCTCCGTGGACATCGTATGAGGCCGACTTATTTGAGTTACCGCTTATTAACGCCGCACCAGGGAATATCTTTAATCGTCGCGATATATTTAAAATCACGCTGGTGGCAGAACACGACAGAATCGACGATCTGTGCCTGAAAATAAACAGCCTGCTGCCTGATGACTATAAGGCGACGATCACTGGCGGCAATTATATTGATATTCAACGTAGCGAGATTAATAAAGGCTATGCGATAAATGAAATCGCCCGGCAATTAAATCGACCTGCCGCAGAGATTGCCGCCATTGGCGATCAGCAGAACGACGTCAGTATGTTTGCCGTTGCCGGGTTCGGCATCGCGATGGGCAACGCGCCAGAGAGTGTGAAACGTCAGGCCCGCTATGTGACAACCACGAATGATGATGAGGGTATCGTCTGTGCGCTGGAGTGGTTGCGTTGCTCTGCGCATCCAGTTACCATGCGGCAAAGCTCGACCCAGGCGGAAAATAATGAACCCGATTAAAAGAAGAAAACATATTCTTGATGAATTAAACAAATTCGGTGAAGTGACCGTTATTAAATTATCAGAAACGCTAAATGTGACCTCAGAAACCATTCGCCGCGATCTCTCTTTACTGGAGTCTGAAGGTCAGATCACCAAAATTCACGGTGGTGCAGTCAAAAAACAGGTTGTCCAGGAAGATGCATTTGGCGCAAGAATAGATGCGCATCGTGAAGAAAAAATGGCAATTGGCAAAGTCGCCGCGGGAATGGTCAGCGAGCGCGATACGCTGTTTATTGATTCATGTACCACGAATCTTATTCTTGCCGAACACTTACCTCCTCTCGCATTTTCCGTTATTACCAATTCCGCCTTAATTGCCGATAAAATAAAAGAGCATAATCTCCAGGCGCGTGTCTATGTCTTGGGCGGCGAATATGATTACCATTTCCGCGCCAATCTGGGCGTCTCGGTATGCCAGCAGATTAACGCGATTCACGCCGATATCTGCTTTATCGGTGCGGGCGGCATTTCACCGCAGCATGGCATACTCGTGAAGAGCTTTGATGAGGCTTACGTTGCCAAAGCGATGATTGCAATGAGTAAAAAATCCGTAATTCTCGCCGACCATACTAAATTTGGTCAGGACGGCGTGATGTGTATCGCCACGCTCAAAGAGATTGATCACGTCATTACGGATAAGGGATTTAAAACAACGGGTTATACACAGCAGGATTTCGCAGGAAAACTGCGTATTGCTGACTGAACGCTATCCGCCCGTGGCGTATTGCCGTACACTGAAATCACCTGGCAGACAGAGGGCACCCGTATGGCACTCCCCCGCATTACCCAAAAAGAGATGACCGAGCGCGAACAGCGCGAACTGAAAACGCTGCTTGATCGCGCCCGTATCGCGCATGGTCGTCAGTTGACCAACGCAGAAACCAACAGCGTGAAGAAAGAGTACATTGATAAGCTGATGGTCTTGCGCGAAGCCGAGGCAAAAAAAGCCCGCCAGTTGAAGAAAAAGCAGGCTTATAAACCGGATGCGGAAGCCTCTTTTTCCTGGTCCGCGAATACACCAACGCGCGGCAGACGTTAACGCCCTTTCTTCTTACGCCCCGGCGAGGTAAAGCGCTTACCGTTTGCCGCCGGGCGTGATTTTTCTTTCTCCGCCGTCTTTTCGATTTTCACCACCGGGCGCTTGATTCCCGCCGTTTTCGGCTTCGCTTTCGCCTTCGGTTTTGCTTCCGAAGTGGAATTTTCGATAAGCTTAAACAGCGTAATTAGCTCATCATCCGTCAGGTCACGCCATTCACCCAGCGGCAGACCGGAGAGGCCAACGTTCATGATGCGCGTACGTTCCAGCTTCGTCACCTCATAACCGAAATGTTCGCACATGCGCCGGATTTGACGGTTCAGCCCCTGGATTAGAGTAATGCGGAATACAAACGGCGCCTCTTTCTTCACCTTACACTTTTTGGTGACGGTGCCCAGAATCGGCACGCCCGCACTCATCCCACGAATAAACTCATCCGTAACCGGTTTGTCGACCGTGACCAGATACTCTTTTTCGTGATCGTTACCGGCACGCAGGATCTTATTCACCAGATCGCCGTGGTTGGTCAGAAAGATCAGTCCCTGGGAGTCTTTATCCAGACGGCCAATCGGAAACACGCGCTTGCTGTGGTTAACGAAATCAACAATATTGTCGCGTTCGCTGTCTTCGGTGGTGCTCACGATCCCTACCGGCTTGTTCAGCGCGATAAAGACCAAATCTTCCGCTTCACGCGGCTCAATCAACCGACCATTCACCTTCACGACGTCGCCAGGCATCACCTGGTCGCCAATGGTGGCGCGTTTGCCATTGATGAAGACGTTTCCTTGCTCGATGAAGCGATCCGCTTCGCGACGCGAGCAGATTCCGCTTTCACTAATGTATTTGTTGAGTCGAATGGATGATGAGTCGGGCAGCATAATTTCTCCTTTGTACACTTTATCCTTCAGGCTGTCTCTGCGTTGGCTGCCCGCACTCACCTCAGTCACATAGTTATCTATGCTCCTGAGGATTCGCTCCCTTGCCGCCTTGATACAGCCTGAATGCTTTGTGTAATAAATGCGGAATATACCCTACCTTGCTGGCGATAAAAAATAATCGTGCGCAATGGCCTCTGCACTATTTGTGATCCGCCACACCTTTCGACACAAAAGTGTCGCCGATCTTAGCCTGCAATTTTGTTGAATGAAAATCAGCAGAATCAAGACATTAGGATGACGTGCACATCTGTGCCAACAACGATCGACCCGCACATCATATGTGCAATATAAACCGCCAGTACAGGACGTGGAAAGAAGAGAAAATCGCTTTGAACTCCCGCTTTTATGAGGTTATATCAGATCAAGAAGGCTGGTTCGTGATTTGCACAAATGTGCAGGAGTCTACAGATGGCGACGGAAAACAGTGATGATATCCGCCTGATCGTAAAAATAGCGCAGCTCTATTACGAACAGGATATGACACAAGCGCAGATCGCCCGTGAACTGGGGATTTATCGCACCACCATCAGCCGCCTGCTGAAACGCGGTCGCGAACAGGGCATTGTCACTATTGCCATCAACTACGACTACAACGAAAACCTGTGGCTGGAACAGCAGCTCAAACAACGATTCGGCCTCAAAGAGGCGGTGGTGATCACCTGCGATAACGAGCAGGAAGAGGAACAACTCGCGATGATGGGCGTGCATGGCGCACAGCTGCTGGAACGTTTACTGGAGCCCGGCGACATCATTGGTTTTTCCTGGGGACGTGCGGTATGCGCGCTGGTCGAGGGATTGTCGCCAGCCAGTCAGGCACGTCAGTTGATTTGTGTGCCGATCATCGGCGGGCCGTCCGGTAAGCTTGAGAGCCGCTATCACGTCAATACGCTGACCTACGGCGCGGCGGCAAAGCTGAAAGGAGAATCACATCTGGCCGATTTTCCGGCGCTGCTGGAAAACCCATTGATTCGTAACGGTATTATGCAGTCTCAGCACTTTAAGTCGATTTCTGCCTACTGGGAGAATCTGGATGTCGCACTGGTGGGGATCGGTTCTCCGGCAATTCGCGACGGCGCAAACTGGCACGCATTTTACGGTAGCGAAGAGAGCGACGACCTGCACGCCCGTCAGGTTGCCGGAGACATTTGCTCGCGCTTTTACGATATCAACGGCGTAACGGTGGAGACCAATATGAGCGAAAAAACACTCTCCATCGAAACCAACAAATTAAAGCAGGCGCGTTATTCCATCGGCATCGCAATGGGTGAAGAAAAGCTAAGCGGTATTCTCGGTGCATTACGTGGAAAATATATTAATTGTTTAGTCACTAACAGCCATACCGCTGAATTGTTATTGAAGTAGATATATTCATATTGATCCTGACGTAATTTATTTTATGCAGGATCCCCTTCTCTGAAATTGGGAGTTAATTATGCAAACGTGGTTAAACCTACAGGACAAAGTCATTATTGTAACCGGCGGTGCATCCGGAATTGGCCTGGCTATTGTCGAAGAGTTATTAGCACAAGGCGCGAATGTCCAGATGGCGGATATTCACGGCGGTGAAGCAACACATGAAGGCAATAACGGTTATCACTTCTGGCCAACGGATATTTCCAGCGCTAAAGACGTTAATCACACCGTGGATGAAATCATCCAGCGCTTTGGCCGAATTGACGGTCTGGTCAATAACGCCGGCGTTAACTTCCCCCGTCTACTGGTCGATGAAAAAGCCCCGGCTGGAAAGTATGAATTAAACGAAGCCGCATTTGAAAAAATGGTCAATATCAACCAGAAAGGCGTGTTCTTAATGTCACAAGCGGTGGCGCGCCAGATGGTGAAACAACGTAACGGCGTTATCGTTAACGTCTCTTCTGAAAGCGGGCTGGAAGGGTCAGAAGGCCAGAGTTGCTATGCCGCAACGAAGGCGGCGCTGAATAGCTTCACCCGTTCCTGGTCAAAAGAGCTGGGTAAACACGGTATTCGCGTGGTCGGCATTGCCCCCGGGATTCTGGAAAAAACCGGACTGCGCACGCCGGAATATGAAGAGGCGCTGGCCTGGACCCGCAATATCACCGTTGATCAGTTGCGCGAAGGCTATAGCAAGAACGCCATTCCGATTGGTCGCTCAGGACGCCTGACCGAAGTTGCTGATTTCGTTTGTTATCTTCTGTCAGAACGCGCCAGCTACATTACCGGAGTAACCACTAACATTGCGGGCGGAAAAACGCGCGGCTAAGGAGGCGTTATGGTTAATGCAATCTTCTGTGCTCACGGCAAACTGGCCTGCGCCATGCTGGAATCGGTGCAGATGGTTTACGGCGACGCCAACGTTGAGGCGGTAGCCTTTGTCCCCGGCGAGAACGCCAGCGATATCGTCGCGAAGCTGGAAAAGTTGGTGAGTACTCACACCAATAGTGAATGGTTGATAGCCGTTGACCTGCAGTGCGGCAGTCCGTGGAACGCCGCGGCACTGCTTGCGATGCGCAATCCGGATATTCGGGTGATCAGCGGGCTTTCCCTGCCGCTGGCGCTGGAACTGGTGGATAACCAGAGCAGTATGAATGTGGATGAACTGTGCGAACACCTGACGACCATTGCACAACAAACCTGCGTGGTCTGGCAGCATCTGGAAACGACCGAAGAGGATTTCTGATGAATATTACCCTTGCCCGTATTGATGACCGCCTGATCCACGGTCAGGTCACCACCGTCTGGTCGAAGGTGGCGAATGCTCAGCGGATTATTATCTGTAATGACGAGGTTTATAACGATGAAGTGCGCCGGACATTATTACGCCAGGCCGCCCCGCCGGGGATGAAGGTCAACGTGGTGAATATCGA
Source organism: Citrobacter sp. Ct235 (assembly GCF_030332305.1). Lineage (NCBI taxonomy): Bacteria > Pseudomonadati > Pseudomonadota > Gammaproteobacteria > Enterobacterales > Enterobacteriaceae > Citrobacter > Citrobacter sp. Ct235. The sequence goes on from NZ_JAOWIC010000045.1 coordinate 244,311, forward strand.
AAAAGCCGTCGCGGTTTATCATAATCCGCAATATCAGGACGAAACGGTATTTTATTTATTTACCCGCCCACAGGACGCGCTGGCAATGGTCAAACAGGGCGTGAAAATTGCCACCTTAAATATTGGCGGCATGGCCTGGCGACCGGGTAAAAAACAATTAACCAAAGCCGTATCCTTAGATGACGATGATATTAATGCGTTTCGCGAACTGGATAAATTTGGCGTCAACCTGGATTTGCGCGTGGTCGCCTCCGATCCATCCATTAATATTCTCGAAAAAATAAAAGAACAGTCGTTCGCTGAATAAATAAAAGCGCCTGTGTACGTATGCTTTAACAGGCAGGGATGTTCACACTTTAAGGTGACCCATTATGGAAATCAGTACCCTACAAATTATCGCCATATTTATATTTTCCTGTATTGCCGGGATGGGCAGCGTGCTGGATGAATTTCAGACCCACCGCCCGCTCATTGCCTGTACGGTTATTGGCCTGATCCTCGGTGATTTAAAAACCGGGGTGATGCTCGGCGGGACGCTGGAGCTGATCGCGCTTGGCTGGATGAACGTCGGCGCCGCGCAGTCTCCGGACTCCGCGCTCGCCAGTATTATCTCCGCCATTCTGGTGATCGTCGGCCAGCAGAGCATCGCGACCGGTATCGCTATCGCGCTGCCAGTGGCGGCGGCAGGCCAGGTCCTGACCGTCTTCGCTCGTACTATCACCGTGGTGTTCCAGCATGCGGCGGATAAGGCCGCAGAAGACGCGCGTTTTCGCACCATCGACATCCTCCACGTCTCCGCATTGGGCGTACAGGCGCTACGCGTCGCCATCCCAGCGTTGATTGTCTCGCTGTTTGTCAGTGCTGATATGGTCAGCAATATGCTGAATGCCATCCCGGAATTCGTCACTCGCGGCCTGCAAATTGCCGGTGGCTTTATCGTGGTGGTCGGCTACGCCATGGTGCTGCGCATGATGGGCGTGAAGTACCTGATGCCCTTCTTCTTCCTCGGTTTTATCGCCGGTGGTTACCTCGACCTGAGCCTGCTGGCCTTTGGCGGCGTCGGCGCGATTATTGCGCTGGTCTACATCCAGTTAAACCCGCAGTGGCGTAAAGCCGAACCGCAGGCGCAGACCGCCTCCACCACCGCCCTTGACCAGCTTGATGACTAACGGAGCCCATCATGGAACAGAAAAAACTGACCAAATCTGACCTGTTTAGCATGTTTGTCCGCTCCAACCTGCAGCAGGCGTCTTTCAACTTTGAACGTATTCATGGGCTGGGCTTTTGCTACGACATGATCCCCGCCATCAAGCGCCTGTATCCGCTGAAGGAAGATCAGGTGGCAGCCCTCAAGCGTCATCTGGTGTTCTTCAACACCACGCCCGCAGTGTGCGGTCCGGTGATTGGCGTGACCGCCGCCATGGAAGAGGCGCGAGCGAACGGGGCGGAAATTGACGATGGCGCGATCAACGGCATCAAAGTTGGCCTGATGGGACCGCTGGCGGGCGTTGGCGACCCGCTGGTCTGGGGCACGCTGCGACCGATCACCGCCGCGCTCGGCGCGTCGCTGGCGTTGTCCGGCAACGTTCTCGGCCCGCTGTTGTTCTTCTTTATTTTCAACGCGGTCCGTCTGGCGATGAAATGGTACGGCCTGCAAATTGGCTTCAACAAAGGAGTCAACATCGTCAGCGACATGGGCGGCAACCTGCTGCAAAAACTGACCGAAGGCGCATCGATTCTCGGCCTGTTCGTGATGGGGGTGCTGGTCACCAAGTGGACCAGCATCAACGTGCCACTGGTGGTATCGCAAACCCCCGGCGCGGACGGCGGCACCGTCACGATGACCGTGCAGAACATCCTCGACCAGCTCTGCCCCGGCCTGCTGGCGCTGGGCCTGACGATGCTGATGGTACGTCTGCTCAACAAAAAAATTAACCCGGTATGGCTGATCTTCGCCCTGTTTGGTCTGGGGATTATCGGTAACGCACTGGGCTTCCTGTCCTGATTTTTTCGCCCCGGTGGTAAGCCGGGGCTCTCGCTCAACATGAGGTGGAATATATGTTAACGACAGCTCTGCGCCTTTATGGCAAACGCGATCTGCGCCTGGAAACGTTTGAACTTCCTGAGATGCAGGACGATGAAATTCTGGCAACCGTGGTCACCGACAGCCTGTGCCTCTCCTCCTGGAAAGAGGCCAATCAGGGTGAGGATCATAAAAAGGTGCCAGACGATGTGGCAACCCACCCGATCATCATCGGCCACGAGTTCTGCGGCGATATTATCGCCGTGGGGAAAAAGTGGCAGCACAAGTTTCAGCCCGGCCAGCGCTATGTGATCCAGGCGAACCTGCAACTGGCGGATCGCCCGGATTGCCCCGGCTACTCCTTCCCGTGGGTGGGTGGCGAAGCCACGCACGTCGTGATCCCCAATGTGGTGATGGAGCAGGACTGCCTGCTGGCTTACGAAGGCGAAACCTACTTTGAAGGATCGCTGGTTGAGCCGCTCTCCTGCGTGATCGGCGCGTTCAACGCAAACTATCACCTGCAGGAAGGCAGCTATAACCACAACATGGGGATTCGTCCGCAGGGTCGCACGCTGATCCTCGGCGGGACGGGACCGATGGGGCTGCTGGCAATCGACTATGCGCTGCATGGCCCAGTCAACCCGGCGCTACTGGTGGTGACCGATACCAACGACGACAAGCTGAGCTATGCCCGTAAACACTATCCTTCTGAACCACAAACGTTGATCCACTACCTGCACGCGCAGGATGCCTCGTACGACACGCTGATGACGCTGAGTGGCGGCCACGGTTTTGATGATATTTTTGTCTTCGTGCCGAGCGAACAGCTGGTCACCCTGGCCTCTTCTCTGCTCGCTCCCGACGGCTGCATGAACTTCTTTGCCGGCCCGCAGGATAAGCAGTTCAGCGCGCCGATCAACTTCTACGACGTACATTACGCCTTCACTCACTATGTGGGCACCTCGGGCGGAAATACTGACGACATGCGCGCGGCGGTCAAACTGATTGAAGAGAAGAAAGTGCAGGCGGCCAAAGTGGTGACACACATTCTTGGACTGAATGCCGCAGGCGAGACCACGCTGGAATTGCCGAAAGTGGGCGGCGGTAAAAAGCTGGTCTATACCGGGAAAGCATTACCGTTAACCGCCCTCAACCAGATTGACGATCCCGCGCTGTGCGCTATTCTGGAACGCCATCACGGGATTTGGTCTAAGGAAGCCGAACAGTATTTACTGTCGCATGCCGAGGAGATTTAACATGATTAACCGCGACACCCAGTTGTGCATGTCGCTTGCCGGTCGGCCCGGCAACTTTGGGACCCGTTTTCATAACTATCTCTATGAAAAGCTGGGTTTAAATTTCATCTACAAAGCATTCACCACCCAGGATATTGAAGCGGCGGTGAAAGGGGTTCGCGCGTTAGGCATTCGTGGCTGCGCGGTCTCAATGCCGTTCAAAGAGAGCTGCATGCCGTTTCTTGACGCCGTCGATCCGTCGGCGAAAGTGATTGATTCCGTCAATACCATCGTCAATGACGACGGCAGGCTGACGGGCTACAACACCGACTACATCGCGGTAAAAAGCCTGATCGCCAGCCACCAGCTCGACACCGCTGCGCGGGTGATGATTCGCGGCAGCGGCGGGATGGGCAAAGCGGTGATTGCCGCCTTTCGCGACGCCGGTTTTCGCGATGTGATCGTCGCCGCTCGCAACCGGGACAGCGGTCCGGCGCTGGCAAAACAGTATGGCTTTCAGTGGCAGCCGCTGCCGGAAGGCATTGCCTGTGACATTCTGGTCAACGTCACGCCCGTTGGCATGGCCGGTGGCAAAGAGAGCGATGAACTGGCGTACAGCGAGCCAATGGTCGCCAACGCCAGCGTGGTGTTCGATGTCGTCGCCCTGCCGCCGGAAACCCCGGTGATTACGCTGGCGCAAAAGCTGGGTAAAAAGACCATCAGCGGCGCGGAAGTGATTGCGTTACAGGCCGTCGAGCAGTTCGCGATGTACACCGGCGTGCGCCCGGATGACGCGCTGATTGTTGAAGCCGCGGAATTTGCCCGGGCCGGGTAAGAAGGGGTAAAAAGAGCGCCAATGAGCGCTCTTTTTTGTCTCAACCTTCACGCAATTCGATGCGCGGGGGGAGTTGAAACTACTTCTGAATTCGGTCAACGCGTACCACTGGCGGTTGCGTTTTTGTGTCCAGACTGCCGTTGATACCGATCATTTGATCGGGTTTTACGGTGCGACCATCGAAGACAGAAAGCGGAATGAGGGTATGGATACTGCCGGTTTTGTCACGGAAAACAAATTTATCCCCACCCTGATCATCAATAAGATTGCCGCGCAACGAGATGGTAGCGCCGTCATGCATGGTTTTGGCTTGTTGGACCGTCATGATGCGTGCATCTTCGGTACCACGATACCCGTCATCCAGAGCATGTGGCGGCGGCGGTGCCGTATCTTTTTTCAATCCACCATTATCGTCTGCAAAAACCGCAGGAATAAAAAAACACCATAACAAGGGTGCAACGGATAATTTCATATTGCCCTCATTTCATCGTCCACTTGACTTATTAAGTCTGGTTGCTATTCCTTAATCTGGCAAACGGGAAGTGTCTTAAAAGACAATATCGTTAAGAATCATTTGACTGGCAAAATACAAGCGAAACGGCGAGGTTAAGCGATGGCCAGAGAAAACACCAAAATACCCGGAATTGAAGAGAGCCAGCGTTTTCTGAACTTCGAAGCGAAATTTCATATGTGGGGGTTCGTTGCCTTACTCTGTATTATCACCCTGGCACTATTCGGCGTTTTTTCTGGTGGTTATTTCAGTGAGACCATGAGCAGAAATACCACCAGGAATGTGGTATTACAGTTTGAACGATTTGGACGTTTGCAAACCCAGCTTCCTTTAAAAATTTCAGCCATACTTAATCACCCTGGAAAAAACACTTACCGAATCGGCGGGGGATTTAATTCATTTTTTGAAACAGAACATATCTGGCCGCAACCTGACACGATGTATAGCGAAGGAGAAACGCTCTATCTGGTTTATAACACGACAGAAAATGAGCATCAGTTATCCATCTGGTTACAGGTTACTCCCATCAAATTTGGTAACGTAAAGAATGTGATTCAATTAAACAACGAACCTGAGATTCAGTTCAGGCAGTTTATCTATCCCTAGGAGGTCAGTATGGAAATGGTGCTCAGGGCGTTAGCCATTTATCTTATTTTACTGGTCGTCTTTAAAATTGCAGGTCGCCGGGCATTATTACAGATGACCAGCTTCGACCTGATTTTACTACTGATTATCAGCGAGGCCACCCAACAGGCATTACTGGGCAATGATTTTTCCGTCACGGGTTCAATGATTACTATTGTCACACTGGTCGTGGTTGATATGCTATTTGGGTTGATGAAAAAAAAGATAAAGAATGCTGAATCTGTGCTTGACGGTTCTCCCGTTATTCTTTTTGAGCACGGTGTACCGCTAATGGAGAAAATGAAAAAGGTCGATATCTCGCTCGATGATATTTTAGTCGCTGCCCGGCAAAACCAGGGTATTACGGAGCCAGGAAAAATCAAATATGCCATACTCGAACGCAATGGCCATATTTCAGTTATTCCTGATAATGATTAAGAGGACGATGATGAGCAAACCGGCAGATAGCGAAACAAAAACGACAGGCGAGTTAACCAAACACATCGCCAACATCTTTATTGACCGTGGCTTATCTTTAACGACAGCAGAATCCTGCACGGGCGGCAATCTCGCTGCCGCGCTCTGTGCCGAATCTGATACCGCTGCATTTTATGATATTGGCGTCGTAACCTTCAGCGACAGCGCAAAACAAAAAATGCTGGGCGTACAAGCCAGCACACTGGAAAAATATACCGCCGTGAGTGAACAGACGGTCAGGGAGATGGCAGAAGGCGTACGCGTACGCGCGGGTACGGATATCAGCATGGCCATTAGCGGTTATGCTGGCCCGGACGGTGGTGACGACGGCACGCCTGCCGGTACGGTCTGGTTCGCATGGAATTTCCGTGGGCAAACATTTACCCGGCGGGAACGTTTTTCCGGGGAATGCCAGACCGTCATCAAAAAGGCGGTCTGTTACAGACTGGCAGTCTTAGCGGAAAAAGTCTCTCACTGGCAAAGCCACTGACAGGGATCCTGTCAATGTGCGGCTCTGCCGATACAAAGCAAAACGAGAGTCGTCAAAGGGTTATTTATTCCCAGCCTTTTTATTGATATTACTCACCGCCAGATCCGTTAATTTTAGGTCGGTTTCTTTTTCCTCATTCAGGGTTTCCGCCAGAAGTTTTACCGCGTTTTTATACCCCAGCTGTTCGGCAAGCGTAACTAACGTACCATAGCTGGCAATCTCATAGTGTTCAACTTTCTGCGCCGCTGCAATTAACGCCGCGTCGCGAACTTCATTTTTTTCAGTACTCTCGATAACTTCGTTCGCTTCTTCAATTAATCCCTCCATCGCCACACATTTCATACGTTTAATTTTAATTGCCGGTTCTTGCTCAACTATCCGATCAATGCGTTCTATTTGCCCCTGCGTTTCATCAAGATGTGCAGTAAAAGCCGCACTGAGTTTTTCATTTGATGCTTCTCTTGCCAGTTTCGTCAGTCCGCGGGTTAATTGTTTTTCAGCACTGTAGGTGTCTGAAAGAAGATGAATAAATACATCTTCAATACTTTTCATATTCATAAAAAACCTTATGTGGATAGAAATATCTGCGAGCCCTAAGCAGACCCGCAGGACACTCTTTTAATTAAAAGATGAACCTGACGCTAACCCTCAGGAATTATCAGATTTGCGACCGCCACTGTGGCTGTTCTGCCCACCTTTCTTGCCGGCTTCAGATGCACGTTGCGGATCGTTTTTAAAGTTCCCACCGCTATGCTGACCACCTTTTCGGCCCGCTTCAGATGCTTTATCTCGGTCTTCAGCGAAATTACCGGAACCACCACGATGCTCTGCCATATATCATCTCATATATTGGTTGTGTCAGTCAGATACAAATTTTATTTCGTATCCATCGTTGTTCAGTGCTTAACGTTAGTGGTTGTCTGAGTTTAGTCAAATTAAATCCCTGCTTGCCGTCTGAGCAGGTTGTGTTATTTTTCAACTGATTATGAAAAACACCGCCTCGTTTATTCTTTATTTTACTTTGCAATAAAGTAAGACTAACGCACTGACATAAGAGAGAATTAAAAGCCTCGTAATTAAATCAGGATAAATCTCATCATTCACGCGTTCGACCTTAGAGAATTTAGCCGCAGCGAGTCATTAAGACACAGTTCGTCAATTTTGTTCTACGCTTAATAGCTCTGATGAGAAAATAATGAGAGGTAACTGAATGGCTGACAAATATAATGGGAAATCGGAAACAAATAAAACGAATTCAGCACGTTTTCCCGCTCCGCCTTTTCCACACCAAAAACAACCTTTTCCGGGGCTTGCCGGGAAAATGCAACCACTTCCGGATCATGGTGAAGAAAGCTATCAGGGCAGCGGTCGGCTTACCGGTAAGAAAGTGTTAATTACCGGCGGGGATTCCGGTATTGGCCGGGCAGTGGCAATTGCTTATGCCCGCGAAGGGGCGGATGTGGCAATCAATTATCTGCCCGATGAAGAAAAAGATGCTCGCGAGGTCGTCGCACTGATTAAACAAGCAGGAAGACAAGCCGTGGCGCTTCCTGGCGATATCCGCGATGAATCGTTTTGCCGGCAGCTGGTCAGTCAGGCAGCAGAATCTTTAGGCGGGCTCGATATTCTGGTTAACAACGCCGGGCGCCAGCAATTTTGTGAGTCGATCGAAAACCTCACCACGGAGGCGTTTGATGCCACCTTTAAAACGAATGTCTACGCCATGTTCTGGATTACAAAAGCGGCAATCCCCCACCTCCAGACGGGTAGCGTAATTATCAATACCTCCTCGGTGCAGGCCTATGAGCCCAGTGAGATCCTGCTGGACTATGCGCAGACTAAGGCGGCGATCGTGGCTTTTACGAAATCGCTGGCAAAACAACTGGCGTCGAAAGGTATCCGGGTAAACGCCGTTGCCCCCGGTCCTTACTGGACAGCGTTGCAGTGTTGTGGAGGTCAGCCACAGGAGAAAATCGAGCAATTTGGTGCCAATGCGCCGCTCGGTCGTCCTGGTCAGCCCGTTGAGATTGCGCCGTTGTATGTCACCCTGGCTTCTGCGGAGAACAGCTATACCTCCGGGCAGGTCTGGTGTTCTGACGGCGGTACCGGGACGTTATAACCCGTTATTTGCCGCTCATTTCTTTCAGGAGAAAAGTTGACGCAGGCACAGCCTGCTTAGGCAGAGGTGTGACGTATCCCTTTTAATGCAGTCCTTTAACAACCACCAGGAGATCAAATGACTGACTTAAATGAACGCGTTGAAATCCTTGAGAAAGCCATTGATGATTTGACCCTCGACCTGCATGCCTCACAGGTGGCTATCAATGTGTTATCCACGGTGATAAGCAGCATGAGTAGCGAACCGGGCTTGCTTGAGAAATCTTATGAGCAAACTAAAAGTTCTGCTCCCCTTGTCAGGTTCAACCACCCTGTTCGGGAGGGCTACGAGGAAGAGCTGACCCGAAGAATATTAGGCTTGCTCTCCACGACAGAACAGAAAGCTTAATCCAACCAGGGCACGAGATTCTCTAAAGGGGATGCTGGTACCGACACGTTTTTTTCAAATAATGAAGCCCGCGTTTGCTGCGCGGGCTTTTATTAACGATTAATCAGCGCAATCAGAAACTGTAGCGGATGCCCAGTTGGCCACTGTAAGGCGTCTCGATATGTTGGCCTTTTTCGTAGCTCACCTCTCCCCAGGCGGACCACCGATCGTTCAGTTTTGCTGTCATCCCCAGGCCGTATTTACCGCTTGTGCCAGACAGATCGTTGGTAAACTTCTCGGTGTGGTTAATAACGACATCATTGTTCTTCATAAACTCATGACGAACAGCCAGTCTCGCGTAAGGCTGCACCATTGTCCCATCCGCCAACGCCACATTCTTACCGAAGGTTAACCCCGTTTCCCCTTTCAGAGACCGGGTTGCATCCGCTTTAACCGACATGCCGCTGTCGAGTTTGTAATGGGTTCTGTCCCCCATAAACCACGATGCCTGAATGTACGGTTCTACAAACCAGCTCTCCAGCGCAATATGCTTCCCGGCTTCGACAGACAGGCCTCCGCCAACGGTATTATCTTTCGCATGTGTGCGTCCGCCGTTGAAGTAAGGGTTATTCTCAGTGCGGAAATAGTTAGCTTTCAATACGCCATCAACGTAATAACCGCTGTTGTGTAACCAGGTCGTATACAGCCCGATGCCATAACTGTCAGCTTTACCATTTGTGCTGGATGCGTCGAGATCTGCACGCGTATAAGAAGTCATACTGCCCACAATGAATGCGCTATCTTCCAACGCAAAACGCGTATCACCACCGAACATCACGCCATTCACATCCTGACGGTAACCTACGTGCTCTGTGGATACACGGTAGCGGCTACTGATATATTTGCCCCAGACGCCATTTTCATGGTCACGCATCTGACGAATTTCACCGAGGCGTGTCCGCAGCGTTGTCAGCTCAGCATCCCATAGGGTGGGGGTCACATTCGCCATGGCAATTACCGCTTTAGCGCTTTCTGATAAATCCGGTTTTACCTCTGGTTCTGGAGTCGGAGAAGGGCCTGGACCTGGATCAGGGTTGGGGCCTGGCTCTGGCGTATTCGCTTGTGGCGACAGATACCAGTTGTCTTTGTCGCTGTCAGCGCCGTGCACCAGATAGTACTTATATGCGCCAAGATCGACGCTGCCGTTTGTCATCGCAAACGTATTGGCCACACTCCCGTTCGCATAAATCAGATGGTAAGGCGCAGCAGCGCGACTACGTAACTCACTTCCTGAATCCTGCACTGTGACATTAAATTGCCCGCTGACAGATTCAGAAACATTCAGAAAATCGCCTGTGCCACCGGATAAATTGGTGTTCATGACGAAAGTACCGTTACCCTCAAGCGTGGTGAGTTCCAGACGGCTAAACTGCCCCGCCGTGTGACCCTCTGACGCGCTAAAATTGACCACGCCATTGTTCGTTAAGGCTTTAATCGTAGCGACGGATTCGGTGGTGTCAGCATTGTGTTTCAGGTAGAGAACCGACGAGGGGCTTTGTAAGTCCACGGCGGCAGCCCAGGCCCCCTTGCCCAGATTTCCTGTCCAGTCATGTACGCTTCCGCCTTCCATCGTCAGCGAACCCTCTTCTACCGTCAGCGCGTCAGTTGAATAACCGCCATAGGCAATCAGGCTGCTCCCGCCATTGCGAAGCGTTGTGTTCGAAATATGTCCCCGCGCGAGCACCTCCTGGCGTCCGCCATCAATGACCGTGTTACTGGCTTCACCGTACCAGGCGAGCTGCTGGAGGCCTCCGGCATGAACGGTTGTATTGGTCGCGTTGGCGCGAATACCGCCCGTCCAGCCTTCCTGCTCAACCCAGTTTCCACCGGACCAACCGCCTTTCTGACCATTAACCAGTTGCGTACCGTAGACCTGCGTCCCGTCGGCATTACCGGTTTGAATTCGTTGCAACCCTCCCGCATGAATGGTGGCGTCCTTCGCCTGTTGTCCGTTGACGCGCACTGTTGAATTGCTGTCGGAAATCCAGTCTCCACCACTCCATTGACCGTCTACGCCAGTGATCACCTGCGTACCATAAACCTGCGCATTTTCTGAAATTCCGGAGGTAATCGTTTGTCGCGCGCCCGCATACACCGTGGTATCCCGGTCAGCGACGTATTCAGCGCCTTTTCCGCTATAAACCTGCTGGAATGCGCCGTTATACAGGAATGTGTCCAGAGCCAGCCCGCTGGCAAGCTGATAGCTGCCCGCGCCAATATGCGAGTTTTTCGCGGTCCCGCTGTAAATAATCTGCTGACCGCCATTTTGCACAATCGTATCTTCAACCAGCGCGGTGCTGGTGACAGAAAGCACCTGCGTGCCGCCATCAATGAGGTTCGCCTGGGCATAGCCACGCCCCCCCACAGTCTGTCTTCCGCCTGTTTTCACCACGGTGTCATAGGCTTCGGAATCGCCATTCAGCGTAAGGGCGCCGTTATTTTCAACCAGCGTATGGAAGGCTTTACCACCACTGTTCAGTTGTAAAACCCCCGTTTCAATATTCCCTTTGCTATTGGTGTATTCGCCTTTAACCGTGGTATTCACCGCTTCAGAACCCGCTGCATCATAAATACCGTCGCCGATATTAAGCTGAACAGAGTTTAACGTATTGTTGTAACTGTACGACTCATTTAATAACGTCACGACCTGTTTGGAATATGCGGGGTTAAGCAGGACGATTTCCTGGTTCGCAATATATTTTTTGTCTTTGATGGAAAAAGTGGAATAGCCTTTTTCCCACGTTTCTTTCACCCAATCCCAGTGATTGGTATAGTCCGGATTCGACGTCAGATCGCCCGGCATCGTAGTTGTTTGTACGGGAGGATAAGGCGTGGGGAGCGTTTCTGCCGCCGCAAGCGGATACGCCGTTAAGCATAATGCAGGGAAAAAAGCATGGTAAAAGACGCGTTTCATATCTAAATCCATAGTTAATAAAGTCCATATTTGACGAGCACTTCTCTGCGGCTTATGAAAGTGTCATGGGCCGGCCGAAGAAAAGAAAACTGATTTTTGAGCGTGTTATTCAGTTCGGAATAAGCAGATGTTCGAGTTTCTTTACTTTGAATTTACGAGCAACAGTGGTTTTCCATCCTTGCAAGGTGGAATAAGCGCGGCAATGTTTCTCCTGTAAATAACTCATACTTCCGCCTTCAAGATAATGTCGCAGAAGCAAAACATCTCTTGAGGAGAGCCGACAGGCTGGTCCCGGGAATGACCACACGATTTGACGCCCCGTCGCGACAGTGTCCAGACCGCGGATGATATCGTTAATAGAACAACGCGATTCAAAGATGGCGCTAACAGCCTGGCATTTCAGGTGCCAGAAAAAAGCCAGTGGCATGAGTCGTTGGCTGGAAATAATGATCAGCTGATAACCACTCTTACTCAATTGAGAGAATGATCGAAAGAAACTCTTTAATGTGTAGCTATTAAGGTGAATAAACAGGTAGTCTGAGCCGGAATGAGAATTAATCAATTTCCTGGACAGAACGGAAATTCCCCTGGAAAAATAAAAATCATTTTCAGGCCAACTGGCGATATGGCACTTCTTTACATATTCCTTTGTCATACAGATTATGCTCCCTATATCAAGGACAGCCCGTTCATTTATTCTCAGTAGGGAGTCTGTTATCCGGCGAGATTATTTATTCTGACATAGTCCGGCACGCCCACTCTGTTGCTGTCGGTATAATATTGATTCAACCAGAATAGTACATGAGCAATATTGATTGTCAAACCTGATCGATAAAACAAAACCAATAGACAAAGGCTATTACTGGAGAAATATCGATCGTTGTAATCGATCTTTTTTTCGGAATTTACCTTACTGATTGTAGGTAAAACAAAAAGATACATAAAATTAAATTTTTGGTAAAATTCCTATATTTCAGCTAGTTACGTAAAATTATATATTCGATATGAAATATTTAGTTACACAAATATGAAAATTGCTTGCATGGCCCCATCCAGACGATACCTCCCCTTCAGACACCGGGTTCGAGGCTTCAGAGGGCGAGCGAGCGCCGTATGCCTTTTCCACTTAATGCCCGTCTGTTCCTGGTTAACGCTATGACAGAGCCGCATTTTGACTGTCTTATTAAATAGAACACTTTCTAAATTTTAAAATAAGAATCCCTTTTAACCTTCAGGAATATTGAATAAAAAACATCAGCAATAATAAATATAAAACCGCTAAACGCTATTCTGCATTTACCGTATTAAAAATAGTTATCATTTTCAAACTTAAATATTGGAAATATCTCGCGCTGTTTAATGCGTCTGTCGCGCCTGTTTCATCGCAAATTAGCGAGAAAATCGTCCGACAGTGAATACCGGTCAGTGCTGATGAATGCGCCAGGAACCGGGCGCACCGTTAAAACATGGCTTTGCCTTTCCACAATCCCCTTCCAACATCGTGAGCCATGTCAGTAAGACGCTACACTGTCAGTGGTACATTATCGCGTTTTGTAATTTTCTGATTTTACGGAGAAATGATGGAACTGCTTTTATTGAGTAACTCGACGTTGCCAGGTAAAGACTGGATGGAACACGCGCTGCCGCTGATTGCGGAACAGTTGAACGGTCGCCGCTCGGCGGTGTTTATTCCCTTCGCAGGCGTGACCCAGACCTGGGATGAGTACACGGAAAAAACGGCAGCGATTTTCGCCCCCATGGGCGTCAAGGTGGTGGGCATTCACAGCGTCGCCGATCCGCTGGCGGCAATTGAAAATGCGGAAGTGGTGATCGTCGGCGGAGGGAATACCTTCCAGTTGCTGAAAGAGAGCCGCGAACGCGGATTGCTGGCGCCGATGGTTGACGTGGTAAAACGCGGTGCGCTGTACATCGGCTGGAGCGCGGGTGCGAACCTCGCCTGCCAGACCATCCGCACCACCAACGACATGCCGATTGTCGATCCAAAAGGTTTCGATGCGCTGGGCCTGTTCCCGCTACAGATTAACCCGCATTTCACCAACGCGCTGCCGGAAGGTCATAAAGGCGAAACGCGTGAACAGCGTATTCGCGAGCTACTGGTTGTCGCGCCAGAACTGACGGTGATCGGTCTGCCGGAAGGGAACTGGATTAAAGTGAGCAAAGGCCAGGCGGTGCTTGGCGGCCCGAACACCACGTACGTGTTCGAAGCCGGTAAAGATGCGGTTGCCATTGAAGCTGGTCACTGCTTTTAACCGACGTTGCCGGATGGCGGTGTAAACGCCTTATCCGGCCTACAGATTGCGCTCATTGTAGGCCGGATAAACGCTGCGCCATTCGGCATTACCGCCGGTTAGTAATCATCCCGCTCATCGTCTTCGTCCGGCTGTTCCAGCACGCTGTAGGCCACAGAACAGAACAGCGAGTTCAGACGCTGCATATCGCCCAGTAACCCCAGGTGCAGGGAACTGGTCTCAATGCTTTGTACGTTTTGCTGATGCAGACGGTCTACGTGCGCATGCGAGTAACGACGGTTCAGGATCCGGAAACGATGTTTGCTACGGCGCAACCGGCGGGCGCTGGTCACGTCGCCGGAGAAGAACACCGACATCGCCAGTTGCAGATTGCTGAGCAGTTGGTCATAGAGCGCATCCAGCTCTTTTAACCCCTCAATCGAAAACGCCCGACGCGCCGCCAGCGACTTGTCGGCAATTTCACTGCCCATGCGCTCCACAATATCCGACGCCTGTTCAAGGTTGAGCGACATCTCGATAATCTCCGCCCAGCGGCGCGACTCCTCCTCCGCCAGTTCCTCTTTCGGCATTCGCGCCAGGTAGAGCTTAATGGCGGTGTAGAGCACGTTAATGTCATCCGCCATTTTGCGCAGCTCTTTCTCTTCACGCGGCTCGCCGTGCATCACCCTTTTCAGCCCTTCCATCATCTGTTCCATCGCATCGCCGATACGCAGCGCTTCACGGGCGGCATTGGCCAGAGCAAGGGTCGGCGTATCCAGCGCGCTAACGTCCAGGTGCTTCGGCTTGAGATGTGCATCCAGTTCCGGCTCGTCGCGGATGATGCGCTTACAGAAGCGCGCCATCGGCTCGGCAAAAGGAATCATCGCCAGGCAGCGCACCAGGTTGTAGAAGACGTGGAAATAGATCACCAGCTCGGATTTCGGCAGCGGCAATTCATCCATCAGATTCGCCAGTGGGTGTACAAACGGCAGAATAATCAGGCTGCCCACCAGCTTGAACAGCAGACTGCCGAGCGCGACGCGGCGAGCAGCGGCATTGGCCGCGCTGTTGTTGAGCATCGCCAGCAGGCCGGAGCCAAGGTTGGCGCCAATCACCAGACACAGCGCCACAGGGAAGGAGATGATCCCCGCCGCCGTCAGGGTGGCCGTTAGCAGTACCGCCGCCAGGCTGGAGTAACTGATTATCGCGAACATCGCGCCAATTAGCGCATCCAGCATGATATCGCCGGTCAGCGAGGCGAAAATCACCTGCACGCCGTTGGCCTGCGTCATGGGCGTGACGGCCTGGACAATCAGCTCCAGCGCCAGCAGGATCAGGCCAAGGCCGATACCCACCCGCCCCAGTTGCCCGGCGCGTGATTGTTTACGCCCGAGGAAGAAGATCACGCCGATAAAAATCAGCAGCGGCGACAGCCATGATAAATCGAAGGTGAGAATACGCGCCATCAGCGCGGTCCCCACGTCAGCGCCGAGCACAATCACCAGCGCAGGCGTCAGCGCGACAAGATCCTGGGCGACAAACGAGGTCACCAGCATGGTGGTGGCGTTACTGCTTTGTACCAGCGCAGTGACGCCAATCCCCGCGCAGAAGGCGAGCGGTTTCTTTTCAACGCTACGGCTCAGAACGGTACGCAGGCGAGCGCCAAACACCCGCATGACGCCAGTACGAACAATATGGGTACCCCAGACCAGCAGGGCGACAGCAGAAAGCAGGTGGAGCAAAGTTAACACGGAATCAGGTACTCCTTATTGTTATAGGTTCCCGGGACTCATGGCGCCAGCATCATGCCTGATGACGCTGCGCTTATCAGGCCTACAAATAAGCCCGGTAAGCCGGATAAGGCGCATACGCCGCCATCCGGCAAGTAACGTTCATGAGCCTTCTTCCAGTATAAGGGTTTAAACGCAAGAAAGAGACAGGGTGCCCGGTGAGCACCCTGTTAGTTGTAAGGAAAGATGACAGTTTCGTGACATCCTGTCGGGATTTCCCCGCTCACGTCATGCCGAACGTCTGTGATACCACCATAGCGACCCCACTTTGCCGCATTCGGATAACAGAAATCCGGACAGCGCCAACGCTTCCGAATGGCTGCCGATGAGCGAGAAAAACAGGGGAAACAGTGAGACCGAGCAGGTCAGTGACGCAAAGCGTAAAACCTCCTGAATGCCCAGCAGGATATAATTCAATCTATCTTTAAACAGAAACAAATATGCGGTGTAGACGAGCGAAATCTTCATTAACAGGCCAACGAAGAAGACGATCTGGATCGCTGCGCCGGGTCCTTCACTCGCCCCAAAAGCGGAAAAGGTGTGGGTGAAATTAGCCACATCCGAATAAAAGGGTACGTTGCCCTGACGCGTGGACAGCCAGAAATATGCGCCCAGCGCCAGCAGATCCATCAGCCCCCAGAATAAGAGAATTTTATTTCGGGTTTTGAACAGGCTAAACATGTTACATGGCCTCCGTTGCCATTACGTTTCCCACCAGCGCCGCTGAACGGCTGACGCTGACGGGAAACGCCCGGACCGATCAGTCGGCGTCATAGCCCAGGTTAGGGGCCAGCCAGCGTTCAACCTCAGAGACGCTCATCCCTTTACGGAAAGCATAGTCTTCTACCTGATCGCGCTGAATCTGCGCGACCGCGTAGTACTTGCTGTCCGGATGACTGAAGTACCAGCCGGAGACCGATGCGCCAGGCCACATGGCGAAGGATTCGGTGAGCTTCATGCCGGTGTGTTTTTCCACATCCAGCAACTGCCAGATGGTGCCTTTCTCGGTGTGCTCCGGACAGGCCGGATACCCTGGAGCCGGACGAATCCCCTGGTAGTTTTCGCGAATCAACTCCTCGTTACTGAGGTTCTCGTTGGCCGCATAGCCCCAGTAGACCTTACGCACGCGCTCATGCAGGTATTCCGCGAAGGCTTCCGCCAGACGGTCGGCAAGCGCTTTCACCATGATCTTGTTGTAATCATCGTGCTGCGCTTCAAACGCATCAGCCAGCGCGTCTTCCTCCAGACCTCCCGTCACCGCAAAGGCACCGATGTAGTCCGCTTTACTGGACAGCTTCGGCGCCACGAAATCAGACAGGCAGTAGTTGGCAAAGCCCACTTTTTCGGTCTGCTGACGCAGATGATGACTGACCGTCAGCACGTGAGTACGCGTTTCATCGCGATAGATTTCAATGTCATCGCCCACACGGTTTGCCGGAAACAGCCCCACCACGCCGCGCGGATTCAGCGCCTTCTCCGCGCTCAGTTTATCCAGCATGTCGTTAGCATCGTTAAACAGGCGCTTCGCCTCAACGCCGACCACTTCATCTTCCAGAATGCGCGGATATTTCCCGGCCAGCGACCAAGTCATAAAGAACGGGGTCCAGTCGATGTAGTTACGCAGCGTTTCGATGCTGGCTTCGACCTCCTGCACGCCCAGACGATGCGCCACCGGCGGAGTATAGTTTTCCCAGTCAAACGCCAGATCGTTTTCACGCGCGGCCGCCAGTGTCACCGGCGGCGTACGCGGTTTCTTACGCCCATGCTGGATACGCACGGTTTCATACTCTTTGCGGGTACGGGCGACAAAGTCATCGCGCTGGGTATCGGAAAGCAGCGCGGCGACCACGCCGACGGTGCGCGAGGCGTTCTGCACGTAAACCGTGGGGCCACTGTAGTTCTGCTCGATTTTCACCGCCGTATGCGCTTTCGAGGTCGTCGCCCCGCCAATCAGCAGCGGAATGGTGAAACCCTGACGCTCCATCTCTTTCGCCACGTTGACCATTTCGTCCAGCGACGGGGTAATCAGCCCGGAAAGGCCGATCAGATCGGCATTCACCTCTTTCGCGGTTCTGAGGATCTTCTCTGCCGGCACCATCACGCCAAGATCGACGATCTCGTAGTTGTTACATTGCAGGACCACGCCAACAATGTTCTTACCGATATCGTGAACGTCGCCCTTCACGGTGGCGATCACCATTTTACCGTTGCTGGAGCCTTTCTCTTTGCTGGCTTCGATAAACGGTTCGAGATACGCCACCGCCTGTTTCATTACGCGAGCGGATTTCACCACCTGCGGCAGGAACATCTTGCCCTCGCCAAACAGGTCGCCGACGACGTTCATACCGTCCATCAGCGGCCCTTCAATCACTTCAATCGGACGGGCGGCCTGCTGACGCGCCTCTTCGGTGTCCTGCTCAATAAATTCGGTGATGCCTTTAACCAGCGAGTATTCGAGGCGTTTTTTCACTTCCCAGGTGCGCCATTCCGCCAGTTGGGCGTTGGCCGTCTCATCGCTCTTGCTGCCACGGTATTTCTCCGCCAGTTCCAGCAGTCGCTCAGTGCCGTCATCACGACGGTTGAGGATCACGTCCTCGACCGCGTCGCGCAGGTCAGCCGGCAAATCGTCGTAAATCGCCAACTGTCCGGCGTTCACAATCCCCATGTCCATACCGTTGCGAATGGCGTAGTAAAGGAACACCGCGTGAATGGCTTCACGTACCGGGTCGTTACCGCGGAACGAGAACGAAACGTTGGACACGCCGCCAGAGATCAGCGCATGCGGTAGCTCGCGTTTGATGTCTTCACACGCGCCGATAAAGTCCTGCGCGTAGTTGTTGTGCTCTTCAATCCCGGTCGCTACCGCGAAAATATTCGGGTCGAAAATAATGTCTTCCGGCGGGAAGCCCACTTCTTCGGTGAGAATCTTGTACGCACGGCGGCAAATCTCGATTTTACGCGCGCGGGTATCCGCCTGGCCCTGTTCATCAAAGGCCATCACCACTACCGCCGCACCGTAGCGACGCAGCAGCTTCGCGTGGTGGGTGAAGATCTCAACCCCCTCTTTCATGGAGATAGAGTTAACGATGCCTTTCCCCTGAATGCACTTCAGCCCTTTCTCGATGACTTCCCATTTTGAGGAGTCAATCATGATCGGCACACGAGCAATATCCGGCTCACCGGCAATCAGGTTGAGGAAGCGCACCATCGCCGCTTCGGCGTCGAGCATCCCCTCATCCATGTTGATATCGATAATCTGCGCACCGCTTTCGACCTGCTGACGGGCAACATCCAGCGCTTCGTTGTATTTTTCTTCTTTGATCAGGCGCTTAAATTTGGCGGAACCGGTGACGTTGGTACGTTCACCGACGTTCACAAACAGGCTGTCGTCGCCAATATTCAGCGGCTCGAGACCGGACAGGCGGCAGGCGACGGGGATCTCCGGCAACTGACGTGGCGCCAATCCCTCGACGGCGCGGCTCATCGCCGCAATGTGTTCCGGAGTGGTACCGCAGCAGCCGCCAACGATGTTCAGGAAACCCGCTTCGGCCCACTCGCGGATCTGACCCGCCATCGTATCGGCGTCCAGATCGTATTCACCGAAAGCGTTGGGCAACCCGGCGTTCGGGTGCGCCGTCACGTAGCATTCGGCAATACGTGAAAGCTCTTGCACATACTGGCGCAGTTCGTCCGGTCCCAGCGCACAGTTGAGACCGAAGGTAAGAGGCTCGGCATGGCGCAGGGAGTTATAAAACGCCTCCGTTGTCTGACCGGAAAGCGTACGGCCTGAAGCATCGGTGATGGTGCCGGAAATCATGATCGGCAGGTCGACGCCCAGCGCCTCCAGCTCCTCTTTAACGGCGAAAATCGCCGCTTTCGCGTTCAGCGTATCAAAGACGGTTTCAATTAAAATCAGATCACTGCCGCCTTCCACCAGCGCTTTGGTGGATTCGCGGTAAGCGGCCACCAACTGGTCAAAGGTGATATTACGGAATGCCGGATCATTCACATCCGGCGAGATCGACGCGGTCCGGTTGGTTGGGCCGAGAACGCCCGCAACATAGCGTGGTTTTTCCGGGGTGCGTGCGGTCCACTCATCAGCACAGGCGCGCGCCAGTTTCGCGGCGGCAAAGTTGATCTCCGCCGACAGGGATTCCATCTGGTAATCCGCCATTGCGATAGGAGTGGAGTTGAAGGTGTTGGTTTCAATGATGTCCGCGCCCGCGTCAAAATACGCGTTGTGTATGGCAGCAATCACCTCTGGCTTGCTAAGCACCAGCAGGTCATTATTACCTTTCAGGTCGCACGGCCAGTCGGCAAAGCGTTCACCACGGAAATCCTCTTCACTCAGACGGTAGCTCTGGATCATCGTACCCATGCCGCCGTCCAGCACCAGAATACGTTCATTTAACTGCGCACGCAGTTGTTCAACTTTGCTGCTCACACTTGCTCCCGACAACGCTCAACCAGACCGAAAAAGTCAACAAAACATAGTGGCATAAACAGGGCTGACGGAAAAGCCAACAACGGGCAACATGAGACATGTTCAGCTTCACTCATCCGATCAGTACAAGACTTCTTGCATTATAATTGAATAAAACGAAAATGATTTCCACGATACAGAAAAGGAGTCCGCTATGGTTGCACCCGTTCCCGCCAAACGCGGCAGAAAACCCGCTGCGACAGCCGCCCCCGCTGCCGGACAGGTTCAGTCGCTGACCCGTGGCCTGAAACTACTGGAATGGATCGCGGAATCCAACGGCAGCGTGGCGTTGACCGAACTGGCACAGCAGGCTGGTTTGCCAAACTCCACCACTCACCGTTTACTCACCACCATGCAGCAGCAGGGCTTTGTGCGTCAGGTGGGCGATCTTGGGCACTGGGCGATAGGCGCGCACGCGTTCATCGTCGGCAGCAGCTTTTTACAGAGCCGCAATCTGCTGGCAATCGTCCATCCGATTCTGCGCAAACTGATGGAGGATTCCGGTGAAACGGTAAATCTGGCGGTGTTGGATCAGAGTGACCATCAGGCGATTATCATTGACCAGGTGCAGTGTACCCAACTGATGCGCATGTCTGCACCGATTGGCGGTAAGCTGCCGATGCACGCCTCTGGCGCAGGCAAAGCGTTTTTAGCGCAGCTGAGTGAAGAACAGGTAACCCAGTTGCTGCACCGCAAAGGGCTGCATGCGTACACCCACGCGACGCTGGTCTCCCCGGTTCATCTGAAGGACGACCTCGCCCAGACCCGCAAGCGCGGTTATTCCTTTGATGATGAGGAGCATGCACTCGGTTTGCGCTGCGTGGCGTCGTGCATTTTTGACGAGCATCGCGAGCCGTTCGCGGCGATCTCTATCTCCGGCCCGATTTCGCGCATCACCGACGACCGCGTTACCGAGTTTGGCGCGATGGTGATCAAGGCGGCGAAAGAAGTCACGCTGGCGTACGGCGGGATCCGGTAAGCAAAATCCCCCTGAGAGGCATTATCAGTAGGCCTGATAAGCATAGCGCCATCAGGCAGATCAGCGCATCCAGCCGGATGGCGACGTAAACGTCTTATCCGGCCTACGGTTGGAGTTTGGTAGGCCTGATAAGCATAGCGCCATCAGGCAGATCGGCGCATATTGCCGGATGGCGTCGTAAGCGCCTTATCCGGCCTACAGTAATCAGGTAAACCGTACGCTGAATCGCTGGCGACGGCGATAGGCGTAAACATCTTCCACATGCCCTTCGCGAATACGCGTCTGCAGGCCGCGCCAATAGTCGGCGCTGAACAGGTCGGCGTGCATCTCCTCAAACAGTGGCCGGATTCGCGGGTCGGCGCACAGCCAGTGACGAAACTCCTCAGGAAACACATCGCCCGGCGACACGCTGTACCACGGCTCACCCGACAGCTCATCTTCCGGGTAGCGCGGCGGTGGGATATGGCGGAAATTCACTTCCGTCATGTAGCAGATTTCGTCGTAATCGTAGAACACCACGCGACCATGACGGGTGACGCCGAAATTTTTGAACAGCATGTCGCCGGGGAAAATATTGGCCGCGGCAAGCTGGCGGATCGCGTTGCCATACTCCTCAATCGCATCCCGCAACTGCTGGCCTTCCACCTGCTCAAGCCAGATATTGAGCGGCACCATCCGCCGCTCAATATAAAGATGACGGATGACAATCTGCTCGCCAAGGTCAGTAATCTTTTCCGGCACTTCCTCAAACAACAGCGCCATCAGCGCCGGATCGATCTGGCGTTTGTCCAGTACGAAGTTTTCGAACTCCTGAGTATCCGCCATGCGCCCCACGCGATCGTGCTCTTTTACCAGTTGATAGCAGGCGCGTACGTGAGCGGCAGACATCTCTTTCTGCGGCGCGAACTTATCTTTGATAATTTTGAATACCCGGTCAAAGCCCGGCAGCGTAAAGACCAGCATCACCATCCCGCGTATGCCCGGAGCTTCAATAAACTGCTCATCGCAGTTGCGCAGATACAACAGATACTCGCGATAGCTCTCGGTCTTCGCATGTTTCTGACAGCCAATCGCCATGTATAACTCTGCGGTGGTTTTTCCCGGCAGGATCTCGCGCAGCCATTCCACCAGCGCGGCGGGCAGCGGCGCATACACCATAAAATAGGAGCGGGCGAAACCGAACACGATGCTGGCTTCTGCCGTGGTGGTCAGGCAGGTATCCACAAACAGTTCACCCTCATCGGTACGATGAATCGGCAGTAAAAAAGGCAGCGTGGCCGTTGGCGTGATGAGTTTGCCAACCAGCCAGGCGGCTTTGTTGCGATAAAACAGCTCGTTTGCCACCTGTAGACGACAGTGTTGCAAGGTCTCTTCGCCAAAGGTTTCGCGCAGATGCATGATGATGTAGCGAATATCTCGCCCTTTGTTCTGCCAGGGCAGACGCAGCGGCAGATCGCTAAGAATGCGGGTGAGCAGCGGTTCCCATCCATGATCGGGGAAGAAATCTTTCGCCAGAGGACGCGGGATCGTCCGAAAACGGCGTTCCGGCTGGGAGCTAAAAATAAAGAGCCGCTCGGGAGTGAGCGAGCGGTGGTCAAATAACCGGCAATATACGGAGTTAAAAAAGCTCTCCGCAATCTCGAAGCGCGGGTAATCCGGCAGGAGCCCGGTGTAATGCTCTTTTACACGCAGCAAAAACGCGGCGTCGGTACTTTTGCCGCCAGTAATGCAGCGCAGTTGTTCCACCACCAGACCCACATGGTGATCGTAGAGGTGAATACGGCTTTTCATCGCCTGCTGCACGGCATGCCAGTCGGCCTGTTCAAAGCGCTGTTGCGCGCCGGAGGTCACTTCCAGAAATCGACCATACTGGGCGTCGAAACCTTGCAAAATCGTCTGAGCAATCAGTAACTCCAGGCCACGCGTCATCGCTTCTCCCCATCCGGCGCAACGTCATGCCGGATGGCGCGTTTGCTTATCCGGCCTACATCCCTTCGTAGGCCCGGTAAGCGCAGCGCCACCGGGCATTAATCAGAACTGCGATTCTTCGGTCGAACCGGTCAACGCGGTCACCGATGATGCACCGCCCTGAATGATGGTGGTGACTTTATCGAAGTAGCCGGTGCCCACTTCCTGTTGGTGAGAGACGAAGGTGTAACCGTCCGGGCCTGCGGCGAATTCTGGCTGCTGTACCTTTTCAACGTAATGCTTCATGCCTTCGCCCTGTGCGTACGAACGCGCGAGGTCGAACATGTTGAACCACATGCTGTGGATACCCGCCAGGGTGATGAACTGGTACTTGTAGCCCATATCGGACAACTGTTGCTGGAAGCTGGCGATGGTCTTGTCGTCCAGATTCTTCTGCCAGTTAAACGACGGCGAGCAGTTGTAGGCCAGCAGTTTACCTGGATACTTCGCGTGAATGGCATCGGCAAAACGCTTCGCCAGTTCAAGATCCGGCGTGGAGGTTTCACACCAGACCAGGTCGGCATACGGGGCGTAGGCCAGACCACGGCTGATCGCCTGCTCAATGCCAGCATGCGTACGGAAGAAGCCTTCACTGGTACGCTCACCGGTAATAAATTCGCTGTCGTACGGGTCGCAGTCGGAAGTGATCAGATCCGCCGCATCCGCATCGGTACGGGCGATCACCAGTGTCGGTACGCCCATGACGTCAGCCGCCAGACGCGCAGCCACCAGTTTCTGAATCGCTTCCTGAGTCGGCACCAGCACTTTACCGCCCATATGGCCGCACTTCTTCACCGACGCCAGCTGATCTTCGAAGTGAACAGCCGCTGCACCGGCTTCAATCATCGATTTCATCAGCTCAAAGGCATTCAGTACGCCACCAAAACCGGCTTCCGCATCGGCAACGATCGGCAGAAAGTAATCCACATAGCGCGGATCGTTCGGTTCAATACCGCTGGACCACTGGATCTGATCCGCACGACGGAAGGTGTTGTTGATCCGATCCACCACTGCCGGAACAGAGTTTGCCGGGTAGAGTGATTGATCCGGGTACATGCTGGATGCCAGGTTAGCGTCCGCCGCGACCTGCCAGCCCGACAGATACACCGCTTCGATGCCCGCTTTTGCCTGCTGCAACGCCTGGCCGCCGGTCAGCGCACCGAGGCTGTTGATGTAGCCTTTTTTTGATTCACCGTGCAGCAGGCGCCACATTTTGGCCGCGCCCAACTGTGCCAGCGTGCATTCCGGGTTGACCGAGCCGCGTAATTTCACCACGTCCTCCGCGCTGTACGGGCGACGGATGCCTTCCCAGCGCGGTTGTGTCCATTCTTTCTGTAATTCTTCGATCTGTTGGGTACGGGTTTTCATGTGCAGATGCTCCATATTATCTTCCTGGCTTCCCAGGCGTTATTGGTGAAGGCAGTTTGGTCACGGCCTGCGCGCAAAAAACCGGAGCGTACTAAGAGTACGTGAGGATTTTGAGCACAGCCCAGGGCCAAAATGGCGAACAAAATAGCCTGGGCAATTAAGCCAGCAGGCGGTAGCCTGGCAACGTCAGGAAATCGATTAATTCGTCAGAGGTGGTGATTTGTTCCATCAGGCGCGCGGCATCGTCAAAACGGCCGCTGCTGTAGCGGTGTTCGCCCAGTTCGTCCTGGATGACCCGCATCTCTTCAGCCAACATCTGGCGGAACAGCGCCTTAGTGACCGGTTTACCATTGCTCAGGGTTTTCTCGTGATGGATCCACTGCCAGATTGACGTACGGGAGATTTCCGCCGTCGCTGCATCTTCCATCAGGCCATAAATCGGCACGCAGCCGTTGCCAGAGATCCACGCCTCGATGTACTGCACCGCAACGCGAATATTGGCGCGCATCCCCTCTTCGGTACGCTCGCCTTCACACGGTGCCAGCAATTGTTCTGCGGTAATCGGCGCGTCTTCATCACGGGTCACAAACAGTTGGTTTTTGTTCTCGCCCAACACCTCGTTGAAGACCGCCATCGCGGTATCCGCCAGACCAGGATGCGCAATCCACGTGCCGTCGTGGCCATTATTGGCTTCCAGCGCTTTATCCGCTTTCACCTTGCTGAGCACCTGATTGTTGCGTTCAACGTCTTTGCTCGGGATGAATGCCGCCATACCGCCCATCGCGAAGGCGCCACGCCTGTGGCAGGTTTTAATCAGCAGACGCGAATAGGCGCTGAGGAAGGGCTTATCCATCGTCACTACCTGGCGGTCCGGCAGAACGCGATCCGGATGATTCTTCAACGTTTTGATATAACTGAAAATGTAGTCCCAACGCCCACAGTTCAGGCCGACGATATGATCGCGCAGCGCGTGCAGGATCTCATCCATCTGGAACACCGCCGGCAGGGTTTCAATCAGCAGTGTGGCTTTAATCGTACCGCGCGACAGATTGAAACGATCTTCGGTATAGCTGAAGACTTCACTCCACCAGGCCGCTTCCTGCCACGCCTGCGTTTTCGGCAGGTAAAAATAGGGACCGCTGCCTTTAGCCAGTAATGATTTGTAGTTATGGAAGAAATAGAGAGCAAAGTCGAACAAGCTGCCGGGGATCGCTTCACCGCGCCAGGTCACATGTTTTTCCGGCAGGTGCAGGCCGCGCACACGACAAATCAGTAAAGCCGGATCGGGTTTCAATTGATAGATTTTGCCGGCTTCATTGGTGTAGCTGATGGTGCCGTTTACCGCGTCGCGCAGGTTGATATGCCCGTCGATCACTTTGCTCCATTCCGGTGCCAGCGAATCTTCGAAATCGGCCATAAAAACCTTCACATTCGCGTTCAGCGCATTGATAACCATCTTGCGCTCAACCGGCCCGGTAATTTCAACCCGGCGATCCTGTAAATCCGCCGGAATGCCGCGAATTTTCCAGTCATCATTTCTAATGGAAACAGTTTCCGAAATAAAATCAGGCAATATACCGTTGTCGATATCCTGCTGCTGCTGAATACGAGCCGCGAGCAGCTTATTGCGCTTTGCCGTAAAGCGCGCCACCAGTTCGGTAAGGAATTCGACCGCTTCAGCGGTCAGGATCTGCTTCTCTGACTCACCGTAAGGCCTGGTAAAGATCAATTCATCGGTAGTCGTTGCCTGTTGATTCATTCTGTAACTCCTCGTCATTGATAACAAAGCATTCCCAATGCGAACGAAGGATCGTTGTGCGCTTTTCGTTCAGCACAACTAAGACTACTCATTTCAAAATCAAAATCAAAAACAATTTCCATTTTTAATTAAATTATCAATTAACCTATTGATAACAATAAAAATAAAGTTTAATTACAAGATGAGGTGTATTTCGGAAATAAAAAAGGCACCCGAAGGTGCCTGATTCAATATGCTGAAACGCTTTAGGATCGTCAGCGACAGACGATTAATCCAGCGTTGGATTCATGTGACGCAGATCATATGGCGTGATCTGATAGACGTAATAGTTGAGCCAGTTGATAAACAGCAAATTACCGTGGCTTCGCCAGGTGGCGCGAGGTTTGTTTTGGGGATCGTTTTTCGGAAAATAGTTGTACGGAATCTCTGGACTTAACCCGGCTTCTACATCACGGAAATATTCGCTGCCCAACGTGTTAGCGTCATATTCCGGATGACCCGTGACAAACGCAATGCGTTTATCTTTACTGGCAAACAGGTAGGCATCACCATTCTCAGTCTCGGCGAGGATCTCAAGATCGGTATAGTCACGGATCAGCACAGCCGGGAAATCAGCGTAGCGCGAATGCGGGGCGAGGAATGAATCATCAAAACCCCGCGTCAGCAGTGCGTGAGGGTGAAGAATATGATGCTCATAAACGCCAGAGAGCTTGTCGGTGCGGGTCTGCTTCGGAATACCGTAGAGGATATTGAGTGCGGCTTGTACCGCCCAACAGACAAACAGCGTTGAGGTGACATGATCTTTCGCCCATTCCAGCACCTGTTTGATCTGTGGCCAGTAGGCAACATCATTGAACTCCACTAGACCCAGCGGCGCACCGGTGACGATCAGTCCATCGAAGTTTTGATCGCAGATGTCCTCAAAGTTACAGTAAAAGTTGTTCAGGTGTTCGGCTGGCGTATTACGCGACTCACGGGCATCAATGCGCAGTAACTGAACATCCACCTGCAGCGGAGAGTTCGACAGGAGACGCAAAAACTGATTTTCCGTTTCGATTTTCTTCGGCATCAGGTTGAGGATTAGCACCTTGAGCGGACGAATTTCCTGACCTGAAGCGCGGGAAGTCGTCATGACAAAGACGTTTTCCTCACGCAAGAAATTGACGGCGGGTAGCTCGTCCTGCACGCGAATCGGCATAACCTGATAACCTCACTACATACGTTTAAACGTTTAGACATCCAGATAGCTGAAGATACCCAGAAATTACGCCAATGTCGAGTCTGCATGTTAAAGGTGAGAAAGTTTCACGACGACGGATACGTTAGAATATAAGCATAACGAAAAGGAGAGAATATGGTTATTAACATCCGCCGATCCCGGCATGATGAAGGAGAAAAACTGATTGCGATCTGGTGTCGTTCGGTCGACGCCACTCATGATTTTCTGTCTAAAGAATACCGTATCGAGCTGGAGGAGTTAGTCCGCTCGTTTTTACCCGAAGCGCCTTTATGGGTCGCCGCTAATGAGCAGGATGAGCCCGTCGCATTTATGTTACTCACCGGTGATCATATGGATGCGCTGTTTGTTGATCCCGACGTTCGGGGCCGTGGCGTAGGTAAGCTGTTGATTGAGCATGCGCTTTCGTTAGCACCCGCGTTAACAACTCACGTGAACGAACAGAATGAACAAGCCGTTGGGTTCTATAAGAAGATGGGATTCTGGGTGACGGGGCGCGCAGAGGTCGATGATCTTGGGCGGCCGTATCCGTTATTGCATTTACGCTACCACGGTGGCTCGCCCTGCCTGTAGGCCGGATAAGGCGAAGCCGCCATCCGGCATTTTCCGTGGTGCACAGACGCAAAAAAGCCCATCCGTCAGGATGGGCTTTTTCACTGTTTGATGCCTGGCAGTTCCCTACTCTCACATGGGGAGACCCCACACTACCATCGGCGCTACGGCGTTTCACTTCTGAGTTCGGCATGGGGTCAGGTGGGACCACCGCGCTACAGCCGCCAGGCAAATTCTTTGTACTCTGTCCTGTGTCTTTTACACTGATACTGCGTTGGCTGCTCTTGCGAACGTCAGTCACATACCTTTGTATGCTCCTTCCGTCGCTGCGTTTGCCGCCTTGTCTCAGCGTAAAATCCTTCAGGACTCTGAATCCAGGCTGAAAATTGTCTCTGTCTCTCACGCCAAAACACCTTCGGCGTTGTAAGGTTAAGCCTCACGGTTCATTAGTACCGGTTAGCTCAACGCATCGC
>NZ_JAOWIC010000046.1:0-17001 GCF_030332305.1 Citrobacter sp. Ct235
TTCAATTCAACGGAAAATATCGGATGCCTTGAATCAACAACATCCTCATTACCGTAAAAAGTGAATCTGTAGGCAGAAACGCTTTTCTCTTCCGGATGATAGATATCCTGTTTGCCTTTCATCAGCCACTCTTCGCCATTTATCTCCGGCAGCTTTACAGCTCCTTTTTTCAGGGTATGAGCCCCAACTCTGATGAGGGTGGTATTAATTTCACCAGCTCTTTCTAACAGAGTTTCAGATTTCCGGAGAGTATTATCACTGTTAATAATAAGGCCAAAGTCATCATTATTATAAATAATATCGATAACATCCTTTGATATCACATCCACATCATTAATAAAACCGTCAGGAATACAGACACCTGGCCTGGCTGGTACCTCATCATCCTCTCTTCCTTTTAACCGGGAAAGCAGGTTTTCCATTTCTGCCAGCTTCTGAGGCTTATCGTTTAAATCACTTTCTTTCGAGCCGCTGTTTAAATAATCCTCTCTGTCCTTTTTATATTTTGGATCGGATAAGTCAGTGACCTCAGTAGTAACTATGAATGCCACTCCATTATTATACAGATGACCTTCAAGAACTCGCCCGAAGCCCGGAACACTTTCATTTACATTGCGATCAAAAATAACTGCATTGTCATTTATCCGATATACCTGCTTCAGAAAAGGCTGGTCTATCAGACTAACCGTGGGACTATTTTTTAACTCCTGCTCTCGTAAGCGAATTCGCTGTGCAAACGCCGGAGGATACAGCCGCTTGCTGGTAATTCTCATCTCATTAATCTTTACCTGACCCACCGCTGCGTTGTTGAATGAAACGGGCACATCAAAAAGGAAGCGGCCAATACACTGCGGTTTGGTTTGCTCAAAAAGCTTATCTGTCATCTGTTTTTCCTTTGCCGTTAAAGGGGCTACCGGCCACGGGCGGGTTAATAACCAGTACGCTGTATATAAAACAAGTACAACAGCAAACAATCCAAGCCATAAATGCCTTACCCGCATGAGGTGACCTCCCCGGCTATTTTTATAATCGAGCGCAACGTGAACTTCATTGCGACAGATAGTCCGTTTTCCGTACCGGTGTCCCCCACGGCATAGGCACCTTCATGATCCACGTCGGTAGCAAGCAGCGAACGTATCCCGGAAAATTTGATACGCCCGGCACGTACAGGTACAGTGCCGTCCCCGGCGCTACCGGAGGAGGTCAATTCGAGGGTTAGCCCCTCTACGTGACGATAAACGGGGAGTTCCAGCGGCACGCCCATAACCGGCCTCGGTGCCGGGATCTGCTTCCATATCAGATGATCGTCCGAAGGATGGTTTTCACTGGCGCCGTAAAATGCATAGGTATTGGGATGATATTTGCCGTTTAATTTTTCAATAAAATTTTCTACATCCTTTTTTATTCTGCTCTGATATGTTTTCCATTCTTTGCCCACATCATCCAGCAACAACTCTCTCTCACACAGCCGCCACCAGTCGCTCTCATTAAGATAAATTTCCGTATAAGGGTCGGACTCCGGCTTATTCACCCTTTCCGTGCCGCTGTTAATTTTCAGCCAGCCCGGCCCGTAGGCCTTACCCGGCAGCAACTGTAGCGGGCCGGGTGACTGAGCCAGCACCGGCATCAGGTTGGCCGCATCAGCACCAATTACCGCCCCGACAATACCCCGCTCTCCGGTCTTCATTCGGCGATACGCAGCCGGTGACCCCAAATCCGGCATTACGCCGTGAATAATACCCAGGATATTTTCCCTGCCATTCATATATTCTGAATAATGCCGGGCCACCAGGCCGCCCATGGAATGCGTGACCAGGATCACTTTACTGACAGCAAGTCTGCCGTGATAGGCGCTTAACACCTGTTTGATATAGCGCTCAAGATGTTGAGCAGAGTCCACGTTTGACTGCAGCCAGTTATAGCCAAAGACATGTAAGGGAAATAAAAAATCGTAACTGTGCCTGACCTCATCTTCTGTCAACGCTTCTTCGCCTTTTTCTGCGCCTAAGTGCTTCCCAATAAGCCACTGTCTGGGGGTTCGTCTGTGGGTGCCATTAATCAGGTTATCAAGCAGAATATGACCATCATTCAGCATGCATTGCAGAACGTGGAGAGGTTCACCGTAGCTTTTATAAAGTGCACTGCCCCAGCCACGGGCCGTTCTGGAGGGAAACATCCGGCCATCAAGATCGTCGTAAAGTACCTTCCCCCTTAAATCCACTTCCGTGGAGAGGGGATTCAGTAGTGCTTTTCTTTGTTCTTTTGATTTAGCTGTCCATGCCAGAGCATCTGCGCCCTGAAACAGGTCTGCGTGCCAGACTTTTTCTGGCGATTTAACCTTTTTAAGGTTCGACCCCATGACGCCCGGCAGAAAGATAACCGGGATCACTTTCTCCGCCACTTTAGGGCAGGCAACCACCAGATTGTCCTCCACTCTGGCATTTGGCAGGCTGTAGTGAGCCCGTCCATTTTCATCATATTCAGGTCGGCTCACGATCTCTTTTTCTGCAGTTTGCGTCATGGTTATTTTTCTCCCTCGAACCTTAATTTGTCCATTACCACATCAACCTGCTTCATTAACGCCCCCTTTCCATCAGTAGAGGTTGAAACAGTTTGAGAGGCTGCATCCTCAGCCTGGATGGCCAGTTTCTGTGCTGGCAGGGCCGAACCATCATAGGAGTGAATCGCTTTAGGCGTATAAGAAAAATTAGCTCGTTCCCAGTTCTGCGCCGCCTGGCTCATACTCTGGCCGCCAAACTTCTGCCACACTGCCGCCCGTTGGATAATTTTGTCCGGTGCCGCGCACTCCACAGCCCCTTCCGCAATGCGGATATAGCCGCCCCCGCTCGTCAGAATGATTTCCTGCTTCGCACTGATGACCAGCCTGCCTTCGCTGCTGCTGATGCGGATATCCTTCAGCGCATCCAGCGTCATCTCATCGCTCTGTGCCTGTATCTCCACCTTCCCCTTACTGGCAAACATTTTGATACCCAGCTTCTGAGCAAACAGGCTTATCGTCTCCCCAGCCGCTACGGTGAATTTCTTTAGCGCACTGAAATCCGTGTGCCTGCCACTGGTACTGATAACATTCTCTCCCGCAGACAAATGCACGCTTTTCGGCGTGCTCTGGGCAATCCCTGCCGGGGCAGAAAGTAACAACGCCGAATGCTTCAAATCAGTCAGCGCCTGCTCCAGCAGCGCCTTCTGGGTCTGGATATCAGCCAGTTCGGCTCTGGCTGTCTCCACTGCGCTGCTTAGGGCTTCAGCCTGGCTCAGCGCCTGCCGCAGCTGGCTCAGGGCGGCCCCCATCTCCAGCACCTGGCCCTGTGCTTTCGTCTGGCCGTCGGCACTGATAAATATCCCCTTCTGTGCCCGGATGGCTCCCCAGCTGTCGGTTCTGAGCTCAAAACCCTCACCGCGCTTCTGCTTCTCAGCATCCACTAAATGTCCAAGATTCAGCTGACTCTTGCCGCCGTACTCCGTCGAAACTTTGATGTGCTCTTTGCCGCGCTCGTCGTCGAGACGGATTTTGTTGTTCGCCGGCGTGCGCAGCACGTTGCGTTTGTAGTTCTGGATAGTAACGTGGTCGCCGTGTGCTGAGTCGTGCAGCACGCCTGAAATGTACGGTCTGTCCGGGTTACCGTCCTCAAAACCAATCGCCACTTCGGTGCCCGCCAACAGCGGCAGGTGCAGGCCATAGGTATCCCCGGCATACGGGCGGGACTGACGGACCCACAGGCTCTCAAAGCCGGTTTCCCAGTTGTCGCGGTCAAACAGCATGTTGACACGGTAGCGGCCGTCTTTGTCGATATGACCGTAGGTGTCGTTTTTAGTGGTGCTGGTGACGCGGGCCGGTAGCGTGCCGGCCATCACCGGGCGCTTGCCCGGTGATGGGCGGAAGCCAAAATCGCTGCTGTCCGGAATGCCGCCAAAATGTACTTCAAAATCCCGGTCGCGACGGGCATGGCTGGTCAGCGACGTGATAACTACACCCTTAGCATACACCTCCGCCACTTCATTGCCGCCGGTAACTTTCAGCACCTGTCCTGGCGACAGGGTCGGGCAGGAGGTAATGGCGCTGAGCTGCGTCTGACCGTTTAGATAGCGTTCGTGACGCACGCGGGCATAGAACGCGCCGGACTCCGGAGACGAGCTGCGGC
This sequence comes from Citrobacter sp. Ct235, assembly GCF_030332305.1. Taxonomy (NCBI): domain Bacteria; kingdom Pseudomonadati; phylum Pseudomonadota; class Gammaproteobacteria; order Enterobacterales; family Enterobacteriaceae; genus Citrobacter; species Citrobacter sp. Ct235. The sequence continues at coordinate 4,161 of NZ_JAOWIC010000046.1, forward strand.
CTGTACCGCTCTGCGTCAGGTAGTTATCGGCATAGTGATAGGCATCGCCATAGGTGGTGCTGTCGCCGCTCGTGGCATCCGCCTGGCTGTTCATGTCGTCCGTGGCCCGGCGGTAGTTGTAGTCGCGGGTGCTGACCTGCCTCTGCACCACGTTGTGGTGGCATTCCATTCCCCAGATCGCATCCACGCCTTCCGAGTGCTGGCCAGACGGCGGTACCGATGGCAGCGTCAGGCCTTTTTCATACCCCTGCTGACCGTCATAAAACTCCACCACGTCGATGTTCAGGCGCGTGTCGGTGGTAAAGCGGAACCAGATACCGACCTCACCCAACAGGCGGGTAATAAAGTGCAGGTCATCCTCACCGTACTGCATCACCTGTTCGCGGCGCGGATACTCTTTTGCAAGCGAGAACAGGAAATCCTGACCGCGCATGTTGTGGCGCTCACGCAGGATTTTTTCCACGATTTGTGGGACCGACATGTCCTGATAAATCGCGTTCTGGTGCGACCGGTCGAGCAGCGCCAGCCGCGGCTGTAACGTCAGCGCATAATGCGTCTCATCTTTTGAGGTGCTGAGGCGTTCAAAGCCACTCACCACGCCCTGAATCACCCGCACGGCCTGCTGCATTTTGATGCCGTAACCCTGATCAACCGGGGCCTGCAGCGTCAGCGAACCCGGCTTCATCAGCATCATCTCTTTGCTGATGGCATGGTCTGCGCTGGTGAATTCCACCCGGTAACTGAACGGTTGGCTCAACGCTTCCTGGCCTTCAAAGGCCAGCACATCGAGTCCGGCGGTGGTACCTTTAACCGCCAGTAAATGATGGCTGTGGGTGAATCGGATTACCGGGTTGGTACTCATCATACTTCTCCTCTGTCTGCATCAAACCCCAGCCCAATCCCCTCTTCCTCACTCCACCCCATCGTCAGCGAAACCGGCTTCTGCTTCGCCGCCATATGGCTCAGCAACTGTTGGCTCAGCACTGGCAAAATCTGCTGGTTGAGCAGGCTGTCGACGTTGCGCGCGCCGGTATCTGGCAGCAGGCAGGCGGAGGTTAGCGCGTCGTACAAACTCGACTCGATATGCGTGGTCAGCCCGTAATGACGGTGCAGGCGCTTGCTCACCTGGTCGAGTTTCATTTCGACGATGGTGCGCATCGCGGTTTCTGCCAGCGGGCGATAGATCACCGTCTGGAAGCGGGCCAGCAGCGCGGGCTGGAAGTGGTCGCGCAGGATGGGGCGCAGCAGTTCGTGCAGCTCGCCTTCTGTCGCTTCCGGCTGTTCGTCCAGTAATTGCATCAGGTGGTCGCTGCCGAGGTTGGAGGTCATCAGAATAACCGTATTTCTGAAGTCGATTTCGCGCCCTTCACCGTCGCGCATAAAGCCGCGGTCGAACACCTGATAGAAAAGATTCATCACGTCCCGGTGCGCTTTTTCCACTTCATCGAGCAGGACCACGCTGTACGGGCGTTTGCGCACCGCTTCGGTAAGGATGCCGCCCTGACCGTAGCCGACGTAGCCCGGAGGGGAACCTTTCAGTTGGGAAACCGTATGCGGCTCCTGGTACTCGGAGAGGTTAATGGTGATAAGGGATTTTTCTCCGCCGTACATGACATCAGCCAGCGTCAGCGCGGTTTCGGTTTTACCGGTGCCGCTCGGGCCGACCAGCAGGAACACGCCCTGTGGGCCGTTTTCGGACGTCAGCCCGGTTTTGGCGGCACGCAGTCGCTGGGCGATGGCGGTGAGCGCCACATTCTGCCCGACAACGCGTTTGCCGATTTCGTTTTCCAGCGTCAGCAGCTCGGTCTGTTCGTCCTTCATTAATGAGGAGAGCGGCACGCCGGTCCAGTCGGCTATCACTGTTGCTACGGTGCGCACATCGACATCCACTGCCAGCAGCGGGTTGCTGTGCTGCATGCCGCTCAGTTGATGTTGCAGCTTATGCGTCTCACTCTGGCGGGAGATGTCCTGGCGGGTTTCCAGCAACTGTTCGGTGAGTTTCAGCTCTTCGCCGTACTGGGTTTCCAGTTCGTCTAAGTCGACAATCAGCGCATTCTCTTCCTGCTCGATAGTCGCCAGACGTTCACCGTGTGAATGATTGCCCACTGCGATGTCTTCCAGCAGCGCCTGCTTTTCCATTTCCAGCGCAGTAATGCGCGCGCGGATGCGGGTGAGCGGCTCCGGCACGGTGTCGAGGCTCATGCGCACGCGGGCACTCGCGGTGTCGAGCAGGTCGACGGCTTTGTCCGGCAGCTGGCGGCCAGTTAAATAACGGCGGGAAAGGGTGACGGCTGCACGTACCGCATTGTCGGTAATGTGCACGTTATGATGTTCAGCATAACGGGATTTCAGGCCGCGCAGCATCAGGCAGGCGGTGTCGTCGTCCGGCTCGTCCACTTTCACCATCTGGAAGCGGCGTTCAAGCGCCGCATCACGCTCGAAATATTGTTTGTATTCGGACCAGGTGGTCGCCGCGATGGTGCGCAGTTCGCCACGGGCGAGAGCCGGTTTCAGCAAGTTGGCCGCATCTGCGCCCCCCGCCTGATTTCCCGCACCGATGATGGTGTGCGCTTCATCGATAAACAGCAAAATCGGTACCGGTGACTGCTGCACCGCGTCGATCACGTTTTTCAGGCGCTGTTCGAATTCGCCCTTCACGCCAGCGCCCGCCTGCAGCAGGCCGAGGTCCAGGGTGCGCAGGATGACCGGTTTCAGGCTTTCCGGCACGTTGCCTTCAGCGATTCTGAGCGCCAGGCCTTCAACCAGCGCGGTTTTACCCACCCCCGGCTCGCCGACCAGAATCGGGTTGTTTTTACGGCGACGGGAGAGGATATCCACCATTTGACGAATTTCGGTGTCGCGACCAAACACCGGGTCGATTTTGCCCTCTTTCGCTTTGGCGGTGACGTCGAGGGTGAACTTATCCAGCGCGTTCTGCAGCGCCGGGCTGAGTTCGCCTTCTTTCACTTCTGCACCTGCCGGGCGACCGATGATTTCGACATCACCGCCGGAAGAGGTTTTTAACTCTTCTTCCTGCTGCACGTCCGGACGCTCGTCCGACTGCGCGTCCAGTAACGGACGTAAGCGTTCAAGCTGGCTCTGACCCAATGTGAGCAGCGGCCACAGGCCGTCGCAACGGATAAGTTTCGGGCTTTCAGTCAGCGCCATCAGCAGGTGCAGGCTGCGGATTTGTTCTTCGCCCTGGAGTGAGGCCGCCATCCACGCCTGTTTCAACAGCGCGTTAAGTGAGTCGGCAAGCGCCGGACGACTGCGCACCGAGCGCGGAAGTGTATCCAGCCAGCCCAGCAGCGCCTGCCACATGCCGTCCATGTCCCATTCGTAGCGACGCGCCAGCACCGTGAGGTCACCTTCGCCCTGCTCCAGCAATTTGAGCAGCCAATGCTCCGGCAGGATTTCAGCGTGAGCGCGGGTCTGGCACAGGGAAGCGGCGCCTTCGAGCGCACGGGCGCAGTAAGGATTAAGGCGACGTAACAGGACGGCTGAGTTTTCCATTTTCTCTCTCTTCTTTTTTCCGGGCACGCTACCGCCCGTCGCTTTCCCTTTTGACAAGGAACCGAAGCGCATGAGGTCAGGCAGGCGAATTGTGATTTTCCTTAGCGTCCGGCACGCAGACGCTAAGGAAAACTGCGGACAGGAAGCCTGCCCGCAAAAGACTTACGCGGTAGTGCGTTCGTTCCAGGAATCGGAATGAATGATGTTGCCGTCTTTGTAGGTCCAGGTGATTTTTTCGTAACGCAGTTCGATCATTTCCAGATGGTTGTGTTTTTCCATCGCAGGATCTTTGATGTCGTGCATTTTTGGTGCAACTTTCACCAGTTTCACGTTTTCCAGTTTGGTGTTGAAATACTCAACTTCCTGGCCCGCGTCATTGATTTTGTACCACTTGAACTCCGCCGATTTCAGGGTCTGACCGGTGGTCACCGCCTTGTACAGATACGGGCTGGAGGAGTCGATTTCCTTGGTGAACAGGAACGGCGTGTGGATACGGGTACCGGTCAGTTTGCCGGTGTTGTTATCGGTCGGGATGTACAAGCTGTGATCCTGTGCCACCACTTCGATGCTGCCTTCGCGATCTTTAACGTCAACGGAACCTTTGATGTCCGCGCCGCCATCGTCTTTCAGCCACAGATAGACTGGAATTGCCATGGTTACTTCTCCATTTCATTTTTAACGACGTCATCATCCTGCGATGACGTCAGGGTTTTGCCCGGTATCTGGCAGGCATTCGCCTGCGGTACCAGACTGATTTCGACACGACGGTTGAGCGCACGGCCTTCCGCGGTGTCATTGGTTGCGATGGGGCGGCTTTCACCATAGCCCTGCACCGCAAAACAGCTTTCTGGGACGTCACCGGTGTCACGCATCCAGTCGCGCACCGATTCGGCACGTTTCTGCGAGAGCGTCTGGTTAAGCCCTGGATTGCCAGTGTTATCCGTGTGCCCGGCAACCACGATCAGCCAGCCCGGTTTGGCTTTGATGCCGACCAGGGAATTGACCAGCAGTTTGGTAGAACCGGGTTTGAGGTCGTATTTGCCGGAATCGAACAGGGACATGCTGTCGAGGCGGACAATCGTTGGCACAACTTTCGGTTTTGGCGGAGGGGGTGGAGGAGACACATAAGAGCGGATCGCTTCCAGCACTGGCATTCTCAGACGTTCGCCCTGATACAGCCCCAGGCTCATGCGCATGGGTTCGCCATTACGCGCCCAGCCATCAAGTTGCGCCGCATCCTGACGCAGCACGTTTACCGCCTCCGCTTTCGGGACGTAATCATCCATCGAAATACGGTCATAGCGCTGGATGTCAAAGCTCAGACGATGCAAAAGTTGTTGGTTATTCCAGCCACTACAGAGCAACGCGGCGACAGCAGCCAGGGTAATAAGCGTCAGGGCACAGCGCCAGGTTCGTTGACGCGGTGTAAGTCCCTGGCCTTCCGGCAGCAGCGGCAGCACGAAATCAGGCATCAGTGACATGACGGTACTGTCTGTTCCTACTGGCTGCCAGCCCGCAACATGCTGCATCGCGGTGTGACGTGAAAGCCAGGCGGTCCAGACCGAGGACGCCAGGCTTCCGGCAAGGATAGGCCCCATTCCCCACAGTACTGCCGCGGGTGCAATCACGGGCATATCTGGGTTTTTATCCATGAACACAACTTTGACATGGTGGTGGAACCAGGTCATCAGACTGTTCATCAGCACCTGCTGCTGCATCGCCATCGCACCACCGGTGGTCACCCATGTCGATATCGGGCTCGGGGCTGCGGATTCACGCCAGACGCTGATACCTTCTCCCGGGATAGCCGCCTGCCAGAGCATATCGTTCATCATGGCACTGCCTGTTAGTCCATTCAGTACCACAGGAACGGAATGCCCCGATTCACGGCGGAGCTGACTGATTTGCCAACGCAGCGACAGCAGGCGACTGGTCAGCGCTTCAGTATCCGCATGATGCTGCGGACAGACGCTGACCATCACCGAGATCTGACGCCCCCAGTCCGGACGCAACCACAACAACTGGCGGGCAACCTGCGCCAGATCCTGGTTATCTTCCACACGGATCCAGCACCCCTGAGTTACCGTCAGCACCGGTGAATGCTCCGGCCAGGACTGTGTCAGATCGCCACAGACCAGTACGACAGGCTGGCGGTAAGTCGCTTCTGGTAGATTATCCAGACGCAGTTCGGTTTGATGCTCAGCACCGCGGCCCGCAATGAACCAGACCACCGCAATCACTGCCCAGGCCGCCAGCAGGATGAGTACCGATACCCAGCCTGTCGTCGGCAAAAAGCCCAGACACACTACACCACTAAGCAATACCGCCAACAACGCCAGCAGCCGTTGTTGTGCAGCACTCATTTCACCGCTCCTGGCAGCAGAGTAACCAACATCTGATCCAGCCAACTGTTCAGGCCCCACCACAGGGCAGCAATCACCACCACACTCACCGCAATGCGAATCGGCCAGGAAGAGAACCAGCCGCCCATACCCCGACCGGCGCGGCTCTCTGCCAGTATCGGATGTGTTTGCGGATAGCTGAATGGCGCGACATGCTCATTGAGCGCGTTCACCAGCTTCTGACGATCGGGATCGTTCAGCGAGCGGAAACTGCCGAGAAAACCCAACATCATCACGCGCTGAAAACAGGTCAACACCGCGCAGTCCGGGGTCGGTTCACGCAGAACATCCCGCATCCGGTCACACAGGGTGTCACCCGCATCCATCGTGCCAAGGAAATGCCCCTGGAGCGGAATGTCGTACCACTGCACGCAGGCATCATCCTGAATACCACGGCTTTTAACGGCTTCGTCGAGCAACGCACACTGCGCGGTGAGAATATGCTGACAGCTGGCATCATCCAGTCCGCTGGCTTTCAGCGCCTGCTGGACACGATCCACATCGGAGACACAGCGGTCCCATAACACGCGTCCTTCACCCTCCTGAAACTGAGGGCCGTGACGCAGGCTGATAACCTGTAACCAGGTGTCCTGCAACAGTGCATCGATATCAATGGATGCGGTCGCACCGCGTTTGTTATCACTCATGTTCTCAGTACCGCGTAAAGTTCAAGTTCGGGTTCACCCAGCGTGCCCGGGGTGTAGAACATACAGCTACCGCTCTGGAGCATCTCCTGCGCCGCAGGATGAGACAGGTCGAGCGAGAAATACTGATTTTCCAGTCGCAGAGGAATGGCGGCAGGAACATGGCGCAGCGCCTTTAGCGGAACCCCTTGACGGGAGGCATTCACCAGGCTTGTCACGTAATCCGGGCTACCCACTTTGCACTGACGCGGGAACTGCTCCTGTAGCTGCGCCACAGGAATGTGAGAACGCACCGACAGGTAGTAATCCGCCCCTTCACGCAGGCGAGGATCCTGCAAACGAGCCAGCCACTGATGCAGGCGTTTGTCATGGGTAAGCTCGACGGACACCACGCGTGACGGCAGGCTGGCTTCCAGCAGGTCACTTAGCAGATCGAATAACGGAGGGAAAACCGCATTCAGTTGCTCATGCTGATACGCCGGGATAGCACTAACCTGATGCTCAAGGGAAAACGTCAGCAGACTGCCCGCCAGACGGGCAAGCTCCGGGTAAAGCCGCTCTGTGGCACTTTGTGGAAAGCGCTGAAACTGTCCCAACACCGGTTCCGCGCTGTTAAGCGCGTTGAGTAGCCAGAACAGGGAAACGTCGGCGACGGCAAAGTCCGCCATTCTTTCGTTGCTTTCTCGACGCATTGCCATCAGGCGCGTCAGGCGCGCGCGCAACTGAGTCATCAGGTGTTCAAGCTGGACCGTCAGCCATCGGCTGCTCTGCACGGTCATCAACGGAGGAAGGAAGGCATCATCCAGCGCCCACACGCCCTGCGAATCCTGCTGCAGACGCGCAACCGGACAGGTTAGATAATCACTGTTGTTCTGATAGGAGAAGCGAAGCGTAAGTTCAGGCTGCATCACCGCAATCTGGCGGGTATCATCACCAAAGGTGTTACGCACATCATGCCAGCGCTGACGGTAACGTACCGGGCGCTCTGCAACGGCATCCGGAGCCAAACAATTGCCACCGTTGGCGCGCATCAATGGAAGCGCCAGCATGACCAGCGTTTCACCTGATTCACCGTCCAGCAGCAATACAGGTGGCAGACCATCGGCATTATCGCTATCAACAAGCGTACCGTCCTGAAAACGAACATGTAGCTTGCGGGCCTGCAAACGTCCAAGCTTCAGCGCGTCCGGTTCAAACGCCGCCTCAATCACTCCCCAAGGGTGGTTGAGGCCCATTTGTGCAATACATTCCGCAGACCAGGCCGCATAAGCGACCTGTTGCTGGAAGTGCTGGGGAGAGACCATGACGCCCCTGCCCCATAACGGTTGTTCCGTCTTCATCGGTTTCCTGCCTGGTTTACGATTTTGCTTTCGGCATCTGGGAAACCAGCGACAGGTTGACGTCCATCCCTTCCACCTGGAAGTGCGGGATGGCGTACAGCTTCACGCGGAAGAAGCCCGGGTTGTCTTCGATATCTTCCACCAGTACTTTCGCATCGCGCAGCGGGTGGGAAGCCTGCAACTCGTCGCCCGGATCGGTCATTTCTGTGACCAGACTGCGTACCCAGGTGTTCAGCTCCAGCTCCAGCAGACGGCGGTCTTTAGTGGTGCCGATGTTTTCACGCTGAATCAGTTTCAGGTAGTGCGCGATACGCGACAGCAGGAAGATGTACGGCAGGCGGGCGTTGATGCGGCTGTTAGCGGTTGCATCTGCGGTGTCATACAACGCCGGTTTCTGGGTGGAGTTCGCCGAGAAGAAGCACGCGTAGTCGCGGTTTTTGTAGTACGACAGCGGAATGAAGCCGAGGTTGGCAAATTCAAACTCGCGGGTTTCCGGGATCATCACTTCAGACGGGATTTTCACCTGATTGCCGGTACCGAGATCATACAGATGGATTGGCAGGTCCTGCACCGCGCCGCCCGCCTGTGGGCCACGAATCTGTACGCACCAGCCGTTGTTGATGAAGCTTTTCACCATGTTGGCGGCAAAGGCGAACGAGGCGTTGGTCCACAGGTACTTGTCGTGATCCGGGCCTTTCACTTCTTCGATGTAGTTGAAGCTGCGCACCGGCACGGTATCCGGGCCATACGGCAGACGTCCCAGCACACGCGGCATGACCAGACCGATGTAGCGGGAGTCGTCCGTGTCACGGAAAGATTTCCACTTGATGTATTCAGCACGGTCAAAGTAGTTGCCGATGTCTTTGATGGCCGCCACTTCTTCCATCGAATCTTTCAGGAAGAATTTCGGGCCTGCGGAGCCGATAAATGGCATGTGCGCAGCCGCAGAGACTTTGGACAGGTTACGCATCAGCGCCACATCCTGGGCCGAAGCGTCGAATTCGTAAGCAGAGATAATCGCACCAATCGGTTCACCGCCCGGGGTGTCGTATTCCGCGATATACGTTTGTTTGTACAGGCCGCTCTGGATAATTTCCGGGGAGTCTTCGAAATCCTGGCGCAATTCGTCTTTGGAGAGGTCAAGAATTTCCAGTTTTACGTTCTGGCGGAAGTCGGTTTTATCCACCAGCGATTTCAGACCGCGCCAGACGGATTCCACTTTCTGGAACTCATCATTGTGCATCACTTCATCGAGCTGACGACTAATCTGGAAGTCCAGTTCGGCGATGTGATGGTCGAGCAGCGTTTTATCCAGCTTCTCAACGGTCTGTCCGGATTTTTTCAGGCATTGCATAAATACCTGTACTGCGGCGGTAACACGCGCGTCGGCAGAAGTTTCCGCCATGATGTTATTGTCCTGAAAACCATCCAGTGCGCCCAGTTTTGACACCGGCGTTAAATTAATTTTTTCGAACAGAGATGCGTAGACACCGCCCTGTGGCAGGGTATTTTGCACGGTCGCGCCGCCAGTATGAGCCTGGGATTCATTATTAAGAGACATAAGCATTTTACTCGTGATTATTCCGTTAAAAGTTTCCAGTTATGAGTTCTGGGACGGGGCGAGCGCATTGAGCTCATTACGCAGTTCGTCGCTGAGTGAAGGGTCTTTCAGAATTTTTTCCAGTTCTTTCCGGAAAGTAACGTTATCCAGTAAATTGGATTTCAGGTCGCGCAGTAAATTGCGCATCGCCAGCATCGCACGCAGCTGTGGAATTTGACGGGCAACCTGCTCTGGCTCAAAGTCCTTCATATCCTGGAATTGCAGTTGAATATTCTCTTCCGAACCGTCGTTAGCGAGAGTGTTTTTGACGGTGAGGTTCATCTGTGGCGTCAGCTCGGCCAGTACGCTATTGAAATTGTTTTTGTTAACGTTAATTTTCTCACGTTCAGACAGCGGGCCTTCTGCTTTGCCGTTGCTGAAATCACCAACGGAGAGAAGTTTGAGGGGAAGTTCAACTTTTTTCTGAGCACCGCCCGTATGTAAATCAAGCCGAATATTAACACGTGCTTTTGGAATTTCAGACTGAAATGAATCTGCCATGATAGTTCTGTCTCCTGAATAAATACATCCATTATTGGGTAGATAAAGGGGATATAAAGCGTGGTTCTATTTTTTACCAGCAAATGAATTAAAGGTAAAGGGAACAAGGAGAACTTTTAATATAATCAATGCTTAATATACATTTAGCAAGAGTACATAATATTATTCTCACAGGGTTTAAATAGAGTCAGGCAAAGGTATTAAGAACTTTCCAAGATTACCACTTTTCAGTTTGGGAATATTTACTGAAACCCACAAAACATTCGCCGCGAGAATAAAAGGAAATTCTTAATAACCTAATGCTTTCAGGAAGAGAATGTAGATATTTCTGCTGACAGTCCATGATATTCTGCTGAAGTGACCATATCAAAGGTACAAGGAGTCTTCTTAAGATGAATAATAACCGCTTGCTCAGACGTTTTGCAGGGCGCGCCTATGAAAGCCGGAGATAAATCCCATCCCCTCCGTACCCGATGGACGTTGCCGGAGCTTTATTTTCTGGGGCAACGCGACGGGAAAATTCCCACCCGCGGCATTGCCGAATATCCTGGGACGCGCAGTGGTTTTGATCGGATTGAATACAAAAATGCCAGGATGCAGAAAGATTGAAGCTATGCTCCCCTGGTCTGAAGAAGAGGTCGCCATTCTGCGTGCACATTACGCTGTTGGTGAAAGTGCTCGCTCCGTCAGCCAACTATTACCCGGGCGAAACCTTAGCTCAATCCAGGCACATGCGGCAAAGCCTGGGCTCCAGAGTGGCGCTCATCTGGCGCGATTATGGAATGAAGAAGAGTTAGCTGCGTTGCGAAAGAGTTACCCACGTCATTTCCAGCACCTTGATAGTCAGCCTGTTGTTCGATAAGAATGACATTGCCCAACCTGCCGGTTTTCTTGCGACCAGATCGAGAACAACAGCGAGGTAAGCCCAACGCTTGCCTGTCCTATGGGAGAGGCTTTTGCATTTTGCCCTGTCGTTCATCCCGCAACTGCTTTACTCATCGCGTCATAGTAGAAAGACCAAAATTTATAGCACTGGCCACATCAGCAACGGTGTCGTTGTGGTCAAGGACGCGTTGAGCGGATTCGCGTTTAAACTCTGCGCTGAAATTTTTTCTTTTCATTGGGGGCATCTCCCTGAACCGAACACAGAATGCTCCCACTTATGCCCCCCAACTCACCGTAGATTTCTGTGAACGTGAGTAGACGAGCAGAGACAACAAGGGCCGTGAAACCGCGTATTATAAGGGTTTAAAGGGTGTTTAAGTAGACTTAAGGAGAGGTTAAAATAGGTAGGATGGTGCCGATAATAGGAGTCGAACCTACGACCTTCGCATTACGAATTAGTAGAATCACATTTAACTAGCTGTTTTACATACACATTGCCGCATTCACAATAAGTAACTTAATGGCACATGATGTAAGAAAGTGGACTACGTTTTACCGTGTGCGACACAAAAATGGCACATGATAAACCGCAGCAGCAATTCAAATTACCGGACAATCATCAAACTCACCAGAGCGAGCATCATTGATGATATAGGTAATCACCCCAAAAACTGGTGATGTCACATTATAATCACCAGAAGTCGATGGTATATCTTCACGCTTACCGCTCTCCAGATTCACCAGGTGCGGTTTGGGATGTAAACGATAACGCTTTATCCTTAGCTCATTATCGATGTTGCAGACGAGAAGAGAACCATCACATGGCGTAAGTGAACTATCAACGACTAACAAAGCACCGTTCAAAATACCTTCTCGCCAATAGGTTTGCCCAGATCTCATGAAATATGTAGATGCTGGATGATCTATAAATTTCTCATCAAGCGATATGCGATGATCAATGTAGTCAGCCGCCGGCGATGGAAACCCCATGTCATAGCCCCCCGTTCGGGTTATAGAGCATGAACAAACGATCCTCACCCTCTGCCGGGGAAATGTCCCTGAATGTGCTTATGCTGGCCTCTATCCAGGCATTTGCATCCCGCAAGGAGAAATCCCAGTTCACTTTCTTCAGTTCCCGCACAAAATCAACTGTTCGTAGTGTCCTGCGACCGCTGGGCTCAACAACTACAGCAGACCGGAATGCGGCCTCAATGTCATAACGACGCGGCATAAATCACCCCACATAAATACTGTTTATATATACAGTAATAACCTAAAATGGAAAGATCAAGCGTGCAAAAAAAGATAAATCCTTGACCACAAGTAACACTATGATTTACCTATTAGCAGGAAATTTTTTATATAGCGTCGACATGCCAACATCGTAGATTATTGCCACGCGCTGACGCGTTTCCCCTGCGGCCAATAGTCTTCCAGCCTGCGCCCATTGCTCAGCGGTTAACTTTGGCCTGCGGCCACCGATCCGACCTTCTGCGCGAGCAGCTTCTAAACCGGCCCTGGTACGCTCAACTATCAACTCCCTTTCCATTTCTGCCAGAGCCCCCATGACATGAAAGAAGAATCTCCCCATTGGTGTGGAAGTATCTATGCTGTCGGTAAGGCTACGAAAGTTAATGCCACGTTCCCGCAACTCCTCCACAAGGACGACAAGGTGTCGCATACTGCGACCGAGTCGATCCAGTTTCCAGACCACCAGTGTGTCACCTTCTGATAAGGTTCTGAGAACCTTTTTCAAGCCAGGCCTGTCCGATGTTTTTCCGCTGATCTTGTCTTCAAAAATTAGTTCACATCCTGCGCAATCAAGCGCATTTCGTTGCAGCGCCGTATTCTGGTCATTTGTTGACACTCGTACATAACCGATAAGCATGTTCATTGTCCCTGAAAAAAGACGTGATCATGCCACCTGAGCAGTAAATGTGCATTTTCTCAAACCTT